>CAZGEG010000017.1:0-104632 GCA_964524835.1 uncultured Geobacter sp.
AAACGGCCACACAGCGGATGCTGCATGGCCGGATGAAACTGGGTTGTGGAGAAGAAGCGAGATTGTATGATCTGGTATGTATATATCATTCTCTGCTCGGACATGTCGCTCTATACCGGCATAACGACTGATCCGGAGCGGCGGTTCCGGCAGCACGCCGACGGGAGTGGTGCAAAGTACTTTCGGGGGCGGAAGGCGGTGAGAATAGTGTATCTCGAGGAAGGCCACACCCGAAGTTCAGCCGGCTGCAGAGAACTGCAGATCAAGCGGATGACGCACGGCGAAAAAACCGCGTTGATAGATGCTGCGGCGCTCTAAGCCGGTTTCTCCCCTGTCCGGCCGGTTCCCGGGATGAACTGCATCAGAAGTAGACTGCGAGGCCGCTCTCGACCTTTTCAAAACATGCTATCCGCTCCGGCGCCTGACCTCCCTCCAAAGCAAACAGCTCATCTACCGAAAGCTCCACTTCCTGAGTCACCGGACGCTTCTCCATATACAGGGAACGCCCGGTTTCAAGCACAATCTTTTCAAATGGATAACGGTAGCTGGGATTCTGCAAGAGTGCGACTTCGCAGTAGCGAACCGTTGAAGCAGATATGGTTCGCAGGTAGCCGGATTCCGTCACGGTTTCGCCGGACACGCAGACAAACAGGGCAGCACGTCGCCGGGTCGCTGCCGACTGGAAGCGCCGCTTGTAGGGGAATGAGCAGTAGTTCACCGGCAGGGCGATCCTCTGTTCAAGACCGAAACGTACTGTCCGCAGTGCAGTGAGTTCCGATTCCAGTACTGTGACCTTTTCGCCATGGAGAAATGTATAGTTCCGCTCCATCAAAGGGTCAAAGTTGTAGGGGGTCAGCCGCATCTGGTGAAGATTGAGGTGGTTGACACCGGCCTCTGCCATCTCTACCATCTTCAGTTTGAGCAGCTCTTCGTCCTCCGGCACCGCCGGGACTTCCACCGTTACCGTCGGAATGCAGCCCACCGCCAGACGCAATTTTTTGAGATGGTAGCGGACCGCCCCCAGGTCGAAGCGGATCTCGTTCAGTCCGGCATTCTTCAGGCGACTGCAGAGCTCCGCGGTCAGCAGGGTGCCGTTGGTATAGAGCCAGAGGTGGACATCGTCGCCACAGCGCCTGCGGACTGCGCTCAGGTAGGCAAGTGTCAGCTCAGGAGTCATCAGCGGTTCGCCGCCGCTGACGCTGACGCCGCCGAACCCCAGGGCAGCCACATATGCGGCATACTCTTCAGGAGACGTGAAGGCCATGCCGTTGGTGACCGGCGGGCCGTCGTCATCCTGTGCCGTCGGGCAGTAGAAGCAGCGTCCGTTGCAGCGCCCGCTGACGAACAGGCAGGACCAGTCTCCATCGCCGCAGCGTCGGCATCCTGGAGAGATACCGCTGCAGTCCACCTTGGTTCCAGCGTACCCGAAACAGGCGCGCTGGTCCAGCCACTGCAGCAGATCATTTCGCTCTGCAGTGGCGGCCGCCAGTTGTTCAGGGGATCCGAAATTCAGGAGGTCGTACCGGTCTCCGTACTCTCTGCGGTTTGATTCGATCAGTCGCTGTTGGCTTGATTCATTAAGATATGACTGGATATAAGGGGATGGTGATGCTGACACGTTATAAGCCCCTCGGAAACGGAGTGACGTTTCAATTCAAAGATCGGTGTTGATTATTCACTGTAGTCTTTTACTTCAAGCCCGGATAGCATAAAACGCTCCTGTCGGTATTCGTAATGCATCCGGGCCGAAAGTCCCGGCAAACACAGATCCGACGCCATGCTTCAATGCAACAGGCGCCCGGAAGGAATCGGTCGTTTTTTATTGTCAGTTGTAGGTGCTTCTGCTACTTTCGACCGGCGTCTACTCCATCTTCCCAACAAGGTTCGCCCATGCTTGATTCCTGGCTTGAAATTGCGTGCGATGTTCCTGAAGAGCACGCTGACGTCGTTGCTGAGTTTATGACACATCTCTCCGGTACCGGTGTCTGTGTAGACAACCTGAATGTCGATGCCTTCTCCGTGAGCGAAATTCCTGATTCTGTTCGCGTCGTGATCAAAGCCTATCTTCCCGCTGACGTTGACCCTGCCCCGCAGATGTTCGAACTTGAAACATTTATCGCGGAGCTCTCCGGACGACATCCTGCCGCCAGCTTTGGTACTCCTGTGCTCTCCTCGGTTAATTCGGAAGACTGGAGCAGCAGCTGGAAGGTTCATTTCAAGCCGCTCCGGGTCGGGAAACATCTCCTGATAGTTCCGACCTGGGAGGAAGCGGAACAACGGCCGGGTGACCTTGTTCTGCGCATCGACCCGGGAATGGCTTTTGGAACCGGAGGACATGAAACGACGCGCCTCTGCCTTGAGTTGCTTGAGCAGGTCATGGAGAGTAGCGACCAAGCCGTTGCGCCGTCTCTCCTCGATCTCGGTACCGGCTCGGGAATACTGGCCATGGCAGCGAGCCTGCTGGGCGCCGGCCGGGTACTGGCGCTCGATATTGACCCCGATGCTGTTGACGTTGCACGGGAGAACCTTGCTCTGAACCAGATGTCCGGGCGGATTGAATGCGGCATCGCTCCACTTGAAGCTCTAACGGAGAGTTTTGATATTATTCTGGCAAATATTCTTGCCGAGGAACTGGTGCGATTGGCTCCTTACCTAACCAAGCGCTTGAATCCAGGAGGGTCTTTAATCCTTTCCGGGATTTTGGCGGAAAAGGAGCCGCTGGTCCGTCTGGGCTTCGAATCCCAACCGCTACAATACTGCCGGACGACCGCATCCGGCGAGTGGGTTGCCATGCTGTACCGGAGTGAAGCCGGATCATGAGCGAGCGCCGTTTCATGATAAACTCGCGCGCAATCCGTGATGGATACGCCTCTTTCGATGGCGATATCTATAACCATATGGTGCGGGTACTTCGCCTGGGTACTGGTGACGCCGTTCAATTGGCTGACGAGAAGGGGATGGTGCATTTCGGCACGATCAACCAGGTTGCCAAGGAGTGGGTTGCAATAAAGATCGCAACTTCCTCCCCTGCCGCCCAGAGCGATTCCACAGCTCCACACATTACGATCTGTCAGGGACTTCCCAAAGGTGATAAAATCGATCTGATCCTGCAGAAAGGGACCGAACTTGGCGCCCATGATTTCTGGCTTTTTGGTGGGCGCAGATCAGTTGCCAAAATCCGCGATGACCAACAGGACAGCAAGCTTGATCGCTGGAACCGAATTACGGCGGAGGCTGCACGGCAGTGTGGCCGCCCCGATATCCCTGAAGTGACCTGGAGGCCAAGCGCCGTGGAAGCGGCAAATGATTCCGGACAGGAACTTCGTCTGATCCTCTGGGAGGGTGAACGGGAACATACCCTGAAAGAAGTACTAACTTCCGGGAGGAAGCCTTCTACTGTGATCGTGGCAATCGGCCCGGAAGGCGGTTTCGATCCCCTTGAAGTGCGACATTTCTCACAGCACGGTTTTCAGCCGGTTTCGCTCGGTTCCAGGATACTGAGAACTGAAACGGCAAGTATTGCTATTCTTGCGATAATACAGTATATATGGGACGAATCATGAGTGAAGGCAGTCAGCCCAGGTAAACTGGATAAGTGCGTTAACGAATTTATTTTTTGCCAGAAAAAACAGAAAATAAATTCTAACTTACTAAGGAGCCGCAAATGAAATGCCCCAAGTGCGGATTTAATAGCTTCGAATACTATGACAGCTGTATAAAGTGCTCCAGCGATCTGACCGGGTATAAACAGACCTATTCAATAACTTCAATGGTTCTCCCGCAGGAAGCAAAGGAAAAGATGGCGGCCGCGTTCCGGTCGACCGAAAGTGCGACTGACCAGATCGGAGATAGTGCGGAAACGCATGACGACATATTTTCGTTTGATCTGCCCGATGATCCCCCCCCCGCACCCGTCCAGGGGAACGATAACCCTTTCAACTTTGATAAGCCATCACCGGCTGTCAATCGACCGGTTAGTTCACCGTCCGAAGATGACGTGTTTGCCGACCTTCTTGAATCGACTTCGCAATCTGATGAATCTCCCTTTGGTGCGACACAGCCGTCACCTCCCCCTGCCGCAGCGAAGAGTGCGGATTCTTCGTCAGGCCCGGGCGAATTCGATCTTGAAAGTTTTTCCTGGGATGACACGCCGACAGATGCGGCTGCACCCGACAGCACGGAAGCCCCCGATGATTTTGACTCCCTGTTCGGCGACACGAAAGATAATACGCAAAAATAAATCCATGTAACTTTATATTTTTACCGGAAAGAGCGGGCCTCCCCGCTCTTTTTTCGTACAGGCCGGAGCTGCCATGTCCCAGCGTATCACCATTTTGCCGGAAACCCTTACCAACAAAATCGCTGCCGGTGAAGTTGTCGAACGGCCTGCATCGGTCATAAAAGAGCTGATCGAAAATTCGCTGGATGCCGGCGCCACTGCTATTTCCGTGGAAATAAGCGCCGGCGGCAGGCGCCGAATTCGTGTCACGGATAACGGGCACGGAATGTCCCGTGAAGATGCCCTTCTTTCTCTCGAACGGCACGCCACCAGCAAGATCAAGGTAGACAGCGACCTGGAGCGGATAATGACACTCGGATTTCGCGGTGAAGCGCTCCCTTCGATCGCCTCGGTTTCCCGGTTCTCGCTTGCAACAAGGGAGACCGACTCTCCGGAAGGAACCGAAATCATCGTGGAGGGGGGCCGTGTCCGTGATGTCAGAGCATGCGGCATGGCACCCGGTACCGTCATTACGGTAGAACAGATTTTTTTCAATCTACCACCCCGCCTCAAATTCATGAAAAGTGTAGAAACCGAAACCGGTCACGTTGCCGATGTCATCTCTAGAATGGCGGTCTCCCGTCCCGAGGCGTCCTTCTCCTGCACAAGCGACGAGAAGGATCTGCTGCGTCTGCAGCGCAGCGACCTGCAGCGACGGCTTTCCCAGGTTGTCGGCCGGGAGAGTTCCCGACATCTGTATCCTGTCAAGGGTGGAGACGACTATGCCGCAATTTCCGGTTTTGTCTCCGGTCCGGCGCTGGTGCGTTCCGGAACACAGGCGGTCTATACGTATATCAACGGTCGATTTATTCGCGACAAAGTTGTGCAGCACGCAGTCATGCAGGCATACCGCGGCGTCATCGACCGCGGCCGCTATCCGGTTGTCGCGCTTTTCATCGAACTTCCTCCGGGTGAAGTGGATGTAAATGTCCACCCGACCAAGCATGAAGTCCGTTTCAGGCGCCAATCCGCCGTGCATGATGCAATACAGGCGGCGATCGAAGAGGTGTTGCGCAGTTCCCCCTGGCTGGCGGCGCCGGTCACACCCAACGCACCGAACGGAGCAACCGGGCAGGCGTATCGGGAAAGGATCGCGGCTTCAGCCCAAGCATCACTGTCACTGCTGTCACGTCCGCCGGACCGCCCGTCGTCGAGACAACAAAGCGGCGCGGCGTCTGCAGAAACCTTCACACCTCCGGAACAGAATATATCCGTCAGTGAACCGTCCGTCCCATTTCTGCCTGAACAGACACAACCCGAACCGGCGGGCTATTTTTCAGCGCTCGCCATTATCGGGCAGTTTCAGAGCGAATATATCCTGTGCCAGTCAGACGATGAACTGGTGATCATCGACCAACACGCCGCCAGCGAACGGGTTGCATATCAGCTCCTCAAACAGCAGTTTCAGGGTGGCGGGATCGAGTCGCAACGCCTGTTGTTCCCCGAAACGGTTGAACTCACTTTCAGTGAGGTGGCGGTAGCGGTCAGGTTCAGTAAGGAGTTGGAAGGAATCGGTTTTGATCTGGAACCGTTCGGCGGCACGACGATAATGGTTTCAGCTGTTCCGCATCTGGTCGCCCAAAAAGATCCGATTCTTCTGATCCGCGATATTCTGGCTGATCTGGAGAGGTTCGGCACCAGCGCCGCCTTCATTGATGCAGTGGAAAGTATTTTCTCCCGAATCGCCTGCCACTCTGTTATCCGTGGCGCCCATCCGCTCGAAAACCGGCAGATCAAGGAATTGCTGCATCGTATGGATCAAACCGACTTCGCCGCCAGTTGCCCGCATGGCCGTCCGGTCTCGCACGTCGTGACGCTGGCGGAGCTGCAAAAGATTTTTAAACGGACATGAGTACCGATCCGGCAACCAGGATTCTGGTTATCTGCGGCCCGACCGCTTCGGGCAAGAGTGCGTTGGCCCTGCGACTGGCATACGCACTGGATGCCGAAATCGTCAATGCCGACTCGATGCAGATCTACCGCGGACTGGACATCGGAACCGCAAAGCCCTCGAAGGAACAGCAAGCCGAGATCCGCCATCACCTGATCGACGTGGCCGACCCCGATCACCCTTTCTCGGCGGCCGACTTTGCTGAAGCCGCCGATGGCGCAATCCGGAACATCGTCAGCCGGGGGAAACGAGTTGTCGTGGCCGGCGGGACCGGCCTCTACATCCGGGCTCTCGTGAACGGTCTGGTCGATTCGCCCAGCGGAGCGGGAGAAATTCGCCGGGAGTTACAGGATGAAGCGGACAGGATCGGCAACGCGGCCATGCTGGAGAGGCTGCGGCTGGTTGACCCGGTGCTGGCTGCCGGCCTGCACCCGAACAATCTGGTGCGCATCATTCGCGCTCTTGAAGTGTTCCGACTGACCGGAATCCCGCTTTCCCGCTATCAGAAGGAGCATGCGTTTGCCACCCGGCGTTATGACACGCTCCAGATCGGCATTTCTGTGGAGCGCGACCTGTTGTACCGGCGAATAGACGAACGGGTCGAACAGATGCTGGCCGCCGGCCTGCTGAATGAGGTGAGCACCCTGCTGGCGGCAGGATTCGGGCGCGATCTCAAGTCGATGCGCTCGATCGGATATAAGGAGGCGGTTGCCTGTCTGCACGGCGAACTTACCAGCGAAGAAGCAATCCGCCTGATCAAGCGCGACACGCGTCACTACGCCAAACGCCAGCTGACCTGGTTCAGGGCCGATCCGGATATAATGTGGTTTGAATATCCCGAGAAGTTTGCTATCATACAGCGGAATGCAATTGAATTTTTTGAGCGACGGGAGGCGTAAAACCAATGTCCAAGGCACCTTTCAATATTCAGGATCAGTACCTCAACCAGGCCCGCAAGGAGCGAGTGCGGGTCGCGGTTGTCATGATGTCGGGTGACAAGCTGGAAGGATTCATAAAATCATTCGACAACTTCTCGGTGTTGCTTGATTCCGGAGGTGACATGCTGATTTACAAACACTCCATTGCTACCATCACGTCTGCCGATGGTACCTTCCGGCTGCACCAGTAGCCGACTTCACACCCTTCCCGGACTCAGGTCCGGGAGGCTTCCCGAAAACTACCCATGTCAAAAAGCACAAAATTAATTCTCGGCGCAGCACTTCTTCTGGTCATTCTCGCGGCTGCCGTACTCTATTATTCATCCGCTGTTTTCCTGCAGCTGTTCATCGCATTTGTCCTCGCCTACATACTGAATCCGGCGGTGGAATTTCTTGAGCACAAAGGGGTAAAGCGACTGTACGGGATTATGATCGTCTTCTCTCTGGCGGTAGTAGTCAGCAGCGGTGTTGCTGTATTTTTCGTCGTTTCGATAACGGGTGAGCTTTCAAACATGCAACTCAATCTGCCGGCATATGCCCAGCATCTTTACGAAATAACTCCGGTTTCAATAAAGGGTTATCTGGGGATTGAGACGCCCGAAAAGCTTGCGCTGCGGCTGAATGAAATGCTGCAGCAGGCACGCAGCGCCGCCCCCGACCTGCTCAAGCCGCTGCTTGCATTTCTGCAGAGGGCGCTTTCTTCGACGGTAGGTGTTCTCCTTGCCCTGCTGGGCTACCTGATCATACCGGTCTATCTGTTTTATCTGCTGTTTGACATGCCACGGCTAAAAACCTTCACCGAATCGTATGTCCCGGCACGTTTTCGTCCTGCTTATGCCAAAAAACTGGCAGAAGTCGATGCGGTGCTTTCCGGCTTTGTCCGGGGACAGCTTTCGGTGTGCGCAATTCTTGCCCTCCTCTACAGCGCCGGCCTGTACGCCATCGGCATAGATCTGGCGGTTGTTATCGGTACACTGGCAGGCGCCACCTTTATTATTCCCTATGTCGGCACAATTATCGGCATCTGCCTTTCGGTTGTCATGGCTCTGCTAAAATTTAATGACATCCTCCACCCGCTGCTCTGTCTGGGGTGGTTCGGTTTAGTCCAGCTGCTTGAAGGAGCAGTCATCACGCCAAAAATTGTTGGCAACACAGTCGGGCTTCACCCGCTGGTGGCTATCGTATCCCTGCTGATCGGCGGCCAGCTGTTCGGGATTACCGGCATGTTGCTGGCGGTGCCGGTTACTGCGGTGCTGCAGGTGTTTCTCCGCTCTCTGGCGGAATACTATCGCAACTCCGAATTTTACCGGGAGGGGTGATGGCTGCTCTTCGGATCTGTTCTGTCACCCCCGGTTCAATTGCAGACGGGCTGGAGGTGGCGGCCGGCGACCTGTTGGTGGCCGTTAACGGCCATAAATTGCGGGATCTGATCGATTACAGCTACTATACCGCCTCCGAAGAAGAATTGCTGCTGGAGATTGAAAAAACGGACGGCGAGTTGTGGGAGTTAGAGATCGAACGTCACGCAGGAGAGCCGCTCGGACTTTCTTTTTCCGCTCCGGTTCCGACCCGGTGCGCCAACAATTGTCTTTTCTGTTTTGTCCATCAGCTCCCCAAAGGTCTCCGCAAACCGCTGTACGTCAAGGATGAAGACTACCGTCTCTCCTTTTTGAACGGCAACTACGTCACACTGGCCAACCTTAATACCGCGGCGCTGAACCGCATCATAGAACAGCGCCTCTCCCCTTTGTATATTTCAGTACACGCTACCAATCCGGTTCTTCGGGAGCGCCTGCTCGGAAAGCCAGGCATTCCACCGGTTCTCGGGCAGCTGCAGCAGTTGGCCGACGTCCGGATTGTCATGCACACGCAGGTTGTGCTCTGCCCGGGGCTAAATGATGGTGAAGAGCTGCAGCGCACCGTCTCCGATCTGGCTGCACTTTACCCTGCGGTGCAGTCATTGGCGGTCGTTCCGCTCGGTATGACCTCCCATCGTCGGGGCCTGCCGCAGTTGACACCGGTAGAGTCCGATTACGCCCGGGAATTCATATCAATCTGGCAGCCGGAGGCTGAGGCGCTGCATAGAAAACTGCGGCAGCCGTTTCTGTTCCTTGCCGATGAATTTTACCTCAAGGCCTGCCTGCCCTTTCCGCCGATAAAAGCATACGGTGATTTTCCGCAGATCGAGAACGGAGTCGGCATGGTGCCGCTTTTTTTGAAGGAGGCTGTCCGGTTGCTCAAGAGAGTCCGGCCGATCGGGTCATTCCGGGCAACTGTTGTCACCGGCGCTTCGTCCTTCGGATTTGTCAGTGATTTTCTTGCGGGGTTGGCAGAAAAGAGCGGCGTAGATATCGTGCCGCTGGCTGTTGAAAACAGGCTTTTCGGTGAGAGCATAACGGTAAGCGGGCTGGTTTCCGGCAATGACATCGCTGTGGCGCTGGAAGGAAAGGAGCCCGGTTCGTGTCTGCTCGTTCCGGACGTCATGCTGAAAGAGGGGGAGGGTCTGTTTCTGGATGACGTTTCGCTGGAGGGATTGGAGCTGCGGATCGGCTGCCCGGTAATCGTCTTTGATTCAACTCCGGAGGGGTGTTATAAAAAATTACGATTATTCTGGAAAAATTACTGCCCGATCTGAGCAAGCGGAGTCGCAACAGAAAACTGGGCTCCGCCGGCCACGTTTGACGCGGAGAGAGATCCGCTGAAATGCTCGCCGATAATGGTTTTTGACATATACAGCCCGATGCCGCTCCCTTTGCCATAGTCCTTAGTTGTGAAATATGGATCGAATATCTGTCCGATGATCGTGTCGGGAATCCCGCCTGCATTGTCTTGCACCCTCACGACGGCCAGTCCATCTATCATCGATATGATGACGGTAATGACCGGCTTTTCCACCTCCCGTTCCAGCAATACATCTTTGGCGTTGTTGAGAAGATTGAGCAGGACCTGATTATACTCGTTAAAATAACCCTCGACCGCAACATCTTCTTCCTCCTGCACAATGATGAGCCGGATACCGTGCAGTGACAGGCTCGCTTCAATCATTGCAACGACTTTAGTCAGGCTCCGGGATATGCAGAAAACCGTCCTTTCATTGTCCGGTCTGAAAAAACTGCTGAAATCATTGATAGTCTGGGACATGAACATGATCGTATTCATAACCTTGCCCACGTCACCCGTCATCATCTCGGGAGTCATCGAGCCGGAGTCGTAGTCCGCTTTGATGTTCTGGACGATCAAACCCAGATTGTTGAGCGGTTGACGCCATTGGTGGGCGATGTTGTTGATCATCTCTCCCATTGCGGCCTGGCGGCCCTGAGTCAGCATGACCCTGTCTTTCGTGCGCAACTCGGCCAGTGCACAATTGATGCGCTCCTCCAGTGAGCAGTTGAGGGTTTGCAGCTGGTCCTGTTTGGCTGATAACTCCTCCTGGGCTTTCTGGCGTTGCGCCACCTCCTCCTCCAAAAGAGATGCCTGCATGCGGAGGTCGTACTCGGTTTGCCGCTGCTGATCCGTTCTTTTTTTCAGATCAGCGGTCATGGAGTTGAACGAGGATGTCAGTTCTCCGATTTCATCATGACTGGTGACCTCGACCAACACGTCAAACTCCCCTTCAGCTACCTTTTTGGCACTGTTTGAGAGGGTGATGATCGGACTGGTGATTCTTGAAGCAAACCACCATGCTCCGATGCTCCCCAGCAACAGGATCAGTCCGATGAAGGGAGCATTGTTCAGAACCATATCCCGCTGTTCCGCCTTGACCATCTCCTCTGAAATCCCGATGTGAACGCGGCCAAAGTCTCCCTGCTGGATGGAAACCGACACATCCTCCAGCCGTTCCCGTTCTACCTGCAGCGTCTGGATGAGTGGTTTTCCCGTACTCAAGACAGGCCGGTCAAGTTTCAGCAGGTCGTGCGGAAATGACCGGTCAAAGGTATGGGCAACAACCTGCTGCTGTTTTGTGACAATGTAGATATAGCGGATATCGTCTTCATTCCGCTTCAAGTTGTTGACGAGCAGCTGCAGGGCGACGTGATTTTCGGTTATGATAGGTTTGACTGAAGCTTCGGCGAGATTCCGGGCGATTGATGCGCTCCGCTTATGCAGCTCTGTTTCCAATCGCTTGTTAAAGTCACCGTGTATGTACAGCAGCAACGTTGCAGACACAAAGAGTATCAAGCCGCAGATGCCGATGACATACTGGATTTTAAGAGGAACTGACCTCATTTTACCGGTTTCCGCTGCCCCGCCACCCAGGTGCTGATTGAGCGGATACTGTCGTAGTTGTTGTCATCTCCGACAACAAAGCCGTCGATCATCATCCCTTTCAGAATTTCCTGACCTTCCGGGTCCTTTGATGCCGACAATAGAATATCCTTCAAGCTCTTCTTGAGCTCCGGGTCAAGCCCTGCCCGAACAACAAATGGCGGGATTCCGTAGGGGGCGGATTTTACAATGATCTTCGTCATGCCGGTAAGTTCAGGCCTCTTGACGGCGAGGTACTCCCAGATAAGGCTGTCCACCGCTGCTCCGTCGACAATTTTTTCAGCAACCGCCCTGATTGACTTGTCGTGCCCATAGGTGTACTCGACGCGGGAAAAATAACTCTCCGGGGTCTCTTTCATTTTTGCCAGCATATAGGTCGGCACCATTTTTCCTGAATTTGATTTCGGGTCGGTAAAAGCAAAGACTTTGCCCCGCAAATCCTTGATGCTGGTGATTGTGCTGTCCCTGTGTACGAGGATGTACGAGTGATAGACCGGCTTCCCTTTTACCAACGGCATGGCCAGCAGTTCCAGTTGAAATTTTGTCTTGCCTTCCACATAGGGTCCGGCACAGACGAAGGCAGCGTCAATTCCGCCCGACTCCAGCAGGCCGTTCATTTCGTCGTAGCTCTCACGGTCTACCAGATGTACCGGACGTCCCAGCCTTTTTTCGATATAACCCTGGAGACGCTGGTAATAAAAATAGCCTTCATTGGGGGTAATCATGGCTCCCATTCCGATCCGGAGCGGCTGCAGTTTTGGGGCAGGAGCTGCTGCCTCTTTCGCTGCTTCCGTCGATCTAAGACTGATCTGGGGCGGTTCCGTCCGATTGCAGGCAGCCCCGGCCAGTAGGGCGCCGACTGTCAATAGCAGGAATAGAAGGTTAACGGTTTGTTTCATGAACGCACCTCCGGTCTGATGGCAGGGATCTTCGTACGTACTTCGGCATTGTAGCATACATATTTATTATTATGGAGCCGCACATGACGGGAATGATGTCCCTCTCACTAAACGAGGGGGTTCCGGTGAGGATCTCCCTCATGTTCATGCCGCGCGTCTGTCGCGGAACCGTTACGAAATCGCACCAAAGCTTTCCCGCTCAACTTCAGAAAACATCCGGTCGATATCCATGATGATCAGCAGCCGCTCGGTGTGGTTGAAAACGCCGGTGATGAACTCCTGGCCGATGCCGCCGGAGAGCACCATGGAGGGGGGAGGCTGGATTTCACTGCTGTGGATGCGGATGACTTCTGAAACCGCATCGACGATGAAACCGGTCTGGCTTCCGGCCACATCCATTATGATGATGCGGGTCTGGACGTTGCTTTCGTACTCCATCAGTCCGAAACGTCTCCGCATGGAGATGATTGGAATGACCTTGCCGCGAAGGTTGATGATCCCTTCGACATGCTGCGGCACGTTGGGCATTTTGGTGATTGTCGGAATGCGGATGATCTCGCGCACCTTGAGAACCTCCACCCCGTATTCTTCATCGGCCAGCATGAAGCTGACCAGCTGAACCAGCTCGTCGAGCTTTGCGCTATCGCCGACCTTGGCGAGGGCCTGTGTGGACATGGTGGTCTCCTTTTTGTGGGTACAACAGCAGTCAATATAATCCGGAGTCACGAAATCTACGGTCAAAGAGTTGGGAGCAGATCCCGACGAGGCACTGTTTCAACCTCCAGCAATCCGGGAAGAGTGTGTCGCACTACGTAAAAGGGGATTCCGTTGCGGAATCCCCTTTGGGTCGGAGTCCTACCTTTTCGCAACCATGCGCCGCTGCATCCGGCCACCCATTGATGCCATCTGGTGCCGCTGGAGGGCACCGAGGCTTTCCAGGTGGAACTGGAACCATAAATCGCCATAAGCACGCATATTCATCTTCTTGCCCTTTTCAAGGCACTCCAGAAGGTCTTTCAACTTTTCGTCCCCCGGGTTCTTTTTAAGTCCTTTGGCAAGAATATCCTTGGCTTTTCCCGCTTCTCCGCTCTCGTTCATGCAGTATGCATACAGACCCCAGAGCAGCGATTCCTTGCTGTTCCACTGCACCGCCTTTTCAAAAGTACTGATCATTTTGTCCTTCTTCTGGCGTTTCATGTAGGAAACAGCCAGCATGGCGGTGGCCGCCCAGTTTTTGAAGAACGATTTTTCCAGATGGGGGAAGGCATTCGAAAAGTCGCGCTTCATATAGTAGATCATGCCGATCTGCGAATGAAGCTGCCCCTCCACATACAACTGCCAGTTGCTGTACTGCAGTGCATCCTTCAGCTCGCGGATCGCTTTTTCAAAGCGGGGGGGCTGGGCCTGCAGATCCTTGCCGGCTGTCTCAATTGAAGCCATGACCTTCTTCATCGTGATGCGCGAAAACAGGACAAATACCAGCGCGAAGACGATCAGGCCGACAATCAGTGAGCCCCACCAGGCAAGCTTTAAGACAAAAACAAGTATCAGCAGCACGGCAACAGCAGCAGCTGCGGAAATAAGAATGTTATACATCGGGAATTCCTTTCA
Source organism: uncultured Geobacter sp. (assembly GCA_964524835.1). Taxonomy (GTDB): domain Bacteria; phylum Desulfobacterota; class Desulfuromonadia; order Geobacterales; family Pseudopelobacteraceae; genus JACRCG01. The sequence continues at coordinate 13,885 of CAZGEG010000017.1, forward strand.
TACGTTGAGACAATGGGATAAACGTGAGTCAGCTCTTGGTTGAAGCCGGAACCATCTCTCCGTTCTTTTCGGTGAATTTTGCGATAATAATGCGCCGGCCCGGCTTGAGGACAACTTTTACCTTCAGGTTGTTCCAGGCGGAGAGCAGTTTGGTTGATACGTTGAAACGTTTGGAAAGCGAACTGAGGGTATCGCCGCTTTTTACGGTGTAGTACTTTGCAAAACTCCCTTTCGCTGCGGCAGCTGTTCGGGTGGTTCGCCCTTCGTGACCGAAGTCGACGGACTGTTTAATCGGCACGAGCAGAGACTTTCCTGCGATGCGGCTTTTGGCGTTCAAGCCGTTCAGCTCGGCCAGTGTCGCAGGTGACGTCCCGAAACGGCGGGCTATCCCTTTCAGCGTATCCTTCTTGCGAGCCTGATAGCGGCTGTATAGTACCCGTTCGGTGAATCGCTTGTTTTCGGGAACCTTGGCATACTCTGCCTCAAACCGCTGCTTGCTCCCCTTGGGTATCTTGAGCAGATAGCCGGGGTAATTCGGGGGTGTGCACCAGTGGCGCAGATCAGGATTCAGCTCCTTTATCGACTCGTAGGTTGTGCCGCACAGCTGTGCCGCCAGATCAAGATTGGTACGTGACGGTATCGTGACGGTATCATACTCGATCGGTGTCAGGTAGGCGATGTCGGTGAAGCCGTAGCGCGCCGGGTCCTTGGCGATTATGGCAGCCGCCAGAAGTTTCGGGACGTACTCCTTGGTTTCGCGTTTCAGATAGGATCCGCGCGATATCTCCCAGAAGTCGCTGGTGTTATACATGCTGATGGCGCGCAGGATCTTGTTCTCACCGGCATTGTACCCGGCTGCCGCCAGATACCAGTCACCTTTGAAGAGGCCGTACAGCTCCTTCAGATACAGTGCGGCGGCGGTAGTCGCCTTGACCGGATCTTTCCGCTCGTCGATCCACTGGTCGATCCGAAGGGCGTAGCGCCGACCGGTCTCCGACATGAACTGCCACGGGCCGACCGCGCTCGCCCAGGAGCGTGCGTGCATCTGGAATCCGCTCTCGATCATGGCGACGTACACCAGATCTTCAGGCATCCCTTCGCGCTTCAGAATTTCCTTCATCATCGGAATATAGCGAGCCGAATGTGAAAGCCAGCGGGAAAAGGAAGGTTTGCCGCTGGTCTGGAAATAGTAGAGAAAATATTCGACCTTGCTGTTCAGGGTCAACGGAATATCGGAAATCGGCAGGTCAACATCGGGCAGTTCAAGATCTCCGTCAGCATCGGCGGTGTTGCGCAGTTCTTCAAGCGAAAAGAGTGTCGCTACAGGTGTGGCTTCCCCCGCCTCGGTTGGGCCCTGGCCATCGGCTGGAACCAGTTCCGGAGCTTCAGCAGCCGCGTACGGCAGCGCGTTCGGCCGGGTCAGCTCCGCCAGCAGGGGCTGAATCGGCTCGGTCGCAGCAACCGGCAGCGCGAACTGCAGGGTGGCGAGAACGGTAACGACGTATGCAAGGAGGGTGCTCTTCTTCATAGGCAGGTGAGTATAAAGGAAGCTTCCATGAAAGTCAATGACGCGGAACCCCTTGAAGAATCGGCATCTGCTGTCGAAAGGTGTGCTTGTTGCCGGATTGAGCGAGGATTGTAATGAGGGTGTTGTCGGATTAAAAAAGAGCCCACCGTGGTGGGCTCTTTCGTCTGCATGGTTCTGGTCTGCAGGCTACTGGGCCGGGGTACGCTCTCTCTGCATCGCCTCGCGACCGGCTTCAATGGCGGACGCCAGGACGGACTTCTTTTCCACGAAGGTTTCCTTGCCGTCTTCAACGGCATTTTTGATCTTTTCCTGGGCTTCCTTGGCGTATTCCTTGATCTTGTCCACAGCATCATCCGTCAGGTCAAGAATGTTCTCGCGAAGTTCACGCCCCGTCTTGGGGGCATACAGGAGAGCCAGACCCGCACCGATTGCTGCTCCGGCTACAAATGATACCAATACAGTTCCTGCTGATACGTCACATTTGTCAGACATGATTACATACCTCCCTTTTTTTTAAGATACCGTTCCAACAGGTACTTTCCTGCAACTTTGGCCCCGGTTGTCCAGGCCGTAGTAGTGTTGATTGCGCCGCTGACAACATTTACCGCCCGGTTGATCGTGTGAATATTGTTGCCGGTTTCCCCCAGCGCCGACATGAAACATTTAACATCATCGGTATGCTCGGCGATGCCGCCGCCAACCGTCTTCAATTCCGCCAGCACGCCGGTCAATTCCTGCAGTGTCGGTTTCAGTTCGCATCGAACCATTTCATTCAGTTCCCCGAATGATACTGCAGCCCGTTTGAAGGCAAGGATGGCCGGAATCAGGGTAAGTACCAGAATGCAGAGAGTCGCAGCCATAATTATCACGGCAATTTCGGTCAGTTCCATCATTGTTCTCCCGTATGGGTAATCGGACGTTCTGTGAGCAAAGTATAGAGCAATTCAGGAAAAATTCAATGTCTAAACATTATTCGGGGATGCCCGGCATCATTTTCGAGACGATCTCTTCTACGGCAGAATACGGGTCGATATGGCGGTTGCACATATCTGAGACGGTCTTGTCAAGGTAGCCGCTCCTGTCCATGAACAGCAGAGCCTTCCTGAGCATGGCATCACGCATGATACTCATAAAATGGCGCCGGTTCCGTTCGCGCAGAAAATTGTCAATGGTTCCGCTTGACAGGAAAAAGTCGCGGTGGGCCAGGATTTCATCGGTCAGTTCTTCAATGCCGATGCCGCGTTGTGCCTCGGTTTTCATCACCTGTGGATTCCAGCTCCCCTCAGCGGCATGACGCATGTCCAGCATGTTGTTCAGTTCCCGGGCTGTCCGGTCGGCACCTTCCCGGTCCGCTTTGTTGACGACAAAAATATCGCCGATTTCGAGGATTCCGGCCTTGATCGCCTGGATGTCGTCCCCGAGTCCCGGAACCATCACGACACAGGTTGTGTGGGCTTCCTTGACGATATCCACCTCGTCCTGGCCGACCCCGACCGTTTCGATAATGACAATGTCCATCCCCAGCGCGTCCATGACCAGAGCGACATCCGAGGTCGAACGAGACAGGCCTCCGAGTGCCCCCCGAGTGGCCAGGCTGCGGATGAAAACCCCTTCGTCGCAGGAGTGGCGGTTCATGCGGATGCGGTCGCCCAAAATAGCGCCGCCGGTAAAGGGGCTGGTGGGATCGATCGCGACGACGCCGACTTTTTTGCCCCGTGTGCGAAACGATGCGGTCAGCTGATCGACCAGAGTAGACTTGCCGGCGCCCGGAGGGCCGGTAATGCCGATGATATAGGCGCTGCCGGTGCGCGGATACAGCTGCTTCAGTTCGTCAACCGCCTGGGGGCGACCATCGTCGATGTCGCGCATCAGCCGTGCGGCCGCGCGGATGTTGCCTTCCAATACCTGTTCTGCGAGGGACATGGGATACCTGTCAGCTGTGAATTTGGTTTATAACCGATGAAGGTGCGAAACGTATCTTGCCGGGTGAGCGGATGAGTGGGTAAACGCTTCTGTCAGTCCCCCAGCCTCTTGCAGGGAACTAGGTAGTTCCTGATGTAATCGGCGACAGCTTCTTCGACCGGCGTGACGGATTCCGAGTATCCGGCTGCACGAATCTTCGAGGTGTCGGCACAGGTCAGATACTGGTAGGTGGCCCGGATCGATTCCGGCATGTCGATATACTCGATTGAGACCGGCCGCTCCATGGCGCCGAAAACGGCGCGTGCCAGCCGGTTCCAGCTGACCGTCGTGCCGCCGCCGACATTGAAGATGCCGCCCGTACCCCTGTTGTGGAGAAAATGGAGCGTCATGGCCGCGGCGTCCTTGACGTAGACGAAGTCGCGCAGCTGCTCGCCGTCTCCGTACTCCGGGCGATGTGACTTGAACAGCCGGAGAATACCGGTGGCACCGATCTGCTCATAGGCCTTCAGGACGAGCGAGCGCATTTCACCCTTATGCTGTTCATTGGGGCCGAAGACGTTGAAATATTTGATCCCGACAATCTTGTCGAGCACCCCCTGGCGTAGCGCCCACAGGTCAAAGAGCTGCTTGGAGTAGCCGTACATATTCATCGGGCGGAGCAGCGGCAGTCGGCTGTCGTCATCGATAAATCCGTTTTCCCCGTCCCCGTATGTTGCGGCGCTGGAAGCGTAGATAAAACGGGCGTCGGCCGCCAGTGCAGTCAGGGCCAGTTTGCGGGAGTATTCAAAGTTGTTTCTGATCAGATAGGTGGCGTCCGGTTCGGTCGTGGCAGAGCAGGCCCCCAGGTGAATGACCGCGTCCAGTGTGCGCCCTCCCGGCATGCGACGGGCCAGTGAACCGTCATCCAGCATCCGCTCGAAGGCATCTTTCTCCAGGTAATCCAGGAAGCTGAGCGGGGACAGGTTGCGCCATTTATCCGTGTGACCAAGGTGATCCACGATCAGGATATCTTCCCTGCCGAGACCGTTCAGGTGCTGAACCACCGCACTGCCGATCAGGCCTGCTCCTCCGGTTACGATGATCATTGATCGTTCTCCTGTCTGCTCTGGTTTTGAAGAGCCCGCACAACTTCTGCACCGGTGCGTGGCAGATATTCATTATCATATCCGCCGGTTCCGGTCAAGGCGAGGACACGGTTGAGCTCGGCGACCATCGGCGCAGCTCCGAGTTCGGCATGTACCAGCGGCTGCTCCAGAAGTTTCAGAGCTTCTCCCTGGGCCAGCAGCCGGCCATCCTGGAGGATGATTGCGTCGTCGGCCCAGGCATAGGCGAGGTCAAGGTCGTGCGTCGCAATGATCAGGGTCGTTCCTCCCTGGTGGAGCTCGTCAAGAATGGCCATAAACTCTGCTGCCATAACCGGGTCAAGGCCCGCAAACGGCTCATCCAGAATCAGCACCTGGGGCTGCATGGCAAGCACTCCGGCGATGCAGGCCCGCTTCTTCTGGCCGAAGGAGAGTGAATGTGTCGGGCGCCCTTCCAGTCCAACCAGTTTCATCTGCCGCAAGGCGCTATCAACGCGGCGCCGGACTTCAGGCTCGTGCAGGCCGAGGTTGAGAGGGCCGAAAGAGATGTCTTCGTAGATGCAGGCCGAAAAGAGCTGGCTGTCCGGATCTTGAAACACCATACCGACCGCCTGGCGAAGCTTCAGGAGTCCCTGCCGATCATAGCGGATCGGAATTCCGTCAAACAGTACCTTCCCCTCTTGCGGGCGCTGCAGGCCGTTCAGCAGTGAGAAGAGCGTGGTCTTGCCGGAGCCGTTGCGCCCGAGGACTGCGGTGCGGCTGCCGCCTGCAATAGATGCCGAAAAGGTGTGAAGGGCGGTAATATCTCCCGGATAGGTGAACGTTACCCCCTGCAGTTCGAGAATGTTCGGCTTCATGGTTTAATGATCAGTGCAAGCGTTATCAAGGCGATACCCATGCCGGCAGCGCCAATCAGATTGCGTATGGATCGGGGGTGACGGGGGGAAAGGAACAGCAGTTCGCTGTCATATCCACGTGCAAGCAGCCCCTGATGATTCTGGCGTGCCTGGCAGAGGCTCCGCAGGAGGATGTTACCGGCCAGTCCGGCAAGAGACTTCATGGCCAGGCGGATGGATGCGTAACCGAGGCGCGCCTCCTGTGCGGCACGTATCTGGTGGGTTATTACAAGGAAAACGAAGATCTGGCGGTAGGCGATGGTCATCAGCTCGATCAGGAGTCCGGGGGTGCCGAGGGAGCGCAGCAGCCCCATGATTTCGGTCATCGGTGTTGTCAGGGCCAGGAACAGCAAGCTGAGGAAGGCTCCCAGGGAGCGGGCCAGGGCCAGTTCAGCCGTATCCATGCCTTGTTGACTGAGGCTGATCGTCAGGTGCAGTGCGGAGAGGTCAACCAACGGCACACCTTCTCCGGAGAAGCTGACCGCCAGGGCCAGACCGCTCCAGAGCAGAAAGAGTGCAGGAATAATGGTCAATCGCAGATATTCCTTCCAGGGGATTCCGGCTCCCGCAACGGTCACGATGGCCATTGCTGCCGAAATACCGAGCGGAACCAGCGAGGTGCGGCTGAGCAGTGCGGCGGTCAGGCAGAACAGGGCAAAGAGCCCCTTCTCGGCCGGATGCACATTTCGCCAGCGGTTACTGTAGGCATAGGTGTCGATGCGCATGCAGGTCAGTCAGAATCTGTTTTCTGCGCTTTTCCCGCAGAATGAAATCCGTTACGGCACGCATGCTGTGCGGCATCTCCGGCAACCGGTTTTGGGATGCTCTCTTTGGCCTGTCCGCGGGAATAGCCGACATAATAGCCGATGAAGCCTGCGCCGATTGCGGCCTGAAGTGCGAACAGCAGGGTGTCAATCTCGGGGCCGGGTGTCTTGTAGATGGACTGAAACCACGGCTTATAGTCCGGTACAAGTGCCTGGATGGCCGTTTTTGCCTGGTCGTCAGTGCCCTTGAACAGCTCAGGCCGTGTGCCGTCCGGTCCGACCGGCAGCTGTTTGGCGATGACCAGCGGGAGAACTGCCAGGGCTGCAACGGCGGCAATCATGAAGCCGTTTTTGATACGTGCGCTCATCATATCCGTCTCACCCCGCTCTTCAGGTTGAAACCGAGGCTGGCAAGCCCATCGCTGCTATGTTTCTGAATAAAGGAATAAATCAACACCGTTAAAAGACCCTCTATGATTGCCAACGGTATCTGGGTAACGGCAAAGATTCCGATAAACTTGGCCAGGGAGGCGCTGAAGCCGCCGGCCGGGTCAGGGAAGGCCAGTGCCAGTTGTGTTGCTGTGGTGATATAGGTGGCAAGGTCAGCCAGGCATGCCGCCAGGAAAATCGTCAGACCGGCCGGCAGGCCGATCTTTCTGGTCGTGCGATAGATTCCGTAGCCGACGAGCGGGCCGACGACCCCCATTGAGAAGATATTGGCACCGAGCGTCGTCACCCCGCCATGCGCCAGCAAAACTGCCTGAAACAACAGGACAATCGCAGCAACCGGCGCCATCGCGAGCGGGCCGAACAAGATCGCACCCAGGCCGGTACCGGTCGGGTGGGAACAACTGCCGGTTACCGAAGGGAGCTTCAGGGCTGACAGGATAAAGGTAAAGGCGATCGATACCCCGAAGAGCATCTTGAGCTCCGGTTTGGCCTTGACCGACCGGGCGATGGAGCGGAGTCCGAAGCCGGCACAGGCGGCTGAAACCCCTCCCCAGGCGGCCGCGTGAGCGACCGGCAAAAAACCTTCCATGATGTGCATAGGCTTGATTATCCTCTTTGAATGTCCAAATAGTCACCCGCTGGCGAGCCAACAAAAAAAGTCCGCACCTGCCGAGGCAGTATGCGGACTTTTCGTATTCAAAGTCTGACAATGTTTTCACTCTCCCTTTACCATGGGGAACTGTTGAGTGCAAAGGATCAATGGCAGGTCTTCTGGCTCGCGAATCATCCTCCAGGCGCCTTCCCGGTCTGCCGACCAGTGACATTTATGCCTTTCGTCCTCGCTTACAGCGGCGGGTCCGCGGGGGAATGGCTCCATTAGAGCGTCACCCCTCTTCCCTATCAAGCCCGTGCGGGCACCGTGATCCGTTATTCAATTGTCATGAAACATGCAACTACACAGCTGAGATACCATGCCCCCTGAGTCCTGTCAAGGAGGATTGTTGCTGCCGGCCAATGGCTATCTCCCTGTTTCAGCGACAATTATTTCTTGCTGCATCGCATTCTTGACGCTATAGTGCCGCGAAAATTACCGCACTCCGGACTTTACCGCCTGCCGGACCGCTTCCGGTCGTCCGTCCGGGGCGGTGTAATGCCGGACGGACCGGACTGTTGCAGATGCGCATGAAGTGAAATACACCTCCGGAATTGCCCCGGTAGAGGAGAACAGCCATGCTGGAGCACGCAGCCGATGTGGTCAGGGATGCAGAAGTCTTTATCATTACCGCCGGGGCAGGGATGGGTGTTGATTCCGGACTGCCGGACTTCCGCGGTGACCAGGGCTTCTGGAAGGCATATCCTGCCTATGCCCGGCTTGGTCTATCTTTTGTCGACTGCGCCAACCCCCGGCATTTTGCCGACGATCCCGCCTTTGGCTGGGGCTTCTACGGACACCGCACCAATCTCTACCGGGACACGGTTCCCCATGACGGTTTCCAGATCATAAGCAGATGGATTGAGCGGAATGGGGCGGACTACTTTGTGGTCACCTCCAATGTTGACGGCCAGTTCCAGAAAGCGGGCTACGCCGACGACAGGATTCTTGAGGTGCACGGATCGATTCACCGGCTGCAGTGCCGGACACCATGCAGCAGCGACATCTGGCGCAACAATGAGACGATCCGTATTGATGAAACCACCATGCGTGCCCGTCCCCCGCTCCCCCGCTGCCCTGGCTGCGGGGAGGTCAGCCGCCCCAATATCCTCATGTTCGGCGACTGGTCCTGGTTGCCGGACCGGACTCGCATCCAGGAGAGCGCCTTTGAGCGGTTTTTGACAACGCATGCCGAACGCCGCATTGCGGTGATAGAGATGGGGGCGGGGAACGCCATTCCCACCATCCGTGCGACTTCGGAGCGGATCGGATGGAACTCTGAACATGCGACCGTCATTCGCATCAACCCCCGCGAACCGGAAATCATGGCCCCGCATATATCGCTGCCGTGTGGGGCGCTGGAAGGGGTGCGGAAAATTGATGCGTTATTGTAGCCATGCAGGAGTCAAATGCCGGTCACTAAGGTCTGACGATTTATTAGGTGAACTGATGCGGTAAATCAGTTCCGTACCCGATCTTCAGAACGCTTCACTACGCGTGGTCCAGCGTCTCCCTGACTTTCGCAAGCAGAGCCTGCATTGTGACCGGCTTGGACAGAAAATCGACCCCCTCCTCCTCCACAACCCCTTTCTGCCCAATGATTTCGTCAGTATAGCCGCTGCAGAAGAGGACCCGGACATTTCCCCCCTCTTTCCTGACGATGTTGTACACCTCGTGCCCGTTCATCCTGGGCATGACCACATCCAGAATCATGAGCTTGATCCGGTCGCTGCCGGCGCGATATTTTGCCAGCGCATCCTCACCATTCAGCGCCTCGATCACATGATACCCGTATTCCTCAAGGGCATGGACCATGAAGCTTCTGACACCGTCATTGTCTTCGGCCAGCAGGATAGTTTCAGTTCCGCCCGCGAGCCGGACAACCGGGTCGCTTTCACGCCGCGACCGGTATGAGGCCACCAGAGGCAGATGTACCCTGATGCTCGTCCCTTTGCCGATCTCGCTCTGCACGGTCACCTCGCCGCCATGCTGCCTGATAATGCCGTAGACGATGGAGAGCCCCAGCCCGGTCCCCTTGCCGACCTCCTTGGTGGTGAAAAATGGTTCGAATATTCTTTGGCGGATATCATCGCCAATTCCGCACCCAGTATCGGCGACAGTGATCATGGCATACGATCCCGGTTTGAGAAGGGCGTCGGGCCGTTCTTCCGTCACCTCCACACGCTCCGTGCTGAGGCTGAGAACTCCGCCTGTCGGCATTGCATCGCGCGCATTGACCGCCAGATTCATCAGCACCTGCTCGATCTGGCCGCTGTCCCCCATGAAAACAAGCTCTTTCGGCGCAAAGGAACAGCGCAGCTCGATATCCTCGCCGATCACCCGGCGCAGGATTTCGTCGATGGTCCTGACGATCTCGTTGACCTCCTCACGCTTTGTCTCGATAATCTGCTTCCGGCTGAAGGCCAGGAGGCTGTGGGTCAGCCTGGCAGCCTTGCCTGCAGCGGTCAGGATGTTGTTGGCATAGTGTGACAGCTTGGCATCACCCTCCAGTTTGATCCTGAGGATGCCGCCGAAGCCCATGATGGCGGTCAGGATATTATTGAAGTCATGAGCCACACCACCTGCCAGGGTGCCGATCGCCTCCATTTTCTGCGAATGCCTGAGCTGCTCCTGCGCGGCCTGACGTTCAGCTATCTCCTCCTTCAGTTTGAGGTTGGCGGCGGCCAGGTCGATGGTACGCGCCTCGACCCGAGCTTCCAGCAGTTCGTTGGCCTCCTTCAGGCGGCAATTCAGTTCGCGGATGCTCAGGTGGACTCCCACCCTTGCCAGCAGTTCGTCATGTTGAAACGGCTTGGTGACATAATCCACCGCCCCCGCCTCCAGCCCGCATACCTTGTGTCCGGCCTCGGCCAGAGCCGACATGAATATCACCGGTATGTCACGGGTGCTTTCCTGCCGCTTCAACTGACGGCAGGTTTCGTAGCCGTCAATGCCCGGCATCATGATATCCAGCAGGATCAGGTCGGGGAGGGCATAGTCCGCCCTGCTGACGGCGCTCTCACCGTCTTCGGCCACCAGGACGGTGTAATTATACCCGGTCAGGAAATCGCGAACCACTGCCAGGTTGTTTGCATCATCATCAACTGCCAGAATTACCGGCCTGCGGCCATCCAAGCGCGCCGCAATCAGCTCTTCTTGATTCATATCTCTTCTCCACGGCATCGTTTGACCAGCGCCAGAATGGCCTTAGTTTTGAAACTCCCGGCAAGCTCCTTCAGCCTGCCGGAAAAATAGCGGTAACGTGCATCCTGCTTCTCCAGGCCGTCAGCCCATCGATCCACCCCCAGCATATCTCCCATCTGGGCCAGATTCAGCAACTCATCCAGCTCGGATGGCGGCGGGGAGTGCAGCTCCCTGATGTCCGAGACGGCGTATTTATCCATGGCCGGCCGGGCGATCTCTTCATTGACCCACTCGACTTCCTGACGGTTACCGGCCTTCTCCATGGCTTGTTCCGGAGCGGTCACCGGCGGCATCGTCAGCTCCAGTCGGAAAAGGCTCCCCTTGCCGACCTCGCTCTCCACGCTCAGGCTTCCATGCATCAGTTCCAGCAGGCGACGGGTGATGTTCAGACCAAGTCCGGCTCCCTCGCGACGTTGCCCGCTGTCGGCCAGCTGGGTGAATGGTTCGAAGATTGCCTCCAGCTTGTCGGACGGGATACCGGTTCCGGTGTCAACCACATCGCAGCGGAGGACTCCTCCCCCTCCATAGTCGTAGGCAACGCGGAGAGTCACGCTCCCCCGGCTGGTGTTCTTGACTGCATTGGAGAGCAGGTTCAGCAGGATCTGGCGCAGTTTGCGCTCATCGCCTAGTACGTAGGGGGGCAAAGGTGACTGCTCCTCGTACAGGAAGCAGAGCTGCTTTTCGTCGGCTTTCAGTCGGGTCAGATTCAAGGTCTGACGCACGAGGGCCGGAAGGTCGAAGATCAACTGCTCGATATCCATCTTCTGCGCTTCGATCTTGCCCACATCGAGGATGTCATTGATCAGGGTCAGCAGGTGTTCGCCGCTGATGCGCATGATATCCAGCTGCTGGCGCTGGGTCCCGGTCATGTTCTCCTGGCGTTTGAGAATCTGTGCATATCCGAGGATCGCATTCAGCGGCGTGCGCAGTTCGTGGCTCATGCTCGACAGAAACTCGCTCTTGGCGCGGTTGGCCGTCTCGGCGGTATCTTTTGCGGTCTGCAGCTCTACCACCCCATTGGCAAAAGCCCCGGCAAGGTCATTGACTCCCTCCACCAGGTTGCGCCATTCCCCCTCGAACTGCCCTGCATCGCTGCGGCTGTCCAGGCGTCCTTCCTGCACCGAAATGATCAGACCGTCCGTCTCCAGAAGAACCTTGCGGATGGTGTGCTGCATGGCTGAGAATGAACTGGCCAGCGTGCCCACTTCGTCGCGCTGGTGGATTTCGAATTTGCTGCTGAAATCCCCGTGAGATACCCTATCGGCCATCTTGACGATCTGTCTCAGAGGGCGGGTGGCCACCCCCATCAGGAAAAAGGCAGCGATACAGCTCACCACGGTAAATGCGATCGACAGCGCCACACCGCGCGCCACGATGCGCTCCTCGTTCTCGTGCAGCGATGTCTTGGAAAAACCGATTCTGATCCAGCCGATGGTCTCCTTTATCCTGCGGCTGCTGTCCATACCGCTGATAATGTCGAAATCATCTTGCGCTTTTTCGGTGAAGACCGGAGCGTAAAAGACGAAGGCGTCCTGATCTTCGGACATGGAGGGTGCGGACGTTGTCGGGGGGGTGGACAGGTGGCCTGCCAGAGGCAACCCGTCATGGATCAGCGGCGTCATTCTGCTGTCGTAGAAAGTGACAGCAGAAACCTCGGTATTGGCTTTAAGGAAGGCCGCAGTGCTTTTCAGCACTTCGGGATTGCCGGACAGGATCGGCAGTTCGCCGGTCTTGGTCGCCAGGGTTGTGATCGCCTCGGCGCGTTTGATGATCTCGCTGCGAATGACCCCTTTGCCGGCCCGGATCGACTCCCAGGTATGGACAAACGACATCATCACCAGGAGCGGTATCATGAAGATCAGCGCCTTGACGCGGAACGTCATTATCGGCTTAAGCCTGTTCACGGGTAGGACTTTTTGGCTATTCTCGCGAGGGCATCCGGGATGATGATGCGCATCTTGCGGGCCGTATCCATATTCAGGTACAACTCGAACCTGCGGGGTGGCAGGGCCGGTGGCTGTCCTACGCTTCCGCTCTTCAATGCGCTGGTGGCATATTCGCCGATAACCTTGCCGACACTGACCATATCCACCACCAGAGCCAGCAGTGCTCCCTCCTTGACATGGCGCTCGGAGACCCCCAGGAGAGGTATGCGCCGGCGAAAGGAAAGCAGGTAGGACTCCTCCATGGCGGTTGACGTCAGGACTCCGCTGTCCGGAAGAAGCAGGATGGCGTCGACATCATCCAGCTGATTGACCGTATTGACAAACTCAACGGTATTTCTGACTGAGTGGGCGCTGACCGGTGCTGAGGCTTCGTTGGCCAGGATGTTCAGGAATTCGCGGCTTGCCACCACCGCCACATGTTTCAGGGTCGGAAGATGCTTTCGCACCAGATCCGCATACTCGCCGGCCGGAGTAGCCATGTAGAAACCGGCGGTATTCGGGCGGCTGATCGTAGGAGGGGTCACCACCATGTCATAGATTACCGGGATGGATGGGGGAAGGGTCAGCGCCAGGGCCAACGCCTCGCGTCCCAGGGTGATCACCACCCGCGCGCCCTCCCGCTGCACTACCGCCGCCAGGTTGCCGCGTACCTCGTTTGGCGAGTAGATACTGGTAGAGGCGCGCAGGGTTTTGCGCAACCCCTGGGTTACCTCCATGACCGGCTTGAGCTGGGCATCGGCGATGATCAACACATCTGCTGCGCGGCAGGATACGCCGGTCAGCAGGATGCAGATCAGGGTATAAAGGATGATATGTGGCATAGGTTGTCTTCTCAAGAGAGTCAAAAAGTCCGGCAACTATAGGAGCAAAAAAACAAAATATCAATCAAAACGACATTATTTTGCCTGATCAGCACTGATCTCCCACTAGTCCCTTCTCCCTGAGGGAGAAGGTGGCCAAAGGCCGGATGAGGGGGCAACAGTGCTCCACTCGAACCAGGAGCTGAGTAAATAATATATCTGTGTATGATGAATTCCGGACATGGCAACGATTTCATCAGGTCGCCAAGCGATGCGGATTGTAATTGCACAATAATAACCGTATGTTGAGCAGACAGGCAATGATTTTAAAAAACAGTTATATCTTCTTGATCAATTGCAATTCGTATGTTATAAGCGGCCAGATATTAATTATTGTTCCACGCGTATTAAGTGAAATAATCCGAAAACCGTAATATTCAACCGACGGGGAGACGCCGCAGTCCCCCGCGGAACGCATCACCTGGAAATAAGGGGGAGACACGATATGAAAAAGAGCACTCTGGTGGTTCTCGAAGAAGGCAATGATTTTGCAGCTCCTTATGCCGGTTGCTGTTTAACCGCATACACGCTGCTAATGTAAACTGAATACGATTACAGGTTCAATTGAAAGGGGGGAGCGATCCCCCTTTTTTTTGCATCAACTCATCCATCCGGCGGGTGGAGGAGTCGCATCGCCCTGGAGGTCGGGTTTGCAGCTATCCACCTATCTGAAAATTTACCCTTGCCCGGATCAGCCGGGGATGAACCTGGTTTATTCCACGGTGCGGTCCTCCGCCGTGCTGTTGCCTGACGACCTGCTGGAGGCGGCCCGGAGCGGCGCCCTTCCCGACGTGGAACGGGAGACCCTGGTCCGGCTCGGTATCCTGACCACGGACCGGACTGTCGAACGCGAACAGATGCGGGCGCTCTTCGATATTCCCCGCAGCAACACACCCTTCAGCGCCATTGTGGTGCTCAATCTTGACTGCAACCTGGCCTGCCCCTACTGTTACGAGGACGACTTTCGCGGCAAGTTCTACATGAGTACCGAGACCGCCGCGCTGCTGGTGGAGACCATCCGCCGCGACCGGATCGCCCAAGGACAGCCGGTCCGGCTGTCCTTCTACGGGGGAGAGCCGCTCCTCTCCCTCGACCTGATTCGGGCCATCTCCCGGCCGCTGCGGGAGGCCGCCCGTGAGCAGGGGAGTTTCTTCGGTTTCTCACTGGTTACCAACGGCACCCTGCTGAACCGTGCCTGCGCCGAGGAGCTGGTCGCCCTGGGACTCTCCGGTGCCAAGATAACCATTGACGGTCCGGCCGAGCTGCACAATAAGAGCCGCCCCTACGTCTCCGGCCGCGGCAGTTTCGATGCCATCATGCGCAACGTGTGCGATATCTATGACATCGTCCCGCTGCAGCTGGGAGGAAACTACACCCGCGACAACTATCGCGAGTTCCCGCGCATGCTTGACGACCTGCTGGCCATGGGCATCGACCCGGCCCGTGTCGGCACAGTGTCCTTTGCCCCGGTAGTTCCAAAATCCGGGGAGAGGGGTGTAACCGACTTCAATACCGGCTGCGCCTGTTCCTACGAGCCGTGGTTGATGGAAGCCGGCATCTGGCTGCGTGAAGAAACCCTCAGGAAGGGATTTCCGGCCCCCAAACCCAGGCTCTCGATCTGCATGGTAGAACTGGAGAACGAACTGGTGATCAACTACGACGGCTCGCTCTACAAATGTCCGGCCTTCATGGCCTATCCCGAGCTGCGCATCGGCTCGCTTGGCGAGGGGATCGGTGACTACCGTAAGTCGCACAACATGAATCTCTGGAAAACTGATGAGTGTCTGGAGTGCGCCTACCTGCCGCTCTGTTTCGGCGGCTGCCGCCAGATGACGCTGCTGCGCACCGGCGAGATCAACGAGGTGGATTGTCGCCGGGAACATTACGATACTGTGCTGGAGAGAATGATCAGGCAGGATCTTGCCTATCAGGGAACAAAACAGAAGTCTTAGTTCATAGTTGCAGGTACTGTGGAGTAAATTGCGTTTGTCACCAATAAATGTGGTTCTGCTCAAAAAAAGACCTCCGGGTTGCTTCCCCGGAGGTCTTTTTTGCTGTAGCCGCCCTCAATTCAGAACTTGAACCTTAGCCCGACCTCCAGCCAGCGCCCCGGGTTGGGGTAGAAAGCTTGAGTGTAGTAATTGCCGCTGAAGATGTTGTGAACCGTCAGGAACGTCTCCAGAGTGGTCTTGTCGCTGGTCCGGAACTTCCTGGTCGCGGTCAGGTCCCAAATGAACGTGTCGTAGCGCGGGCTGGGGTCACCGATAAAGTCCCACCAGACGTAGCTGCCGGAGAGCAGGGCGCTGAAAGAGCGGCGGTCGTCGTACTTGACCCCGATCAGCCACGAATAGGTATCGAAAGATGAATCGGCGTAGCTCGCTTGGACAGTCTCTCCTTTGGTATGGGCATAGGCGTGCCCCAGCTTGAGCGACAGGTTGTGGTACGGGACGGTATCTCCCTCCAGTTCATACCCTTGACGGTTAATATTACCCTGGTTTATGGACGTTGTGAGTGTTGCTGCCGTAGCTGGAATCTGGGTTATCGCGTTGGATGTCTCATGACGGAACAGGGTTCCCTTCAGGTTGACCAGATCGGCCAGGCCGGATTCAAGCCCGACCTGGTACGACCAGCCGTACTCGGCTTTAAGACTTTTGTTGGCGGCGAAATACGGTCCGCCGCCCGCCAGGGAAGAGAGTGACGGCGAGGTGAAGCCCCGGGACGCCGAGGCGCGGGCCACGGTATGCTCCCCAACCTCCCAGGCGAGGCCGAGGCTCGGGCTGAGGAACGAGCCGAAGAAGCTGTCATGGTCGAGGCGGATGCCGGGGGTGATGGCGAGCGATCCGAACTCGACCGTGTCGTTGGCAAAAACCCCCCATTTATCCACCTTGGAATTGATCGTAACTGTGGCTGGGTACGGTAGATCTGGGGGAGGAGGAGGGGTTTGCAAGCGCGGACCGGCATTGATGGTCTGGTCAAGATCGCCGCGGCTCGCTTCACCCCCCACGGTGAGATTGTGAATGCCGCTGCTCCAGGTGGCGCGCAGGTTGCCGCCGAAGGACTGCTCGTCATAGATGTTCTGGATTTTCAGTTGCCCGGGAGAGGGCGGAAATGAGTTGAGGTAATATACGGGCTGATCAAATTTGGACTTGAAGATGTACAGCCCGCCGCGCAGCGTCAGCTCGGGGGTGGCGCGGAGCTCGAAGGTACCGTTCAGAAACTGATCGCGAGTTATTTGTTTGCCTCTGACAAAAGCGGCCGGAATTTCTCCGTTATTGTTTTCCGGATTGCTGAAACCGCCGGCAAGGGTGATGTCAAGATCGCGGGTGGGGGTCAGGAGCAGTTTGCCGAAGATGCCGGTGCGGAGAAAGTCGCGATTGTTGCGCAGTCCGTCCGAAGCCTGCTGTCCGGCGTAGAGATAATAGCCGAGCGGGCCGTTCTTGCCGCGCAGCTCGGCGCCCAGATCGCGGGAATTTGCCTCTCCCCAGGAACCGCTCAGCATGCCGCTGGGGATGGCGTGGTCGCCGGTGCTGCGGGTGATGATATTGACCACCCCTCCCAGGGCCGAACCCCAGGCCGAGGAGGCGGCCCCCTTGATGATCTCGATCCGCTCCACGATCCTCAGCGGGATAAAGCTGGTATCTGCGTGGCCGTCGGAGAGGAAGTTTACCGGCATGCCGTCCAGCAGCACTTTGACATGGCGCGCCTCCGACCCCTGGATGTACAGCTGGGCGGGAGATACATAATCATTGGTGCCAAAATCGACGAAAAGGCCGGGCACACGGGCCAGCACCTCGGCGACGCTGTTGGCGTTCATCACCTCGATCTCTTTTGATGTGATGACGGTCATGTTCTCGGCCACCTGGGCGATCGGCTTTTCGCTGCGGGTGGCGGTCTGGACGTACAGCTCCTTTTCTTCCCAGAACATCAACAGTTCATCTTTTGCCGTGGCTTCCGTATCCCCATGTATCGGCTCGGCCGCTCCGGTCCGGGGTGTGCAGAGCAGCGCCGCCCCCATCAAGGACGCAGTCAGCAGACGCATGATCCACCTGATGCCTTGTCGTCTCATCATCTACCTCCGCAGCGGGTAATTCCATTTCCAAATCAAGTCGCTACCTTCGTTGGCTCTTCTTCGGCACCTCAACGTACAATTTGTACGCCTTCGTACCCTCAATCCCCGCCGCCTTGATTTCATCCTTGATTTGAAACCGGAATAACATAAATTAGCGCATGCATAGTACCGGATTGTGACCCGTTGTCAACTGTTCGGAAAATTGTTAATTAAACGGACAGTCTTCGGTATCTGTTTAATTTGGAAACCAATTTATATACATACGTAACATCTGCAATCAGGTATTCGAGCCGGGTTGAGAGTTGATGTGGGTCGCCGTCTCCCGCTCCAGCAGGCAGCCGGTGCGGAGGTCGGTGTCTTCGGCGGCGTTGACCAGCCGCTTGGCGGCGGAAAGTGTGTGCAGAGGGTTACCGGCAATCCGTTCCGCAAGAGCGGAAACATGCCGCCAAAATTCCGTTCCGCGATAAACCCGGTCAACCAGTCCCATCTGAAGCGCCTCTACAGCGCCGTATATCTCCGAGGTCATGAAAATTTCACGGGCGTAATTCTTGCCGACGATGCGGGGCAGCTTGTGGGTCCCGCAGAAACCGGTGATGATGCCGAGCTTTGCCCCGGAATGGCCTATCCGCAGACAATCCGAGGCGATGCGGATGTCGCATGACATGGCCAGATCGCAGCCGCCGCCCATGGTGATGCCGTTCAGGGCGCCGACCACCGGCTTGGGACAGGACTCGATCTGGTCGAAGAGGGATTGGCCAAGTTCGGCAAAGTGGAAGGCATCACCCGGAGAAAAATGCACCATCTGGCCGATGTCGGCACCGACGGCAAAGGATTCCCCCGGATACCCGCTGAGAACGACAACATTCGCCGCTTCGTCCTCTTCAACCTGGGCGAAGGCGCGTTTCAGTTCACGGATAGTGGTGATGGAGAGCTTGTTGAAACGTGAACCGGCATCGAGCAGGATAAACCCGACCCGGTTCTTGATCTCTATGCGGAGCTTCTTGTAGGGCATCAGGCCCGTGGCTGGACGTTGTTTTTCACCCAGGAAACGATATCTTCCGTCGAAGTGCCGGGGGTGAAAACTTCACAGATTCCGGCGGCCTTCAGTCCGGGAATGTCGTCTTCAGGAATGACGCCGCCGCCGAAAACCTTGATGTCGGCGGCCCCTTTTTCCTTGAAGAGCTGCGTAACTTTCGGCAGCAGGGTGTTATGGGCGCCGGACAGAATCGATAATCCGACGCAGTCAACGTCCTCCTGGATTGCTGCCGAAACGATCTGCTCGGGAGTCTGGTGCAGGCCGGTGTAGATGACTTCGAAGCCGGCATCGCGAAAGGCGCGGGCAATTATCTTAGCCCCTCGATCGTGGCCATCCAGCCCCGGTTTTCCGACCAGCACGCGTAAAGTTCTTTCAGCCATGGTAAATTACCTCCGGTATGTGAGTGGTTAAACTATTCCTGGTTATTTAACGAATTCGCAAAAAGCCCCAGATGGACTTTTTCCGGTTTTGTCCCCTACATTTCAATGCCGGTTCTGGCGGGCACTCCCGCCTTATAGTAATGCTTGATCTCGCGCATCTCGGTTACGAGGTCAGCCGCATCGATCACCCGCTGGTGAACGTTGCGTCCGGTCAGCACCAGTTCGGTTTTTTCCGGCTTGCGGCTGATCAGACTCAGTACCTGTTCGACTTCGATCAGGCCGAAGCCGACGGCGCCGTTTATTTCGTCGCAAATGAAAAGGTCGAATTCACCGGAGGTCAAGAGCTCTTCGGCCCGGACAAGCGCTTCCTGTGCAATGCTCCGGTCTTCACCGATATCTTTGGTGTTGACCCATCCCGGCCTGCCGGTCTGGATTATTGTCAGCAGCGGTGCCAGCTTTTCGGCGGCGAGATGCTCTCCGTAGCGGCCACCCCCTTTGATGAACTGGAATACGCACACCTTGAGGCCGCGCCCGACCGCACGCAGCGCCAGCCCGAGCGCTGCCGTAGTTTTTCCCTTGCCGTTGCCGGTATAGACCTGAACGCAGCCACGTTCCAGCGGCATGATTATTCCCCTTTAAACTGTGGCGGACGCTTGTCCAGAAAGGCCTGCATACCTTCGCGCTGGTCGAAGCTGGAAAAGCAGAGGGCGAATGCATCCCGCTCCAGCATGCAGGCGGTCTGCAGGTCGATATCGTAACCGGCGTTGACAATCTCGCCGCCGACACGAATGGCGTGAGGACTGCGGGTGCAGATGTGTGCAAGCAGCTCCGAAGCCAGCGTTACAGCTTCTCCCTCCGGGTGAAGGCGGTTTACCAGGCCGATCCGGTGGGCCTCTTCGGCGTCAATCAGGTCGCCGCTGTAGATTATCTCTTTTGCCTTTGATTTGCCTGTCAGGCGGGCAAGCCGCTGTGTCCCGCCGCAGAAGGGAATTAATCCGGCGGCGATTCCCGGGAACCCGAAACTGGCCGCCCGTGATGCCACGATAAAATCGGTGGCCAGGGCAACTTCCAGACCCAGCCCGGAGCATTCCCCCTCGATGGCCGTGATACAGGGTTTGCCGATTTTCTCCAGGCTGAACATGACCTGCTGGCCGAAGCCGGACAGTGCAGCCGCATCGCGGGCGGATGCGCTGCTCTCGGTCCGGCAGCGGCAGAAGCCGCTCTCAGGGCCTGTTAACAGAACTCCCTTGATATCGGCATTGCCGGCAAGAGATGCCGTCAGGCGGCGCAGTGTCTCAAGAAGCTCCCTGGCTGAGGTGCTCCGGCAGCCGGAAGCAGTCAGGACTGCAATGCCGTTTGTGTTCGTCCGGATCGTGCAAAGTCTTTCGGGCACTGCGCTGTCCCTGTGTACAGGTGGAATGAAATGGCGGCGCGACTATAGCAATTCAACCGTATACGGTCAAGAAAAGCTTTGGTCGGTTTTATCGATAGTAAAACTTTGCTGAATGCAAATACCGCGCTATACTGTCGCAATTAAGTATCGTCCGGGAGAACATCATGCACCTGCCTACGATTGTCCGTCGCAACGCCCACGCATCCAGAATCGCCGCAGAAGAAAACGCCGCCTGGCTCCAGCAGCACATGAGCCCCTATTTTTTCGAAGCCATGGCAGATGAAGAGGAATCCCTTGCGCTGCTGGCCAGGGAGATGGGGCGCTTGCGGCAGAACAGGCATCTGATCCTGGCCGATCAGGAAAAGAGGCTGGTGATCGCCTGCGTCAACCGTCCCGGCTCGCTCTACGGAATGTTGCGACGGGTGGGTGAACGCGAGATCTCCTATGCCATGTTTTCCCACTCAAATGCCGATATGCCGGGCCTGAATAATGAACTTGAAATTCAGCGCTTTGAGTTCGAACGCCGCCAGAACCATGATATTGATTTCACGCGGAAGGTCGAAATTCCGGTAGGGTTGGTGCGTAAAGTGCGGAAAGAGTTGCGTTTTTCATTCCCCGAATTTGACCTGAAAAAACTTGATCGGCTGCTGAAAATACTCTGGTTGAACAACGAAAATTATATCCGGATGTCCCCCCCGACGCGAATCGCCTATCTTGTCTGGCTGTTCGACCGCGGCAACGCATCAGGTGGTCTTTTTCTCGATATCACCCGGGTTGAGCGCGACGGGCGGATTGAGACCCGAGTACTGCTTGCGGTCGGCAACCCGCCTCAGGAAGAGTTCCTGCTGCAGCTGATGGAGGTATTTAACCGTCTGGATATCGGTATCCGACGGGCCTATTGCCAGACGATCTCAAATGGTGTTCATCCCTATTTCCTCGGCTCTTTTCTCGTCATCAGCCGCCGTGGGGAGGACATCTCTCCCGGAAGCCAGTTGGCAGCGCGTCTGAAACGGGAACTCTGTACGACGCAGATCCTGGCTACGTCATCACCCGCATATCGGGACTATGTTGTCGAAGGGCTTCTCTCCGGTGAAGATGCTGCGCTCGTCAATGCCTGTATCGCGTTCTGTCACACCAGTCTGGCCCACGGCCAGCCGGAGCGTTTCGGATTGGAGGATGTTCAGGGTGCGTTTTATGACCACCCCGAAATGGCGCAACTCCTGATCCGCCTGTTCCGGCTGCGTTTCGATCCTGACCTGGCCCGGCGGGAGGAACTGTACGCGCCCGCTTTGACGGAGGTCCATGATGCCGTAGAGGGGTATAACACCGGACATCGCTGGCTTGACGATATCCGGCGCGCTGTCTACCGCTGCTGTCTGCTGCTGGTAACACACACCCTCAAAACCAACTTTTTCGTGGATGAAAAACAGGCGCTGGCTTTCCGGCTTGACCCGGGGTATCTGCGGCTGCTCGGTCGGGAATTCACCGCAGACCTTCCGGAAGCGCTCCCGTTCCGCGTCACCTTTTTCTTCACTCGTTTCGGCGCCGGGTATCATGTCGGCTTCTCCGATATCGCCCGCGGCGGCTGGCGCACCGTTATCGCCCGGAGTGCCGATGATTACATCACCTCGGCCAACACCATCTTCCGTGAAGTGTATGTCCTGGCCAATACCCAGCAGTTGAAAAACAAGGATATCTATGAGGGGGGCTCCAAACTGGCGGTCGTTCTCGACGCGTCCGATCTTGAACAGGGCGGGAGCGAAGCAGAAAACTTCCGCCTCTATAAACTTCAGTACGGTATCGCCAACGCTTTTCTGGATTTATTCATCACCGAAAACGGGGTGGCGAGAGACCGCCGGGTCGTAGACTATTACGGCGACGACGAGCCGATCGAGATCGGACCTGACGAAAACATGCACGACGGCATGATCGAGGCGATCGCCACCCTGTCAAAAAAGCGCGGCTATATCCTCGGCGTCGGCATCATGTCCAGCAAGCGTTTCGGTATCAATCACAAGGAGTACGGGGTTACCTCCACCGGCGTGGTGACGTTTGCGGAAATAACCATGGCCGAAGCGGCCGGGATCGACATGCGCCGCGACCGGTTTTCGCTGAAGATGACCGGCGGCCCGAACGGTGATGTTGCCGGCAACTCGCTGCGCATAATTCTGGACCGCTGTCCCGGCGTACAGGTCCGCCTGATTCTGGACGGCACGGCTGCGCTGTATGATCCAGACGGCATACACCATAATGAATTACGCCGCATCGTGCTTGCACATGATCTGGATGCCTTCAACCCGGATTTTCTTGGCGAGGGGGGAAGTATCGTGTACCGGTCCGGGCGGCGCGCGGAGGGTTTGAAGGAATCGCATCTCAAGATCACCCGTACCGCCGACGGCCTTGTGGAGGAGTGGCTGGATATCGATGATTTCAACCGTCTCTACAACAGCCTGGTTTTTACGGTCAAAGCGGATCTTTTCATACCGGCCGGCGGACGTCCGGAGACGATTGACGATCAGAACTGGCGGTCCTTCCTGGATGAAAACGGTGTGCCGTCGTCCGGGGTTATCATAGAAGGGGCCAACTCCTACATCACCCCCGAGGCGCGGGTTCAGCTGCAGAAAAGCGGCGTGGTGCTGATGCGTGACGCTTCGGCCAACAAGTGCGGCGTTATTTCGTCGTCTTACGAGATAATTGCCAACCTGCTGCTGTCCGAACGCGAATTTCTGGAGCAGAAGGAACGCTATGCCGGTGATGTGCTGGCTATCCTGGAAAAACGTGCCGCGGACGAGGCTCGTCTTATCCTGCGGCGGAGGGAGGAGTCTGGCGGTACCCTGCTCTACAGCGAAATTTCCGAAACCATCAGCCAGAACATCAACAGCTTCTACTCGCGGTTGTTCGAGTTTTTCTCGACTCGCCCGGAACTCTGTCTGCAGGCCCCTTTCCGCCAGGCTATTCTGAGCCACCTGCCGCGCATGCTGCGGGAAACAGCCGCGTACCGGCAGCGGATCAGGAACCTGCCGCAGAAATACCTCTGCGCGATCCTGGCGGCCGAAATCGGTTCGTCACTGGTCTACAGCGGCAGCCGTGATGCCGATTTTGAGGATATGATCCGGCGGCATCTGTCGCGAGTGCTGTGAGGCGGGCTCAGGTTTCCAATAACGGTCTCCTTGCTCGATCAAGGCTCTTTTGAAAAAAGAAACTTTTTGAAATGACGCCCCTATGGTATGTACATGGATAATTGACAGGTGCCGGAACAGGATGCCGCCGGATCGTACAACGATCCGGTACTGTGCCGACAAGTGACAGGGGGGCATGTGGGAAAGATCGCCATAGAAAACATTGAAACCGGGATGGTTCTGGCGAGTGACGTCCGTGACCGGTCCGGCCGTATGTTGCTTGGGGCCGGGGCGGAACTGACTCAAAAGCATCTGGTCATCTTCCGCACCTGGGGAGTACTGGAGGCCGATGTCGTCGGTCAAGGGAGCCAAACAGCGGCCCAGTTGCCGGAGGATGTAGATCCGCTGCAGCTGGCTGCTGCCGAGGAGGCGCTCGAACCTCTCTTCCGGCATGCGAACCGGAGTCATCCTGCCATTATCGAACTGATGCGGCTTGCGGCGTTGAGGAAGGTGCAGCATGTCACACTCTGTTGATCCGGCCACCACTCTCGACCGCCTGGTGGAAGAAACAAGTACGATCTATTCTCTTCCCCTGTTCTACGAGCATCTGAATGAGGCGATCAACCACCCGCGCTGTTCCACCTATGACATCTCCAGAATCATTACCGAGGACCAGGGGCTAACTGCACGTCTGCTGCGCCTGGCCAACAGCCCCATGTTCGGCTGTTATGCAAAAGTCGACTCCATCACTAAAGCGGTCACTATCATTGGAACCCAGCAACTGCGGGATCTGGCGCTGGCTGCTACGGTCATGGGGATATTCAGGGGAATCCCGGAGGACCTGTTGAACATGGCATCATTCTGGCGGCACTGTATCGCCTGCGGCATCATTGCCCGCACTCTTGCGGTCTATCGTCGCGAATCGAATGTGGAAAGGCTCTTTGTTGCCGGCATGCTTCATGATGTGGGACAGGTAGTGCTGGCCGCCGCCCGGCCCGAGGTGAGCCGGGAGCTTCTGGAGGCGCGGCGGGAGACCGGCAGGCTCTATCAGGATCTGGAACGGGAAATGCTCGGTTTTGATCACGCCGAACTGGGCGGGGCGCTGCTGAAAAAATGGAAAATTCCGGCCAGTATCAGCGAGCCGGTCGCCTGCCACCATATTCCGGGGTCCGCAGAGCAGTTCCGGCTTGAAACCGCTTTGATCCATCTGGCGGATATCATCTGTCAGTCCATGGAGTTGGGGCAGGGGGGCGAGTGGGGGGTGCCGCCGCTTGATGAACCGGCCTGGGACCGGATGGGACTGTCAGTCCATATGTTGGGAACCGTTCTGAAGCAGTCTGAACAGCAGATAACAGTGGCTTTTGCCATTCTCGCGGGAGGGGTGGATGACTGACCGTACTACATTCAGGTCACCGGAGTTTCTCCAGGAGCGGGTCAACTATCTTGAGGAATCCAACCGGCGTTACATGTCGATCCTGGAAATGCTTGCTTCCAGCAGTGAATTTCAGGGAGATCTCAGCCGCGCCAAGGATGGGGAGGGGATTTTCAGGGCTACGGCCGGCCAGTTGCAGCGGCTTTTTTCATTTCACTCAATGGGGTTTCTTGACAGCCGGCCCGACGGCAGTTTTGAGCTGCTGCTGGCTGATCCGCCCGGTTCGCATGACACCCTTAAGGTTCTGGTCGAGGCGCGCAAGCTGGACGGCACTTTTGCGTGGGCGCTCAACCGCAACCAGGCCGTTCTTGTGCCGACTGAGAGCGGAGAAACCCTCCTGCTGCAGGTTGTGGCAACCCAGTCACGCGTCCGGGGGATGTTTGCCGCCACGCTGCCCGGCAGCTCCGCCGCCCTGGATGCCGCCTCGCTGAATACACTTTCGATAGTACTGTATTCTTGCGCCTATGCCCTGGAAAGTACGACTCTCTACGGCCTCCTCCATGATCATACCCTGCATCTGGAGGAGCGGGTGCAGATGAGGACCAGAGATCTCGAGGAGGCCCGCCGGCAGGCAGAAGCCGCCAGCATGGCCAAAAGCGATTTTCTGGCCAACATGAGCCATGAAATACGCACACCCATGCACGGGGTGATGGGGATGACGGAGCTGATGTTGCAGGGGGGGCTTACGCCGCAGAAGGAGAAGCTTTTTCTTCGAGCGATCAAGGATTCCGCCGACAGCCTGATGCTTATTATCAACGACATTCTGGACTTTTCCAAGATCGAAGCCGGCAAAATCACGCTGGAAAAATCCCCGTTCAATCTCCAGGATGTGGTGGAGAGCTGCCTGAGCGTGCTGCTGGTACGGGCAGAGGAAAAGGGTCTCAAGATCCGGTTCCAGGTCGACGCCGGAGTGCCTGCCTGTCTGGTGGGGGACCATGGAAGACTGTGCCAGATTATGACCAATCTGGTGGGGAATGCGATCAAGTTCAGTCAGCAAGGTCAGATAACTGTCGAAGTAGGCCTGAAATCCCTGGAGAATGATGACGTCACTATCCAGGTTCGCGTGGCTGATGCCGGAATCGGCATAGCGGAAGAGGCATGTCAGCGGATCTTCAATCAGTTCGAGCAGGCTGACGGCTCCACCACCAGAAAATTCGGAGGGACCGGACTTGGTCTGGCCATCTGCAAGAAACTGGTGGCGTTGATGGATGGAGAAATCTGGGTGGAGAGCCGGTTGGGTGCCGGAAGCTGTTTTTATTTTACAACCCGCTTTCAGCTTGGAAATGAAGAAATGCTGCCGGCCGACAAAAGCGCCGCATCGTCTTTCAGCAAGCATCGGCAGACTCCACTGTCCATGCTTGTAGCCGATGACGTGGAAATCAACCGTGCCATAGTGCAGGCAATTCTGGATCCCCACGGCTACCAGATCACCGCTGCGGAAAATGGGGTGAAGGCGTTTGAGGCGTATAAATCCAAACGGTTCGATATCGTGCTGATGGATGTCCAGATGCCGGAGATGGACGGGCTGCAGGCGACCAGGGCAATCAGGGATTACGAACGGGCCATGGGGCGGAACACACAAGTACCGGTCGTGGCCATGACGGCATTTTCCGGGAATGAAGATCGACAGATCTGTGTCGAGGCGGGGATGAACGGTTACATCACCAAGCCGATCAAGCCCGCCCAGCTGCTGCAGCTGTTGAATGAAATCTGCCTCGGCCCGACAGACTCTGTCGGGTCGGCGGCAAGCGGGGCTCCTGCGGCTTTGGACCTGAAAGTATCACCGGATGAATTCGATATGGCAACGCCGGTTTTTGCCCGTAATGAGTTGCTGGAGCGCCTTGGAGGCCGGCCGGAGATGATTCCGCGCTTTGTGGGGCTCTTTTGCAAGGGAGTTTTGCCGCAGATGGAGGGGCTGGTTGCGGCGGTCGCAGCGGGTGATGCTGACGGAGTGAGGCGCCATGCGCACGCTATCAAGGGGGCGGCCGGGAATATAGCCGCTTTGCGGATGCATGAGATCGCTGCGTTACTTGAAAAAGCCGCCAAAGATGGCGATCTGGCGGAGGCTCCGCAACGGCTTGTCAGGCTGCAGGAGCAATACCGGGCATTTACCGAGGCTGCCGGTGTTTCCGGATTTTAATTATCTCTCGGGAGATGCTCCCTCGGGGCGGGAAAGTAGATATTTTACTTTTATTACGGCAGGCTGTTATGCTAAAAGCAAAGCTTCTTCTGCTATTAACCGAGTTACCGCATAAAGGAGTCTGCCATGTCAACCAACAATGATAATGCCGCCGCCGCTGTGATCGCTTTTGTTTCCGGTGCCGTAATCGGTGCTGCCGCCGCTCTCCTGCTCGCTCCGGCGCCGGGTCGTGAAACACGCTGCAAGCTGAGCGGCCTGGGGGAAACCGCCGCCGACAGAGTGAAACGGGTAGCACGCGAAGCGAAATTCAGGGTTTCCCCCAAAACAAAGGGTGCTGATTATGAGTATGATGGCGGAGATGCCTGGATATAGCCGGTCCCCACGGATGGAAATGAAATACGGCTCAACGGCATTTTCTCTCGAACTCCCGCCGGAACGCCTGGCGGGGGTGATCACTCCCTCTCCCGTAGTCGTCGCTGAATCCCCTGCAGAAATAATTGAAGCCGCGCTGGATGCGTGTCACCGTCTTCTTTCCTCCATCAGTCCTGGCGAGAAGGTGGTGGTAGTCACATCGGATGTCACCCGTTATACCGGAAGTGAAATTTACCTCCCGCTGCTGGTGGATCGACTGAATCGCCAGGGGGTTCCCGATCGTGACATAGAGATCCTGATCGCCCTCGGCATACACCGCAAACAGACTGAACATGAACATCAGAGGATTCTGGGGCCCCTGTATGGCCGGGTACGTGTTTCAGATCATGAATGTGACGATCACGACCAATTGACCTCCGTCGGTACGACCTCGAACGGCATCAGGGTAAGCATCAACCGTAAGGCGGTGGAGGCCGACCACCTGATTTTGACCGGTACGATCGGTTTTCATTACTTTGCCGGTTTCGGCGGTGGCCGCAAAAGTGTCCTGCCTGGTATTGCCAGTCGGCAGGCCTGTATGGCCAGCCATTTTTCCGTGCTCAATCGGACAGCCGGGAGCGGCAAGAACCCGTTGGCGACCACCGGTAATCTGGAGGGGAATCCGGTTCACCTGGCGATGGTTGAAGGGTGTGCCCTGGCAAAGCCGGCTTTTATACTCAATACGGTGCTGGCCGCCGACAAGCGGATCATTGCGGCTTTTGCCGGCCATTGGCGCGAGGCGCACGAAGCCGGATGCCTGTTTTATCGCGAACAATTTTCCTTTCCGCTGCCCGGGAAGTGCGATCTGGTTGTAGCCTCCTGCGGCGGGTTCCCCAAGGATATAAATCTTATTCAAGCCCACAAATCGATGGAGTACGCCGCTCAGGCTGTCAAGGATGACGGGGTTATGATCCTGCTGGCGGAGTGCCGCGACGGCTTCGGCAACGGCACGTTTTTCAACTGGTTTCGCCATAAACGACTGGAAGAGTTTGAGGCGGCGCTTCGGGCGGAGTACGAGATCAACGGCCAGACCGCCTATTCACTGCTGCAGAAAGCACAAAGATTCCGGATCATTCTGGTGTCGCAGTTTCCGGCCAGGCAGGTAGAGGAAATGGGGATGGTCCCGTCGCGATCGCTTGATGAAGCAATGATTCTCGCAGCAACTACACTGCCCGAGGAGTGGCGCTGTTACCTGATGCCCGAGGCGGGAAGCGTGCTGCCGGTTGCCGCGGTATGATCGTCCTGCCATGAAAACGGTTGCCCGTTATCCTCTTCGTTGCTATGCTGTCACCTTTGCCCAGGCAATACTTACTCAGGAAGTGACCGTATGGAATTGCACGAACAACTGAAATCTCTCGGCTCCGGCGCCACCGCCTACCGCTACGACAAGCCTGACGCCGCTCTTTTGGAGTCTTTTCCCAATCCGTTCGCAAAAGAGGAACTGAATCCGGTCGGCGCAGTCGGCACCATCCATATCGAATGCCCCGAATTCACCAGCCTTTGTCCGCTGACCGGCCAGCCCGATTTTGCCAAGATCGTGATTGACTACCAGCCTGACGGGCTCTGTGTAGAGAGCAAGAGCCTGAAGCTTTATCTCGGCTCGTTCCGGATGCATGGCGAGTTCCATGAGTCTTGCGTCAACCGGATCTGCAACGACCTGGTGAAGCTGCTCGACCCGTCCTGGCTGACGGTGCGGGGAGAATTCACTCCCCGTGGCGGCATCCCGTTCTGGCCGACGGCGGACTATCGCAAGAAATAAACACTCGACTATTTTATCAAATTACCAAGGAGAATCAGCAGTCATGTTTTCAACATCTGATTTCAAAAAAGGGCTTGTCATCCAGCTGGATGGAGCTCCATGCCTGATCACCGATATCAACGTCAGCTCACCCACCGCGCGCGGCGCCAACACCATGGTAAAGACAAAATACCGCAACCTGATTACAGGACAGGTATTGGAAAAAACATTCCGCTCGGGGGACAAGGTTGATGAGGCCGATTTCGAGCGCCATAAAGGGCAGTTCCTGTATGCCGATGGTGGCAACGGTGTTTTTATGGATCTTGAAAACTATGAACAATTCGAAATGCCGGCGGATGAGTTCGAGCCGCTTTCGCTGTATCTGCTAGATGGCACTGAAGTTGTTCTGGGCTTGTTTGAAGGTCGCATGGTAAACGTTGACCTGCCGATGACGGTCGAGTTGACAGTGACGGAAACGCCCCCGGTCATGAAAAATGCCACTGCAACAGCCGAAACAAAAGAGGCGATCCTCGAAACCGGGCTGAAAATACGGGTTCCCCCCTATCTTGAAGCGGGCGAAAAAGTGAAAGTAGATACCCGTGACGGCCGCTTTCTTTCGCGGGCTTAACTGCTGAAAACTGTTAAAATACTTGACAGGCCTCCCCGCCTCCTCTATTATACAACTCCCCTAAGGGCCTATAGCTCAGTTGGCTAGAGCCACCGGCTCATAACCGGTTGGTCCCAGGTTCGAGTCCTGGTGGGCCCACCATTTCATACTAAACGAGGGGAATACGCCGGATGCCGGCCAGATATTTGGGAACTTCCCGTTATCATACCTCACCACGAGAGTGCACACCGCAAGGTTGCACTCTTTTTAATTATAGCCGATGAAAATACCAAAAACGGCAGACATAGTTGGAATTATTAACAAAATAGCTCCAACGGCGTTGGCGGAAGCGTGGGACAACCCCGGTCTTCAGATCGGTGACCCCGCTGCCGAAGTGAACCGGGTTATGGTAGCCCTTGACCCGGCCCCGGAGGTAATAGATTCCGCTCTCAATGCATCCTGCCAAATTCTTGTTACTCACCATCCCCTCATATTCAAACCTCTCAACTCCATATCAACCGCAACAGCACACGGTACTGCCATTCATAAGGCAATCAGGGGCGGGCTGTCGATAATCTCCCTGCACACCAACTATGATATAGCCAGCGGTGGATTAAATGATCTGCTTGCGGCTAGAATCGGGCTCGCAAGCTGTGCCCCGCTCAAGATTACAGCAACCGGTGAACTGGTCAAGCTGGCTGTATTCGTCCCGTGCGACCACCTTGAGCGGGTACGGTCCGCGATGTTCCCCTTCAGTGCGACACAGGGGATGTATCGTGACTGTTCCTTTGCTGCCGGAGGAATAGGGACCTTCACGCCTCTTGAAGGTGCGGAGCCTTTTACCGGAACAGTGGGGGTGTTGGCGCGGGTGCCTGAAGAGCGGCTTGAGATGCTGGTTCTGCGCACGCAACTGCC
Source organism: uncultured Geobacter sp. (assembly GCA_964524835.1). Taxonomy (GTDB): domain Bacteria; phylum Desulfobacterota; class Desulfuromonadia; order Geobacterales; family Pseudopelobacteraceae; genus JACRCG01. The sequence goes on from CAZGEG010000017.1 coordinate 44,430, forward strand.
GCGAGCCGTGAAAGCATTGCTGGCGGCCCATCCGTACGAGGAGCCGGCATTTGATGTCTACCCGCTTCTGAATGACGGGGAAAAACTGGGTCTCGGGAGGATCGGGCTATTGCCTGTGCCGTTGACGCTGGCGGAGTATGCCGGGCAGCTTAAGAAGGATCTGTCGGCCCCTGCGCTGCGCTATGTGGGCGACCCCGCTGCCAGGATTTCAAAGGTGGCGCTCTGCAGCGGCAGTGGCGCATCTTTGCTGCGTGAGGCGGCCCGGTCCGGCGCAGACCTGCTGGTGACCGGTGACGTGAAATATCACGAGGCGCGTGATGCGGAAGATCTCGGTATCGCCCTGATTGATGCCGGTCATTTCCCCACAGAAATTATCATGGTGAATGAGATTACGGAACGGCTCGGCCGGGCGCTTGCAGCAGCCGGCTATACAGATTGCAGCGTAGAAGCATGCCGAACGGAAATGGATCCGTTTCGAATATTGCCAGGAACAGTCAAAACTAATCCGTAGCAAGGGGGAATCAATTTGAAAAAGAAACTGGACATGCTGGAAGAGTTGCAGGAGGTTGATCAACTGATCGATACTCTTAAAGTCTCTCAGAGCGAATTGCAGGCAGAGCTGAGCGGTATTAACCAGGGGGTGGATGCAGCCCGGGAAGAAGTTGCCGCCCTCGAAGCCGGCCTGGCACAGTTTGAGTCGGAAAAGGGTGAGCTGGAAGCTACCCATGCAGCGGAGCTGGAAAACATCACCAGATCCGAAACAAACATGAAAGAGATCAAAACAAACAAGGAATTTCAGGCGGTTGGCCGCGAAATTACCGCAGCCAGGAAGCAGGTAACTGATATTGAAGAAAGGCTGCTGCAGAAGATCAGCCAGATCGAAGAGCTTTCTGCCGATCTTGCGACAAAGAAGAGCCGCTGCGATGAGCTTGCCGAAAACTCTGCCCAGCGGGTCAATGCAAAGCAGGCTGAAATTGACAAGATTCAGGCGGATATTGAAGCGGATATCGTGCGTCGGGAAAATGTGGCCAAAGGGCTGCCTGCCGGCCTGGTGAAAAAATTTACAATTCTACGCGAGCAGCGCCGCGGGCATGCTCTTGCCATTGCCAAGGACGGCTACTGCATGGGATGCAATATGCACCTGCCTCCGCAGTTATACAACAATCTGTTCAAATACGAGGAGTTGCTGTCCTGTCCTCATTGCCAGCGAATTCTTATCCTCAAGCTGCAACAGCAGTAAAACAGCTCAGATGAGGGCTCGGCAGAAGGCTTTTCGAGAAGCATGCTGCAGGGTCGAAGGTTTGGTTGAAGTAGTCCAGGTGGCCGCTGCCGGCTTGTCCGGTGGAGGAAAGTCCGGGCTCCATAGGGCGTGACGCTGGATAACGTCCAGCGGGGGTGACCCCAGGGAAAAGTGCCACAGAGAGAAGTCCGCCTGCCTCGGCAGGTAAGGGTGAAAGGGTGAGGTAAGAGCTCACCGGGTCTGGCGGTGACGTCAGATGCCAGGTAAACCCCGTCAGGAGCAAGACCAAATAGGGGGGCGTTAAGGGTGGCCCGCCCGTGCCTCCGGGTTGGTTGCTTGAGGTTGCCGGTAACGGTATACCCAGATGAATGACCACTGCCCGGGAAGGGGTAACCCGACTCGGGAACAGAACCCGGCTTACGGACTGCTTCAACCAATATTTTCAACGAACTTTTCAGGATTTTTAGTGGACGATCAACAGGTGTGGAAACTCGGTATCGTGCGCCTCACAAGTCTGCTCGCAGAGCTTTCATCAGCTGCCATGCTGGAGCTGGTGTCGCTGCTGGAGCGCTATCGGAAGTCTAAAGAGGCTCTTGCCGCAGTCGTGGCGGAAGTTGACGCTGCGAATATTTGCCAAGAATGCGCAGGACAATGCTGCCTGAACGGCAAATACCGGATCAATATCCTCGATGCCCTGTCCGGTATCGTGGCTGAAATTGCTACGTCAGCAGACTTTTCCCGTAAACCTGTGTGCCCGTACGGCAGCCATGACGGATGCACTATGGAGCCGGGATTGCGTCCGGCAGACTGTATTATGTTCATCTGTGACGATATTGACCGGAAATTGTCACCGCAGGCCGGTGCACTTCTCGCTGCAGAGGAGCAGGTTCTGCGTGAATGTATCCGCACGGCCTCCCGTCTGATTGGAGAGCCGCTGGGGACTCCGCTGCTGATATGGGCCGAAAACGGCCATAAATCAAACTAACTAAAGGTGTAAAGGTTCAGATAAATGGCGACTATTCATGACCTGGTACTTATTCACGTAGACAACAAACCGGGATTTTATGCCCGTGTTGAGGAGATACTCCCTGATGTCAAGCCTGGCTGGTGGCAGGTTAAATTACTGGTACTGACGTTTCCGATGCAGGTTTTCACCTGGATTCTTGACGATCTCCAGATTGAAGGAGCAGACTTTACGATGGGGGGCACGCCGCTTCGTTTGGAAGATGTGGTATCCCCGGTCGAGCTGGAGTTGGTTGAGAAGGAGAAAGCCGAAAAGGAACATGCTCAGAAGGCGCGCCGGGAGGGTGGGGCGCCCAAGGTGATTTCACTGCAGGACCGCCGCAAGAAATAATTCACTTCATTGCACAAACCAAACAGTGGGCCCTTTCGACTGCATCCGAAAGGGCCCACTGTTTGTTACAGCAATTGTGCACCGTTTATTCGCAGCTGAAAACCGCTTCTATACGCCGGTTCTTCGCTTTGCCGGCAGAGTTTTTGTTGGATGCAACCGGCTTGGCCGGACCGAATCCCTTGGCGGTTATTCGGCTGCCGTCGATCCCGAACTTATTGACAATATAGCTCCGGACGCTTTCAGCACGGGCCTGTGATAATTTCAGGTTTGCTTCCTTGCTCCCATCGGCGTCGGTATGTCCTTCGATCGTGCCTTTTGAGTTGGGGAACTCTTTAAGGAAACTGCCCAGCTTATCGAGTTCGTCGTGGTATTTCGCCTTTAAGTCAGCTTTGTTGGCTTCAAACGAAACAGCGATAACAGCCGGTTTGTCGCAGAACCGCTTTGCAGCTTCAACAGGGCATCCCATGGCATCAACTGCGGCCCCGAGCGGGGTTGTGGGACATTTGTCGAGGTGATCAGGAACGCCATCCTTGTCCGAATCAGCCGGACAGCCGCCGAAGTCAACCGCAACTCCTGAAGGTGTTTCCGGGCACTTGTCGAGATAGTCAGCAACTCCGTCCTTGTCGGCGTCAGCCGGACAGCCACTGACGTCAACCGCAACTCCAGCCGGTGTTTCCGGACACTTGTCAAGGTAGTCAGCTATACCGTCCTTGTCGGTGTCGACAGGGCAGCCGTTGCTGTCAACCGCTACTCCTTGCGGAGTCCCGGGACATGTGTCAAGCGTATCGATAATGCCGTCACCGTCGGTGTCAACCGGAGGAATCACAATCGGAGCGGCAACTACAACTGCCGGTTCAGGTGCCGGCGTCGCTACAACTTTGACCGGCTCCGGGGGAGGCGTCGGCGCTACGGCTTTTGCTGCCGGTTCAGTGCCGCCGAACTGGATGTAGGCACCAAGTGTAAACTCAACGTTATTGTAGGTTCCAGTGTTATAGCTGTACACAATGTGGCGGACGTCGCCCCGCAGGGCAAAGTCATCAGCCAGAAAATATTTGGCGCCGAATCCGTAATCGAATGCGCCTCGATTGCTAATGTTGCGGGGGTCACTCCTGAAGTTCAGCTCAGAAAAGCCGGCGGCAAGGTACGGAACAAATACATTGTCCGGGAAAAAGTGATAGAGAGCCTGCCCCCCGAAACGGTGCATGGATAACGAGGATCCTGCGTGGTCGGGCGCCTGCGTGACATAGTCATACAGTGCCTCAATGCCGAAGTGCTTGGTAAAGTTATACCCTGCCCGGGCACCCAGCACCAGGGTTGTGTCATCACTTGGGTCATCTACGTAACTATAGCCCCCGACCAAAGGGGTTACCGAAAAGCTGCCCTCCTTGACCGCGCCAAATGCTGCAGTTGTCGAAACAATCAAGGCAGACGCCAGAATCCAAACCATCATTTTCCTCATAGATGAGACCTCCGTAAATGAAATAATTGGTAACGGTTAAATACCACTTCTGTCCTCTGTTAAGCAACCAATATGCAGTCTGCTCAAGCGGAACTGTACTACAGAATGTAGACAATGCAAGTGGTGGGGGTAAAATCTTGCAATTTATTTCAGGCTGCATTACTCTTTGTCGGCGACCTGCCGGTACCTTAACAGCGTATGTACCGGACATCAAGGAGGACACACCATGTTTTTTCCACAGTTCCGTGCCCGCAGAATCAGGGGAAGTGAAACCTTTCGCCGGATGGTCCGCGAGACGTCCCTGTCAGTTGACGACCTTGTCTATCCGATGTTTTCCGCTTTCGGCAGTGGAATCAAAAAAGAAATATCATCCATGCCCGGCATCTATCAGCAATCCATCGAGAATATAGTCGCCGAGGCCAGAGAAGCCAGGGATCTGGGGATTCCCGCCGTGCTGCTGTTCGGCATCCCCGAAAGCAAGGATGCGGTCGGCAGCGATGCGTATTCCGATACCGGAATCATCCAGGAAACGATCCGTGCATTGAAAAAGGATGTGCCGGGTCTGGCGGTCATCACCGATGTCTGCATGTGTGAATATACCGACCACGGGCACTGCGGGATTATCAAAAACGGTGATGTCGATAATGACTCGACATTGGAACTGCTGGCGCGGGAAGCTCTCTCGCATGTGCAGGCGGGGGCCGACATGGTGGCTCCTTCCGATATGATGGACGGGCGGGTGGGCGCCATCCGGGAACTGCTTGATGAGCATGGTTTTGATGCGATTCCGATCATGAGTTACGCGGTCAAATACGCTTCCGGCTACTACGGCCCGTTCCGGGAAGCGGCGGAGTCGACGCCGCAATTCGGCGATCGTCGCAGCTATCAGATGGATCCGGGCAACCGCCGTGAAGCGCTCCGTGAGGCCGCTTCGGATATTGAAGAGGGGGCGGATATCATCATGGTGAAGCCGGGACTGCCTTACCTCGATATCCTGCGCGACCTGCGCAACGAGTATGACCTGCCGCTGGCGGTCTACAACGTCTCGGGAGAATACAGCATGGTCAAGGGGGCTGCCGAGCGGGGTTGGATAGATGAGGAGCGGGTCGTACTTGAAACGATGACCGCCTTCAAGCGAGCCGGGGCCGATATAATCATCACCTATCATGCTAAAGACGTCGCGAAGTGGCTTGCCAGATAAATTTATATCATGAATGAATCAGTTCCTTGCTTCATTGTGTGACGGCGGCCTGTCCAGATAACGTGGCAGGCTGCCGCGTACTTCTACAACTGGTCCGTCTTCCAACTCTTCAGTCTCCCCGCTGTCTTCCCCATAATCTTCCTCCCCGGCTGCCCAGGAATACAACTTCTGCGAATCGCGCAGGACCGGCTGCTGGGGCGTACCGAATACCCGTTTCTGCATTTCTTCGTCGAACAGGCCGATACAGCCGTGCGATGCCGGTCGGCCTGGGAGGTCGCGGGCATGCAGCCAGTACGAGACGTTATCCTCTCCGATGTGAAAGCGGAGGGCATTGTCCATCGGGTACTGCTCTTCGTCATTGGCGGTTTTATAGAGTGACGATGTGTGATGGCGGTGGCGGGTGGAGATCCGAAACATGCCGCCGGGGGTTTCTGTCGTTTCCTTGCCTGTCGCGGCTGGAGACGAAAAAACCAGCCTGCCATACTCGTAGGCTCCGAGCCACTGCTCGGTGATGTCGACCAAAATATACTTTTCGTGGCGGGCGGCCGGTTGATAGGAATACGGCAGCGGCGTGTATCCCCGGATGTCCGCCATATTGTCGGGTACCTTTATGGTCATGCCGGGATAGACATGGCGGCGGTCAACCCGGTTGAATCGCGCGACCAGAATCCAGTCTGTGCCGAAGAGCGATTCGAGCGACTGATGCGGTTCTATGAACTGGGGGTGCCATTTGATGTTTTTGAGGCTTGGGTACTCTATCCGTGAAAGGTCTTCTCTGGCCTTGTCCTCCGGAGATGCTGCCGGTCCATCCGTCATGGACGGTGTCCGGAGAACCGAGAAGCCGACAAGGATGACGGTAAACAGCGTTACCAGGGATATTTTGTGCGAAAGCCGCATACGGCTGTAGCGCATATTGACGTGTCCTTGCAATAGATGATGGTAAAGGAGCATCATAATCATTTGTCCGCCACTATTCAACAGTTGTCATCACGAAGGGATGGAAATTTCTGGCATCGGGACAGAACAGATGCTAAATTGCCGTGCGTAGTTCAATTCTGTGATGCGTGGAGAAAAAGCTTGGAAGAGCCGAAGAAGATGCCAACATACAATCAGTTTGCCAGCGATAACTATGCCGGGATCTGCCCGGAGGCGTGGCAGGCGATGCAGGATGCCAACGTCGGGTTTGTCTCCTCGTATGGCGATGACCTCTGGACGGAACGGGCCTGCCGGCAGCTTCGCGAGGTTTTTGAGACAGAGTGCCAGGTGTTCTTTGTTTTTAACGGTACCGCGGCGAATTCTCTCGCGTTGGCCTCCCTGTGCCGTTCCTACCATAGTGTGATCTGTCATGAACTGGCCCATGTCGAGACGGACGAGTGCGGGGCACCGGAGTTTTTCTCAAACGGCACCAAGCTGCTGCATGTGAACGGTCCCGGTGGAAAGTTCGATCTGGCGGAGGTGGAGCGAGCAATCACCCGTCGCAGTGATATCCATTATCCCCGCCCGAAGGTGTTAAGTCTGACCCAGGCGACGGAAGTCGGCACGGTATATACACCGGATGAAATCGGCGCGGCCAGTGAGCTGGCACGGCGCTATGGCATGAGGGTGCAGATGGATGGCGCCCGTTTCGCCAACGCCGTTGTTTCGCTGGATGTCGCCCCTGCGGAGATAACCTGGCGTGCGGGTGTGGATGTTCTCTGTCTGGGAGGGGCTAAAAACGGCATGGCGGTTGGCGAGGCGGTAGTCTTTTTTAACCGCGAGCTTGCCCAGGAATTTGACTATCGCTGCAAACAGGCCGGACAGCTGGCTTCCAAGATGCGCTTTATATCGGCTCCCTGGATCGGGATGCTCGAAGGGGGCGCCTGGCTGAAAAATGCGCGGCATGCCAACGGTTGTGCGGCATTGTTGGAACAGCATCTGGCCGGAATAGAGGGGGTTCGTATCATGTATCCGCGGCAGGCCAACTCGGTGTTTGTCGAGATGCCGGAAGCGGTTGTCGCGGCCCTTAGAGACGCAGGATGGCACTTTTATTCTTTTATCGGGTCGGGTGGAGCGCGCTTCATGTGTTCGTGGCAGACAACGGAACGTGATGTCCTCCAGCTGGCCGATGCGGTCCGGTTGGCTGCAGCAGCCACCTGACGGAAACGGTGGGAGGTGCTGCATGATCAAAACGGCAACGTTCGAGGCATTACTGGGTGATGCGGTACCGGATGGACAGGGGGGGTATCATTTCACCCTGGAGGGCAAAACGTATCATCTGCAGGATAAGGATGAAGTGCGGAAGATTGCGGAAGCACATGGTTACATAATCATATACTGATGGATCTGTTGCCTGGAAAGTGTCCATCCCCGTAGTATGGGGGTGGATATTCTTTTTTTATGTGTGTATATGAAGCCTGACGTGCGAATCGAGCGCTACATGCGCCGCTTGTTGGTATGACAACTTTTGATTTTTCCTAAAATATATGTGCCGATAAATATTGACTTGCTTTTTGTACATCAAATGTGTAGAGAATGTTATAAGTAACTTAGTATTAGAGGGTTTTTCGAGTGTTCCCCGCCGCACTGCTCCGCTGACCCGGTTACCTCAATTTTACTTTAACTAAATGGATGCCCCGCGTGAAAAAGAAAAAAATGGTCATCTCGCAGGAAACGATGGACATCGATTTTGTGCGCAAGGTCGAAGCCCTCTCCGGCACCTCGGTGCGTCGCTGCTTCCAGTGCGGCAAGTGTTCGGCCGGCTGCCCCATGGCAACTTTCATGGAGCACCCTCCCAACCGTGTTGTGCGCCTGCTGCAGCTTGGCCAGTGGCAGCGCATCCTGGCCGGACGTTCCATCTGGTACTGCGCCTCCTGCGAGACCTGCTCCACCCGCTGCCCCAACAAGGTTCACCTTGCCTCCATCATGGACGCCCTGCGCAAGCTTTCCTGGGACGCGGAAGGTGCCTCCAAGGAAAGCTATGTCCAGCTGGCCAACAAACTCTTCCTGCAGAATATCCGCACCTACGGTCGCCAGTACGAGATGCGCCTGGCCGCAGTCTTCAACGTCAAATCAGGCCAGTTCCTGAAGGACCTTATGCTCGGGCCCAAGCTGCTCGCCAAGGGCAAGCTGAAGATGTTCCACAGCAAAAACAGGAACCTGCCTGAAATCGAAAAGATCTTTGCCCGCATTGAAGCGATGCGCAAAAACGGAGAAGCGCTGTAAGGCAAATGAAAGGCAATTTTGAATGTTGGATTTTGGATTTTGAATTGGAAAGCCTTTCTTTCAAAATTCAACATTCATAATTCAACATTGAATGAAAGGACCTCGGCATAGCAATGAAAACTCTTCTCAATTATTCCTACTATCCCGGCTGTTCCCTGCACGCTTCGGCCGGCGAATACGACCTCTCCACCCGTGAACTGTTCAAGCACCTGGGCATCGGCCTGACCGAGGTACCGGACTGGTTCTGCTGCGGCGCCACTCCGGCCCACAACGTGGACGAACTGCTCTCCCTTTCCCTCTGTGCCAAGAACCTGGAGCTGGCCGACAATGTCGAAGGCGACCTGGCTGTAGCCTGTGCCGCCTGCTTCTCGCGTCTCAAGACGACTCAGCATATCCTGGGCGAAAGTGACGTCAAGCGCAAACAGGTGGAAAAGGCCATCGACGCTCCCCTGAAACTGGACGGCAAGGTCAAACACCTGCTGGAAATACTGGCCGGGGACCTGGGTCTGGAGCGCCTGGCTACCGCTGTCAACAAGCCCTTGTCGGGCCTCAAGGTCGCCTGCTACTACGGCTGCCTGCTGACCCGCCCGAACGACGTCCCCAATCTGGATTGCGTAGAAGCCCCGACCATCATGGAGCGGGTAGTGGAAGCAGCCGGCGCCGAGGCCGTGTCCTGGACCCACCGCCTGGAGTGCTGCGGCGCCAACTTCACCCTCTCGCGTCCCGGCGTCGTCATCCAGCTCACCAATGCCATCCTCGACTCGGCCAAGGCGGCCGGCGCCGACTGCATCATGGTTGGCTGTCCCCTGTGCCACGGCAACCTGGACATCCGCCAGAAGGAGATCGAAGGGGTTTACAACGTCAGCTACGCCCTGCCGGTCTTCTACCTGACCCAGCTCGTCGGGCTGTCCGTCGGACTGGGTCCGGACAAGCTCGGCCTGGACGCCATGATTGTCAACCCGATGCCGCTGCTGAAAGAGAAGGGGTTACTGTAACATGTCACGAATAGGCGTATTTATCTGCCACTGCGGCGAAAACATATCCAGGACCGTCGATGTCGAGCGGGTGGCGCAGGAGGTCGGCAAACTTCCCGGCGTATCCTTCTCCACCGACTACAAATATATGTGTTCCGATCCTGGACAGAACCTTCTGAAGAAGGCCATTCAGGAACAGAAACTCACCCATGTCGTCGTGGCTGCCTGTTCGCCGCGCATGCATGAAAAAACGTTCCGAAAAGCCGTTGAAGCGGCCGGCCTGAACCCCTTCCTCTGTGAGATGGCCAACATCCGTGAGCACTGCTCCTGGGTTCATGAAAACAGGGAAGAGGCCACTTTCAAGGCGATCGAGATCGTCGGCATGATGGTGGAGCGGGTCAAGAAAAACCGCGTGCTGCCTGCCATCACTGTGCCGGTCACGAAGCGTTCCCTGGTGATCGGCGGCGGCATCGCCGGAATCCAGGCCGCCCTCGACATTGCGGATTGCGGTCACGAGGTTATCCTGGTTGAGCGGGAACCCTCCATCGGCGGCCATATGGCCCAGCTCTCCGAGACCTTTCCGACCCTGGACTGTTCGCAATGCATTATGACCCCCAAGATGGTCGATGTGGCCAACCACCCCAAGATCAAGCTCTACACCTACAGTGAAATCGAACTGGTCGAGGGGTACATCGGCAATTTCCAGGTCACCATCAAGAAAAGGGCCCGCTCCGTTGATGAGGACAAATGCACCGGCTGCGGCGTCTGCATGACCAAATGCCCGCAGAAAAAGATCCCCAACAAATTCGACCAGAACATCGGCATGCGTACGGCCATCTACGTCCCTTTTCCCCAGGCGGTGCCGAACACCCCGGTCATCGACCGCGAAAACTGCACCTGGTTCAAGACCGGCAAATGCGGCGTCTGCCAGAAGGTCTGCGGCCCCGGTGCGGTTGATTTTGAACAGCAGGACCGTTTGATCGTCGAAGCGGTCGGCGCGATCGTCGTTGCCACCGGCTTTGACCTGTATACCATCGATGAAAAACCGAAGGGGTCACCCATCAAAGGGTACGGCGAATTCGGTCATGGAAAAATTCCGGATGTAATCGACGGCATGACCTTCGAGCGGCTTGCCTCAGCCAGTGGACCCACCGGCGGCAAGATCCTCCGCCCTTCCGACGGCAAGGAGCCGAAGCAGATCGTCTTCATACAGTGCATCGGTTCCCGGGCCCGGGAAAAGGGGATCTCGTACTGCTCCAAGGTCTGCTGCATGTACACCGCCAAACATACCATGCTCTATCACCACAAGGTGCACGACGGTCAGGCCTATGTCTTTTTCATGGACGCCCGTACCCCGGGAAAAAGCTACGACGAATTCTGGCGCCGCTCGATTGAAGAAGAGGAGGCGGTCTACATCCGCGGCATGGTCTCGCGCCTGTACCAGAAAGGGGACAAGGTCGTCGTCATGGGGAGCGATATCGCAGTCGGCGTCCAGGTCGAGATCGAAGCCGACATGGTCGTTCTGGCTACCGCGGTCATGCCCCAGAAGGGGGCCGACACCCTGGCCCAGAAGCTGGGGATATCCTATGACAAATACCACTTCTACTCCGAGGCCCATGCCAAGCTGCGCCCGGTGGAATGCGCCACCGCCGGCATCTACCTGGCCGGCGCCTGCCAGGGGCCGAAGGATATTCCGGAAACGGTGTCCCAGGCCAGTGCCGCGGCCGCCAAGGTCATGACCCTCTTCTCCAAGGAAATGCTGGAGCGTGAACCGATCGTGGCCCGGGTTCGCGAAGCGGGCTGTGTCGGCTGTTTCGCCTGCAAGAAAGTCTGTGCCTATGGCGCCGTTGAGGAAAAAGAGATCCGTGATCGCCAGGGCAACCTGATCAAGGTTGTGGCCTATGTCAATCCGGGCGTTTGCGGCGGCTGCGGCACCTGCCAGGCCACCTGCCCGTCGAAATCTGTGGAGCTGGACGGTTATACCGATGAGCAGATTATTGCCATGATTGAGGCGCTCTAGAGGCTTACTCACGCGGAGACGCGGAGTTCGCGGAGTACGTCAAAATCAAAGGATTTTTGGTTTACCCCTAATGACTTTAAGCTTTTAATCCTGGTTTTCTCCGTGCCCTCTGCGGCTCCGCGTGAGGCGGGTTAGAACGTAAAAGGAAGCTCTATGAACCCTGAAAAACAGAAGCACTCCTTCGAACCCAAGATCATCGCTTTCGTCTGTACCTGGTGCACCTATGCCGGAGCGGACCTGGCCGGTACCAGCCGCATGCAGTATCCGGCCAACGTCCGGGTGCTCAAGTTCCCCTGTACCGGCCGCATCGACCCGGTTTTCATTCTGAAGGCATTCCAGCAGGGTGCCGATGGTGTGCTGGTCTCCGGTTGCCATCCCGGCGACTGCCACTACATCGCCGGAAACTTCCACGCCCGGCGCCGCTTCGCCGCCTTTCGGAAGCTGCTTGAGTTTGTCGGGGTTGATCTTGATCGCCTGCAGTTTTCGTGGGTCTCGGCTGCCGAAGGGGGGAAATGGGTCGAGGTCGTAACCGATCTGACTGAAAAAGTGCGGGGAATGGGGCCGATGTCCGAGTTCAAGGAACTGGCGCTTGAGGAGCAGTGGTCCGGGACCATCGATTCGCCGGAATTGAAAGAAGCGTATAATCAAATCTAAAACTTGTCTCACCACTAAGCCACGAAGGACACGAAGAAGGCCCAAAGTCTTTCAGGTTTAACCTCCAAAATTCTTTTGACGGTTTTGACTTACTTCGTGCTCTTCGTGACTTCGTGGTGAATAAAGGTTTTTATGACAACTATTGACACATCAATCTATTCTGCCGTTACGGAGGCCATTCGCTCCGAAGCGGTTCGGCTGCTGACCACCGGAGAGGTCGTTGCAATCGTCGGGTATATCCCCGGTCGTCGCAGCGGTTCCTCTCAGCCCGCAGTCATAACCGCTGCCGCTGATGCCGCCTCATTGTTCTTCTCCGCAGCCAGTGTCAACAACCTGGCCGTCTACCTCACCAAGGCCAAAAAAGAAATCCCCAAGAACGGAAAAATCGGCATCGTCGTCAAGGGGTGCGATCTCAAGGCGCTGGTCGGGTTGATGGGGGAATCGCAGCTCAAACGCGAGGACCTCTACCTGATTGGTGTCCCGTGTGCCGGGGTGCTGGCCTCAACGGTGCAGCCCGCTACCGGTCTGACTGCGGATACCATTGCCCCCAAGTGCCGCGAATGTGACGCCCATCTGCCGGCCGGCTGCGATTATGTGCCGGACGTGGCGCTCCCGCCGGGGCCGCAGCTGGAGGGAATGTACGCGGCCGAAATCGCCCGGCTGGAAGCGCTGACCCCGGCCGAGCGCTGGGCCTATTGGAAAGAGCAGTTTGCCAAATGCATCAAGTGCTACGCCTGCCGTCAGGTCTGCCCGTTCTGCTTCTGCGAGCAGTGTCTCTGCGACCGCAACAAGCCGCAGATGGTGGAGACGACCCCCCGCCCGGCCGGCAACACCGCCTGGCACATTGTCCGCGCCATGCACCTGGCCGGCCGCTGCGCCGGCTGCGCCGAATGCGAACGGGTCTGCCCGATGGACATTCCCCTGAACCTCCTCAACCGCAAGATGGCCAAGGAGCTGAAGGAGCTGTATGACTACGAAGCGGGCTTTGAGGTCAATGACAAGGGGCCGCTGACGACATTTACCGAAAAAGACGATCAGAGTTTTATTAAATAAATAACTGCCAAAAATTGAAAAAGGTTTTACATGCAAAAATACATCTCCGAACAAAACCTGAACACCCTTCTGGACAATCTTATCGCCGCAGGCATGCGTGTGGTTGCACCGCGCATGAATGCCGGAATACCGCTCTATGAACCTCTCAACAACTCCGGAGAAATGGTTGTCGATCGGCTGCCGCGCCGTTCGGCCAAAGAGGCTTTCTTTCCTGTCTGCGAAGACATCATGTCCTACGAGAAGGAGGGGCAGCAGGTCACGCTGACCGATGTCGATCCGGCCCGCTTTCCCGAAACGGTACTGGTGGGCGTGCGCCCCTGCGACGCAGCTGCAATACCGGTGCTGGATGCGGTATTTTCCTGGGACTACAAGGATGAATTTTTTCTTGAACGGCGCAGGAAAACAACAATTATCGGCCTGGCCTGCACAACCGCCGACGATGCCTGCTTCTGCACCGCCGTCGGCCTCTCTCCGGCTGAAACCAGGGGGAGCGACCTGTTCCTGACCCCTTTGGTAGGGGGCGGTTATGCCTGCGAGAGTTATAGCGAAAAGGGCGAGGCCCTGATAACTCGCTACAACGGACTGTTTGCAGGAGAGTCAAATGCTGAAGCAATACCGCTTGCCGTGCCTCAGGCAGAAGCGATCGACCTGAAAAAGGTCAAGGAGTGGCTGGACGAACACTTCGAGGATCCGCTCTGGGATGGTATCGCCGTACGCTGTGTCGGCTGCGGGGCCTGTGCATTTGTATGTCCCGCCTGCCACTGTTTCGATATTGTCGACGAAGGAACTGAAAAAGCGGGCAAGCGCCGCAAAAACTGGGATGCCTGCGGTTTCTGGAAGTTTACCCACCACGCCTCGGGGCACAATCCGCGCGACCTGCAGCCCAAGCGGTATCGTAACCGCATCATGCACAAATTCAAATACTACGACGACAAATTCGGCCAGACCCTCTGCACCGGCTGCGGCCGCTGTGTCCGCATCTGTCCTGTCGGGATCGACATCGCGGCGATAATAGAGGAAATTTCGAATTCTGAATTATGAATGTTGAATTAAATTCAAAATCCAAAATCCAAAATCCAAAATTTCAGAATTGAGTTAATCAATGTGTGATCACACTAACAAGAATATCTATCTTCCCTACCTGGCCACCGTCGCGGAAGTCGTCGACGAGACTCCGGATGTGCGCACCCTGCGACTGGTCTTCAATGATGAACAGGTCAGGGAGAGCTTTGCCTTCCGCGCCGGGCAGTTTGCCGAATATTCGGCCTTCGGCGCCGGCGAGGCGACCTTCTGTATCGCGTCGTCACCGACCCGCACCGGGTATGTTGAATGCAGCTTCCGGTCGGTGGGGAGGGTGACCGAAGAGCTGCGCCGCCTGGAAGTGGGGGACAGCATGGGATTCAGGGGACCCTACGGCAATTCCTACCCGATTGAAGAGTTCTACGGGAAAAACCTGGTCTTTGTCGCCGGGGGGATCGCCCTGCCGCCACTCAGGACCCTGATCTGGAACTGTCTTGACCAGCGCGACAAGTTCGGCGAGATCACCATTGTCTATGGTGCCCGGACCGAGGACGACCTGGTGTACAAGCGGGAGTTGAAGGAGTGGCAGGAGCGTGGGGATGTGCGGCTGGTCAAGACCGTGGACCCTGGCGGCAACGGCCCCGGGTGGGACGGCAGGGTCGGGTTTGTACCGACGATTCTCGAAGAGACGGCGCCATCGGCAGAAAATACGGTCGCCCTGGTCTGCGGGCCGCCGATCATGATCAAGTTTACGCTGCCGGTGCTGGAAAAGCTGGGATTCAGCGACGACCGTGTCTATACCACCCTGGAGAACCGGATGAAGTGCGGTCTGGGAAAGTGCGGCCGCTGCAATGTGGGGAATGTGTATGTCTGCAAGGATGGCCCGGTCTTTACCGCTCGTCAGGTCAAGGGGATGCCGATGGAGTTCTGACTTTCATTCAGTTCCGTCAGTAATAAACCATTTTACCAGCAAGGCCCGGACATCTGTTCGGGCCTTGCTGTGTTAATGCCGGATAAAACAGCGCCTCGCTTTGTAGCAGAGGGTCACTTCGCTGGAAAAATTGTCAGCCTGAGATCCTTTCCGTCGATGGCGGCTGGGAACAGATAGGTCAGTGGAAGTTCGGCGGTAGTGTCGGCAGAAGTCAGGCGGAAGGAAATCCCCAGAGTGCCGGCTATTGATTCGATGACAGAACGTGGTGTCTCGTCGGCCTTGAAAAACAGCAATCTTGCTCCGTGCGTTGTCAGCAGGCGTCTGAATGTATACTCCTCAGCCGGATCAAGCCCGCAGATCACGGTCACTTTCAAGGCGTCGTAGGACATGCCGGCACCCTCCGCCTCAATGAAAGGGGGAAGCGCGGTGACGCTTACTCCCATCTGTTCAGCTACTTCACGAGCCAGCAGGCAAGGGCGGGACCGGTTCACTGCGATTTCCCGAACATAGAGAGTATCAGCGGGCTGGAGCGCTGCAGAGGCCGATTCGGGTGGCGGAGAAGGGCTCGTTTCCCGGCCGGTTTGCGCTGTCGTAACCGCTGCCGTATCCGATACCGGCGGAAGCGGGATGGTCAGGTGCTGCCCCACCGACAGACTCTCCGGTCTCCGGATGCCGTTCAGGCGCATTATTTCCGGAATAAGCTCTTCGGCTGCTCTGTTGGAGAGTCCATAGCGCTGCATCAGGATAAGAAACAGGTGGTCTCCCTGCCGTACGGTATAGACGCTGGTTTTTCCCCCTGTGTTGGGCGCGGCAGGCACAACTTTATTTGCCGTTTTGGGCTGCCCTTGCCCTTTTGATGGGCGAACCGGAGGGCGTAGAAGCTCTTTCAGGTCGAGGTCGTATGGTCCCCCTTGGGCAGCGCCCGCACTTAAAGCGCCCCACACGGCTCCGGTCAGCGAAAGGTACAGGGTCAATAAACACAGTTGCCTGTTACAGGGTGTTTTCACGCGCGACTCCTCTTGTCCGTCAATTGCGACGGCTATTGCATCTGGATAATAGCGCATTTTGAAGTATTCAGCAAAACTTGAGAATAATAATTGGCTCGACACCTCTGTAGCACGCCGGGTGTCGTAATACCTGATGCCGTCCGGCAGCCTCTGTTGCAGATATAATTTCGGCAGGTTGCGGGTGTTTCCACAGCATCATCACCATGTTCCTGCCAGCGCAGTTCATCATCATGGCGATGGAATTTTGACAATGACGGCACAATGAGCTACAAATACGGCATGAAGACTGTCAATTCATTATCCATACGTACAATGGTTCTGGGCCTGGTTTTACTGATGATATTGTTTCCGACCGGGCTCATCTTATATACCGGCACGTTGCTGCGAAATCATGAAATCAGTGAGGCAACTTCGATTGCATCTTCGACTGCCGACAGGATTCACAGCGACCAGTCTCAGCTCCTTTCCGGTCTGGAACAGCTGGTAACAACCATCTCATTTTCCCCTGCGGTTCAAGCCCATAGCGAATCTGAAACCGAACATCTTCTGTCCGTTCTGGTCGCTGCAAACTCCAGCGTTTCGAATATACTGATCGCCGATGCCGGCGGTTCTGTGTGGGCTTCTGCACTGCCGCTCTCCGCTGACACTTCAGTTGCCGACAGACGATATTTCAAAAGCGCTCTCGCCAGCGGAACGTTTTCTTCCGGAGAGTACATGATCGGCCGGATCCGGGGGACCCCCATCTTCGGTTTTGCGTACCCTGTTAAACAGAGTTCCGGCAGGATCTCGGATGTTATCGTAGTCTCCGTTCCGCTTGACATATACAGCAGGCTGTACCAGGGGGAAATGGCCAGTCCTGTCTCTTCGATACTGCTTGTCGATCATGCGGGCACAATCCTGTACTCGTCGGTAAATCCGGGCCTGGTCGGGAAGAAGGACCGGCCGGACCTGTTCGCCAGAATGTCGGCAGGCCATGACGAGGGGGCGTTTGAAGCCGTCGGCAATCTAGGTATCCAGCGTTTTTTCAGCTACCGGGCGCTGCGCCTGAAACACGAATCAGCCCCCTACATGTATATCCGTACCGGACTAGATAAGAAATTTGTGCTGAAAAGCATCAACAGGCAGGTCGGCTACATGGTAGCAGCATTGTCAGCTATGTTGCTCGTTTCGATCGGCCTGGCATTGTATGTCAGTAAAAAAGGAATATTCGACCGGTTGAATCAGCTGCAGACCGTTGCGAACAGAATCGCCCATGGAGATTTATCGGTACGAATGTCCGACAAATCGTCCGGCGGTGAATTGACCGGTATTGTGCGGGCTTTTGATGAATTGGCCGACAATCTCTCCAGTAATATAGTTACCCTTCAGGGCTCCGACATCGCATTAAAGCAGAGCGAAAAAAAATATCGCGAACTTGTTGAGAAGGCCCATACCATTATCCTGAAAATGGATCTGAATGGCAGGATTACCTATTTTAACGAATATGCCGAGTCTTTTTTCGGATTTTCAGAACAGGAACTGCTGGGGAGGAATGTTGTCGGCACAATTGTTCCGGAAACCGAGAGCAGCGGCCGGGATCTGCAGGAAATGATTGAAAATCTGACACATAATCCCTCGCACTACATCAACAATATCAACGAAAATATCCGAAAAAACGGTGAGCGTGTCTGGATTTCATGGAGCAACCACGAACTTGTTGAAGCCGGGGGGGAGAGTCAGGGGATATTGTCCGTCGGGTTGGATATTACCGAGCGAAAGAGAATGGAGGAGGCACTTCGCGCCAGCGAACAGCGATTCCGGTCCTTTGTGGAAAATGCCAATGACGTGGTTTTTGCCCTCACCTCCTCCGGTACGTTCAGTTACGTTTCGCCGCAGTGGAAAGAGTCTATTGGCTACGATCTTTCGGACGTTATCGGAAAGCCATTTGTGCCGTTTGTTCATCCCGATGATGTACCTGCGTGCTATGCCTTTCTTGCGCTTGTTCTTTCAACGGGGGAAAAACAGCGCGGCGTCGAGTACCGGGTACTGCACAAAAACGGAACATGGCTCTGGTACACCGCCAACGGCTCCCGTATTAATGATTCGGACGGTTCGGTATCATTCATCGGCATCGGGCGCGATATTACAGAGCAGAAGCTTGCCCAGAATGAACTGATGAAAACGCAGAAGCTGGAGTCAATCAGCATTCTTGCCGCCGGTATTGCCCATAATTTCAATAATGTCCTGACCGGTGTAATCGGGTATATATCTTTTGCCAGAAAACATCTGGATGATTACGGCAAGGCCGCACCATTGCTTGAAGCGGCTGAAAAATCGTCGTTCAGGGCTGCAAGCCTTGCACGGCAACTGCTGACTTTTTCCAAGGGGGGTGTCCCGTTCAGAACGCTGGCTTCAGCGGAAAAGTTGGTGCAGGAATCGATGTCTCTGTTTTTGAGCGGCAGCAGCATTAAGGGTATTGTCCATAATCGGGCCACACAAACCGTCAATGTTGACAGCCAGCAGATTAACCAGGCATTCAATAACATCGTGCTGAATTCAGTCCATGCGATGCCGCACGGAGGGATCTTGACGGCTCGTATCGAAGATTTCCGCCTTGATAAGGACAACATATTTCTCCTGAAACCCGGGAATTATGTGAAGATAGCGTTCGAAGACTGCGGCTGCGGCATTGTAAAAGATCATCTTCATAAAGTATTCGACCCGTATTTTACTACCCGTGCAAACGGCACCGGGCTCGGCTTGTCGACAACACAATCAATAATCACGAAACATAACGGACATATTGACATTGTTTCAGATGTCAATCGTGGAACAACCGTTACAGTTCTGTTGCCCGGCAACGATGACTTCCCTTCAGCTGACCCCGGGGAGACAGTTGCAATTGGGAATAATCCTGCCGGAGTTTCGTTGCTGATAATGGACGATGAGGAGGATATTCGGGACCTTGTTTTCAGAAGGATGAGCGAACTGGGGTACCAGGTGCATACCTGCGGTAATGGAGAGGAAGCGGTAGAACTTTATAAAAACAGCTGGGAATCGGGGACGTTACTCCCTATCGCCATACTTGACCAGTTGATTCCCGGAGGGATGGGGGGGGATGAAGCTGCAAAGCGGATTCTTTCGATTGATCCTCGTGCTCGCCTGATAGTATCGAGCGGCTATTCGGATGATCCGATCATGACAAACTATAAAAACTACGGGTTCTGTGACACCCTTTCAAAGCCGTACAATACCGACACCCTGCTGCAGGTGATCCAGCGTGTTCAAAAGATTACCTGAAAAGAGAGGTGCCAGTGTCCTCCGGGCAGGTGGACCTCTTCTGTCCGCTCCAGGTAATCCGTTATGGCTTCGGTCCCAGCGCCGCTTCGATTTTTTTCACATCAAACCCCTCAATAATGCGGCCATTGATTATAAAGGTCGGCGTAGAGTCCACTTTCGTTTTTTTAGCAATTTCGTACTGCTCCTGCTGCCGTTTCACCCCCTTCGGCGTGGTGACGAATGTCTGAACCGAATCCATTCTGCCTGACATGACGTCGAAATACGCCCTGGCGCTGTCGTTCTGGGAAAGTATGTACTGTGCCTTCTCCTTTGCCTTGGGGTGACGGGGGAGAGGGTAGAAGAAAATGTGCCTTGTTACATCCTGCCTCCCTTCAAAATACTTCGAAGCCTTACGGCAAAAAGGGCAGTCCGGGTCGGTGAACTCGAACACGGTCTTGGAGCCGCTGCCGATGGTGATGCTTTTGCCGGTGTCGATTCCGGCTGCCGAAACCTGCCCGATGCAGATTGACAGGGAGGCGATAAGTATAACTACGCTCTGTTTCAGATTCATGGCAGTTTCTCCGGGATAGATATTTTGCAAGTGTAATCGTTGGGGTGACAGGGGAGCAGAATGATGAAATTGCTTCCTTCTCCCTCCTCGCTTTCAACCCAGATGCAGCCGTTGAAGCTTTCCACCGCTTTTTTGCAGAATGCCAGGCCAAGCCCTGCGCCGCCAAGGCTCCGCATCGATGCGTTCCCTGCCTGGACATAGCGCTCAAAGATTTTGGCCAATTCATCAGGCGAGATTCCGCTGCCGTTATCACGAACGCTAATGCGAACGAAGCAGCGAAGTTCTGACAGTCCGGGTGGAATGGAGGCATAGACCGGGATCCGGATGCGGTGCCGCTCGCTGTTCTCTATACAGCGGCAAGAGAGAGTTATTGATCCGCCTTCGGGAGTGAATTTGAGGGCATTTCCGAGCAGATTTGCAATCACGCGCCCCATGACAGAACTGTCCACGGCGATTTCCGGCCCGCTGGCCGGAGTCTCCAGCGTCAGGGTGATGTGTTCCCGTTCCGCAGCGGGAGAAAAACGCCTGACGGCTTCGGCAAGCAGCGTCCCGGGATTGGTGGGGCTGATTCTGGTCTGCATTCTGCCGGTGCTGAAACGCTGCATATCAAGCAGGTTGTCGATCATGGTCACAACCTCTTCGCAGCTCTCGATCGCCGATTGAAGGTAGTCAACCTGTTCCGGATTTACCGCCCCGAGTCGTCCCTCGCGAATGATATCGATAGAGCCGATCACGGCGGTAATCGGATTCTTCATGTCGTGGGAGAGCATGAAAACGAAATCTTCCTTTTCCTGTTCCAGCTGCATTTTTTCCTTCAATGTACGGCGGTTGTCAATTGCCCGCTCCATACGGTTAAGCAGATCATAAATGTCAAACGGTTTTGAAACATAGTCGGCAGCCCCCGCCTTCATGCATTCCGCAACCAGATTTTCGTTGCCATGCGCAGTCATCATAATCACGGCGGTATCGAAATTGTCGGCCCTCAGGCGGTGTAATACCTCGACGCCGCTGAATACCGGCATGCGCACATCAAGCAGCACCAGGGAATAGCAATTGGATTGGAGCAGTTTTAATCCCGCTTCTCCATCTGCTGCCCAGGAGGTGAGGTATCCCGCTTCTTCAAGGTGCAGCTTCAGGGTCAGAGCGATGTCCGGCTCGTCATCCACGATAAGAATCTTATCAGGTGGTTGTTTTGTCATTGTGCGTCACCCCTTTTTTTTTCGGCGGCCAGGAAAGCCCCGGCCAAGACGAGATCCTCGGGTGTTGTGATCTTTATGTTGCGATAATCACCGCGGACGATATATACCCGGCCCCCGTTCCGCTCGACGAGGGAGGAATCGTCGGTACCCGTGAACAGATCGTTTTCTGCCGCCTGATGAGCGGCGTAAATAACGCTGAACCTGAATGACTGCGGTGTCTGAGCCTGCCAGAGAGTTTCGCGGTCGGGTGTTCCGGTTACAACGGAGTTTGCCACCGTCTTGATGGTATCCTTGGCCGGTACGGCGACCAGTGCGCCATCTTGGAACCTGGCCGTTTCTATTGATTCCCGCAGCATATCATCCGTTACCATGGGTCTGACGCCGTCGTGGATCAGGACGACATCATCATCGGAAACATACCTCCGCATTGCCCGCAAACCGTTCATGACGGAGTTCTGTCGCTCCCTGCCGCCGGGTATGATCGCGGCAACCTTGGAAAATCCGCAGGCCTCGACGATATGCTTACGACAATACGGGATCTCTTCGGCAGGAATGACCAGATAAATGGCATCAATCAGGGGGGAATGTTCAAAAACGGAAATGGTGCGGGCGACTATCGGCATGCCGTCCAGCTGCAGATACTGCTTGTTGATGGAAGCGCCCATGCGTTTGCCCATGCCTGCGGCAGGTATCAGGGCAACAGATTTGAATGCGGTCATGTTCGGATTCTCCGCAGGCAGTATACCAGCTTCTCGCAAAGGTGCCACTGTGAATCATTTCAGATCAGCTGTTTTTGGCAGTCGTCGTGCCGTTCATCAGCACCCGGCCGCCATACTCGGCGTTCTTGCGGACGAGTGTTTCGGCCAGATCGGCATCTTTTTTCCGGAACGCCTCGATGATTTTTTCGTGTTCCTGCACCGAGACCTCCATCCGCCCCGGGAGACTGAGCGACGTAAAGCGAAGGCGTTGAAATTTGGTCACGAGACCGGTTATCAATTCATGCAGTTTTTCGTTGTCAGCCGCCTTGATGAACAGTTCGTGAAAGTCGCTGTGAACCTTGAAGAAATGTTTGATGTCACCTGTCCGGGCCAACTCCGCCAGTTTGTTGTTGATCGTCTGGAGGCGGGCAAGATCCTTCTCGCTCAGATTTTCACAGGCACGCCTGGCCGCATACCCCTCCATGATGCTCTTGATAGCGTAGAACTCCTCGACGTCCTTTGGACTGAGTTCACTGACGATAGCGCCGCGGCGGGGGATCACCGTCAGGTATCCTTCCGATTCCAGCTGGCGGAAGGCTTCACGGATCGGCGTACGGCTGATGCCGTATCGCTCGGCCAGCTCGGGCTCCGAAACCCGGCTGCCCGCCTTGAGACTGCCGGACACTATCGCGTCACGGATGTTTTCGAGTATCTTTTCACGCAGAGTAAGGTGCTTTTCCATCGGTTTCTTCATGATTGTATACAGCTCCAGAGAGAAATTTTGCAACATTGTATACAGTATGCAAAGTTTGTCAATTATTACACGCTTTATTTAGATGCATTTAGAATTTACCGGACAGTGATCCGCGGCTGAAACAGGTGGTACTTACTATCCCGCGTTAAAGAAAGTAGCTTGTAATTTAGAGCCTCTGCAGGTAATCTGCTGCGACTATGGATCCGGTACGACACCTCAAAATTTCGTTTGTTGTACTCCTGCTGCTGATATCGGGGGGGACGATCGGCTATATGTCCATCGAAGGGTGGCGACTGCTCGATGCCGCTTATATGACGGTTATTACCTTGGGAACAGTCGGTTTCAGGGAGGTCCATGAACTCTCCGATCCCGGCAAGTTGTTTACCATGGGATTAATAGTTATTGGCGTCAGCGTGTTGGGCTATATCGTCGGAAGTCTGGCCCAGATCATGTTCGAAGGACAGATTCAACGGATCATGGGGAGGAAAAAGGTGGAAAAACAGATTGATGCTCTGTCGGGGCATTACTTGATTTGCGGCTTTGGCCGGATTGGCTCGCTGATTTGCAAAGAGTTCAAGGCAAACGGGCTCAAATTTGTCATCATTGAAAAAAGCGCAGAAGCCACCGAGCGTCTGGAGGAAGACGGCTACCTCTACATGAAGGGGGATGCCACTCTCGACGAAACCCTTCTGAAGGCCGGGATCAACAGGGCCAAAGGACTGATATCCGTAGTTACCTCCGATACGGAAAACGTGTATATCACCCTGACCGCACGAGGTCTCAATCCGGATCTTTACATCATGTCCCGTTCCGGTGAGGAAGGTTCCGACATCAAGCTGAAACGTGCCGGCGCCAACAAGGTGGTGTCACCCTATACGATCGGCGGAAACCGCATGGCGCAGTCGATATTACGTCCGAACGTGGTTGATTTCATTGAAATTGCAACCGGCCATGAACACCTTGAACTGCAGATGGAGGAAATCGGCATCCCGGCCCACTCGGCTTTCGTCGGTGAAACGCTCGTCACATCCGGATTCCGCAAGGAGATCGGCGTCATTATTGTCGGCATTAAAAAGGGTCACGGAAAAATGGTCTTTAACCCGCATTCGCAAACCAGAATCGAAGAGCACGATACGCTGATCGTGCTCGGGGACCCGTCCTCTATTCACAAGCTCGAGGATCTGGTCGCCCGGACAGCCTCCGATGAAATCATTAAAAAGCACAGGAAAGAACATCATGAAAAATAGCATTCATGCCCATGTTCCGTACGGCCGTCTGACCGAACATCTGGAATATGCCATCGCGAACCGTATCAATCCGGAAGTGTTTTTCCCTGCTGAAGCGCTGGATGGCCTGGTCTGGGAAGAGCTCTCTTCAGTGGCGAGTGCGCTTCATGAGGCCGGTCTGAAAACAACAATCCATGCACCTTTTCTCGATCTCAACCCGGGAGCGGTTGATCCAAGCATCCGTGCCGCAAGCCGCAATCGTATCCAGCAGGTCATGAAAGCCGCCGAACTGCTCCGCCCGCGGGTCATTGTCGTCCACCCCGGATATGATGACCTCCATTACGGGGACAATCGCCTGGTCTGGCTGAAAAACAGCATCGATTTCTGGCAGGAATTTGTTCCCCCGGCCCGCGAACTTGGAACGATACTGGCCGTAGAGAACATCTTCGAGAAGGAGCCATCCACTATCAAGGCGCTGCTCGATGCAATTGATGACCCCTGTTTCCGTCACTGTTTCGATGTGGGGCACTGGAACATGTTCACAACCGTGTCAATCGAGGAGTGGTTCAGCGAGCTCGGCGATTATGTTGTGGAGAGCCACATCCATGACAATCATGGTCAGTGCGACGAGCACCTGCCGGTGGGTGAAGGTGTCATAGATTTTGAGCAGTTTTTTCCGCTCCTGGCCCGATACGCACCTGCTGCTGTCTGGACGATCGAAGCGCACAGCACCGAACATCTGCAGCGGGCATTGAAAAATATTCTGAACTTTATCCCGCATTGAATGGTGATGAAGATACCGTTATAACTGTTTGATGCCGCAAGTTTTTCAGATGGTTTTTCGTTCATTCTATGCTACAACGACTTCAGCCAGGCACTCAGGATATCCCGAGACCCTCAACGTACAGGATCACATGGACTTTACCTCCCTATACAGCACCCGAATTCAGACGACCTTCGATGATGATCAGGCCGAAATTCTCAGGACGTTTCTTGAAAAACGTACTGCCAAGGGTGGACAGGATGTTAAACTGACCAATTATTACCGGGGGCTGCCGATTACGTATCCCGCTACGATTCTCGGCGTTGAACGGGGTATCATCGATCTTGATGTCAATCAGCAGCAGGCGATTGCAATGGCCAGCGATCATTATACGCTGATTCGCAGCCCACTTTTTCCCCAACCCATTGTTGCTCATGTTCAATATGTCAACGTCAAAAAACATGTGGCATCCCTCACTAAATTCTGCTTTGTCGAGGTGCTGGCTGAAAAGCGCGCCGCGGTCCGGCTGAATCTGGACCCGCCTGTGCGTGCCACAATTCGGTATGAGGAGCTGGAAATTACCGGAGGGTTGGTGGATATATCGACACAGGGAATCGCAATTTCAGTCGATGATTATGCCGAGCTGGAAACCGGTGCGGAGATGTCGGTAAAATTCATGCTGCCGGATCCGGTGCTGATGAAGCAGACCCTGATCAAAGTGCCGGCAACGCTTGTAGATATTGCCGGGAGCGCTTCGCCGTACCGTTATAGGTTCAGGATCTCGCCGGAAAAACACCAGGAACAGCTGATATCCCGCTACAGCTTTCAGCGCCAGGTGGAAATTATCCGGAGTCTGAAAGAGTTGGCGGACTGATTCTTTCTCTCCTGCACCCTTATCCCGTCTCGATAATCGGAACAAGTGCACCACCGAAGCGATACTTGCACCCGAAATAGCGAAGACGTTTTCTTCACACGTGCTAAAAAGGCCTCCCTGTCGAATCGGGAGGCCTTTCTTATTGAACGGTATGTCCCGCTTGTGGCTCAGGTGCGCTTCGTGCTCTCTGCAGTTCGCGGTAGACAGGCAGCGGAACCGGCTGTCCGTGTTCAAGGCGCAGCACACTGAAATGCAGATGTGTCGGCGACCGCCGTTTTGCGGCGTTCAGGCCGCTGCGACCGACGGCTGCCAGCGAATCCCCCGGCTTGACAATTGAACCAACATCGACAATCAGATCCTCGTTATGGGCGTAGTAGACCAGCAGGTCGTTGCCCGGGTCATAGACCCAGAGGTAATTCCCTCCCCTCAGTCCGCTTCCCAGCTTCCACCCCTTGTCGAGTGCCACGACTACCCCCCCGGTCATGGAGAGTACCGAGACCGCCGCACCGGTCCGGTCATCGCGGCTGTCCTGATTCCGGTCACGGATGAAAATGTCGTAGGCCGGGTGGCCGCCGTGGCGGTTGCCGCTAAAGAAGTCGTAGCCGGTCGGGACAAAACCGTGGTTTTTCCCTCGGTCAATTGCTCCGGCATCGTAGCCTGCCAGAGGAAAAACCCACTGTTCCGGTGGATAGTTCCTGCCGCCGCGACGGTAATATTCCGCTCGAATATCGGCCATCCTGGCGGCAAGCTCGCTGGTGGCAGCGGTTTTAGCAATCCGTCCGTCACGGATCAGGCTGTTCAATTCATTGAAAGCTGAACAGGGCGGGCGTGCGGATGGTGAGACAGAGGTGGCGACAGTCTCCGGAGTTGACTGCAGCTCACTCAGAACAGGTTTAGCAGCGCCCAGAGGTGTTGTTGCAGCCAACAAAATGCAGAGCAGTGCGAGCAGAGTCAGTTTCATGGTATTCCTGGCCAGTTGTGGAAAGGGACGTTCAAAAGCAGATGGGTAATTGCTGAAATGTAAAATATCCGCTGACAGCTGTTTCAGATGCCTATAGCACTACCGTACCGTCGTATCCGCACAGCAGCGGGTGGACCCGGATGCCGGGAACATGAAGGGCAGCGGCCTTAACAGCACGACATGCCACAAGCTCCATCAGGTTCCGGTCAAAACCGGTCGCAACGGCTATTTCACGGGCGGTATTGGCCCCCGAAATAAGCGCCAGATATTCCGGCGGCACCTTTGCTGCTTCCGCCCAACCCCGGAGTACGGCAAGATCAAGATCGGAAGCCGCCGCGTGGGTGTTTTCATGGCCGCAGGCAATCTTGAGCATCTTGGCGAACTGGCAGGCGATAATCGGCTGCAGGAAGCCGCGAGTTGCACAGGCCCTCAGGGCATACGCCACATGATCGCCCATCATGATGCAGGCTTCTTCGGGGAGAGGCGAGAGATGTTTTTGCGCCGCCATCTCGCTGCTCCGCCCGGTGGAAAGGACAACGGTCTCGCAACCGCACGCCCTGGCTACATCCAGTGAGGCATCGATGGTGTCGGTCCAGGCTTTGGCCGAAATGGGGCGCACAATGCCGGTAGTTCCGAGGATCGAAAGCCCGCCGATGATTCCCAGGCGGGCGTTGAGGGTCTTCCTGGCGCGCTCGGCCCCGTCGGGGATGGAAATAATAATTTTGAATTCTGAATTCTGAATTTTGAATTCAGACAGAACTCCGCCGACTGACTGTTCAATCATCCGGAGCGGCACAGGATTGATGGCCCATTCGCCCGGCGGGATTGCCAGCCCCGGCTTGGTAATTCTGCCGATGCCGGTTCCCCCCTCGATAAGAACGGAGCTTCCTCCTTTGACAAAGGGAGGGAGGGGGGGATTTAGCCTCACGAGTGCATGCACTTCCGCCCCGTTGGTTATATCCGGATCGTCACCGGCATCCTTTACCACGAAACAACCCGCCTCGTTTGCCGAGAACGACTGGCCTTGAAGTGGAAAGGCGGCGCAGACACCGGCAGGAAGATCAATGCTGACCTCGGAAACGATGGCCTGATTCACCAGCATCAGTGCAGCGCCTTTGGCGGCAGCGGCTGCGCATGCGCCGGTTGTGTAGCCTGAGCGCAGTTCTTTTCTCACTGCCGGGAAGCGGCCAGGATGGCCAGCGCATTCACCACCGCGGCAGCCACATTGGAGCCGCCCTTGCGCCCGATGTTGGTTATGAACGGGATGTTGTGTGTGCCGGATGCCAGGGCATTCTTGCTCTCCTCCGCCCCCACAAAGCCGACCGGCAGGCCTATGATAAGGGCCGGATCAGCTGCTCCTGCTTCAACAAGTCGGAGCAGTTCGAACAGCGCTGTCGGAGCGTTGCCAATCACAAAGATGCGATTGGCCGGTTCGGCAACAGCTTTGCGCATGGCGGCGATGGAACGGGTGACACCTTCCAGCTTGGCCAGCCCGGCCACGTCCTGATCAGCGACATGACAGGATACCGGACACCCCCATGGGGTAAGACGGGGCTTGCTGATTCCGGAAAGGGCCATGTTCGTGTCGGTAATGATGCCGGCGCCTCCCTTGAGAGCGGCGACCGCATTTTCAATGACGTCGTCAGAAAATACCATTGACCGGGAATATTCAAAATCCGCGCTGGTGTGTATTGCACGGCGCACAATCGACCATTCCGCACCGGGCCAGCCGTGATCTCCCGCTTCGGCGTCGATGATGCGAAATGATTCGGTTTCGATTTCTTCAGGTTTCATGCCGAGAGAATCCATCAGCGCCACCCCAGCCTTTCAAGTGACTCGCCAATCCGTTCGGTCTCGATCTCTGCGAGTTTGCGGTGCGCTCCCAGGTGTCCCCCCATCTCCATGATCAGTCCGGGATGGCGCTTTTTTGCTTCCGCGATCTCCTCCGGCAGATCATGCAGGACATGAGCACCCGGAAAGAGAAAATAGGGCATCAGCAGGATGCGCCCGGCCCCCCTCGCGACGCAGGCGTCGATCCCCTGCTGGATGTTCGGGGCATGCATTTCCCGGAACGAAACCTCGACGATCTCGAAACCGGTCATCTCTTTCACCATTGCTGCCACTTCGCGGGCGGCATTATTGGCCTCGGCAATGCGGCTGCCGTGTGCCATCATCAATACTGCTGTTTTCATTGTTCTGCTCCGGGAATGTATTTAATAGTTGACGATACGGGTGATGCAGTCAGGGTATGGCCCCATGCCGTACCTGCGGTTCAGCTGCGAAACTATGGCAAAGCTTTTTCGTTGGGACAGTTTCTTCATTCAGGATAAATGAATGCTTCAGGCCGCTCCATACCTGCAAGCATCGGCCATGCGGCATTCAGTCCCTGTATGGAGTTTTGTAAATTGTTATTCCGGCACCGTTCGGTTTGTGACTGTCCGCCTGGATCTTCATCCCTCCCGTTTCGGCATCCAGTGTACGCAACGGTTCCCACATGCCGCTGAGTGGCTCCCCGGCCGACGAGTCGCCCAGACGCTGCATCAGCGCTGTGATGAGCCTGTCGGACGGAGCTGCATCCCCTCCGGGAGCGGCTTTTCCATGCTCCCGCGGCGGGTGTCCTGACGGGTCCAGTCCTTTGATCGGCAGCCCGGGGTTCATTACCTTGTTAAAACGCTGGGCACGTCCTTCGAAGTTGATAAAGGTGCCATCCTGCTCCACCCAGGCCGTGGCCGGCAGGACTACTTCGGCCCGTGCTAGCAGTCCGGTCTGTTGCCAATCGGAAGCGCCGATGACGGTTATTCCTTCCAGGAGACTGGCGGGGAGGTCTGCTTCGAACGAAACGATTCCCGTTACAAGTTCCTTGGAAATCGACTTCGAGAGGGAGACGGCGCCGTGCTCCTTTGCCAGTAGCGCGCAACCGAAAGAGTTCGGACCGCCCAGAATGACGGCCAGTTTAACCGGGGCGGTTTCAGCCGTACCTAAGCCATACTGCCCGCTGTGGAGGTTCCCGCAGATAACCACCGGTCTCTCGCCTTTGACGAGAGGCGCGTCGGCCAGCGAATGTACCGCTTGATACTCGAACAGCTGCCGGCCGGCAGCGACCGGGCGATCACCCTCCACCAGGTAGACTTTAGCTCCATTTCGCCAGGCCTGGCGCACGGCCAGGGCCATCATGGGCGCCTGTTCCAGCAGGTCGCCTGCTGCTATGGCCACCAGGTCGGCTCGACGTATGTCATCCAATGAAGCGCTGTTTTCCGCCGTCAGCAGCGAAACAGCCTGCGGAGAAAACCCCGGGCGAAGCTCGTCGTCGAAGTAGCTGAGAGTTCCTGCACCGAGCAGCTCCTTCAACCGGGCGGCCATGATATTTCCTTCCAGCGACATTCGCGGCGAGCCGACTATGGCCAGTGAGTCGGGACCGTTCAGGAACATGAACTCCTTGATCCGCTCCACCAGGGCATCCAGCGCCTCGTCCAGAACGACCGGGTTTCCGTCCACCACCGCCTGGCGCGGCCTGTCCGGCGCGTTGACGGCAGCATTCGAAAAACGCCCCCGGTCGCAGATGAACCAGCCGTTGACGGCATCGTTGCGCCGTGCCGTGGTTTTGAGCAGTTCGCGGTAGCGCGCCATCGGGACCGTGTTGCACCCCAGCGAGCAGCCGGGGCAGACTGACGGAGCCATGTCATAATCCCAGTAGCGGGCCCGGAAGCGGGCGGTTTTGTCGGTGAAAACGCCGGTTGGACAGATATCCGCCAGATTGCCGGAGAAGGGCGATTGAAGCGGGCCGTCCTGCCGGCGGCCGAAATAGACGGTGCCGGAACTTCCCATGACGCCGAAATCGGTGCCGCCGGCGTACTCCTGGTAGAAGCGGGCACAGCGGTAGCACTGGATGCAGCGGTTCATCTCATGCTCGATATAATCGCCGAGAAACTGATTTCTGTGGGTGCGTTTCGGGCCGTCGTAGCGACGGATGCCGTGTCCGCCTGCAATCGTGAAGTCCTGGAGCTGGCACTCCCCCCCTTCGTCGCAGACAGGGCAGTCGTGGGGGTGGTTGATCATCAGCCATTCGATCACGGCGCGGCGCATGTCGACGGCTTTTCCGTCGGTAGTCGAAACAACCATGCCGTCCTGGGCCGGAAGCATGCAGGACATCTGGATCCCCTTGACCGGCCCCTCGAGCATCATGACGGCGCAGGCCCTGCAGGCTCCGGCTTTGCCGAGGGCGGGGTGCCAGCAGAAATGCGGGATGGTTATCCCGATGCTGCGGGCGGCCTCCAGCACGTTTGTCCCCTCGGGCACGTCAAGGGCTATGGTATCGATGATCAGTTTCGGCATGGCGGTTATTCGATCCTGTCCGGAGCTTTACGCCCCCCTATCCAGTCTGCGATAACCTGGACGACCTTCTCCTCCACACCGAAGAAGCCATGGGCGCTCAGATTGTCGCAGGGAGCCGACCGGGGGTACGCACCGCCATTGACCTCGGTGAAATCCACCATGGTGGTGGCGCTCAGGTTGGCCAGTGTTATCCTGGCTTCTTCAAACGAACTGACCCGGCAGGCATCGTTGCGATGATGCACCATCAGAACCGGAAGCCGCAACTGTCCCAGCGGCAGCCAGCGCAGGAAGTTGTCGTATTCCAGCGTCGACGTCAAGATGATTCCTTTAATCTGGCCGTCTGTGAGGCGCGTGCCGAGGGAGGCTACCGACAGGGTCCCCCTGCTGTTGCCGATCAGGAATATACGCTCATACCCCAGCTGTCCAAGGTAACTCGCCAGGCAAGCTATGTCTTCGGCATGTTCCGGGGATTCACGGAAACCGGTACTCATGCCGGTTGGATGGTCGGACGGCGGGGTGACGGTAAAAACGGCCAAGCCGCTCCGGGTAAAATTATCGGCGCTGCGCACCAGGAAATTCCAGCCGCTGATGACTCCGCCGTCGCTTATTTTGAATGGTCCGACGCCGTTCCCCCCCGGGAAAAGTATCAACGCATCATGCGGGCCCGCTTGTTCCGGCGTCATGACAAGGACATCCATCGTAATGCCCGGGCGGGTCGGAATGGTGCGGACCTCAGTGAGGGCGAATGAAGAGGTTGTCAGGGTCAGCAGCAGAACAGTTATGCGGAGCACAAGCATCATCAGCAGGAGAGTGCTCCTTTGAAAGGGCAGCGCCCTGACGAGATATGTTCCATCAGCTCATCCTCGAAATGGGTCAGAAGGCCGTCCACCGGCCCCATGGCGCCCGGAGCCAGCGCGCAGAACGCGTAGTTCAGCAACTGGACATGCTCCCGGAGGATGGCGATGTCGCGCGCCTCACCCCGTCCCGACTCGATCCGCTCCAGCGTGTGCCGCACGAAGGGAAGCCCGTCGCGGCAGGGGGTACACCAGCCGCACGATTCCCGGGCAAAAAACCGGATCAGATTGAGTGTGACCGCAACCATGCAGGTCGTGTGGTCAAAAACGACGATTCCGCCCGTGCCGAGACGTGAACCGGCCTGTGCCACCGGGTCGAAATCCATCGATACGCCCCGATGGGCGTCGGTAAAGTACGGCGTGGAGGCCCCCCCCGGGATGCAGGCCTTGAACCTGCTGCCGGGGCGCATTCCGCCGCAGGGGCCGTCGATGATTTCCCCGAGGGTAATGCCGAGCGGCAGCTCGAAACAGTCGGTGTTGGCAACATGTCCGCTGATGCAGAACAGCTTGGTGCCGGCAGCTTCGGGAGTGGCCGCTGTGCTTTTCCACCAGAGCGCACCACCGGATATTATTGCAGGGATGTTGGCCAGGGTTTCCACATTGTTGGCGACGGTCGGCTGCCCCCATAGCCCCTTAACCGCCGGAAATGGCGGTTTGGCTCGCGGATTGGCGCGTACTCCCTCCAGCGCGTTGATCAGGGCGGTTTCCTCGCCGCAGATATATCTCCCTGCCGACTGATGGACATCGATCTCCAGGCTGAAGCCGCTCCCCAGAATGTCAGTGCCCAGAAAACCGGAGCGTTCGGCAGCTGCAATCGAGATGCGGAGGTTTTCAGCCGCCCGTTCATAGCCGTAGCGCACGAAAATGAAGGCATGTTGTACTCCAAGAGCGTAACAGGCCAGGATCATTCCTTCCACCAGCAGGTGCGGGTTCCGCTCCAGCAGTACGCGATCCTTATAGGTTCCCGGCTCCATTTCATCGCTGTTGCAGATCAGGTAGCGCGGACCCGGCAGGTTGCGCGGCACGAACGACCATTTCTTTCCGGTCGGAAAGCCGGCTCCGCCACGACCCCTCAGGCCGGAATCGATAACGCTCTGCTGTACTTCGGCAGGCGTCATCTCTCCGAGCGCTTTCGCAAGCGCCCCGAAACCGCCGTATGAGCGGTATTCGTCAAAGGAGAGGCACTGTCCGGGACGGGTATGTTTGAGCAGGATCTGTTCCATGAATTGCGGCCGCCGGGGAGAGAAGGCCTATGAGTCTCCCCGGCGAATCTGGCTATTTTTTGAAGGTTTTTATGATGTAATCGGAGACCAGCTTGGCGTCAGCATCGGAAATAGCCTTGGCATCGAAAGCGGTCATGCCGCCGCCCCCCTTGCGAATCTTTTTGGTAATCATCTTGGCATCCTTGAGGCCCTTCAGGGTTTGCTTGGGGTTCATGATATTGCCCCCGTCAGGGTGGCAGGAGGCGCATTTTGCCTTAAAGATCGCTTCACCACTGTTTGCTGCTGCAAAAGCAACCGCTGACATCATGCCGATGCTTACTGCCACCGTTGCCAAAATAATGCTTTTTTTCATCGTCCTCTCCTTTTCAATACAGGTAGTTGTCCTCCATGAGGAGGCGTGTTGCGGCACAGCACCATACCACTCCGGAAGCATTCAGACAAGTAGTGGATTTGGGGTGCGGTCGCCAGGGGAGCCGCTCCGCAACGAAGTTACGATCAGCGCGGCAATTTCCGGATTCAAGCGGCCGTACTGCGTTTCGCCGACCATCATGCAGGGGGCTTCACCGCAGTTGCCGAGACAGGAACAGGGGAGCAGGGTCACCGCGTCGTCAGCCGTGGTAGAGCCCGGCTCGATTTCCAGAAGGCGGGAGAGGGATTCCAGCAGCGTTTCGCCCCCCGATGCCCAGCAGGAAATCGAATCGCAGACATGCACAACGTGGCGCCCGACCGGCCGGCGATAGATCATTTCATAAAAAGTGGCCAGCTCTTCAACCTGCAGCTGTGTCAAGCCAAGGAGTTGTGAAGCCTCATCAAGAGCTTCATCGGACAGCCACCCGTAATGGCGCTGCAGTTCTTTCATGACATCGACCGCCGCTTCGCGATGGGTGACTGCGGCGGCAACGCGCCGTTCAAGGTTTGCTTTGAGATGTTCGGGGATCATGGGGTGGTATTATAAATGCTTTGGCGCGTGTGGCAAGGGGAAAGAAGGGCGCGGCAATCAATGCGGGTGCACCGCGTTTTCAATAGTAATAATTCCAGCGCAAAGCGGCTTCAGAAACCGGATGGCGGTTCATGTATTCGTGTGAAGCCTCCAGGGAAAGACTGTTGTTCTGCGTCAAGCGCCGGTTCATTCCTGCGGAAGCCTTTACTGACGTACGGCCGTCGCCAAGTCCATACCAATAGCCGGACACGTTCAGCAGGATTTTTGTGCCGGCTGAAAGCTGTTCTGCAATACCCAGGCTGAGTCCGGGCGCTGCTGCGACGAAGGAACGGAATTCGGGCCCGGCATTGATGTCCAGCTCTCCCAGCAGGTACCAGATACCGCCGAAGGGGGAGGCGAAAGAAAAACCGCCGCCGGTGTTCAAGCGATAGATGAGATGTTCCCGGCGGTCTCGCAGGGTCTCCCGATCGAAACCGGTATTGACTTTCCATGAAAACGGCTTGAAAAAGGTGTCACGCGGAGAGATTGACATGATGTCAAGGACGTGCAGCGACTGGAGATAAAAATGATCCGGACCGCCGCCATAGCGCACGGACGTATCGAGGAACTTTATCTGCGCTCCCGGCAGGTATCCGCCGTCGGGATCGAGGAGTGCATGAAATTCGGGCCGGACATTCAGCTCTCCGAACAGCTTGCCGCTGTGTACTCCTGCCGCCGCAGAGATTTTTGTGGTTCCATGACCCTTGTCCGGTCTTGCAGGTTCCTCGATCCGGTACAGCTCTTCAGGGGCAGCCCCCAGAGCACTCCGTTCGCTCAGTATTTTCAGATACAGGCGGGAATAGGCAGCCTTATCCAGTTCTTTGCGGCTGAATCTGAATTGAACGAATCCGGATGCCAGATCGAGGATTTTAATTTTCTCGATGTTTGTCACGGGAAGTTCTTTCACCCGTGCCGGTTCATCCCTCTGGAATGAAATGTCAAGGGCAACTTTCTGCCCGGCAGGATCAAGGAGCGAAACAATCTTCCTGATTCTGGTCCCTTGTGAACTCCGGTATGTAACTTCCTCAATGATGCCGTTATCCATGGCTATCCGGATCGTATCAGTTGGAAGTACGAAGAAGCCGGTTCTGTCGGTCAGATGTAATTCCGGCCTCGACACTTCTATGAGAAACATCAGGTTGTAGGAGCAGTTCTCGTCCAGAAAATAGTATGAAGACTCAATGTTCTGGAGCTCCCAGATGTGGTCAAGCATTCGCTTTACTTCCGGTGCCGTAAGGTTCAGCCGGTATTCCCACATGTCGCGGTGCTCAAGATCGTTATATTCCCGCACCTTTTCATAGTACGGCATGAGGGAATAATATCCCTTGTACATTCCCGTAAGCCCTTTCCATGCATATGCGATCCCGTTTGAATCCGTGTTTGCGGCGGAATAGTTGACGGCGTACGAGATAAGACTGCTTTTGCTGCTGCCGTCGATACGAATGAGGGTGTGACCGAACATGGAGGCCGGACTGTTGATGTGTCCCACGGGAAAAACGAGCACTGCGGATTGTGCGCCGACAGCTCCAAGTGATTTATCCCGTTCAGAACAGGAATATGCGGGAAGTTGGTCTTGATCGATATGCAGTCGCTCGGAAAGCCAGGCATAACGGGCCGGAAACCGGCAGATGCTGTTCTGGCCGTCTGTGGTGCCGGTCTGGAAAAAACTCCGCAGCGAAGATTGAAGTTCTGCTTCGGGGTTGTTTCGTCCGTCCGGTGACGTAAAGAACTTCGTGTCATCGATCTTGCTCTTATATCCACCGGTGTAGGTTTTCCCGTAATGGAGCAGGGCAATCCAGCCGCGCTCCTCGTGAAGCTTGAGGCGGCGTGATTCACTGATCAGATTTTCAATATATCCCGGTTCTTGGCCAAAGACGGAAACCGGCGCTAGCATAAGGGCAAGGATAGCCGACATACAGCGAAGCCGGCTGCAAAACAAGATTGTTTTCAGAAGATTAAACATGGCGGCGCACAAATTCCCGGAGGTAAGACGTAAAACAGGCACACAAAAAACTGTGTGCCTGTTTTACTGTTTGACAAAGAGAATCAGTTGCTGGCAACAGTTACGGCATTGTCGATCACTTCAGCAAGCACGACATTTTCAGAGGTGAATATCTTGCCGAAATTAGCCTGAAGCTTTGCATTGAATGCTGCATTCTGGCCGGGGGCAACTCCCAGCATCTCGGCAAACGTATCGAGACTCTCTCCCTTGCCCATGGCGATGTCTTGCGCCAGATTGTCCATGTTGGCCTGAACAAAGTTGATCAGCTTCTCATTCTGGACAAACTGTGACGGCTTCTGACAGTTGGATGTTCCCGAAGTGACGCCGAATGTCTGGTTGCCGGAAGTGCCGTTTGTCGTGGCCTGAAACACCTGAAACAGAACCGAATTATCGGCCTTGTTTTCCCACAACATTGTTCCCAGACCGCATCCGACGTTGTTCTGCGCTGTTCCGGCAAATGCCGAACCGGTGACAACTACGCTCAACGCCAATCCCAAAAGAACTTTTTTCATACGCGCCTCCCATGGAGTGAATTCCCCTGTCAAATAATGGCGGGGGTATGGTGAAACTATCAGCAGCCGCCGGTGCCGGCAATAAACACCGTTATAAGAGCAGATGAGTTGCGCCCTGTTTATAAGAACTGCCTTATGTTTGACAATATGCCAACCCCTTCATGCTTGTCAAGAGATCAAAACCGGCTCCCGATAGTTATGGCAAAAATCTTGCGAAAACCTGGTTTGAGAGCAGCATCCCCCGCCGCGTCAGGGAAAGTGTGTCATCTTTTTGAATGAGAAGCCCTAAACGTGCAAGATCGGCCGTAACAGTGCCGTAGACTGATTCGAGTGACCGGCCGAATTCCTGATTAAATGCACTCCTGCTTACCCCATCCGACAGGCGCAACCCAAGAAACATGTGTTCCGCCATGGCATCCGCCTCGGACAGAATGTGTTCGTCGAACCGGCGAAGCTGGCCGGACGTGACCTCCCGGCGATATTCATCCAGGGTGCCGGGATTGCTGAACCGCACCCCATACCCATCCCGCAGGAATGAATGGGCCGCGACGCCCAGGCCCAGGTAGCCGTCACGGCGCCAGTAGCCGCTGTTATGGTCCGATCGGCATCCGGGTCGGGCATAATTGGCAATTTCGTAATGTTCAAAGCCTGATGCCGACAGCAATTCGTCAGCCAGTTCGAACATGTCTGCCGAAAGGTCGTCATCCGCCAATTCCGGGCTGCCGGAAGGATAGATGCGCTCAAATGGGGTGCCCTCCTCCACCGTCAGGCCGTAAATGGAAATGTGCTCCGGACGGAGGTCAATTGCTTGCTGCAGTTCAGATTCCCATTGCTGAAGACTCTGGCCGGGAAGAGAGTGGATCAGATCGATACTGATGTTTTTGAAACCGGATTCGCGTGCGTCCCGAAAAGCCAGACGGGACTGTTCAGCCGTATGAATACGTCCCAGAACCTTCAGTAAATGGTCATCAAACGACTGAATTCCCAGAGAAATCCGGTTAATGCCGGCGTGGCGGAAAGCCGTCAGGGAGGCAGCGTCGATGGTGCCCGGGTTTGCTTCCAGGGTTATCTCGGCATCCGCACTGATCCCGGTCTGTACGGCAATCTCCGCAACCAGTCCGGCCACCTGCAGCGGCTGCAGCAGCGAAGGGGTACCGCCGCCGAAATAGATCGAAGCTACCGCCTCCCTACAGGACGGATGGAGCTGCAATTCACGCATGAGAAGCGAAGGATACTCTGCAAGCTCGTTTTTCCGGGAGATGCCGGAAACAAAAGCACAGTAAAGGCATTTTCCCACGCAGAACGGCACGTGAACATAGAGTCGATTGAACATGTCTGCCCCTGTATTTTTTGAGTGCCGAGAGCACTGGAATATGATAGTATCACGAGTAATGTTGGTAAATGCAAAAAAGGGGAATTCATGAAAAAGAACCTTATTCTGTCGCTTTCCTGTGTAATTGCACTCTCTTCCTTTACGGCTGCGTTGGCCATGCCTGATAAAGCGGCGGCGCCTGCTGCCAAAAGCGCTGCTCAACCCGAGGCCGAAACGCTTTCCGGCAAAGTCCTTCAGACTATGGATAGCGGCGGGTATACCTACGTGTATATCCAGAAGAAAAACGGCGAAAAGGTCTGGGTGGCTTCCGTGGCGACTCCTGTCACAGTCGGGTCCGAGATGGGCTTCAAGGGCGGCATGGAGATGCGCGACTTTGAGAGCAAGAGTCTGAAGCGTAAATTTGACAAAATTATTTTTGCCGACGCTGCCCTGTCCGATGCCCCCGCAAAGAACGCAGCAACGCCTTCGTCAAAAGGTAAGGATATAACTGCAACCGGTGGCAGCAAGGCGGCAGCTTCGGTCAAGGATGCGAAAATATCCGTACCAAAGGCTGCCGGGGCAAATGGTTATACTGTACAGGAAATATTTGCCAACAGCGCAAAGCTGAACAAGAAGAAAGTCGTCGTCAGAGGCAAGGTTGTCAAGGTGTCAACCGGAATTATGGGAAAAAACTGGATTCATATTCAGGATGGAACCGGTGCCCAGGCCAAAAAGACACATAACCTCGTCTGTACCTCAAAAGAAACCGCCGATGTGGATGACGTCGTGACGGTCAGCGGCATACTCGCCAAAGACAAGGACTTCGGTGGCGGTTACAAGTACACCGCGATCATAGAGGACGCCTCGTTTAAAAAATAGTGTCCAACTGCAGATTTTCCGGAGCCCTTCGATTGAAATTGAAGGGCTCTTTTCTTTTGTGGCGGTTGAAAGCCTGACGACATCCTGCTACAGTGCGGCATGTCCAATCCGGTAGAAACCCATTATCAGAAGTACCCCTACCCGTACTACCCGCTGGCCGCCTCGGTACGCCGCAGCGATACCTACGCTCTCAATCTGGAAGCACTATGGGGCCGTTTTAACCGTACCCGTCCACCGACCGAAGCAAAAAGAATTCTGGTTGCCGGTTGCGGCACCTTTGCCCCGTACCCCTGGTCGGTCGCCAATCCCGACGTACCGATTACCGCACTTGACCTGTCAGAACGCAGCCTGCGGCGGGCTCGCTGGCACTGCCTCCTGCACGGGAAGCAAAACATCACCTTTCGCTGCGGCGATCTGACGGATGCGGCTGCCGTCGATGGCACATTCGGACTGATCGATTCCTTCGGGGTTCTGCACCACCTGGAGGAGCCTCTGGCAGGTCTGATGGCTCTCGAGCGGCTTCTCGTGCCGGGAGGCATCATGCGGATCATGCTCTACAGCCGCTATGCCCGCCGCGAAGAGGAGTCCATCCGGCGCGCATTCAGGCTTCTCGGCATAGATTCAACCATCGCCGTCCGTCGTCTGCTGCGCAAGGCCCCCGCAGGGTCGCGTCTGGGGGATTACCTGGCTGTGTCAGACGAGCCTGCATCAGAATCCGGCCTTGCCGATGCCCTTCTCCATCCAAGGGTGCACACGTATCGTATCGATGAACTGCTGGAGATGATTGATCAAGCCGGTCTGGAACTTCTTCTGTTCGCCCACCCGGGCGCTCTGGAGGATCCGCTTAAAGAGATAGATCGCCTCAGAACTTTTGAGAAGGATCGTCACTCTCCCGGCAATTTCATTCTTTATCTCGGAAAGAAGGCCAAGCAGACCGTTAACAGCCAAGGCGACGGCCTGATTGTTCTTAACCCTTGCCTGGTGCCCGCAGTTAGCCGCTTTGCGCTTGGAACTTTGCGGATTCCGTCCCGTATCGGGATCCAGAATCCGGCACTTTCAGGTCGTGACAGACGCTTCCTGCGGCAGTTTGTTGTCCCCGCCCGGTGCAGTGAATTGTCGGGTGATACGGCGGAATGGGTAGCTGTTTACAAACGTCTTCTTTTTCTGGTAGAGTGCATCTGAATTTTTTCTTATTCTCGTCATGGCTGAAAAGGAGTCGACAGTGCCGAAAATTGGAGCTCGTATAAGGTCGTCTGTTATTATGGGTGCTGCAATGTGCTGTATCACCCTGTCAGCGCTGCAGGCGTTCGCGTTCGTGCCGGAGGACCTTGCCCGCCTCAAGGCGACAAAAAAATGTCCGGGGTGTGATCTGCGCGGTGCCGACCTGCGGGGTGCAAACCTGGAACAGGCTGAAATGGAGGGAGCCAATCTGATGGAGGCAAATCTGGAAGGGGCAAATCTTCAGGATGCTGTTCTGGATGACGCCAGTTTTGAACGTGCCAACCTGAAGAAGGCTGTCCTTTCCGGAGCTTCGCTTGATCATGCGTCAATTGAAGGTGCCGACTTCAGCGTCGCCAATCTGGATGATGCAACCTGGATTGACAACAGGGTTTGTAAAAGAGGGTCAATCGGAGTCTGTAAATAGGCGAGCATGGATTATATGCGGGAATTTAATCGGGGCACTCAAACGGGGCGCCCCGTTTTTATTTGCCGGACAAGCCGGCCAGATTGAAATTTACCGTATATGATTGATTTCCGGGGCGCTGATGAACCGCAAAATTCATGCTCCAGCATTTGTGACGATACTCGGCGGCATACACCGCTTCGAGAAAATCACCCCGGTCAAATGAGTAGCGGGCGGTATAGGACAGATTCAGCGGCTTGACCAGCCTGGTTGAAAGCCGTCCCTCGAAATATTCCACTTCGCCCCGGGCCATCTGGTAGCCGGCGCCGATCAAGTTTCCCTGCCGGTCGTCAGCTTCAATTCCCGCCACAACAGTAGAGAGGTGATTTTGGTACATGTTATAGCGGGTGTCAAATGTGATTCGCAGCTCCTTTGTCAGCCAGGTATCCGATTCAAACATCAGATCGCTCCATGGGCGCTGATTCTCCACCAGTGTCAACTGATCCCTTCGCCCCCCCTCCAGCGCATAATCTGCGCTCAGCCTGATTCGCGAAATATCGCGATAATCTGCCGTATCTCCGGACACAAATCTGCCGCCGACCACGCTTGATGCCGACAGCGAAATCATGTTCCGATGGATCATGCGATCCGTATTGTCATAGAGCGGAAGCCGCTGCTGACCGCGTTCCGGTACGAAACTGTAGCTTAATTCCGGAATGATCTCGTGCCTGACCTTTTTGAGTCGGAGAAAGCCGGTATCAAAGATGCGCGTCAGTGATGTTGACAAACGTACGCCCGCTTCCGGCAGCAGATCCCCGTCATTCGCCCGGATAGTGCTGCCGCTGTCCCGCCTGTCGGTTGCATAGCCCCTGATATGCGCCCCGGCGAACAGGGTCGTCTGCATGTAGCCGTTTCGGAACGGCAGCAGTGTCATCCGGGGAAAGATATACAGCCGTTGTCCACTGGGTGGAGATTCGCGGTAGAGATTGTCAGCAGACCCGTCAAGATCAAAGTAGAGCGGCAGGGAGAAAAGGGGGTGCCGGACTCCTGCCACACCAAGCGACGGCAGGGTCTGGACTGTTTTCCGATTATCGGCGGCATAGAGATCTTCGTTATAGCGCAGGTGGGAGGTGGCAGCATAATGCGGCCAGGTTTTCAACACGTTGATTATGGTGTCATTCGACTGGCGATTGTAATCGCCGCTTTTTTCACCGTAATCATTCGAGAAAGTACGGTCGCTGGTGGCATTGACCGTCATGCGCAGGTTTGCGTCGGTTGAAAAAAGTTCCTTATGCTCCTGAGCAACCTGCCAACGCCACCGGTTCTCCAGCTGGTCGTAGATCGGGTACGCGCTGATTTGCCCTTCGCTCCCACGGGTGCGGATGTAGCGGTAATAAAGTCCGGTTCCAACGCCGCGGCGCGACATGATGTCCAGGTCAAGCTGGAGGTCCTGGCTGGGAGATATCACCCAGTACGCCGGAATCTCAAGCTGTAATCCCCTGCTTTTGGAGTATCCGAAGCGCGGGAAAAGGAGCCCCGACCGTTTTTCCAGTACAACCGGAAAAGCGATCCAGGGAAGATAGAGCACCGGAATATTCTGCACGTAGAAAATTACATTCCGGCCCGTTGCATACCCCAGCAAGTTGACCGAGAGGCTGTCCGAGCCGAATTTCCAGCTCGGGTCAGGCATGTCACAGGTGGTCAGTTCCGTGTTCGTCGCACTGAACTGACTTTCATTTATCCGGACAAGCTTTTCAGCAGAGATTGTCATGCCTGTTCCGGGAACCGTAAGCTGCGTCGAATCCATTTCGGCCCGCCCGGTATCCATATTCAGGGTCAGCGATTGACCCTTCAGGGTGGCAGGGCCCTTCGTCAGGACAACCGAGCCGGTTGCATAGATCATATGAGCCGCTGCCGCATAGCGGACCTGATCAGCGGACAGATTAAGCCCCTGCCACAGCACGACCACGTTTCCTTCTGCGATATACTCACCATCCTCCCGATTCTGACTCATGCGGTCGGCGTTGATATGAATGTTCTCATCGGAAACTGGCGGCGGGGCGGCCCCGGCAGATGGCGCCCAGCAGCTGAGAATGCAGAATAACAATAGATAGTTGATAAGCATCATTGATACTGTCAGCCCCTGATTCCACAATAGTGAACCTGCTCAAGCCACGCCTTTACTTCACCCACGACAAAGAGCGAGCCGCACACCAGAACAAGATCCCCTGCGGATGATTCTGAGCGGGCTTTGCAGACCCCGGCCACGACAGAGCCGCACGCCTGGGAGGCCATTCCCCGCGTGTGGAAAAAACGGGAGAGATCTTCATCTTTCACTGCCCTGTCAACGGAGGGAGTTACCGTGTAAATGGCGTCGACAAGTGGCAGCAGGGGAGCATATATCCGGTCCATATCCTTGTCATCGCAGACTCCGGTCACCAGCAGCAGCCGTGCATAGGAATAGTCACAGAGCGCTACCGCCAGGGCAGCCGCTCCGGCTGCATTGTGTGCCCCGTCCAGCAGCAGTCGTGGTAAGCCCGGCACCAGTTCCATTCGACCCGGCCAGTATGCTGAGGCAATGCCATCTGAAAAAGCCTGAGCGGGTATGCTCATACCGCCGGCCTCAAGAGTCTCAGCCGCTGCAAGCGCAACTGCCGCATTCAATGTTTGATAGCTCCCCGCCAAGCCGGGACTGAGCCGCGCCAGAGTCCTGTTCATGCCCCGGTAATCGATGCTGCCGTCGGGCTTTCGCGTCGCCGAAAAATCTATCCCGAGTGTCCTGAGCTTGCAGTTCGTCTCGAGGCATCGCTCTTCAATCACCCGCCGCACGGCATCAGGCTGTTCAGAGCAGATAACATACGTGCCGGGCGTAATGATACCGGCTTTTTCCCGGGCAATGTCCTCATGGGTTGCACCTAGATACTCTGTATGGTCGATTGCAATCGGGGTAAGTACCGTCATCTCACCTTGAAAGGCGGCGGTTGCATCTGAACGCCCGCCCATGCCGGCCTCCATGACCGCCAGTTCAACCCGCTCCTCGCTGAAGATGTATGCCGCCAGAGCTGTGGTTATCTCAAAAAAGGTCGCTTCCTCCGGTGCCGCTTCAAGTACGGTATCCAGCCTGTTCGCCAGTTTTTCGGCGGAATATTCTGTGCCGTTTATTCTGAAACGCTCGGTGAAACGTACAAGGTGAGGGGAGCTGAACTGGGCAACGGTGTGCCCCGCGCTGCTGAGTATTGAAGAGAGAAAGGCGGCGGTGGAGCCTTTGCCGTTCGTGCCGACGACATGAACCGTGCGGAACTGTTTTTCGGGATTGCCCAGACGCCCGAGCAGCTTGCCGACCCTGTCGACGCCTGGCCGTATGCCAAAGCGCCGACGGGCGTAAAGCCTTTCCAGCACATCTGCAAGAGGCATGTCAGGCGGCGGGACGATGCAGCATTTTCAATATTGAAGCCAGTTTTGCACGCATTTCGGTACGAGGGATGATTGCGTCGACCATACCGTGATCCAGCAGATATTCCGCCCTTTGAAAGCCTTCCGGCAG
Source organism: uncultured Geobacter sp. (assembly GCA_964524835.1). Classification (GTDB taxonomy): domain Bacteria; phylum Desulfobacterota; class Desulfuromonadia; order Geobacterales; family Pseudopelobacteraceae; genus JACRCG01. Next base: position 88,109 of record CAZGEG010000017.1, read on the forward strand.
TTTCTGGCGGATCGTCTGTTCGATGACGCGCGGGCCGGCAAAGCCGATCAGCGCTTTCGGTTCTGCAATGTTGACGTCTCCCAGCATGGCGAAGCTTGCGGTAACGCCGCCGGTGGTAGGGTCGGTCAGCAGCGATACGAACGGGATGCCGGCGCCTTTAAGTTTTGCCAAGGCTGCTGAAGTCTTGGCCATCTGCATCAGGGAGAGGATGCTCTCCTGCATGCGGGCCCCCCCGGAAGCTGAAATGATGATCACCGGCTGATTTTTCTGTAGGCCGCGTTCGATGGAACGGGTAATCTTTTCGCCGACCACGCTTCCCATACTCCCCCCCATGAAGGAGAAATCAAAGCAGGAAACCTGCACCGGCAGTTCCTCGATGGACCCTTCGACACAGATAACCGCATCTTTTGACCCGCCCTTGGCCAGCGCCGTATCGATACGTTCCTGATAGCTTTTGGCATCTTTGAATTCAAGGAAATCGACCGATGTCACATCGGCATCAAATTCCTGCCAGACTCCGCCATCAAGCAGGGCTTCAAGGCGTTTGCGTGCAGAAATGCGATAATGGTGACCGCATTTCGGACAGACCTGCAGATTTGCTTCCACATCCTTGCTCAGCACTGTTTCGGAGCAACCCGGGCATTTAACCCACATTCCATCGGGAAAAGTGACTTTTTTGCCGCCCGATTTTTCTATGCCGACTCTTTCTTTGGTAAACCAGCTCATAGGTAACCTCGCATCTTTCGTAACGCTGAAATTAGTAACGAACAAATAACTTGCCGGACAGCAGAAGCGGGTCGCGCTTCCAGGCGCGGCCGCATGCTAGCGGATTGCATCTTTTAACAGGGTGACATACCGCCGCAGCTGTTGTTTCAGCTCTTCTCCGCTGTACCGCTCGAACAGCCTGACAATCGCGCTGCCGACAACGACCCCGTCTGCCAGTTTCCCAACCTCGGCGGCCTGTTCCGGAGTGGATATGCCGAAACCGGCCATGACCGGGAGCGAAATCACCTCTTTCACGCGGGACAACTCCAGTGCAAGGGTACCGGAAACAGAGGTTCTGGCTCCCGTTACCCCGGTGACCGTTACGTAATAGACAAAACCGCTGCCAAGGCGATCTACGGCTGAAATGCGATCTGCATCCGAGGTCGGCGTAAGCAGGAATATCACATCCAGCCCGTAGCGCCTGGCCGGAACGGTCAGTTCGTGCGATTCTTCCGGCGGCATATCCACCAGAAGTATGCCGTCAACCCCGGCTTTCGCAGCATCCCGGCAGAAGATGTCGTAACCGTAGGCGTGGACCGGATTAAGATATCCCATCAGAATAATTGGAATGCTGGAGCGGGTGCGAACGTTTTTTACGACGTCCAGGATAGCATGGAGAGTCGTCCCGGAAGCCAGTGCCCTTTCCGAGGAAAGCTGAATCGTCGGCCCGTCGGCCATCGGGTCTGAAAACGGAACTCCGAGTTCGATTACGTCAGCTCCAGCATCCTCAAGCAGGTGGATCAACTCTTCGGTTGCAGAGAGATCGGGATCACCGGCGGTAATAAACGTAACCAACGCTTTGGTATGGTGTTTTTGTAATGAGTTGAAGCATGCTGCAAGTCTGCTCATGTCGTTGTCACAGGGCCGGTCAGATCTTGAAACCGGTCATCTCCTTCTCGAGCAGATCAATTTGATGAGTCAAATCGGCAACTGCAGCATGCATGACCTTTGTCGCCTGGCTGTTTGCAGACGTCGCCTTTTCAATGTTGTTCACCGATTTCGAAATCAGGGCGCTGCTGTCTATCTGTGAACGGCACGCTTCGCGAATTTGATCAACCATGGTGGTCCCGTCTTCCGTTGACCTGGCGATCAGAGTGCTGGCCCGGCTCTGTTCCCGGGTCGATGTACGCACATGGACCGTGAGATCCTTCATGCGCTCAACCGCCGCCGTGATCATATCGGTGCCACGGGAGTGTTCACGGGCGGAATTGGCAATGGTTTCAACCATATCTTCGACGCTTTCCATCGCTTCCCGAATGCTCTGGCTGCCGCGCGCCTGCTCGACGGTTGCCTTGGCAATTTCGCTTACCTGGATTCCCGCTCGCTCCACACCGGTGACGATCTTTTCGAGAGCGGCACCGGAGCGCTGCGACAGCTTTTCACCCGCAACGATACTTTCCTCGGCCTGGCTGATCGCATCCACCGCCCGGCGAGTTTCTTCCTGAACGCCCTTGATAACCGCCGCAATTTCCCGGGTTGAGCTGCTGGTGCGCTCGGCCAATTCCCGGATTTCGTCGGCTACCACCGCAAAACCCTTGCCGTGCTCCCCTGCCTGGGCAGCGATGATCGCGGCGTTGAGAGCCAGCAGGTTGGTCTGCTCTGCAACTTCGTCAATGACGGAGAGAATGGCTCCGATATCGTTTACCCGCAATGAAAGCGTTTCAACGACCTCGGAAGTTATCTGTGAGGAGTTCCTGATAGCCTGCATGCCGGCGATAGCTTCAAGTACGGCGTTTTTGCCGATCTCGGCGTCATTCCGGACGGTTTCAGAAATCGAAGCCGAATCCATGGCATTTTTTTCTACTTGCCTGATGGTCGCATCCATCTCGGCAATTGATGATGCGGTCGTCGTTGATGCATCCAGCAAATTAACGATACTCGTGCCGATCTCTTTAATTGAAGCGGTCATTTCCGTGATCGAAGAGCTGACCTCTTCAACCGCCTCTCCCAGTTTCTCCGCGCTCATTGCAATTTCTTCAATAGTCGCAGCCATTTCAAGTGAAGAGGCGGACGTCTCGGTTGCCGCCGCCGAGAGCTTATCGATCCCGTTATACACTTCATGCACGGAGTCGGTTATTTTTACAACGGCACGGGAGGTTTCCAGTACGGATTTTTCCTGCATTTGGGCGGAATTAACAACTTGTCGGGCCGCATTTTCAAGATTGTTGTCGATGGAGGTGAGAACTTCAGATGCAGAACCGATGCGTGAAACCATACTGTGAAGATTTTCGGCCATAATGTTCATGGCGTGCGCCAGTTCGGCCGCCTCTCCTCCGCCGCGTACTTCCAGGCGGGCATCCAGTCTGCCGCCTGCCATGGCTTTGGCGAATTCGACACAGTTTCTGAGCGGCCGGGTGATCGAGATCGTGATAAAATATGAAAACAGAGTGATCAGGGCGATGACAACGATCGTAACGCCTGCCGATATCGCTATTTTTATCCTGATGCTTGCTGCAATCCGCTGCTCAGTTTCGCTGACATCCCTTCGAATGGTGTCAACCATCTCCGCAACCGCCTTGCTGAACGTGGCGAATCGCTCCGCCTGGATTCCGGTCATGAGATAGCTGGCCTTAAGCACGTCCCCGCTGGTTGCCGCCGGCAGCACCTCATCCAGCAGGGTTTTACGATATTCTAACCAGATAGTATTTGCCTTGTTTATGGCAGTATGTTTTCCCGGAGATTCAACAGACTCAAGAGCAATGCCGAACTGGAGTTCGATATCATTGGTGAGGTTTTTTATCGTGGAAATATTTTTTTCGGCTGATGCAACGTCCGCCTCAAGCATGAAATTCTGAATTTCACTGTTGATCTGGAAAAGGTCCGACTTCAGCAGGGCGATGCTTTCAAGAGCATTCTTGTCATTTTGAATGAACCGGTAGGCGGTGCCGCCGATCCTGACTTCGTTCATCATAAACAGGCTGGTCACGCCCACCAGCAGGATACCCAGAAAAACCGCCGCAGAAAGCAGTACCATCTTGGTGCGAAGGGTGAGGCCGGTCAAACTATCGGAAGACGTTCCTCTCACCACAAACAACTCCTCTCCAGAACCGGATAAAATAGGATACGTGCGGGCAACTAATAATAACTTCAGACGGAAAAGCGCAGCAACAGATCTTACATGTTGTTAATAGATGCCCGGAACAAAAAAAGCCGCCCGACTATAGCAGAGCGGCTCCTTTCATATCAAGAAAAAACACCCGTCGTGACCGCTTAGAGAATCTCCTTCAGCGGTTTCAACATGCGTTCGAAATAGGCGCCCGGTCGATATGCTTCCGGAACGGAAACGGTATCACTCTTTTTAAGGGGAATAGAAATATCTCCGAATGGGGTTGCGAGATTAAGCCGGGCATCCACGCTGTAGGAGATCCGGTCAAAATCAGGGCGCCGCTTGATGAGCCCTAGCAGATCGGAATGGCGCACTCTGAACGGAAGTCGTAAGTCAATCGGTTGCCCGGAGGGAAACTTAACCCCTTTCTGCAGTCCGCCACTGGAAAAAGGGACGGCCATAATCTGCAGCTCATACGTATAGCCCAGCAGCGATATATCAAAGAGATTCGGGTTTTCGACACTGATCAGCAGTTCAATATCGAAACCGGCCGTATCCACGCTGACAACGTTTGTTGAAATCACGTTTAAGTGCGGGGAGGTTACCAGCGAAGCGCATCCGGAGTTTGCAAGCAGAACCAGCAAGATTGTCAGATAGCGCAGCAGTCCGCTCAACGTACCCTCGATGCCGAATAAGCCAGGGCAAGTTTGTCACCCTGATGGTTCAGTTCGTTGATCATCTCCTGCCGGATGGTACGAATCTTTTTCATATATGCGGTTGCCTGCGGACCTTGTCCGCAATAGTACTTCTTGGCACGTTCCAGGTCTCCCTGGGCCATGTCGAGCTTGGTGTAGAGTTCCCGGACCGCAGCTTCAGCACATTTGCCATCGTCCAGCATGTCTTTGGGAGAGTAGCCGTGACTCCGGGCGCGTCGCGGCATCAGTTGCCAGACTCCGAGAGCCCCCTTAGTAGAAACCGCGCGGGCCGAGAGTTGGTGGCCGCCGGTTTCGGCAAGGGCTATTTCGGCCAGGTCAAACGGCATGAAAACGGTACCGTTGGTCTTGTCAAAACAGATTTTTGCAAGCCGCTGCGCCCGTTCAGGTGTCGTTCTGCGCAGGAAAGTCGACTCGATAACTGCTTGCTGTTTTTTTCGCTGGATAAGGGTGACGCTGCTGCTGTCAAGAATGGATGGTTCGGAGGCCAGCGACGAGGATGACTGGATTTCCGCCAGTTTGAACGGGGCATTTTCGCATGCAGTTAAAAATAACATGCACGTAAGACTGATAAGTTTTTTTCGCATAATAGTAGAGTAGGGAAGTTGTGTCGGCTTTGCCGGAGCGGCGTCGTTGCCCACAGACTGCGAGGGCGTATCTCCGGCGGGATGCTCCTTTCGAGATTATTTTGTCCCTGATACGCCAAAATCCCGATTTTCGGGACTTTGAGGTTTCGGTACAATGTTTTAGAACAGTACATTACGAGCGGAGGCGTGTCAACCTTTTTTCGAAATAACGCATTAATATCAGTTGGTTATGGTGTTATTGCCCCTCTGTGGACAGATCTTTGAGCGTTACTTCCTCAAGTACTCCACGAACCTGCCCCTGGATGCGCTTCCACACCGGATGAACATTACAGTATCCGGAACGTCCGCAATCCGAAGGCGCGACGACGCACCGGTTCGGAATGATCGGTCCTTCAACCGCTTCAACAACTTCAAGCAGTGTGATGCTTTCAGGAGGGCGACCCAGCATAAATCCGCCGCCGGTGCCCCGGAAAGACTTGACCAGACCCATTTTGCTGAATTGCTGGAAAATCTTGGCAAGGAATGTGGGGGGGACATCTACGGCGGTTGCTATATCGCTCAGCAGGCAGACCTTGTCAATCGGTTTTCCTGCCAGATAGACAATGCCTCTGATTGCATATTCACCTTTACGAGTCAGTTCCATCATAAAAACCCCTGGCAATCACAATCACGGATAGGTGCGTTACTGAAAAGCCATCTTCTGCCGCCTCTTATGGACGGTTATGTGTACGGTTACGAATTGTTTCTGCAATAATTAAGCACAGAAATGAATTCTATCGTATTAAAATAACAGAAAATATCATACCAACGAACTAAAAAGACATAATATATCTTATTTAGGGGTTTTGACGGGACTTGTCAACAGTATTTATCGAGGCGGTTATGCTGGTTGCCCCGGCAGTCCATCGTCTATCGGGACCTTCTTCTTGCCGAATATCAGCGACACCCAGATACTGATTTCGTACATCAGATAGAGCGGTACCATGATGACAAACATGGTTATCAGATCCGCATGAAATGCCGATATGATCGAGCTGGCCAGCAGTGCATATTTTCGCTTGGGCGCCAGGAACTGGTAGCTCACGATTCCGAACCGGGTCAGGAGAAGGGTCAGTACGGGCAGTTCGAAGATCAGGCCGAACATCAGAATCAGCCGCAGACAGAAATTTACGTAGGCGCTGATGTTGAACCAGCTTTGCAGCCCTTCGGCCTCATACGACAGGGAGAAGTTGATAATGACCGGCCAGATGATGACCAGGAAAAACATGGCGCCGATACAGAAGGTCACTGTGGCAGCAGTGACAAAAGGGACCACCATCCTCCGTTCCCGCCGGGTCAGGCCGGGTGCGATAAACAGCCAAACCTGATAGAATACGATCGGCAGAACAAGGACGAATCCGGCCAGCATCGAAATCTTGCACTGGATGAAAAATGGTTCCAGAGGCGCGCTGTAGTTGAGGGTGTGTTTTTTCTGGGGGGCGTTGATCTCCTGTTCAAGCTTGAAATGGGAGTACATTGCGGGGGCAAGCTCTTTGACTTTGAGGTAGATATCTTTTTTGATATCAGTCAGATAGGTCTTGCCGGTCAGCGGCTTTTCCACGAATTTGAGAAGGTCGCCGGAAAAGTTCCACGCCACGCCCATTCCGACCACCACTGCAATAACAATGATGACCAGCCGCTTGCGCAATTCAACCAGATGTTCAATAAAAGGGACAACTTTTTCTTCGCTCATGCCTACTTCCTATCACAGCCGCGTACCGGCATGCAACCTGATTTGCCACAAAAAGTTTCAGCGCCTTTTCCGGGGTCCCCCTTTTCCTTTTCCGGGCCTCCCCTCCTTGCCGCCCCTGCCGGTTTGGTCTCGCCCCTCTACCTGCGGTTTCAGTCCGGTCAGGCGTTTGCCCCGCAGCGGGATGCGCGGATATTCCTCGGTGCCCCCTTTCCCGGTGTCTGCACGGGGAGGGGATGAGGATGCGGTGTGTGCCGCCAGGACAAACTCGATGCGCCGCGTGGCCGGGGAAACCGACGCCACCGACACCCTGGCCGCGTCACCGATCCGGAAGACCGTTCCGGTGCGCCGTCCGATCAGGGAGTGCTGCTTTTCGGCATGGGTGTAAACATCGTCGGTCAGGGTTGAGAGATGCACCAATCCCTCCACGAAAAGCTCTTCAAGCTCCACGAAGAAGCCGAAGCCGGTCACACCGGTGATGTAGCCGTCGAACTGTTCCCCCACGTGCTGCTGCATGTACTGGAGCTTCTTCATTTCCACCACGTCCCGCTCGGCCTCCATGGCGACCCGCTCGCGTTTGCTGGTATGTTCGGCGACCTCGCCCAGCCGTTCGGTGGCGATCGCCAGCTGCCGGGAGGCGTGCTTCCCTTCGGTGTTGAGGGCCGCCTTCAATATCCGGTGCACCACCAGGTCGGGATAGCGCCTGATGGGGGAGGTGAAGTGGCAGTAGCAGTCCGCTGCCAGTCCGAAGTGCCCGACGTTTTCGGCGGCGTAGCGGGCCTGTTTCATGCAGCGGAGCAGGGAATAGTTGATCATGCGCTCTTCGGGGCGACCGTCGGCCTGGGCCAGCAGTCGCTGGAGTTCGGACGGCTTGACCTTGTCCTCGACCAGCTTGAATTCGTAACCGAAGCCGAAGACGAAGTCCTGGAAGGTTTGCAGCTTGGCCGGGTCCGGGTTCTCGTGGACGCGGTAGAGGAACGGGATGTCCCGGGCGGTGACGGAATGAGCAACCGCCTCGTTGGCGGCAAGCATGAACTCTTCGATCAGTTGGTGAGCCAGGTTGCGTTCGGCGCGGATGATCCCCTCGGTCCGTCCGGTCAGGCCGATGATAATTTCCGGTTCAGGGAGGTCAAAGTCGATGCTGCCCCGTTTTTTGCGCATCGCCATCAGGATCAGGGCCAGCTCCTTCATTTCCAGCAGCATCGGGGAAACCGGCCGGAATTTGTAGGTCAGTTCGCGATCATCATCGACAATGATCTGCTTCACGATCGTATAGGTCAGGCGGGCCGCACTTTGTATCACACTCGAATAGAAGGACGACTCCAGCATGGTGCCGGCCCGGTCAAAGAGCATCTCGGCCGTCATCGTCAGGCGGTCGACGTGCGGGTTGAGCGAGCAGATGCCGTTCGAGAGACGCTCCGGCAGCATCGGGATGCAGCGATCCGGGAAGTAGACGGAGGTTCCGCGCAGGTAGGCCTCGCGATCCAGCGGGCTGTCCTTTTTTACATAATGCGAAACATCGGCAATCGAGACCCAGAGCCGGAAGTTGTCTCCCTCGCGGCAGAGGGAAACGGCATCGTCAAAGTCGCGGGCCGTCTCGCCGTCAATGGTTACGGTCGGCATCGAGCGCAGGTCTCTCCGTCCCTGAAGATCAGACTTCGATACGGTTTCTGCAATCCCGTCCGCTTCGGCCAGCGTGTCGGGGGGAAAGATATGCGGCAGGTCGAAGCGGCGCATGACCGACTGCACCTCCACCTCGGGATCATCAGGCCACCCGAGGACCTCCACTATCCGCCCCTCGGCGGGACGCCCGCCGGATGGAAATGAAGTCAGTTCCGCCACCACCTGGTGACCGTCCTGTGCCGTTCCGCGACCTTTGGCCGGAATAGCGACGACGATATTCAGGCGCTGATCCTCGGGGATGACGATCGCGCCGCGCCGGGTCTCCTCGTAGCGGCCGACGATGCGGCTGGTGGCACGCTCCAGCACCGCCAGTACCCGGCCGTCCAGTTTGTTTCCCCCCATGCGGCTCGGGCTGTAGCTGGCCTCGACCAGGTCACCGTTCATCGCACCTTTCAGGAATTTCGACGGGATGAAGATGTCCTCACCACCCTCATCGGGGGTCATAAAGCCGTATCCGTCCCGGTGCGTCGAGATTCGGCCGCGGCTTGATTTTATCTTCCCCGGAAGGGTGTAATTGTTCCCCCTTTGCCGGACAATTTCACCGTCTTCGACCAGATCATCAAGCATATTCTGCAGTTCCAGTTTGACATGGCGACCGCCGAACTCACGCAGGAGGAGTGCTGAATGGACGGTTCCCTCCTGACTCTTGAAAAACGCCAGTATGTGTTTTTTGGTGAGATTCATCGGAAGCTCCTAGAAGATCTGCTTTGAGTGTATGCACCGGCACAGTGTCAGGTACAACGTAACGCAATGTCAACCCTGTTTATGGTTTAGGGCTTGCCTCTGTTGCACGATCTGCTTATTTACGCTATGTTAATATAATAGAATATCCGAAAGGAGCAAATCCATGAAAAAGCATATTTTCGTATTGATTGCCATCGTATCCCTGACGCTGGGCGCAGACGCCGCCGTAGCGGAACAGAAGCCGGGACATATGGAGGGACATATGGAGGGACACCGGCAGGGAGCAGGATCTGCGGCTGAATCCGTACACGCCGACATAAAGGCCCACCAGGCCTGCCCGCACTGCGGCATGGATCGGGAAAAATTTGCCCATTCCCGGATGCTTGTTACCTATACAGACGGCTCGTCTGCCGGTGTATGCAGCATCCACTGCGCAGCCACCGAGTTGAAAGCCGGCAAGGGCAAGACGGTCAATGGTGTCGAGGTCGCCGATCTTAACAGTAAAAAACTGGTCAATGCCGAGAAGGCGACCTGGGTGATCGGGGGGAGCAGGAAGGGGGTCATGACCCGGACTCCGAAATGGGCTTTTGCAAAAAAGGATGACGCCACGACATTTGTCGGCAAGAACGGGGGCAGACTGTCGTCCTACAAAGAGGCGCTGGCGCTGGCCGAGAAAGAGTAATTTATGAACGGAGTTTTCACGAAATGCATCATCCCGGCGGTTGTTCTGCTCTGTCTGCTGACGGTGTCTGCTTCGCGTGCCGCTGACAAGAGTACCCTGTCCGTTCCGACCGGGGCCAAGTGTCCGGTCTGCGGGATGTTTGTCGCCAAATATCCTGACTGGACCGCGACCGCACGCTTCAGGGACGGTACGACCTCCTATTATGACGGCCCGAAGGATATGTTCAGCCACTATTTCGATACCGCCCGCTATACCCCCGGAAAACGTCAGGCCGACATCGTTGCGCTCTCAGTTAAGGAGTATTATTCGCTGGCGATGATAGATGCGCGCACCGTCTTTTTTGTGGCCGGCAGCGACGTCCATGGGCCGATGGGGAGTGAACTGATACCGTTTTTGAATGAGAAAGATGCCCGCTCCTTTAAAACCGACCATAAAGGGAAGCGGATTCTTCGCTTCAACGAGATTACGCGGCAGATCGTCAAGTCCCTTGACTGACCTCCGGACTCCGTTTTACCGTGACCTGAAAAGAGAACCATGCGCCGATCATTACAATTCCTGCTGTTCACCGCAGCAAGCCTGACCATTTTCATGCTGCTGCCGCTGCATGCCCGCCATGCGCAGCTTCTGTCGGCCGGCGAACTGGACCCGCATCCGGCGGAGCTGCGGAACCTGCACGTGACGGATCTCTGCCTCACGACGGAGGCCCGCTACACCCGGCACCCGGCCATGGCCGACCGCCACGCCCCTTTCCAGGAACATCCCCTGGCGCTGGAACATTTCCCTTCGGGCGCGCTGATTCTGCCGCCCCTACCATCACGTGGTGCACCATGAAACGAGCCGTCGAGCGACATCTGAATATCCTTGAATTCACGCTGGCATCGCTGCTGCGCAGGAGGGCCAAGAATCTCTCCCTGCTGGCGATGTATCTGCTGGTGATCTTCATGCTGGCATCGCTGGTGTTCTTTGTCACCGCAATGAAGAGGGAGGCGGCGGTCATTCTGAGCGATGCCCCCGATATGGTTGTGCAGCGCCTGGTGGCGGGGCGACAGGATCTAGTGCCTTCCGGGTACGCCTCCGAAATAGGCCGGATCAGGGGGGTAACCGCGGTGCAGCCGCGATTGTGGGGTTATTATTATGATGCGCTGAACGGCGCCAACTATACGATCATGGGGAGTGATGATTCCGCCGCAGAACCGGAGCGTGCTTCCATCGGCTCCGGGGTGGCGAAGGCGCGCAATCTGGTCGTCGGCGATCTGCTGCCGCTGACGAGCTATGACAAAGCTCCGCTGCTGCTGGAGATCGGCTCGATCTTCCCGAGCGGCTCCGACCTGGTCGCGGCGGATATGATCGTCGTATCTCCGGTGGACTTCCGCCGGTTGTTCAATTTTCCGAACGGCCAGGCGACCGACCTGGCGGTAACGGTGCGCAACCAGAAAGAACTGTCGACCGTTGCGGCCAAGATAGCCGAAAAGTTCCCCGATTCCCGGCCGATTCTGAAAAGCGAAATCCAGCGCACCTACCAGTCTATCTTTGACTGGCGCGGCGGCATGACGCTGATCCTTCTGGCATCGTCGCTGCTCTCGTTCATCATCTTTGCCTGGGACAAGGCCACCGGTCTTTCTGCCGAGGAGCGGAAGGAGATCGGCATCCTCAAGTCGATCGGCTGGGAAACGTCCGATGTGCTGCTCCTCAAATTCTGGGAAGGAATCGTGATCTCGCTGACTGCATTTCTGCTCGGGACCGTGCTGGCCTACGGGCACGTCTTTTTCCTCTCCGCCCCGCTCTTTGCCCAGGCGCTCAAGGGGTGGTCGGTGATCTACCCCCGCTTTCAGCTCGTGCCGGTTGTCGATGGCTACCAGCTGTCGCTGCTCTTCTTCCTGACGGTGGTGCCGTACACGACCGCGACGGTCATACCCTGCTGGCGGGCGGCCACGATCGATCCCGATGCCGCCATGAGGTATTGACATGATAGAACTCTCAGGCATCACGAAGAGTTTCAACAGTGGCAAGACTAACCAGTTCACCGCCGTGGACAACGTCACTTTGACCGTCAATCCACAGCAGATCACGGTTTTCAAGGGGCCGAGCGGCTCCGGCAAAACGTCGCTCCTGACGATGATCGGCTGCATGGCCCGCCCCACCTCCGGGCGCATCTTCCTGCGCGGGGTTGCTGCGGCGGTACCGTTCCAGCAGGAGGGGGTGGCTGCGGTTGAGATCACCAGCCTGCCGGAACGTTTCCTCAACGAGATCCGGCGCTCCACGTTCGGCTTCATCTTTCAGCAGTTCAACCTGGTGAAGGGGATCAGTGTTCTGGAAAACGTCATGCTGCCGGCCTATCCGACCGGCGAGGAGCGGGCGGTCTTCCGGGCCAGGGCATTGGCCCTGCTGGAGCAGTTCGGCATCTCCCGCCTTGCCGGCCAGCGGGTAGAGTTGCTTTCGGGCGGGGAACTGCAGCGGGTCGCCATAGCCCGGGCCCTGATCAACAATCCCGCCATCATCATCGCCGACGAGCCGACGGCGCACCTCGATTCAAAGCTGTCCCGGGAGTTCATGGAGATTGTCGGCCGATTGAAGGGGGAGGGGAAGAGCGTGCTGATCGCCAGCCACGACCCGATCGTCTTTGATTCGCCGCTGATCGATGCGCTGGTCGAAATGCGAGACGGTGCGGTTATCAACAGCAGGAGCTGCCGGTGATCCTGCAGCCCGCCGCTCTCGCGCTGCTGCTGATCGCGCTGCTGGTCTCCGGCATGGGGCTCTATGCCGGCTATTACGGCATGCGGATTCTCGGCCGCTGGGATCCGGCCTCCGGCAGCGAGGGGCAGTTGGAACTGGAGCGGAGAACCTACCTGATCTCGACGATCATGAGCTATATCCTCAGCTTCGAGCTCATGTCGCTGTTCCTCTTCATCTACACCGCCGACGATATCCACACGCTGTTTGCCGGCGCCATGTGCGCGGCCGGAACCCTGGCGGTAAACTCCTTCGGCTACCCCACACTGGTTCTCAAGGCCGTAAATTTCCTGCTGGCGGGGGTCTGGCTGATCGTCAACCATGCCGACAACCGGGGGTACGACTACCCGCTGATCAAGTTCAAATATGAACTGCTCAATGTCGTCGTGCCGCTGCTGGTGCTGGAGAGCGTCCTGCTGTTCGCCTATTTTGCCGGGATAAAGCCGGACATCATCACCTCCTGCTGCGGCAGCCTGTTCGGCCATGAGTCAACCAGCTTCAGCGGTGATCTCGCTTCACTGCCGCACCGGCCGATGCAGATCGCCTTTTTTGCCGGCATGGCGCTCACCCTGGCCAGCGGCCTGTTCTTCTACGTGCGGGGGCGTGCCGGCTACCTGTTCTCAATTGCCGCAGCCGTCACGTTCCTGGTCGCCATTGCCTCCATACTCTCATTCATCTGCCTCTATTTCTACGAACTCCCCACCCACCACTGCCCGTTCTGCCTGCTGCAGAAAGAATATGGTTATGTCGGCTACCTCCTGTACGCCACCCTCTTCAGCGGTGCCGTCGCGGGGGTCGGGGCAGGCGTACTGATGCCGTTCCGGCAGGTCGGCAGTCTGGCCCGTATCATTCCCGGCATTCAGCACCGCCTCGCCCTCGTTACGCTCCTTAGCTATCTGCTGTTTACGCTGATTGTGGTGTGGAAGATGATTTTCTCGGCATTGAAGTTGGGGTAAAGGATTTGCCACACTCTGTGGAATTGAATAAATTGGGAGTGTCACTGGTTTATTCTACTGCCGGATCATCAGCGCCACCGGGCGATAGGTCTAGTCTTGACCGTCGGTGACGTGTGCAAGGTTGAGTCTCAGTTTTGCTTAACCCCCATATACCAGGTTATAGTGGCACTGTCCGTCTGAGCTCCATATTTCGGCTGACGCTGCAATTGCGGCGACTTTTTGCCGGCTGCATCAAAGCCAACCCGAACTTGGGCATCGCGTTTTTGATTGTGGCCCCGGTTAAATTTCCCCGATGTCGCTCAGCCACAGATCAGGGACGCCAGCAAAAGCAGTGAGATCCCTCTTGTTGATGCCATATGTTGTTCTGACTCCTTTAGATACTCAACATGGTGGGGGCGCACCAGCGGCGCGAGGTTTTCCCTCGCCGACTGTGTGCCGCCGCCTGGTTATGCCAACTCCACTTTGAGGCTTTTACCGAGAGCAAGGGCCGCTCTTTCGAGGGTCTGGAGGGTAACTGAAACATTGGCAGGATCAAGGAGTCTGTCCAATGCCGTGCGGCTGGTGTGCATCTTTTCAGCCATGGCGGTTTTTGAAAGGTTCGCTTGTTTCATTTCCTGTTCTATCTGGAATGCAATCACTCTTTTAATTGCTGCCGCTTCTGCCACAGCGCGCAGACCTTCTTCTTCAAGAAAATCATCGAAGTTTGATCCTAAATGTTCGTTTTTCATTTTGTGCCTCTTTTGTAGGTGCCAAGACGGCTCAATACCGTCTTGAGTTCATTTTGCGGAGTCTTCTGTGATTTCTTTATAAATCCATGCAATAAAATCATGTGCTCGCCGTCAACTGTGAAGAAAACCCGTGCAATGCTGTCTGCCAATTTCGTTCGAACTTCCCATAAGTCCCTATCGATCTTTTTGATGAGCGGCATTCCCAAAGGCCAGCCAAGCTGGGCGGTCTTTATATCTTCGCCTATTTGACGCTTGACTCACGATGCAAATCCTTGAGCCATTCCCGTACAGGCTCATTGCCGGCCTCGGAACGATAGAACACAACCTTCAAGATAAATTCGATATCAGCCATTTGAAACCCATTGTACCATTAATGGTACGCATGTCAATTTTTGTTTCATTTCGGTTTGTTCGCATAACGGTAATGAGGGTGACCGGGTTCACCGGTCCTCCCGATTGTTGGCATCGCCTCCTCTGTTCTGAACGTGCTTGTGATAGCTTTTCAAGATATTTAAAAAGGCTTGAAAAGCTCTGCAAATAGCTCTATATTTAGAGCTGAACAAAGGGGGTAATTATGAACATGGACACCATTTACGCCGATTATTCTATTAGTATGTCGGAATTCAAGAAAAATCCATCGCAGGTACTCCGCGTTGCCGGAGAAAAGCCGGTGGCTATTCTTAACCACAACCGTCCGGCATTTTATATGGTAACACCTAAAATCTTCGAGATGTTGGTTGAAGCCCTTGCTGACCGTGATCTGACAGAGCTTGTCCGGCATCGGCTTACCCAAAAAGATCGGAGTGTCGAGGTAGACATTGACACCGTCTGAAGCCGACAAAGGGAAAACCGTATACCGCCTTAAATTCGTGCCGGATGCTCTCAAGGAATGGCAGACTCTTGATGGCAGCATAAAGGAACCTCTGCGTAAGTTGCTTAAAAAACGTCTGGAGCAACCCCACATGCCAGGTGCAGAGTTGCACGGCGAACTGCGTGGCTGTTACAAGATCAAATTGCGAAAACAAGGATACCGCTTGGTCTATCTGGTTGAAGACGATGTACTTGTCGTCCTTGTGCTGGCAATCGACCGTAGGGAAGACTTGGCGGCATATCACGCTGCAATGCTTAGACTGTTGGATAAATGACCCTTTCTGTTTAAATATCCCCTTTTTGCTGGCCAACGACTTTCCTCCATCGGTCACGAAGAACCTTTTTAGCCAAGGTTTTTTTATTTTGAAAACAGTGACCCCACTGAAAAGACGACAAGGCACAGTAACGCCATCAATCCCCAATCCTGTCGCTGTAGCTTGGATATGACCACTGGGGTCAGCATGTACTTGTATGACAAACCTTGTCGCTTGAGTGAAAGCGCCACAATCAGGTTAACTCCACTCAACCATAATGCCGCTGGCACAAAAAATTCGTTATCCATGCTTTATTCCTTCGCCAACGGGGTGGGGGCGCACCAGCGCGTAAGCGTCTGTGTGCCGCCGCCTAGTTGGGAGCCTTGTTCTTCTGGCAATTAATCAATGTCAGGATTTGGTCGAAGCCAAATTCTTTGAGGAGCAACAACTCAAGTTGGGGACGTTTTTCGTTTTTCACCGTGGTTTTATGGTTCTTTTTTTCTTGGGTATTCTTTTCGCCTGTAAGGAGGTTGTAACTGATTTTTTCTTCATATTTTTCTACGTCAACATCTTCTTCCCATACCGGTTCACGATAAACCGTTTCCATACCAATTAAAAATAAGTCGTTACCTCTAAATTGGAACTGGTAGGTCTCTCCAGATGCCGAACTTAAAGTATTGCGGAATGTGCTAATAAATAACGACTTCTTTTTCGTTTCTATATGAACTTCTGGCAGTCGCTGAGGCAAATGCAACTCTTTTGATCTTGCAAATAACTCATATTTACCATCCGGTTTTCCCCAAAACACAACCACTTCTGCGTACATGTCTTTATCTTTTTTATGAATAACCGCAGCATAATCTGCAATTCCATCGCTGTTTATATCGCCTATGGCTGAAGATGCGATGGAATATGAGTTGTACATATTATCAAGTTCTTTTTGTACACTTGCCGGGATTGGCTTTTTGGCAAAGGCTGTTCCGCATAGTGAAAATAACACTAGCGCAGCGATTGAAATTATCCTCATCATTTTATTTCCTCTACCGGGTAGGTCAGGGGCCTTTCGGCCCCTTTCCCCCCTCAGAACCGTACGTGAC
>CAZGEG010000018.1:0-99634 GCA_964524835.1 uncultured Geobacter sp.
GGATCACCCCGGCCGACATTTCCGACCCGCAGGAGGTTATCGCCCGCGCCAAGTCGCTCAGTATCGAGCTTGAAACGCCTATAAAGCCGGGATTTGATGCGCTGGTCTTCAAGGCCCGGCGAGGGATTGAAGACATTTACGAGCTGACTTACATCCGCAAGGACGGCAGCCGCTTCCCTGCCGTAGTCTCGGTCACGGCACTGCGTGACGAACAGGAAGCGATCATCGGCTACCTGCTCATCGGCACCGACAACACCGCACGCAAGCAGATCGAGGCGGAACGGGCACGACTCGATCAGGTGCTTCAGGATAAGAACGTCGAACTCGAGCGCGCCATGCTCGTCGCGGATAAAGCCAACCTCGCGAAATCTGATTTCCTTTCCAGCATGAGTCATGAGCTGCGCACGCCGCTCGGAGCAATCCTCGGCTTTGCCCAGCTCCTGGAATCCGGAGTACCGCAGCCGACGCTCTCCCAGAAACGAAGCATCGACCAGATACTCAAAGCGGGCTGGTACCTGCTGGAGCTTATCAACGAAATTCTCGACCTGGCGCTGATCGAGTCCGGCAAGCTGTCGTTGTCGCTGGAGCCGGTTTCGATTGTCGAAGTCATGCGCGAATGTGAAGTCATGGTAGAACCGCAGGCGCATCAGCACGGCATCAGGCTTGACTTTACCCGCATTGAAACACCCTTCTTTGTCAATGCCGACCGGACCCGGGTGAAGCAGCTTCTCCTCAATCTTCTCTCCAACGCGATCAAATACAACAGACCGGATGGTACGGTGGTGGTCTCCTGTATCCAGAGCCCACCGGATTCGGTACGGATCAGTGTACGGGACACCGGTGCGGGACTGGATCCGGAACAGCTTTCGCAGTTGTTCCAGCCGTTCAATCGCCTTGGCCAAAGAGGTAACGTCGAAGAGGGCACCGGCATCGGCCTGGTCGTATGCAAGCGGCTGGTCGAATTGATGGGGGGAAGCATCGGAGTGGAAAGCACGGTCGGGGAAGGGAGCGTTTTCTGGCTGGAACTGAACCGGACGGATGAACCAGTAACTACCATCAGCGGGGACGAAATCTCGCTGATCTCACAGAAGAGCCCTCAAGGCGACACGCGTCAGTACACGATGCTCTATGTCGAGGACAACCCGGCGAATATGATGCTGGTCAAGGATCTCATTTCGCGACGTTCCGATATCCGCCTTCTGACAGCGCAGGAAGCCGTACGCGGCATCGAGATAGCGCGAGCCTCCCTGCCCGATGTTATCCTGATGGATATCAATCTGCCCGGCATCAGCGGCATCGATGCATTGAAAATCCTGACTGAGGATCCGACAACAGCGCACATTCCGGTTTTAGCGCTCAGCGCCAACGCAATACCCCGCGATGTCGAAAAAGGCCTGGAATCCGGATTTTTCCGCTATCTCACTAAACCGATCAAGGTCCACGAGTTCATGGATACGATAGATATGACGCTGAAATACGCAAAAGCCAAAACGGTACCGGCAGCTCCGTCCAAATAAACAGGGATAAGTGAATTCACGAAGTATTTCTCTGCAAAATCCGCAGAGTAAATACCTCTAACTTCAAAAGGAACAGATATGATAATTACCGAGTCCGAGATTCTTAACGCCTCCATCCTGATCGTTGACGATCAGGAGTCCAATGTTCTCCTGCTTGAGCAGATGCTGAGCGATGCCGGCTATACCAGCGTAACTTCAACGATGAATCCCGAGAAGGTCTGCGCGCTGCATATCAAAAACCATTACGACCTGATCCTGCTTGATCTGCAGATGCCACGCATGGATGGATTCCAGGTAATGGAGAGTCTCAAAACCGGCAATTCGGACGGCTACCTCCCGATCCTCGTGATTACCGCCCAGCCGACCCACAAGCTGCGCGCCCTGCAAGCCGGCGCAAAAGATTTCATCAGCAAGCCGTTCGATCTGGTAGAGGTCAAGACGCGTATCCATAACATTCTTGAAGTGCGGCTGCTGTACAATAAGCTCGATATTTACAGCAAGAAGCTGGAACAGACGGTGCAGGATCGAACGGGAGATCTGCTCAAGTCGAATATGCAGCTCACGCAGGAAATAGCGGAACGCAAGAAGGCGGAAGAGTCCCTCCACAGCACGTACAAAGAAATCAAACAATTGAAAGACCGGCTTCAGGCGGAGAATATCTACCTGCAGCAGGAGGTCGAACGGCAGTACAACTTCGGCAGCATCATCGGCCAAAGTACCGCCCTTTCGCACGTATATTCCCAGGTCGAGCAAGTTGCACCGATGAACGCAACCGTTCTGCTCCAGGGCGCGACCGGCACCGGCAAGGGGGTGGTCGCACGCGCCATCCACAGCAGCAGTTCCCGCAAGGGGAGGCCGCTGATAACGGTCGACTGTACGACACTGCCCGCAACCCTGGTGGAAAGCGAGCTCTTCGGGCGTGAGCGGGGCGCGTTCACCGGGTCCGATGCCCGCCAGATCGGACGCTTCGAACTGGCCGACGGCGGCACGATATTTCTCGACGAGATCGGCGAGATGCCGCTGGAGCTGCAATGCAAACTGCTCAGGGTTATTCAGGACGGCGAATTCGAGCGATTGGGGAGTCCCCGCACCATCAAGACCGACGTCCGGATCATTGCGGCCACCAACCGGAACCTGGGCGAAGAAGTCCGCAAGGGCACATTCAGGGAAGACCTGTTTTACCGCCTCAACGTTTTCCCCATCACGATGCCGCTGCTCCGGCAGCGCAAGGAAGACATTCCGCTGCTCGTCAACCATTTTGTCGCCAAATTCAACCTTAAGATCGGCAAAAAAATCGAGAGTATTTCAAAAGACACCCTGAATGCTCTCCAGGAATACCACTGGCCGGGCAACGTGCGGGAACTGGAAAGCGTCATCGAGCGTGCGGTAATCATCAGCCAGGGGAGTTCACTGCAGATACTGGACCGCTTCGATACGTTCCGGAAAACAGAAGAGCCTGCAGGGGAAGAGGTCAAGGCCCTTGGCGAAATGGAACATGACCACATCCTCCAGATTCTCCAGAAAACCGGTTGGCGGATTGAAGGAAAAAACGGTGCAGCGGGGATTCTCGGCCTCAATGCCAGCACCCTTCGCGCCCGGATGCGGAAATATGGTATCGTCCGCAAGTAAAACAATCTGATTCAGCATACAAATCCCCCCTGCCCCCCTTTGCAAAGGGGGTTTTTTTATGCCTCCCCCTTTTTGAAAGGGGGACAGAGGGGGATTTGTTTTCGCCTCAACGCGGTCCGTCGTATTTTGCAGTAATGTTATAAATGACGGATTCCGTTGACGGCCTCCCCCGTCGCCGCAAGCGACCCATTCGCGCTTTACCCTGTAATATCTGTTAGTTGAGGTTTCAGCATCCGCAGAAGTTCTCTGGCACGTTAGTTGCGCTATACCTTTTCTGCAGACCATGAACAGCGGTACCGCTATTCAAGTTGGTTTTGAATTGATATTCCGGTTTCATGTCAGGGAAGTCATCATGACGGCGCGGATTGAGGAGCGAAGGCGTATAGGTACGCAGGGACTCCGGAGAACGAACCGGCAACAATACTTCCCCGCATTTGGAACCGGCAGTATTTATTCAAGGGGAGTCCCATGGATATACCTGACACCACACTGGAAATCCTGACCCTGGGCCGCTTCAGCATTTCCGTCAACGGAAATCCTGTCGCGGCGGAGTGGCCGGATGAAACTCTAAAAGTATTTTTCTGCTCGCTCCTCTCCCCGCTGGACTTGTACTATTCCTGGGACCGGATCTGTCGTTCCATGTGGGACGTACCGGTAACTCGCACCAACAGGCGCCGGCTTGAGGAGATCATTATCCGTCCGCTCTGCAGCTTCCTGATCAGGGAAATAGGTTTCAACCCGCTGATTGCCGGGCAGGACGGTATCAGAATCGACCAGCACGGCATTTGTGTTGACGTCCACGAGTTTCATGCTGATGTTGTTGAAGGACTCGGACTGCTGACTATGGGCAGTTTTGCCGCTGCGCTCGATAAACTGAGCAGGGCCAACTCACTCTATGCCGGCAGCTATCTGCCCGGGATGCCGGGTAAAATAATCGATAATGCACGAAAAGACCTTGAGTCATTGTACCGGACTGCGGTCCTGGACGGTATCTGGCATGCCCGCAATGTCCTCTACGCCCCGTCCAACCGTCAAATTCCTGAACAGATCCGCTAAGCTTTACACCGATATCTCCGGCTTCTCCACTCCCAGTTCTTACTAGCAGTAGCACCCGTAATACCGGCAGGCCGCCTCAGTCACATTCGGTTCTGCATAGTTTCCGTCAGAGTATCGGCACTGTTGCTTACTCTGATGAAGATAGTCGGCAGTATTGAAATAAGTGAACTTTATGCTCTACTATAGAACGAAATACGCCACTTTCGGCTCATTACCCCTATGCTTCAAACGCTCTGCAGGAGAAGACAGATGAAGATTCTTCTCGTATATCCACACTATCCGGACACTTTCTGGAGCTTTAGATACGCCTTGAAATTTATTGACAGAAAGGCGAGCTTTCCTCCGCTGGGACTGCTGACGGTGGCCGCCATGTTGCCCGGCCGGTGGGAAAAGAGGCTGGTCGATATGAATGTTATCCCCCTCTCCGATGAGGATCTTGCGTGGGCGGATTATGTTTTCATCAGCGCTATGACGATCCAGCGAAAATCGACACAGGAGGTGATCGCCCGTTGCCTGCGACTGGGAGTCAAGACGGTTGCCGGAGGCCCCCTCTTTACCGCCTGCCATGAAGATTTCCCCGAAATTGACCATCTGGTGCTGGGGGAAGCTGAACTTACCCTCCCCCCTTTTCTGGAGGATCTGCTCAAAGGCACGGCACGGCAGCTCTATACCGACGACCGGTGGGCGAACCTGGCTGACACCCCCCTCCCGCTCTGGGACCTGTTAAAAGTAAGGAACTATGCCGCCATGAATATCCAGTACGGACGGGGGTGCCCCTATGACTGCGAATTCTGCGACATAACCGCGCTGTTCGGAAGAAAACCGAGGAGCAAGTCACTGGTGCAGCTGATCGCCGAACTGGACAACCTGTATATCCGAGGGTGGCGCGGGGCGATCTTTTTCGTCGACGACAATTTCATCGGCGACAAGGGGAAGCTGAAGCGGGAGATCCTGCCCGCCATCACCGACTGGATGGAGAGGAACGAGTACCCGTTCTACTTTTACACCGAAGCTTCCATCGACCTGGCCGACGACCCGCAACTCATGGAGATGATGGTCAGGGCCGGGTTCGAGGAGGTCTTCATCGGCATCGAAACCCCGTACGAGGAGAGTCATGCCGAGAGCGGCAAGGTGCAGAACAGGAACCGAGATCTGCTGGCATCGGTCAAAAGCATCCAGCGGGCCGGCCTGCAGGTGCATGGAGGGTTCATCGTCGGTTTCGACAGCGACCCGCCGTCGATTTTCGACAGGCAAATACTCTTCATCCAGGAGAGCGGCATCGTCACCGCCATGGTCGGTGTGCTCTCCGCCATCCGCGGGACCAGACTTCACCTGCGCATGAATCTGGAAGGGAGACTTCTGGGGGACGACTCCGGCAACAACATGGACAGCGACCTCAACTTTATCCCGCGGATGAAGGCTGAAGCGCTCATCGGCGGGTACCGGTCCATCCTTGAATCCATCTACGCGCCAAAAAACTACTATCAGCGGGTGATCAGGCTCCTCAGGGAATACCGCCCCCAGCACCTGGGGAAATTTCACCTCCAGCCGGGGTATGTGGGGGCGCTCTTCAAGTCGATCCTGTTTCTGGGAATCATCGGCAGGGAGCGATTCCACTACTGGAAACTTTTCTTATGGTCATTGTCGAATCGTCCGCGGCTCTTCCCGCTTGCCATAACCTATGCCATCTACGGGTTTCACTTCAGAAAAGTCGCGGAAAAGTACAAGGGAAGCGGGATGATCTAATTTATTGAAACAGACGGATTGAATCGATCCTTGATGGAGGTTTCAAGAGTTCCCGGCGTGATCATATTTGTCCTGTCGCGAACCGCCATATATGGCAGTAACGTCATACAAGACGGGTTCCACTGACGGCTCTCCCGTAAACCGGCACGACTCCCTGTTGATTAAACCTGCACTATCAGCCCCTTACACCCACACTCTCCGCTGGCACGTTAGTTGCCATGTACTTTACTTCGAAAACATTTGCAGAGCCCTGTTTTATTCTCAATTTATCCTGAAAAAAGCAGTTGTCCACGAAAAGCACAATAATTTACTCACTAAACCAATAAAATTTGCAACATTCATGGTCAAACTTACTGGGTGAATTGCTGTTCTGCTGTAACAAAAAAATTTGTAGTTTATCGACACCTGTCGCGGCAATATTGATTTTCATCTCTCGTTCGGCTCGGACATCCGTTTTTATGCCTATAAACCGACGATACAAACCCACATGGAGACCATCCACATGAAAAAGATTCTATCCGCCGTAATCGCCACTCTCGTTGCCGTATCACTGTCTGCAGCTGTTTTCGCTGCTGATGCTGCCAAACCGGAAGCCGCAACTGCAAACGCAGCCGCTGCTGCAGCTACCGCTGCTGACGTTCAAAAAGACGCGAAAGCTGAAAAAGTAAAGAATGCTGAAGAAGTCACAGCAGCAAAACTGAAAGCGAAGGAAGAGGCCAAGGCGGCAAAATTGAAAGCGAAAAAAGATGCGAAGGCAGCAAAAATAAACGCCAAAGAAGAAGCCAAGGCAGCTAAAACACGAGTGAAAACCGAGGAAAAAGCCGCCACGGAAAAGGCTAAAAACGACGCCGAAGCTGCAAAAGGCGCTGCTGCACCTGCCGTCAAGTAGATTTTTATCGGCAGGAACTGAAAGGGCATATCCGAAGTACCGGGTATGCCCTTTTTTTCATAATGCCTGCCTCGTCACAACTCGTCATATATGGCAGTTATGTCAAACGTGACGGATTCAGATGACAACCAGCCCTTCACACTGGCCGCTTCAATTCAACCTTACACCGTATTATCAGCACCTTACCGGCTAAGAATCAGCACCTCTCCACTGGCACGCAAGTTGCGATCAACCCGGTGACAGAGGGCATGAGCATTGCCAGGCCCTCTGCACAATCGAACCATCATCCTAAAGGAGGATACCATGAAATCAAGTACGAAAGACCAGGTGCAGGGAACGATTCACACCGTGAAGGGCACAGCCAAGGAGATCGCCGGAATACTGAGCGATAATCCTGCTCTGGAAAATGAAGGAGCGGACGAAAAACTGGCCGGCAAAGTCCAGGAAAAAATCGGCCAGATCAAGAAAGTTCTGGGAAAGTAGCAGGAACGGTACATCATGTTCCATCGTGTCTTCGGGAACCGGCTGCAGGTGGATAATACGCCGCGGCCGGGGTATCGAACGTGATTTTTCAAAAACAACAGCAATTAACGGGAGAACATTTTATGAAAGCACTGTATTCCTTATCCATACTGGTGGCCGCAGTCGCCATGCTGGCGCTCGGCGTTCCTGCCAACGCTGCAACGGACATGGACAACCGCATCGAATCGTCTGCCAGGCAGTCATACGTGTTCAAGACCTACCTGCAGGGTGATGACATCAAGATCCAGTCCAAAGACGGCGCCGTCACCTTGACGGGGGTCGTCTCCGAAAACTTCCACAAATCATTGGCACTGGAGACCGTAACAGGCCTCCCCGGCGTCAAGAGCGTGGACAACAGGCTTGAAGTCAAGGGCGCCCCCCCCACCGCAAATTCGGATGCGTGGCTTCGTGATAAAGTGAAGGTCGCGCTGCTGTTCCATCGCAGCGTGAGCGCCGCCAGAACCGAGGTTGAAGTCAATGACGGCATCGTGACACTTAAAGGCGAAGCGGCCAGTCAGTCACAAAAAGAATTGACAACCGAATACACCAGGGACGTCGAAGGGATCAAAGACGTCAAAAATGAGATGACCGTATCTCAGGCCACGAAAAAAGCACCCCGGACGATAGGTGAAAAAGTAGATGACGCTTCCATCACCGCCCAGGTCAACATGTCGCTGCTCAACCATCGCTCGACGAGTATCCTCAACACCACGGTCAAGACGAAGCGCGGCGTGGTCACGGTGAGCGGCAAGGCCAGAAATACGGCCGAAAAGGACCTGGTCACCAAGCTTGTCGCCGACATTAACGGTGTCAAGAGCGTACGGAACCGGATGATCATCGAGTAGACCGGGAGAAAAGGTACCTCCTGTCGCCGGTATGGTGATACATTAGCCGGACCGGTATTTTTCGATACATGACGGCGAACATATCGATTGATGGGGGGAACGGGAAAAAGAGCGTATCAAGGTATGCTCTTTTTTTTGCTCTCAAGCCAATTCAAGAGAAGGAAAAGGAATAAAATGGACAGGGTACGAATTGGCTGCAATTATGAGAAGCAACCCTTATGGAAGGTAATACTCGGCGTCCCGCTGATCTACCTGCCGATCATTACGACCGTACCGTTCGTGATTGTCGGGGCATTGCTGGTCAAAACACATCTGAAATATGTCGGCGGCATGAACATTAAATCGTATTGGGATTTTGTCCCTGCCTGGACGTCACACCGGTACAGTAACGCAGAACAGCCGACCATCAACATTAACCGGTTTCACCTGGCGCACTACAGGATCTTCTGGGTATTGAACTGCAAGCACTACTGTCCGATGAGTGTCGCTCTCTTCAGCTACGCAGCGTATCTGGTCAAGATCGTCGAAAACTGGTGGTGTCCGTTTGCCCATGACCGAAAACAGAACTATATTGAGGGATCAATTGATTTATCCTTTTGGCATGTTGATCCGGAGGAGCTTAAAAAGCTGGACAGGGACGACAAGAATAACCCGATATGGAATGAAAAGGTGACACTGGATTCGAAATAGTAACAACACGGCAGAACGGGGTGTCTAATATGAAAAGGCAATATGCTGGAATCTCAATGCGTAAATGTAAAAACTTCAAGTGCCACTGCTGTTGAAATCACCCGGGAATGAAAATTGACGGGTTTCCCTGCCCCGTACCCCGGTTCTGCAGTGAAAGGTATTGACCGGCCATGAATGATCAAAACAACGCATATGCGTTGTCAGGGCGCTTCTTCAGCTTCCTGATGCGGGTACTGCGCGGTTTCATGCGCAACCAGGGGTTGCTGTTGTCCGCCGCTGTCGCCTATTACACCCTTCTGTCAATCGTGCCTCTGTCTATCATCGCCCTGATTGTTCTGACGCATTTCATAGAAGAGCAGCAACTGGTTCAGACCCTGTCGATGTATCTGGAGATGGTTATCCCCGGCTATGCGTCAACGCTGACCGAGCAGGTGCGGGCATTCCTGGAGCACCGCAAGGTGGTTGGCATCATCGGTTTCCTCGGCATGCTTTTTTTCAGTTCCACAGCCTTTTCCATGCTTGAAAGCGCCCTGTCGGTGATCTTTTTTCACAGCGTCAGGGTTAAACGCCGAACGTTTTTCATCTCCGCAATCATCCCCTATCTGTATATCGCCGTTATGGGCCTGGGAATCGTACTGGTGTCGTTTATTGTCGGTGCGATAGAAACCCTGGAAAGCGGGCATTTCGCACTCTTTGGCTGGGGCCTGGATCTTGGAGGCACGACCGGCACGGCTCTGTACATTCTGGGGATAGTCGGGGAGGTGCTGATGCTCACCTCCATCTATCTGGTGATGCCGCCGGTGCGGGTCAGGTTTCGCCATGCTTTGATCGGCGGGATAACCGCTGCGATATTATGGGAGATTACCCGCCGGGTGCTGGTCTGGTACTACGCGGCCGTATCCATGATAAATGTCATTTACGGCTCCATCACCATAACGGTGGTAGCGCTGCTCTGTATAGAGGTAGTAGCCATTATCCTGCTGCTGGGTGCCCAGGTCATTGCAGAGCTTGGACAGTTACCGGAAGAACCGGCCGGGGAGGAGCATCCGGGATTTAAGACCTGAGACTCCGGTGGCGGGACAATTCGATTCATCTAGATTGTGATACTTATCTGAAATAATTTCCCCGTAATGCTGCCGGTGCCTGTGTCTGCTGAATGTGTTATTTTTAGCTGCGCACACTGTCAGGCGGCCTTTGACTCAATCATCTTCTTTACCCTATTGGCACCGGCACACCCGTTACATTTGACGGTTATGTCAATCGCGACGGGTCCAGCGTACGGCGCCTCATCACACCCCACACTATCTGCTCCGGTTTTCTCACGAAATGTCAGCCTGTTGCACTAATACTTCCTGCAAACCATTCTCCGGCACGTAAGTTGCGAAGTCCATCATAACCCATCTGTTCAATGGTTGGTGGCAATTCAGGCATTGGCATGCTTCATCACCTGAGCATTTAATGCGACCGGCCTGGATCGCCAACTGCAGCAACAGGGCGGTTAATGTACATCGTTATCCATTCTTGTAATCATGTGAGCTGAGTATGGACAAAAATAGAATCAAACTCATTATCGTCTTCATGACGACAGTAATTTTCTCCGGATGTGCCGCATTGCTGCCGCACTCCACCTCTGTTACACATTCACCGTGGAAATCATACAAGGAAGTCGTTGATGCCTATAACAGCGTGGTTATTAACAAATCTTCGGTTACTGACATAAAGAAATGCGGATTTAATATCTATTCCACTTCGAACTTGAAAATACTCAGTTTTGTGGATATCGCCGCGGCAACCTCAACGCTGGATATGAAAGATCTGGGGAGGGGAATCACTCAATGCCTCAAAGTCCGGGACCAGTGCTCCGGCTACATATTCGAACCTCAAGTTGCCAAAACCGATCGTTACGGAAATTTCTGGCTGGATATTTTAAATTTCAGGAGAAAGACCAGAGACTCGGGGTGGAAATTTAAAGCAACCTTTCTGGTTGTAGACTCCGTCATTGTCGAGAAGTACTGGTACGGCGAGCCCATGATCAATCTTGAAAAAACTGTTGTCAATCCGCTGGGCCCCTTCCAGGAGATAGGCAATATTATTTCAACTCCAAAAATCACCCCATAAGTCATTGTTCATCAGCGGCTGTCCGGCAGCGGATATTTCAATACATATCACCTGCTGATATGCGGCAAAAAAGGGAGTCGCACCATAAACAGGAACCGTGATATGAAAACATATTTTCAGAGCTGGAGGACGCCCTGCAGTCGGCCATGCTGAAGGCCGTAGCTGAGCCGCACGGTCGGTTCAACCGGTAATTGGCACTACTCAGGTTGCGCAATAACCGGTTTTGTGCTACACGACTACTAGTCGTACACTATCCAAACAGACCTGATACTATTCCTACCTGTTTAAAATTTCGAGGTTTACGTGCTTTTTCATGCAGTCCGCTTGTCAATCCGCCAATGGTTCGGACGAACCGTTCCATTTGCATCTGCTGCTCTGTTTCTGTTGATGGCATGCAATACCGAACCGTTAGCGGCCCCCCTCCCCTCGCCCGATCATACCCCCCTTCCCCTGGTTTCTTCGCCCGCCGGTTTTCCCGGATCGTATGAAGCTGGCGCCGGAAGCGTCGATGTTCCGACCCGCAGCAGGGAGTCACTGGCCAGAATTGCGATATTTGCGGCCGCAACGTCAAGCAGCGCCGGGGTTGTTGCGCAGCCTGCCGCTGAAACCCTGTCAGTCGTACCACCATCCAACGCAAACGGTGAAATAAAGAAAATCGTGGACTGGAACGGCGTCAGGCGTGACGCGGCCATTTTGTTCGGCGCACAGATTGTTGCGACTGGATTCATATATTACATGCCGGAGAGTATTTCCAGCTGGAGCAGTGAACAGAAGAAAAACAGCTTCAAGAAGTATGGTCAGAACTTTATTTCTCCCACTATCGACAAGGACAAGTTCTATATCAACTACATTCTCCATCCCTACTGGGGAGCCGCGTACTACACCCGGGCACGGGAGCGCGGCCTGAAAAAGGGTGAAGCGTTAGCGTATTCCACCGTCATATCGTCACTGTTCGAATTCGGTGTAGAATGCTTTTACGAGAAGCCATCCATCCAGGACCTGATAGTGACACCTGTCGTCGGCTCACTTATCGGGGCATACATTTTCGAGCCCTGGCGGGATTCAATCAAGCGCAAGGGAGAGATGCGCTGGTATGACCACGCCGGGCTTATCGCCACCGACCCGATCGGCGTACTCAGTTCCGGATTTGAAAAGTTGTTCGGCATCAAGCCAGCAATCGCGATCGAATACTCTGTCCCGAAGCTGCAGAAGGGTTCGGCCGGATTTCCGGCAGCAGCAAACGACACCCGTGTCGGGGTAGTCTGGCAGTTTCCATTGGACTAGCCCGCTCCGGAAACAGCTAAACAACAGAATCAGCACGGCATTGGCCGTCATATATGGCAGTTACGCCAGACATGACGGATTCCTCCGACGGTTCCCCCCCTATCCCCGCCTGTTGCCATTATTTTTCCCTGCATATTCAGACCGTTGCACTTTACATCTCCTCTGCCGGGCTCTGGCACGGTAGTTGCCTTGTACCTTTATGAGCAGGACATACGCCATGGCGTATTTTCTGCAAATTCAGAGGTGTGGACCAAAGGAGAATACCATGAAATCGAGCACGAGAGACCAGGCCGAAGGAACGTTTCACGAAGTGAAGGGCACGATCAAGGAGCTCGCCGGGAAACTGAGCGACAATCCGAAACTGAAGCTTGAAGGTATCGCCGAGCGGATAGCCGGCAGAGTCCAGGAAAAGGTCGGTCAGGTAAAAAAGGTTCTCGGCAAGTAGTGAGGGCGGTGCGGTCGAGCGGTACACGGCAACGACAAGCGAAAGCATGGATTCTAACAGATTGAACGATAACTGCCGGCAGTAATGGCAGGTGAAAGCCGGCAGTGGAAAGGAGTGGAAAATGGGATTTATTATTGCGGTATTGGTCGTGGTCATTCTGGTGATCGTGATTCTGAAATTAACGTAATCAGTTTCATCTGCTTGAAAGCAAATCGATACGTACCGTGAGTGGGGCTCCGCGCCACTCACGGTACTCGGCACCATCCCCGATAGACTGGACCTAACGTATGCAAATCGAAATTCATAAACTTACAAAAGTTTACACTAAAAACAGGGGACTTCTTCCGCTCACTCTTGAGGTGGAAAAGGGCGAACTGATCGCTGTCATCGGGCACAACGGAGCCGGCAAATCCACGCTGCTCAAGATGCTTGCCGGCTGGCACCTCCCCGATAGCGGACACGTGCTGGTGGACGGTATCAATCTGGAGAGCAGACTGGATGTGGTGCGAAAAATAGGGTTCGTCCCGGAAAACCCGAATCTGTTCGATTTTTTTTCCGTCGAGTACAACCTTGCGCTGTTTGCGCGCCTGTTTCAGGTCCCTTCCGGACGCGTTGCAGAGATCATGGAGGAATTCGACCTGCTCCCTTTCCGCAGCAACAAGGTTCAGGTATTGTCAAAAGGGCTGCGGCAAAGGGTGAGCATCGGGCGCTCGCTGCTTGCCGACCCTCCCCTGCTCCTTTTTGACGAACCGACATCGGGGCTGGATTTCGAGATGACGAAAGAGATCTACCGGCTGCTGCGCGATTTCCATGCATCCGGCAAGACCATCGTCTTTACGTCCCATCGGCCGGAAGAGATAAAAAACCTTGCGACCCGCGTCATCATGCTTCACCAGGGAAAATTGGTGTTCGACGGCTCACCTCAGGAATATTTTAATTCCGATATCTATAATACGACGAGCCTGCCATGCTGAGAAACATCATTACATTGACGCTGAATGACCTGGCCATCGCGTTCAAGAACAAAACCATCTTCCTGATTATTTTCATTCCGTTTTTTGTGTTTTTCTCTTTGAAGCTGGTAGACATGTCGGCTGCAGAATTCAAAAAAATAAATATCGGACTGATTCAAACAGAAACCTATGCTCCGGCAATCCTGCAGACCATCACTTCTGCCGATAACTTATTTACGGTTTACCGCGTATCCGGTGAAGATGAAGGCAGCAGATGGCTGAAAGAAAAAAAAATTGACGGCCTGCTGGTACGCTCTGACAAAGAAAAGGGGAGCGTGGTCCTTGTCGTCTTGAAGAAAGAGTCTCTGCAAACCCTTTCAATCGTGGAGAGTTTTTCCGCACTGCAAAAGGCAGCGGAAGGAAAAGGCCTTAACTGGATTTCAGACATCAAGACGCTCCAGGAGGGGGGAATTCAACAACAAACGCTCCCCACCTGGATTCTCATGCTGGTTTTGCTGGTAGGTTTCATCATCATGCCGGCGCAGGTCGCCGAAGAAAAAGAGAAAAAGCTGCTGCTTGCCCTGCTGCAGACTCCCATGCGTGAAATCGAGTGGCTGAGCGCCAAAGTGCTGTCGGGCATGGTGTTGATACTGGCAGCGGTGCTTTCCCTCCACCTGATGGGAGCATTCAGCCCCGGCAACATCCCCAGTTACGTCGCATTTATTGTCGTAGGCAGCTTCTGCTTCAGCTCGTACGGCATCTTCCTGGGGTTTTTATGCCGCAACCAAGCCAGCGCCAGGACGCTGGGCGTCATGTTCTACCTGCCCCATCTGCTCCCTTCTGCGCTGTCGGATTTTTCGCAAAAGCTGACCGCCGTTGCTCCTTTTTTGCCATCCTACCAGTTTTACGAGCCGATCAGGTCGATCCTCCTTGATGACGGCAGGATAGCGAATCTGTCTCTTGAGTGGATATATCTGCTTGCCGTCGGAGCTGCAGCCTTTTTCTTCGCATATCTGCTGATGAAAAAACGCTGGCTGATGTAGAAACAGCCTCGTTACCGGCGTTACGTTTTTTCAACACCTCCATAAAAGGATCATGCGATGAACCAGAAAGAAATCGACATATCGGAAAAACTTTTTCGCAAGAAATATGAATCGCTTGGCAAGCAGGAAAAGCACGTTGCCCATCATCTCGCCCAGAGAACCCATATCACGCGAAATGTCGCTAAAGACGTTTCCGAAAAACTGACATTCGGCCAGAAACTGGCTGACAAAGTCGCGGCCTTTGGCGGTTCCTGGACCTTCATCTCCAT
This sequence comes from uncultured Geobacter sp., assembly GCA_964524835.1. GTDB lineage: Bacteria > Desulfobacterota > Desulfuromonadia > Geobacterales > Pseudopelobacteraceae > JACRCG01. The sequence continues at coordinate 15,007 of CAZGEG010000018.1, forward strand.
CTTTGCCGTTATCCTGATGGTCTGGGTTTTCCTGAATTCGTTCATGCTGTTCAAGTTCGGCAGTGAGGCCTTCGACCCGTATCCCTACATCCTGCTGAACCTGTTCCTGTCCATGCTTGCCGCCATTCAGGCCCCGATAATCCTGATGTCTCAAAATCGCCAGGCCTATAAGGACCGCATGAGCGCGGATCATGATTACGAAGTCAACTTGAAGGCGGAACTCGAGATAATGTCGCTGCATGATAAACTGGATATTTTGAGGGAGGAGCAGTGGGGGGAACTCCTTGCGATCCAGCAGGCGCAGCTCGGGCTGATAAACCAGTTAATCGCCGATCAGAAGGACGCCCCGTGATCTGCATGGCTGCGCCATGACCCATAGGTCTGTTAATCCGGAGGTATAGAATGAAGATAAAGCGCGGCAACATTGTAAGCCACACAGGAGCCCATGAATGGGGCGCCGGCAAGGTGCTGGAGGTAACTGACGTCAAGGCGACGATCCAGTTCAGCGATGGAATCATCAGGAAGATCGCCTCCTCCCATTACCCGATTCTTCAGCCTGCGGCACGGGCTTCCTTCGTGGTACTTGCCGGCGTCCCGGCGGTAAAGTCCCGGCCGACGGGCATGGATGAAACAGCCGGACGGCCGGCCAATTGACCTGCACGCTGCGCAAGCGGACCTTCCACCACCCGGAAAGGGGGCACCAATGGACAAGAAGATTTTTCTGAGCATACTGGCTGCCCTGGCAACGGCCGCCGCAGCCGTGCTGTTTGCCCTGCTGGCGGCCCCGATCGCCAAACCGCTGGCGTGGTCGCTTATCATCGGCATCGCCACCCTTCCCCACCACGACCGGCTGGCCAGGAAGTTCCCCGGACACCCTGACCGCGCCGCCGGGTTGATGGTTCTCGCCATAACCGTCTGCCTCATACTGCCGGTTGCAGCCATGATCGTCATGGTCGCCCAAAACGCCGTCGAATGGTACAGTGAAGGCGAACGGCTCGTACTGGCATTCAAGACGACCGGGAGCGCCACCCTCAGCCATTTCCCATTCGTAACCTGGATTGTCTCCCTGGGAGACCGTTTCGGCCTCGATCTCGCCGGTATCGGCGCCAAGCTTGCTGCCGGCGCTTCGGGATATATCCTTGATATAGCGACAAACACCGCCCTGAACCTGGGAGAGTTCCTCTTCACCGTGGCGGTGGCGCTGTTCATGCTCTTTTTCATCTACCGTGACGGCGAACGGACCATCTCCGCCGCCATTGCACGGTTCGCCACGGATCAGGACAAAGCGCGCCGCTATGTTTCCGAAATTCGTGCCACAACGACAGCGGTAACGGTCGGAACGATCCTCACCTGCCTTGTCCAGGGGGTAACCGCCGGGGTCGGGTATTATGTCGCCGGAGTCCCCGCGCCGGTTCTCTGCGGCGCACTGACGGCCCTGGTGGCGCTCGTGCCGGTTGTCGGCACGGCCATAGTCTGGGTTCCCCTGGCAGCCCTTGTCGCCTTCAACGGCGCCTATCTCACGGCGCTGCTCCTGGCGGTCTGGTGCCTGTTCTTCGTAGGGCTCGCCGATAACGCGATACGTCCGCTTGCCATCGGCGCCAAGAGCAATATTCCGGTCACGGCGATCGTGCTCGGAGCGATCTGCGGCGTGATTGCACTGGGGGTTCTCGGACTCATCCTGGGACCGGTGATCTTTGCGATCCTCATCACCGCCTGGCATGATGTGACGGATGTTGTGCCGCCGCGGGAGCCTGAACCGATCCGCACGGCTCCTTCCGGATGGGGGAACAGATGGAAAAAGATTCTTCTTTTGAAGAGGTAACCGGATGACAATCACCAGAAATATCATGGCGCATGTCCTGTTCGCGATCATGCTGGGGACCAGCGCCGGATGCGCATCCCTGCCAAACGTCTCTGCAGTGATTGACGAGGCTCCGGAAGCACGGGAACCACGACAGATCGTGTCCACCGGGGGGGAGATCTCTCCCCGGAAGAGCAAAGCCGTGATGGAACGGCTGAAGCGCTCCGGCAACCCGACGGACGTACTGGAGCGCCACACCGCCGTGGTGGAGTCGGTCACCGAAAGCCCCCTGACGAAGGGAAACAGGGTCACGCTGCTCAGCGACGGCCAGGCCACCTATGCCGCAATGTTCAAAGCGATCGAGAAGGCCAGAAGCCATATCAACCTGGAAAGTTACATCATCGAAGATGACGAGACCGGCCGCAGATTCGCCGATCTGCTGCTGAAAAAACAGGGGGAAGGCGTCCAGGTCAGCATCATCTATGACAGCATGGGGAGCATGAATACCGGCGCACCTTTTTTCCAGCGTCTGCGCGACGGCGGAATAAAAGTGGTCGAGTTCAATCCGCTTAATCCGTTGAAGTCCGGGCTGAACTGGGAACTGATCAACCGGGACCATCGCAAGATTCTGATTGCCGACGGCACGGTCGCCATTATCGGCGGGATCAACATCAGCAAGGTGTATTCGAGCTCCCCGCTCAAACGGAAAAGAAACGTAAAATCGCCCATTCACTGGCGTGACACCGACATCCAGGTTGAAGGACCGGCCGTGGCCGAATTTCAGAAGCTCTTTCTTGCTACCTGGGCGAAGCAGAAGGGGCCGGAACTTGCGGGGCCGAACTATTTCCCCGACCTGAAAGAACAGGGGAGCGCCCTGGTGCGGGTCGTCGGCAGCACTCCGGGAGAGACCAACAGGATTCCCTTTATTATGTATGTGTCGGCCATCACTTTCGCCGAGCATTCGATCCACATGACGAATTCCTATTTCATTCCCGACGACCAGATCCTGAAAGCCCTGACAGATGCGGCCGGACGCGGTGTTGACGTCAAGATCATTCTCCCCGGGATCACCGATTCCTCGCTGGCATTGCACGCCCAGCGGCATCATTACTCCGGGCTTTTGAAGTCCGGCGTAAAGATTTACGAACACGGCACCTCCCTGCTGCACGCGAAAACCGCGACCGTAGACAGCGTCTGGTCGACCGTCGGTTCGACCAACATGGATTTTTTGAGCCTGCTGAACAACGACGAAGTGAATGCGGTGATCCTCAGTCGCGTATTTGCCGCCGAAATGGAGAAAACGTTTGTCAGGGACCTTGCCAATTCCCGGCAGATCCGCTGGGATGAGTGGAAAAACAGGCCCTATCTGCCCAGGGTCAGAGAGTGGTTTATCAATTTATTTGTCCGCTGGCTGTAACGTTTTATAATGGATTGAAGAGAGTCATATGAATCGGATGTGTTCGTACGGATATTTTGCAAAACTGCTCCTGGCGTCAGTCGCGGCGGCGATTCTACTCTCTGCCGGACCCGCTGCCGCAGTCGAAACAGGACGGCAGGGCGAAACACTCCTGCTCGACAGCTATCGCAGGAACATGGCCCGACTGGAGACAAACAGCTTCGGTATTCCTCTCGTTGTGGAATCATTTGAGCGAGACAGCAGGGTGCATGTGGACGTCTACGGGATTTTCGATTTCCCGTTCGCTACTGTTGTCGATTCCCTCAAGGTTCCGGCAAGCTGGTGCGATATCGTCCCCCTCCATCCCAATATCAAGGCATGTACCTACAGGGAGCTGACCGGCGCCTGGCTGTTGACCTTTTACCCCGGCGTCAAGGAGTATAAAGCGCCGGAAGAAAAGCGGAGCGTCAGGTACCGTTACCAGGTCGCTTCCCTGCAGCACGGATATCTGGATATCAATCTCACTGCCGCTGCCGGCCCGTACGGCACGAAGGACCACAAGATGAGGTTCGAGGCCCTCCCCCTGAACGGGAAGAAGACCTTCGTCCATGTCAGCTATTCATACAGCGACAGTGCCGTGCTTCGCCTCGCGGCCAAAATCTATTTTGCAACAATCGGACGGGACAAGGTCGGTTTCACCGTGACCGGAACCGACAGGAACGGCAAGCCGGCCTATATCGGCGGACCGCGCGGCGCCCTTGAGCGCAGTGCGGTCCGCTACTACTTCGCGATCCAGTGTTTTATGAACACCCTGCGCTATCCCGAGGAAAGACGATTCGGCATGAGAATCAATGAATGGCACGATCTTACGACCCGCTTCAGGAGACAGCTTTTCGACCTGGATAAAAAGGAGTACCTCCGGTTCAAGACGGCGGAGCACAAGAACCAGGTGGCGCTCCAGCGGCAGATCGCGCCGTCCACCCAGTGAGCTGCCGGGCATTCCGGCCCCGTGCTGCCGCACTGATCACGCCACAGGCAGAAAAAGAGCCGGAGCAGTTGTGGTACGTTCCGGAAGATTTGAACCAAGGAGAAAAACCATGGCCACAGAAAAACTGGTCGTCATCGGCGGCGATGCCGCAGGGATGAGCGCCGCTTCCCAGGCAAAACGCCGCCGCCCCGAGCTGGAGGTTGTCGTGTTCGAACGGAGCCCGCACACATCCTTCTCCGCCTGTGGCATTCCCTACTACATCGGCCGTGTTGTCGACGCGGAAGAGAAGCTCATTATCCGCACCCCGGAAAAATTCCGGGAGCAAGATGGAATCGATGCGAGAATCCTGCACGAGGTGACCGAGATAGATGCTGCGGGGAAAAGGGTGCATGTCCGTGACCTGAAAAGCGGCAGGTCGGCGTGGGAACAGTACGACCGGCTCCTGATAGCCACCGGAGCGTCTCCGTCCTACCCGGACCTGCCCGGTGCCGATGCCGGTAAAATCTTTGGGGTAAGCACTCTTGAAAGCGGCCTGGATATCCGCAGGCATCTCGACAGGGGAGGCCTGAAAAGGGCGGTTGTCGTCGGCGCCGGCTACATCGGCCTGGAGATGGCGGAAGCCCTCGTGACGATCGGGATGGAGGTTTCCCTGGTCAGCAGGTCGCCCCAGGCGATGGCAACTCTCGATGATGACATGGGGGCACTGGTATCCCAGGCGCTGAAAGATGTCGGCGTTACGCTCTACCTGGAGGAGACACTCACGGCCTTCGAGACAACGGCCGGAAACGTTTCAGGAGTCGTCACCGACAAGCGTACCATCCCTGCCGATATCGTGATCCTCGGCCTCGGGGTGCGTCCCAACACGTCGCTTGCCGCGGCGGCCGGCATCCCGCTGGGGGAAAAAGGGTCAATCCGGGTGAACGAACGGATGGAAACCGGGATTCCCGGCATCTGGGCCGCGGGTGATTGCGCCGAGTCGTTCCATCTGGTGAGCCGCAAACCTTTCCATGTCGCGCTCGGCACAGTCGCCAACCGCCAGGGGCGGGTCGCGGGCATCAATCTGGGAGGGGGGTACGCAACGTTTCCCGGGGTGGTGGGAACGGCGGTCACGAAAATATGCTCCGTGGAAGTCGCCCGTACCGGACTTCAGGAAAAGGAGCTCAGGAAGCTTGGCATCGAGTGGGTGAGCGCCGTCATCAAGAGCCGCACCAAGGCGGGATACTTTCCCGGTGCAGGTGAAATAACCGTCAAGGTACTGGCCGAAAGGGGCAGCGGCCGCCTGCTGGGGGGCCAGATCGTCGGCATGGAGGGTTCGGCCAAGCGGATCGACACCCTGGCGACCGCACTTCATGCCGGCTTTACGGTGGAGGAGATGATCAATCTCGACCTCGGCTACGCCCCACCCTTTTCACCGGTTTGGGACCCGGTCGTGACAGCTGCCCGTGAGGCTGCCAAGAAGCTCTGACTGCGAGCCGCAACAACACCCACGGGGGGACCCGGCTCTGAGAGGCGGCCACCCCCTGCCACATGCTGTCTGCATTGTTATTAGTGACGATCGCCACGATCTCTATGACGTTCTCCGTGACTATCCCCACGGTCTCTATCATGGGAGCCCCCACGCCGGTACCCGTCATCCACCGGCACCAGGATGCAACCCGACATCGTCGAGATTATCAACAACAGCACAGCCATTCTGACCATTAATGTTTTTTTCATCTGCCACACCTTCCTTTCAAGTTACGTGATATCTTGCATCTGGCTTATAGTACCATGTATTGGAGCAAAGAGACTCAGTCCCTGCTGCGGGTACGGGTAACCCCGGTCAGGATCGCGACACCGATAAGTATGACAACTGCGATCATCACGTAGACCGTGCTGACTTTCGCGATAACAAGAGCCCAGGCAATGCCGCCAATGATAAATGCAAAGCCGATAAGATACATTATGAACGACATGTTGGTGCCTCCCGGCTGGGCCTGGCGTCCGGCTACACGTTGCAGACGGTCAGTTTCATGGATGTGAAGATTCAGCAGTGAACTCTTTCAGAAGCAGGTTTTCCTGCCTGTCGGTTTCTTGGCGGTTTTTCTGCGTTGTTCCCGCAACCGCCGCCTTCCGGATTGACCCAAGACGGACTACCTCGGGGGCAAGCAGTTCCTGGAGCAACTCGTTCTTCCGGAGTCCGTCATGAACCCGCACCCGGGACCGCGGCAGCACCATCCGGTGATTCTTCGCCCGGATTGATTCCCGCTGTCTGAGGCAATCCTGGAACAGCTCCCTGTCAATGTTCCAGAGCTGATCAGGACCCTTGTCCTGATCCAGTGAATGTCCGGCCAGGGGAGTACAGGCAAGTATGAGCTGAACCAGAACGACGATAACTATGTTCCTGTTCATTGCGGAATCCTTGTGCGGAGTGATGTCGCAGCCTGATATGGCGATAATGATGATACTGCCCATCTTCTGACAAATAAAAGTATCGCAACGAACATGCCAGATACGGTTTCGGATTTTGAAGCTGTAACAGGCTGATAATATGTGCATAAATCTGGACGCGTGCAGGGAGGGACGAAAAACCGTCAAGCGGAATCCGTAGTTTGTCGCGCAACTGTCGTATATGACGGCTGTCGTTTACTCCATTCCGGGGAGACCGGTGCGGATCAGACGCGAAAAATCGGGAGATTTGTCCACGTTTTTTGCCCGGGCATTGATGAGGCTCCGCCCCTTCAGTTCCGGGAACGGCAGGCTTGTGTCAATCGCCCCTCTCTCGTAGAGCATTTCATCGATGAAGCCATTTGCTATAAGCCTCCAGTCGAGGCGGGCATCAGGGTTATAAGGCGCGGCAGTTATTCTGAAGCTGGTCGTGCAGTTGTCGGTGAGGGCGTTGTACCATTGCGGGCTTTCCTTCAGCGAGTTCACCTCGCGCAGATAATCCAGGAAAACCTTCCGTATCATATCCGCCGACTCGTGGAGGCGGTACAGATAGACCTGTTCACCCCGGTAATTGGTCCGCAGCCCGATCAGGTCACGTTCGTCGGCAACCACATAGGCCAGCTCGTACTGCCTGAAGAACCCCTTGAAGTTGGAATACTCTTCACCGATCTCCTTGCGGGTTTCGACGGAGAACGTGACGAAACCGCCCCCCTCGAAACCGAAGCTGAGCATGGTGTGGGCGACATAGGGGAATCCCCAGTAGACCAGGACGAGATCGACACTCTTCAGTCCGGCCAGATCAAAGGTTCTGTCGTAGTGATGCACGGTGTAGTCGGTTTCGCTCCGGTAGTCGCAGTTGCGGATGTTGTGGATGGTCACCCTCTCCCCCCGGATGTCCGCCCAGGGAAGAATGGCCACATCCGGCTGCCAGTTCCTGCTGTTTGATGGCGGCATGAACAGCCACCAAACGAGAACGATCGCGAATGCGGCCAGAAAACCCAGCCGGGACTGCAGGCTTGAGTACCTGCCGACGAGCGCTAACAGGCTGCAGGCGCCGAAGAGTGCGGCGATCCAGGGGCGCAGGGTCGCGGGGAGATTCGAGAACAGGATGGCGAGAGCCCCCCACCCGGCCATCGCCAGGAGGGGGAGTAGAACGAAGAGGTATCCGAACCATGTGAAATTTCGTGTCATAGAGGTGTCAGGTCAGCGGGTGAAACAGCCGGCCAGGGCGGGATCGTTCTCCAGTATCGAACGGATCTCACCGACGCAGTCTCGTGACGAGAGCACCGTGTAGAACCCTTTCTTGACCGTCGGAGCCTGCCGGGCAGCTTCGAGCCATTCAGGCGTGCTGAACGGATCGTTCCTGATCGTATCCCAGAAACCGCACGCATCGAAGAGGCTGCGGATGGTGTCAGTCTGCCCCCCCTGCAACCGGCTTACGATGTAGGCGGCAACGCCGACCTGGAGGCCGTGCAGTCGAGGGCGCGCAGAAATCCGGTCAAGCGCGTGCGAGATCAGGTGCTCGCTGCCGCTGGCCGGCCGTGATGAGTTGCAGACCTCCATCGCGATGCCGTTCAGCATCAGCGAGGTTCCCAGCAGCCTGGCCCCCTCCTGGTCCCTGACCGGCCGGGAAATAAACTGGGCCACTGTTGCATCTGACAGCAGCGCCGCGAAATCATTGAACGGTTCGCCGACCGCGTGGAAAGCCAGCTTCCAGTCCCGCACCGCGGTCAGCTTGGCGGCCAGGTCACCTACACCGGACAGCCAGAGCTGCTCAGGTGCGGCCAGACAGAGGTCGGTGTCGATGATCACCCCGAAAGGGATCGCGGCGGGAAGCGACCGCTTGCGCCCCCCCACGCTCAGGCTGGCTCCCGGACTGCAGAAGCCGTCATTGGATAGTGACGTCGGCACGGCAATATTCGGCAGGCGGCCCAGGAAAGCCACATATTTGGCCACATCGAGCGCTCTCCCGCCGCCGAGCCCGACGACCGCCGAGACATCGCCCGGCAGGGATACGAAGATGCCCTGTGCCTGTTCGAAGCCGGCTTCGGCAGTACTGAACCACTGGGCTGTCTCCACACCTGCCGTCGCCAGCGACTCCCTGGCGGACCTCAATATGCAGTCCGGGATGTCGCTCCCGGCGACAACGGCCACCGTGCCGAAGCCGCAGCGGTTGCAGTAGGTGCCGAGTTTTTCCAGCGCCCCCCTCTTGATCCTGACGAGACCCGGAATGGCAATGGTCGTACGCGCTTCCATCACGCTGCACCTCCGCACAGACTGCCGGCAATATCGCGCCACCGTTCGAAACGAACGAACGGCTCACCGCGCCGCTCAAGCTCGCCTGCCAGCCATCCCCTCGCAAAGCGCCGCTCCGGCGGCAGCAGCAGCACCGGCGCCAGGTCGGGACGGCCGTCACCTGCAAAGGCCGTATCAAATCCCCGATCGAGGTAGTGCCGGACTACCGCAACTTTGTCGATCCCTGTTTCAACCGCAAAGAACGGCGACTGCAGCGGCGGTTTCATGAACAGCCCCCTGCCGGGAATGAAGTCGCCCGGATTGGAGTGGATGACGACATTGATCCCGAGCCGGGTCAGAATCCGCTCTATATAGAACCCGCAACCGGCCGAGGCGATGGCCAGCGACCACCCCGCCTGCTGCAGAAGCTCGAACGCTCCGGCCAGGCCGTTTTCAACCCGCATCTCCTCCAGCATCGCATCGAACTCCGTTTCGTCAATCCGCAGCCCGGAAAAAATTTCCACCAGCGCATCGAAGTGGCGCGCCTGACCCGCCTCGTAGCGCTCCCACGGCGCCGCGGCCCCTGCCGGCAGATGCGACAGCGCTACCCGGAAGAAATCGCGTCCGGTCATGGTGCCGTCAAAGTCGCTGACCAGTATCCTGTCTTTTTTCTGCGTCATCGCCATCACATCGCCCCGAGACAGAGCGCCGCATAGATCCGGGCGGCGCCCGACACTTCCTCAAAAACGACCCGTTCATCGGGCGTATGTGCGGTTTCCAGCGAGCCGGGGCCGAGAATAAGCGGCTTTACACCGGCGGCAAAAAAGAGATTGCCGTCGGAATGGGAGCGAAATGCATCCATCTGCAGCGACAGGCCGAGCTTCGGATAGACTTCCCTCAGTATCTGCGCCAGGCGGTTGTCCGTTCCAAGGCTGTAGCCGGCGGAGGCGAAATCGAAGGAGACCTCCAGGTCCAGGCCCGGAATGGTGCTGCCGAGACCGGCGACGACCCTGCGGATCGCCTCCTGGAGTTCGGTCGGGTCATGGGCAGGGGGAAGATGCAGATCGATCCAGGTTTCACAGCGATCCGGAACGACAAAACCTGCCTGGGACGATCTCATCTCCCTGATTGAATAGACGATCTCCGAATTCGCCCGGTCAAACAGGGTGTCGTTCCCCAGGAGCAGCAGCACGCGCAGCATCGATTCAACGGCATTATGCCCCAGTTCAGGGAGAGAGGAATGGCTGCGCAGGCCGCGCGTGACAAAACCGGCCTCCAGATAGCCGTAATGGGAAAATTTGGCCGCCAGGCTGGTCGGTTCGCCGATGACCACCCAGGGTGGGGTGCAGGTCTGGAGAAAGGTCGCGCTGCCGTCACCGTTTTCCTCCTCCCCCACTACCAGCAGCAGTCCGACCGATGGCCGCTCCGGCGGGGGCAGCGCTTCGGCCAGCGCCAGCCAGGTCTCGACCATCGCGGCGCACCCCCCCTTCATGTCGGAGCTCCCCAGGCCGCGGATGATGCCGTCATCCTGTTCCGGCCCGAATTCATCCAGATCCCAGGCAGGGACGGTATCCACGTGCCCCACCAGATAGAGCCTCGGTTCTCCCGGCCCCATGGTCACGCGCAGGTTATAGCGATCCAAGTCCACTTCCTGACGCTCCACGAGAAACCCGGCCCGGGTGAGGAGTTCTTCAAGGTAGAGCTGGATGTCCTCTTCCTTACCGGATGGTGAATAGATGTCGAGCATTTCGAGGAACGTTTTTCGCAGCCGTTCCGGATTGATGGCCTGCCAGACCTTTTCCAGACGGGATGTCATGATTTTTTCACCGGTTTTTTTCTGTTCTTGCGCGACAGGTTGAGCGACATATAGAGGTGCTCCTGAACATCACCGAACCCCTGCTTCTCAAAGAAGCGGACCGCCGGATGGTTGTCGGCGGATGTATCGATGATCATCATCCGCACCCCCTGCTCCATCATGCGGTGCTTGATCTCCTTGAACAACCCGCTGCCCACGCCTCCCTGCTGAATATCCGTGCGGACCCCCAGCCAGACGAGGTAGCCGTATTTCCAAGGCGAGTTGTGTTTTGTGACCGTCGTCCCCAGGGCAAAGCCGAGAATCGCCCCGCCCGCTTCCGCCACCAGACAGAGTTCACTGTCGGAATTGAAGAAGGTTGTGACCTCGTATTCGTCCCAGGTACGGTAAAGTGTCTGGAACGACTCGGCGGTAAAAACCTGCTCGCCGATATGAAATACCGTGGAAAAATCGTCGATGTTCATCTCCCGGATGCGGAGATTCTCAGGGCTTGCTGGCGGAGCTTCGGACATGGGATCACCTCGGCTTGTACGTGATAATGTACCCTGTTATCAGGGTTTCAGCAGTCGGGAACGGCGTATGCGCCGTTCCCGGTTGTAAAACCATACCCCCTGAACGGGCGGCCGTCAAAGCAAATTCTAAGGTTTTCAGGAAGCACGTATCCCTGCCGGGGGGAAAGGAGAGAAGTGTACAGTTTTTTATCCATCATGTATCATTTAATCCTTTCATATATGACGGTTATGTTATACGCGGCGGTTTCCGGTGACGGTCTCACCCAGCACCTTGCCTGGTATTTCCTTCCATTTCCCTGTACAATGGGGCCGTTGCACCATCATGGCCGGCAAGCCTGCACTGGCACGCTAGTTGCGAACCACTCCCGGCAGAACAGGAATGCTGTCGTGTTTTCCGCTGCATTAAAGTTATAGGTCACCATCTATGCCGTTTTCCACTCGACAGTCTGTCGAAACACACCGCTCAGCCATCCAGATCGCCCTGGGATGCCTGCTGTTCTGGCTTTCGTTAGCCGTGCCTCTGCATGCCGCTGAACCGTTCGAGATCGTCGTTACCGGAATTGAGGGTGACGCGCTGAAAAACGTGCAGGAGACGCTCGTTCTCCCCGTCGGCATGGTGCGTGAAGGAACGGTGGACCGGCTCTGGCTCAAACGATTTGCAGAACAGGCTGAACATAAAACCAGGAGCGCACTGGAACCTTTCGGCTATTACAACCCCCTGGTCACCGTTACCGTCGAACCGGCCGGAGAGATCCCCCGCATGCTGGTCGCGGTGGTGCCGGGAGAACCGGTGCGCCTGACCGACATATCGGTGACTCTGACCGGGCCGGGACATAAGGAAAGACCCCTGCTCAGGAGGGTGGCGGCATTCCCCCTGAAGAAGGGAGACATACTGCTGCATCAAAGGTACGAAGAGGGCAAGGGGGAGCTTGTTTCACGAGCCCGGGATCTGGGTTATCTGGATGCTGAATTCTCACGGCACGAAATCCGCATAGCACGCGGTGCTGCAACCGCCACGGCAGAACTGGCACTGAATACGGGCGACAAGTATTTCTTCGGTGCTACGAGCATCCAGGGGGCGCCCGACTACCCGGACAGCTTCCTCCGCCGGCACCTGACCTACAGTCCCGGTGACCCCTTTTCCTATACCCGTCTCGGTGAAACCCAGCGCAACTTCACCAATTCAGAGCGCTTCAAGGAAGTGCTCATCACGCCGGTAAAGCAGAACGCCGAAGCCTTGAAGGTCCCGATAGCCGTTCAGTTGAAAGAGGGGCCGCCGAAAAGCCTGCGCCCGGGCGTCGGCTACGGCACCGACACCGGAGCGCGGTTCACTACCCGTTACCGCGATTTGAACATGCTCCACCTGGGGCATGAGTTGTATTCACAACTGTTTATCGCCGAGCGGCTGCAGGGCCTGGTGACCGGCTACATCATTCCGAGCCCGAAGGATGTCAGAAGTTCGACTTCACTTCAGCTGAATCTGCAGCAGGAGGATACCTCCGCCTATTCCAGCAGGATAGCCGCCCTTGAGCTGGCCCGAAACCGGAGTTTAGGCACCGGCAAGCTGGGCACCGCCTATGTAAAGGCCCAACACGAAGAGTATTCCGTGGGGATCCAGGATTCTTCCTCCCGGCTGCTGCTCCCGGGAGTCCGTTTTACCGATGACCGTTACGACAACCCGGTACGCCCGCGGAGGGGTTTCCGCTACGGCCTCGATCTGCACGGCACGCATCAGGTTCTCGGCTCGGACACGAAGCTTGTCCAGATACTGGCCGAGGGAAGTTATCTCCTCCCCCTACCCTGGCGACTTTCCCTGCATACGCGCGCAAAAACGGGAGTTACCCTGCTGAACGACCCGCTCCGCGACATCCCCCCTTCGCTCCGCTTTTTTACCGGCGGTGATCAGAGTGTGCGCGGCTACTCCTACAAATCCCTCGGTCCGCGCGATGCAGCAGGACGGGTCGCAGGCGGCACGCAGCTCCTGACCTCCAGCATCGAGCTGGAGCGGGCGCTCTTCAAGGACTGGGGAGTCTCCATTTTTCTGGATGCCGGCAACGCCTTCAATTCATTCTCCAAAGTCAGTCTCTTCAAGGGTGCGGGCGTCGGTCTGCACTACTTTACCTCGGTAGGGGCGCTGAACCTGTCAGTGGCCCGGCCGCTCGGGGTGGACAACCCGGCATTTCACTTCCACTTCACCGTGGGGTTCGAACTATGAATGTGAACAGAATCTACAACAAAACCGGGCTCACGCGGAGGCGCAGAGAAAGTTACATACAAAACACGTATGCCTTTACCCCAAAGGCTTCACTCTTTTTATCCTGGTGTTCTCCGCGCTCTCCGCGTCTCCGCGTAAGCTGTTTTTTCAGTTCCGACTTGCAGGGGTTAAGATGAAACGGCTGACCAAACAGATTTTAGGTGCGATGGCGGCGCTTATCCTGGCCGGAGCAGGAGTGGTATTCGCAGCCGTAATCTGGGCCGCCGCAACGCCGCACGGCACCCGCTGGCTGCTGGAATCTGCTCCCGCGCTGGGCGGGATCAGCTTTTCCGCCCGGAAGATAGAGGGACGGCTGATCGACCACCTGCTCCTCACGGGGATACGAGTGGACGCAGGCCGGCAGAAGCTGGAGATTGGATCCATTGAACTGCGCTGGAAACCGCTCCTGCTGCTCTCCGGGACAGTTGCCGTCAACGAACTGAAAATCGGCGGGGTGAGGATCCGGGACGATTCACCTTCAGACAACAAACCGCCTACCCTGGCCTGGCCGGAGCTATCCGGAAATGCGCAGCTGTTTGATATGACCATCGAACGGCTGCAGGTAACAGACGTCACCTATCGGCACCTGCTGGAGGAGCCGGTACGGGTGACTTCAATAGACGGCAGCGTCTCCTGGCAGGACGGCTCCCTCTCCGTCAGCGGCCTCAAGGCGGCATCCCCCTCCGGCACCATACAGGGCGCAGTTTCGGCAGGTTTCAGCCGACCATCCGTCACGGCAGACCTTGACCTTGCCAAGACGCTCCCCCTGGCGGAGATGGACCGCTTTTCACTGCAGGTGCGACCGGGTGGCAGAACGTCCACCGAGCAGGTAGCCGGAATAGTCACGGTTGCGGGGAGCGCCGGGACGCGGAAACTCCTGGAGCTGAGCGGCGAAGTGGGAATGACGAACAATGCCTTCAACCTGCGCCGGATTCTCCTGGCCAGGCCGGGTCAGCGGGGCGAGGTCACTGCCGACGGCTCGCTGGCGCTGACTCCCCGGGAGCCGGTACTGACGTTGCAGGTCACGGCGGCCGGGCTCGATCTGGCCCCGGAACTGAACATAACTACCGACCTCTCCGGCACCTTGAGGTTTGCGGGAACTCCGGACAGCTATTCCGGCACTGTCTCCCTGGCCAACCGGGCAAACGGGTGGCGGAAAGCGACGGTTACCGCTTCCTATCGCGGCACACGCGAAGGGATGCGGCTTGCTCCCCTGAAGGCCAGGGTCCTCGATGGTTCCCTGGCGGGAAAGGTGGATATGGACTGGCGCAACGGTTTTGCGGTGCGAGGAGAGATCAGTGGCCGGAATCTCAATCCAGCCAGGATTGACTCCGGCTGGAAGGGAACAGCCAATTTCAATGCCGCCGGCAATCTGGCCTGGATCGGAAGCGCACCCGTATCGGGGAGCGTCAGCGGCGACCTCCTTGAAAGCCGACTGCACGAACAGGCCCTGACCGGCGGCGTTCAGGCGGATTTTGCCGGCAGCAACGTTTCCCTGTCACGGCTGGTGCTTCATGGTAAAGGCTTTGACCTGCACGCCGCGGGGGACCTGAACCGGCGGCTGGACCTGTCGGCGCAGATCAGCGACTTTTCCCGCCTGGTGCCGGGATCTGCCGGAACTCTCCGGGGAGAGGGGTGGGTGCGCTGGAGCGACCGCCATCTCAGCGGCGCTTTCTCAGGCAGCGGGAGCGCGCTGGCCTACGGCGGAATGCGGATAGGAACAGCCGAGATTACTGCCCGGCTGTATCAGGGCCCCGGCTACCCCCTTCAGCTCACCGCCTCACTGCTGGATGCCGTCTATGACGGCTATGCACTGGATGCCGTGACGGTTGCAGCGGACGGCACGCTGCTCCGTCATACCGTGAATGCTTCGATCTCTTCGTCAGGCGCCAAGGCGGAGTTGAACCTGTCCGCAGGGTACAGCGCCGGCCTCTGGAGTGGCAACATCTCCCGCCTCTCAGGCGGCAACGACAGCGGACCATGGAAGCTTGAGGCTCCGGCAGCTTTTGCCGTCAGCTCCGGTAAGATCTCGCTTTCCCCCCTGACCCTGGTATCCGGAGCGGCAGAGCGTCTCGAAGCCGCCGCAGACCTGACCCTGAATCCGCTCGCCGGTCAGGCCGGGGTAAAATGGGCCGGCCTGAACCTGGCCAGGGGCAATCCCTACCTGAAGGAGCAACAGATCACCGGAAGCAGCCGCGGGGCGGTCCGAGTGGACTTTCTGCCGGGTAAGCAGCTGGCCATGACAGGGAGCGCCGCCGGCAGCGGGACATTTTCCAGACAGGGGCACAACATAAAGTTCGAGCAGGCTTCGGCAACCTTTGATGGAGGCCGGAGCGGGATAAAGGTGGGACTAGAGATTTACGAGGCAGGCGGCGGCAGACTGAAAGGGACTTTTTCCTCGCCCGCTCCGCTTCGTCTGGAGGTGCCCGAAAAGGGAAAACTGGCGGCGGAATTCAGCGGGATCGACCTTGCGCTGCTCAAACCATGGCTCCCCGCCGACACAACGGTTGCAGGGTTCCTCAGCGGTCGGGCGAAAGGCAGCCTGCTTTCTCGGCAGCGCTTTGAGCTGGACGGCAGTGCCACCCTTTCCGGAGGGTCGGCACACCAGGAAGGAAGCGAAGGGGGTCTGAACCTCACCTTCTCGTCGGCAACAGCTTCGTGGAGTTGGCGGGATGAAGCGCTGTCCGGCATCCTCTCACTGACTCTTGCCGATCACGGCCAGGCCCGGGCAAATTTCCAGTTGCCGGTCCCGGCACGTTTTCCGGTTGCCGTAAACCCGCAGGGGCCTTTTCAGGCAAAGTTCATCGGTCAATTCCAGGAAAAGGGAATTATTACCGCACTCTTCCCCGGGTATATCCGGGAAAGTTTCGGCGAGCTTGACACCGAACTGGCTGTCGAAGGGACCTGGGAAGAGCCTCAATTCGGCGGGAAACTGGTTCTGACCAGGGGAGGTGCGTATCTGCCGGGCGCCGGTATCCACCTCAAGGACGTCCAGCTCTCGGCGCGCCTGGAAAAAAATCTTATCCGGGTCGATTCCTGCCGGGCGCTTTCCGGATCCGGTCATATCGAGGGAACGGCGCTCATCACTCTTTCCGGCTGGCAAGTGAAAGGTTACCAGGGCACAATCCGCGGTGAAAATTTTCAAACCGTCTATTTCCCGGAGTTCCTGATTGTGAGTACTCCGGAATTCAGTTTTGAAGGAACTCCTCAAAAACTCAAGGTTCGTGGAGAGCTGAGACTGCCGGAACTGCACCTGTACGGCTCACCGGCCGGGACGGTTATCGCGCCGAGCAGCGATGTCGTCATGGAGGGAATAATCGTACCGGCCGCCAATAGTTCTCCGCTGGCTCTGGACGTGCAGGTCCGGGTACTGCTAGGTGATAAAGTCTTTATGAAGGTCGCTGGGATCGATGCACAGCTGGGCGGAGCAATGGATATTTCGCTAAGCGGCCTCGACAGTATAGTCAGCAGTGGCGAGATCAAAGTTGTCAAAGGGCGCTACCGGACCTATGGAGTGGACCTGAACATTGTCCGCGGACGCCTTTTCTTCAGCGGCGGCCCGGTAAACAACCCGGCTCTGGATTTTCTGGCCCTGCGCACGATTGGCGACGTGAAGGCCGGCGTTACGGTAGCAGGAACGATCCGGAAACCGGTCACCAGGCTCTATTCCGAGCCCCCCATGCCGGATGTGGACATCCTGGCGTATATAGTCCTCGGCCACCCGTTCGGCACCAGCGGAGAACAGGCAAGTTTCGTGGCCCAGGCCGCCGGCGCACTGCTCACCTCCAGCCAGGCAACGGTTCTGCAGGATCAAATAAAAAATCATCTCGGCTTGAGTACGCTGGAGATACAGGGAGGCGTCGGGGGAAGCGCCAGCCCTATGGGATACAAACCGCTCCAGGTGACAGCTCCGGGAGAAATACCGGCTGCGGTGCAATCCGGTATCACCGAGACCGTGCTCACCGTGGGCAAGTTTTTAACCCCGAAGCTCTATATCAGTTACGGCAGGTCACTGTTTACCGGAAGCAACCTGTTCCTGCTGCGCTACGATATTTTCAGGAAGTGGCAGATCGAAACCCAGACCGGCAGCGAAAGTGGTGCTGATCTGTTCTACAAAATGGAGTTCAAGTAGCGGAAATCAACAGGCCGCCGCCCGACATTCCTACTTCAGCAATTTCCGGATGGCCATGGCTTTCACCATATCGCCGAACGATAATCGGATGTATCGTTCCGCATTAGTTCCGGGCTGTTACGCAAAAAGGGCGCAGTACACTGCGCCCTTTTTTGCATACCCATACAGGTGAAATGCCGTTGTTTCCCGCCCTACAGCACCCTACGCCCCTGGATAATACGCACCAGCACCACAATAATGGCTACCACCAGCAGGATATGGATCAGACCGCCCATTGTATAAGCGGTTACTATACCTAACAGCCACAGCACTATCAGGACCACACAGAATGTCCACAACATAATTTTCTCCCCTACATATTTATTTACTGCCGGCAGCATCGGCTGATGCAGCTTCAATCCTCTGTAAACATCCTGACGAAATAAGAATCTGACCCGCCGGAACGGGTCTTAAACTTGCCTGAATGTCGGTACCTACTTCTTCCCGCTGTATAATTCCGCCTTGATTTCTTCCAGAGCCGGTATTACCGGCTGGAGTGATGCCTTTAACGTACTCAGGTCCTGGACGGCTGCTTTTGCAACCGGATCTATGGTTTCAATGCCTTTGGGCGTCAAATCGTTGGACAAGTACGACTTGATTTCTTTCAGGGTTGTCAGAGACTTAAGATATGAACTTTTTACACCTGCGCCGGCAGCAGGTACTCGTGCGTAAATTGTCGCCAGTTTCATGCTGCGCTCCGTACTTAGCTGGCTAATCTCCGGGTTTTTATAATCGGCCCCCTGTTTTTGCCACTCGGCAAAATACTCCGTGCTGTGCTCCTTCATTTCATCCATGCGCTTGATCACCCGTTTACCATCATCTTCAAGCTTTTCCAGATCATCAGAATACTTGTTGAATGACTTTTTCAGGTTTGAATTCCCAGGCGCGACAAGAGCGTTTAACGACAGGGATGTAGCATCAATGTGGAAATCTATTTTCCTGATTTCCTTCTCCAGGTCGTCTATCGAACTGGTGGTTTTCACGGACCGTTCCATACCGGTAGTTGCGCAGCCGCCCAGAAATGCGGCGGTGCCGAACATAATCATGGTGCAAAAGGCCAGCGAGTGCTTTCTGAGTTTCATGGCGTTCTCCTTGTAGCCGTACGAGAGTGGGTAATGACGCAATGACATCCTTCAAGCGGATGGATTGCGACATCAAGTATACTATCGGTAAGGCAATTGGCATGCCAGCAATCCGGGAGAACAGATGCGGCACAAACCATCTATAATAACATGGCATTAGGTAATCGGGGCATACTGGAAGGTAGTTATATGCGAATCATTCAGCCGCACTATATGGTGGAACTTCAACATACTGAGGGGTATTGCGGGTGTGGGGGAGGAGTGGCAGGTTTCTCTGTCCCCGGACGACGTTACGGGAGACCTCGGGGGCAGAGAGCCTCCTTACATTTTGATGACATGGCTGTCAGCTACGAAATCAGACTCTCCAAGCCCGATCGCCTTGCCCAGGCCGCTGATCCCTTCCAACCGCTCTTTAATCGCCTGATACCCTTTTGCCATCTGAGGGATCATTGCGCTCACTGCCTGCTCCTCACGCTTTCCGTACTGATCGCCGGGACCCACTTCAATCCGCCATCCCTTATCATCCGCTCACTCTGGTCGTGAAGCTCTCCTGTATCGAGGAAACTCAACGCAGTGCACCGCTCTTTTTCAGTTGCGCGGCGAACGCTTCAGCCAGCATCCGGTAACCGGACGCATTGGGGTGGATATAATCCGATTTGAGGGAGCGCTTGCCCAGAATATTACGCAAGGCCTTGCGTTCGAGTGGGATGCGGAACTCTCGGGACAGCTCTTCATACAGGGGGGGAGGTTTCAGCGTCAGGTCCGGTGACGGGACCGCCACCAGCAGCACCGGCACTCCGCGCTCTCCGGCGGCTCGCAGCATGGCCCGCAGATTGTCGGCAATCAGCTGGTGGTCCTGGCGGAGAAGCTGATCATTGCCGCCATGGCAGAGGATCAGCAGGGCGGGATGTTCCCGCTCCAGCAGCCCCGGCAGCCGCTTCAGACCGTCAGCGGTGACTTCTCCCGGCACCCCGGCGTTGACCACGACCCGTCCGGTCAGGCGTGCCAGCACCGCCGGATAACTTTCCGTTTCTCCGGCGCCGGTACCGGCAGTAAGGCTGTCGCCAAAGGCCAGGATCACGGCGTCAGTTGCCAGCAGCGGCAGCTGCGGCGCCGAACTGCACGCCGTCGGCACCAGCAGGACGGCTGCAAGCAGCAGAACGGTGCAGAGGCATTTTTTTATCGCATACATAGAGTGATCAACCCTGTTTCCACTTATCCTTTCCCCGGTTACCGGCGTATCAGCGCCGGCTGCCGGTGAACCTGAGCAGCATGAGGAACAGGTTGATGAAGTCAAGGTAAAGCGTCAAGGCGCCGAGTATGGCCGGTTTTCTCCCCCCGGTTCCCTGGGCCGCCATTTCCTTGATCTTCCAGGTATCATACGCGGTCAGTCCGGTAAAGACGATCACCCCGACCCCTGATACCACCCATGATACGGCGCTGCTCCCGACAAAGATATTGACGACCGAGGCGATCACCACGCCGATGAGACCCATGAACAGGAAGCTCCCCCACGAGGTCAGGTCACGCCTGGTGGCGTAGCCGAAGACACTCATCGCCCCGAACATGCCGGCGGTGACAACGAAGGTAGAGGCGATCGAGTTGGCGGTGTAAACGAGTGCCACCACAGAAAGGGTGACCCCGTTGAGCGCCGAGTAGGCGATGAAGATAAGCGTTGCCGTGGCGGCACTCATCCGGTTGATGGCACCGGACAGGGTAAACACGAGGGCCAGTTCTCCGATCATCAGCCCGAAGAACAGCAGCCGGTTCCCCGTGATCGCATTGAGAATCGCCGGGGAAGAGAGCGTGATCAGCGCCATGACGGCGGTGACGGCCAGACCGGCGCCCATCCAGGCGTATACCTGGCGGATGAGGGTATTCTGCCTGACAACCACCTGGTCTGAAGTACGGGTGTAGCTGGAATTCAAATCAGTCATGCTGTTGCTCCTTGCTGTTGTAATTCGATCCCGGTCATTCTGTGAACGACCTTTTCTTCAATCAAGCCGTCAACCGCCCTGATGTACTCCTTGAAATGGTCACTGCTCATATGCTTTTCCAGGGAGGCGGCACTCTCCCAGTTTTCGTAGAAGATAAACAGGGCGGGATCGGCGTTATCCTGGTGCAGGGTGTAACCGATGCACCCCTCCTCTTTCCTGGTTGGGGCAACCAGCTTCAGCAGCTCGCTCTTGACCCTCTCCACCGCTTCCTTTGTTGCGACGACCTTCGCTACGACGGTTAATGGTGGCATATCTATCCTTTCGCCTTTCCGACACTGAATGCCTTGCCCAGGAGCGGCCCGACTCCGTGGTATCCCCTGCGGGAGGTGTCAAAGATGAGCGGCCTGATTTTCAGGATATCGAGGGACCCGTCGTCGCCGAATACGTCCTTATCACCCTTCACATCGATGATCTCGCCGATGAACTGCGTATGCAGCCCGATTTCCACGGTGTGGAGCAGGCGGCACTCCAGGACCACCGGAAACTCCGCCGCGTAGGGGGCATCCACCAGTTCGCTCCTGACCGGGGTCAGTCCGGCGACGGCAAACTTGTTAACGTCGCGCCCGGAAGTTATCCCGACGTAATCGGCCTCCGCCATCTTCCCTTCGCAGGCTATGCCGACGGTAAAGGCCTTGCGTTCCACGATGCAGCCGTGCGAATAGGTCGCACTGCGCAGCGAAACGGCGACACAGGGAGGCTGGGAACAGCAGATGCCTCCCCAGGCCGCGTTCATCAGGTTGGGCTTGCCAGCCCGGTCATAGGTCCCGACCATCAGTACCGGGGTCGGGAACAGCAGCGTCTTTGCACCGACTGATTTTTTCATATCAACTCCAGGAATTTTTTATCGTGCATCGTTTGTTTTTTTACCTGCTTGGAATGAGGTTCCACGACTCGGACGCGCTATCGTAAACGATCCTGACCCGTTTGTCATGCAGCTGCTCCAGTACCTGATCGACCTTCTCATCCATGGTGTATTCGGAGTCGGCCAGTTCGCTCCAATCGCGGGTGACAAACTCCTCAACCATCTTCCGCAGGGTCTCCGGTCTGATCCGGTCCAGCGGAATATCAACTGCCTCTTCGTCCATGATCTGCTCTCCGCATCTGACCGCTTAGCGTCCGCATCGCTGCATGAATCCTTGTAGCATGTTTCACGCTCAAAGACCCGCTGCGAATGCAGCGGGCCTTTGAACGCACTGACATGGCGGAGACGGGGAGAGATTTCTGCCGGACTCCGCCCGGGGTCTATTTTACCACGGACACGGGCAGAGATGTTGTCTTGAACTGGGTCTGGTCGCCCGTGGCGTCCCGATCGTTATAGCGGTTCAGGTCGTACACGAGGCGGGCCTGGACCGTGTATTTCCCAGGTTTGAGCTGAGGAGACCAGGACAATATCCGCTCTTCTCCGGCACGGATAATGTTTTCATGCGGCCCCTGGGAATCGGCCTGAATGGCGGCCTTGGCGTCGGGCAGCTTCCTGTCCTCCTCTATGAAGGCCTTGTCATCGGGCCGGGAGCCGTACCAGGGAGCGAACATCCAGGAGTTGGCGGCAACGATCTTCCCCCCCGGGTTGAGCACTTCAACCAGGAGATACACCGCACGGCGGTTGGATCCGGTGGGAACGGAATGGCCCGCCCCGATATTGATCACGTGGAATTCGAATTTCGCCGCCCCCGCGTCCGGCTGAACGGCTACCAGGTTCAGGGCGTTCTGCAGGCGCTGCAGCGACCTCCCCCCGGTCCAGAGATGCCGTGCCGCGACCCGGTCGGGAACATTGTACTCTTCGGCCAGCTTGCGATTGGTGCGCGGCATGTGGCAATCCTGGCAGTTCTGGCTGCCAAGTCCCTGTTTCCAGAAATCATCGCGCCATTCGAGGAAGGTCTGGGTCTGCTTGCCGGCTACCCGCTTACCCAGGCTGTGGCAGTAGGCGCACATGACCGAAGTCTTCATGCTGGCATCGGGACTGTTTTCATGGGGTGCCCGCAGGTTGTACGGTCCGCGGATCTTTCCCTCCGGGGTCAGGTGACAGCTGGCGCAGGTCAATCCGACGCTCTCCGTGTCTTTTGGGCGCGGCTTCGGCTTGTAGATTTCGGATACGTTCAAATCCGGCAGGTTAAAGGCTTCCGGGAAGTGGCAGACATTGCACGAAGTTCCGTCCGCCTCTACTTCGCGGGCATGCCGGGGGAACTGGTCGGCGCCTGCCAGCGCATGGGCGGTCGCCATGGACGACACGTTGGAAGGGTGGCTGATATCCCTCCTGCCCGAAGGCGAGCCTTCGGCATCCCGGGCATGGCTGTCGCCGCCGAATCCGAAGGCATATTCACGGTAAATCGCTTTGTGGCACTCTCCGCACACTTCCGAGGGGGTAGCCGTCCCCCGTGGAAATGTGATGGTGGCAGCCGCCGGCACCGGTTTCAACGGCTCTACGGCCTGAGCGATTCGGGTGGAGTGTACCGTCAGGGAAAATATTGCCAGCAGCGTCGCCAGTTTGATCAGATGCATGTGCATACTCCTTTTCTTAACGCTTAAAATATCACTTATTTTACTCCGCCAGTACCCGGAGTGTCAACGGCTCACGTAAGGGCAACCGGGTGCCATGAAATTATCAATCCGGTATTCCAGCCAGGTGAGTACAAATTGATAGAGCGTAAAATGCTGGTACGATACAACGGAACTCATGCCATCTGATTTCATCAGAACATTCATTCAAGGAGGATTTATGAAGGCAGAACCGGAAGAAGAGCCGGGTGAGGACTCAAGTGCCGGCAAAGAGGATTCCGGAAACGCTACGGACAGCCCGGCAAAGGAGATCGGCAACCGGCTGCGCGGTTTGTTTGGATTGTAGCAGCAAACATGGTGCAGAAAAATACTTTGACATGGACAGGAAAACGGTATAGCTTAATATTAAGCTATATGACATCGATCTTTAAATGAGCATAATAATGAGTACAAGAATCGCATCATCATATCCCGCACTGAACTGCTACACAAAACTAATGCGGGCAGCAGAGTCCGTCACGGTCCGGGTTGGACGCACCATGTCGGCAGCCGGCCTTACCATCAGCCAGTTCGGGGTCCTGGAGGCGCTTCACCACAAGGGGCCTCTTTGCCAGCGCGACATTGCCGCAAAGATACTCAAGAGCACCGGCAACATCACCCTGGTCATTGACAATCTGGAAAAGCAGGGCCTGGTCAAGAGGGAGCGGATAAGCGAAGACCGGCGCTATCTGACCGTACGGCTCACCGGAGAAGGAGAGAAGCTCATCGGCACCGCTTTTGCGAACGTCGAAGCGGCAATTGTCGCGGAGATGGACGCTTTAACCGGGGATGAACAGGAAACCCTTGGACGGCTGTGCAAAAAACTCGGATTACGGGAGGGGGGAACCGGGTCTGCATAAATTTTATTGGCCAGGAACATTCAACATCAATCCACAACAGAACATCAGAACGCAAAGGAGATCCATCATGAAACGTTTACTCGCAACTGTCAGCACCATCGTCGCCATGTCGCTTCCGGCAATGGCATTCGCCACGACCTGGAACATCGATCCAGAACACTCCAATATCGGCTTCAAGGTCCGCCACCTGATGGTTTCCAACGTCAAGGGGCATTTTGACAAATACAGCGGCGTGATTGTCATCGACGACAAGGATATCGCCAAATCAAAAGTGGAAGTCACTATCGACACCGCTTCCATTAACACCAACGTCCAGAAGCGCGACGATCATCTGCGCAGCGCCGATTTTTTCGACGTCGCGAAATTTCCGACCATGACCTTTGTCGCGAAAAAAGTCGCCAATGCCGGCAAGGACAGGCTCAAAGTCACCGGCGACCTGACGCTGCACGGCATCACCAGGGAAGTAGTACTGGACGTTGAAGGACCGACCGCGGAGATCAAGGATCCCTGGGGAAACATCAGACGCGGAGCCGTTGCCGGCACGAAGATCAACCGCAAGGATTTCGGGCTGGTCTGGAACAAGGCTCTTGAAACCGGCGGCGTAGTCGTGGGCGATGAAGTCACCATCACCCTGGAAATCGAGATGATCAAGGGTAAGTAAATACCCGGATCACATCAGCAGCATGAATGGAGCCTGCCCATCTAGGATGAGCAGGCTCTTTGCGTCAGCGGCTTGATGATGCCCCCCTGCCCTGCGAAATCTTCCGTTGGACTATTATGAAGTTGACCAGATTCCTATCCCCATTTCTAGAGGGATGTCTTTTTTGCCGGCGAAGAAGTTTTTCAACTGCAGCCTGTCGTCACTCAACTGGACGCCGACTTCAACACCCTGGAAAACATCGGACGAACCGGTGCCGTTTGAGAGCATGAGAACCGATGTGTTCAGCTGTCGCAGGGTCCGGTAAAATTCCGTAATGTTCTTGATATTATCGGGGAAGAACTCTTCAATAGGATCGAGAATAACGAGTTTCACCTTGTAGTATTCACAGAACTTAACAAGATGGGTTAATGTCTTGGAATGTCCACCCGTAACATCCACCAGATGTGACTGGGTTCCATAGCAGTCGTCGCACATGGAGATACAGGTCAGCTTGTCCCCGTATTGCTGCAGATTGGTATCGAACCCGGGCTCGGTTTTTTGCCATTCGCGGCAGAGCCGCTTGAATCGCCGGCAGTTATCGTCATCAGTGTCCTGGGCGCTCAGATATATGACATGCCCCTGCTGACAGAGGTATTTACCGAGAAACGGGAGGCCCAATGCGACGGACATTGCTGCCTGCATCGCAAAGGTCGACTTCCCGTAGATGCCGTTTGTCTTGAGGCATACCAGTGAATTGGACGGGATGATTTCCGCGATGATGTACTCTTCCGGTTTAGGAGAGACAACCTCCCGCGTCAACCATTCCTTGATGCCGATATGCCGGGCAAAGGGATTATCTTCCATCATTTTCAGTGTCATCGATAGGTTCCCTTATATGCGTACAATCCATCCATGAAGAATTGCAGGGTAGTGCTAAAAATCATCAGAACATAAAGCGCCGCATGCTGATATTCTGCAGCAGACCTATACCGACCATGGAGGTGATCATGGAAGTGCCGCCGTAGGAAAAAAACGGCAGCGGCACACCTACCACCGGGAACATGCCGATAACCATCCCCATGTTGATAATGATATGCCAGAAGAGCATTGCGGTGACGCCCACCGCGAGCAGGCCTCCGAACCGGTCGTTGCAGCGACGGGCGATGTTGAGCCCCCACAGCACCAGCGAAAGGTAGACGGCAATCAGCAGCAGACAGCCGATAAAGCCCCATTCCTCGGCAAATACGGAGAAGGCGAAATCGGTATGCTGCTCGGGAAGGAAGCGAAGCTGAGACTGGGTGCCTTTGACAAACCCCTTTCCGGTGAGGCCACCCGAGCCGACGGCAATTTTACTTTGGATGATGTGATAGCCGCTCCCGAGTCGCGAGCGTTCCGGGTTTAAAAAATCGAGGACACGGTTTTTCTGGTACGGTCGCAGCAGGTACGCCCAGCCGACCCAGGCCATCGGTATCGTGACACAGACGAAAGTCACGATGGTCGACCAGCGTAAACCGACGTACATGACCATGGACAGGGCAATCAATATGACCAGGGTGGCCGTTCCCAGGTCCGGCTGCTTCATGATCAGCGCTGCCGGGAGCGCGAGCAGGGCCAGGGGAATAAGCACCTCTTTGACGGTGAGACCGCCGGCCGACTGGTAATTGTTGAAGAACCGTGCGAACGTCGCAATGATAACAAGCTTCATGAGTTCTGACGGCTGAATATTGAAAAATCCGAGGTTCAGCCAGCGGGTAGCTCCCATCGACCGTCTGCCGACTAAGAGCACGGCAACCAGCAACAGCACCAGCATCACGTAGAACCAGTAGGAAAGGTCTTCAAGGATGTGGTAGTCAAGGCTGCATACGATCAGTGATATGATCATTCCCAGCAGCATCCAGTATAACTGTTTGATGTAGTAGGCCGTCCCGATAACCTTGTAAGGGGTCGTGGCGCTGTAGATATTCAAAATCCCGAGCAGGCAGACCGTTAACACCAGCCCGGCCAGAACCCAGTCGATGTTGGTCAGGAGGCGACGATCAATCATTGCTGGCATCTCCGTTGCTGCGGGGTTCATTCACGATATTCTCTCCACCGCCTTCATTACTTTCTTCTTCATCATCTGTTGAAACGACCTCTTTCGAGCGGGGCGGCTTCTTGCCGTCGAAATACGCTCTCAGTATTCTGGCAGCTATGGGAGCGGCGGCGGCCCCCCCGTGTTCGCCATGTTCAATGACGACGGCAACTGCAATTTCAGGTTTTTCATACGGGGCAAACGCGACAAACAACGCATGATCACGGAATTGGTAGGGGGTGCTCCTTTTGGTTTCGCGCAGCTTGACTACCTGTGAAGTTCCCGTTTTTCCAGCCACTTTAACATCATATAACCTGGCTGCGGCACCGGTACCGCCAGGCTCGTTGACAACGGAAAGCATCCCCTGCTTGACAAGGCGGAACGATTCTTTGGGAAAAGAAGCTGTGCCGATGATTTCGGTTTTGGTTTCCCTGAGCGTCTTGCCGTCGGCATCAACGATTCGTTTTACAAGGTGGGGGCGGTAAATCGTCCCGTCATTGGCAATCGTTGCAGTCATGGATGCCAGCTGAATCGGAGTCAGGACAACGGCCCCCTGCCCGATTGCGACCGAGAGTGTCTCGCCGTGAAACCACTTTTTGCCGAAACGCTTCAGCTTCCATTCGGCCGTCGGGATGAGCCCGCTCCGCTCGTTCAGAAGCTCGACACCGAGGGGCTCCCCCAGCCTGAAGGCACGGGCTGCGGCGGCTATTTTATCCACTCCCAGCTTTTCACCCAGCTGGTAATAGAAAACGTCACACGATTCCCGCAGCGATTTGCGCAGATTCGTTGAGCCGTGTCCCTTTTTGTTCCAGCACTTGAATGTAGAAGTGCCAAGATCGTAACTGCCGCTGCAATTGACCGACGTTGAATCGTTGAGAATGTTCTCCTGCAGTCCTGCCAGGGCAGTAATCATTTTGAACGTTGAACCGGGGGGGTACTGGCCGCTGAGCGCCTTGTTCTCGAGCGGGTGACGCTTGTCGTCCAGATACCCCTGCCAGATGTCAGCCGGCAGCTTCCCGCTGAAAAGAGAGGGATCAAAACCGGGATTGCTGACGAATGCCAGTATTTCGCCGTTGGTGACATCCATGGCAACCGCTGCACCGGCCTGATCGCCAAACGCCAGTTCGGCCTGTTTCTGGACCGCGGCGTCGATCGTCAGCACCACGCTGTTGCCGACTGTCGGGTGACTTTCGGAAATCGTCCTCAACACCCTTCCCCGCGCGTCAACTTCCAGCTGACGCCCGCCGTCGCTGCCATGAAGCTCTTTTTCAAGGGCTCGTTCAATTCCGTTTTTCCCGATGTAATCACCGGGGTTATAATCCTCGTACCCTTCCAGATCCAGCTCTTTTTCGGAGACTTCTCCGATGTACCCGAGCAGGTGGGCGGCAAGCTGTTTGCTGGAATATTCACGCACCGGTTTCATCTCTATTTCGACGCCGGGCAACCGCATGCGGTTCTCTTCGACTATCTCGACGTGGTCACGGGTGATATTTGAAGCCAGCACGATCGGGTAGTAATTGGCCCTTCCCTTGTTTTTATTCCATCGTTCCGCCATCTCTGCCCGGTCAAGCCCCAACAGGCCGGAAAGGAGCGTGAGAAGCGCCTCTTTATCCGTAACCTCCTGCGGTATGACCGCAAGGCTGAACGAGGGGCGGTTACTGACCAGCACCGTGCCGGAGCGGTCCATAATAGCGCCGCGGGAAGCGGCCACCGGTACGAAGCGGAGCCGGTTGTTTTCCGACATGGCCTGGTAATCGTCGGCGTTCAGAATCTGCAGATGCCACAACCGTATCACGAGGAACAGGAATACGACCCCGACCACAAATGAAAGCACCAGTATCCGCTGTTTTGACTCCAGCAGTTCCCGGACGAAGCGGCGCTCTTTCATGGTGATTCCATCTGGCAGTCAAAGCCGGGGAATGTAGAGACAACTGATGCTACAAACGCATTGACCAGGAGACGAGGAATTAAGTCTGAAAACATGGAATAGGCGATCCCGGGTGATTCGGTGAACATGATGGTCAGGAGCAGGTTGAACGTAAAGCCTGCAAGCGTAACGCCAGCAACCGTCAGGACGAACAGGATGGCGCTGTCGGCATACAAACGGTCTGACACGCTCTTGATGACGAGAAAAGAAATCAGGAAGGCGGCGGCATTAAGTCCAAGGTACAAGCCGCTAAAGACGTCGCCCAGCATGCCGAGCAGCCAGGCCAGGAGCGCCCCGGCCCTGAATGATCCGCGCAGAGCGATAAAAACCATGATGACCAGCAGCAGGTCAGGCTTGAAGGAGGGGCGTATGAAGACAGGGAGCAGTGACGCCTGGATGACGATTGACGCGAGGACGAGACCAGAAAACAGCAAAGCAGTGCGCCTACTCATACCCACCCCGCTGCACGACCAGAACCTCTTCGAGATGGGCGATGTTGACAACAGGGCGAATCGATACGGTCTGGAAGATGCCGTATTCCCCGCGCTTGACCATGGTGACTTCGCCGATCGGAACTCCTTTCAGGAAGACCCCGCCGATTCCCGACGTCATCACCGTATCGCCGACTTTCACATCTTCTTCTCGAGTCGTAAACTCGAGCGTGCAGAGCATCTCCCCTTTGCCCTTGACGACGCCCCGGGCACGGGACCGCTGGATAGTCGCAGCAATGCCGCTGGCGTGGTCCGTCAGTAAAAGCACTCGCGCAGTAGAGGCGGTGACCTTGACGGTCTGTCCGACGACGCCGTCTGCGGCAACCACCGCCATCCCCTCGCGAATGCCGCTTGAGCTGCCGCGATTGATCACCAGTGTCCTGAACCATGAAGTAACGTCTTCACCGATTACGGTCGCTGTAACTGTCGGCGCTTTGACACTCGCTTTCATATCCAGCAGTCGCTCAAGCCGCTGGTTGGACAGAAGCGCTTCATTCCCTTCCAGCACCCGCAGATTGAGCGCGCGGATGTCTTCACGCAGCGACATGTTTTCGCGACGGACGTCCACCAGCTGTATGTACCCGTCCCAGATGTCTTCAAGAAAACCGCCGGCACGGGAGACCGGCTGCAGAAGGGGTGACAGGGCGCCGAGAACCGCGCGTTCAATGACGTTAGCCTCCCGGTTGCGGGGAACATTCAGCGAAAAAAACAGCAGGGCTGCCAGGATGCCGACG
This sequence comes from uncultured Geobacter sp., assembly GCA_964524835.1. GTDB lineage: Bacteria > Desulfobacterota > Desulfuromonadia > Geobacterales > Pseudopelobacteraceae > JACRCG01. The sequence continues at coordinate 44,941 of CAZGEG010000018.1, forward strand.
CCGGTCAGGAGCGGGTAAATATGTTTTTTCAGAAAATCCATTGAATCGATCCCGCTCTACCCGTTTTGAAGTCCGCACAATTCGGCTTCATTGTAGACCCGCTGAAGATAATCCTTGTATGAAGAATTGGGGGTCGCTTCGATAACCTCTTTCATCTGCGGGCAACTGATGAAACCGCGGCGAAGCGCTATTTCTTCGAGACAGGCAATCTTCAGCCCCTGCCGTGATTCGATTGTTTCGATGAAGTTGCTGGCCTCCAGCAGGCTTTTATGCGTACCGGTGTCAAGCCAGGCGATGCCTCTTCCAAGGCGCTCAACCATCAGTTCGCCGCGCCGGAGATATTCAAGATTTATATCGGTTATTTCCAGTTCCCCGCGAGGTGATGGTTTAATTGCCTTGGCCACAGCAACGATGTTTTCGTCATACAGGTACAGACCGGGCACAGCGAAATGCGATTTGGGGTGGAGCGGCTTTTCTTCGATGCTGAGAACGGTGCCGTTTGCATCGAAGGCGACAACACCGTAGCGTTCCGGGTCATTGACCTGATAGCCGAAAACCCGTGCGCCGGTCGTGAATTCAGATACGATCCTGTCCAGGTTCATTTTGCCGTAGAATATATTGTCGCCCAGAATCAGGCAGACCGGCTGGTTGTCTATGAATTCTTCACCAACCAGAAATGCCTGGGCAATCCCTTTCGGTTCCGGTTGTACCTTGTATGATATCGTCACCCCCCAGCGGGATCCGTCACCCAGAAGCGCTTCAAAACGGGGAATGTCGTGCGGTGTTGAAATCAGCAGTATATCCTGTATCCCTGCCGTCATCAGCGTTGCCAGCGGATAATAGATCATCGGCTTGTCATACACCGGCTGCAGCTGCTTGCTGGCGACCAGTGTCAAGGGGAAGAGACGGCTGCCGGCTCCCCCTGCCAGTACTATTCCTTTTTTTATGCCGTGTGACATAACGAACACCTCACATCATTTTTGTAACTGTTTAGGTAGCATGTTACCTGGAGTGGTGTCAAATCTGATTGAGTTTCACCATGAGCTCCACCGCAGAGAGAACATCATCACAGACGGTCGTTTGCGCTCCAACTTTCAGTTCCTCCCCGGCCCCGTATCCGGTCCGGACCAGAATGGTCCGGCACCCGGCAGCAAGTCCCGCTTCAATGTCTGCCAACTTGTCACCGATCATGGTTGAATTTTCCAGATCGATGTCATTGCGCCGGGCGGCGTCCTGCAACATTCCAGGCAACGGTTTCCGGCAATTGCACGGAAGAGCATAGCTGCCCCGGCCGGCGGGGTGGTGCGGGCAGTAGAGCCAGGTGTCCACATGGGCACCGTGCCGGGCCAGTTCACGGTCGATGTGGCGGTGCAGGTTTTCCACATCTCCTTCCGTGTAATATCCCCGGGCAACACCGGACTGGTTGGTGACGACCACGACCAGTATGCCGGCCCGGTTGAGCATCCGGATCGCTTCCGCGGCTCCCGGAATGAATTCGAAATCCGCAGCCTGGTACAGGTACTCTTTTTCAATGTTGATGGTGCCATCCCGGTCCAGAAATACCGCCCGCTTCATCAATCCCTCCACAACAAATGTTTCATGATATTTAACCTGCTGATTTAGTGGACAATTCATTCAGAGAAGCATTGACAACACGGCACAGATGCTACTATAACACCTAATTATCCCGATAATCGGGAAGAGCACGCATGACGTAGTTTTATGCCGCCATGCCTGGAAGAAAACTGTTACCATGCCAATCATATAAAAAGGGAGATCAGTTCCGTGATCAAGACCAATAATCTCAAAATTACCGGTATCACTCCAATAATCGCGCCGGCCGATCTGCGCCAGGTTTTCCCGCTGTCGGAAAAGGACCGTGCTTTTGTCAGCAGAAGCAGGGAACAGATAAAAGAGATCATCCAGCGCCGGGACAAGCGGCTGATGGTGGTTGTCGGCCCCTGCTCGATTCACGACACTGAAGCGGCCCTCGAATATGCCGGGAGATTGGCAGAGCTATCGCGTAAAGTTGACGACCAGCTGCTGCTGATCATGCGGGTTTACTTTGAAAAGCCACGAACCACCGTCGGATGGAAGGGGCTGATCAACGACCCTGACATGAACGGTACCCACCTTATTTCCAAGGGACTCGGCATCGCCCGCGGCCTGCTCAGCCGCATGACAGCACTTGAGGTGCCGGTTGCGAATGAAATGCTTGATCCGATTACTCCGGAATATGTGGCCGATCTTATCAGCTGGGGTGCCATCGGTGCCCGTACTACCGAGTCACAGACCCATCGTGAGATGTCCAGCGGCCTCTCCTTCCCGGTCGGCTTCAAGAACGGCACCGACGGCAACCTGCAGATCGCCATTGATGCGATGAAAGCGGCACAACACCAGCACAGCTTCTTAGGTATCAACCGCGAGGGGCGGACTTCCATCATCCAGACCAGCGGCAACCCGGATGTGCATATCGTGCTGCGGGGCGGGTCGAAAAAAGTCAACTACCACCCGGAGGATATTGCCCATACCGAAGGTCAACTGGGTAAAAACGGCCTGCTGCCGACCATAATGGTCGACTGCAGCCACGGGAATTCAAACAAGGACTACCAGAAGCAACCCGAAGTTCTGGAATGCGTTGTCGATCAAATACTGGCCGGAAACAGCTCCATCTCCGGGGTCATGATAGAAAGCAACCTGGAAGCGGGCAGCCAGAAAATTCCTGCCGACATCAGCCAGCTGAAATACGGTGTGTCAATAACCGATGCCTGTATCGATTGGGCTGCAACGGAAAAAATCCTGGTCAATGCTCACAGCAGGTTGAAGCAAAGGAAATAGCAACGATGTAGTGGGGCGGACTCGATCCGTCCCACCCACCACTCACTCGGCTTCGTACATCATCCTCATGCCGCCCGCAGCACGGCCAAGCGGGCCGCTGAACGTCCCTTCAGCCCCTTCGACCAGCAGGTCCAGGTAATTCACCTTCTTTTTCGGCGGGAGCAGCAGTTCCGGGTCACCTGCAATGCCGGCAAGCCTCCCCGCCTCTTCTATAGCATCCTGCAGGGTCCCCAGGCGATCCACCAGTTTATGCTCCCTGGCCTGCTCACCGGACAGTATCCTCCCGTCCGCTATCTTGCGTACATCTTCGACCGGCAACTTGCGGCCTTCTGCAACAGCCCTGACGAACTGCTGATGGGTGTTGTCGATGACCGACTGCAGCATGGCTCGATCTTCTGCAGAAAACTGGCGTACCGGAGATCCGGAATCCTTATATTTGCCGGTTTTCAGCGTGTAGGACTTGATCCCGATTTTATCCATCAATGATTCGATGTTGGACAGCTTGAGAATGACTCCGATGCTGGCCGTAATGGTGCCGGGGTTTGCGTAAATCATGGTCGCCGGTGCCGAGATATAATATCCGCCGGAAGCGGCAAGACTCCCCATGGAGACGATGATCTTCTTCCTGGCGGCAAACTTCTTGACCTCGGCGTATATTTCCTGTGACGGAGCAACTATGCCGCCGGGAGAGTCAACACGCAGCACTACGGCTTTGACGGATTCCTGCTTGAGGAAGTATCTCAACTGCCTGACCGTTTCCTTCGAGTCGAAAATCATCCCCTTCACCTCGATCAGGCCGACCCCCTCCCTGCTTATCAGCTGGCTGTTTTCGGAGCCGATTATTGTCGCCGCAATTTTTACCGAAAGTGCAAACAGAATCGCAACCGATAGCAGCACGGCCGCTAAGATCATGGCAGTTTTTTTTGACATTTGCTGGCACCTTGTGAAGATTTTGATTTTAATGAAGGAAACACATCTGCTACAGTCATGATATGAAAGTTCTCGTCATTTCGGATACCCACGGCAGCTCCAGCCGTGCCTTTAAAGCCCACACCCTTTCCGGTCCGGTTGATGCAGTAATACATCTGGGAGACGGTACTGCCGATGCGGAACTGCTGCGCGAAGCCCTGGATGTTCCGGTTATTGCTGTTGCCGGCAACTGTGACTCCGGTTCAAAAGCTCCGCGTGAACAAGTATGGGAGTGCGAAGGAAAGCGGATTCTACTGACCCACGGCGATGCGTATCAGGTCAAGTCGGGACTTGCACGGTTGCGGCAGAGAGCGGAGGAGGTCGGGGTTGACGCGGTTCTGTTCGGTCATACTCACCAGGGGGTGCTGGAAGATCATGCGGGGCTGTTGCTGGTAAACCCCGGTACACTCTCAAATGCCTGCCAACACTGCAGTTATGCCGTACTGAACATTACGCCGGAGGGGATAACATTCCGGCTTTACGACATCGATTAGTGCGCTGGAAGCTGTTTTTATTTATCGTGCAGCAGATATTGACTTCGCAAACACACGGTTCCTGCTTGCCAGGCTAAACGTCGCCTTCCCTGTTGAGTGCCTCCCGCCCCTTGTGGACAGCTTTCTCCAGTCTGCGCCGTCTCGGCCAGGTGACCACAAAGTCAATCGGTCCCGAAAGGACATAGAGGAGCAGTACGGTAAATGTCATGACCACCGGCTCAGCAGCCACCACGATCAGCAGTACCACCGCAAGCAGTAAGAATCCGAACGGCTGCCGTTTTATAAAGGCGGGGTCTTTAAACGAATAGTACCTGAAGTTTGACACCATCAGGAATGCCAGCAGATAGATCAATCCCAGTATGGCAAGCTTCTTGAAGGAACTCGGCCAGCCGAAATGATAAAACAGCAGCACCGTTGAAGCGACCATACTCGCCGCCGCCGGCGTGGGGAGACCGACAAAACGTTTGCTTTCGACGGTATCGACCTGTACGTTGAAGCGGGCCAGCCGGAGAGCACCACAGACAAGAAACAGGAATGCCGCCACCCAGCCGAGCCTGCCGAATGGCCTGAGTGCCCAGGCATACATCAGCAGCGCGGGAGTAACTCCGAAGGCCACCAGATCGGCGAGGGAGTCGAACTCGACACCGAACTTGCTGGTGGTTCCGGTCATGCGGGCTACCTTGCCGTCAAGTCCGTCACATACCGCAGAAATAAAGATCCAGATCGCTGCCGTACTGTAGTTGCCGTTCAACGACGAGACGATGCTGTAGAAACCTGCAAACAGACTCGCGGCAGTCACCAGATTGGGCAGGATGTAGATACCCCGTCTCATGCTCTCTCTTGTTCCCGTCACCGGTGCAGCTGATTCCTCACTCATGATAACGATCCTTGGTCAAACGATTCTGGCCAATACGGTTTCACCCGCCACCGTCTTGTCACCCAGCTTTACCAGAGGCTCAACTTCCGGCGGCAGGTAAACATCAACCCGTGAGCCAAAGCGGATCAACCCGTACCGCTCGCCCCGCACCAGCAGATCACCGATCCGCGGATAGCTGATGATCCGGCGTGCAATCAGTCCGGCAATCTGGACATAAGCGATCCGGGCACCGCCGGCGATCTCCAGTACGATGCCATTGCGCTCGTTCTCACAGGAGGCGCGACCATCCCGGGCATCAAAGAACTTCCCGTCATGGTGAAACGTGTCGACAACCTTTCCGTCAAACGGGGTTCGGTTGACATGGACGTTAAAGACCGACATGAAAATACTTATTTTCAGTGCTGGGGCGCCAAGCGGAGTTTCCGGCACCTGTTCGACCACGATGACGGTTCCGTCAGCAGGAGCAACGACTGCGGTGGTGTCGGCAGAGGGTGTCCTTTCCGGATTGCGGAAAAAATAGAGTACGAACAGCGTCAGGATCAATGCGAGCGATGCCGGGATAAGCAGGACCGTTGAGCAGAGTCTCCATGAGGCAACAGACAGCAAAACCGTTAATCCGACTGCGTATGCAATGAACGGGTAACCTTCGCGGGCGAACGGGGATGAGTTATTCATGTACCTGCCTAAAAGCGAAGACACCCCTCTCCGGGAGGAAGAGGGGTGTCGTGATTCGCGTAGTGGAATTAGTTCTTGGTTTTGTCGACGATTTTCTTGATCCAGGGCATCATGCTCCGCAGCTTTTCGCCGGTCTGCTCGATCGGATGGGCGGCATTGAGGCGACGGCGTGCGGTCATCTCGGGGTAGTTCGACGCTCCTTCGAGAATGAACCGCTTGGCATATTCCCCGTTCCGGATATTGGCCAGACACTCCTTCATGGCTGCACGGCTCTGGTCGTTGATAACCTTCGGTCCGGTGACATATTCGCCATATTCGGCATTGTTGGAGATCGAGTAGTTCATATTGGCGATCCCGCCTTCGTACATCAGGTCCACAATCAGCTTGAGTTCATGCAGACACTCGAAATAGGCCATTTCCGGGGCGTATCCCGCTTCCACCAGCGTTTCGAATCCGGCTTTCACCAACTCCACCGCACCGCCGCAAAGGACGGCCTGCTCGCCGAACAGGTCGGTTTCGGTCTCATCCTGGAAGGTGGTTTCGATGATGCCGGTACGGCCGCCGCCGATGGCGCTGGCGTAGGAAAGAGCCACATTGCGGGCCTTTCCCGATGCATCCTGGAAAACGGCAATCAGGTCCGGAATACCGCCGCCTCTCACAAACTCGGAGCGGACCGTGTGACCGGGCGCCTTGGGTGCGATCATGATGACGTCGAGGTCGGCACGCGGCACGATCTGGTTGTAGTGGATGGCGAAGCCGTGGGCAAAGGCCAGGGTAGCCCCTTTTTTGAGTTTGGGCTCGATCTCGTCGCGGTACAGAGAAGACTGGAATTCGTCAGGCGTCAGGATCATCACCAGATCAGCAGAAGCAACACCTTCGGCAACGGTTGCCACCTTGAGGCCGGCGTTCTTCGCTTTGACAGCGGAGGCAGACCCTTTACGCAGCGCCACTGTAACATCTACCCCGGAGTCCTTGAGGTTGCAGGCATGGGCATGCCCCTGGGAACCGTAACCGACGATGGTAACTTTTTTCTTCTTAATCAATTTGAGATCACAATCACGATCGTAATAAACGTTCATGCTGGCAAATCCTCCAAACAAATTTTATCCGGCTAACCGGTCAAACTCATACGTAAAAAAGAATGGTGAAAGTACTACATCCAGCCGTGGCTGTCAACGTAAATAGCTGTTTTGACCTCGGTCGCAGGGAGAATCCATTCCGGCCCGAAAGAAAAAAACCGCCCGTTTCCGGGCGGCTCAAGCAGACAGGATAAAACCGGCTGATCTGCTACCCTTTCCATCCCTTGGCCCCGCGACCGATGGCTACCGCCCCGGTACGGACCAGTTCCTTCAGACCAAGCGGCCTGAGCAGGTCGAGAATTGCATCGATTTTAACCGGGTTGCCGGTTGCCTCGATGGTATATGACTTGGGGGTAACATCAATAATTTTGGCCCGGAAGATGTCGACAATACGCAGGACCTCGGCCCGGCTCTGATCCTCGGCCGAAACCTTGATCAGTGCCAATTCGCGCTCAACGCCGCTGCCATCGGTGAAATCGATGACCTTGATGACGTCGATCAGCTTGTTGAGCTGTTTGTTGATCTGCTCCAGGATCTGTTCATCGCCGCGGGTGACAATGGTCATGCGCGACATGCCTTCCTCGTTGGTCGGGGCAACCGTAAGCGAATCGATATTGAAGCCGCGACCCGAGAACAGGCCTGCCACACGTGACAGCACACCGAATTCATTTTCTACCAGTACGGAAATTGTATGTTGCATGGAAGAATCCTCCAGATTTTCACAGAATCGTTTTATGCGTTCAAAACCATTTCATTCAGCGCCGCCCCGGCCGGGACCATCGGCAGAACTTTTTCTTCACGGGCGATCTTGAATTCCATGATCACCGGGCCATTCTCCTTGAAGCCCTGCTTGATGATCTTCTCCACCTCAGACGGCTTGGCGGTGCTGAAGCCCCTGGCGCCATAGGCATCCGCCAGCTTGACGAAGTCGATCGGCAGTTCCATGCAGGTGCTTGAGTAGCGCTTGTCAAAAAACAGCTCCTGCCATTGGCGCACCATGCCGAGGAAGTTGTTGTTGAGGATGACGATCTTAACCGGCAGTTTGTTCTGTACCAGTGTCGCCATCTCCTGGATGTTCATCTGGACACCGCCGTCTCCGCAGATGGTGATGACCTGCCGGCCCGGGAAAGCCGCCTGGGCGCCCATCGCCGCCGGCAGGCCGTACCCCATGGTGCCGAGACCGCCGGACGTCAACAGGGTGCGCGGCTTGTTGAACTGGAAGAATTGAGCCGTCCACATCTGGTGCTGGCCGACATCGGTGGAGATAATGGCGTCTTCGTCAGACAGTTCGCGCAGTTTCTGGATGACAAACTGCGGCTTGATGATGGTGCTGCTCTCCTTGTAGCCGATGGGGTGCTTTTTCTTCCAGACGGAGATGTCCTCATGCCATGGGGCAAGGGCAGCCTTGAACTCAACGACCTTGTCCTTGAGCTTGTCAGCCTGTTTGATCATCTTGGTCAGGACATCCTTGACATCGCCGACGATCGGCAGGTCAACGCGAACATTCTTTTTGATGGAAGTCGGATCCACATCGACATGGATAATCTTCGCATGTGGTGCAAACGTGCCCAGCTTGCCGGTTACCCGGTCGTCAAAGCGTGCCCCGATGGCAATGATCAGATCCGAGTTGGTCATGGCCATGTTGGCGCAGTAGGCGCCGTGCATGCCCAGCATTCCCAGTGAATTGGGGTCATTCTCGGGAAAGGAGCCGAGTCCCATAAGGGTCGTCGTGACAGGCATTGCCAATTTGCGGGCCAAGGCGGTCAACTCGTCTGCGGCATTCCCCAGAACTGCCCCCCCACCGACATACATGACCGGTCGGCGTGCGTCCAGCATCATGGCCACGGCTTTTTCCACCTGACGGGGATGTCCCTCCAGGTTAGGCTTGTAGCTGCGGATCTCCACCGTTTCAGGATAGTTGAATTCCGTCTGGGCAATCTGCACATCCTTGGGGAGGTCAACCAGCACAGGACCGGGACGACCGGTGCGGGCGATGTAGAAAGCCTTCTTCATGATCAGGGCCAGATCTTTCACATCCCTGACCAGAAAACTGTGCTTGGTGCAGGGACGGGTGATGCCGATAATATCGACTTCCTGAAAGGCGTCGTTGCCGATCAGCGGAGTCGGCACCTGTCCGGTGATAATAACCATCGGAATCGAATCCATATAGGCGGTAGCGATGCCGGTGACCGTATTGGTCGCACCGGGACCGGAGGTGGCAAGACAGACCCCGACCCGGCCGGTGGCACGGGCATAGCCGTCGGCGGCGTGGGTGCCGGCCTGTTCGTGGCGCGGCAGGATATGGCGGATTTCCTTGAAGCTGAAGAGCTCGTCATAGATATTGATGACCGTGCCGCCGGGATAGCCGAAAATCGTATCGACCCCTTCCTTTTTGAGACATTCCAGCATTATTCGTGCGCCGTTCATTTTCATAAGTAACCTCAGAGTTCCGTTGAATACACACCTCACTTGCGAGGTGGATAACTGATATGTTTAATCTGCCGTTGTAATCGCTCCGGTGTGGGCCGACGTGACGACCTTGGCGTAGCGTGCCAGCCATCCCCCCTTGATCTTCGGCTGCGGGGCTTTCCATGCTGCCCGGCGGAGTGCCAGAGTCGCGTCGTCCACCAGCAGTTCCAGGCGCCGATTCGGGATGTCGAGCAGAATCCTGTCGCCGTCCGCCACCAGGGCGATCGGACCGCCTTCGGCGGCTTCGGGTGAAATGTGGCCGATGCAGGGGCCGCGGGTGCCCCCCGAAAAACGTCCGTCGGTGATCAGCGCCACGCTGTCTCCCAGACCCATCCCCATGATGGCGGCGGTCGGGGCCAGCATCTCGCGCATGCCGGGGCCCCCCTTGGGACCTTCGTAGCGGATCACGACGACATCGCCGGAGGTTATCTTCCCTTCCATGATGGCCGCCATGGCCAGCTCTTCCGCATCAAAACAGCGGGCGGTGCCTTCAAAATTCATCATCGCGTCGGAAACGCCCGACTGCTTGACGACGGCCCCTTTGGGAGCGATATTTCCGGAGAGGATGGCGATGCCACCTTCCTTCTTTATCGGGTTCCCAAGCGGGCGGATAACCTCCTCGTCCACATTCTGGATGCTCTCGGCCAGCTGATGCGTGGTCAGGCCGAACAGGGTGGGCGTATCGTGAATTTTGCTGCCAAGCTGTTTCATGACGCCGCTGACGCCGCCGGCGATGTCCAGATCCTCCATGAAATGTTCACCGGCCGGGTTCATCGAAGCGAGCTGCGGCGTATCTTTACCCAATATGTCGAACAGTTCCAGCGGCAGCTCGACTCCGGCTTCATGGGCAATGGCCAGCAGGTGCAGCACGGTATTGGAGGAGCCGCCCAGGGCGAGATCGACGCGGATGGCGTTCTCAAACGCCTCCCGGGTCAGGATATCGCGAGGCTTGACGTCATTGAGCACCAGTTCGACAATCTTCTCGCCGGAGGCGAAGGCGATGCGCCGCTTGAGCGCCGAAACAGCCAGGGCGGTGCCGCAGCGCGGCAGGCTCATCCCCATCGTCTCGGTCAGGATAGCCATGGTGTTGGCGGTGAAGAGCCCCTGACAGGAACCCATGCCGGGGCAGGCGTTGTCTTCGCAGACCTGCAGCTCCTTGTCGCTGATGACCCCCGCCTTGTAGCGGGCCATCGCCTCGAAGGTGTCGGAAACGAAGGAGTACTTGCGGCCGGCCTGGCCGCGGCCGCTCATCATCGGACCGGCGGTGACGACGATGCAGGGGATGTTGAGGCGGGCAGCGGCCATCAGCATGCCGGGGGTGATCTTGTCGCAGTTGGTCAGCAGCACCAGGCCGTCCAGGCGGTGCGCCTCCGCCACCGACTCGACCATGTCGGCGATCAGTTCGCGGGTCGGGAGGGAGTAATGCATCCCCTTGTGCCCCATCGCCATGCCGTCGCAGACGCCCGGAATGCCGAAGAAGAAGGAATGGCCACCGCCGGTATGGACGCCCTTTTCAATGAAACGCTCCAGATCGCGCATACCCACATGTCCGGGGATCAGGTCGGTAAAACTGGTTGCCACGCCGATAAACGGCTTGTCCATCTGGCTTTGCGGTACGCCGGTCCCTTTCAGCAGAGCGCGGTGCGGTGTCCGCTCAAGTCCTACTTTTATTACGTCGCTTCGCATGTGGATGTCCTTGGTGTACGGTTCGTTTGATACCACTAAACCCTTTATTGATAAGGCTTTACGGGTTGAACAGAATAATATAGATAACAGGATGTGTCAACCGCAATGGCCATGCCGAACAATTTTTCATGCCATTATGCTACAAACCCTTCTCGATGGCGGCGCCTCTGTTGCGGACAGTCAGACCCTGCAGGAAATTCCTCAGGAACTGATCGCCGCACTCTTTGAAATGCTTGTGCCCCTTATTTCTGAACAGGGCACTGAGTTCCGCCTTTGAAATCTTAACCCCTGCCAGCGCCATCACCGCAAGCATGTCTTCCTCTTTCAAATCAAGGGCAATGCGCAGTTTTTTCAGGATGGCGTTGTTGTTAAGAGAGGCATCCGGTTTCGGGGCCTCTCCTCCATCCGAATCGCGCCGCCCCCTTTTGTGAATGATCAGACCATCCAGGAAAAGTGACATGAGCGGGTTACTGCAGGCAATAAACTCCTCTTCCTCCTCTTTTTTCAGAAGCTTGATCAAAGTCGGCTGTTCGATGCTGCAGCCGGACAACTGGAAAATCTCTATCATGGTCGGGTTACTGATATCCAGTGCGTAGCGCAGTCGGCGCAATATGTCGTTGTTGTTCATTGTTTGATTCTCCTGAAATGTGCTGATCTGTTTGTTATTTAAACGCCGCCACCTGTGCCTGGTACATCGTGACCGGCACAAAGCGTACGGCAAACTCTGAAGAGCATCTGACGCACGCCGCAAAGAACGGCTTGCCGTTCTTCCCCTTTTCAAACGGCAGGTCCTGCTTATGGCTGCAGTAGGGACAGGTGGCCACGACAACCGACTGGATGACTTTAACCGGCTTTACCTCTGTCGCTGCTGTCCTTTTCATCGCAGGCGGAGTGTGCGTTATGGCCTGTGGCTGATCTTCAGACAGCTCCGATGTTGAAGTGGTCTTCTTTTGCATGGCAGTTCGCTCCTTTTTTGTCGAAGTTGTCACCGGGAGGTATTCATCTTCAGAGTGATCTAAAGCCGGTACCGTTGGCGGCATGATCCCTTTCAGCGCCTTTTTCCAGAGCAGGGGCATTGAGGATTTGGAGTAGTGCAGCGGCCTCACTCCCTTCATCAGCGCCGCCCCGCCAACGACGACGTAATATTTGTCGCGGTACGACACCAGGATCTGGCTGCCTATTTCAGCCGCCTTGAATCCCGAACAAATCTTGTTGTCGAGCCAGAACGTGATCGGTTCATCCATCGCTTATCCTCCTGATCCTGTGTAACATTCAGTTACTGTTACCAGAATCGAGCAGGCTTACCAATAAAAATAATGAATACGGCACTGACGATTGTGGTATTTTCAAAAAAGTTGATGAATCTGCAGGCTACTAAATTACTCCGAATTGGAAGGACCAATGACTGAAACTGCCCACCGCACCGTATATCGCAAAGGATACACCGCTCCCGATTACACTGTCGACAGCATCGACCTCCGTTTTGATCTCGGCGATGAATCGACTGTCGTCACCTCCCGGCTGGAACTGCGGAGACGGGATGCCGCGCAGCAGGGCGCCTGCCCCCTGGTCCTGAGCGGCAAGAACCTTATCCTGCAGGGGCTGAAACTTGACGGCATGCCGCTTCATCAGGACCGCTACAGCGTCACCGATGAATTGCTGACGATCCACGAGGTTCCCCCAGAATTCACCCTGGAGGTGACCACCGAACTCCGCCCGCAGGATAACAGTTCCCTGGAGGGACTCTACCGCTCGGCCGGGATGTTCTGCACCCAGTGCGAAGCGGAGGGGTTCCGTGCCATAACCTGGTACCCGGACCGCCCGGATGTCCTGACGTTCTTCACCACCACGATTGTCGCCGAACGGGAGCGCTATCCGGTCCTGCTGTCCAACGGCAACCTCCGGGAGCGGGGCGACCTGCCGGACGGCCGGCATTTCGCGGTCTGGCACGATCCGTTCCGGAAGCCGAGCTACCTGTTCGCGCTAGTGGCCGGCGATTTGGTCTGCATCGAGGACATGTTCACCACCTGCTCGGGAAGGGATGTGACCCTGCGGATATACGTACACCGGCAGAACAGCAGCAAGTGCGGCCACGCCATGCGTTCCCTCAAGAAGGCGATGCGCTGGGACGAGGAGGTCTACGGCAGGGAGTACGATCTGGACAGCTACATGATCGTGGCGGTTGATGATTTCAATATGGGGGCGATGGAAAACAAGGGGCTCAATATCTTCAACTCCCGCTATGTCCTCGCCAGTCCGGAAACTGCAACCGATGATGATTACCGAGCCATCGAAGAGGTGATCGGCCACGAATACTTCCACAACTGGAGCGGCAACAGGGTTACCTGCCGCGACTGGTTCCAGCTCTCCCTGAAGGAGGGGCTGACGGTTTTTCGCGACCAGGAATTCTCATCGGACATGCAGTCGCGTGGAGTGAAGCGGATCGAAGACGTGCGGGTCCTGAGGACGTCGCAGTTTGCCGAGGACGGCGGCCCGATGGCCCATCCGGTGCGCCCGGATTCGTACATCGAGATCAACAACTTTTACACGGCGACCGTGTATAGCAAGGGGGCCGAACTCGTCCGGATGCAGCATACGTTGCTCGGTGCGGAGCGGTTCCGCCGCGGCATGGATCTCTATTTCGACCGCTTCGACGGAGGGGCGGTGACAGTCGATGATTTTGTGCAGACCATGGCGGAAGCGGGTGAAATCGACCTTGGTCAGTTCGCCCTCTGGTACAGCCAGGCCGGTACACCGGAGCTGAAAGCCCGGGGTTCCTACAGTGCCGCCGACAGTACCTATACCCTGACGGTCAGCCAGAGCTGCCCGGCGACCCCCGGCCAACCGGACAAGAGGCCGCTGCACATCCCGCTGAATATGGGCCTGCTCGGCCGGAACGGGGCAGAGTTGCCATTGACGCTGGCCGGTGAAGCGCCCCGGACGGAGACGTCGCGCATCCTGCACCTCCGCTACGCCGAAGAGACCTTCTGTTTCACCGGTCTGGACGAAGAACCGACCCCGGCGCTGCTGCGCGGTTTCTCGGCGCCGGTCAAGCTCGACTTTCCCTACAGCCATGACCAGCTCGCCCTGCTGATGGCCCATGAACCAGACCCTTTCTGCCGCTGGGAAGCGGGACAGAAAATGGCACTGCAGGTTATACTCGGGCTGGCTGCGGACGTGCAGCAGGGTAAGGAGCTGACCCTAGATGCCGACTTTGCCGCCGCCTTCCGCACGACACTTGTCAGCGGCCACCCGGATCGCGCCTTTCTGGCCGAGACGCTGACACTGCCCTCGGAAAAATATCTCGCCGAGCTTGTTCAGGTCGTTGATCCTGGAACGCTCCACTCCGCCCGGCAGTTCGTTGTCAGCACCTTGGCTCTTCAGTTCAGGGAGGACTTCCTGACGGTACGCGCCGATAACAGGTGCGAATGCCCCTATTCCCCCGACGACGGCCGTTCCGGCGAACGGCGGCTGGCCAACCTCTGCCTGGCCTACCTCATGAGCAGCGGCGGCCAGGGCAGCATCGATCTCTGTACCGAACAGTACCGGCAGGCGGACAACATGACTGACAGCATCGGTGCGCTGATACCGCTCGCTTCCTGCGATTGCCCGGAGCGGAGGGAGGCCCTGGACGACTTCTACCGCCGCTGGCAGGGGGATCGCCTGGTGGTTGACAAATGGTTCTCGCTCCAGGCCACTTCCATCCTCCCCGGGACGCTGGACGAGATCCAGGCACTGCTGGACCACCCTGCCTTCGAGCTGGCCAACCCCAACCGCTTCCGCTCCCTGGTCGGGGCATTCAGCCAAAACAACCAGGTCCGTTTCCACGATCCGGAGGGTGCGGGGTACCGTTTTCTGGGCGATCAGCTGCTGCGGCTGATCCCGGTCAATCCCCAGGTATCCGCCCGGCTCCTGGCCCCGCTGACAACCTGGCGGCGTTTTGAACCGGGGCGCAGCGGGCTGATGAAGCAGCAGCTGCAGCGAATTCTGGCTGTCAACGACCTGCCGCGGGATGTCTATGAAGTAGTGACCAAGAGTCTGGAGGGGTGATCCGCCATGAAGTCGTATCGCAAGGAATTATGGTTTGAGACCGGAAGCCGCAGGGAGCTGATCAACATCACACCACAGGTCGCCGAGTGTCTGCGGCAGAGCGGCATATCCGACGGAATGCTGCTCTGCAACGCCATGCATATCACGGCCAGCGTCTTCATCAATGACGATGAATCCGGCCTGCATCGGGATTTCGAGGCATGGCTGGAGGGGCTGGCGCCGGAAAAGCCGTATTCCCGCTATCACCACAACGGCTATGAGGACAATGCCGATGCCCATCTGAAACGGACCATCATGGGGCGGGAGGTTGTGGTGGCGGTGACGGACGGCAAGCTCGATCTGGGGCCGTGGGAGCAGATCTTTTACGGCGAGTTCGACGGCAAGAGGCGCAAACGGGTACTGGTGAAGATTATCGGGGGGTAGGAAGGGTTTGGAAACGGTTGGGGCGGTGAGTTCATTTTCCGCTTCACCGGCCTGATCACCCTGGCGAAGGCCTCGGCCGGCCGGACCTTAGATAATTTCAACTTTCAAAATCTGCCCTTCAATATCAACCACCCGGACACGGTCCCCCTCGTGCAGTATTTCATCGGAGCAGCAGCGCCACTCGTCAACTCCTAGAACAGAAGCACGAAACTTGACTATCCCCCGCCCGCTACTGTCTTTAGTCCCGAGAATGATGATGCCGGATTCTCCGACAATTCCCCCAGCCGTCATCCCGGCGTATTCCCGGTACTCCTTGGGTTTCAAGTATTTAAACCAGAGAAGCGTGAAACTGAATGATGCAAGAGACCAGAGCGCAATCTGCCCCGCGGGGGAAATTCCTGGCCATAAGCCGCTGAAGACCCCCACCACCAGTGCCCCCAACCCGAACCAGATGATCGTGAACGACGGCACGATCAACTCAAATCCGATCAGACAAAAACCCGCAATAAACCAGTACCACCAAACAATCTGCATATGCTGCCTCGCCCGCTGAATATCTATTCGGAAATTACCAGATTCCCCAACGATTAACATTGGCTATGAGTAAGGTACCACATGAGACATAAATTCGAAAGCCCCTCGGTTTCCCTCGGGGCTCTCCTGTTAATGGCAGTAAACAGTGCCGTTAGGCTATGTCAGGTACAGCAGGTGAAAGCGGTACTACATGATTTGGCGCGGCACACGAATCTGAGCTTGTTCGTACCCGACGAACACCTTGGCGCCCAGCCTGAACTCCGCCCAGAATTCTTTCCACTGGGATGGCTCCTCTTCAATATCCGTAGCCGGCTTGAGTTCCGCAAGGAAGACCGTCAATGCGGCGCCTCCGAGCAGCAGAAGCCCGGAAAGCATGAACGACTTGCCCAAACCGCCCGGTTGGGCATTGATCATCTCGGACACCTTGCCCATGACGAAGCCGCCGACACCCCAAGCGGTAAAGAGTGCGCCGTAATTCAGGCCGTAGTTTTTCGTCCCCCAATAGTCTTTGACAAAGGAGGGGAACAGGCAGAGGTTGGATCCATAGTTGAAGCCGATGAACGTAGCCAGCAGAACCAGCAGCACGGCGCTTCCGGAATTAACCACCGCCATGGCAATGAACATCATCACGGCCTGCATCAGCAACATGATAAAGAGAGTGGCGCGGCGACCGATCTTGTCGGAAAGCACACCAGCCACGACACGACCGCCGGCATTTCCAAGTGCCATGATGGCGACAGCCACGAAAGCCATGGGACCCATGCTCTTCTTGGCCAGGCCGGCCACACTGCCGATAACCATCAGGCCGGCACCGGAACCGATGAAGAAGGCGACCCAGAGAACATAGAATTTATAGTTGCGCAGCATTTCACTGACGGTGGCATTAATCACCGGCTTGGCGGCGTTCAGTTTGGCCAGGGGGCCGGGATCGGCAGGTTCTGCAGGCACATATCCCTGCGGCGGATTGGCAAGCAGGAAAGACAGCCCGCAGACTACAATCGTGAATCCGATTCCGAGTAACATCATCGATTTCGGTATACCGAAAACGCCGATCAGGTATGACGCAAGCGGCGCTATATAGACCGGCGCGATGCCGAAGCCGGCTACCACGATTCCCGCGATCAGGCCGGTCTTTGAAGGGGAGAACCATTTCAGCGCCGGCGGCGTCGCGGCCGAATAGCCGAAACCGAAACCGCTGCCGGCAAGGATGCCGAAACCGGTAACCCAGGCCATGTAGCTGTTTGAAATGCCCATCAGCGTAAAACCGGCACCTACCAGAACACCGCCGATCAGAGCCGTGCGTGCCGGACCGATCTTGTCCTGGCACTTGCCGGCCAGAATCATGGAAAAGGCAAAGGCCAGACAGCAGACCGCGTACGGATCGTTGATGGAGGCGATATCCCACTGGAATGCATCAGGACCGCCCTTTTCGATGGAGGCCTTGATGGCCCCCTTGAAAATGCTCCAGGCATACAGCACCCCGAGAGCCAGGTTGATGGCAAGGCCCGCAGAAACTACGGTCCACCCCTTGTTCTTGATTTCAGTCATGGTCATCCCCCCGGCCTACTGTTTTTGAGCCACGAATTTTTTATCCGGGCCGTTCATGCGGATGGCGGTTGCAAACTCCATCCAGAAGACAAGATAGATCGAGATCATCAACGAAAGGCCTATATTCTGATTATCGGCACCCAGGGCCTTGGCAAGAATCGGCGAGGCAAATCCGGCCCCCAGGGTTCCGGTCATCCGCTCAAGCAGGTAGAAAACCGGCAGGGTCAGCAGCGTGCCGACTACCATGATGGCAAGGCCGGTGGGACGTTTGATCCAGTACTTGGGGGAGAAGCCGTACATGCGCATGAAGATTACCACCCAGATGATCCAGACCGAGTAGTCTACAGCGGCGTCCGGCAGGGCCAGCTTGTTCTTGACCAGCACAACTTCAAGAACCGTTACGACACCCAGCAGGGTGAACATCCAGTTGAATTTTTCATTGGCCTGGGTCTGCCAGTTGCGGCTGTCGGGTGCCTTTACTTCATCGAAGGAGTGGCTGTGGGTACCGAGTGCCGAAAAGAGAATGGCAAACCAGATACCGGCATTATGGAACAGAAGCGAAGCATGGTTGCCGGCTACGTTGGCGATGCGGGACATCGGTTCGCGGGCGAAGTCACCGGCGATGCGCATCAGGAAGAGGTTGGCAATAACCGAGCAGGCGATGATGACCGCAATGGTGAAGATCTTGCGCGGCAGCAGATACGGGTCGACCCGGTCCGGAAAGCCGATGATGAAGGCAAACCAGATCAGGTACATAATCAGCGGGATGCCGAAACAGATGCCGTAGACCGACTTGCCGGCGAAGTCTCCGTTCTGGGCGTAGATAATATAGTTGTTGGTCGCGTCGGCGTCCGTGTTGGCGGCCTTGACAACATCCTTGGGCACCTTGTTGAGGTGCGGCAACAGTCCCATGGCGTACCAGCCGTGTTCACCCTGAGCCGTGTCGACGACCCAGTACTGGTCACCCATCATCTCGTCCAGACCGCCGAAGAGCTGCATATTGAAGGCGGCGCAGATAACGCAGACCGCCAGGAGCAAAATTGCGTGAGTTATTTTCATTGGCATGATCGTATTCCCCCTATTCCTTATGAGTGGTCCAGAACATCGACACCGCATTGGCGGCAAACAGGCCGTAGAGCCACATGGTGTTCCAGGCCGGGCCGGACCAGTGGCTGCCGTGCCCGCCACCGACAACCCCGGAAGCGATCACAAAGCCGATAATTGCGGTGAAGGATACCATGGCTACCGAACGCAAAATTGCGCTGTTACGCCAGGTATGCCGTTCCAGCTCTTCGATTCTGTTCAGCAGTTCAAGCTCTCTTTCGCTCATCTCTTTTCTCCTTTGTCAATGTGATAACTATAAACAGGATTGAAACAGTCAGGGGTAAAACCAGATGAAAACTATCGAGATTCAGTGCGAGATTGTACAACATTGTTTTCTCCTTCCGTCTTCTCGGATATGTCCGCTTTCCGCACGCAATCTGTTACAGGCGACCCGCCGTGAAATCGATCCGCCAGTTCCATGTACTTGCTGCACTGGGCATGGCGCCCACTGCAGTATCGAATGATCATGTTCACATCGTGTGGCGAGATGTACTCACAACCGACATCGCAGTAATCATCGTTTTTTCCATAGAATGGACAGATGTCCTGATTTCCCATTGATGTCCTCTCGTGTACCGTGTTCATAATGTATACAGCACTACCCGTGCCAACCCGCCAGCAGCAGCAATAGTTCGTTTATTATTAGTATGTTGCATCGCGCAATCGTCATACTATATATATTTTTCAATGCCGTTTATTTTGCATTAATGCAAAACAGACTTCAGTTGATCAGAATACTATCCCCCGGCTTCAAGGTGTAGTTGCCAACAGAATCAAATTTTTATGTAATATATTCCGTCAGTTAAAAAATATTATGAACTCATCAACCGCTGTTTGCATAATTGCAAATACGGTGTCGGGCCATATTTGCAATTATGCAAATTTTCAGAATCAGTGAATACCGACAGCAACAACCGCAGACTGCCGCATTCCCTGCTTGCAAACCCGGCACGACATGCGGTATTTTAATGAAAAGAGGAGGTGCCACATGGATACGTTTTCAATAGCAGGCTCTTCACTGCTGCTGAGGAGTGAACAGACCCGGCAGGCCCTTTCAACAGCCATGATGAAACAGGCGGCAGACCAGCAGAACAGGTTGGCCGACCTGCTCGCACAGAATGTCATTCAGACCCCGCAACCAGCCTCAGGGGGCGGTAGCGGTTTTACATTTTCCACCTTCGCTTGAGAGATGCTGCGGTGGGTGCTGTCGGTCTGCAGGCGAACGGGCGGGCCGTTTCTTATTTGCATTGACAAACCAGACCCCCGCGGCTATAAATTCAGATCACATATTCCTCGTTAGATTGAGGCGTTTGCACAAACAGATGCTGCTACCCAGAAACGTCGAAAGACGCCAATGCGGTTACCAGGTTTTGCCGGATTAAGGCTTAACCCAATGCAGCTGGAACCGTTCCTACGTTGTGCACTGCCGAAAACCAACCAGGGGGGAATGGTTTGGTCGCATTTATTAAAGGCCCTTTCTTCCTGAAAGGGTCTTTTTCGTTTTTTATAAAAGGTTCGCACCATGGAAATTGAAATCAACGAAATATACCTCAGTTCGGTCATCGGCCGCGCGGTGATCAACAGCAACGGTGATCAGATCGGCATCCTGCGTGACCTGATAATGGTTCCGGGCGAAGTGTTCCCGGAGGTTTCCCATATCGTGATCAAATCGCGCAAGGGGATAAAAACCCTGCCATGGAGCGAAGTGTCGCTTTTTACCCACGTGGTGATTTCGACCGGTAGCGTTAAACCGCAGCACCTGGACATGTACCTGCCCGGAGAGGCGGATATTCTCGTCAAGCGCGACCTTCTCGACAAACAGATCGTTGATGTGGACGGCGCAAAAGTCGTCCGGGTTAACGACATAAAGCTCGGCAAACTGAATCATAAACTTTGTATCTTTACGGTGGATATCGGTTTTCGGGGATTGCTCAGACGCCTCGGCTATGAGCGCTTCGGAGAGCGCTTTGCGCAGGCGATCAAACGTGACATCCCGCAGAGCGAGATCAGCTGGGAATATGTCCAGCCGCTCGAAGCGAATTCATCCAGGCTGGCGCTCAACATAGCCCGAGACCAGATGAACGAGATGCACCCGGCCGATCTCGCCGACATCATCGAAAACATCCCGATCCAGAACATCCGCACGGTGCTCAATACCATCGATGCCGAGACGACCGGCGACACCATCTACGAGCTTGAAGCGGACATGCGTAACGTGGTCATCAGCCAGCTGAATGACGAACAGGTAACGGACATCCTGGAGGAGATGGAGCCGGATGAGGCTGCCGACGTGCTCTCGGACCTTCCCGAAGACAAGGCCCAGGAACTGCTGCATATGATGGACCGGGAGGATGCGGAAGATATCCAGGAACTGCTGGAGCACGAGGAGGATTCCGCCGGGGGCCTGATGACGCCGGATTATTTCCGGCTTTCCTCGCAGATTACGATAGGCCGGGCATTGGAGCTTCTGAAAGGATGCGCGAACGATGTGGAGACGATCTATTACGGGTATGTGGTTGATGCCGACGACCGTCTGGAAGGGATCGTCTCTCTCAAGCAGCTGTTGATGAATCCGCCCGAAACCCATATTACCGACATCATGGAAGAGAACATCAAATTCGTCCACGTGGACGCCGAACCGGAAGACATGCTGGAAACGCTTGCCAAGTACGACCTGATCGCCATCCCGGTACTTGATTCCGAAGACAAAATGGCCGGCATCGTCACCGTTGACGATGTGCTGGCGCATTACCTGCCGCAGATCATCAAAATCAAGCGGCGCTAGAATACTTGGGCATTATGTTAAATTATATTTCACAATTCAGATTCCTGAAACCGCTCAAGAGCTTCAGCCCCCGGAATGTCATGATCTTCCTGGCCATCCTCGGACCGGGCATCATCACCGCCAATGTGGACAACGACGCCGGCGGCATCACCACCTATTCGCTGGCGGCGGCCAACTACGGCTACTCCATTCTCTGGATGATGATACCGACCACGATCGCACTGGTTGTGGTCCAGGAGATGTGCGCCCGCATGGGGGCCGTAACCGGCAAAGGGTTGTCGGACCTGATCCGTGAATCCTTCGGTGTCAAGGTCACCTTCTACGTCTTGATCGCCCTGCTGCTGACCAATATGGGCAACTCCATCTCCGAGTTCGCCGGCATCGCCGCCAGCCTTGAGATCTTCGGGATCAGCAAATATATTTCCGTACCGAGCTGCGCGGTGCTGGTCTGGCTGCTGATCGTCAAAGGATCCTACAAATTTGTGGAAAAGGTATTCCTGGTCGCCTGCCTGATCTACATCGCCTATCCGATCGCCGCCTTCATGGCCGGGCCGGACTGGGCGGTCGTCATGAAGGCGACCGTTACCCCCACGTTCAAAACCGACAGCGCCTACCTGATGACCCTGATCGGCATCGTCGGCACGACCATCGCCCCCTGGATGCAGTTCTATCAGCAGGCGGCGGTCGTTGAAAAGGGGATCACGGCCGATCAGTACAATTTTTCCCGGGTGGATGTGATCTTCGGCTGCATCATGGCCATCGTGGTGGCCTTCTTCATGATGGTGGCCTGCGCCTCCACCATCCATATCCATGGCCTGAAGATTGAAACCGCTGCCGACGCCGCCCTGGCGCTGAAACCGCTGGTCGGTCAGTACGCCTCGACGCTGTTCGCCTTCGGCCTGTTCAATGCCTCGCTGTTCGGTGCCTGTATCCTGCCTCTTTCCACGGCCTACTACATCTGCGAAGGGATGGGATGGGAGTCGGGAGTCAACAAGGATTTCGAACAGGCGCCGCAGTTTTTCTGGCTCTTTACGATCATCATCGCCATAAGCGCCGGACTGATCCTGATCCCGAATGCTCCGCTCATGACGATCATGTTCGTCTCGCAGGTCGTCAATGGTGCGGTGCTGCCGTTTGTACTGATGTTCATGATCAAACTGATCAATGACAAGAACCTGATGGGAACCTATGTCAACGGTCCGGTTTTCAACATCATCGCCCGTCTCACCGTCGTGATCATGATTTTTCTCACGGTAGTTATGACAATCGATATTATGTTTCCGGGACTGATCAAGCGGATGATGGCATTTTAAACTGGCAACTGCTGAGCGCACAGAGGCCCGCCGGAATATCCGGCGGGCCTCTGTGCGCTCATTTGTGCCACCCTGCTTTATTTTTTTATATCAACTTCGATTCCGGCCTTGCGAATTGAATCAACCAGTTCGGTGTAACTCCTGTATTTTTGGTCATAGGTTGCCCGGCTGTCATCATATTCCTTTTTCAATTCATCAAATTGAGGTTTTGGAAGCACCTTTGCATCGAGCATCTTCTTCTTCAACAGCTCCATTCGCTGTTCGATACCGCTCAACTCCGATTCCAGTACCTCCATTTCCCTGCGCCAGGCAGCACGGTTCTTACCGCCAAACATCGCATCATCACCCTCCGGAACTGCTGCCGACTTCGCATCCGGCTTTTCTGCCGGGCGGGGCAGAGCACTCTCGATCGCCGGAGACTCCTGCGGCTTCAATTCCTGCTGCAATTCCTCGCTCCGTTTCACTTTTTTCCGGTACTTTTTCGGAACTCTGGAATAATCCTCGGTGTAGTTGTAGGTGCCGCTGTCGTCAACCCATGAATAGGTCTCGGCATGGAGCGGCAATGCAAACAGCAGGATGACCCCCAGACAGACAGATGTTTTCATAGTGCGCCTCCCGTCCTAACCCGGAGGCCAGGCGAATCCGCGCCCCGCCAGCAGATGCAGGTGAATGTGAAAAACCGATTGTCCCGCACCCGTCCCGTTATTCTGCACAATGCGGAAACCGGAGTCGGCATGCCCCTTCTCGCGGGCGATTTCGCCCCCCTTGCGGAAGGCATAGCCGACCAGGGCATCCTCCCCCGGGGTCATATCAAGACAGTTGACGAAATGCTTTTTCGGCAGCAGCAGCAGGTGCAGTGGCGCCTGCGGATTGACATCCTCGACAACGAGCAGCTGCTCGTCCTCGAACACCTTCTTTGACGGTATCTCGCCACGAATGATTTTGCAGAAAATACAGTTTTCCACTCTGCCCTCCTTAGTATCTTGGAACTTCAAAAATTTACGACAAAACCTGCCTCACGCGGAGTCGCGGAGACCGCGGAGAAAGTCAACAAACAAAGAATTGTGGTTTTACCCAGAGACTTTAGCTTTTAATTCTGATTTAATCCGCGTTCCCCGCGGCTCCGCGTGAAACTTTTTTTGTTCGAATTGTCCCCTTTAAGGTAACTGCAATAATATCAAAAATTCCCGGTTGCCATCCGCACCGGTGATCGGCGATTCGCACAGTCCGGCTACCGTCAATCCCAGCTCTGCTGAGGTACGGCGGATATCTTCGATGACTTTTTCATGGGCTGCAGGATCGCGTACAATCCCCCCCTTCCCCACCTCGCCCCTGCCGACTTCGAACTGCGGCTTGATCAGCGCGATGATCCGCCCTCCCGGCTTCAGCAGACCGACCGTGGCCGGCAGCACCTTGGACAACGAAATGAATGAAGCGTCAACCACAGCAAGCTCCGGGACATCATCGAGCTGGTCCGGCGACACAGCCCGGATATTGGTCCGCTCCATGCTGACGACACGCGGGTCCTGCTGCAGCTTCCAGGCCAGCTGGCCATAGCCGACATCGATCGCAAAGACCCTGGCCGCCCCCGCCTGCAGCAGGCAGTCGGTGAAGCCGCCGGTGGATGAGCCGACGTCTACCGCGACCAGACCAGAGGCATCAATGCCGAACTGGTCCAGCGCCCTGCGCAGTTTGAGCCCGCCGCGGCTGACGTAGGGGAGATTCTCCCCCCTGAGACGGATGTCCGCATTAACCTCTACCTGCTGCCCGGCCTTGTCTACCGTGTGGTCCCCCACCACGACCTGGCCGGCCATGATCAGGGCGCGCGCCTTCTCGACCGAGGGAGCCAGATCGCGTTCCAACATCAATTTGTCGAGGCGTTGTTTTGTCATAGATGGTTATTTGTTACCATAAAAGGACCTTCAGGGCATAAAACAAATCAACCGCGCCGGCGCCGTGCAGGTTTCACCGCTCAGCTGGCCTTGTCGGAAGACGTATGAATTTTGTTTCCGCTTACCTCAGGCTTATGCTCGATACACCTTCAACATGTACCTGAACTGATAGTCGATCCTTTGCAACGACGCTCTCGCCGAGCTTCAATGAGCTGACCGAGCCGGAAAGAAGTATATGTCCACCGAGCGAAACACTGGATAATGCCGAAGAAGCTTTTAAACGCGCTTTCTCAAGCTGCGCAACAATCGAACCGTTCAATTTCTCTTTGATAGTGTCGCGAATAGTGCCGTTAAAGAGCCAACTGCCGACACCGATGAGAAATCCGGCATTTTTGGTGTCGAATTCAACATCCTCGAACGAAAGTACATTGAGCTGTGGATTGTAAAGCGGCTTGGCAATCAGCGTCAGTTCGCCATCAAAATCGCCAACCGACGTCAATCTTATTACGAGCTTCCCGTCTTCGCCGTTCAGCTTGAAGCTCTTAACGGTAATTTTCTTGTCATCGCCAAAGGCTTTATCCAACAGCAGCGGATTCAGTGCAGTTACAAACTCTTCCAGGTGGATATCGGTGGCCAGTCGAATGTGAAACCGGTTGTCTACCGCAGTGAGTAGCTGGGCAGGGGGCAATGGTCGTACAGGTACTGCCGCCGGCTTTGGCCCAAGGGTAATTTCGGCAGCGGTAACTAGACCGACGGAGAGATGAAGCTTGTTATCAGCCGCCTGTAATTGGCCAAGCACGATCTTCTCAGGAGCCAACTTCAACCACGCGCTGAAGTTCTTGTCAACCAGCACCGGTGTAAAGGCGGTCTGCCACAGGGGAGCAATTTTTTCCCTGAGCATGACGGCTTCGTTGACTTTAGCATTGATAATCGGCGCGAGCAATTTCTGCACCGGTTGTGTAATCCCTTCAGCCATGCTTCTCGGCTTCAGCGTAATCGGCCCCAGCTTGAGAGTCTCTGCGAGTCCATCTGACAGGCCGGTATAGTACAGCTCGGTTTTAAGACGCCAGTCGGAGGTGGTGGATATTTTTGCCTTGAAGCGGAGTTCAGTCTTCAGCGGGACAGTCGTGAACATGCCGTAGCCGAATGATAGCTGCACCGGTAATGACAGGTACACAAAATCATTTGCGGCGGTTATGACCGCCGGCCCGGTTCGCAGAACCTCTACCGAAGTTCCAAGACCACCATTCCCCTTGTACAATTC
This sequence comes from uncultured Geobacter sp., assembly GCA_964524835.1. Classification (GTDB taxonomy): domain Bacteria; phylum Desulfobacterota; class Desulfuromonadia; order Geobacterales; family Pseudopelobacteraceae; genus JACRCG01. The sequence goes on from CAZGEG010000018.1 coordinate 70,941, forward strand.
TTTCTGCAATGACTTATTGAAAATACGGCTCAAATCGGTCGTTGTCGCATCAACACTGAGATTTATGACGGATAATGCGCTGTCGTTAACCGCCGCAGAGCATAGGGAAGCTGTTGACAGGACCGCAATCAATAAACCTGTAAGGTAGCGAAGCTTCATGTGTACTCCATTAGCAGTGAAAGATGTGGGCCGGATTTTAGAATTGCCTTCTCGGATTAAAAGTTTACGTCTTTGTCGCTGTACGGCGCAGGACCGCTACGTCAAAAAAAAGTCCCGCTGCATCCAGCGGGACTATCTCAACAATATTACTCTCCAACCAGCTGGCTCTTCGTAAACAGCGCCCTCAGCCAGTACCCTTCCGCCTCGATGTTTTCGCGGCCGCCCTCTTCGCGATCCACCAGCGTCACAATGCCGAGCACTACCAGCCCCTCTTCCTCTGCCCGGCGCACCGCCTTCATGGAGGAGCCGCCGGTGGTGACAACATCTTCCACGATGACGACCCTGGTTCCGGCAGGGAGGTTCTTGCGCCCTTCCAGCCACTGGCCGGTGCCGTGCCCTTTCGGCTCTTTGCGGATGATAAAGGCGTGCATGCTCCTGCCGGCCAGATGGGCGGCGATCGATGTTGCCGTGGCGATCGGATCGGCCCCCAGCGTAATGCCGCCGACCGCCTGCACATTTTCCACGTCCTTGATGGCCTCATAGAACAGCTTGCCGACCAGAAAGCCCCCCTCGGCATGCAGCGTGGTCTGCTTGCCGTCGAAGTAAAAGTCGCTCTGGCGGCCGGAAGCCAGGGTCACCAGACGCTTCTCGTATGACAGTTCCAGGATGATTTTTTTCAGTTGGTCGCGGTCACTCATGGCCATTCGTCTCCTCTTCAAATAATCCCTTCTGCATATTTTCGGCAGGTTTGGGGAATGCAACCGGGTAGTTCCCGGCAAAACAGGCTTTGCAGTAATGGGTGTCGCCATGTCCGATTGAGGACATCAGCCCTTCCTCGGACAGGTACCCCAGGGTATCGGCGGTGACATAGCGGCAGATTTCATCGATCGTATGCGATGAAGAAATCAGTTCCTTCCGGTTCGGGGTATCGATGCCGTAGTAGCAGGGATAACTGGTGGGAGGGGATGAAATCCGCAGATGCACTTCGCTTGCCCCGGCGTTGCGCACCATCTTGACGATCTTGCGCGAAGTCGTGCCGCGGACGATCGAGTCGTCAATCACGACGACCCGCTTTCCTTTGAGCAGTTCACGCACCGGGTTGAGCTTGATCTTGACTCCGAAGTGCCGGATGGACTGAGCCGGCTCGATAAACGTCCGGCCGACATAGTGGTTGCGGATCAGGCCAAGCTCGAACGGGATCCCGGATTCCTCGGCATACCCCATGGCGGCAGGCACCCCGGAGTCCGGCACCGCGATGACGACATCGGCATCCACCGGATACTCGCGCGCCAGCTGCCGACCCAGCTCTTTGCGGGCCAGGTAAACATTTCTGCCGAAGATGTACGAATCGGGGCGGGCAAAATAGACAAATTCGAAGATGCAGGGGGTCGGATCGATCTTCTTGAACGGAAAGAGCGACTTGATGCCTCCGTCCTTGTTGCAGACGACCATTTCACCCGGTTCGATCTCGCGGATAAAGTCAGCTTCGATCAGGTCCAGCGCGCAGCTTTCGGAGGCGACAACCCAGGCGTCACCCAGCTTGCCGAGGCATAAGGGGCGGAAGCCGTTCGGGTCGCGTACCGCAATCATGCGGGTCTCGGTCAGAAAAACCAGGCAGTAGGCGCCCTGAACGCGCTTCAATGCATCCGTTATTCGATCCACCAGCGAGTTGGTCTTGGATGCGGCGATCAGATGGATGATGATTTCCGTATCCATCGTCGTCTGGAAGATCGAGCCGTAGGCTTCCAGCTCGGACTTCAGCAGCTGCGCATTGACCAGGTTGCCGTTATGGGCGACCGCAATAGAGCCGCGTGAATAATCGACCATGATCGGCTGCACGTTCTTTTCCACCGAAGCCCCGGCGGTCGAATAGCGGACATGCCCGATGGCCGATTTACCCGGCAGTTTTTTGAAGACGTCCGGATTGCTGAAGACATCGGCAACCAGTCCCATCCGCTTGTGGGCGTATAGGGATGAGCCGTCCGAGGAGACGATGCCGCAGCTTTCCTGACCGCGATGCTGCAGGGCATAGAGACCAAGATAGGTGAGGTTTGAGGCCTCGGAATGATTGTAAATACCAAAAACACCGCATTCTTCCTGGGGACGGGATAACTTCATAGGTAAAGACTCCACTTGGTTTCGAATCAGATAAGATTCTTTCTCACATACGCAGCGGCATTTTTATACAGGATTAGCCCGTCGCCCTCTTCCGGCAGGTCTTCCCGTGTCCAGCGGGGATGCTGCGTGTAATGGACGAACGCCTCGGGATGCGGCATGAGCCCCATCAGTCGGCCGGTCGGGTCACAGAGCGCCGCAATGGCGGAAATTGAACCGTTGGGATTGGCGGGAAACTCCATGGTCGCCTGGGTGTAACCGGGGTCGCTGTATTGTAACACAGCCAGATGACCATCTGCAATCCGTGCCATGGTTGCGTCGGAGTCGCAGAAGAACTTCCCTTCACCGTGACGCACCGGCAGGTATATTCCCCGGTCAATCCCACGGGTGAAAATGCTGGGGGAGTGGGGGTCTACTTTAAGGTAGGTCCAGCGATCCTGGAAACGGCCGCAGTCGTTATGGGTCAGCGTGACGCTCTGGTGCAGATACTCGCCGTCCAATCCCGGGAGCATCCCCATTTTCGCCATTAGCTGAAAGCCGTTGCAGACCCCGAGGATCAATTTGCCGCCGGCAATGAAGCGGGTAAACTGGTCTACCAGTTTTTCGCTGCCGCCGGCGACCTGGGCATTTTTCAGGCGGTTGGCCTGAGCCTTGGCGCTCCCCAGGTCGTCGCCATCGAGAAAGCCCCCCGTCAGATTGAGAAAATGAAAATCGTCCAGCCTGATCTCTCCCGAAAGGATCTCGGCGATATGGGCGATGACGGTTTCATCGAACCCCCCGAGGCGGCAGGCATGGGCCGCCTCCATCTCGCAGTTGGTACCGTTGCCGGTTATGACGATTGCGCGTGTCTGTTTCATCGATTCCTGTTCTCCTTGATTGTCGAAACCCTGTCGTACTGTGTCAAACATCCTGTTTATGCCGCTTTGTCCGGCTTCCAGTCAAAATCGGCGTCCAGGCCGCTTACGGCGTGCAGGAACGCGGCGCCGTACTTGCGCAGCTTGTGTTCACCGACGCCGGTAACCGCCAGCAGCTCCCGCTCATCCCGGGGGCGGCTCGACGCCATTTCCAGCAGTGTCGCATCGGAAAACACCACGAAAGGTGGCACGTTGGCCGCATCGGCGATCTGTTTGCGCAGGGCCCGCAGCCTGTCGAACAGCTCCTGGTGGAGCGCGTCTACCGCCCCGCCCCGACGTTTTGCCTTCGTTTCAGGCTTGATGGCGGCGCGGGGAAGGCCGAGTATGACTTCCGTCTCCCCCTTCAGCACCGGGCGCGCGGCCGGGGACAGCCCCAGCACTCCGTAGCGGGTAAAGTCCTGCACCAGATAGCCGAGGTGGATCAGCTGGCGGAAAATGTTTTCCCACTCCAGGGCCGACTGGTCGGCGCCGATGCCGTAGGTGGAAAGCTCGTGATGGCGCAGATCGGTTATCCGCTGGCTCTTGGCCCCGCGCAGCACCTCGATGACATGCCGGACCCCGAACCGTTCCCCGACCCGGAATACGCAGGAGAGCGCTTTTTGAGCCTGTCTGGAGGCATCGAAACGCTGCGGCGGATCGGTGCAGATATCGCAGTTGCCGCAATCATGGTCCCGCTGGTCGCCGAAATAGGAAAGAAGCGCCCGGCGGCGGCAGGTCAGCGCTTCACCGTAGGCAACCATGGCGTTCAGCTTCTGGATCTCGATCCGCACCCGCTCGGCGTTGTCGCTGTTCTCAATCAGGGAGCGGGCGGTCATCACGTCACCCATGCCGAACAGCATCAGCGCCTCGGACGGCAGGCCGTCCCGCCCCGCCCGGCCAGTTTCCTGGTAATAGCTCTCGATGCTTTTGGGCATGTCGTAATGGACGACAAAACGGACATTCGGCTTGTCGATCCCCATGCCGAACGCGACGGTGGCGACAACGATGCGCAGGTCGTCGCGACGGAAGGCGTTCTGCACCCGGCTCCGCTCCTTGTCCGACAGGCCGGCATGGTAGGCGGCGGCCGAAAACCCTGCCTGAGCCAGCTGAGCAGCGATCTGTTCTACTCGCTTCCTGCTCAGCGCATAGATGATGCCGGCCTCATCACCGCGCCCCTTCAGGAACCCGGACAACTGTACAAACGGCTTATGTTTCGGGACCACCGTATAGGTAATGTTCGGACGGTCAAAACCGGCTACGAAGACCGTCGCCTGCCCGATCCCCAACTGGCTGACGATGTCCTTGCGCGTTTCCGGATCAGCAGTCGCGGTCATCGCCACAATCGGTACATGCGGGAACGCACTCCGCAGCTGACCGAGTTTCACATAATCGGGGCGGAAATCATGCCCCCACTGGGAGATGCAGTGTGCCTCGTCGATGGCGAACAGGGCGAGCCGCACAGTGGACAGGGCATCCAGAAAATCGGGGAGCAGCAGCCGTTCTGGGGCGACATAGAGCAGGTCCAGCTCGTTGTTGTGCATCTGCCGCAGAACCCGGCGCGCTTCATCGGTTGTCAGCGAAGAGTTGAGGCAGGCTGCCCGCACGCCGTTGTCCTGCAGCGCATCGACCTGGTCCTTCATCAGGGCGATCAGCGGCGAAACGACGATCGCCACCCCGTCCCGGTGCAGGGCCGGTATCTGGTAGCAGAGCGACTTGCCCCCACCGGTCGGCATGACCAGAAAGACGTCCTCACCCGCTACCACCCGCTCGATGACATCCTGTTGGGGAGCACGAAACTGGTGAAAACCGAAGACGGTTTTCAGGGAATGGTGGATAGTTGCGGTCATGGTTGCTTTCGCACATCAACAGGAAAAATAACAACTCCGGTACGCTCAATCTCCTCCCTAAAACTATCCGGAATCCGCGCCCAGTCCTGGATATCTACCAATATTGGTAAATTACTTTCCGAAAAAGTATCCCGTACTTCACCAAGATTGGCGACCGGTACCAGTGGATTAAGCGGATTACGTGCTACCAGGTCGAGATCGCTGCCATCATGTGCAGCCCCGGACACGCGGCTTCCATAAGCGAGAACTTCCGTCTCCGGCAGATGGATGGTAAGAATCTGCTGGATCATGCTAAGCCATTCAGGTCGTAGATCAAGATTCGCCACGTCCCAACCTCTCACGCAGAACAGCTTCTAAAGCACGAGCGTCGTCAATAAATCCCGGCAGCAATTCCAGAGTCTCTTCGGCAAAACCGACACCATAATCGTGAGCGGTATTATTGCGGTTATCGCGATAGACAAACCAGCGTTCAACTGCCTCTGGGGTCATCAGGTCATGCTTGGCGGCATGACGCAGAACATCCTTGTACGTCAAGGCGTCAATCTCGCGTGGCCTACCGGTATACTCCTTGAGCGCCTTTCGCAGAAGTTTGCCCGCAGTTTCCAGGGTAAGCTCAAAACCTTTGACCAGAGCATTACGGAATATTTCATACTCGATCTCTTCCGGATCTGCCGCATTCAGGCGTAAGAGTGTTGTTTCAAGAGTGGTGATGCAACGGGCGTAATGGTCGGTGTTGAGATTCATGTCCTACATCTCCCGCAAAGTTTTTTGCCACGCCTCTTTCAACTCTGCCAAATCGGCTTTTACTACATCGGCGCCATTCAAGCCGATGATCGAGAGCGCCTGATTATCCGTCACGACACCGATCGCAGCGAAACAGTTGCCGCTCATGAGCGCCTCGAACTGCTCACGCTTTTCCGGGTGAACCGTCACCAGGTGGCGGGAAGCGGATTCGGAGAAGAGCAGCGCGCAATCGCTCCTGCCGGCCGCATCACCCTTCCAGAGGACACGGTTGAGATCAAGGTTCATGCCGAACCCACCGGCGAAGGCACTTTCTGCCGCCGCCACCGCCAGGCCGCCGTCGGAGAGGTCGTGGCAGGAGGCAACCGTCCGCTGATTAACCGCTTCGTGATAGGCCTGGTAGCGGACATACGCCTTGGCGGTGTCGACCTTCGGCACCTTGTTGCCGATCGCCCCGGAGAGCGCCAGGTATTCGGAGCCGCCCAGTTCATCCGCCGTTTTGCCGAGGAGATAAACGATATCGCCCGGACGCTTGGCATCCATCGTTACCGCCTTCCGTGCGTCATCGATCTTGCCGATGACGGAAAAGAGCAGCGTCGGAGGAATGGATATTTTGGTGGTGCCGTCATAGAAGTCGTTCTTCATCGAGTCCTTGCCGGAGATCAGCGGCAGGTTGTACGCCATGCAGACATCATACAGCGCCTGGTTGGAACGCACCAACTGGGCCATCTTGTAGGGACCGTCCGGGGTCTTCTCCGACAGGACCGGATCGCACCAACAGAAGTTGTCCAGACCGGCGACCAGATCCAGTGAGCCGCCGACCGCGACGTAGTTGCGGAGCGCCTCGTCAACGGCGTTGGCGGTCATGTGGTAGGTGTCGATATCCGAGAAGCGGGGGCAGATGCCGTGGGCTGTCACAACACCCTCGAATGAATCGAGGATCGGCCTGACGACCGCCGCATCGGAGGGGCCGTCGTTGGCGACGCCGGTGAACGGCTTGACTACGGAGCCCCCCTGTACCTCGTGATCGTAGCGGCGCACCACCGACTCCTTGGAACAGATGTTCAGCGCGGAGAGCAGCAGCTTCAGGTCATCGGTATAATTTCCCTTTTCATCCGGCAGCGGCTCTGCATGTCGGGGTGGAGTCCACTTGGCCGGCAACTGCATCGGCGGCAGTCCTTCATGCATGAACTCCATCGGCAGCCAGGCGACCGTCTCTTCGCCGTAGAGCATGTGGAAAACGCCGTTGTCGGTGAATTCACCCAGCACGGTCGCCTCGACGCCGAAACGGAGGGCCATGGCAAGAAACTCGTTGATCCGTTCCGGAGGAACGGCCAGCGACATCCGCTCCTGGGCTTCGGAAATCAGGATTTCCCACGGGTTGAGACCCGGATATTTGAGCGGAGCCTTGGCCAGATCCATGCGGCAGCCGCCGCACTCACCCGCCATCTCGCCGATGGAGGAGGACAAGCCGCCGGCGCCGTTATCGGTGATGAAACGGTACAGCCCACGGTCGCGGGCCCGGATCAGAAAGTCGAACATCCGCTTCTGAGTGATCGGATCGCCGATCTGCACCGCCGTTACCGGGGAGTTCTCGTTCAGTTCCTCGGAGGAGAAGGTGGCGCCGTGGATGCCGTCCTTGCCGATCCGGCCGCCGGTCATGACGATCAGGTCACCCGGCTTGATGGATTTTTCGTGCCCCGGGAGGCCGTTGACGACGGCAGGCATCAGGCCGGCCGTGCCGCAAAAGACCAGCGGCTTGCCGGCAAACCGGTCATCGAATACCAGCGAGCCGTTGACGGTAGGGATGCCGCTCTTGTTGCCGCCATGCTCGACCCCTTCGACAACCCCCTCAAAGATCCGGCGCGGGTGCAGCAGGCGGCTGGGAAGCGGTTTATCGTAGAACGGGTCGGCAAAACAGAAGACATCGGTGTTGAAGATCAGTTTCGATCCGATGCCGGTGCCGAACGGGTCGCGGTTGACCCCGACGATACCGGTCAGCGCTCCGCCGTACGGATCAAGGGCTGACGGTGAGTTGTGGGTTTCCACCTTGAAAACCAGCGAGTGGGTGTCATTGAATTTGATGACGCCGGCGTTGTCCTTGAATACGGAGAGGCAGAAGTCCTTCTCCCCCATCCGCTCACGGACCTCCTTGGTCGTGCGCTGGATGAACGATTTGAACAGCGATTTTATCTCCTGACGGTTGCCGTTTTCATCCTCATACTGCACCGTGCCGGCAAAGATCTTGTGCTTGCAATGCTCCGACCATGTCTGCGCCAGGCATTCCAGCTCCACATCGGTCGGTTTCGCGCCGAGACCGAACTCCCGGCGTCCTGCCAGGACCTTCGGATCGCGATAGTGGGCCTGAATGATCTTCATCTCGTCCAGAGTCAGTGCCAGCACTCCGTCCTTGCTGATCCGCATCAGTTCTTCATCAGAAACCTCCAGATCTATCTCGCGCACCTCGGCCTTCGTTTCACCGCTGACCTTCGGCACATAAGCCGGAAAACCGCCTTGTGCGGCGAAATCGGCGGCTGAAAGGATGCTGTAGCGCTGGATGAGGGTGTTGCAGAGCAGGCCGGTGGCAATTTTCTCCGCATCGGCTGCAGAGAGGCGACCCTTGAGCAGGTACTGCACCGAGTAATACACCCCATGGCCGGGAGCGCAGGGACGGCCGGTCAGGTAGTCGACCGCCTCGCGGGCGGTGCGTCCGACATTGTCGGTCACGCCGGGGCGGAAGCCGACTTCCACGGCGAAATCGAATCCGGCGGCAAGCGGCCGGTCGATGCTCCAGCTCTGAATAACCGGATCACTGAACGGTCCGGCGGCGGCGAGTTCCAGCTCATCCCAGGACAGGTCCGTATCGAGCGTATAAACGTCAAGCGTCCGCACTTCTTCAACCTCAAGGTGCAGGAAGTGTTCGATCTCCCGTTTGATCCGCTCGCCCCGGGCGTCGCGCACTCCCTCTTTCAGTGCCGCTTCTATTCTGTTGGCCATGTCAGTTAAGTTCCTTTTCTATTTTCATCGTCCTGGTCGGGAACGGAATTTCGATAGAGTGCTCGCCAAACCTTTTGAGAATCAGCGAATTGATTTTATCCGTGACGGCAAACAGGTTTCCGTACTCTTCAACCCAGAAGAAAAGCGACATGTTGAGGGCTGAATCGCCAAAGCTGGCAAAATATGCTTCAGGGGGAGGATCAGTCAGAACATCCCCGACTTCAGCGGCGGTCGCCACCAGCAGCTGCTTTACCAGATCGACATCACTGTCGTACGCGACACCGATATTGATGCGTCCCTTGGCCCTGCTGTTGGGAAACGCCTGGTTTGTCAGCATGGTATTGCAGAGGTCCGAATTGGGGATAATCAGCAGTTGGTTGTCCAATGTCTTTATCTTGGTGCTCCGGAGGCCGATATCCGTCACATCCCCGACCTGTCCGCCCGATAGCTGGATGCGGTCGCCGATCCGGAAGGGCTGGTCGAGCATCAGGGTGAAACCGGAGATCATGTGGGCCAGGGTGTCCTTGGCCGCCAGGCCGATGGCCAGCGAGCCGATCCCCAGGGCGGTAACCACCGAGATGATATCATAGTTGAAATGTTTGAGGATGATGATCAGCGCCGTACCCATCAGGAACAGCATGGTCAGTTTCTCGGCAATCGGAATCATGTTCCGGGAAATCAGTTCCTCGCTGTCCTCCTGACGGCCGGTCAGGTACCACTGCAACAGCTCGTCCAGGGCATGAAAGAGCAGGTTGAAGAAGATGACCACCAGGACAACAAAAAGGGCTCCTGAGAACACCTGCACGAGCTTTTCATTCAACGGCAGCGAGCGGAACGCCAGATAGAGCCCCGACGTGGTCAGGAGACGGGATATATGGGGAATAATCCTCTTCAGGATACGGTCATCCAGATCCGTTTTGGAGAAACGTGCCAGCTGTTTCCCCCACTTGTTGAGAATGGTACTGACAAGTCCTGCCAGCATCCAGAACAACGCGAGAATCAGCAGCGCCGCCAGGATTTCCTTGGCCCAGAACAGCATGGCGCTGTCGGTTTCCAGCGGGCGGAAAAGGCCTTGTATGAAGGAAAATATATTATTCACCGAACACTCGCTTGAAGATTGTGTTCACATGCTTCAGATGGTAGGAGAGATCAAAGGACTCACGGATTTTTGCTTCGCCGAGCGCCCCGACGACATCCCGGTCTGCCAGCAGTTCCGTCTGGAAGTCCGCACCCTGCTCCCAGACCTTCATCGCATTGCGCTGCACCAGAGAGTATGACTCTTCGCGCGATACGCCGGCCTGGGTCAGATCGAGCAGGATCTTCTGCGAAAAAACAAGACCTTTCATCTGATTCAAGTTTCTCAGCATATTATCCGGATAGACCACCAGGTTCTTGATCAGGCCGTTAAGGCGCCGCAGGGAAAAGTCGAGCGCCACGGTTGCGTCCGGCGCGATATAGCGCTCAACTGACGAGTGGGATATATCGCGCTCATGCCACAGCGCCACATTTTCCAGGGCGGGGATGCAGAGCGAGCGGATATAGCGTGCCTGACCGGTCAGGTTCTCGGCCAGGATCGGGTTCCGTTTGTGCGGCATGGCCGATGACCCCTTCTGCCCCTTGCTGAAAAATTCTTCCGCTTCCAGCACCTCGGTGCGCTGCATGTGGCGCACTTCGATGGCTATCCGTTCAATTGAAGAGGCGATTATTGCCAGGACGCAGAAGTATTCGGCGTGACGGTCGCGCGGGATGACCTGGGTCGAGACCGGTTCCGGCTTGAGCCCCATTTTTGCGCAGACATATTCTTCAACGTAGGGATCAATATTGGCAAAGGTGCCGACCGCCCCGGAGATGGCGCCGGTGGCGATATTATCGCGGGCGGCCAGAAGGCGGACCCGGTTGCGCCCCATCTCGGCATAAAAGGAGGCCAGTTTGAGGCCGAAGGTCACCGGTTCGGCGTGGATGCCATGGGAGCGGCCGATGCAGGGAGTATCCTTATGCTCGTACGCACGCAGCTTGATCGACTCCAGGACCATGTCCAGGTCGGCCAGCAGCTCATCGGCAGCCTGAACCAGCTGCACCGACAGGCAGGTATCGAGCACATCGGAAGAGGTCATGCCCTGATGGATAAAGCGGGCTTCCGGGCCGACGTATTCGGCAACGGATGTCAGAAAGGCGATCACGTCATGCTTGACCTCGGCTTCAATGATGTCGATCCGGGCGATATCAAAATTGCCCTTGGCTCGAATGACCGGCACGACCTCCTTGGGGATAACTCCCAGTTCTGCCTGAGCTTCGCAGGCCAGGGTCTCGATTTCGAGCCAGATGCGGAAGCGGTTTTCTGCGGTCCAAATATGGGTCATTTCAGGGCGGGAATAGCGTTCGATCATGTAAAAACTCCTCTGTGTATTTGAAGTTTGCTGTTATATCTCGAAAAGCGCACTGGCATGGTACTGGTCTCCGATAACAACCCGCGGCGCACAGATGTTCTGGTCGCTCAAAAAAGCCCGGGTGGTTCGCAGCACATGTTCCGGATGGTTGTTCACCTCGGACAGATGCGCCATAACCAGGGCTTCCAGCCCACCGTGGGCCAGTTCATGCAGCAGTTCCAGCGACTCCTCATTGGAGATGTGACCGTGACGGGACTTGATGCGCTGCTTCAACACCCAGGGATAGGGGCCGTTCATCAGCATATCTAAATCGTGGTTCGACTCCAGGTTGAGAAAGCGGCAGCCGCGCAGTTTTTCAACCACCAGCCGGGTCACGATGCCAAGATCGGTGACGGAAGCGGCGCGCCCCTCACGGGATTCGATCACGAAGCCGACCGGATCGCAGCTGTCGTGGGTAATCGGGACAGGGTCGATCCGGACATCCCTGAAAGTCAGCGCCGAACCGGATTCAAACTCGCAGACCCGGGTCTTCTTGAAATATATTTCGGCCTTCGCATGTACCAGATGGCTGGCGAAAACCGGCACATTAAATTTGCGCGCGAAAGATCCGGCGCTCCGGATGTGATCGATATGCTCATGCGTGACCAGCACCGCATGGATACGAGAGGGATCGATTCCTACCGCTTCCATGCGCAGCAGCGTCTCGCGCAACGACAGACCGGCATCTAACAGGACACGGGTCTCCCCGGTCTCGAGATAGAGACAGTTACCCTTGCTGCCGCTCGCCAGCGAACAGATTTTCACACAGGCTCCAGGAATTTCAGGTTTATAATGCGCACGCAGACAATGTTGATAAAAAACAGAAGAACTGCAGCAGGTTATACCCGGGCGCCGGTACGCTACTTATGACGCTAAGGCAAGAGATATTTATACACTGAAGCCGGTAATAGTTTCAAGGTTTATCGTCGTGACGGAGGAGGAGAATTTCTCAAATCTCGGAGATGTCCGCTGCAGTTATTTCAACATCGGGCCACCCTTCGTAGATCCATTCTTCCAACCGCTCCAGGGCCTGACGCGGGATGTTTTTATCCGGACTGATTGTAACGAACCCGAGTACCGCCACCGAAGAGTTGTCCTGGCGGTCAACCTCCGCGCATGCCACATTGAAGCGGTTTCTGGCCCGCCCGAGGATGCTTTTGACAATGCCGCGCTTTTCCTTGAGGGAATGTGAAGGGAGGGAGAGGTGGATTTCGAGGCAGTAGATGAACATGGGCAGATACCGGATTTCAGGATTTATTCTGTTCGCATGCTTGCTATTTACCCGGCACAGACTTGACCGGCGGCAGCGCATGCTTCCCCTTGCGAGCGAACTGTTCGTCAAAAGTATAAATTACCTGCACCGTATCACTGCTGGCAAGGTGCAGGGCGTCGGCAAAATCATAACCCTGAGCATACAATTCAAGTGCTGCCGCAATCTGTCCGGCACACTCGGCAACCACCATTGGCAATCCCAGAATTTGCAGTAACGATCGGTGGATATCGGTCGGCTTTACCCGATAAGCCGCCCGCAACACCCACTCCAGTTCCAGCAGCACCGTTTTGGGCATGAAAACGGCTTCAGACCGTTCCAGAAGTTTCATGGCACGACGGGCCTGAAGCTCATCATCGTTGGTCAGGTAGCGTACCCAGACGTTGGTATCGAGAGTAACCATCACTGTTAATCCTTACGCCAGGATCGCGCCACTTCATCATCAATCGCCGCCTGCATCTCATCAAGGCTTTTGGCAACGCCTTTATAGCCGACGCACCCCAGACCATTCTGCAGGCTGGTGGCAGGAAAGTTACTCAACGGTTTTAGCAGCACTCCGCCTTGTACATCTTCAACCACAAAGCGGGTACCCGGCTTCCAGTGATGGCTGGAGCGTATGGTTTTAGGAATGATGACTTGTCCCTTGCTTGACAGGAGTGTTGTTTCCATAAGGCACCTTTCGTAAGATTTGGTAAGATCATGATACCTGACCGGTAATTTGCTTACAAGGACTATTTTGAAACTATAAAAAGACTGCATTAAGTCTGAGCCGTCAGGGGCGGGGTTGGGTGCTTCAACTCCTGTTTACCCTTTCAAAAATGCCCTACCCTACCTCAACGGGACGAGCACGTCAGAAGTCGCAGTGCCTTGGTGTGCGCGGAAATGGAATCACGTCGCGGATATTCTCCATCCCCGAGAGATACATGACCAGCCGCTCGAAGCCGAGCCCGAAACCTGCATGCGGGCAGCTCCCCCAGCGACGACTGTCCAGATACCACCAGAGCGGTTCACTGGCGATGCCCATCTCGGTCATTCGAGACTCCAGACGATCCAGCCGCTCCTCCCGCTGACTGCCGCCTATGATCTCGCCGATCTTCGGCACCAGCAGATCCATGGCGGCTACGGTGCGGCCGTCATCGTTCTGCCGCATGTAAAAGGCCTTGATATCTTTGGGGTAGTTGAGAATGAAGGTCGGACCTCCCACAATCTGTTCGGTGATATAGCGCTCGTGCTCGGTCTGCAGATCCAGGCCCCACTTCACCGGATAGGCAAACGAGACATTAGATCGCTTCAGACGATCAATTGCATCGGAATATTCCATACGCGTAAACTCAGCCTCCGCAATACCACGGATCCGCTTAATCAAACCGTTTTCGATATGGTTGTCGAAGAAGTCCATGTCGTCGGCACACTCTTCGAGAGCAAAGCGGCAGAGATACCTGATGAATTTTTCGGCCAGCTCGGCATTGTCGGCCAGCGTGGCGAATGCCATCTCCGGCTCGATCATCCAGAACTCGGAGGCATGCCGGGCGGTGTTGGAGTTTTCTGCCCGGAAAGTCGGACCGAATGTGTATATATTTCCGAATGCGAGAGCAAACATCTCCCCTTCAAGCTGTCCGCTGACGGTCAATCCGGTTTTCTGACCAAAAAAATCCTGACCGAAATCGGGCTTACCGTCAAGAACCGGAGGGTAAGCCGCGTCGAGCGTGGTGACGCGAAACAGTTCCCCGGCCCCTTCGCAGTCGCTGGCGGTTATGATGGGAGTGTGGACGTACAGGAAGTCATGTTCGAAAAAAAACCGATGAATGGCCTGGGCAAGTCGCGATCTCAGGCGAAACAGCGCTCCGAAGCTGTTAGTACGGGGGCGGAGGTGAGCAATGGTGCGCAGGTATTCGAAGGTGTGGCGTTTTTTCTGTAGAGGGTAACTTTCATCGGCCGCGCCGATTACTTGTATTGATTTTGACACTAGCTCCCATTTTTGGCCGGATGATGGAGATTCAACCATAGTACCTTCAACCGTAAGAGCGGTTCCGGTTCCGATCCTGCAAACATCGTTGAAATTCGGCAGAGAGGAATCGGCCACGACCTGGATACCTTCCACGCATGACCCGTCATTGAGAACGATAAAGCAAATCCCCTTTGACGCCCTGACCGATCGTACCCATCCGGAAAAAGAACAGAGCGATGTCCCTCCGCCCTGGGAAATAATTTCCTTGATTCGTATTCTCATCATGACGCTCCTGCCCGGTTTTTGTTTGTTTGACCTTGCCGACAGCGATGTGGTAAATTTTCCTGCATGCAGTCAATGCAGAAAAGGAGAGTCTACCATGAAGCGTTCAGCATGTGCAGCCTTGGTCTTTACCATGTTAATGAGCATTTCAGCCGGAGCGGAAGGAGCTAACCAGAGCGCCCTGGACCCCGCCAAAGCGGCGGCTGCAAAACAATACCCGCAGATCGTACTGTACTCGGTCGCATGGTGTCCCCACTGCAGTGAAGCCAAGGAATACCTGACAAAACACAACATCCCGTTCATTAATCGTGATGTCGAGGTAGATGCCGGGGCGATGCAGGATTTGACCATCAAGTACAACAGTACCGGAGTGCCGGTAATTGTTTTCGGTAAAGGCGGTGATGAAATAATTATGAAAGGATTTAAGCCCGAACTGTTTCAGGAAACATTACAAAAGGCCCGCGCTAAGTAACAATTGAGCGGTTTCATGCGTACAGCTTGAAAAGCTGAAGAACCAGCAGCGTAATCGCGGAACCGGTACATGCGCCGATGACAACTTCGCGCAGTGTGTGAATTTTGATCAGCAGACGTGAGTGGCTTACCATTGCTGCCAGCAGGAGTATTAGCAGCGAGATGAGAGGGTCGCGAGTATTAAGCGATACTGCAGTGGCGATCGAAAACGCGACGGCAGAGTGTCCGCTCAGCACCCCCCCCCGGAGGGGAGTGCCGGTTCCGGAGACGCTCTTAGCAATAACAACGATAACAACTACAATCAGTATCGATACAACCGTACCCATATCAGACGCAGTACCAAACATCGCAAGAACCTCCCCGTAGCGCGGCATAACGTATTTTGCCAGAATCAGATACCCCATGATAGCTGAACCGCAGGCGGTAATCAACACGGCTCCGGCAGCAGTATCTTTCGCAATTTTAGCCAGGGGATGGTAGCCGGGGGAGACAAGATCTACTACCGCTTCTATTGCTGTGTTGAACATCTCGGCGCAAAGTACGGACAGGATCGAAAGTGCAAGCAGCGCAAACTCCAGCGGGGTGACTTTAAGAAACAAAACGACCAGCAGCACGGCAATGGCCGCAATGAAGTGAATGCGCATATGTTTTTCAGCGCTGGCCGCGTGCAGGATTCCTTCAACTGCGCAGTTGGTCGAATCTATAAACCGGTCGGGCTTAACAACCCTTCCTTTTTCAGAATCCTGAATAGCTGCCGCTCCTTCTGTTCCATATTTTGCGCTTCCGCCTCACCGCTCCGTTCATGATCATAGCCGCACAGATGCAAAATTCCGTGCAACAGCAGAAACGAAAGGCGCTCAAAAAACACCATCCCACCCTCTTCGGCCTCGCGGGCGGCGGTATCAGCCGAGATGATCACGTCGCCCAGAGCGAGCGGATTACCCCCCAAGCACTCCCCCTCCTGCAGGGAAAAGGAGATCACGTTGGTCGGCCGGTCTTTGGCTAGATACTCACGGTTAATGATCCGGATCGAGCGATCGCCGACTATCGAAACTGACAGCTCCGTCCCTTCAGGACATCCCAAGGCGCTTAAGGTTCTCTCCGCCACCTTTTTGAGCTGCCGGGTCTTGAAGTTGTGGCGTCTTTGGCGATTGTTCAATAATATCAGCATGCGGTACGGCTCCATGTTCAGTTTTGAAATGTTCCCGGACATCCGTCTTCCTGGAGCCCCCCCCACCCTTGTGGGCAGGTTCGGGGTAATCAACCCGATGATGAAAGATGCCGTTCAATATACTGGTGAAACTCCTGGCAATTTCGTGAAGATTTTTCAGAGTCAGTTCACATTCATCCAGTTGACCATCGATAAATATATTATTAATCAGCTTCTGCACCAGACCCTGAATACGATCAGGGGACGGATTTACGAGGGTACGGGACGCCGCTTCGACACAATCTGCCAGCATGACAATGCCCGCCTCGCGAGTCTGCGGCTTGGGGCCCGGGTAGCGGAAATCTCTTTCTTCAACAACCTGCCCGGTCGCCGCCGCCTGACTCTTGGCCCGCTCGTAAAAAAACTTGATCAAGGCGGTACCGTGGTGCTGGCGAATGATATCGATAATCGGCTGCCCCAGCCTGTTTTCACGGGCCAGCTCGGCTCCTTCCTTGATATGTGAAATCAGAATAAGCGCACTCATGCTGGGCGTCAGTTTGTCATGACGGTTCTCTTCACCGGCCTGATTCTCAATGAAATAGAGCGGTTTTGAAGCCTTGCCGATATCGTGATAATATGCGGCCACACGTGCCAGAAGAGGATTGGCGCCGATTGACTCGGCGGCAGCCTCTACCAGGTTGCCGACGACAACGCTGTGGTGATAAGTACCTGGAGCCTTGACCATCAGCTCCCGGAGTACCGGAGAGTTCAGGTTAGCAAGCTCAAGCAGTTTGATGTTGGTCGTATATTGGAAGAGGGTTTCTACAAGCGGAATAAAGCTTGATACTAAACCGGCGCTGAGGAAACCGCTAAAGATGGCAAACAAGGCAACGTAAAGGGTTTGTGTCGTAAAGATGGCATTATTGAAGGTCTGGAACGCCAGTGCCAGGGCCAGGTTGACAACTGAAACCTTGATCCCGGCGGCATAGACCGTGCCGCGACTGGTGCAATGCCGGACACCATGAGCCCCGACAATCCCCCCCAGCAGGGAATAGATAACCACCAGCATGTTATTCTCAAACATGATACCTAGCAGCGGCGCCAGAATGGCGCAATAAACCAGTGCCACCTCCGAGTTGAGAAAAATACGTACCATCATCGCACCGGCTGCGAACGGAAACAGGTAGAAATAGCTTGATGCATCGACGGATGGGAATACCGGACCGATATTATGGGTGATCAGAATCGCTGTCTTGAAGCAGATGAAACTGATCGTAATCAGCAGAGAGATGATCAGGACATCTTTATTGGTCGGATTGAATTTCCGAATATTCTTGCAGGCAAACCGATAGGGAAAATAAAACAGCACAAGGATCAGCGCAAAGGTTCCGAACGCGGTGAACAGACGGCTACCGCTGCTTTGGTTCCCGAATATCGCCTGAAGTTTGTGAGCCTCTTCTGGGGTAATCCGTTCACCGACCCGAACGATCATCTCACCCTTCTGCAGTTTAAAAAGCACGGGTCGAACCGTCTCCATCGCTCTGCGGGCACGGACTTCGGATGCCTCGCGATTGTAGAACAGGTTCGGAAGCAGGATTCTGGCAATGATGGCGGAAATTCGGGCGTTGTCGGAAGGGCTCCCCACTCCCTTGAAGCTCCATCCGGAGACTATACGGCGGGCCTCGCTGATCTCGGTGATACTACTGGTGAGGTCTCCACTTCCAATGGGGTGGCCATTGCTGTCAGATATTTCCAGCCCTCGGTGGGTGTCTGTCTGAAAAACTTTTCCATCCAGTACGATTTTTCGTTGATACAGCTCATTCAGCAGAACGGCCGCGCTTGCCAGAAAAACCCTGTCAGACCTGACCCGGCTCAGGGCCAGAATTTCAGCGTCGCTCAGATCCGTGTCCAGCAGCGGCGTCAACTGGGCACGCCACCGGGTGATGCTTTCTTCCGGTGTCTCATTGCCGGCTGAATGAACGATCGCAAGAGCCTGCTGCAGTTTGTCATTAAGAGCACCCGAAATCTGGTCGCTCAAATTATAGATTACCGGAGCATTGTTGGCGGCATCATTGCGCCGCTGTTCTGTCAACGCCTTGTCCTCTACAAGTAGGTCCTGGTTTGCCCGGATGTCGGATGCGGCAATTTCGCCGACTTTATAGGAAAGTTTTGAGGTTTGTTGACTTGGGAGGATGGCAAATGTCAGCAGCAGGGCGGTTGACAGGAGAAGAATGGACCGGTTGCGGCGTGCCATTTCGGGATTGGAAAACTTCCTGATCAGAGTATCAAGCAGATTCGATCCGAACTGACTCAAGTATGTCAGGGTATGCTGTTCCTGCTTACTGCCGGGCTGTTCAGCCATAAATACATGCGCCACTTGATGATTGAATTTCAGCATTTACGACAAGTGGCAATTGTAGTCTGAATACCCAAACGTGTCAATAAAACTACTCCACACCAGCGGGGTGCGCCGTACCGATTCATCCGCGTGGATGAATCTGCTGGTGCAGCCGCTTCAATCTCTCTCTGGTAACGTGGGTATAGATTTGGGTGCTGGCCAGATCGGCATGTCCGAGCATAATCTGCACACTGCGCAGATCCGCGCCGTTTTCCAGCAGATGGGTGGCAAAAGAATGCCGCAGGGTGTGGGGAGAGATGTTTTTCCGGATTGCCGCCATCTGCGCCCGCTTCTTTATGATGTTCCAGAACGCCTGACGGCTCATTGCCCCCCCCAGACGGGAAAGAAAGAAATACGGATTCTGCCGCAGAGGATCAAGTTTCGGACGCACCTTGTCCAGATAATCAGCTGTCCGCGTACGGGCTGACTCACCGATCGGCACCAGACGTTCCTTGTTCCCCTTTCCGACGGTCATCAGATAGCCGGAATCAAGGTTGACTTCGCGCAGCTTGAGATTTACCAGCTCGGACACCCTCAGACCTGTGGCGTACAGCAGTTCAAGCATCGCACGGTCGCGAAGATCCTCACCCCGCTCCCCCAGGCATGCTGCCAGCAGGGCATCAACCTCCCGGCAGTCCAGAAAATGCGGCAGTTTATGCAGTGTGCGCGGCGCTTCGATGATCGTGGCGGGGTTGCTGTCGGCGTAGTTTTCAATCATCAGGAATTTGTGGAACATGCGGATCGCAGAGAGGCATCGGGCGCGGCTGCGCGGACCAATAGCCATTTTCTGCAGGGCGGCCATGAAAGCGGCGATATCGGCCGGGCCGACATCCGACGGTTTCTGCCGTCCCTCTTTCTCGAGAAAATCCAGATAGCGGGCAAGGTCCCTGCAGTATGCGCTCCGGGTGTTGTTTGAAAGCCCTTTTTCCACGACAAGGTAGGAAAGGAAGAGATCGAGATAGTCGCTCATTCAGATTCACTATTCATAAAACACGTCCGATATTGCAGCCTCACTCTTGGGGAGGGGGCCTGCCGGTTCTGGTAACATACTCGAGATCCTCTTTTTTTTTAGTTATACCTTCGGCGCAGAAAGTCCAGATCCGATAGCTTTCGATGCCCAGGATTGTTACTCCGGCTCCGAATACCGCCCAATAGTTTTCTACCAGCGATCTGCCAAAATAATAAAAGAGAAAAAAGGCTGTCAGAAAGCCTACATGGCAGAAACTGCTCCGATGTTCAAGCCCTGTCGACATACGGGAAAGGCTCAGAATTATGGCGGAAAACGTATAGAGAAGGAGCACCGCACTGATAATGCTGGCAGGGGGCGGATTGCCCAGATACACGGTAACGGTATCAGGGGCGGGAAGAAAGGAAAAACCCCACCAGGCGAGGACGCTGATGAAAAGAAACAGCGATAGCGCCAGAACACCGCGGATGGAAAAGCGGTTCAAACGGTTCAGTTCCTTAATTAATTCCTGGCGTAGCAGTTCAGCGCCATCCCGGGTTCCGCTGGTATCACCCGACAGTTGATGTCCCCGCATATCTGCCACGCAATCCCCGCTTGCCCCACACTGGGTATCCCCGATGAAATAATTGTTTACAGATACTTCACAACTAAGACTCATGCCGGTATGCATTCATTTCTTACGTTGTAGTAACTTGCGGCCCGTATGTCAAGATCATGAGTCCGCATGGGGCGGGACCGGAGTATCGTCCTTTTTTGCCGGAATCCCTGCATAATCCCTCAATCTCTGGAGGGGGAGAAACAGATTCCTCCTCAGCAGGGCGGTTACTCCACCAATGGTCAGGATGAGGCTCATGACGGTAAAGACGATCATCTGGATCCGGAGTATTGCAAGCGATTTTTCGAGTTCCGCCCGTGACAGTCCGATGTCCAGCGTACCCAGGACCATCTGGCCGGGAGGATGAACGTGGCAGGCCGCGGATGAGCAGTCCGGCTCATTGTAGATCGGTGCAGTGATTGCCATCACCCCCATGCCGCCCGAATTCTTGAAGGTACGCGCCTGCTGCATATCCCCCATATTGGTGACAGGGACCGCTCCTTTATGGCAGACGATGCACCCTTCGGCATTTTTATCCACCTGGCGGTTTATCTCTCCCAGCTTGGCAGAAAAGGTCACAACACCCTTTTTGTTGAATATCCTGACATGATCAACGCCTTTCTGCTCGCCCACGTTACGTATGATCATAGCCAGCGTTTCACGGTCGGATTTATGCATTGCATAACGGGTGGATTTAAGAATTGTATCGGCGATATTGGTGGCATTCACAATCTCGCTGCGATGCAGGCCATCACGGATAACGGAGTACAGAATCAGGCAGCAGACCACCATAAACCCGGTAACGGCAAGGCCGACCGGAACAAGGGCTTTCCCTGCGAGTGTTGCAAACATATCACCCCTCCACAGATCCTGGACCAGATTCAAATCATCGGGTTTAAATTACATTTTATGGCATGACTCGCATTTTTCCTTTACACTGAAAGCGGCTTTCCCGTCATGGCAGCCACCGCACGATTTTCCCCCTTCCATCTCCTTCATCGACACCTTCACCGTGCTGCGAGTAGTTTTAAATATTGAGGTATGGCAATCGCCGCATGAGTAAAGCCCCGTGTGGAATTTATGGCTGAAGGTTACATTGCCTGCATCCTTGTCCTCAAAAACCAGTTCTCGAACCGGGTGACATTTTGAACACTCTTTTACTGAAAAAGCCTGTCTGGCATTGTGGCATGCACCACATGATGCACCCTTTTCCATGGCTGCCATGCCGACAGGACTGTTCTTCCGGTTCGGAGAATACGGCTTTGGATGACATGACGCACAACCGTACACTCCAAGATGGATTTTGTGACTGAAGTGCGTGGGACCGGTTTCTTTCACCTGGTATGTAATCTCCCTGACGGGATGGCATCTCAAGCATGCATCAAGGGCAAAGGCTTTCCTGCCGTTATGACAGGCACCGCACGATTTCCCCTTTTCCATATCCTTCATGGTGTATCTTTTGTTGGGGCCGGCGGCAAACAGGGATGGGTGGCATACGCCGCAATCAGCCGATGCGGCAATGTGAGCGTTATGGCTGAATACTGTGGGCCCTGTCACCTTGACTTTGTAAGTTATTTCCTTCGTCTGGTGACACCGGGCACATTCTCCGACAGAAAAGGATTTCTTCCCGTCGTGGCATGCGCCGCACGATTTCCCCTTTTTCATATCAGCCATTGCGTAATGCTTTTTATTTTTTAAATCAAATATCGCATCATGGCACGCTCGACAATTATTACTCAGTCCTTTCTTGTTTATGTGATCGCCATGAAGGAATACCACCTTGCCCGCATTTTTGGTGACATAGGACACATCTCTTATGGTGACGGCAAGTGAACCACTAGCAACCAACAGGATCAGTGCCGGAATGAAGAAGGTAAGGCCGTATTTCATAAGAATTCCTCCCGGTGCAGTTTTCTATAAAGCAGATCAAATGATATGTATTGTGCTTTGTCTGGCAGAACACAACTTGTTATCACACTGTATCCCGTTATTCAGAGGCAGGATTGCCGTCATCAACCGTTTCTTCCTCCCACCCGTTCCACATCGGTTTAAAATGAGTCAGCGGGGTATGCCCGAGAGTGGCCAGATAGATGTGTACAAAAAGAAATGCGGTAAAACAGCAGGCGAGAAGAAAATGCGTCCCTACCAGGATCTTGATCCCGCCCAGCAGGAGCAGCAGTTCGCGCAACGGAGCGACATACATGAGGAGTGCACCGCTTACAATGACGAGTGGCAATAGCACGAGCATGATTACCAGATAAGCAGCCTTCTGCATCGGATTGAACTTGCTGTCAGGAGTGCTGCGGTACGGACTGGGCAAACCAAGAAAGTAGGTGAGAAAATAGAAGTACGCCTGACGGAAGATGCCGGTTTTGAGGTCATCCAGCGTTGGTACGTACAGCTTGATCAGGCTTCGTGCCACTGCAATGTAGTAAACAAGCCAGAGGAGATACGAGATCGATACGACTACTCCGGCTGTATTATGCAACCGGATAGCAGCTTTGTAGGCGCCAAATATATTTATATAGTCGGGAAAACGGATCTGAAGCCCGGTAACACACAGGGTAACGATTCCGAAGGCGTTCAACCAGTGCCAGATTCTGACCGGCATTGGAGTCATGTACACCATTTCTTTATGCTTCATGATTCTTCTCCTTTCTGTTCTTCCTGGTCAGAAATCTGAAGAAGCCGTGCCCTACCGGCATAGACAGTCCCGCCACAATAATCAGGGCGCCGATAATGTTAAGGGGAGTACTCCTGGTCGAGCCGAGCATGTAAAAATCCGGAGTTCCGTAAAGGATATCAAGGATTGCACCTTTCTCTACGGCTACCCTGGCATAGCCGCCTTTATTGTCAGGAAAAGTGATGAAGCTTTTCTGCATGGCCTTTGGCCCGGAGGCATGGCAAAAAGTGCAGTCCCAGCGGTTGTCCAATATCTGGTAACTGTGGGTGACGGTCTCCGGGGTCATCATCCCCCATAACCGCATATTCCGGCCGCGAAGCTGGTGGTTGAATGTCCTCAGTTCTTTCAGCGAAACAAGCTTGTCACCGTTCAGGTCGATCACGCTGCTGATGTCTTTCCCCTTCGCCAGATTGGCAAGCTCAGCATATGTCGCATTTTTGAAATCGTCGCCGGAACCGGAGCGGCGGCTTTCAATGGTCATAGTGATGACATAATCTTTTGAGCCGGTATGGCAGGTAATGCAGGGGAGTGAATCAATATGCAGGTCCGCCTGTGGCAGCCACCTGGAATGGCTTTGTATGGTTTTTCTGGAGTCATGACATCTGGCGCACTTGCCGTTAATGTCATCACCAGATACGAACATCGGCTGCTTTACTTCATGCGGGTTATGGCAGCCGCTGCAACCGGCTTTCGATCCATGAAGGCTTTTTGCATATTCTTCGTACACAGGTCCGTGGCAGTCGCCGCATTTTGCTCTGGAAGGAGCATAGCCGTCACCCGGATGCCCCGGAGAAACCCGGTCATGGCACGATGTGCATCCCACAATGGAATGCGTGGTGGCCGCAAACAGCACCGGATCGATATAAACGCTCTTCCCGGGCGGACTAATTATTTCTTTCCGGCCATGGCATCCCATACACTTTTCATTTTCGGGCACCGCTGCCGAAACAGCTGCAGGCCAAAGCATGAAAACAGCGAGAAACAACCAAAAGGATCTGTTACTCGAATGCATAATTTCCACTCCTTTCCTGGCTACGGATTCGTTTACGTTGGTGGCAGCTTGTTGTCCACAGGCTCTCTATCCTTGTAACAGATATTATTAATCTTACAACCTGACCAGAGGAAAAATAACCATTAATGTTTTGCAGTATGGAAACAGGATCATCGGCATTACATGCAACGGCAGGGTATACCGGGCACCACTCGAATCAAATCATCACACCATCAATAAGCATCTGTCATGGCTCATATTCCCTTAAATTCGATTTCAGGCAGCCACGTAATTGACTAGTTACAAAACTTTGGTACCTTTAATCATTACGGCAACCAAAGGACTCGGCATGGAAAACAGCAGACTTCTTATTGTTGATGACGAGGCGGTAATCAGGGATGGTTTGAAACGCGTTCTCGAAGGGGAGTCCTTTATAGTTGAAACCTGTTCAAGCGGCTATGGTGCCATCGAAATCATGCAGCAGCGTGAATTCGACCTCATCATAACCGACCTGAAAATGCCGGGAATGAGTGGCATCGAGGTACTGAAAAGTGTCCGGACGCTTCAGCCTGACACCCCGGTCATCCTGATTACCGGGTATGCTTCGGTTGATACTGCTGTTGAGGCGATGAAAAACGGGGCATCTGATTACCTGTCAAAACCGTTTGCACCCGATCTCTTCCTGGAAAAGGTGCAGGGCGCACTCCATCAGCGCAGCATGTCTCCGGAGGAAATGTGCCTCAAGGAAGAGGTCCGGCTGCACCACGGCTTTCATCAGTTTATCGGCGAAAGCAAGGAGATGCAGAAAGTTTATCACCGGATCGTACATGTTGCCGCAACCAACAGCACGGTGCTTATCACCGGCGAAAGCGGCACCGGCAAAGAGCTGGCAGCACGTGCAATTCACGAAAACAGTCCCAGAAAGGATAATCCATTTGTTGCGGTAGACTGTTCCTCCCTGGCAGAAACTCTCCTTGAGAGCGAATTATTCGGACATGTCAAAGGCTCTTTTACCGGTGCGGTCCAAACAAAGACCGGGCTGTTCAAGATTGCCGACGGCGGCACTCTTTTCCTGGATGAGGTGTCAAACATAAGCCTGTCCACTCAGGCAAAACTCCTGCGGGCACTGCAGGAACGCAAGATTACCCCCATTGGCGGCACACAACTGGTGCCGATAGACATCCACCTCGTAGCCGCAACAAACAAAAACCTCAAAATAATGGCACATGAAGGAACGTTCAGGGAAGACCTGTTTTTCCGTCTTAATATCATTCCGATCGAACTTCCCCCGCTTCGCGACCGCAAGCATGATATCCCGATCCTGATACGCCATTTCCTGAAAAAATATACGGCTGAGATCGGCAAGGAGATCAGGGGGGTCGCTCCCGATGTCATGTCGTTTCTTGAAAAATATTCGTACCCCGGCAATGTCAGGGAGTTGGAAAACATGATTGAACGGGCGGTGGTGCTGGCAGAAGGGTACATTATCCGCAATGAGGATCTTGAACTGTGGGACAGCGGGGAGGCTTCTCCAAACAGAATGATTGAGCATGTTCCGCAGAATGGAGAAGAACTCAAGGAGATGAAGCGCCATATTCGCGACCATGCCATGGAATCGCTGGAGAGCCTGTTTGTGCGCAACGCCCTTGAGCGCAACAACTGGAATGTTACCAGAGCGGCCGAAGAGACCGGCATCCTCCGGCCGAATTTCCAGAGCATGATGAAGAAGCTGGGAATTTCTGCAAAAGGAGAGCGTTGACCGTACTGCCGATGTCAGGCGGAATCCGGAAGCGTGACAATAAACGTAGTCCCCCCTCCCGCCCTGCTCTTTACCTCGATCTTTCCGCCATTGCGTTCAACAATCCCGTACGATATTGACAGCCCGAGACCGGTGCCTTCAGCTTTGGTGGTAAAGAACGGATCGAAGATTCTGGCCAGGTTTTCTTCAGCAATGCCGGTTCCGCTGTCTTTAACAGCGGCGCAGACGTAATTACCGTCTGCGTACCGATACGCGGAGACATCCAGTGTTCCACCGTGAGTCATCGCATGGCCCGCATTAATAAACAGGTTCATGAAGACCTGACGGATCTGGCCCGGATCAACCGATACCAGCGGCAGATCACTGTCGTAGTTTTTCCTGATGACAATTTCCCTGAAGTTCGGTTGCTGGTGAAAAAAAGTTGCAACTTCATCAAGGATCGCCTCGATATGAATAGTTTCCCTTTCCGGCGAAGATTCCCGGCTGAATTCGAGAAGATCTTTCACTATGCCGGCGCACCGCTCTGTTTCTGAAATCACCCTCGCCACATCCGGCAGCAACGCCGGGTCGAGCCTTTTGTCGTCACCGAGAATCGAGGCATAGAGAAGGATGCCGGTCAACGGGTTGTTGATTTCATGTGCGACACCGGCGGCGAGGGTTCCGAGGGAAACCAGCTTTTCCGAACGCCGCAGCTGTTCTTCCATGCGCATGATCTCCCTGCTTCGCTCTTCCACCTTGGTTTCAAGGCTGTCAGCCCACCCTTTCAATTCCCTGTCCGCCCTGCTGAGGCTTTCAGTCATGCTGTTGACCGCATCCGACAGTTCACCCAGTTCATCCCTGCTGGTGACGGGGACCCTTGAATCAAGATCTCCCAGCGCCACCAGAGCGCTGTGACGGACAAGCCGCTGCACCGGAATATCGACAAGTGTATGCATCAGTATCGTTACCAGCAAGCCGATGGCCAACAGAAGCATGCAGGTCAATATGACAAATTCCAGCCGGTATTCGAGGGATTTCTGCCTGAGCATTTCGAGGGAGA
Source organism: uncultured Geobacter sp. (assembly GCA_964524835.1). GTDB lineage: Bacteria > Desulfobacterota > Desulfuromonadia > Geobacterales > Pseudopelobacteraceae > JACRCG01. The sequence goes on from CAZGEG010000018.1 coordinate 97,672, forward strand.
TCGATATGTCAAGAAGCCCCAGCACGGCGTCATTCTTGCCGTGGAAATGACACGATGCGACAGAGCAGGCCGGCTGATTGAGGATTGCCTTGGTGTAACCGAGCGCTTCTTTCCCTGACCTGGTATGAATGATCCTGCTGCGGTTCATTGATGGCGGCGATATGCCCGGAATTACAGAACTGTGACACATGCCGCATTCATCTGCATGCTTGCCGATAACAGAGCCGGCTTCTCCAGTTATGTTAGAAAAGACAACCTTCCCTTTTGAATCAATCAACCGGATATGTTCAATATTCTTGCTTTCGGCAATTCTCCCGATCAAATGATACAGACCGGTTTTGTCGTTCTTCAACATCGCGTCATATGCGCTCTGATTAATGATGTCAGCGACTTCCTCCGCATTTGAAGCGGCGTATTCTACCATCACTTTCCTGAAGTTTTTCAGGTTGATGTTATCGAGCAGCCCCATAAAAACGAGCAGGATCAGCGATGTGGCAAAGGTAAGCTTTGCTATGAGTGATATGCGCATTTTCATGTTTCACATTTCTTGTGGTTCATCAGTGGCATACTCCCCATGTACGGTTGTTCGAAAAATCTGTCTCTGTCGATACTCGTGACGAGGCGGGCTGTCATGCTTACCCTGAATGATTTATTTCCCGCGCTTCACATCCCTGAATCGCTTCAGCCGGAAAGAGGACTCCCGCTCCCGCTCTCCCAGGAACTGGACGATGGTCTTCACCTGATGCTGCAGTTCCGGCAGGATGCGCTCCTCCAGGACCCGGATGCGCCGGGTAACCCGCACCACCTCCTGTCCGAGCCGTTTGAGCCTGCTTTCATAGGCCGCGATCTCCAGCATGTCCTGCAGTATCTGTTCAAAATGCTGGAGGGCGTCCTCCAGGCGAGGGGTAGTGGTCCGGTAGTCGTAGCCGCGCCCGTCCAAGTGCCGCAGCGGCGATTCACGCACCGAAACCTCCCGGTAGCGCAGCCCCATCACGCTCCTCTCATTAACCTCCAACCCCAGTTCCCGCTCCGCCACCGCGGCAATTGAATCGAGCATGATACCCCCTTCGATGGCTATTGAAACCGCCAGTTCGCGCACGGCATTGCCGTAGGCGGCCCGCACCGCATCACGCGTCGACAGGAACGGCGCGCTGACAGCCAGAAGCTCCTTTATCAGCGTCTGGCGCCGTGCCTTGAGAATGCCGTTGCTGTTCTGCACCGAGCGACTCTTCTCTTTCAGCAGCAGCAGATTGGTACGGGTCGGATGGATCATGGCAATAGTCCATTACCCTTCCAGCGAGAAGCGATTCAGGAGGGACAGGCCTGCATCCAGGCTTTCCGCGACCGTGCGCCTCGCGTCTCCCTGATGGACCAGTTCACGCTCGAAGACATCGGCAAAATCCAGCATCTGCCGATCCCGCTCACCCAGGCCGTCCCGCCCGACGATCGCCTCCAAACGACGCAGGTCGCGGCCACGGGCATAGTGGCGATAGAGGCGGTTGGCCAACTGGCGGTGATCACCACGGGTCCGCCCTTCACCGATCCCCTGCTGCATCAGGCGCGACAGGCTGGGAAGTACGTCCACCGGCGGAAAAATCCCCTGCTGATGCAGCTCGCGCGAAAGGACAATCTGCCCCTCGGTGATGTAGCCGGTCAGGTCGGGTATCGGATGGGTGATGTCGTCCTCCGGCATGGTCACCACCGGCAGCATGGTCACCGAGCCGGCCAGGCCGCGAATTCGACCTGCCCGCTCGTAGAGCGACGAAAGATCGGAGTAAAGATAGCCCGGATACCCGCGCCTCCCCGGCAGCTCCTCGCGGGAGGTCGATATCTCCCGCAGGGCGTCGCAGTAATTGGTCATGTCGGTGATCAGCACCAGCACGTCCATGGCGTGGCAGAAGGCGAGATATTCGGCCACGGTCAACCCGAAGCGGGGCGCCAGCAGGCGCTCGATGACCGGCTC
>CAZGEG010000019.1:0-93651 GCA_964524835.1 uncultured Geobacter sp.
TGTGTTACAAATGGTATGAATTAATTTATTTAAGTAGTCGTCACGGAGTCAGGATGAAATAACAGTTGTTGCTGTTTTCATCTCTGAGGCTGGCCAAGAGACAGCTGAATCTTATCTTTTGCATGAAAAAATTGACAACTATAAAGAAGCACTTAGCTATAACGAACATTGCAACGCTCTTGGCTATGACCCAATTCCTGAAGTCGAACTTGCCGAAATTTCACAAGAAAAAAGCTTATTAGTAGAAAAATATGGCGATGGTTATTTCAGTGCAAATGGCTGGGCTGTCAATGCCTTAGGGAAAAAGAAAATTGATTTCATAGACATTGAAAAGTCCGTGAAACTAGATCATTACAGGCCGTATTATAAAATGGCCTGCCATAATGTGCACGCCGGTTCCAAAGGCATTAAATTTCGTTTAGGGCTTGCATTTGATACGGATGATATTTTACTTGCCGGGCCAAGCAATGTCGGCTTGTTTGATCCGGGTGTTGGAGTGGCGAGATCATTAAATCAGTTAACTGCCCAATTAATGACATACGATCCAACTTTTGACTCGCTGGTCAAAGCAAAGGTGTTGAATGAATTTCGCTTCGACGTGGAACACCAATTCTGGAAGGCTGATCAGAAATTACAAGATGAGATTTTTCAAGAGCAGCATGAATAAATAACGAAATATGAGAGTGCGAAGATGCCAACAAGGGCTTACGACCTGCCCAAAAAGCCGGCAGATCAAAGCCATGCCCGTTGAACAAAACCTTGAATACTAAAAAAATCAGATTGAAGAGGTGTAGCAATGTATCAGATCGATATATCAAAGAATCGAATCATACGACTTCAGGAAAAAAAATTTACTGATCTAAAAATTAGTGAAAGAGGACATCTGCAGGAGTGGTTGGCCAATGAACCTATGGCCCTTGGCGAGGAATTATTAATTATCCAGAAAGAGTTTGACGGCTTCGACGACACCAAGGAGAGGCTTGACCTACTAGCGCTGGACAAGGACGGTAACCTCGTAATCATTGAAAACAAACTGGATGACTCCGGGCGCGATGTTGTCTGGCAGGCGTTAAAGTATGCCTCCTACTGTTCCACCCTCAAAAAAGAACAGATCGTCGAAATTTTTCAGAAGTATCTCAATAAATATTGTAGTGGTGAGAATGCGCAAGCACTGATCTGTGAATTTCTGAAAGAACCCGATATTGGTGAAGTAGTGATCAATGGTGGTAACCAGCAGCGACTGATGTTTGTTGCAGCACATTTCCGTAAAGAGGTTACCTCTACCGTACTCTGGCTGTTAAGTCATAATATTCGACTACAATGCTTCAAAGTTACCCCTTACGCTATGGGTGACAGCCTGTTCCTGAATCTGGAGCAAATTATCCCGACACCGGAAGCAGCTGAATATATGATCGGCATCTCCCAGAAAGAGGCAGAGGTTAAGACGACCGAAAAGGAGGCAAAAGACCGGCACCGGATTCGGCAGGAGTTTTGGGGCAAAGCACTGGAGGCACTTCGGTCAAGCAAGACTGATCTGTTCAACAACATCAGCCCAAGCAAAGATCACTGGCTTTCTGCGGGGTCGGGAGTCAGCTATTGTCCGTATAACCTGATATTCGGGAATAAGATCATTCGCGTAGAGATGCAGATTTCTCTGGGCACCCAAACTGACAACAAATACATTTTCGATCAACTGTTCGCACAGAAAGACAAAATTGAGGCAACCTTCGGTGATAAACTTTCATGGGAACGGCTGAATGATAAAATATCCAGTTACATCAGATACGGATTGGCTGTAGATGGTGATGATCGTGAAAAATGGCCGGAGATGATTGATTGGCTGATAAATCACGTCATTAAAATGGAGACAGCCTTTAAAGCACCATTGACTGAAGTTGCGCAAGCTTTCAAAAAGTCCGGGATTAATTCGGGATTGGAAGTGAATGGGGAAAACACTGAAATGACAGGTCTCAATTGACTACAATTTCAAGAATGTATAAACTTATTAATCAAAGACAAAGGAGAATAGCATATGCCTATAATCTCAATGTTTTACGGGATCATTATCCGCATGTATCTTATCGACAACAAGAACCACAACCTGCCGCACTTTCACGCTAAATACGCTGAATATGAAGTTTCTATCAGCATTGAAGATGGTGAAGTTTTAGCCGGAGAATTACCTCGTAAGCAGTTGCGACTGGTGCAGGCTTGGATAGAGCTACACAGAGATGAGTTACAAGCCGATTGGGAACTGGCTGTTGCTGGCGAGACCCCATACAAAATCACCCCACTGTGAGGTCGCTATGTACTGGGACGTGAAAGCTGTTAAACCAATGTCCGACTATCGTATCTATGTTGAAGTTGAGGATGGGCGTAAAGGCATATTTGACCTCAAACCATATCTGGATCGTGGCGTTTTTCGCGAGCTAAAAGACATACACTACTTCAATCGTGTCGGAATCCTATTTGGCGCTGTAACGTGGCCAAACGAACAGGACATTGCGCCTGAAACCCTCCTTGCTGAAATGCTCCCTCTTGGCCCGGATAATTGACAATATCGAACCCCAAACGCTGAACACAGAATTTTCAACTAACGGCAGCACCGGTCGGCGGGAAAAAAGCTCACGCCGCCGGTGTGCCTTTCCACGTTTTAAGGAACACCATTGGGTTCTTGAAACATAAGAAACTGACTTTTCAAAACCCCTTGACGGTTTCGAGTTGTCACGCGACTCATATATTTACCACGAAGAAAATGCAGAATTTAAAAGCACAAATAACACCTGAACTACTACTTGACGTTTAACGCATAGCGTTATACCATCCAGCAATGATCAAAACATTCCATTGCAAGAACACCCAAGCATTATTTGATGGAGAGTGCCCTCGCCGGTTTAAGGCGTTTGCCAAAGTAGCTGAGCGTAAGTTACAAATGTTGGATGATGCATATTCCATAGAGGATATTCGCGTTCCGCCCGGCAATAGGCTGGAAGCTTTACACGGAGACCGCAAAGGGCAATGGAGTATCCGTATCAATGATCAGTGGCGTTTGTGTTTCCGTTTAGAAAACGGTAATGCCTTTGATGTAGAGATAGTGGATTACCACTGAGGAGACAGCTATGAACCCGAATAATAAGATGCGCCCCATTCACCCTGGCGAAGTACTACGCGAAGAATTTATAATCCCGCTCGGCATGAGCGCCCACGCACTGGCTTTGGAACTTAAGGTTCCGGCGCCACGTATTAATGATATTGTGCGAGAGCGTCGCGCAATAACACCTGACACTGCTCTCAGGCTTGCGCGTTACCTTGGGACTACTCCGCAATTCTGGATGAATCTGCAAATCAGTTATGACTTGAAATTTGCTGAGATTAAAGTCGGTTCGAAGATCGCCGCTGAGGTGCATATGCGACTTGCAGCCTGAAACAGAGCCGAAATCCTTTAGAATCAACAGGGTCGTGTATCAACATCTTATCTATTGTCGTGTTGGCGGCGACCCTGGTCTTTTATCATCGAGAAACCGGCTTAACAAGGAAGGTGGTCAGTCGGTGACAAATTGTAACCGACTGAAATTGCCTGCCACCCGTCACATCAGCACGCTCTAAGAACGTAAAGTAGAACGTCGAGTTAGAGCCAGAGAGGTTATCGCTATGGACTTCACGAGAATGCTGCACAAATTCACTGTCGTTCCCTCCCTGACCGACGAATTGATCGCGCTGCAGCGGGTGGCATACAACCTCTGGTGGAGTTGGGAGCCGGATGCGACCAACCTCTTCCGCCGGCTGGATCCTGACCTCTGGAAATCCACCCGCCACAATCCGGTCGAAATGCTCGGCATCCTGCAGCAGACCACGCTGGAGGGGCTCAAGAGCGATGAAGGCTTCATGGCGCACCTCAAGCTGGTGGATGAGAAACTGAACGACTATCTCCAGGCAAAAACCTGGTTCCAGAAAACGTGCAACGGCGCTTCGAAGATGAAGATCGCCTATTTTTCGATGGAGTACGGCCTGCATGAATCGCTGCCGGTCTATTCCGGCGGCCTCGGCATTCTGGCCGGCGACCATCTCAAATCTGCTTCCGACCTGGGGCTGCCGCTGGTGGGGGTCGGCCTGCTCTACCGGCAGGGGTATTTCCGCCAGTACCTCAATAACGAGGGGTGGCAGCAGGAATATTATCCCGAAAACGACTTTTACAACCTGCCGCTGACCCTTGAGCGCGACGAGAACGGCGTGCCGCTCTCATTTGAACTGGAGTTCGGGCCGCGCCGGTTCAAGGTGCATATCTGGCGGGTCCAGGTCGGCCGGGTGCCGCTCTATCTGCTGGATACCAACCTGGAGGAGAACAGCCCCGAAGACCGCCTGATCACGGCCCAGCTCTATTTCGGCGACAAAGAGATGCGCATGATCCAGGAAATTCTCCTCGGCATCGGCGGCATTCGCGCCCTGCGCCTCCTCGGCATCATCCCGAATGTCTGCCACATGAATGAGGGGCATGCCGCTTTCCTGGCGCTGGAGCGCATCCGCCTGCTGATGGAAAAGCGGGGAATCCGCTTCTGCGAGGCCCGCGAGATCGTCACCGCCGGCAATATATTTACGACCCATACCCCGGTCGAGGCCGGCATCGACCACTTTGCCCCGGAACTGCTGGACAAGTTCTTTACCGGTTATTTTAAACTGCTCGGGATCGGCCATGATGAATTTATCGGCCTGGGGCGCCAGAATCCGAAGAACCGGCAGGAATCTTTCTGCATGGCGGTGCTGGCGCTCAAGCTGGCCGGTCACGCCAACGGCGTCAGCCAGCTGCACGGCGAGGTATCCCGCCGGATGTGGAAAAATCTCTGGCCGGAACTGCCGGATGAACAGCTGCCGCTCTCTTCGATCACCAACGGCGTCCATACCCGCACCTGGATGTCGAACCATATGGCCAGCCTGCTGATACGCTATCTGGGGACCCGCTGGCTGGAGGACCCGACCGACCATAGCGTCTGGCGCCGGATTGCCAGGATTCCGGATGCCGAGCTGTGGCGTGCCCGGTTGAGCTGCCGCGAGAGGCTGGTCGACTTTGCCCGCAAGCGTCTCAAGGAGCAGCTGATCAAGGTCGGCGCCACGACGAAGGAGATTACCACGGCCGAGGAGGTCCTCGATCCCGAGGCGCTGACGATCGGCTTTGCCCGCCGTTTTGCGACCTATAAGCGCGGCACCCTGCTGCTGCGCGACCTGGATCGCCTGGCACGCATCGTCAATAACCCGGCGATGCCGGTACAGTTCATCTTTGCCGGCAAGGCGCATCCGCAGGATCAGGAGGGGAAAGAGCTGATTCGCCAGATCGTGCAGGCGGCCCATCAGGAACGGTTCCGCCACCGGATCGTCTTTGTCGAGGATTACGATATGGAGGTTGCCCGTCACCTCGTGCAGGGGGTCGATGTCTGGCTCAATACCCCGCTGCGGCCGATGGAGGCCAGCGGCACCAGCGGCATGAAGGTCGCCTTCAACGGCGGCCTCAACCTGAGCGTTCTGGACGGCTGGTGGTGTGAAGGGTACCAGGGGAACAACGGCTGGGCGATCGGCAAGGGGGAGGTCTACGATGACCTCGAATACCAGAATCAGGTTGAAGGGGGGGCGCTTTACGACCTGCTGGAAAAGGAGGTCATCCCCCATTTCTACGATCAGGGGAGCGACGGCGTTCCGCGCTCGTGGATCGCCACGATGAAAGCCTCCATGCAGAGTCTCTGCCCGGTTTTTTCCACCGACCGGATGGTGCAGGAGTACACGGGGCACTCCTATACCCCGTCGTATACGCAGTGGAAGCGACTGGTAACGGACGATCTGGCGCTGGCGCTTGATCTGGCCCGCTGGAAAGAGGGGCTGTTCAAGATCTGGCCGCAGATCCGCATCGAGCTGGCCGAGGCGCAGGCGGCAGATGCCGTTGCAGTCGGGAGCCTGGTTCCCGTTTCCGCCCGGATAGCGCTGGGCGATGTACCGGTCGGGCACGTATCGGTGGAGGGATATTTCGGGGTGCTGGATTCGACCGGCAATATTCAGGGAGGGGAAACCGTCATCCTGGAGATGACGAGCGATCTCGGAGGGGGTGTCTATCAATACGGTGGAATGTTTGAATGCCGTTTCTGCGGCCGTCACGGCTTCATGCTGAGGATTATACCTCACCACCCGATTCTCGGCACCATTTATGAGCCCGGTTACCTGATCTGGGGATAGTATGGCTCTGACAGCGGACATCCGGCAGCAGGTTTTCGACCTGCTTTCGCGCGCCTCCAACATCTCCTTTGTCACCGCGGAGGTGGAGTCGGGAGTTGGAATGCAGCTGGTCCCCGGCCAGCCGGTCAGCGCCGAGGTGCTGCTGACGCTCCCGGGCAACCGTGCCCAGGTAAGGGTCGGGGCCGAGCGATTCAACCTCGATCTTCCGATGGCGGTCCGGGTCGGGCAGACCCTGGAGATGACCTTTGTCTCCGCCGCACCCCGTGCGACGTTCGCCATAGCCCGCCAGGCGGGGGCCGCCCCTCCGGTGAGCCTCTCCGATGCCTCCCGGCTGCTGAGCCTGCTGCTATCAACCGAACAGATGGCCGATCCCCAGCTCCGTTCGTCACTGCAGAGCATCGGCGAGATGATGCGCCGCTCATCTGGTGAAACCGCCGTACTTGCGAGCCTGCTGGATGAAGTCCTGATATACCGTTCCGGGGGGGACACGCCGTCTCCACCGTCGGCCCGCGACACGCTGAAAGATCCCGGAACGGGCCGACCGACTCCGGAGCGGGCGCGGCTGGCAACGTTCGAAACACATGCCTCCCAGCTGCTCAGGAACATCGCCCGGAATTCACGTTATACCCTGATCGAGGCGGCGGGTCCGCCGCTGACGCCGCTGCCGCTCCTGCCGGGTGAGGAGGTCAATGCGACCGTTGTCGGCACCCTGCCGGGAGGAAGAGCCTTCGTCCAGATAGCCGGGACGTCGGTGGAGCTGACGCTAGCCCGGAGGGTCATGCCGGGCGAAATCCTGCGCCTGACCTACCTGTCGGCGGACCCGAAGCCCACCTTTGCCCTCCCGCGCACAGCCCCGGATGTCACCCCCCCGCTGCTGAGCGAAGCGGGGCGCTGGCTGAGCGTGCTGGAGCACAGCGAAGGGGGCGTATCCCGCCAGCAGGCATATGTTCTGGAGCGGCTGAACACCGTACTCAAGAGTCTCCCCCCCGATTCGCCCGCCTTCAGTGTCATATCCGAAGAGGTGAGGACCTATCAGAGAAGCACCCCGCCGCCCCCTTCATCCGAACTCCCTGCTGCCGTTTTTACGGGGGGACCGCCGCCGAGACCGGCCGCGGCCGGAAACGGACTTGTGCTGAATGACGACATGGCCAGACTCCTGCAGGCCGTGATCAAGGGAAATAGTCTGGCACTGCTTGAATCGTTAAGCCAGCAGGCTCCGGCCGGTTCTTTCCTTCCGGGACAGCAACTCAAGGGAGAGGTGCTGGCGGCGCTGGGAGGGGGGCGCTTTGCCGTCCTTGTGGCAGGCCAGGCCCTGGAGTTCGTCATGCCGAAGGGGGTCGGCCGCGGCGACCTGATCAACCTGTTTTTCATAACCGACGAACCGCAGCAGACATTCCTGATGGCCCGTTTCGGCCGGCCGGGCGATTCACACGTCAGTGCCACCGGCCGCTGGCTGGGCGGCTTTCTGGGTGAAGCATCCGGCCAGGTGTCGGCTCAGGCAACCTTAAGTATCCTGCGGACACTGCTGGCCGAACCGACTACCGATGCCGCGCTGCTCGGCCGGACCCTGCAACAGGGCCTTCGCGAGAGCGGCCTGTTTTACGAGTCCCATCTGTCCCGCTGGTTCGGAGGAGAGTACCCTCTGGAAGAGATCCTCCGGGAGCCGCAGGGGCGCCTGTCTCCGCGCCTGCCGCAGTCCGGTGAACAGCCGGGTATACAGCTTGGCGCACAGCTCGATACACCTGCTGATGAACTTCTCCGGGCCGGTGTCCGGACCGGCTCGACTGAAGTTCTGGAGTCGCTCTTTAAAAAGGCAGGTGCCGGCGCCTCGCATGAAGGGATTGCCGACCAGCGCACCCTGCCGATAGTGGGTGAGCAGCTCTCCACATTGCAGAGCGGGCAGCTGCTGTTCCGGGGTGATCTTTTTCCCGGCCGGCCCCTGGAATGGACCGTTGCCGAGCGGGAAGCGGGGCGCAACCGGTCCGGCGGTCGCGAGCGGAACTGGGAGACGCGCGTAACGGTCACCCTGCCGCATCTGGGGCCGGTCACGGCGCTGCTGACACTGGATGGCACCGCCATTACCGTTAAAGTCCGCGCCGAGAAGTGTGAGACCGTCCCGCTTCTGGAAGCGGGCAGGGCGAGGCTGACAGAACAACTGGAAGGCGCAGGACTTGACCCGGCAGAGATGAGCATGAGCCATGAAGCCGCGTGACGCTGAAGAGCGCCGGGCGGCGGCGCTTTCCTACAAGCAGGGGTACTATGCCCCGGTTGTGGTCGCACGGGGAAAGGGGGTCGTCGCCGAGGCGATCATCGCCTGTGCCCTTGAAGCGGGAGTGTATGTTCACGAGTCTCCGGACCTGGTCAGGCTGCTGCTGCAGGTTGACAGCGACCAGTTCATCCCTCCCGAGCTGTATCGGGCGGTTGCGGAAGTGCTGGTATGGCTGCAGTGGCTGGAGAGCCGGCAGGAATAATCACCATAAGAGGAGGATCAATGCGGATCAAATTTGGTACCGACGGTTGGCGCGGCGTTATTGCGAGGGATTTCACCTTTGAAAATCTTTCACGGGTGGCACAGGCCACCATGGATTATCTGAACCGCGAGGGATTGGGGGACAGGGGGCTGGTCATCGGATATGACCGCCGTTTTCTGTCCCGCGATTTTGCCCGGCGGGTGGCTGAAGTTGCGGCCGGCAACGGCATTACCGTCCGCTTGACGGAGGATTATGCACCGACTCCGGCGGTTTCATGGGCGGTGCGCGAGAGCGGCGCCGGCGCCGGGGTGATGATCACCGCCAGCCACAACCCGCCTGAGTACAACGGTTTCAAGATCAAGGAAGCATTCGGCGGTTCCGCCCTCCCGGTAACAACCGGAATTATTGAAGAGATCGTTGCCTATAATCTGGAGAACGACCGTCGGGTGGTATCGATTCCCTATGACGAGGCTCTTAATAAGGGAACTATCGAGCTTTTTGACCCCTGTGAAGGGTATTTTCACCAGATCGGCCGCTACGTCGACCTTGATCTGATCACGAAGGCCGGAATCAGGGTGGTGGTCGACCCGATGTACGGTGCCGGGTGCGGCTTCATACCGCGCCTGCTCCCCGGTGTTGACGAAATCCACAACAGCGAGAATCCCTCGTTCGGCGGACAGCCTCCCGAGCCGATCGGGCAGAACCTGCAGGAGCTGTCTGCCCTGCTCAGGAGCGGGGCATACCGGGTCGGTCTGGCTCTTGACGGCGATGCAGACCGGATCGGCGCAATCGATGAAAACGGGGATTTCTTTTCCTCCCACTGCATCTTTACCGTCATCCTGCGCCATCTTATCGTGCATAAGGGGCTGACCGGAGCGGTGGTCAAGACGGTTTCAACCACCCGCATGGTGGACCTGCTGGCCGAAAAATTCGGTCTGGAGCTCTTTGAAACACCGATCGGCTTCAAGCATATCTGCGAGCTGATGCTGGAGCGGGATATCCTCATGGGGGGCGAAGAGTCCGGAGGGCTGGGGGTGAAGGGGCATATCCCGGAGCGGGACGGGATCCTGCTCGGGCTGCTGCTGCTGGAGGCTGTCGCGGTCAGCGGCAAAGGGTTGCGTCAGCTGCTTGATGAAACGATGGACGATATCGGACATTTCCATTATCAACGCATCGACCGCCGTATCGATGACGCCGCCAAAGAACAGCTGGTTGCACGGTTGCGCTCAAATCCTCCGACAACCATTGACGGGCAGCGGGTTGCCGCCACCAACTTCAGCGACGGCTTCAAATTTATCTTTGAAAGCGGCGACTGGCTGCTGATCCGTCCGTCAGGAACAGAGCCGGTGCTGCGTCTGTACAGCGAAGCGGGATCGCCGGACCAGGTTGAACGCTTCCTGCGCCAGGCGCTCTTGCTGGCCGGCTGCTGAAATATATTCCGCTATCGTCACTACACGGTTGCACTGGCGGAAAAAACAGTTATAATCCTGCGCGCCGGAACTTACGGGCAGACCGCAATCTTGGCAGAACTACATCCATACTAGGTATGGAAAATCACGAAAAGGAGCACACTGCAATGGCAAATATTCTGATTGTCGATGATTCATCCACCATGCGCAAGATCATTTCGAGATCCCTTCGTCAGGCTGGCCTCGCCGTCGATGAAATCTTCGAGGCCGGCGACGGCATAGAGGGATTGGGAGTGATTGCATCCGGAAAATCAATTGACCTGATCCTGTCCGACATCAATATGCCGAACATGGACGGCCTTGAGTTTGTCAAAGCGGTGCGCGCCAACGGCAATACCACACCGATCGTCATGATCACGACGGAGGGTGGCGAAGAGATCATTGCAGAGGCTATTTCGAGCGGCGCAAGCGACAGCATCAAAAAGCCTTTCACTCCGGACCAGCTCCAGGAAAAGCTCGGGGGGATGTTATGAGTCTAAATCCGGGCATCTCCCGGTCAACAAACTTTACCGAAGAGCAGGTAGCCGGTTTTGTGATCGCTGCAACCAAGGAGGTTTTCTCCACCATGGTCATGATGGAGGTGGCTGACGATTTTCCGCTCAAGGAGCCGGTAAGCCGCTTCAAATGCAGTATTACCGGGATGGTCGGTTTTGCCGGGACCTATTCCGGCGTCATTTCCATCCACTGCCCGGTTCCACTGGCGCTGAAGATCACCTCCAATATGCTCGGCATTGACTGCGATGAGGTCAACGATGACTTGAATGACGCCATCGGAGAAATCGCCAACATGCTGGGAGGCAGCGTTAAACAGGTGCTCTCCAAGGGGGGGCTGGATGTCAAGCTGTCGATTCCGACCGTGATTTCGGGAGAAGATTATACCGTGAACTCCCTTTCCGACAATGATTGTGTCATCGTTCCGTTCACCGTTGAAGGGTACACCCTGCTGGTCGGACTGACGCTGAAAAAGGAAGATTAACCGTGTATTCCTGCCTACCCGGCTGCCTTGCATGCCGCCCTACTGAATCAGCACTGAAAGACACCAATTGATGGATGGGTATACGACGTTATACGGGATGCTGGAAACAGCCCTGAAGCAGGCGGGCGAAGAAAGCGGCATGCTGCTGGGCCAGGAGCTTTCCATCGCTCTTTTAGACTCGCTTTCGACCAGCAAAAACTCCTATTTCGGCGGACTTGACGACGGGGTCTTCGTTCTGGGAGTCGATTCGGGCGAGGCCTACGGCGGGCAGTTCTACCTCGTCTTTTCGCTGCGTGATGCCATCGTCATGAGCAGCATTCTGCTTGGCATCCCTCCGGCGCGCATCCAGGAAAAGAAGCGGCTCTCCATCATCGAAAATGATGATATCGACGCTTTTTCCGAGATTGCCAACATGGTGAACGGAGCACTCAATACCGTTTTCCAGGGAACTCTCCCCAATAAAGTCCGTCTCAAACTGTTGTCCCCGAAGAAATATATTCCCGATATTGACCAGCTGAGTCCGGAAGAGCCGCTCCCGGACGGCGAATACCTGATGTTCCGCTCCAAGCTGGAAATGCCGGGGCAGGAAATGAACCACCTGGATGTCCTGATACCTGCCGCCCTGGGCAACCTATATGACCCGCCGCCCGTGGCTGCCGAAGCAGCGCCTGCGGCAGCTGTGGAGACGGAAGCTGCCGTCCCTGCCGGCGGGGGGGATGGGGAGGAACAAGCGGTAAGCATTCCGGCCGCTGGCGACGGGGTAGACAGCATCGTGGTGCTGGAGGATGACGAGGAGCAGCGCCGGCAGCTGATCGAACTGGTAGCATTCACGGGATATCAGGTTGCCGAAGGCACGCTTAATGCAGATATCAAGGAGCTGTTTGCCGGCCGAAGCGTCAAACTGGTCATCATCGGCTCCCAGGATGCCGATGACCGTGAGCTGGCCGTCTGTATTAAAGTCAATGCCATCCGGCAGGATTTTCCTCCGCCGATCATCATGAGCGCCGAATGCTGGACGAGAACGGCCGTTCTGAAAGCCCTTAAGTACGGGGCGAGGGATATTATCATAAAGCCTTTCAATGGTGACGACGTGGCATCAAAGGTCAGTCGCTACTGCAAAATAACGCCGGCCTAGTTTTTTGCAAGTCAGAGGCGCTTTTCTGCGCAATCAGGAAATGCTTCGTTTACGCACGAATCCTGTTTATAAGGGCTATGCGGGTCTGATGATGGCTCAACCTCCAACCTCACAATCGGCTTCTGCGCCCTTCTGCCGCCGGATATTTTTTGTCGGCGCGTCGATGCTGCTGCTTGCCCTCACGCTGCTCCCCGGCCGTGCGTCTGCTTCCATTCCCAACCGCCTCTACCGGATAGACATCCGCCCCCATAAAGACTTTACCCGGCTGACGGTGCGCCTGGCAGAACCTCCGCAGTACCGGCTGATTTCCCTCCCGGGCAATCGACTGCGCCTCGTCATTCAGGACACCGGCGGCACCCTGTTCAAAAAGTTTCGGCGCTATTCCGACACCAACATCGGCGGACTGGTTCTTAAAAAGAGGGGCGACAGCCTGCTGGTGACCTTTCAGGTTGCGCAGAAGGCCGGGTGGCGGGATCTCACCCGCCTTGACGTCAGCGCCATAACCGTCGATATCGGCGCCCCCTTCAGGCCGGGGACTCCGCACCCTTCCCTGGGAGGACGGGAGAAAATCTGGAACGGTGTCGAAAAACTGGTGCGGGATTTTGACCCGCCGCTGAAATCTGAAATCCCTTTTTCCCAAACAGATCGAACCGTTTTAAAGGCTTTCCTGCCTGAAGATGCGCAGAAAGAATTTATGGCGGCGGAAGCGGCTCTCTACAAGGGGAGTCTTACCGATGCGGAGGAGATTTTTACCAGGTTTTCATCGCGTCAGGCTCCGATTCTGCCGCTGGCACTCTATCGCCTTGGAGAAACGAGGTACAAGCTGCAAAAGTACCCCCAGGCGCTGGCCGCTTTTCGTGAGGCGGAAAAATTGTGGCCGGCCTACCTCGGGTTAAACCCGGGGGTGACTTTCTATTATGGAGACAGCATCGCCCGGAGCGGAGCGCTGGCCCAGGCCCGCTCCCTGCTTGCCGGCCTGGTTGCGCGGCTGGCTGATAAAACCTACGCTCCGGCACTGCTGGTGCGTCTGGGTGACATCCTGGCGCGGCAGGGGCACGAGCACGAAGCCCGCGCGATCTATCAGAATGTTGCTGAACATTTCAAGGATAACAAGGCCAGCCAGATGGCTTTGATGAGGGTTGCGGACAGTGAATTTCTGCAATCAACTCCCTGGAATTTCCGCCGGGTCAGCGACGTATATTTGCATGCTTCCCAGAAGAGCGGCGATCTTGACATGCGGGAGGAAGCACATTTCAAGCATATTCTTCTCGAATCAATGCATGGTGAAGCCGGTGAAGCGCTGCAGATGGTAATGCTGTTCCAGCGCAAATTCCCGCGCGGTGTTTATGTGGCCGTGGCCAGAACCATCCGGGAAGTGCTGGTTGCCGATGTCTACCGACTGACTTCCTGGGACAGGGATCCATCCGCACTCGTAAGGTTTATGGATGAGCAGCACGAATATCTTGCCGGCTGTGTTGAACAACCGGGCTTTCTTGCGACAATTACCCGTGCCTACACCGAAGCGGGCAGGCCGATTGAGTTGGTCAGGCTGCTGACGTCTCTGGTCGATCGAACATGGGCGGCTTCCGTAGCGCCGGAACTGTATGTGAGCATCGTTGACCTTGCAGAGCTGATCGGAGATACGGCAACGGCCGAGCGGACCATCAAAATGTTTCTGGGTAAATTCGCTTCCAGCTCCCAATCCCGATTGATGACGGAGCGGCTCGGGTCCATTTACTATGCAGCGGGAAAGCATCAGCAGGTGAAGGAGACACTCCTCTGGCTGCTCAATAAAGGTGAGCGCGCCCGGCGTAGCGAGAGTTATTACCAACTGGGGCGATCGCTCTGGGAGCTTCAGCTCTACTCACCGGCGGCCAGATCGATGGATCTTTTTCTTGCGGCACCCTCGGGGCGTGATCCCCGTCTCCTGCCGGATGCTTATTTTGTTGCCGGCTCCGCCCGGGAAAGCATGGGTGACCAGAAAGGCGCCCTGAGGCTGTTTGAGGCTGCGCTCAAGCTGCCGGATAACAACCGCACAGAAGAGTTCGCCTACAGGGCCGGGCAGAGCAACCTCCGCACCGGCAACACCGGGCGGGCAAAAGAGCTGTTCGACAAGATAGCGAAAAGCGGCAAGGATCCCGATTGGCAGAAACTCGCCCGGCAGGCCCTGATATCCCTCGAATCGAAACCCGCACGTCCGTAAGAAATTCCCAAAAGTCAATATTATGACCCAGTCAAAAGAATGGCACGTAATATGTCGCTATTTGTGAAGCCTGCGCCACGGCCTCCCGCCTTTCTCTGTTCCGTTCCAGGCCATGGCGGGTATCGGCAATACGGCATTATGTATTGCACAGTAAACAAGAGCCGTAGAGAAAACAGAGGATTGGAGCATAATCTGCAGTGACTTTGTTGGAGGAGGTATCCATTGCTACGGATATCAACCTCCATGAGATGTCCTGAGAGTGCTGTTTTTCCGGCATCATTTCGCATGGTATATTTATTGCAGTAATGCCGCTTCGGAAGGAGTCCGCCATGAGAACAGAGGGAATTTTCAGCAGCACAATTGACGTTCTGGGGAAAAGCATTGATCTGAGGGCTAAAAATCAGAATTTGATCGCTTCCAATATCGCCAATGCCGAAACCCCCAACTTTGTCCCCAAAACGCTGGTTTTCGAGCAGGAGCTGCAGGGCGCCCTCAAGGAGCGCCAAGCGGGGCAGCGATCTTTTTCTGCACCGCATGCCCGCCACATTCCGGTGCGGGGCGCCGGAGCCGGGAACTCTGTGCAAACGGTTTCCGGCCAGGTTGTCGAAACACCCGCCAAGACACCCGGCAAAGACGGCAATGCCGTCGAGCTTGAAAATGAAATGGGCAGGATGGCTGAAAACCAGGTCATGTTCAACGCATCCGTGCAGATGCTGACCAAAAAGTTCGAGGGGTTGCGTTCAGCAATCAGGGAGGGTAAATAAATGGATTTTTTCAGTTCCATGAATGTGAGTTCATCTGCTCTTACCGCCGGCCGGACGCGCATGAACCTGATATCGAGTAATCTTGCCAATGCCAATGCAACACGGACTCCCGAAGGGGGACCCTACAAGCGTAAAGATGCCGTATTTGCTGCGACCCCCGTCGAAAACCGTTTCAACAGGGCTCTTGATGGTGCGACCGCCCAGCAGGTACGGAAAGTCGAGGTTTCCGACATTGTTGAAGACCAGAATCCTCCGCGCCTGCAGTATGACCCCAGTCATCCGGACGCGAATCCGCAGGGGTATGTTGCCATGCCGAATGTCAATGTCGTCGAAGAAATGGCCGACATGATCGGCGCGACACGTGCATATGAAGCAAATGTCACCGCCGTTCAGGCAGCCAAGAGCATGGCCATGAAAACACTTGAAATCGGCAGATAGCATACTGTCTGCATAACGAAGAATTGACTAGGAACAGACGAGGGTACAACTAATGGTAATTTCAGGTATTGAGAGCGGAATCGGGATGTCGAAAGCGTTCCCGGAGATGAACAAGATCGGTGCAGCACCTGGAACGGATGGTGCGGGCAAGTTCTTCAGCGAGCTGGTCTCCAAAGTCAACGACATCCAGGTGCAGTCGGACAAGTCCATCCAGGGGCTCGCCAGCGGAGAGAACAAAAATCTCCATGAAGTCATGATCGCAGTCGAAAAGGCAAGCATCTCGTTCCAGTTCATGTCGCAGGTCCGCAACAAGGCGATGGAAGCATATCAGGAAGTGATGCGGATGCAGGTATAATCCTCATTACAGAATAATCCGCAGCTCCAGAGTACACTTTGAAAGGAACATACATTTCGCCAATGCCAGAAGGAATCCGTAGACTCATAGAGCCTTTTCTAGCCCTTTCCCCGGGCAAACAGTTGCTGATCGCTGCAGTGGCTTTTATGTCTGCAGTCGCGTTCGCCATTCTGATCTTTGTCGCAAACCGCACCGATTACCGCCCGCTCTTCACCAATCTTACCTCGGAAGATGCCGGGGAAATTGTCAAAAAACTAAAGGATGCCAAGACGCCCTACCAGATCACCCCGGATGGCAAGGGCATTCTTGTACCGTCCGACAAAGTATACGAACTCCGACTGACATTGGCTTCAGAGGGTATTCCCCAGGGGGGCGGCGTCGGCTTTGAAATATTTGACCGGAAGAACTTCGGCATGACGGAGTTTGTCCAGAAACTCAACTACCAGCGGGCTCTACAGGGTGAACTTTCCCGGACGATAGCACAGCTGACCGGAGTCGAGCAGGCGCGCGTTCATCTGGTCATACCTGAAAAATCACTTTTCAAGGATAACGAGCGGCCGGCCACCGCCTCCATCGTTCTCAAGATGAAATCAAACCGCGCCCTGCGGGATTCGGAGGTGCAGGGCGTCGTACACCTGGTCTCCGCCTCCATCGAGGGGATGGACCCTGAGCATGTCACGGTGCTCGACAGTCGCGGCATGATTCTCAGCAAGGGGGGGAGCAGCGACGCGACATCCCGCATGACCACGGCCATGCAGGAAACCCAGCGGTCGTATGAAAAAAATGTTGAGGAGCGGCTCCAGTCTCTGCTTGACAGAATTGTCGGCGGAGGGAAATCGGTGGCGCGAGTTACCGCATCTTTCGATTTCAAGCAGGTTGAGCGGGTTGAGGAAAAATTTGATCCGGAATCGATTGCGGTCCGCAGCGAGCAGCGGACGGAGGAGAAGGGCTCTTCGTCCACCAGCAGTGCCGGTGTTCCCGGCGTACAGACCAACCTCGGGCGTACGACCGCAGGTGGTGGGGCAACCTCCGGCGGCGGCTCCAAAAATGACGAAACGCTTAATTACGAGGTAAGCCGCTCAACAGCCAAGATCATTGAACCGGTCGGGGCGCTCAGCAAAATATCCATCGCCGTTCTGGTTGACGGCAAGTATGAAGCGCCCGCGGCTGTCAAGGAGGGGCAGGCGGCCAAAGCAAAATATTCGCCTCGCTCGCCTGATGAACTGCAGAAAATAGAAACCCTGGTTAAAAGCGCCGTCGGCTTTAACCCTGAGCGTGGCGACCAGTTGACGGTCCAGAACATCCCGTTCCAGGAGACCGGTGAGGCGGGGAGCAGTGAAGTCGCAACCTGGTGGACAAACCCGTTTTTCATGTCGCTGGCAAAAAATCTGATGATCGGAATCGGTTTTCTGGTGCTGATCCTGTTTGTGATCCGTCCGCTTCTTGCCTCGCTGCGTCTGGTACGGCGTCCGACACTTGAGAGTTTTGAAGCGCTCGGTACGGGCGGAGAGCAGTTGACGTCGGCGGAACGGGCGATGATCAACTCGCAGATGGTCGAGCAGCAGAGCCTGATTGAACAGGCAAAGAAAGACCCGTACCAGGTCGCCCAGATATTGCAGAACTGGGTTGCCGAGGACAAGTAGTTCCCAAAGTTATCTTCTGCGGGAATAAGCAGAATGTAACACTCATACATACGAAAAAGGGATGCGATGACAGGTTCAGAAAAAGCCGCTATCTTGCTGCTCTACCTTGGTAATGATGTCACCGGCAAGGTTTTCGAGCATCTTGATGACACTGAAATAAAGAAAATAAGCAAAAGTATGGGCACACTCGGACATGTTTCGCGCGAGACGATCATGAATGTCGTCTCCGATTTCACCACGGTGATTGACCCGGAAGCAGGCATTTTTTCTCAAGGGGATGAATTCGTCCTGAAAATTCTCGAGAAGGCCCTCGGTCCGGAAAAAGCCCAGATGTTGATGGACGAACTGCAGGCCTCCAGTTACGGCGATCTGGTTGATATTCTCGCGAATATGGACTCGAAAAGCATTGCCAACTTCCTTTCTCAGGAACACCCCCAGACCATTGCGGTCATCCTTGCCAAACTCAAATCGAAGCAGACCAGCGAAATCATCAGCATCCTGCCGCAGGAACTGCAGGCAGAAGTGGTGCTGCGCATCGCCGATGTCGAACAGGTGTCGCCGGAAATTCTGAAAGAGATCGACGACGTAATGAAGCGGGAACTCAGTTCGATGGGGGGGACCCAGCGTTATAAGGTCGGCGGTATTGATAAAGTCGTCGATATGTTCAATCACTTCGACCGCAGCAAGGAGAAGCAGATCCTCGACAAGCTGGACGTACTCAGCCCGCCGCTGTCGGAGATCATCCGCAAGCACCTCTTTACCTTCGAGGATGTCTTCGCCCTGGACGATCGAAGCATCCAGTCCGTCATGCGCGAGGTGTCGAACGACACATTGACGCTGGCCATGAAAACATCGCCGGATGAGGTCAAGGAAAAGATTTTCAAGAATATCTCCAGCCGTGCCGCAGACATGATCAAGGAAGACCTGGAGGTAATGGGGCCGGTGCGGCTTTCCGATGTTGAAAAGGCGCAGGGGGAAATCATCAAGATCGTGCGCAAAATGGAAGAGGAAGGGAAAATAGTGCTGGCCGGCCGGGGAAGTGAAGATGTCCTCGTCTAAGATCATAAAGCAGGCGGATCACGACAGTACCGGCGTATCGGAGTTCAGCTTCAGAATCATCGGGCAACCGGGTTCCGCCGTTCCTGCTTATCAGGGTTCGGGGGGCTTTGTTCCCTTTAACCCACAGTTCTCTGCCCGGAATGAGGAGCTTGATGTCCCGCCCCCTCTGATTGAAATAACCGAAGATGACCTTAACCTGAAAATCAGCAATGCGTTCAATGCCGGCCTCAAAGATGGCAAGGATCTCGCCGAGCGCGGCCTCATCAATGTGTTCAGAATGCTGCGGGCTTCAAGTGAAACGATTCACAACCTGAGAGACAAAATAATCCGGGAATCGGAAGACGAATTGATCAAGCTGGTCATGCTCGTAGCCCGCAAGGTGATTCTGCGCGAGATAACCCAGGATCGTTCGATCCTGACCGGGGTTGTCCAGAATGCTCTCGCCGGACTGTCGGCCCGGGAAGAAATAACCGTTCGCATCAATCCGGACGACTATCTGCTGGTTACCTCCGGACGTGATGATCTGCTGCACAACGAACTTCTTAATGAACGGCTGCTGCTCAAGCCGGATCCGTCTGTCGCCGCCGGCTTCTGCCTTGTGGACACTGCAATGGGAACAATCGACGCATCCCTGGAAGGCCAGCTGGAGCAGCTGTACCGAAGCCTTCTTGAACAGCGCACCGCTGCCGCAGCTGAAGTTCCGTGACCCCGGCATGATGCGATATGCCTGATACGAAGCTCAATCTCAATAAATACCAGACGGCGCTTGCGGCAGCGAAGCCGGTCAGGCTGCATGGCAAGGTTACCCAGGTAGTCGGCCTCGTAATCGAGGGGTATTGTCCCGATACTTCGGTTGGCGCCATCTGTGAGATAAAGCCGGTTGAAGGCGAACCGATTCCGGCCGAAGTGGTCGGTTTCCGCAACAACAAAACCCTGCTGATGCCGCTTGGCGAGTTGCGAGGGGTTGGTCTCGACAGCCTGATTTCGGTCAGGAGAGACAACGCCTCCCTGGGTGTCGGGCCGCTCATGCTGGGGCGGGTCATCGACGGGCTGGGCAATCCGATCGACGACAAAGGGCTGATACATACGGAGGAGGAATATCCGATCTACGCGCTGCCGGTGAATCCGATGTCGCGCCCTCCGATCCGGAAACCGCTTGATCTCGGCATTCGCAGCATTAACGGCCTGCTGACCTGCGGGCAGGGGCAGCGGATCGGCATCATGGCCGGTTCCGGCGTCGGAAAGTCAACCCTGCTGGGAATGATAGCCCGCTATACGGAAGCCGATGTGAACGTCATCGCCCTGATCGGCGAGCGTGGTCGCGAACTGCGTGAGTTCATCGAAAAGGATCTGCAGGAGCAGGGGCTCAAAAAATCGGTTGTCGTCGTTGCAACATCGGATCAACCGCCTCTGGTAAGGATGCGCGGCGCCTACATTGCGACGACAATTGCGGAATATTTCAAAAATCAGGGGAAAAAGGTTCTGCTGATGATGGATTCGGCAACCCGTTTCGCGATGGCGATGCGTGAGGTCGGCCTTGCTATCGGCGAACCGCCTACCACCAAGGGGTATACCCCCTCCGTGTTTGCCGCTCTGCCGAAACTGCTCGAACGGACGGGCAATTTCCCCGAGGGAAGCATCACCGCGCTCTACACGGTGCTGGTCGAGGGGGACGACTTCAATGAACCGATCTCCGATGCGATGCGCAGCATTCTGGACGGGCACATCGTGCTTTCCCGCGATCTGGCGGCCCGATCCATCTATCCGCCCATCGATGTCCTGGCGAGCGCCAGCCGTGTCATGACCGATGTGGCATCGAAAGAACACCTGGAAGCGGCATCGAAGTTCAAGGAAGTGCTGGCAACCTTTCGCCAGTCCGAAGATCTCATAAATATCGGTGCGTACAAATCCGGGAGCAATCCCGGTATAGATTATGCTGTAGAGCATATTGCACAGATGCAGTCGTTCATGAAACAGTCGGTTCATGATCCGGTCATGCTGGAAGAGGCGGTACAGGATCTGAAGTTGATGTTTGAATCCTGATTTCGGCTGCAAGTCGGGGAGTAACGGGCGATGGCGAGCAAAATATTCGAACTGGAGCAGGTACTGGTCTACCGCCGCGAGATGGAAAAACTCCGCAAACAGGAGTATGCAACGGCGCAGCGGGGTCTTGCACAGGCCAATCAGGAATTGGAGCGCGAAGAAGATCTTGTCGAACTTTTGACACAGGAGTTTCAGAACTGCCATCAGGAGATCGGATGCATCGATGACATGCGGATGTATTCAGATTTTTTTGCCCGCAAGCGCGAAGAGATAAAGCTGCAGAAAGAGCGGATCGAGCACCTTGACCAGATCACAAACGAAAAAAGGTCCGACCTGCTGGAAGCGAGTAAGGAAAAAAAGGTGCTTGAGTCATTGAAAGAGAAAAAGGCGCTGGTTTTCCGGCAGGAAATGGCTACCAAGGAACGGAATTTTCTCGACGAAATTTCCGTCCAGAAGAAGGTTAAACCGGCGTGATACGGAAAAGAATCCTATTAGCGGCTTGTGTGGCGGGGAGTGCCCTCGTCCTGTCACAGTTCCAGCTCCCCGCCGTCCTTGCCAGCTCTGCAGTTCAGAACGAAGCAGCGGCCAAGGATCAGGCAGGGGCGGGCAAGGAGAGCCCGGCGGCGGGTCACCAGCCTGTCAATGCGACCCGTGCAGCCCGCGAAGAAAAAGCTCTTCAGGATGCCCGTCGTCAGCAACTGGCCGAGAGGGAAGCGGTTCTGGCAGCCAAAGAGCAGGAGCTGAAAAAGCTGAGTGCGAAGATCGAGGCGCAGGTAAAAGCGCTCGAAGAGAGCAAGAAACGGCTTGACGAGTCACTGAAGCAAAAGAATAAGACACTGGATGATAAACGCAAGAGGATGCTGGCGCTGCTCAAAAAAATGCGTCCGGAACAGGCGGGACAATTTCTCGGGAAGATGGAAGAAGTTGCCGTTATTTCAGTCCTGAACGATCTGGACAACAAGATGATACTGAAGTTGATGCCGTATCTCAATCAACCGATGGTTCTTAAGTGGATCAAGGATAATCTCGACAATTCATGAATTTTATGGACCGTTTCTGTCCACCTCCATAAAAAATCCAGAGAGAAAGGAGGTGAAAAATAATGACTAATGGACAGTTGAATGTAGTATCAGTGCCTGCACTCATGCAGCCGGCAACTCAGGAACCAACCGCGCCTGCAGCCATGATGCCGGATGCTGCGCAGCAGGACGGCGGCGTTTTTGCCGGATTATTGAACGAGATTCAATCGCTGGCAAAGTTGAAGACGGCAGCTGATTCCGGAGGGGCGGAGCAGCCTCTGGCCTGGATCGGGGAGGAACCGTTTCCTCGTGATCCCGGTGCAGAAATTCAAGCCGTTGATCTGTTGGCACTCTTCACCGTGTCACCACAGGCGATGTCTGCTTCAGACCCCGCCGCTCCAAAACCTGAAGAACCGGGAAAAACCGGAGCAGGGCCGCAGGACAACGAACCATCCGATGTTGCAGGCCAGATGGTCGTGGCAGCATACATGCAACCCGGCAGAATGCCGGAAGTCAATATCCCGACACCACGTCCCGTTGACATGTTCCAGAACGGAGCAGGAACTTCGGAACAACCCGCCATCATTGCCGCTTCTTCGGCTGAGAAACGGGCGGTTCGCGCGACGGCAGATCCTCTGCCGGAAGCATCAGAATCATCTGCTGAAAAGGCGACGCTGAAACCTTCCGTGCAGCCCGCAGAAGGTCTGCAGCCCAGTCGTCAGCCTGAAACGATTCTGTTTTCAGCCCCTGGCCGGGAATCGCGCCCGGCTGCTGAAACCGGACAAGCAGCTCCACATTCGGTTCAGGCAGTACTGGCCGGCAGAACACCGGAAGCCGGCAAGCCGGTACAGCTTCCCGAAGAAAAGCTGCAGAACGGAACCGCGGTAACAGGCATCCCTGCTTTCAATACCGCTCCGCAGATGGAGAAACAGACGGTACACGCGTCAGCAGCAGCGCAGCAACATCAGCCGGTGTCAGCTCAGGTATCACTTGCCGCCGGGCATCCGGCCGCCGGCGCAGCAGGAGGAGCGGCGACACCTGGCGCCATTCACCCGGCAGAACCCGACAGAACGTCGAACGTCAACAAACCGGCACCACGTCCCGTTGATGTGCTGCAGAACGTAGCAACAGGATCAGATCAAGCGGTTCATATTTCCGTTTCAGTTGAAAAGAAGCAGGCAGGGCAGACGGTTCCTGGACCGGTACAAATGCCTGTAACGCTTTCAGCGCAGGCTGCACCAGTCCCGGCACAACATGCCGATCCGGGCGCACCGGTACTAGATGCAGCAGCGGCATCGGAGATTGAGGCACTCATCGCGCAACCCCGTCCGATTACCGCACTGACAGCAGCCGCAGCAGTTTCAAATGAAGATCGTACTGCACTTAAGGCAGCGGAACAACATGGGTTGCTGCAGCGGATTACCCCGGAACCGCAAATTGACAGGGTTCGGGGGGGCAATGGACAGAGCGTTGTCGGAGATCCGGCATCGTCCCTCCAGGCTACAGCGTCTGCCGGCGAATCAATGCCGGGTTCGGAGACGTTACACGGAAGCGGCAGCTATCAGGGGCTTCCTGATGGCGCAGCTGACAACCAGATGCAGCAACAGCAGATGAACGGGCAGTTGCAAGCCGATCAGCAAAGGGGCGCAACGACTTCAGCAAAAGTGGTTTCGGCAGAACCAATCCGCCAGGACATTCCTGAGCAGGTTATGCAGCAGGTCAAGGAACGCCTGGTGCAGCACGAGGTCAAACCGGGGAACCAGCAGATCACGCTGACGCTTTCACCGGACACTCTCGGTGAGCTGAAAATGAACCTGAATCTTCAGGGACAAAGACTTTCGGTTGAAATAGTGACCGAAAGCCGTGCAGTTCGCGACGCAATCGTGCAGCATACCGATGCACTCAAGGAATCTCTGGCCCGCCAGAACATCACGATGGAATCTTTTGATGTCACCACCGGCGGAAAAGGGGCCGGTAACCAGGGACAGAACCAGAATGCCTGGAGGGAACTGGCGAAACAGCAGCACCAGCAGCAATCATGGGCATCACCGCGGGGCTACCAGACCGCACAGTCCGACATCCCCTCCATGCCGCCGTATCAGAGGAATCAGGGACAGTCGATGCTCGACATTCACTATTGAAAGCGAGGTGAGTAAGTAATGGCAATTAGTACCATAGCAACTACAACCGATCCAACCGCAGCGGCCGCGGCAATGAAAAAATCCATGGGAATGAGCAAGGATGATTTCATGAAGCTGTTCATAGCCCAGCTGCAGTACCAGGATCCTTTGAAGCCGCAGGACCCGAGTGCGATGCTGGATCAACTCTCGCAGTTGTCCCTGGTGGAGCAGTCATACAACAGCAACACGGCACTGAAAAATCTGCTGACGGCCCAGAACAACTCCATCAGCCTGACCGCACTTTCGTTCATCGGCAAAGATGTCAAGGCAAGCGGCAACGTCGCTATCTTCGACGGCATCACCTCGACCTCACTGGAGTTCAATCTGCCGCTTTCGGCAGCGTCGACACAGGTCGCCATCGTTAACGAATCCGGTCAAACCGTCAGAACGGCAACACTCGGATCAAGCGGCGCAGGCGACAACAGCTTCTCCTGGGATGGCCGCGACAACAGCGGTGCATTGCTCCCCGCCGGGGCATACACGTTTACCGTCGCCGCTGCAGCAGCAAACGGCACTCCACTGACGGCAACCACCTACACCACCGGACGGATCGATGGCGTCGACCTCGCCGGCAGCACACCACAACTGACCATCGGGGCTGTTTCCATAGCGCTGGCCGATGTTATCAGCGTGGGGGTGTAACGATGATAGATCAGATTTTCATTCCGAATCCGGTTCAGCCGGGCAGGATTGATCGCCCGCTGCCGCAGAAACCGGCCGCCGGACAGACTGCCGATTCTCAGTTTGCCCGGGTCCTGGATCAAAAGCTCCCGACCCAGGAAATCAGGTTTTCCCAGCACGCCCAGGATCGACTCAGGGCACGCAACATAACCTTCTCAGCGGCCGACCTCGCCAGCCTTGAAGGGGCTGTCAACAGCGTCGCACAAAAGGGGGGGAAGGACTCGCTGGTCATGATGGGAGATTCAGCGCTGGTTGTCAGCATCAAAAACCGTACCGTGGTGACAGCCATGGACCGTACGCAGATGAAGGGGAATGTTTTTACCAACATCGATTCAGCAGTAGTTATTTAAAGGCAATTTTGGATTTTGAATTATAAATTTTGATTTAATCTAAAATCCAACATTCAACATTCAACATTGATTCACCGGGCTGGTCCTCCGAGAGGAAGCCCCGAAGCGCCGACCGATTGACGCGTTTCACCCAACCCACACTCTCTCACACATTCAAGGAGGCAACACAATGAGTATTACATCCGCAATGTTTACCGGTGTAACCGGTCTATTGGCCAATGCAGAAGGTATCAACGTCATCGGCAACAATCTCGCCAACGTCAACACAGTCGGTTTCAAAAGCGGCCGCATGCTCTTTTCCGACATGCTTTCCGTAAATATCGGCAACTCTTCCCAGATCGGCCGCGGCACCCAGATCCAGAAGGTCGACAATGTGTTCGGCCAGGGATCGTTTGAAACGACCGAATCGGTCACCGATCTGGCACTCCAGGGCAACTCGTTCTTTGCCCTGAAAGATCCGCTCGACGCGACCGCTGCCGGCGCGTTCCCCATGGCCGGGGCAACGCTTACCCGTGCCGGGGCTTTCCGTGTGGACGGCAACCGTTTTCTGGTCAATCCGGATGGATATCAGGTGCTTGACACGAACGGCGCCCCCATTCAATTTTTTGATTCGGCAACCGCCCCCCCGACAGCCGGCGATTTTGCCAAGGTAACCAAGGTAGACGCCAACGGGGTGATCACCTATGTGGATAAACTGGGCGCAACGTACTATTACTCGGCATCCAACACCGTCGGTACACCTACAACTGCAGCCGTGCCGGCTGCAGCACAGAGAATCGCGGTCATCAATCCGCCGAACCCGGGCGCCCTGGATAAACTCGGCGGCACGCTGTTCCGGGCCGGAGCAGGATCCGGTCTGACCGGCAACATCGCGCTGGCCACCAACACCGCCAACGGGACATCGGAGAAGATCTACTCCAACTCGCTTGAGCAGAGCAACGTCGATATGGCGGGGCAGTTCGTCAAGATGATCCTGACCCAGCGGGCCTACTCGGCCAACTCCAAGACCATCACCACGGCTGACGAGATGACCCAGGAAGTTCTGAACCTCAAGCGTTAAACCGAACATAACTAGCTGCAATTTTGGCGGAGGCGTATCCACGTAATGCTGGGTACGCCTCCGTAGCCGCTTAAATGGTTGCAAAAACAGTCAATTCGTTTTACATAGTGCAGTGATTAAATTAATCCATTGAATTCATTATCCATTCGCGGAGGATGACATGGCCAAGGAAGAACTGGCGCCGGCAGAAGCAGAAGCTGATGGCGGCAAGAAAAAGATGATTATCATCATCGGCGCTGCGGTGGCAGTGGCGCTGATTCTGGGTGTCGTGGCCTTCATGGTGCTGGGCAAGGATGACAAGAAAACCAAAAAAGATGGCGAAGCCGCACAAGTCGAGGGTGGGGCTGCGCCGGCCACCGGAGCGGCCCCGGCAGCAGGCGGCCATGGCGGCGCTCCTGCCGCAGGCGGGACTGCGAGCCCCGTAGCCAATATTTTTCCGCTGGAACCGTTCATCGTCAATATCTACGACGGCCAGGAACTGCGCTATCTCAAGGTGAAGGTTGAGCTGGAAATGGTGGGTCCCGCCATAAAGAGCGAGATAGAGGGGCGACTGGCCCCGATCCGCGACTCCATCCTGATTCTGCTCAGCGCGAAGACACTTCAGGATGTTCAGGATGTCCAGGGAAAAAATGCGCTCAAGGATGAAATCCTGGGTGCGATCAACAAGAACCTTCCTCCCGGAAAGATCGTCAAGATATACTTCACCGATTTCGTGGTTCAATAGGTACCGATGTGGCTGCAATGGAAAAGATCCTCTCAAAAGCCGAAATCGAGGCGCTGCTCAATGCCGTCTTTGAAGGCCGCATAGAGCCGGAAAAGGAGCTCTCGAAAGCTGAGGGTGCGGTTGCATCCTATGACCTGGTGAACTCGGACGCCCACAAGGGTTTTGTTCCGAACCTGGACATCATTTACGACAGTTTCATCCGCTACAACCGCGTCAATCTCTCCAACCGCCTGCGCAAGTCGGTAGAAATAAAAAAAATCGGCGCCCGTTCCTACAAATTCGATGACTTTCTCCAGACCCTGCCGTCACCGGCCTGCATGGGCATATTCAAGATCGAGCCGCTCAAGGGCGCAGCGCTGATCTCGTTTGACAGCACTCTGGTGCTGTCGCTGGTTGACAGCCTGCTGGGAGGTACCGGCAGCGCGAAGGTTCCGCTTGCCAACCGGCTGTTCACCTCGATAGAGATGCGCCTGATGGAAAAAATTGTCGGCGATGCCCTCCAGGACCTGGAGAAGGCCTGGGCGCCGTTGTACGCCACCCATATGAACCTGCTCAGGATGGAAATGAACCCGCGCCTGGTCAATATCGTGCCGCCCGAATACCAGATCGTGACCATGTCCCTCAAGATCCAGATTGATGATGTTTCCGGCAATATGATGTTTGCCGTGCCGTTCATGACCATCGATCCGATCCGGGACAAGCTCAAGACCGGCATGCAGTTCGACCTGATGGCGATTGACCCGCAGTGGTCATTCCGGCTTTCATCCGAAATCATGGAAGCGCCGATGGAGACGACGGTCGAGATGGGAAATGCCAGCATCACCCTGCGCGAACTCCTGGATCTGGCCCCGGGGGATACGCTGATGCTCGACAAGGCCTGTACGAGCGAGATGGTAGTCAAGGTCGAGGGAATACCCAAATATTTCGGTATTCCGGGCATCAAGCATGGCAACAAGGCAATTCAGATCAGCAAGATTTACAGCAATAGGGGGCAGCAGTGAGTGATACGCCTGAAGCGAACGACCCGTCACTGGACAAGAAAAACCTCGATTTCATCCTTGATATCCCTCTACAGGTAACCGTGGAGCTGGGGAGAACCAAACTGCTGGTCAAGGATATTCTGCAGCTCAACCAGGGTGCCGTTGTCGAATTGACCAAGCTGGCCGGTGAGCCGCTGGATATCTTCGTCAATTCAAAGCTGGTGGCCCGCGGCGAAGCGGTGGTCGTCAACGAAAAGTTCGGTGTCCGCCTCGTGGATATCGTCAGTCCAAACGAACGGGTGGAGAAGATTCTGTGAAAGGTGCGGCAACCGCACTCCTGCTCTTCCTACCATCCATAGCAGCGGCGGCTGAAGGCTCCGGACAGGAGTTCAGTTTTCTGGCAAGTTTTCTGCAGATGATTGCGGCCCTGGCCCTGGTCGTCGGACTGATCCTGGTTACCTGGCATTTTTCCGGCAAGCTGATGAAGGGTCTTCCGCTCGGGAATCAATTCCATTCAAAACACATCCGCCTCATAGAAACAAGGTATCTGGGGCCGAAGAAAGCCCTTTTACTGGTTGAAGTGGGGGGGGAGTACCTGCTGCTGTCCAGCAGCGAAGCGGGCCTGGCACTCATCAAGCAGATCGACATGCTGGAAGAGATCGAAGTAATCGAGGAAAAGCCGGAACAGAGCAGTTTCGCCATGCTGCTGAACCGTTTGAGACAGACATCATGATCTCCCGACATCAATCAAAATGCACCCTCATCCTCGCTCTGACCGCCCTGCTGCTGGTTGCAGGCGCCGTTGCGTCCGCCGAGCCGATCCCGTTTCCGTCGCTCAATATCGGGGTCGGCACCGCCACCAAGCCGAATGATGTTGCGGTCACGATACAGATATTCCTGCTGCTGACAATCATGTCGCTCGCCCCCGGCCTGCTGATCATGACGACCTCCTTCACCCGCATCTCGGTCGTGCTCTCGTTTCTGCGCACCGCCATGGGCACCCAGTCGGCTCCTTCCAACCAGGTCATCCTGTCGCTGTCGATGTTTCTGACTTTTTTCATTATGACCCCGGTATGGCAGCAGATCAACAAGGATGCCTACCAGCCGTGGAAGGCGCAGCAGATCAGCCAGGAGATGGCCATGGAGCGGGCCGTCAAGCCGGTTCGGACGTTCATGCTGTCCCAAACTCGGGAAAAGGACCTGGCGCTGTTCGTGAGCCTTTCGAAACAGCAGCAGCCGAAAAATGCCGCGGACATCCCGACCCTGACCATCATCCCGGCCTTCATGATTTCTGAACTTCGCACGGCGTTCCAGATCGGTTTTCTGATCTATATCCCTTTTATCGTCGTTGACATGGTCGTCGCTTCGGTTCTGATGTCGATGGGGATGATGATGCTGCCGCCGGTCATGATCTCGCTCCCGTTCAAGATCCTGCTTTTCGTTCTGGTTGATGGCTGGGGACTGGTAATCGGTTCTCTCGTAAAAAGTTTTGGCTAGGTGATACTCTCATGACTCCCGAATTAGTCGTACAACTCGCCCGGCGCAGTTTCGAAGCAACGCTGCTGCTTGCCGCACCGCTTCTGATCGCCAGTCTGGTCATCGGTCTGCTGATCAGCATCTTCCAGGCCGTCACCTCCATCAACGAGGCGACGCTGGCCTTCGCTCCGAAAATCATCGCCGTCATGGTAGCCATGATCATCTTTTTCCCCTGGATGATGAGCTATATGAGTGACTTTACCCGTGAGATCTATTCTTTCATCGCCACCATGAGGCGTTAGCCTCCCATGTTCCCGCTGCTCCCCTTTCCAACACCCCGCGAAGTCATATTATTCATGCTGGTATTAAGTCGCGTGGCCGGTATTTTCGCCGCGCTGCCGGTATTCGGCGGCCGGCGGATGCCGCTCCGCATCAAGGCGATCACCGTGCTGATGATCACGCTGGTCTGCTTTCCGACG
The DNA here is from genome assembly GCA_964524835.1 of uncultured Geobacter sp. Lineage (GTDB taxonomy): Bacteria > Desulfobacterota > Desulfuromonadia > Geobacterales > Pseudopelobacteraceae > JACRCG01. The sequence goes on from CAZGEG010000019.1 coordinate 29,722, forward strand.
CTGTCGGTGTCGCCCCCCCCCGTGCCGACCGATGTCTTCACCTTCGCCCTGCTGGTGTTCAGCGAAGTCATGGTCGGCCTGACGCTGGCATTCATAACCCAGATCATCTTCGCGGCGGTCGAATTCAGCGGCCAGATCATCGGCATGCAGATGGGGCTGACCATCTCATCGATTATCGACCCTTCGCAGGGGACGCAGACCCAGATCATGTCGGTCATCCAGACGCTGTTTGCAACGCTGATGTTCCTGTCGCTCAATATTCACCACCTGTTCATCCGCGCCATTATGGACAGCTTCAGGGTCATCCCGCTGGGGGGGTGGCATCTGAGCGGAGAACTGGTTAATTTCCTGATCCTTCGCACGGCCGACATTTTCATCATCGGAATCCGCCTGGCCGCGCCGGTAATGGTCGCCCTGCTCCTGGCGACAGTGGCGCTCGGCATCATGGCCCGGGCTTTTCCGCAGATGAACATCTTCATGATCAGCATGCCGCTCAACATCGGCCTGGGGCTGGTCATCCTCGGCATGACCCTGACAATATTCTTCCATGTTCTCGAGGTATCCTTCGGGCATCTTTCCGCTCAAATGGCCGCGCTCTTCCGGCTTATGGCAAAGGGGGGATGACCTACGGCCGAAGATACGGACAAACACTCCAAAACAGAACAGCCTACCGGCAAGCGGCTCGAAAAATCGCGCGAGGACAGCCCGCCGCCGATGAGCCAGATGCTGACGTCGTCGCTTACCCTGCTCGCCGGCATCGTCAGCCTCTATATCTTCGGCAGCTTCATGATGGACGGCCTCAAGCAGAGTACGGTCAAAATCCTGTCGACCATGGGCAGCTTCCAGCTGACCGAATCAAACCTTTACGTCCTCGTCCTCAAGCTGTTCGGCACCATCGTGCTGCTGCTGGCGCCGCTTGTCGTGACCATCATTGCCACCGCCGTACTCTCCAGCCTGATTCAGGACAACGGCAGACTTGAGTTCAGAACATCGCGCCTAAAAGTTGATTTCAGCAAATTGAGCCCGCTGAAAGGCTTCGGGCGCCTGTTTAACAAAGATGCCCTGGTGGAGATGCTCAAATCGCTGCTCAAGCTGTCGGTCGTCGGGTGGATCTCCTACCGCGTGGTGCATGACGAGATGCAGAATATCACCTTTCTGGCTGAAGCCGATATTCAAACCATTTTTACGTTTGTCGGCCACATCGCGTTCAAGATCGTCACCCATACCTGCGGCATCATGATAGTTCTCGGCCTGCTCGACATGCTCTATGTCAAGTGGCGCTATATGGAAAATCTCAAGATGACCAAACAGGAAGTCAAGGACGATAATAAGGAGTCGGACGGTAATCCCGAGACAAAGGGTAAAATCAGGAAGATGCAGTTTCAGATGGCCCGTCGCCGGATGACCAAGATAATCCCGCTCGCCGATGTCGTCATCACCAACCCGACCCACTTCGCCGTCGCACTCAAATATGACCGGCAGAAGATGGCTGCGCCGGTCGTTCTCGCCAAGGGGATGGATGTCATGGCCGAGGCGATCAAGAAGATCGCCCGTGAACACAGCATCACCCTGGTGGAAAACCGTTTCCTGGCCCGTGAGCTGTATGACCAGGTCAAGGAGAATGAACCGATACCGGAAACGCTCTACGCGGCAGTTGCCGAGGTATTGGCATATGTCTACAAGCTGAAGGGGAAGGTATAAATGCAGGGCAGCCTGGGTTTCTGGAGCGAGAGCAGGAGGTTGAATTTGTAAATATCGTTTACATTTTCATCCAGTTATGCGAAAAATCCCTACTAAATGCATTTAATATGGAGCGTCCGTTTTCATGAGTGACAAAAACCACTCAACATTTAAATTACGCTCAATCGAATATGCCGGCAGAACATTTGAGTTCAGCAAGCCGCTGGAGTTGACGCCGGAGCTTGACGAGGCCCAACAGTTGTATTGCCTCGAAAAGCCGGAACTGGGGATTGACGTCTACGCCTACACCCGCGATCAGCTTAACCTGGAGCTTAGAGAGCAAATAGCCTTTTTGTGGGACACCTACGCACTTTCCGCCGATGAGGAGTTGACCGGTGCGGCGATTGTCGTAAAGCAAAACTTACTTGCTAAAATTTGCTTCAAATAACAATCTGAGCAATTCCGTAACTAAAATTTGAGGCCGTTCCTGTATGGGCGGCCTTTTGTTGATTTACGTGCACACCAAGAAAACCCCAGAGGGCGTCCGATGGTAGCCGTGGAATTGATCCCACGGATTTGAGACGCCACACCATTTCCCCACGTCACGTACGTGACGTGATGATTGTAAATTCAACATGAACCGGGGAATGAATTCCCCGGCTATCATCAATCAGTCCCTATGGGACGTAAGCAAAAAGAGGCATTGGAAGGTAAATAAGCGTTATGGCAAGGCCCGTCTGATTCGGCAAAAAAGCCGTTGTCAATCATCACCGCGAGGTTCCGTTTCACTTGTTACGAGAAAATCCCGAGCTTTCCGTGTGCGACCCCGCCAGCGGTAATCTTTTGATATTTGGCGATAATTTATACGATTTTAAAAGCTCTGCTTTCCTATTATGCAGGCCCGGAGAAAATGTTCTTCGTCAGCAGTGGAGGGAGGATGGGGAGTGGACGGTAAGATGCGGGCGAAAAAAAATGGAAGGTTGTTGCAGGTGCGGGCGCGGGATGCGGTGCCAACCATGCAGGCGCAAGTCAGTTTGGGATTCTGATTCGAGATAAGGAGGTTTAATGCCATCGGAAGGATTTGTCTGCAAACAGTGCGGCCATTGCTGTCTGAATCTCGGTGCGTATCAGACTTGCGCTTCTGAGGAAGATATCGCCTTGTGGGAGGAGAACGGGCGGGATGACCTTCTTGATTGGGTTATTGAGATCGCGCCGGGGGTTTACGATATCTGGATGCATCCGGAGACCGGCGACTATGTAAGTCGCTGTCCGTGGTTGGATAAGACGCCGGGAAAGGAGAAGTATGTCTGCCGTATTCAGGCATTGAAACCCGAGATATGCAGGGATTATCCGGTGTCGATAGAGCATGCAGAGAAGACTGGATGTCGTGGGTTTGGTTAAGTGGGCGGGGCTTGGGAGGTTAGCTTGGTTGATCATGGGACGTATAATGGAGAGAATGGCAAAAAGCTGAACCAGACTCCGAAGATTTCAAAAAATTGAACCAGACCCCGAAGATTTTACTCATATATGACTTATGCTGTCACACAAGTGTGATACGGAGATAGTATGGAGATTCCTGCACAGTACAGAGGCCGCGAACAGACATACTTCAAGCACTGCTTACTTGAAGCATATCTGGAACGACTGTTCATGATCGTCGGACAGCATGAGCGAACCATATGCTACGTGGATTGCTTCGCGGGGCCGTGGGAAGAACAGGGTGATGATCTCGAAGATACTTCAATTGCCAGATCGTTGAACATCATCAGTAAATGTCGTGAAGGTCTGCACGGGATGGGTAAAACTGTCAAGTTCCGGGCACTGTTCGTAGAACAAAAAAGCAAATCTTTTCGTAAGCTTCAGGACTATCTGAACAGCAGAAAAAGTGACGGCATTGAAACCCATTCTCTAAACGGTTTCTTTCACGAGTTAGTGCAAGACATTCTAAGCTGGTGCGGTAGCGACGGGTTTGCCTTCTTTTTCGTGGATCCAAAGGGCTGGAAAAACGCTGTTGAACTTCCTACATTGGCCCCGCTCCTCCAACGGCCCAACTCAGAATTTCTCATCAATTTCATGTATGACTTTCTCTCCCGTACTGTTCCTCAGCCGGTATTCCAAGAGGAGATGCGGAGCATCTTTGGCATAGTTCCGGATGGTCAGGACAAGTCACCAGAACAGCGCGAGGAATACCTTCTATCTCTGTATCGGGACAACCTCAAACAGGTATTGCCAGCTGGTAACGGAAAGCCGCGTACGGCCTGTGTCAAGGTGCTCAAGCCAACAAGAAACCGCACCCTGTATCATCTTGTGTACCTGACGAGGCATCCGAAGGGGATTGTCGTATTCATGGAAGCATCGGAGAAGCTTGAACTGGTCCAAAAAAAGGCGCGTGAGCAGGCAAAACAGGATGAGAGGGAACAGCGGAGCAAACAGCTGGAAATTTTTGCCGCAGCTGAACAGGTCAGCCACAAGAAACCAGAACAAGGCCTGGCCGAAGTAGAAGAATACTGGCTGAACCGGCTAACTAACACCCCGGAAGAGTACGGGATGGACAAGCTTGCCGATATCTTAGAAGAAACCGGCTGGTTTGTCAGTGACCTCCAAAAAGCGTTTGGAGAACTGGCCCGAAAGGGGCAGGTGAAGAATCTCGACGGCACACCGAAACGTCGGAGCAAATTTGTTTATTTCGAAGCCAACCACAATGCCGGTGAGCGGCTGATAAAGGTGACAGCATGAGTACACAAACATCGATAGAATGGACGGAGCAAACCTGGAACCCCGCCGTGGGATGCAGTAAGGTTTCTCCCGGTTGTGCCAACTGTTACGCGGAGGCTATGTCCAAGCGCCTGCAGGCTATGAAGGTGCATGGCTATGAAAACGGCTTCGCCCTGACCATGTTACCCCATCGCCTGGAGGAACCGCTGAAGAGAACGAAGCCTACTATCTACTTCGTCAACTCCATGAGCGATATTTTTCATGAAGAGATCCCTGACGATTACATCCGACAGGTGTTCGACGTGATCCGCCGAGCGCCGCAGCATACCTTTCAGGTGCTAACCAAGCGGGCTGAGCGGATGGCAGCGTTTTTTAAAGAGAATGCGCCGCCCAAAAATGCCTGGCTGGGAGTGACGGTGGAGGACAGGAAGCACGGCGTGCCGCGCCTCGACTTGTTGCGTCAGGTTCCGGCTTTCATTCGCTTCGTCTCCGTTGAGCCGCTTTTAGAGGATTTGGGGAAGCTTGATTTGGCCGGGATTCACTGGGTCATCGTCGGCGGGGAATCAGGACCAAAGGCCCGTCCGATGCAGCAAGAGTGGGTGCTGAATATCAAGCGTCAGTGTGACGAGCAGCGTTCCGCTTTTTTCTTCAAGCAGTGGGGTGGATGGGGAGTGGATGGGAAAAAGCGGGCGAAGAAACAGAATGGAAGGTTGTTGCAGGGGCGGACGTGGGATGCTGTGCCAAATTATCTTTGATTGGTTTATAGGGGGCTAGCCGTGAAAAACTATACGCAAGCTGAACTGGATGCTCTCATTTCCTGCCCGAAACGCATCATTGAACCACCACGTAAAGAGATGAAGGTCGAACGGGGCACTCTAAGGAATGATATGAAACTCGTGTCATTAAATGGAAAAACTGAGTTTATTGTTTTTATGAGGATTAATGAACATTTCCAGGAAAATTTTTCCATCGGACTCACAGTTATTCCGAAAGATGAGCCTGGAAGTTTTTGCGTGCTACGTTGCAATGGACCTCATGGGGAGCATACAAATGACGGGTATGGAGAAGAGAACCCACACTTCGATTTTCACATTCATCGTGCCAACGCCAGCATGCTTGCTGAGGGAATGTTACCGGAAAAATTCGCTGAAAAGACCGAAACATATGCGTCTTACGAAGAAGCGCTTTCGCACTTTGTGAAACTGACTAATATTCAGAATGTCGGGCAATATATTACTCTACAGGATCAACTTTCTTTCGGATTTCCTCAAGGTGAGCAGATATGAATTATCTTGACATGCTAAAGGCTCAATTTAATAACAGGATTGCTTTCCGCGAAAAACGTCCGGGAGTGCTTCAATTAGTGGTGCCGCTCTATCATGAAGATGGGGATATGGTGGACATCTTCATCCAGGAAAAACGTGACAGCGGGACTATCAGAATTAGTGACTACGGCATGACCCTCATGCGTTTGTCATATTCTTTTGATCTCGACACACCGAACAAGGAACGTATTTTTTGCCGAATTCTGGCAGAAAACCAGGTCTACGAGGAAAACGGCACTTTATTCATTGATATCAAGCCGGAATCACTGTATCCCGCCATCCTTCAGTTCGCCCAGACCGTGGCCAAAGTCTCCAATATGAGGCTTTACAAAAGAGAGGTTGTGCAGAGTCTGTTTTACGAAATACTCGAAGAGATCATTGAGGAGAAACTAAGACCGTACAACCCCAAACCGCATGTTTTTCCGTTGCCCGAGCGAGATGATCTGGAAGTTGATTACCTGTTTGATATCAGGCCGTACCCGGTCTATCTCTTCGGAGTTAAGGACTCCGCCAAAGCACGCCTGGCGACAATCTCCTGCCTGGAGTATCAACGCGCGAAATTGAAGTTCAAGGGATTCGTTGTGCATGAGGATTTTGACGGGCTGAACAAGAAGGATCGTAGCCGGATCACCAGCGCAATCGACAAGCAATTCATCTCTCTTGATGACTTCAGGACCAACGCCGAACAAGTCTTTGAGCGAGAGGCCGCCTGATGCCCGGACTGTTCTTTAAATAGTTGAGTTCGTCTTCAGATTCCGAAGCTACAAAGGATTGTAATGAACATGGCAAAAATATTCTTCTCCTACTCACACAAAGACGAATCGCTTCGAGACGAGCTGGAAAAACACCTTTCCGTTATAAAACGGCAGGGGCTGATCGAGACGTGGCATGATCGGCGAATTGGCGCGGGCGGGGACTTCGGTCGGGAGATCAGCAGCCATCTTGAAGATGCCGACATAATTCTGCTCCTCGTCAGTTCTGATTTTCTCGCATCAGACTATTGCTATGACATCGAGATGAAGCGCGCGATGGAGAGGCATGAGCGCGGAGATGCTACGATTATACCCGTTATATTACGTCCCTGCAGCTGGCATGGCGCTCCTTTCGGAAAACTTCTTGCTGCAACGGCAGATGGAAAAGCAATCGTTAAATATCCGACGCTTGATGATGGCTTTCTTGAGGTAACATCTGCCATCGAAAACGCTGTACAAAGAATTCGGTCACAATCGGGGCCTGAAACTGCAGCTGAACCGGTAGTCTTATCTCGCCCCACAACCGTAGCCACTCCTCGTTCAAGCAATCTGAGAATTACCCGGCAATTCACAGATCACGATCAGGACGTTTTCCTTGATGGGGCCTTCAACTTTATCTGTAATTTTTTAGAAGAGTCCCTTAGGGAGCTGGAGAGGCGGAGTCCCGACATTCAAACCCAAGGTGCGAGGATTGATCTGCGCCACTTCTCCGCGAAGATCTACCGCAATGGACAACAGATCACTGGTTGCAGAATCTGGTATGGCGGCAGAACATCATTTACAAGCGGCATTCTCTACTCCAGTAATGCCGACTCCACCTCCGACGGTTCATATAATGAATCATTGTCTGCCGAGAATGACGGGTACTCTTTGCACCTCAAACCTCTCGGGATGGCTCATTATGGGAACCCTCCCGTGAAACAGTTGACGGAAGAAGGCGCGGCTGAGTACCTATGGTCATTGCTGATAGAGCCGCTTCAGCGTTAAATTTGGCAGTTCCAGCAGAAATGAACCCAATGCAACAATGCAAACCCGGAGAAAATGTACTTCACCAAGCAGTGGGAGGGAACAGAATAGGCGGTTGTTGCGGGGATGGCGTGGGATGCTGTGCCGTTAGCACCTTGCCAATGTTCAATAGGATGAAATTGCTTTGGCAGACAGGGGCTTATAAGTGTTAGACAAAAAGGCTTTAAATGCCGGATTCTTATATAAATACCGATGTTACAACGCCTATTCATTGGCAAATCTAGCAAATGAAACTGTCTGGCTATCTAAACCAAAGTCGTTCAACGATCCGTTTGACTGTGCGATAACTCTTGATCGAGATACCTACAAGCAATCGATGATAGATGCAATTATTGTTGCAATGGAAAGGACGCAACAAAAAAACTCAAGGGAAAAAGAGCTATTCAAGGAAAGGCCTGGAGACAGAGATGCGTTTGAAACCCTGAGAGATGGTGTGAAGGATTTATTTCAAAACATTGGCATATGCTCGTTTAGTGCAGTACCAGATCATATTCTTATGTGGTCCCATTACGCTGACAATCATAAAGGGTTCTGTGTCGAATACGATTGTCGTGAAGGAACAAAACTTAAGGAGCTCGCACAACCAGTGACGTACTCCGAATCCTTTCCTAAAGTATCTGCTTCAGACTTGGTAGGAGATAGACAGAGTGAAGTAATAGATTATCTTTGGCTTACAAAATCATCGGTTTGGTCATATGAACAAGAGTGGCGTGTAATGATGCCAGAGGGCGACAAAGGCTACCAATCTCCCTCAAAAATCACGACGGTTATCTTCGGAGCAAAGATGCCTGTTGATGATAGAGTCACTGTCAGAAACATTCTTAATGACGATGTAGATGTGGTTTACAAGGAAGCCGTCTTGGCAGATGGCCATTTCAAGCTAGAAATCAAGGATTTTGGTTGGATCTAAACCGCTATTCACGGTAGCGGCATTGATACGCCATATGACACCCCCCCCTCCCTAACCCTCCCCCGCTGGGTGAGGGGACTAAAAACTCCTCCACCTAGCGGGGGGGAGGTTGGGAGGGGGGATGTAACAAAGCAGAAACAAGGAGTCTTTAAATATGCCGACAATGGAATTCAAAGGAAAGCAGTTTGTCTATTCCCATCACCTGAGCGTGCCGTTCCGTGAATTGAAGGTGGATGCGGCCAAGTCTCTGCCCGCCGAAGGGCAAAAGCCTTCGCTGGACGACAACCTGATCATCCACGGTGACAACCTGGAGGCGCTCAAGGCCCTGCTCCCTACCCATGCCGGCAAGATCGACTGCATCTTCATCGATCCGCCCTACAACACCGGCAACGAGGGGTGGTGCTACAACGACAACGTCCGCTCGCCTCTGATGAAGGAATGGTTGAAGAAGTCGGCCAATCCGGTGGATAAGGAAGACCTGGAGCGGCATGACAAGTGGCTCTGCATGATGTGGCCGCGGTTGAATCTGCTGCGGGAGCTGCTGTCAGAGCAAGGGTGCATATGGATTACTTTGGACGACAATGAAGCGCACCGGGCAAAAATTATTATGGATGAGATTTTTGGCGAGGAAAACTTTCTGGGAAACGTCATTTGGGAAAAAGCCGATAGCCCGCGAATGGATGCTGACTATTTTTCAACTCGTCACGACCACCTCCTCGTCTATGCTAACTCTCTTGCCTCTGTCAGGTTCTGCCGATTACTAACCGATTTGGATAATTTACCCACCCATTACGACAAAACAGATGAAGAGGACCGGAAATTCTATTTGAAGCCTCTAAGAGCAATGGGGGGACAAGGTGAAAGACGGGAGGCAAGACCCAATCTCTATTACGAAATAGAGGCACCTGATGGTACAAAGGTTTTTCCAAAGCTCAAAGATGGAACAGATGGCGCATGGCGTTGGAGTCGATCAAAGCTGGAAAAAGAAATACATCGAATTGAATTCAAGCAAGGTGCCACTGGCTGGACCCCTTATTTCAGAATATATGCAGACGGAAGTGATGGCACTCCTCCCGAAACTATTTTTTACAATCGTGACGTTGGCAGTAATCGAACTTCCAAGGCAGAGATACGTCAAATCCTTGATGCTGGAGATACTTTCGAAACGCCAAAACCTGTAGGCTTGATTAAACGAATTTTGGATATTGCCACCGATGAAAACTCCATCATACTCGACTCCTTCGCCGGTTCCGGCACCACCGCCCACGCCGTTCTTGCAGCCAACGAGAAAGACGGCGGCAATCGCCGTTTTATCCTGATCGAATGCGAGGAATACGCCGATACGCTAACTGCCGAGCGGGTGCGGCGAGTCATCAACGGCTATCCTTTCAGCGGTAACCAGCGCGAAGAGCTGTTCAGCGAGAAAATCACCTGGACCAATTTTTCCAAGAAATCGCAGAAACTGCTCCTTGAAGTCGAACATATCGAAAAGACCAAAGGCGCGGCGTTCGACACGGTAAAAAAGGAGATCAAGGACGGTGTGCTGACAGTAACCGGCGAGCGTAAGATCACCGAAACAGCGCCGGGGCTGGGCGGCAGCTTCACTTACTGCACCTTGGGCGAGCCGATCGAGATCGAAAACCTGCTCACCGGCAAGGGACTCCCCAACTTCGATGCCCTGGCCCGTTATGTCTTCTACACCGCCACCGGCCGGTCACTGGAAACGGTTGCCGCACACTCCACCGATGGTTTCATCGGTGAAACCGAACTGTTCCGCATTCATCTCTTCTATCAGCCGGACACGGCCTGGCTGCGCTCCAACGAGGCGGCGCTGAACGCCGAGCGGGTGGCGGCGATTGCCAAGGGGAACAAGTCCGGCAAGCGCTCCATCGTCTTTGCCGTGGCCAAGTTCATGAGTCAGAAAGAGTTGACCAAGGAACGCATCGAGTTCTGTCAGTTGCCATATGCCATTCACCGGATTTTGGGAGCCTGACCATGAAAAGCCGCACTGTCAATGTCAAGGGGCTTGCTGTAACTGTTACTCGCAAAGAGCAGGAAGACTATATCTCGCTTACGGATATTGCAAAATACCGCAATAGCTCAGAGCCGTTTGCGATTATCAACAACTGGATGAGAAGCAGGAGTACCATTGAACTGCTGGGCCTCTGGGAGGCACTCAGCAATCCGGATTTTAAACCTCTCGAATTCGAGAGGTTTAAAAATGAAGCCGGAAGCAACTATTTTGTCCTATCGCCGCAACGCTGGATTGAAGCGACCAATGCAATCGGTATTGTTTCCAGGTCAGGCCGTTATGGTGGAACATTCGCGCATACAGATATTGCCTTTGAGTTTGCATCGTGGATTTCCGTTGAATTCAAATTATATCTGATCAAAGAATTTCAGCGGCTGAAACAAGAAGAGTTTGATCTGAAAAAACTGGAGTGGAGTGTTTCCAGAACCATTGCCAAGGTCAACTACCTGATTCATACTGACGCCATCAAGGAAAACCTCATCCCACCGGACCTGCAGAAATCAAAACAGAAATTCATTTATGCCGATGAAGCCGATCTGCTGAACCTGGCTCTGTTCGGGCAAACAGCCCAGCTCTGGAAAGTTGCCCATCCCAAGCTGAAAGGGAATATGCGGGATTACGCCACATTGGAGCAATTGGTTGTACTTTCCAATCTTGAAAGTCTCAATGCCGAACTGATCAAAATGCAGATGCCGTCAGAGCAACGGCTACAATTGCTGAATCAGACTGCTATCGGGCAGATGAAGGTACTGGTATCAAATAACTCACTGAAGGCGTTGACATAATGGAACTGAAAGAATACCAGCAGGGTGTCATGCGCAAGATCGACAACTATCTTGCGGTATTGTCCGAAAAGCGTTCCGATGCCGAGGAATTTGTTGCATTCCAGAAGAGTCGCGGTAAAGAGGCTGTGCTTGCCGACTTTTGCCGTGATACCTGGGATCATCTTAACAACGAGCGGGTACTTCCCTATCTGCGCGACAAGGAAGGCAATACGGTTGTTGCTCCCTACCTGAGCCGTCATGACGGACTGAATCGCTCCATCCCCAATATCTGCCTCAAAGTGCCGACAGGCGGTGGAAAAACCTTGCTGGCCGCATGTACGATTGAGCGAGTCCAGACCGACTATTTCAAACGGCAGACCGGCCTGGTTCTTTGGGTAGTACCCTCGGACGCCATTTACCGCCAAACATGGAAACAGCTTGCCAATCGTGAACATCACTATCGCCAGACACTTGAACGCGCCTCTGGTGGACGGGTAAAGCTTTTGGAAAAGGGAGACGCCTTCACACGCCTGGATGTGAAAGGTCAACTTTGTGTCATGCTGCTGATGCTTCCCTCAGCGGCCCGCCAATCAAAAGACACCTTGCGGATGTTCCGCGATAGTGGCCGCTTTACCTCGTTTTTTCCACCCGAAGACGACAGCGAAAAAAACCGGGCGTTACTGAATGCCGTGCCCAACTTGAGGATCAACGATTTAGCCGACATGGGCTACATGGACGGCATCGTGCCCGGTTCGCTCTCCATCAAACAGAGCCTCGGCAATGTGTTGTGTCTGCAGCGTCCGGTGGTGATCATCGACGAGGGGCATAAGGCCTATTCCGACACTGCCCGTGAAACGCTGTGCGGCTTCAATCCCCGCTTTATGGTCGAGCTTTCCGCAACACCCAACACGGGCGGCAGACATCAATCAAACATGCTGGTGAACGTACCGGGCCGCGACCTCAAAGACGAGGAGATGATCAAGCTGCCGATCAATGTGGAAAACGAGGACAAGGGGGGCTGGAAACATACCCTCACGCTGGCCCATCAAAAACTTGGGGATCTGGCAAAAGAAGCGGCCCAACTGCAAACGGAATCGGGCCGTTACATCAGGCCGATCATGCTGGTGCGGGTGGAACGAACCGGCAGGGAACAGCGCGATGCCGCCTTTGTCCACGCCGAACACGCACGGGAATATCTCCAGGAAAAACTGGGGGTCAAGGAAGAAGAAATACGTCTCAAGACCTCCGAAAATGACGAACTGGGAGATGAAGACTTGTTGGCTGAAAACTGTCCAGTGCGATACATCATCACCAAGGATGCCTTGCGGGAAGGATGGGATTGCCCCTTTGCCTATGTGCTGACAATCCTCTCCAAAACCACTGCCAATACCGCATTGACCCAGATGATTGGCCGCGTGCTGCGGCAGCCCCATGCGCAACTGACTCATCGACAAGCCCTCGACGAGTGTTACGTCTTTACCTTCGATCAGGATGTTTCCGAAGCGGTAAATGGTGTGCGTAAAGGATTGCAGGATGAGGGGATGGGTGATCTTGCTTCCAGTGTCAGGGTTGCCGGTGTCGGCAAGCAGCGACTAACCAATAAGGTCGCTCTTAATCGCCGGGAGGCATTTGCCAAGCTGCCGACAATCTTCCTGCCAAAGGTTCTGGCTCGCGATGAAAATGCCGTCAAAGGCCATCGGCTGCTCGACTACGACAGGGATATTCTGGGAGAGCTTGACTGGGAGGCGTTTCGTTACCTGCAAGCCGACAGCGTAGAGGTGGAGGAGCAGGAAAAGCTTAAACGGACCATAGCCCGTGTCGATCTCGACCAAAAGCAAGAAGATGAAGCAAAACTTTTTTTCCAGGAAATGGTTGATCACATTCCGGATGAAGGGCTGGATATTCCTTTCCTGGTGCGCCAACTGCTTGATGTGGTGCCGAACCCCTGGCAGGGGATGCGGATTCTCGATGACACGCTGGGTATTTTGCGTAGCCGTGGGGTGAGCGAAAAACGGCTGTATGTGAACCGGCTTGATCTGCTAAAGGCGATGAAACTGGATTTGAGAAAACAGGTCGATACCGCTGCTGAAACGCTCTTTCGTGAAAAGCTGGAAAGCGGGGCCATATCCCTGCGGCTGGTATCCTCGGGCGACGCCAAACTGAACTGGGAGCTGGCTAGAACCCTGGAGATCGATGTATCCGATGAAGACCGGCTTCTTCACCGCAAGGACGGCGGCGATATTGAAAAAAGCCTGTTTGAGAAGGTGTATCAGCGGGACTTCAACGAACTTGAAAAAGAGACCGCCTTGTATCTGGACACTTGCCAGTCCGTCTACTGGTGGCATCGCATAGCTGTCAATCAGCGGTCCTACAGCCTGCAAGGATGGCAGCGGAACAGAATCTATCCCGATATACTTGCGTGTGTCCACGGCACCGATGAAGGCAAGTTCAGATTTACCGTTCTGGAAACCAAGGGTGAGCACCTGAAGGGGAATGACGACACCGAATACAAACGCAAGATGTTTGAACTGCTGACGTCACATGTGGATACGGTCATCCGGGCGGGAGAACTGGACCTGGGCGAATCTTCACAACAGATGAGCTTTACCATGCTGATGGAAAAATCCTGGCAGCAGGAGATAATTACTGCTGGAGTTGTGTAGCTATATGGACGGTTCCGCATTCCGGCGCAATCCTTGAAGTTGTTACCGCGAGAAAAACAAAGTGCAAAAACTGTTAACAATGTGCAGGAAATATACGAAAACTATCATTATCGTGAATGCAGACTCGATTTGGTCCGGAAACGAAACATGAATCCTCGACCACTACGCCTCCAACGGCAAAAGAACGTCTGGAAAGAGACCGCCTGATCCCCGCATGCTCGGCTCATTGTTAACTGCATTGCGCCTCCCTGACGTAAAATTGATATGTCCGCCAGTAGTCATTACATACGGCGTTTACACGAACAAGGAGCATGAAATGAAACAGATAACGATAATTATTCTTTTGGCGACGGTGCTGACCGGCATCAGCGCCTGTGGAAAGAGTGATGCAAAAAAAAGCGGAGATCAGGTTTCCAAACCGCCGGTGGCCGTAGAGGTGCGGACAGTGTCATTATCGCCCCTGTCGGACGGCATCGAGGTGACCGGCAGCCTGGAGCCGAAGTTTTCAGTCGATGTGAAAACCCAGATACCGGGACTGGTCAGGCAGGTAATGGTGTCGGAATGGGTCCACGTCAGGAAGGGGCAGCCGCTGGTGCGCATCGATGTTGCCGAAACCGAGGCTTTAGTCAAGCGTACCGAGGCCGGGATCGCTTCTGCCCGGGCGACTCTTGTTCTGGCCCAGGCGGCAGCCAACCGTTCCGAGCGTGAGCTGGCCCGCCTCCTCAAGCTGAAGGAATCGGGCCTTGCCACTCAGCAGGCCCTGGATGACGCCCGCAGTGAAACCGAAGCCGCCAGGGCCAGGGTCGGAGTGGCTGCGGCACAGATCAATGTTTCCGAAGAGGAGCGTCGCCAGGCTATGGCCCTGCAGGCAAAAGGACTGGTTGTCGCGCCGATCGACGGCACCGTCGCCCTGCGCGATGTCAATGTCGGCGATCTGGCCAGCGACGCGGCCGCCGCCAAGCCGATTTTCCGGATCGTTGACAATCGTCTGCTCAATTTGACCGTGACTGTTTCGTCGGTCGATTCCGCCCGGATCAAGGTCGGGCAGCCGCTGGAATTCACCGTGGATTCACAGCCGGGACGCTCCTTTACCGGCAAAGTCATGTATATCAACCCCGAGCTTTCCCAGGCAGATCGTTCGCTGAAAATCATTGCCGAAGTGCGCAACATCCCTGAAAGCCTCAAAGGGGGGCTTTTCGCCAAGGGGCGCATTGTAACCGGGGCCCGCTCCCAGGTGCTGCAGGTGCCGCGCAGCGCGGTCGGAGCTTTTGACCTGCAGGCAAAAAAGGGGAGTCTGTTTGTTGTGGAAAACGGAGTCGCCCGCGCGCGGGAGGTTCTGAGCGGTGCGGTAAACGGTGATATGATCGAGATCTCTTCCGGACTCAAACCGGGCGAGCAGTACGTCGTCCGGGGAGGGTTCAACCTGAAAGATGGCGACAAGGTTGCTGTCGCAGCGGCACAGCGGCCGTAAAACATAAACCAAAGGGGGATGCACCATGAAAAAACTGACTATTGTACTGATGGCTCTGACAGTTCTGGCCCTGTCTGCTCTGGCCGCTTCGGCGGCAGGCTCGACCGAAATCACCTGGTACGGCCATTCCGCCTTCAAGGTGACGACACCGGGCGGCAAAGTGCTGCTGATTGACCCCTGGCTTTCAAATCCGGCCAATCCCCGGGGAAAAGAGCTGCTGGCCTCTCTTGACAAGGCGGACCAGATCCTGCTGACCCATGCCCACGGTGACCATATCGGCAACACCGTTGAGATTGCAAAAAAGACCGGAGCCAGGCTGGTTGCCAGCAACGACCTGATGAAAGCCATGGTCAAATATGCGGATTTCCCGGCCAAGCAGGCCGACTTCGCCGGCGCCGGCAACTTCGGCGGCACGGTGACGCTGCTGGGTGGTGAAGTGCAGGTTACCTTTGTTCATGCCCTGCACAGCTCCGCCCTGGAGTACGATGACAAGAGCGGTCTGCCGAAGAGCCTCGCCTATGCGGGAAATCCGGGAGGCTTTATCATTGCCGTCACCGGCGGCCCGACCATCTATCATACCGGCGACACCGACCTGTTCGGGGACATGAAGCTGATCGGCGACCTCTCAAAGGTGGATGTTATGCTGGCCTGCATCGGCGACAAGTTCACGATGGGACCCGACCGGGCGGCTCTCGCGGTTGAAATGGTCAACCCGAAAGTCGTCATTCCGATGCATTTCGGCACGTTCGCCGCCCTGACCGGCACCCCTGAAGCATTCGAGCAGGCTTTGAAGAAGCGCAACCTCAAAACGGTATTCAAGCGGTTGCAGGTAAATGAAGCTTTCAGCTGGAAATAGCGGCCATGACGAAGGGGGAGCTCCAGCCCCCTCAATCTGCCTGAAAATGCGAGATAACCTCAAGGAAGCAGCATGATACTCTCCAACACCTCCATCAAGCGCCCGATCTTTGCCACGGTCATGATCCTGGCCCTGGTCGTGCTCGGTATCTTCTCCTACCGTCGCCTCTCGGTCGAGATGTTCCCCAATGTCGAGTTCCCGGTCGTCTCGGTCGTCACCACTTTTGCCGGCGCTTCGCCGGAAACGGTCGAGCGCGAGGTTTCGAGGCGCATCGAGGAGGCGGTCAACCAGATCGCCGGGGTAAAGCATGTGTTCTCCACCTCACGGGAGGGTGTCTCGACGGTTGTCGTCGAATTCCGTCTGGAGGAGAAAGTCAACGATGCGGCCCAGGAGGTGCGGGCCAAGATCTCTTCCATACGCGGCACCCTGCCCGAGTCCATCGACGAGCCGATCATCCAGAAGCTGGACTTCAATGCCGCACCGATTGCCGCCCTGGCGGTAGAATCCACGACGTTGACGCCGCGCGAACTGACGATACTGGTGGAGAAGAAGATCAAGAAACGCTTCGAAAGCGTTGCCGGAGTCGGCAAGGTTGATATGGTCGGCGGGCAGAAGCGCGAAGTTACCATCGACCTCGATCCGGCCCGTCTGGATGCACTCAGGCTCGGGGTGAACGACATCGTTGCCGGCATCCGTTCCGAGAACACCAACACCCCGCTGGGGCGCATAACCCGTGGTTCGGCGGAATATCCGCTGCGGATAGAGGGGAAACCGGACCGGGCCGACCAGTATCGCCTGATGACCGTGGCCCAGAGGAACGGCCGCCCGATCACTCTCGGAGAGGTGGCGCTGATTTCCGACGGTATCGAGGAAAAGCGCAAGCTGGCGCTGGTGAACGGCAAGCCCGCCATCGGCCTGGATATCTACAAGCAGTCGGGCGGCAACCAGGTCGAGCTGGTTGATACGGTCAAGAAGGTTATGGCCAAGGTGCAGAAGGAACTCCCCCCCGGAGTGACACTCTCCCTGGTGCGCGATGGTTCGATCATGACCCGCGAGTCGCTGGCCGACGTCAAGGAAACCCTGATCATCGGCGGCATCCTGACGGTGCTGATCGTATTCTGCTTCATCAACTCCTGGCGCTCGACGGTCATTACCGGCGTGACGCTCCCGATATCAGTGGTCTCCTCGTTCATCGTCATGAACGCGCTCGGCATGACGCTCAACGTCATGACCCTGATGGCTCTTTCCCTCGCCATCGGCATGCTCATTGACGATGCCATCGTGGTGCGGGAGAACATCGTCCGCCATCTGGAGATGGGGAAGGACCATATGGAGGCGGCCCGTTTCGGCACGTCGGAGATCGGGCTGGCGGTCTTCGCCACTTCCATGTCGATCATCGCGGTGTTCATACCGGTTGCTTTCATGAAGGGGATCGTCGGACGTTTTTTTTACCAGTTCGGCATCAGTGTCGCCTTTGCCGTGCTGGTGTCGCTGTTTGTCTCCTTCACCCTCGATCCGATGCTATCCTCCCGCTGGCATGACCCCTCGATCCACCTGCAGGGAAAGCGCACCGGGATAGCCCGCTATCTGGAAATATTCAACGCCTGGTTTGACCTTACCGCCGACAAGTACCGGGGCGCCATCTCCTGGGCCCTGTCTCACCGCAAAAGCGTCATGGCCCTCGCCTTCGCCTCCTTTGTCGCCGGGATCGCGATATTCAGCACTCTGGAGTCGTCATTCATGGCGCCTGAGGACAAGGGGGAGTTCCAGATTTCCTTCAAGACGGCGCCGGACGCCTCGATCGCGGAGACCACGGACCGCATGAACGCCGTCCTGGCCGTCGTGAAAACTGTGCCGGAGGTGGGCCATTCCTATGCCACAATCGGGGCCGGCGACAACGGTACGGTGCGTGACGGCCTACTGTACGTCAAGCTTAAGGAGAGGAAGGATCGCTCCCGGAATCAGTTCCTCCTCCAGCGGGAAGTACGGGAGCGTCTGCAGAAGGTGGCTGGAATCACCTTCTCCATCGAGGAGGTCGGGCAGATCGGGGGGGCGCAGAAACCGCTCAACGTCAACCTCAAGGGGGACGATCTGACCGTTCTCAAGACCCTCGGAGCGCGCCTGAAAGAGGAACTTTACAAGGTGCCGGGCATCGTCGACCTTTCGATGACGCTGGAGAACGATATCCCCGAATATCGCCTGCGGGTCGATCGGGACAAGGCGCTGTCGGCCGGTGTCACTACGAGCGATATCGTCGGGTCGATCGGACGATTGGTCGGAGGCGAGGCGATTTCAACCTTTGAAGACGAGGATGGCGACGCGGTGAATCTGCGCGTGCGCCTTCCGGCACACCTGCGGCAGAATGCGGCGCAGGTTCTCGATCTGAATGTCTCGGTGCCGGACGGAGGGGGCGGGGTCAAGCTGGTGCCGCTCTCCAGCCTGACCAGCACGATCGTGGCCGCCTCGCCGACGGAGATAAACCGGCGCGATCTTGCCCGCCAGGTAACAGTCAGCGCCAATCTCGACCGGTTGCCGGTCGGTACGGCGGCCAAGCACGTCGAGGCCGCCTCCAAACGGATCAACATGCCCCCCGGTTATTCGGTCAACCTGTCGGGCGAGGCCGAAGACATGGCCGAATCGTTCGGCTACATGGGGGAATCGCTGCTGCTGGCGGTACTCTTCGTCTACCTTATTCTGGCCGCCCAGTTCGAATCGTTTTTTGAACCGCTCGCCATCATGCTCTCCCTGCCGCTCTCCATCGTCGGCATGGCCGGTATGCTTAAAATTACCGGCGACACGATCAACATCATGTCGCTGATCGGCCTGATCATGCTGATGGGCCTGGTGACCAAGAATGCGATCCTGCTGGTGGACTATGCCAAGGTGCTCCAGCGGCGCGACGGCATGAACAGGCGCGATGCCGTGATTCTGGCCGGCCGCACCCGTCTCCGGCCGATCATCATGACGACCCTGGCGATGATCTTCGGCATGATGCCGCTCTTTTTTGCTCTCGGCGCCGGAGCCGAGATGCGAGCCCCGATGGCCCGCGCCGTAGTCGG
Organism: uncultured Geobacter sp.; assembly: GCA_964524835.1. Classification (GTDB taxonomy): domain Bacteria; phylum Desulfobacterota; class Desulfuromonadia; order Geobacterales; family Pseudopelobacteraceae; genus JACRCG01. Next base: position 48,975 of record CAZGEG010000019.1, read on the forward strand.
CGGCCTCCTGACCTCCACCCTGCTGACGCTGCTGGTGGTGCCGGTCATGTACACGCTGATGGATGATCTGGGGAGCTGGCTGAAACGGAAATGGAAGGGGCATAATGCCTGATTCTCCCTCTGTTTACTTCGATTCATTCGGCGGCAGCAGTTTCTCCTCTTCGTGGCGCTTCAGCGGTCATGTCAGGACTGTTGTAGCGGTTCACGCCGGCGAAGTGGCCAGCGTCCTGAACCAGGTGGAGCAGGCCGCTGCCGAAGGACTGTACGCAGCCGGCTTTGTCTCCTATGAAGCGGCATCCGCCCTTAATCCGGATCTTCCCTCCTCTTCGCCGGTTGAAGGCCTGCCGCTTGTCTGGTTTGCTCTTTTTCGGGAGCGGCACACAGTTGCCGCCGGTGAGGGAATTGCGGCCTCAGCTGCCGAAGCTGCGCTTGAACCGCTGAAAAGCTTTGATCAGTACGCCGCAGACGTAGAGCGCATCCGGGGCTGCATTGCAGCGGGCGACTGTTATCAGGTCAATTACACCTTCCCGCTCTCCGGATCGTTCAGGGGGAATCTGCGTGAGCTCTACCCGCGGATCGGCGCCGCACAGCGGGCGCCGTTCTGCGCTTACCTTGACACCGGCCGGTTCTCCATTCTCTCGGCCTCGCCGGAGCTGTTCTTCTCGCTGAAAGATGGGGTCATCACCACCCGGCCGATGAAAGGAACCGCCCGCCGAGGGCGGTGGGTTGAGGAGGATCTGGCGGCGGTCGAAAAGTTGCGGAATAGCCCGAAGGAACGGGCCGAAAACCTGATGATCGTAGACCTGCTGCGCAACGACCTCGGCATTGTCGCCGAGACAGGATCGGTAACAGTAGAATCACTGTTCGAGGTGGAAACATATCCGACCGTCCACCAGATGACCTCCACCGTTTCCGCCCGCCTCCGCCCCGGCATCGGTCTGACTGATGTTTTCACGGCCCTGTTTCCGTGCGGTTCGGTGACCGGTGCCCCCAAGCGGCGCAGCATGGAAATAATAGCCGGGCTTGAAAAAGAGCCTCGCGGGATCTACTGCGGGGCGATCGGTTGTGTCGCCCCCGGAGGAGTGGCGCTCTTTTCGGTCGCTATCCGCACTCTCCTCTTTGACACGGTAACAAACAAGGTGGCGATGGGGGTAGGGAGCGCCGTCACCTGGGATTCGGAAGCGGCGTCCGAGTACGACGAATGTCTCAGCAAGGGAGCGTTCATCAACCGGCAGGCTCTCGACTTCCGCTTGATTGAATCGCTGCGGCTGGAGAATGGTTTCTACACACTCTTAGATAGACACGTAGCCAGACTTTCAGCTTCAGCTGGATATTTTGGATTTATCTGTGACCAGGAAAAGATTCGACACGCACTTGCAACTCATGCTGCCTATACGCCGGGGCTTTGCAAGGTGCGCCTGCTTCTGGCGGCGGATGGCGGCATCGAGATCTCATCGGAGCCTCTGGTGGAGAGCGGTGGAGCATTGCGAGTTGCCGTCGGCGCAATTGAAGTCGATTCCGGTGATCCGATGCGCTACCACAAAACGACCCGTCGCGAGCTGTTAGATGCGGCCCGATCGGGCATCCCCGACTGCGACGAGGTGCTGCTGCTCAACGAGCATGGCCAGCTGACCGAGGGGAGCTATCATACGCTGGTTGTCAAGCTGGCCGGCCTCTGTGTGACGCCGCCGTTGGAGTGCGGCCTGCTGCCGGGGGTGCTGCGGGGGGAGTTGCTTGAAAGCGGCGAAATCTCGGAGCGGATCCTGTTTCCGGATGACCTAGACCGTGCCGAAGAGCTGTGGCTGATCAACTCGGTGCGCGGCCGGCGCCGCGCGATTCTTATGAAAAGGGGTGTATGGCATGAAGAAGATTGTTGAACTGGCAGTTGTACTGGTGGTGTCATGCGGATTGGCCGGATGCTTTCAGGCGGATCAGGTTGTCACACTGTCGCCGGATGGAAGCGGCACTGTCGAAGAAACGCTCATGATCAGCCGCAAAGTTGCCGAATCCATGGCCGCCATGACCGGCGGCATGGGTGAACAGCCGGCTGCTGCCGGCAACGACAATGCCGAGGTAAAAGAACAGAGTTTCTTCAGGGATGACGAGATACGAAGACGGGGTGAAAGTTTCGGGCCGGATGTCCGTTTCGTCAGAATGGAGCGTTTGGCCACCAAACAGTTCGAGGGTTACCGGGCGGTATATTCGTTCAAAGATATCAGCAAGCTGCGGCTTGACCTGGGAAGTCCGGGAATGCCGGGCCAGATGGGTAGCGGAAGCGAAGCGGCGCCACAAGGGACCGAATTTGTATTTACACCCGGCAAAACCGCCACGCTGGTGGTGAAACAGCTGAAAAAAAGCGTACCTGCCGGAGATGGGGCAACCGTGATGCCGACTCCAGCCAGGGAAACAAGCGCCGAGGAGCTGGCGATGGTGCGGCAGATGTTTGACGGCCTGCGAATTTCGACAACGCTTGTCATAAAGGGGAAGGTGATCGAATCCAATGCCACCCATCGGACCGGTTCGACAATTGTCCTGACCGAGATTGACTTCGGAAAGATCCTCGACAAACCGGAGCTTCTGGCCAAGCTGACGGCAATTCAGCAGAATGACCAGGCCGCGGCGATGGAAATGATCAAGAACCTTCCCGGCATGAAGGTTGACATGAACGACGAGCTGCGGGTCGGCTTCCGCTAGTTCCCGTCCGGAGGAGTAGGTCGTGTGTAAAACGTTATTTATTATGCTGCTGGTGCTGCTGCCGGCCGCAGCCGGCGCTAAGACCCTGACGCTGGACCAGGCGGTTTCGATTGCGATGGAGAAGAACCGCGATATCGAAAAAGCGCGGGAGTATGCACAGTATGTCCAGGGGAAATATGTGGAGGAGCGGGCCGCTGCACTGCCGCAGCTTTCCCTGGACGGCAGCGTGCTGGCCTCGAAGGATGAAAGCCGGAAGATAGCCGGGACACCCGCCCAGCGCCAGTTTAGCCGCGCGGTCGACCTGACCCTCTCCCAGCCGCTCTACACCTGGGGTAAATTGAGTGCCGGCATTCGTGCCGCTGAAATCGGGCTGAAAACCGCCGGAGAGCAGCTGCGTCTGTACCGGCAGGCTGCCTACCGTGATGTGGTGGCGGCATGCCACGACATTCAGCTGGCCCGGGAGCTGCACCGTCTGGCGCAGGAAAACAGGTCCCAGAAGCAGCGGCATCTGGATGAGGCCGGCCGCAGGTTCGGCGCCGGAGTGGCGACCGATTATGATGTCCTGGCTGCCGAGGTGGCGGCCGAGAATACGGTGCCGGAAGTTATCCGCTCCGAGAACGGGGTCCGGATGGCCCGCGAGCGGCTCCGCTTTCTCCTCGCCCTGGAGGGCGAAGAGGTTGACGTTGCCGGGACCCTCGAAGAGCCGGCGGCCATGCACCTCCTTCCGGCCAATTATGACGAGGCGCTGCAGATCGCCGGCACACGCCGCCCGGAGCTGTCAGATTTGCGGCTCCGTATCGGCATTTATGATGAACTGGTTACAATTGCCGCTGCGGACGGCAAACCGCGTCTTGACCTGAAAGGCGCCGCCGGCTGGCACTGGGCGAGCCTGGATGATCCCGGCCCGCCGGTGGAAGCCTCCGGTGCGGCCTGGAACGTCGGACTCTTCCTGACGTACCCATTCTTTGACGGTCTGAAGACGAGCGGCAGAGTCGCCCAGGCCCGGAGCGACCTGCGAACCAAGCGGATAGAAGAGGCCAAGCTGCTCGATGCGATCGCGCTTGAAGTACGTCAGGCGGAATACTCGTACCGCGAGGCCGCCGAGATACTCAAGGCTCTTTCCGGTACGGTCAAGCAGGCCGAGCGTCTGGTTCAGATGGCTGAAAAGGGGTATGAATTCGGCGTCAAGATCAGACTCGAAGTTGATGATGCCCAGCTGAATCTGCTCCAGGCCAGAAGTAACCGGGCAAGGGCCCAGCGGGATTTTCGCGTGGCGCAGGTCAATTATCTCTGGGCGATCGGGACGGCGGGGGAGTAGCGCCCGGCGGAGTGCCGGACAGGTGAATTTACATGCAGATACAATCCTTTTGACTCATTTTGCGCTGCGTGGTACTTTGCACCATTATTATCCGGCGGGAGAAACCAATGAGCATTGTTGTTGTCGGTACCGTAGCGTTTGACACCGTTGAAACCCCCTTTGGCAGGGGGGAAAATGTCCTCGGAGGATCGGCCACCTATTTTTCCACCTCGGCCAGCTTTTTCTCCGATGTGTCTCTGGTCGCGGTTGTCGGAGAAGATTTCCCGGAAGAACATGTCCGCTTCCTGCAGAGCCGCAATATCGATACCGCCGGCCTGCAGCGCATTCCCGGCAAGACGTTTCACTGGAGCGGCCGCTACGGGTACGACCTGAACGAAGCCCAGACGCTTGATACCCAGCTCAATGTCTTGATGGATTTTCAACCGGACCTGCCGGAATCGTACCGCGATGCCGAATATCTCTTTCTGGCCAATATTGATCCCGACCTGCAGATGCAGGTGCTGGAACAGGTCCGGAAACCCAAGCTCGTGGCGTGCGACACGATGAACTTCTGGATCTCCTCGAAACCGGAAGCTCTGAAACAGGTGCTCCGGAAGGTCGATATCGTCGTCATCAACGAAGGTGAAGCGCGGCAGTTCACCGGAGAAGCCAACCTGGTCAAGGCTGCCCGGCAGATCATCGCACTCGGCTGCAAGCGGCTGGTCGTCAAGCGGGGAGAGTACGGCGTCCTGATGTTCACCGCCGAATCGGTTTTTGCCGCACCGGCCTACCCGCTCGAAGAGGTGTTCGACCCGACCGGTGCGGGGGACACTTTTGCCGGAGGTTTTATGGGCTATCTGGCAAATACGGGAGACCTGTCGGAGGAAGGACTTCGTCAGGCGATCGTCTTCGGCAGTGTGATGGCCTCTTTCAACGTAGAGGATTTCAGCCTTGACCGGCTGAAGCGCCTTGAGTATACGGAGATACAGGCCCGTTTCGCCAGCTTCAAGGCGCTGACAAGCTTCAGGGATATCTCTTTCTGATGAATACTGCCGTGTTTTGCAAGAGAGGGCGTTCCGGGACATGCATACAATGAATAAGGTCTACTACCCCATAGCTGCGCTGCTTCTGCTTCTGACCATCTCCGGCTGCGTATCCGGCCGTGGCCGGGGCGATTCCGGGCCCAATTCGGCTTCCTATCATTTTCAAATGGGGCTTTCCTATCTCGGTGAGCGCAATTATACATCGGCACTTTTTGAACTGACCGAGGCCGAGAAGCTTGATCCAGATAACCCGGATGTACTCTATAATCTCGGCATGGCCTTTATCGGCAAAAGACGCCCCGACCTTGCTGAAGCAAGACTTCTGAAGGCTATCCTTCTGAAGCCGAACTTCTCTGCTGCCCGCAACGATCTTGGGGTCGCCTACCTGGATTTGAAGCGATGGGACAGCGCCATTCAGCAATTCAGGATAGTAAAGGACGATCTGTTTTACGACAACAACGAAAATGCTTCAATTAATCTGGGGCTTGCCTACCTGGGAAAAGGTGATTATCCCAAAGCGCTGGAAGAGCTTCAAGCCGTCGCTTCCATGAATCCGCGTAATCCTGTGGTGAGAATGTCTTTGGGGCGGGTATGGTTTGCCATGGACAAGAGCGAACAGTCGATTGTCGAATATTCCAAGGCTCTGGAGATTTATCGTGATTATGGCGCGGCCCACTATTATCTTGGCCAGGCACAGCTCAAGCTGAACAGGATTGCCGCAGCCCGAGATTCCTTCAAAGAGGCGGTACGTCTTATTCCGGACAGTGAGCTGGGTCGCGCAGCTCTCGTGTATCTGGAGCTTATCAAGTGAGTAAGCCCAGAGTGACAGATCCGCTTGCATCTTCACCGGAGATCGGCAGCGGCTCTCCGGGTGCAATTCTTCGCCGTTGCCGGGAGTTTCACGAGATAACGCTGGAAGAGGCCTCGGAGTCGACAAAAATTGGTGTTTCTCACCTGCAGGCGCTGGAAGGGGACCGGATTCATGAATTTGCCAATCAGGCCTACCTCAAGGGTTTTCTCCGCATCTATGCCACCTACCTCGGCCTGAACTCAGACGATATAGCGCGGATGTACGGCAAACTTTTCGGGATTCCGGGCGAGAAGCAGGAATTTGCCGGTACGCCGGCCGTTCCCGCCGGGCCGGCGCGCCGCTGGCCATCTCTCAAAAAAATGATATTCCCGGCGCTATTACTCGCCGCCATCCTGATTACCGCGACCTTTTTCAAGAGCGCTCCGCCCCCTCTAGTCCGTCAGCCGCAACCGGTTGCGGTTGCCGCGCCACTCCTGCAAAACCCTACAGTCCAGACCGTTCACAGCTCTGCGCAGGTCAGGAAGGCGGAGCAGGGCGTTCCGCCCCCCAGGGTTGAAAGACGTCCCGCAGCTCCGCCCGAATCTGAAAAAAATGTGGAGCCGAAGCGTCCGTCTGACCAGCCCAGAGGGTTCATTCTGAAAATCAAGGTCACCCAGGCCGGCACGCTGACCTCCACCGTTGACGGCTCCTCCCCGCAGCAGCATGAGCTTGCAGTCGGAGATGTCATCGTCTGGAAGGCGGGAAAAAAAGTCACGCTGGAATTGAGCAATGCCGGCGGAGTTGACATGGAACTGAACGGGAAGCCGTACAAACCGCTCGGGGACATCGGTAGACCTGCGTACGTTGAGCTCGATGCCGACGGTATCAAGCAGTAATCAGCACGGCATGAATCATTTCTGTGGTTTCTTGAAGAAATGTTATGGTGCTCATACGTATTCCGTTTGCCGGGACTGCCGGATCATCTCCCGATTCGGAATCGTCACTGCCGGAAGCACAATAAAAATACCGGGTCTTGACAGTCGGCCGTACCATGCTAGACTTCCTGTACTTCGAGCCGTGCAGGAGAATCACTTTGGAACAGGGATATAAAAGAATACTGGTGGTGGATGATGAGGAAAATGCCCGTGTGGCTCTCTCCAAAATCCTTACTCATGACGGCTATGAAGTATCGTCGGCCGGAAACGGGGTGGAGGCTCTCAACTATCTGCGAAGCAAGGATGTAGAGCTGATCATTACTGATCTCAATATGCCGGAGATGAACGGACTGATGTTTTTGCGCGAACTGAACCGAAGCCATCCTGCCAGCAACGTCATCATGATCACCGCCTACGGAGAAGTTGAGTCATATCTCGAAGCCATGACGCTGGGTGCTTTTGAATACATCAACAAGCCGGTCAAATATGATGAGCTCAAGAAAGTCATCAACAAGATTTTCAAAACCGCCTGAACAGACGCAATCCAATAGAGGAGGAGTACATGAAACCGTTTACAAAAATTTTAACCGCTGTCGATTTTTCAGAAAATTCCGAATGTGCATTTGACTACGCCCTGACCCTGGCGACCCAATTCAATGCCGAACTTATCATTATTCACGTCATCAATGAACCGGTTGATCTGCGCGGATTCTATGTTCCGCACATCTCTTTCGAGCAGCTTGAAAAAGAGATCGAAGAAAGTGCCGTCAAGATGATGGAAGTATTCTGCAGCACCAAACTGGGGTCCTTTTCAAATTACAAGACATCGATCATGACCGGCATCCCGTATGACGAAATCCTGGCGGCTGCCGACAAAAACGAAGCATCCCTGATTGTACTTGGTACACATGGCAGAACCGGCCTTGACCGTATTCTTTTCGGCAGCACCGCAGAGCGGGTCGTACGCGCTGCCAGCTGTCCCGTGCTGACGGTCAGGCTCCCGGCAGTGTAGCGGTGAATCCGGCACGATCCATGATGAGAACTGTCCCCACATGTTGACAGAACCGGGAGCCCTCGACCGGAAAACTTCTGTAGTCATTATCGATGACGACAGAAACATCCTTGAACTGACCTCGCTGATACTTTCAAAGAACGGATTTCAACCATATATTGCCGATCGCGCCCACGAAGGATTTGAGCTTATATCCAGCCATTCTCCTGAATTGGTCCTGCTCGATTACATGATGCCGGAAATGGACGGTCTCTCTGCACTGCAGCGGATCAAGAGCCGCTTTCCTGACACGTATGTCGTGATGCTCACCGGCAAGGGGAGCGAAGAGGTCGCCGTTGAACTGATGAAGAACGGCGCTTCCGAGTATATTCTCAAGCCCTTTAATAATCGCAATCTGGTTGAACGGCTGGAGAATGTGCTGAGAATCCGGGAAATAGAGCTTCACAACCGGGAATTGCAGAAACAGCAGGAACAGCTTCTTTTTGAGATTGAACAGTGGAACCAGGACCTTCAGAAGCGGGTGCGCGAAAAATCCGCTGCGCTTCAGGATGCACAGGAAGAGATCGTCCAGTCTGAAAAACTTGCGGCGATGGGATATCTCTCAGCCGGCATGGCGCATGAAATCCGCAATCCGCTCAATTCCATCTCCCTGTTTGTCCAGCTGATGCGGCAGACAACGGTTGAGCCTGACCAGCTTGAGCACCAGGCGAAAATCCTGAAGGAGGTCGACCGGATAGATTCCATTATCCGGAAACTGCTGGATGCCTCAAGGAGAACCCGGAACATCTCGTCCAACGTTCAGATCGACCAGGTGATCGACAGCGTAATAGAAGCCTTTTCGCCGCAGATTGAAGCCAGGAAAATTCAAGTTGACCGACAGTATCGTTGCGTACCCCCCCCCATAACTGCCGACCCGACCGAACTGGAGCAGATCTTCACCAACCTTTTTCTGAATTCGCTGGATGCAATGCCCCGCGGCGGTCTCCTTACGATTGAGGTCACCGAAAAGAGCGGCCGGGTGATAGTCAAGGTTGGTGACAGCGGCTCCGGCATTGCGGAGGAAGTTCTTCCCTGCATATTCGAACCATTTTACAGTACAAAAAGCCGCGGCACCGGGATGGGACTTCCGGTTGCCCAGCGAATTGCGCGCATGTACGAAGGGAGCATGGAGGTCGAAACGTCATCACCGGCAGGGACCATATTCCGCATGGAGTTTCCGGCCTGCGTCTAAGAACATTCGTCCTTTCTTTTTTCGGCTGAGGTGGTGTAGAATGCCTCAGCTTTCGTCACTACTTCCCGGCCCTGATAATCAGGATGTTTGCAGTATCGAAACTTTTTCTGCTGATGAACGCAGAAACCGTTTCTAACGAACTAATAGTGTGCAGCCCCATGCCCCAATCATCCAGAAAAATACTCATCATCGATGATGACCCTTTTTTCCTGAAGGTGTTGACCGACGCGTTTAGTGACAGCGGGTTTACCGTATTCAACGCCAATGACGGTATTGAAGGGGTGAAGGTCTATCTTGAATCGCTTCCCGACGCCGTTATCTCCGATCTCGTCATGCCCCGCATGGGGGGAGTCAGCACCTGCATGGAAATCGGACGATTGGCCGGGGATACTCCTCCTGTCATCGTGCTGCTGACGTCCATGTTCCAGGAATCTCCCCATGAGCACGACGTCCCGGAAATGGGTGCCAGGTTCCATATCCCCAAATCGACCCGTCCGGTCGATATCGTCATCATTATCGAACAGCTTCTTGAGCGGGAACGGTAACAGCAAAGCCGACTGAATGCCATATATCTACCGTAACTTATTACTCACCCCCCTTGATCGTGAAGAGGCGCTCCCAGCACTGCTTGCTGCGAAGCTTGCAGTTCCGCCCGCGTCCCTGCATGATATCCGCATCATCCGCAAAGGGATAGATGCCCGCAAAAAACCGCACATCAAGCTGGTCTACACACTTTCCTTTTCAGCTGATGAGGTGATCCTTCCGCGCTTGAACAGCGATCCGGAGCTGGAATGGCAGGACGAAAAAACCGCTCCGATCCAGGCGCCGATACTGTCAAATACTCGCATCGTCATCGTCGGTTCCGGTCCTGCCGGACTGTTTGCCGCCATTCGACTGGCAGGCTACGGCCTGACGGCGACGATTATCGAACGGGGTGAACCTGTGGAACAGCGTGCGCTGACCGTGCAGCGCTTCTGGAAAGACGGCATTCTTGATCCTGAGTCCAATGTCCAGTTCGGCGAGGGAGGAGCGGGGACTTTTTCAGACGGCAAACTTACCTGCCGCTCCAAAGACCCTCTGGTTCCGTGGGTACTGGAACAATTTGCCGCCTTTGGCGCCCCGCCTGAGCTGCGTTATCTTGCCAAGCCGCATATCGGCACTGACCGACTGAGGAATGTGATCGGCGCAATCCGGAGGGAACTTATTGACAAGGGGTTTACGTTCCGCTTCGGCTGCCGCATGACCGATCTGGTCATTAAGGATGGCCGGGTCACAGCAGCTGTCCTGAATGATGCCGAGGAAATAGCGTGCGACCATCTGATTCTGGCGAGTGGGCACAGTGCCAGGGATACCTTTGCAATGCTGGAACGGCGGAACGTCCCGATGCAACGAAAGCCGTTCGCAATGGGGCTCAGGGTAGAGCATCCTCAGGAACTGATAAACCGGATCCAGTATGGCGCCGGGAAGCAGCCGAATCTGCCGGCGGCTGACTACGCCGTCGCCTGGAACAACCGCTCCAGCGGACGCAGCGCCTATTCCTTCTGCATGTGCCCGGGAGGTGTAGTGGTCGGCGGGGCTTCGGAGGAGGGGGGAGTAGTTACCAACGGCATGAGCGGACAGCTGCGCAACTCCCCGTACGCCAACAGCGCTCTGGTGGTCAATGTCCGGGAAGAAGACTTTGACGGCCCAGGTGCGCTGGCAGGGGTGCGGCTGCAGCGCAGGTGGGAGCAGCGGGCATATGAACAGGGAGGAGGCGGCTTCCGGGCCCCGGCCCAGAACCTGCTCGACTTTTTACGCCTTCCGGGGAAAGGGGTAGCCAGATCGAGCTACCGTCCCGGCATCCGCGAGGCGGAGCTGGATACCGTGCTGCCGCGGTTTATCGTAGACACGCTGCGGGAGGGAATTGTCGATTTTGGACGGAAACTGAGGGGCTTCGTAACCGCCGAAGCGACCCTGATCGGCATTGAGTCCCGCACCTCCTCGCCGGTACGGATTCTGCGGGACAGCGGTTTCGAGTCTATCGGCGTCAAAGGCCTGTACCCGGCAGGTGAAGGCGCCGGATATGCCGGCGGCATCATGAGTTCCGCCGTGGACGGCATCAAAATCGCGGACAGCATCGCAGGGAGATTGAAAACGTAACCCCTCCAATTCTGGAGGGGTTATATATTTCCTCTGTTAAGGAGCCTCAGGGAGCGAAAGGGGGTTAGTTTTCCGCCTGCCGGTGGATAAACCTGCTGTATCCCTGATCGGTCCCCTTTATGTGGCAGACCAGCCAGTCTACCAGAAAATCCAGGACGCTCTTCCCCATTTCGTGACCGTCGATGTAGTCGACCTGGATTTCACGCAGTCGAGACACGAACTGGTCATGCTCCTTGCGGTGAGCCGCCAGACCTGGATAGTTGCAGGAGAGCATCAGGCGCTCCTCTTCGCTGAAATGTTCCGTCACGTAGGTAATCAGCTTCCAGATCACCTCTCCAACCGCTTCAGCTCCGTCCCCGTTTTTGATTGCGCCATTAAGCGTATCAATCCAGACGAAGAGAGCCTTGTGTTGACTGTCAATAGTCGGAATACCGAGCGCAATGCTGTCGTCCCATTCAAAGATTGCCATTCCTGTTCACCTCATCAGTAAGTATAAGAAAATTTATAGCGTATCCTGTGTATCAGGGTATGGGAATATTCAGCTTCAGGTCCAGTTCGCGCACTATCCCCAGCGATGAAAGCGGCTGGTCGAACTTGTCCGCATCACCGACAACTACCAGCTTGAACGCGTCCGGTTGCAGGTATTTCCGGGCGGCATTCAGAATGTCCGTTTTAGTTACCTTGGCAATATTGTCACGGTACTGTTCAAGGTAACCGTCGGGATAACTGTAATACTCGAGCCGGGCCCGCTGGGTTACAATCGAAGCCGGACTGGTGAAACCGAACATGAACGAGTTGATCATGTATTCCCGAGCGGCATTCAGTTCGCCGTCGCTGACCGGCTCTTTCGTCATGCCGGTGATAATATTTTTCATCAGGTTGATTGCTTTGGCGGTCGATTCGGCCTTGGTTTCAGTCTCGGCAACAAAACTGCCGGTAAAACGGCGTCCGATATCGAAATGGCTGCCGACACTGTACGCCAGTCCCTGATTGGTGCGGATCTCCATCGTCAGGCGTGACGTGAAACTCCCCCCCAGGATGTAGTCCAGGAGGCGCACGGCGTAGATATCAGGATTATCTTTTGTGAGCCCCAGGTGTCCCATGCGGATGACGGTCTGATTGACATCTTTTTTGCCGTAGAGAACCTCCCCCAGAAACAGCTGTTTCGGCTGGGGAATCTCCGGAATGGTCAATACGTTGAGATTTTTCTCCAGTCTGAAGGCCGAGTTCAGCTCTTTGAGCAGTGCCGTTCGATCGAAATCACCCGAGACCGCGAGTATCATGTTGTCGAGCCGGTAATAGCGACGGTGAAAGTCGGCAAGATCCTGACGGGAGATGGAGCTGATCGACTCAAAGGTCGCTATTTCTCCCAGGGGGTGGCCGGCATAAATGGCCCGATTGATCTCGCGCCTGGCGATCTCCTTGGGATCGTCATTCTGCCTCCGCAAGCTTTCAATCGACTGCCTGCGGAAAATCTCCACCCGTTTATCGCTGAAATCGGGGCGGAGCAGGACATCGCTGAAAATCTGCAGTGTCCGGCTGAAATTCTTTTTGAGGGTGGTCAGTGAAACCGTACCCATGTCGCTGCCGATGCCGCTTTCGACGGCGGAAGCCATGAACTCGAGCTCGTCATCCATCGCTTCCGGGGCCATGCCTCCGGCTCCGCCGCTGCGCATCACACTGCCGACCATGCCGGACAGACCGGCTTTCGCGGCAGGTTCATAGACCGATCCGACCCGTACCATGGCGGTCATGTTGATGATCGGCAGTTCGGTGTCGCGCAGCAGGTAGACCGGCATCCCGCACTCCAGGACGACCCGTTCGGCAACCGGGATCTGAAAGTTCAATTCGGGGAATGTCATCTTCCGGGGATTTACCAATTGCTGATTAGCGGCACAACCCTGTGCGATCAAGGTGATGAGAAAGCAGACCGTGAGAATAAAGCGTCTCATTTGTCACCCCCTTTTTTGGTGATAAATCCAACGGTGCGGTTCTCGCGGGTGAAGTAGGTGCGGGCTACCCGCTGGATGTCGGCCGGTGTGACTTTGGCGATCCTGCCGCGATGTTCGGTCATATAGCGCCAGCTGCCGGTCGTTGCCTCGTACTCCGTCAGGTTGCGTGCCAGACCGCCGTTGGTGCCCATCCGGCGCGCCTCCTCAAATTCGATCTTGTTGAGAATGCGCTGCAGGTCACGCTCGACGACCGGGGTTGTTTTCAACAACTCCAGTTCAGCCAGAACGGCATCCTCGACCTCTTTGACCGTATGCGGCGCCCGCGGATTGGCGCTGACGACGAAGAGGTTCGGATAACGGCTTCCCGGCGCGTCGAATGCGCTGATATCGGAAGCGATCTGCTTCTCAATAACCAGTCTTTTGTAAAAGCGAGAAGTGCGGCCGCTTCCCAGAATCATGGTGATAACGTCAAATACATAGTCGTCCGGATCGTTGACGGCAGGCTTGTGGTAACCGATCATTAGCGTCGGTTCGGCCTCGGCTACCAGTTCGATGCGCCGCTCTCCCGCCTGCCTAGGTTCCTGGGCGGTGACCGGTGGCGGCTCTTTTCCCGGCTTGATCCCACCGAAATAGCGCTCGACCAGGGCGATTGTTTTCTTCGTATCAATATCCCCCACAATCGCTACGATCGCGTTGTTGGGTGCATAGTAACTGTGAAAGAACTGCTCGGCCTTGCTCCTGGACAGATTTTCAATATCGGACATCCAGCCGATTGTCGGCTGGCCGTAGGAATGGGCCAGGAAGGTTGAGGCGACAAACGTTTCCCACAGTTTGCTCTCCGGGTCGGCATCGTAGGACCTGCGGCGCTCCTCCATCACGACCGAGCGCTCGGTGTAGAATTCCCGCAGCACCGCGTTCTGCAGACGGTCCGATTCGATGGCAGCCCACAGCTCCAGTTTGTTCGAGGGGAGGCTGATCAGATAGGTCGTGCCGTCGCGGCTGGTAAAGGCGTTATAGCCGGTGCCGCCGTTTTTTGAATACAGTTCGAAAAACTCATCTTTTATGACGTATTTCGACGCATCAGCTTCCAGTGCCGCCAGCTGCTTCTCCAATCCGGCAATTTTCACCGGGTCGGCTTTGCCGCGCCGCGCCTTCTCGGCTGTCAACTCCTGGGCGACAACCTCAATTTTATCCAGGATCGGTTTTTCGGCAGCGTAATCCTTTGTCCCGAGCGTGGTCGTCCCCTTGAAGAGCATATGTTCCAGCAGGTGGGCAATCCCGCGTTCATCGCTGCGCTCATCGACGCTCCCGACTCTGAAGCGGATCCAGGCCGAGACCGTTGGCGAGGTATGCCGCTCCACCATCAGCAGCTTCATGCCGTTTTTCATCGTGTGCTCCACAACCTTCTCTTCAAGGGTTGCGGCCTGTATGCCTGTCGCACACGCTGCCAGCAGCGTAATTACGAGCAAGATCTTCTTCATATCCCGTACTCCCGTTAAAAAACTGAAAATTTGATATATTTACGCGGGTCTTGCTTGAAATCCTTTACCAGCGCATCCAGGTCGTCGACCATTTTGTTCATTTTGTCATAGAGCGCCCTGTCGCTCACCAGCCTCCCTGCGGTACCGTCTCCCCCCCTGACCTGTGCCGTCACCTCTTCGATCGCCTTGACCGAAGCTTCGGCTCTGGTAAGGAGAGAAATCCCCTTGTCATAAAACTCCCGGTCGTTAAGCAGCAGACCGACCGTCCCCTCTTTTGATGTGATTTTCCTGTTCAGATCACGGACATCATCGGCTGCCTGGATACTCTTGTCAGCCAGTGCCGTCAGCTTCGTGTAGAGTGATTTGTCGTAGATCAGCTTGTTCAGCGTGCCTTCAGAGGACTGGATGTCCTGCAGCGTCCGGTCGGCGCGGTTGAGAATGCTGATCAGCTTGTTGTAAGGCTCCGGGTCGCGGTTGAGTCTGCCAAGAGTCCCTTCGCCGCGGTTTATCGTGATGACCAGAGCTTTCATTTCAACGGCCAGTCGCGCGACATTGCTGTAGAGCGTCTCGTCCTTGTTGAGTTTCCCCAGGGTTCCCTTCCCCTTGTCGATGTTGTCGATGATCCCGTTGACCTTGTCAAAGGTGTCGCCCGCCTTCTGAATGACATCGTCCAGCTTGGCAACCGCAGTCCCCTGCAGAACGGCAGGTGGCTTGTCGGAGTAGCTCTTTGACGGGAGTATGTCGACATATTTTTCACCCATCAGCCCGCGGGTCTTGATCGACACCCTCGAATCGCTGCCGATTTTTTTCAGGGCATCGGTATCGACTTCGATATCGATACTGACCTCATTGCTGTTCTTCGGATCGGCAAACAGGATGTCGGTGACGAGGCCGACGTCCACCCCCGCCAGCCAGACCGGAGCGCCGACTTTCAAGCCGACAACATCGCTCATGACGACCCGGAGGGAACCCTTGTTGACGAACATCTTGGTTTTTTGTCCCATCAGCAGGACCCCGCCGGCAAAAAAGACCAGCGCCAGAAAGATGAAAACACCCCCCCGCACCTGAGCCCAGCCGATCTGATTACTTCGTTTCATATTGTGCCCGCCTGTTCCTGTCTTCTTGCCGTCTTTCGTCGGTTATCTGAATGTCATAAAACAGCGACGAGTCTGTCGGTCCCAGAAACTCGCGCACTTCCGGAATGCTGCTGGACTTCATCTCCGCTTCACCCCCCTCGAATAGCATGCGCGCTTTATGCAGAAAGGTGAAGCGCTGGGAGGTGGCGAAGGCGGTGGCCAGATCGTGAGTGACCATCAGCGTCGTCTTCCCCTCTGCCTGCAGCCGCAGCATCAGGTTGCAGATGTTATAGACCCCGATCGGATCAAGTCCGGTGGTCGGTTCGTCAAAGAAGATATAATCCGGGTCGGCCGCCAGGGCGCGGGCTATGGCTACCCGTTTTTTCATGCCGCCCGACAGTTCGGACGGGTACAGGTTCAGGGCCGCTTCCACGCCCACGAAGCGGAGTTTTTCGAGTACAACCCCCGATATTTCGGCCTGGGAAAGCCGCCCCTCCTCGAACAGGCGATAGCCGACATTCTCCCCGACCGTCATCGAATCAAACAGCGCCCCTCCCTGGAAAACGATTGCGATCCTCTTGCGCTGCTGCATGAAGCTCGATTCCGGCAATCCGGTGATGCGGAGGTCGCCGATGTAAACCGAGCCGGAATCCGGGACGAGAAGGCCGAGCAGCAGTTTGAGGATGGTCGTCTTCCCGGCGCCGCTGACCCCCAGGATGGTGCGGTTGACGCCGCGCTCCAGTTGGAAGTCGAAATCCTCCAGGATCTTGCGTCCGCCGACCGAATAACACAATTTTTCCATGCGGATGGAGTCGCTGGAGGTCATCGGTTCTTCATTCCTTCCGTCATTCCACCCATGGCCAGTATTATCCGCCACTCGTCTTCGGTTACAGGCTGAATCGAAAGACGGCTGCGCTTTACCAGCGGCATTTCCGCCAGCAGGGGATTCCGTTTGATGCTCTCAAGCGTCACAATCCCGGGGAGCGGTGCAACGTAGCGCAGGTCAACCATGTACCAGACAGGATTGTCAGCCGAAGCCCCTGGATCGAAGTGTTCAGAGTTCGGGTTCAGGGCGGTAGCGTCAGGATAGCCGGCCCGTACGATTTCCGCCAGACCGACGACTGCAGGCTCCGGTATGCTGCTGTGGTAGAACAACACCCGGTCGCCGATCCTGGCCTGGTCCCGCAGGAAATTGCGTGCCTGGAAGTTGCGCACACCATCCCAAGGTTCGGTCATGCCGGGACGCTTTTTCAGGTCATCGAAGGAAAAACAGCCCGGTTCGGTTTTAAACAGCCAGTACGCCATATTACCCTCTGAAAACGACAAATATCTTTGCAATGAAGAAATCGCAGACCAGGATCAGAACCGAAGAAAGCACGACAGCCTGCTTGGCCGCTGCTCCTACTCCCGCCGCGCCGCCCTTTGTGTTAAGCCCCACATAACAGGCGGTTATGGCGATAATGGCACCGAATACCGCCGGTTTCACGACCCCCTCGATCAGGTCCTGAAACAGCATGAACTGGGGAAGCCCGCTGATGTACATGACCGGGTTGATATTGTAGCCGGCCGACATGATATAGCCGCCTGCTATGGAAACCACGTCAGTCACGACCGTCAGGAGCGGCAGCGCCAGCAGCATCGCTTTGAGCCGCGGCACCACGAGGCGCTTGATGATGTCGGTCCCTTCCACTCGCATCGCATCGACCTGCTCCGTCACCACCATCGTTCCCAGTTCAGCGGTGATTGCCGATCCGACGCGGCCGGCAACCATCAGCGAGGCGAGCACCGGTCCCAGTTCCTTGATCATCGTCACCGCAACCATGCCGCCGACATAGCTGGTTGCGGCAAAGGGCTTGAGCTGGATCAGCGACTGCAGCGCCATGACCATGCCGGAGAAAAGGCCGGTCAGGACGCAGATGAATAGGGAGGAGAACCCCAATTTGTCGAACTGGATGGCGAATTCACGGTAGTAAAAGGGGCGCCGGAAGAGCCGTACAAAGGTGCGACCCGCCAGGGTGAAATAATTCTGCAGCTCATGAAAAAAAATCAGCAGTATCCTGTCAACAAAGGCGATGTTCATAGAGGGCTAGAGCGCCGCAGCCAGCGCTTCAGCCGCTTCATTGACGAAGATGAACTGCAGGTCGGCCCTGACGTTATCCGGGATGTCGTCCAGGTCGTCACGGTTGCGCTCCGGTGCCACGACCGTGCTGACACCGGCCCGATGCGCCGCCAGCACCTTTTCCTTCAGGCCTCCGATCGCCAGCACCCGGCCGGTCAGAGTGATTTCCCCGGTCATGGCAACATTGCGCCGCGCCGGCTTTCCGGTCAGGAGCGAAACCAGCGCCGTGACCATGGTGATTCCCGCTGAAGGGCCGTCTTTGGGAATGGCGCCGGAAGGTACATGAATATGAATGATGCGGTTTTCAAAAGCATCCGGCTGGATGCCGAATTCGCCGGCATGCGCCTGTATGTAGGATAGCGCCGCACGGGCAGACTCCTTCATCACGTCGCCCAGTGAGCCGGTCAGGATCAGTTCCGGTTTACCCGGCATGGAAGTGACTTCGATGAAGAGGATATCTCCTCCGGTCTCCGTCCAGGCCAGTCCGGTCACCACGCCGATGCGATCATTCTCTGCGGCCACCTCGTTATGGAACTTCTTCGGTCCGAGCAGTTCCGACACGGCCTCGGGAGTAATACTGCTCCGGGCGGCCTTGTTCTGGGTTATTTCCTTGGCCACCTTGCGGCAGATCGAGGCGATCGTACGCTGCAGGCCCCGTACGCCGGCTTCGCGGGTGTAGTCGCTGATTACTTTTTCGAGTGCCTCGTCGTTGAAGGTCAGTTCGCGGTCGGCAAGGCCGTTTTCCTCCAGTTCGCGCTTGATAATGAAGTCTTTGGCGATCTGCAGTTTTTCCTGGCTGCTGTAGCCGGCCAGGCGGATGACCTCCATGCGGTCCTTGAGCGGGCCGGGAATCGGGTCGAGCTGATTGGCGGTCGTGATGAACATCACCTTTGACAGGTCAAAGGCGACGTCGAGGTAGTGATCGTTGAAGCTGAAGTTCTGTTCCGGATCAAGCACTTCCAGGAGCGCGCTGGAGGGGTCGCCGCGGAAGTCATTGCCCAGCTTGTCGATTTCATCCAGCATAAAGATCGGGTTGTTGGCGCCGCAGCGGTAGAGCTCCTTGATGATGCGCCCCGGCAGAGCACCGATATAGGTGCGGCGGTGGCCGCGGATTTCGGCTTCATCCCTCACCCCCCCCAGCGAAATCCGCACAAATTTACGCCCCAGCGAGCGGGCAATAGACTTGCCCAGGCTGGTCTTGCCGACCCCGGGAGGGCCGACAAAACAGAGCACCGGACCCTTCATGTTCTCCTTTAGAGAGCGTACCGCAAGGAATTCCAGGATGCGCTCCTTGACCTTTTTCAGGTTGTAATGATCTTCGTTGAGAATTTCCTCGGCCCTCACAATGTCGAGAGAATCAGGGGTGCTGATGTTCCACGGCATTCCTGCCAGATAGTCAAGATAGGTACGCGCGACGTTGTATTCCGGCGATGCCTGGTTGATCCGCTCAAGACGCTTAAGCTCCTTGTCGGCAATTTTCTTGATATCCTCCGGGAGTCCGGCCTCTTCGATTTTCCGGCGCAGGTCGGTCAGGTCGCTCGAGCGGGGATCCTCATCACCCAACTCTTCCTGGATGTGCTTCATCTGCTCGCGCAAGATGTATTCCTTCTGGTTCTTGCCGACCCGTTTGGTGACTTCGCCTGCCACCTCGTTCTTGATCTGCATCCGCTGCACTTCATTGGTAAGATGCACATAGACTTTTTTCAGCCGTTCAAGCGGGTCGGTCGTCTCCAGCAGTTCCTGCAGGTCGACCGGCGGCAGGTTGACATACAGCGCCACCAGATCGGACAGCCTCGCCGGGTTGTCGATGTAGTCGATCATTTTCATGACATCGTCAGGCAGCGGCTTTCCGTGGGAAAGCGAGATTTTCAGCAACGCATTGAGGCTTTGGACCAGTGCATCCGAAACAAGATTCTTCTCAACGAACTCTCGTACTATCTCGCAATGGGCCAGGGTCAGTTTCCCGGACGTTTCGGTATCCAGAATCCGCAGGCGGGTAACCCCTTCCAGCGAAACCTTGTAGCGGCCGTCATCAAGTTTTGCTATCTGGTTAACCTTGCAGAGCGTAGCAATTTCGCATCTGCCGCCCGGAAATCCTTTTTCCGGGTCTTCCGGGCGCTCAAAGGCCAGCACGACAAAATGTTCATAATTTTCCGCTTCACGGAAAGGAGCGGCATCTTTTTCGCTGACATATAACGGAAACAGCATGTAGGGGAAGACCACCGCCTCTTTTTGGGTGTGCAATGGCAGTTTCGCAGGTATTTCGATATTCGCATGCGGCATTTAGTTATCCTTTTAGTGCGTTAGAAGTTGTTTTTGTGCACTCCCGCCAGAAATAATCTTCGCCGGCGCAAGTAGCCCGTATGTCAGGGTATCGCAGTAACTCTCTCCGGACTGCGGCCGTAGGGCCGGAATTGCAGACTGTTGAATATAGCATATTTCAGGCCACAAGGAAAGACTCAGACGGCCTTTCCGTCTCGAACGGCAACTTTTACTATCCGCACTCCGGCGGAAGGGCCGGCCAGCTCGTGATACAGCAGTGACAGAAAGCGTACCGTGACCAGGCGGTGGATTGCGGCCTGGGTAATCCGGTAAAGCCAGAAGCGAACCGGTGACGGTGACCGGCTGCCGAGAATCAAGGGACAAAAATCGCTGAGCTGGAGTGAAACCCGCACGCATCCGGGCAGCGGCTCCGCTCCGAAACGAAGCTCGCCCCGATCGCACCGGCGCGGCTGCACAAGAAAACCGCCGCAGATGCGCAACGTTGCGGAATTATCATCATATACCGGCGGCAAAAAACTGATCAGGCTCCGGCCGGTCCCGATCAGTCGGAACTCGATGCCGTTTTCCAGAGTCGTCGGACGGATCAGAGTCAGGGTGCATTTTTTTATATACCCCAGATAGCGTCCAAGCAGCCCTTCCGCAGAAATCGCCCCGGCTATGGCATCCGGCAGGTCGGCCCACTGGACGGAAAAGACCGAAGCATCCTCTATCATTACCTGCTGACAGGCTATTTCCAGAAAAGGTTTTTTTAACGGCATGCGGAACATTTTGCCACCTGCATCAGATATTGCAATCTAAATCGGAATCAAATCAATCCGGTAATTTCTCGCTTGACAAGTTTCGAAATAGTATTAAGATAAATATTATCCTGTTAGGAATTAAATAATGATCTCGAAAGGAGACCCTGCCAATGTGGACTGCAAGATTTAAGATTCGTCCGGTTTCCCACTGCAAAGAGGGTTGCCCTCGTTAGCCCGCTGCCGACCGGCCGCGGGCGTCCAGATGAAGGTCCCCCTGCCGCTCGGCAGGGGGCTTTTTTTTGTCGTGCCGGCCATTATTCTGTTATGATGTCCGCCGCCCGCATCAGGCCACTACGACACATCGAGAGATTCGCATGAAAAAATACCTTGTCATCACGGGCGGCGTCATTTTGACAGCCGCCATTGCCGGCTATTTCCTCTTCAAGCGTCCGCCGGACATCAGCTATAAGACCGCAAAAATCGAGCGCGGCACGATTGTTTCGACGGTCGCTGCGACCGGCAACCTTTCGGCGGTAACGACGGTTCAGGTCGGCACCCAGGTGTCCGGTACGATCCAGAAGCTCTATGTTGACTTCAACTCGCGGGTCAAAAAAGGACAGGCAATTGCGGAAATCGACCCGTCGCTTTTCAACGCCTCGGTGGAACAGTCGCAGGGTAACCATCTCAGCGCCGAGGCCGGCCTTCAAAAAGCCAAAATTGCACTGACCGATGCCGAGCGCACTTTTGGCCGTAACAAACAGCTGCTGAGAGACGGTATCATCTCGCAAGGTGACTTTGATGCAGGAGAAACCGCACTCCTGTCGGCCAAAGCGGCGGTAAAGGCAGCCGAAGGGAACGTTGCGCAGACTCGCGGCTCACTGATGCAATCCAGAACAAACCTGCGCTACTCTGTAATCCGCTCGCCTGTAGACGGCGTGGTCATATCCCGCGCGATCGATGTCGGGCAGACTGTTGCGGCCTCATTTTCGACTCCGACGCTCTTCACCATCGCCCAGGATCTGACGAAAATGCAGATTGAGGTCAGTGTCGACGAAGCGGACATCAGCCGTATCCAGCTCCATCAGACAGCCGGCTTCACCGTGGACTCCTACCCGGAGCAGACCTTCCGCGGAAAAGTCATCCAGATCCGCAGCGCACCGGTCATCACCCAGAATGTTGTCACCTATGTCGTGGTTGTCAGCGTTGACAACAGCGATATGAAGTTGAAGCCGGGCATGACTGCCAACGTGTCTGTTGAAGTTGCAAAGAAGGACGATGTCCTCATGCTGCCGCCGGCGGCCCTGCGCTTCAGGCCGAAGCAAAAAGGTGACGGCACGAAAGAGAAAGGCGCGGGAACTTCCGCCCTGCGCCCTGCCGCTGGAGGGGGACCTCATGGCGGCGGCAAAGGTGTCCCCGGTAAAGGCAGGGAGAGGAGCCAGCAGGTGTATCAGCTGAAGGAGGGTAAACCGGTTGCGCTCCCGGTAAAGACCGGAATCGCCAACAACAGCAGCATTGAGCTGGTCGAGGGCGCCCTCAGGGAAGGCGATGTGGTCATTATCGAGCAGGTCGGCGGCGAAACGAAGAAAAAACCGGCTGCAGGCGCCTCGCCGATGGGTCCGCGTTTCTAGATGAGCCGCGTCATTTCCTTAACCGATATCCGCCGGGTCTTCACCATGGGGGACCAGAAGTTCGAAGCGCTCAAAGGCATCTCCTTCGACGTTGCCGCCGGTGAGTTCGTCGCTATCATGGGGGCATCCGGCAGCGGTAAGTCAACCAGCATGAACATTCTCGGCTGCCTGGACCGCCCCACCTCCGGCAGCTATCTTCTGGACGGCCTGGATGTGGCGGGCATGACGGCCAACCAGCTGGCTGACATCCGCAACAAAAAACTCGGTTTTGTCTTTCAGGGTTTCAACCTGCTGGCCCGCACCCCGGCGATAGAGAATGTGGAACTGCCCCTGGTGTACGCCGGGCTCCACTCCAAAGAGCGGCGCGGACTGGCCCTGATCGCCATGGAGCAGGTCGGCCTCTCCGGCAAGGAGAGCAACCACCCCAGCCAGCTCTCGGGCGGACAGCAGCAGCGGGTCGCCATCGCCAGGGCCCTGGTCAACAATCCCGCCGTAATCCTGGCCGATGAGCCGACCGGCAATCTGGACAGCAGCACCAGCCGGGAGATTATGACTCTTTTTACATCTCTAAATCGGCGGGGGATCACCGTAATCATGGTGACCCACGAGCATGATGTGGCCGAGTATGCGGGGCGCCAGATCACCTTTCGTGATGGACTCATAATTTCAGACAGCTTGTCGGATCAGACGGTTTAATCCATGGACTTTCTACAGACACTAAAAATAGCTCTCCGGGCGCTGCGCACCAACAAGATGCGCTCCTTTCTGACGATGCTAGGCATTATCATCGGCATTGCCGCCGTGATAGCCATGATGGCGGTCGGATCAGGCGCCAGTTACGTCATTTCCCAGCAGATCGCCAGCATCGGCAGCAACATCATCCTGGTCATCCCCGGATCCACCACCAGCGGAGGCCTGCGCACCGGCAGCGGGGGGGCGCAGACCCTGACCAGCGATGATGCAAAGGCGATCATGGCGGACTGCCCCTCCGTAGCATATGCGGCCGGAACCGTGAGGACTTCGGGGCAGATCGTCAACGGCAACATGAACTGGTCGTCGGTGATCATGGGGGGGGCACCGGAACTGTTTGAAATCCGGGAGTGGCAGGTCGTCAGCGGCCGTCCCATCAGCCAGCAGGATGATGATGGTGCCGTCAAGGTCTGTCTGCTCGGCCAAACGGTAGCTGAAAACCTTTTCGGCTCTGCCGATCCGGTCGGGAGTATCATCAGGATCAAGAAAATTCCGTTTACCGTTATCGGAGTTCTGGAGCGCAAGGGGCAGTCGCCCCAGGGGACCGATCAGGATGATGCCGTGTTTGTGCCGCTGCGCACCGCCCAGCGCAATCTGGTGCGGTCGCAGCGCACCGGCATCGTTGGCTCCATCATCGTCAAGGCAAAGAGTGAAGATTTGATCGATAAGGCTGAAAGCGAAATCAAACTGCTTCTCAACCAGCGTCATCGGATCACCAACAGCAAGGAGCCGGATTTCTCAACCCGGAACCTGTCGGAAATTCTGGCAGTGGCAGAGCAGTCCTCCAAGGCAATGTCGCTGCTGCTGGGCGCGGTTGCTTCAATTTCGCTGATCGTAGGCGGCATAGGCATCATGAACATCATGCTGGTCTCGGTCACCGAGCGTACACGGGAAATCGGCATCCGCATGGCGATCGGCGCGAAAAAGAACGACATCCTGCTGCAGTTCATGACCGAGGCGGTGCTGCTGACGGTGCTGGGGGGGGTGATCGGCATCGCCCTCGGGACCGGAGGGGCCACGGCCGTGTCGCGCATGCTTGACTGGCCCACCCTGATTTCATTCCAGTCTATTGCCGTCGCGTTTGTTTTTTCAGGTGCAATCGGCATCTTCTTCGGCTTTTACCCCGCAAAAAAAGCTGCCGGACTCAATCCGATCGACGCTCTGAGGTACGAATAATATGACCGCCTGCCCTATGTGCTCCCGCTGGGATGCGGACGCGGATCTGCGGATCGTGGAGCTGCCGCACTCCTATGTCGTTCTCAACCGGGACCAGTATTTTCCCGGCTATACCCTGCTGTTCACCAAGGCCCATGCCACCGAACTGTTCCATCTCCACCGTGACCTGCGGGCGGCACTGATGGAGGAGGTCTCTTGCGTCGCAGAGGCGCTCTATTCCGCATACGCTCCCGCCAAGATCAATTATGAACTCCTGGGGAATATGGTGCCGCACATCCACTGGCACATCGTGCCGCGCTTCTCGTCCGAACCGCTCTGGCCGCGCCCGATCTGGGCAGAGCCGCATGAAGAGCTGCTGCTGACTCCTGATGAATACCGACAGCGCATAGAAACCATCCGGAGACTCCTGATATGATCCGCACCTTTCTCAATACACTTCCCAACGGCTTGCGGGTCGTCTGCGTCGAAATGCCGCATCTGCATGCCGCCGAGCTCGCAATCTATCTCAAGGTCGGCGGCCGCAACGACCCGCCCGGACGGGAAGGGCTTTCCCATTTCCTGGAGCACATCCTGTTTCGGGGGACTGCTGAATTCCCTTCGTCACTGGCGATCGAGTCGGCCTTCGAGATTGTCGGCGGTGCCCCGAATGCCGCCACCGATGCCGAATCAACCTACTATTATTCCCGGGTGCACCCGGACAGCATCAAGCGCGGCATGGAGATTTTCGCGTCGATGCTGACGAAACCGCTTCTGACCGGAATCGAGATCGAGAAGCGGATTATCGCCGAGGAAGCGCGGGAGGACCTGAATGAGCAGGGCGAGGAGGTTAACCCGGACACCATCGTCAGCCGGCTCCTCTGGCCCCGGCATCCGCTGGGGAAGCCAACCGTCGGAACGCTGGGAAGCATCGCCGCCATAGACCTGGACGACCTCAGAGAACATCTGAAAAGCTATTATGTCCCTTCGAATGCGGTTCTGGTCGTGTCCGGCCCGGTTAAAAGCCGTGCCGTTCTCGCTGCCGCCAGGGACTGTTTCGGGCAGTGGCCAGGCCGGCAGGTACCGGTGGTGCAGACCGTTAAACTCCGCCAGTTTTCTCCACAGATCCGCTGTGTACAGGACTCGGATAGCCAGATGAATCTGCAGCTGGCATTCCTCGGTTTTGCCCGCGACGATCGCCGCTTCATGGCGCTGCGTTTCTTGCGACGGATTCTTGCCGGCGGAGGCAGCTCCCGCCTCCACCTGCGCTTGCGGGAGGAGCTGGGCATCATTTATTCCGTGGACGGCGCAATCGGGGCCTACGACGAAACCGGCTGTCTGGCGTTTGATCTGTCTACAGCTCCGGACACGCTGACCCATGCGGTCGAAGCGGCGTTCGAAGAGCTGTTCCGCATCACGGCAGAGCCGGTTCCAGGTGATGAGCTGGAGCGGATTCGCAATTCCTATATTTTCGATCTTGAATTCAGCCGGGATTCCGCCTACGAAATGGGGGGGCGCTACGGATGGGGCGAGCTGATGGGGGTTGTCAGGAGCATCGAGGAGGACCAGAGCGAGGCGCGCCGGATCACTGCTGCAGTGCTTCAGGAAACCGCCCGCGCGCTCTTTGCCCCGGAAAACCTGCGTCTGGTGGCGGTGGGGCCGTGGAAACGCGGCATGAAGAAGGCGTTGCGGGAGCAGGTAGCACTGTACCAGCAGCGATTTTAACGGTTCCGCAGCTCAAGCCGGCAGTTCAGACGGTCAGGCGGTCGCGGTCGGACTCCCTGCGGGTCCCCGTGATCCGCGCAATGACAGACGCACCGGATTCATCCAGGTTGCCGAAGCGAAGGCCGATACCGGGGGGGTGACGGCTTACACCCCACGGTTTTATTCGACACACTTCTGCCGCTATGCGGCAGCCGAATTCCGGGAAGAGAACGGACAGCCGGTCTTCAACGGTGAATTGTTCGGACTGCACATCAACGATGAATGCCCCTCCCCACGAAATATCCAACGTAAACCCACGTAAATCCGAGCCTTTATGAGTAATGAGCGTGGAAATGCAGACCGGGTGTCGCCGGAACTCGCGCAGCCGTTTGGGGAGGTTGGCGAAACATGTGTTGTGCAGGAAGTCGTCGAGGCTTCTATCCTGCTTCGAGACGCCCGGTGTATTCATCGGCACGAGAATGAACCCCACCGTTCGCACCCGCAGGGTCGGGAAAAAGTTGGCCAGTGTGTACGCGACAATCTTCTCTTCCCCCTTCGATTTAATAATCGATGGGAGGTCTACCAGCATGCCGCTGTACAGCCCTGTGATGGCGATATCTTCAGCCTCGCGGAAGCTGGCGCAGGGGGCCGCTACGGCTCCGGCTTTGTCCAGGAAGGCAGTCAGTGCTGCCCGGGTCTCATCAACGTATGAAACCACCAGTATCGGGTGCGGTGGCAGAGGCATGGCTACTCTTCGATTGAGAGCGAGACCATGAACCACTCTTCGTCAGTGGCAAATTTGATCGTGATGTTCTCAAGATTGTTTCCGGAAGAGACGTTGTAATCAGCGCCATTGATGACCGACGGCGTCGAGAGCTGTATGTCCGAGCCTCCTTTGGAGAGGTGCTGCTTGAAAGAGCCGGCGACCATGTTGGCGATCTCGCCCATGGCGTCATTGACGTCATCATCAATCTCGGTGACCTCCATGCCCAGCATCAGGGACGTGAACGAAATGGCCAGCGGCCAGGGGATATGGACACTCACCAGGCCGTTATAGGTGCCGGCCAGACCGACCATGGCAGTCAGGCACTCTTTGAAATGGGTCGTCACATCGATTTGAAGCGGCAGGTGCATCAGATCCTCTACCCCGACCATGGTGATGAAAACATCCTGGACATCCTTGATGAGGCCTTTGGTCAGCTGATCTTCAGTCATGTTGATTGCTGCGAGTGTTTCAGGTTTCATCGACATGTTTTCCACCCTCCCCAGTTACCGAATTGAATATGCCTGCAAAGCTGTCCCGCCTGACCTCAGAAACCATCCTGCCTGCGCCCCTGGACCCTCCACAGTTTCTAGTATGCTGTTTCCAGGACGGTCATCTTGATCCGGCCGATGATGGCAATAATCGGCGCCATATCTTCAGGAAGATGCCCCTCAAACAGCTTGAGATGCGTGGGATCGGCCGGAAGCTGGTTATAGGTCGGGTCAACGGCAACCCATTGACCGCCGATGAGACTCTCGGCCCAGCTGTGGTAGAGAAAACCCTTTCCGTCAAGATGCACCAGACCGGAAACAAAACGGGTCGGGATGCCGGCTGCCCGTGCCAGAGCCGTGTAAAGACGGGCGTGAGTCTGGCAGTTGCCGCTCTTCGACCTGAAACTTTCAACGGCACTGCCACCGTCGTCAATCGTGTCTTTCAGCCGGTCTGCCGTCCAGGCCGCCAGAACTTTAACCAGCTCCTCCTGACTTTTGGCTCCCTCGGCGAGCAGTCCGGCCTGGGCTTTGATCTCGGGAGCGTCCGACTCGATCTTGTCTGCCGGTTTCAGCTGCCGTTCTTCCGGTTTTTGCGGCGGCTCGGAGGGCAGCTGCACGAGAGAGCCGGTTTTAAAGATTACCCGCCCGGTGCCCCGTTTTTCCGCCTGCTGACCGCCTCCCTGCAGCAGCGGCAGGGCATCATTCCAGTCGCTGATCTCAACCGCCAGCCCGGTCAGCTTTCCAGGGTCCTTGAGCGGCGGCTGTACGCGCACCAGGCTGAAGTCATAGATCAGGTCCTTCTTGGCCAGCGCCCAGTCACTGATGTACGGTCCGAGAGCCATCGGCTGCTCGACCCTTGTCGTTACCAGCCCTTCCCGCACCGATTCCTCGAGGGTATTCCCCTGCCGGTCAACCCAGATATCGTTGTTGACAAAAGGGTACAGGTTATTGCGGAGTTTGAGGGCCGGCAGTCCTTCCGTCGTTTTGTCCTCGCCCAGGACGGTGATCTGCACCTCCTTGATTTTAGGCTCTTCCGGGTCGAACGCCAGGATCTTGTACGAGGCCCCGGTTGAGGCCGAACGCATGAGCGGAATCAAATTGAGGGCGGGGCCGGGATACACCTCCCCTTTGAACCTGAGCAGTTTATCGGTAGTTTTGCCGTTTGCGTCGCTTTTTATATGGATGGCACCGCCGCTGACCGTGCCGCGCAGGTGCGACGCCGAGCCGTTTACGGTCTGCTCGACATCAAAGGTGCGGAGCGCCAGGTTCTTCGATACCTGGTATGTCTCGCGCATCGAGGCTTCCTTGGAAAAACTCATTACCTTCATCCGGACACTCCCGTTTCCCTCCATCCGGTAGCCGTCCTCCGCTTTTTCTATCCGTTGGCGATAGAATCCGACCCGCTCGCTGTTTACATAAATGCCGAACCAGCGTTCCGAGAGCGGCGGGGCGTCAATCTTGGCAAATGGAGCGGCGAGGGCCGCGCCGGTGCTGCAGAGTACGAATAAGATTGCAGCAATGAACCTGAAATGGTTGGTCATCAGCAATTCCTTTTGGGCGTATATGCAAGCGCCACCTGTCTTCAGTCGCATTAACAGGCTGATTGCAGGTGGCGATGGGAACTTCGGAAACGCCGGCACGGCTCGTGCCGAGCTGCTATAGTCAGTTCAGGGCGGTCATTCTGACCAGGCCGGCGGCGATTTTTGCACCCTCCGGATCGTGAAACTCGACCCGGTTCCTGCCGTTGGCCTTGGCCCGGTACAGGGCGTCGTCCGCCTGTTTGATGAAACCGTCAACGGTAAGGGAGTGTTCCTTGGAAAAGGTGGCCACCCCCAGACTTACGGTCAGGCTCAGTTTGGCAAGCTGGCCGGCGTATTTTGTCCCCTGGACCGCCAGGCGGATACGGTCGGCCACGAACACGGATTCTTTCAGGGTCGAGTCCGGCAGAATGGCGACAAACTCCTCGCCGCCGTAGCGGGCGGCGCAGTCATAGCTGCGCAGTTCCTTCTGCAGCTGTGAAGCCACCTTCTGCAGGACGACATCTCCCTGCAGATGGCCGTACCCGTCGTTAACCTGCTTGAAGTGGTCGATGTCAAGCATGATCAGCGACAGATTGCCCCCCTTGCGGACGCTGCGCTGCACCTCTTTGTCAAGGGCCTCCATCATGTAGCGGCGGTTGAAGAGCCCGGTCAGATGGTCGGTGTTGGAAAGCTCCAGCAGCAGTTCGTTGGAGCGCTTCAGTTCATCCTGCAGCTTCTTGATTTTGAGGTGAACTTTTACCCGTGCAACCAGTTCTTCGTGGTCGAACGGCTTGGTGATGTAGTCGCTGGCGCCCTGTTCAAGCCCCCTGATCTTCCGCTCCCGGTCGTTCATTCCGGTCAGTATGATTACCGGGACATCCTGAAGGTCCGGCCGAGCCTTCAGCATGCTGAGGAATTTAAAGCCATCGATGCGCGGCATTTCCAGGTCGCACAGGATGATGTCCACGGGAGACGAGAGGAGCTTCTTGAACCCTTCCAGTCCGTCCTCGGCTTCGTAATAGCGGCTGAAGAGAGAGAACGACTCGAGGGTCCTGATGATCTGTTCCCGGACGGTAACGGAATCATCTATGATCAATACACTGGTTGGCATAGCGCGGGAGTGTAGCCTACCTGACCTCGAAACTCAATTAATAAAACGGCTATCTCTGCGGGAATCCGTATTAAATCAGAGCAGCGGCTCCTGCGCCAGCCGCTTCATCTCGGAAATTGTGGCCGCGTAATCAGACGCACCGAAGACGGCACTGCCGGCGACAAAAACATCCGCTCCGGCATGGGAGATCCGGGCGATATTGGCAGGTTTGACCCCGCCGTCAACTTCCAGTTCGGCCTCGGAGCCCCGCCGGTCGAGCATCGCCCGCAACGAGTGGATCTTGGGGAGACAGGCTTCAATGAAGCTCTGGCCGCCAAACCCGGGGTTGACAGTCATCAGCAGCACCAGGTCCAGATCGTCGATAATGTAATCGAGCAGGTCCAGCGGAGTTGCCGGATTGAGCGAAACGCCGGCTCTCTTCCCGAGGGACTTGATCAGCTGTATGCTGCGGTGCAGGTGATTGGTCGCTTCGGCGTGTACGACGATGATGTCGGCGCCGGCCGCGGCAAAATCACCGATGTAGAGGTCGGGATTCTCGATCATCAGATGCACATCCAGCGGCAGGGTTGTCACCTTGCGGGCAGCTTCAACGATCAGCGGGCCGATCGTGATGTTGGGGACGAAATGGCCATCCATCACGTCGATATGGATGTAGTCGGCGCCGGCTTTTTCGACGGCACGGATCTCATCGCCGAGACGCGCAAAGTCGGCCGAAAGGATTGAGGGGGCGATTTTTTTCATGGAGGAACTCCCTGTTCTATTTTATTCGTCTGATCCGCGCGGCGAAGAAGCCGTCCATGCCGTGGCGGTGCGGCCAGACCCGGAACATGCCGTAAAATGCAATCAACTCACTCCACCCGGGAAAAAGGTCATTCAGATTTTCCAGCATGAACCCGGGGTTGTGCAGGAGGAAATCCTCCACCACCAGCTCATTTTCCGCCTCAGACGTTGAGCAGGTTGAATAGAGCAGCGTCCCCCCCGGCTTCAGTCTGGCGGCGGCATTCTTCAGCAAGGTTTTCTGCACGGCGGCCAGACGGGTTATGTCGCCGGAAAAGAGGCGCCATTTCGCCTCCGGATTACGGCGGATAACACCGAGTCCCGAACAGGGCGCGTCCAGCAGGATGCGGTCAAAATAGCCGTCGGGAAAGGTGTCCGGCTGATGCAGGTCGGCAACAGCGGTAGAAACCGAGCTGATGCCGAGCCGCCGGAGGCTGTCCTGCACGAGCGTCAATTTCGAGCGGGAGATATCGGTTGCGATCAGTTCGCCCCGGTCATCCATCAACTGGGCGATGTGGCAGGTTTTGCCTCCTGGGGCGCAGCAGGCGTCCCAGACACGTTCCCCCGGTTCGGCACCCAGAAGCTGGCCCGCCAGTTGTGACGCCTCATCCTGTACGGCGAACAGGCCGGATTCGAAACCGGGGAGCGCGCTGACCGTGTGGCGGCCGGATAGCATGATGCCGTCGGGTGAATAGCGGCAGGGAGCCGCTTCAATACCTTGAGCTTCAAACTCTTTCAGAAGCAGGTTGCGATCGGAGCGAAGCGTGTTGACCCGCAGCGTCAGCGGGGGCTGCTGCGAAGAGGCCTCTGCCAGAAGCTGGGCCTCGGCTGCGCCAAGCTGCGCGATCCACTGTTCAGCCAGCCACTCCGGCTGGGAATGTCGGGCCGCGATCGCCGCTGCCGGATCGGTGGCCATATCGGGAAAGCTGATCGTGTCGCGCCGCCGCAGGTAGTTTCTCAGGACGGCATTGACCAGGCCGCTGGTGCCCGGGGTGATAAGTTTGGCCAGGTTGACCGACTCATTGACGGCGGCGGAATCGGGGATGCGGTCGAGGCAGGTCAGCTGGTACAGGCCGATTCTCAGGATGACCAGCGCCAGCGGGTCAAGCTCTATCATCGGCTTTTCAAGCAGCTGCTGGAGGATATGGTCCAGGGTTCCCTGACGGCGCAGCACTCCGTATACCAGCTCGGCGTACAGGCCCCGGTCAGGACCGCTCAGCACGCCGTTGGAGAGCTCGATGTCGATCAGTCGGTCGGCGAAGCCCCCCTCTTTCCTGATACGCAGAAGTGTTTCGCAGGCGGCTTGACGGGGGTTTGCAGTGGAGGTGCCCTTCTCGGCGCGTCTAATAATCATGTGTCCTCGATATGTCTTCCAGTCGGTGGACACGTTCCGGAATTGGGGGGTGGGTGGAGAAAAGCGACATCAGTCCGCCGCCGGTCAGCGGATTGACGATGAACATGTGTGCGGTGGCGGCATTGGCATTCATAGGAATCTGCCGGCTCCCGAGCTCCAGCTTCTGCAGTGCCCGGGCAAGGGAGAGCGGATTGCCGCTGATGCCTGCCCCGGCTGCGTCGGCGCCGAATTCGCGCGAGCGGGAGATGGCCATCTGCACCAGCATGGCGGCAATAGGGGCAAGAATCGCCATGAAGAGCGTGCCGAAGATGCCGCCTCCCTCGTCGTCATCACCCCGTCCGCCGACGAACATTGACATGTGGGCCAGATAGGTGATCGCACCGGCGAAGGTGGCCGCCATTGTGGAAATCAGGATATCGCGATTCTTGACGTGCCCCAGTTCGTGAGCCATAACGCCGGCAAGTTCCTCATCGGTCAGGAGCCGCATGATGCCGGTGGTGGCGGCGACCGCGGCGTGGGCCGGATTGCGCCCGGTCGCAAAGGCGTTCGGGCTGTCGTCCTGGATGATATACACCTTCGGCATCGGCAGGCCGGCCCGTCCGGCCAGGGTCCGCACGATCCCGTAGAAGCGCGGATTGTCCCCCTCTTCAATCTGGCGTGCCCCGTACATCCTGAGCACGATCTTGTCGGAGAACCAGTAGGAGAAAAAATTCATCCCGCCAGCGAGCAGAAAGGCTGCCGTCATCCCTCCTCTGCCGCCGACTGCGCCGCCGATCAGAACCAGCAGCACCGTCAGGAGAGCCATCAGCAATGTGGTTTTCAGTGTGTTCATGGTATCCTCACATGATAATCGATGTCCAGATTTTACCGGATACTTTAATAATAATCACCATCGCTTAAAAGCGCAAGGGTCGGCATCCATTCCCGCCAGAAAGTCATAAAAACAGCTATTTCCTTGCATAGACCCGGTCGATTTGCTATATTCCCAGACCGTCTAAATCCTGTACAAGAACTGAATTTTACTAATGAATCTTCTCGCTGTCGAAAAACCTGCCCGCTATATGGGGGGCGAAATGGGCTCCATCCGGAAGGATGCCGCCGACCTGCGCTTTGCCCTGGCGTTTCCTGATGTATACGAAGTAGGTATGAGCCATCTGGGTCTCCGGATTCTGTACCATATCCTGAACGGGGTCGAAGGGATCGCCGCAGAGCGAGTGTTCGCTCCCTGGCCGGACATGGAGGCGCAGATGCTGGCCGAAGGCGTCCAGCTGGCGACCCTCGAAACGGCCACCCCTCTGGCAGCCTGCGATATCATCGGCTTCACCCTGCAGTATGAACTTTCCTACACCAATATCCTGACGATGCTCCGCTTGAGCGGTATCCCGCTCCTGGCGGGCGACCGGGAGGCGGGTTATCCGCTGATCATCGCCGGCGGCCCCTGCGCCTATAACCCGGAGCCGCTGGCCCCCTTCCTTGATGCCGTGCTGCTGGGGGACGGCGAAGAAGCCGTGCTGGACGTAGCCCGGGCGGTGCTGGAATCTAAAAAAGCCGGCGAGGACAAAGCCGGGCTGCTCATGCGCCTCTCCGCCATCGAAGGGGTCTACATTCCTTCGTTCTTTGAACCGCAATACGCTCCCGACCGTACCCTGTCGGCGATCACCCCTCTGAAGCCCGGCTATACGTCGGTCCGTCGCCGCTTCCTGGCTGATCTTGATGCTGCTCCCTACCCGGTTTCTCCCGTCGTGCCGTTCATGAAGACGATCCATGACCGGGTGGCGGTGGAAATAGCCCGCGGCTGCACCCGCGGCTGCCGCTTCTGCCAGGCGGGGTACGTCTACCGCCCGCTGCGCGAGCGCTCACCGGAGACGATCCTGGGTCTCGTGGAGAAATCGCTCCAGGCGACCGGGTATGATGAAATATCGCTGCTGTCGCTTTCCACCGGTGATTATTCCTGTGTGACCCCGCTCGTGACCGAGCTGATGGCGCGCTATGCCGAGGACCGGGTGGCGGTGTCGCTTCCTTCCCTGCGGGTCGGAAGCCTGTCGGGCGGATTGATCGACGAGATCAAGAAAGTGCGCAAGACCGGCTTTACCCTGGCTCCCGAGGCCGGGAGCGACCGGATGCGGCGGGTTATCAACAAGGGGATTACGGAGGCCGACCTGATTGCCGGCGCCGCCGCGATCTACCAGGCCGGCTGGCGCCTGATCAAGCTCTACTTCATGATCGGGCTGCCGGGTGAAACGGCTGACGATGTCGCCCAGATCGCGACGCTGGCGCGCCAGGTCAAGGACCAGGCCAAGGGGAGCGGCGTTTCCGGCGATGTCAATGTTGCCGTCAGCACCTTCGTGCCCAAGGCACATACGCCGTTCCAGTGGGAACCGCAGATTTCCACGGCGGAAACCACCGAGCTTCAGTATCAGCTCCACTGCGACCTCAAGAAGCGCAAGCTGAAATTCAAGTGGCAGGATGCGCCGCTTTCGTTCATGGAAGGGGTTTTTGCCCGCGGAGACCGCCGCCTGGCGCCGGTCCTGATCCGTGCTGTCGAGCTGGGGTGCCGCTTTGACGGCTGGCGCGAACATTTTTCCCTGGAACGCTGGCTGCAGGCTTTTGCCGATTGCGCTGTCGAGCCGGAGTGGTACCTGCGCCGCCGGGAGCTGGTTGAAGTCCTGCCGTGGGACCATCTTGACTGCGGCGTGACCCGCGAATTCCTGCTGGCCGAGCGCGAGCAGGCGCTCCGGGAAGCGGCGACGAAGGATTGCCGCGACGGCAGCTGCAGCGCCTGCGGCGTCTGCGATTTCACCGTCGTGACGAACCGGATTTCCCCGCAGGCAGCCATCCCGCCGCGGCCGAGCGTCCCGTCTGAAGAACCGGCCGCAGCCCGGATGCGGCTCCGCTTTTCCAAGACCGGCGTCATGCGCTACCTGAGCCACCTCGAACTGATCACCGTCTTTACCCGCGCCGTCAGCAGAGGCGGGGTGCCGATCCTGTTTTCGCTCGGTTTCCACCCGCATCCCCGCTTCTCATTCGGAACGGCAACGTCCGTAGGGGTCGAGTCACGGGCGGAGTATATGGATATGTTCGTTGTGTCCGGTATATCGCCGCTGAAGGTTCAGGAACTTCTCAATGCGGTGCTGCCGGAAGGGCTGCGGATTCTGGAGGCGGCTGAGGTTGACGCCAAATCACCATCCATCTCGACCCTCATTGACGCCACCCGCTACCGGATAACCTTTACCGGCGCCGATCCGGCCGAGCTTCAGCAACGGTGTGTGCAGTTTTTGGCACATGACATGTATGTCATTCAACGGATTAAGAAGGGTCAGACGACTACGGTTGACCTGAGGGGTGAAGCGGTCTCACTCTCGGCAGACGGACAGGCGGTGGAACTGGTCGCCAGGAGGGGCAAGCCGGTCGAGTTCGCCCGGGCCATAACCGGTGACGAGACGCTTCAGGGCGATGATATTCAGGTCGAGAAGCTGGAAGTCGTTTTCACTTCTCCCTGGTGCACGACACATACGGCAGCGAGGTAATTCCCTGCAGAATAGCGCAGAAGAGGATTCCCGGCACGCCGGCAACGATTACGCACAATTTGTAATTCATATACTGTTAGTCAAACGGAGAAAATCACCATGGGAGCTGAATTAGTTATTAATGCCGCTTCCCACGAAACCCGCATCGCGTTGATAGAGAACGGCACCATTGCCGAACTGTATATCGAGCGGAGCCGCGAAAAGGGAATAGTGGGCAATATTTACAAGGGGCGCGTCATCCGCGTACTGCCCGGAATGCAGGCCGCATTTGTGGATATCGGGCTGGAGAAGGCCGCATTCCTCTACGTTGCCGATGTTTTTGATGCGATCGAGGAGTACGAGTCGCTGCTGTATGCCGGCAGCAAGAAGGATGATGAGCCGGGCGAAGAGCCCGAGGGGAATGACCGCACCGAGTTCCGTCCGCTCCACCCGATCGAGGACCTGCTGCAGGAAGGGCAGGAACTGCTGGTGCAGATATCCAAGGAGCCGCTCGGCACCAAGGGGGCCCGCATAACCTCACATATCTCCCTGCCGGGGCGGCACCTGGTCTACATGCCGACGGTTGACCACATCGGTATTTCTCGCCGGATAGAGGACGAAGAGGAGCGGGAGCGGCTGCGGGAGATCGTCGAGCGCCTCAAGAAGCCCGGTTCCGGCTACATCGTCAGGACCGTTTCGGAAGGAAAGAGCGAGGAAGACCTGATCGCCGACATGCAGTACCTGACGACCCTGTGGGAAGAGATCTCCAGCCGCCAGGCGAAGGGCGCGGTGCCGTCGCTGCTCCACTCGGATCTGGATGTGGTGCAGAAAGTCGTGCGGGACATCGTCACCGAACAGGTCGACAAGATCGTTGTTGATTCACAGGTTGATTATGACCGGATCGTGCATTTTATTTCGACCTTTGCGTCAACGATGAAATATACGATCGAGCTGTATGACGAGGAGGAGCCGATCTTCGATCATTACGGTCTGGAGGTTGAAATCAGCCGCGCCCTCGGGAGGAAGGTCTGGCTCAAGTCGGGCGGCTATATCATCATCGAACAAACGGAAGCCTTGAGCGCCGTCGATGTGAACACCGGCCGTTTCGTGGGCAAGCACAACCTGGAAGACACGATCCTGAAGACCAATCTGGAAGCGGTCAAGGAGATCGCCTACCAGCTCCGGCTGCGTAATATCGGCGGGATCATCATCATCGACTTCATCGACATGGAAAAAGAGGTCAATCGTGAAAAGGTGTACGGGGCGCTGGAAGAGGCGCTGAAGGCTGACAAGTCGAAGACCAACATCCTGAAAATATCCGAGCTCGGGCTGGTGGAGATGACCAGAAAGCGGGTGCGCGAGAATATCAGCCGCATGATGTGTGAGCCATGCAGCTACTGTGAAGGGCGCGGCTACATCAAGTCAAAAATAACCGTCTGCCATGAGATCTTCCGCGAACTGCGCCGCGAAATGCTGGATATCCGGGGGACCAAAGCAACGGTGACGGTGCATCCGCAGGTTGCCGACCTCCTCTATGACGAGGAGCGGCGCGGGCTTGAGGAGCTGGAAAAGAAATTCAAGAAAAGAATCACGGTGAGGGCCAAGCCGGGCTTTCATCAGGAGCAGTTTGAAATTACGATCAACTGAAATGTTTTGGTCGAATAAACGCAGAGAGGCGAGGATCATATCCTCGCCTCTCTGCGTTCAGGGGGTGTCGTGTGACTATGCGGCCTTGCGGCCCATTCCGTCCTGCTCGTAGTGAGCGGAAAAATATTCCATAGCCTCGCGCATGATGTCAGAAATGCTCTTGTGGGTTGTTTTCATCAGGTTTTCCAGGTGATCGCGCTCTTCGTCGCTCACCCTCATTGAAATGACATTGTAGCGTGGGTTCTCTCTCATTCTTCCCATGGTAATACTCCTTTCCGTTTTTAATATGGTTTGCTTCGAGTTCGTATGAACGAATATGTAGTAAACACTAGCTATTTGCATGCCAAGTATGGGTAAAAAAATAAATACCTTGCAGTACGGTATGTTGCAACAGGACAATGCCGGGCCGGTTGGTTGAAGCGATAAAACGTGTGCCAAAAATGGCGCACTGATGGCCAAAAGTATACACTATTTTGAAACAGAATCCGTATCCGTGACGGGTGGGACTACAGAGCAGAGTAAAGAGGTTAGCCGGTGAAGGATTTTGAGCGACGGACGACTTCGATGCCGTGCTTCTCAAGGAGGCGGTAGAAGGTACGGCGGGGTAGATTTGCCTGGCGTGCCGCCTTGGCAACATTGCCGTCACACTCTTCGAGGTAGCGCACGATAATATTCTTCTCGGTGCGAACGACCTGCAGTTCGCGCTCCGCCTTGAACGAGACCCGGCGACGATTGACATCAATGTCGGGGCAGGAATCGTAGGTGTCGAGAAATACGGTCGGCAGATTTTCCAGCCGGATGACGCCGTCTTTGACCAGCACCGCGGAGCGTTCAATGACATTCTGCATTTCACGGATGTTTCCGGGCCAGGGGTAGTGCTGCATGGCCTTGACGGCCCGGTCTTCGATGCCGGCGATGGTTTTGTTGAGTTTTTTCCGGGCCTTGTCGAGAAAATGCCGGGCCAGTTCCGGCACTGATTCGGCGCGCTGCCGCAGCGGCGGCAGCTCTATGCAGAACACGTTCAACCGATAATACAGATCCTCGCGAAACCACCCCTCGCGTACCCCCAGCTCAAGATCCTTGTTGGTGGCAGCTATCAGGCGCACGTCCACCTTTTTGGCGGCAACGCTCCCGACGGGGCGAACCTCCCCCATGTCCAGAATCCGCAGCAGCTCGGCCTGCAGTTTGGGGGTGATGTCGCCGATTTCGTCCAGAAAGATGGTCCCGCCGTTGGCCGCCTCAAACAGCCCTTTTTTGTCGGCGATCGCGCCGGTGAAGGAGCCTTTTTTATGGCCGAACAGTTCGCTCTCAAGGAGAGAATCCGTCAGCGTGGTGCAGTTGACGGTCATGAGCGGTTTGTCATTACGCTGGCTCTGGCGGTGGATGGCGCGGGCGGTCAGCTCCTTGCCGGTGCCGGTTTCGCCCCTGATCAGCACCGTTGTCGGCGTGGGGGCAACCTGGTGGATCAGTTCCATCACGCCCCTGATGCCGGGGTCGCTGCCGACAATCAGGTCATCTCCCGCCTGCCGGTCCAACTCCCGCTGCACCAGTTCATACTTCTGCATCAGGTGCCCGCGTTCCTCCTCGATCAGCTGCATGTTGTGCGGAAGGCACATTTCAATATCGGCAAGCCCCTGAAATACCGCCACGGCATGCTCGCGGCAGGTGTTGTATCCGCAGGCTCGGCAATTTAGTTCGTCCCCTTGAGTGAATTTGTTCGTGGAATGGAGGATGCGCTTGATGTCATCCTTGCCCGGGGTCGCCAGTTTCTGCGACTTGTCCGCGTAGGAGCGGGCAAGGTCGGGCAGTAGCGCGGTTGAGCGGTAATGGGCCGCCGTGTTATAGGGGGGCTTGGCGCTGTTGTGGCAGACGATCAGCTTGCGCTTGAAAAAATGATTGAGCTCTTTATCGCGGGCAGGGCCGTCGACACAGCCGCCGTCGCAAAAACGGAGATCGACAAATGCCGGCGAAATGCGCCCCGCGGCGAGATCGCGAATAATGCCGATCGTGTGTGCTTCGCCTTCGGCGCTGATCGTCTCGTTATCCTGGAAATCGGTCCGGATATCGAAAACCTTCAGCGGGCCGCCGGTCAGCGTAAATAGACGTCCGGAACCAGGATCTACACCGTCGAACGGCATTTCCGCCAGGCCGGCAGGGGTGATGCCCCTGTTCTTGAGGAGCTTGTCGATCTCCTGATAGGTCAGCACGACGTCGATCGCCCCGGAGGCCTCTCCCTGGATCTCGAATTTTGCCGCAATGCAGGTACTGACGTAGACGACCCTGGTTTCATCCCCGAGAACGCCCTTGATAAAACGTCCCATGGCGATCATGGGCGATACGATCGGCACGATGTTGGGGACCAGTGCCGGGTAATGGCGTTCAATCAGGTCGACTACCGCCGGGCAATGGGATGAGATCAGCGGTTTTTCCGAGGAGCCGAGCGTGTCGCGGTAGCTGCCGGCAATCATGCGCGCGCCGTACGCCCCCTCGTGGACCTCGCTGAAGCCGAGGCTTTTCAGGGCGGCCACAAGTTGGCCGG
This sequence comes from uncultured Geobacter sp., assembly GCA_964524835.1. GTDB lineage: Bacteria > Desulfobacterota > Desulfuromonadia > Geobacterales > Pseudopelobacteraceae > JACRCG01. The sequence goes on from CAZGEG010000019.1 coordinate 88,709, forward strand.
GTCGCAGCGTGTGAAAAAAGGCCGGGAACGAGCAGCCGAGCACCGCCACGACCGGGGTGCCGGAAGCCAACATCTCCTGCGTTCTGACCATGCGGTCCACCACGACCTTGGCTTGCTGCGGGCAGCTCAGGCAGTTGCCGCAGCCGATGCAGCGGTCATACATGATCTGGGCAAACCCCCCGTCGACCTTGATGGCCTTGACGGGACAGCTGCGGACACAGGAATAACAGCGGCGGCAGCGCTCTTTATAGGTGACGATCGGTTCCATGAATTCCCTGCTTTTACCTATTTAGTTTGCCGAGTTTACACGAAAAAAAATATATGTGCAATAATTGGCACACTTTGCTGTTGACCTCTTCAATGCTCGCCGTGTCACTAAAGGTATAACATTATGTAATTTTCCAACATTATGACTTTTTCTATTCCAACCTTAGGCCTTTTTTATGACGTCACGAAAACTACGAGCATAGGATGACAAACTTGAAACATAGGCTTGTTGTAAACTGGACCAGATAAAAAGGTGGATGTCCATCACTCCAATAAAAAACATTTTCATTGTCTCCAAAATAAATCTCATAAAATATCCAAAATAAACATGCTTTAAAAATCAGCATGTTGCGCGAAGTGTAAAGAAACTTTACACTTTTGTAACACGCTGATTTAATTGTTGAATTTAGAGAGGTGTAAAGAAACTTTACAATTTTAATAATTCTAACTAATGAAAAAAATGCTTGATTAATGATCTTAATTAATTTAATGGAGGGTGCATAAACTGCTATTCGCCAGGTTTATCCGATATGTTATCCTAAGTTTGCAGCTTCGAATCGTTGCCGTTCTGCCGTTCTGCAAAAAAGTCTTAACTCGGGACAATGTGAAAGTCAGAAGATGAGCCAAAGCAAACCGCAAAACATCTTGAGGGATGCTGTTATTTATTTCTAGTTCAGCAAATAAATTAATAGAAAATGACGTCCCTCGGTGCCTCTCCAGGTTTGACCCCTGATATGGTTCCTAGTGAGGATAAAGATGTCAATAAAGAGGTGTGATATTATGGGAATATGTAACCATCAAGTTGTTGCTATGTTGCTAATGGGGTGGATCGTAATTGGTTTTGTAAATATTTTGCCGCGCAAGTATTTGTATGAATTTGAATCACAATTTAAAAGATTTGATATATGTGTTCGGCGGATAATTGACGTAACTCTTCTATTATTACTAATTTTATCTATTTGTAGGCCAATTGATGTCATGGCAGGTGTATATCAGACCACGTTTTATGTCGATAGTATGATACCTACATGGCAAGATACGGGGTTAAATATCCCGACAAATTGTCAGATAGGCATAACTGCAGATGGTGCAGTTTGTCATAATAGTGGTTCTAGTTGCGCAGATGCAAATGGGTGGGCTAGGCCTACTGACAGTAGTTTTCTAGCTCCAGGGCTTACGCAGGTAAGTCTTGTTGGGAAAGTTGGTTCCTCTTCTCCATTTTTTGTAGGAACTTCTTTAAACTATACCAGTAGTTCAAGTGGGAAATTGTATCTAGGTTTTAATGATAATGCTTTTGCCGATAACAGTTATGGCTTTAATGTAACAATTACCAAGCCGTGCACTGGTCTAACATTAGAATCATTCAGCGCCAGTCCAAATCAGATTGTTGCCGGTCAACCTACAGTCATTTCATGGAGTGCATCGGAATGCATTCAAACGGCAACGCTAACAATAGGCACAAAAACATTTAATTACACTGATGCCAGCTCCGGCTCGGTTACCTGGGCCGGCAATGACGGAGATGATAATATTACGGAGCCGAAAACCTACACCGCAACTCTTAACGCTTCTAGTGATTGTAGCGGTAGCAGTACAACTTCAATAGAAATAACAGTTCTGCCTCCGCCAGATTCATGTGATCTGGAACAGAATTTCAAATCCAAGGCAAATTTATTAACCGGCGCCCTTTCCATGAGTGAGCAGATTTTTGCGACGTCAGGCGGCCCTTTCACAACCTCTCTTGCCTTTTCCTATAACAGCATGGACCCGCGTATCGGCCCTCTAGGGCGTAAATGGAGCCATAACTACGATGTCGCTCTTGTACAGAATGCAAATGGATCGATAACCATCCGCGAGGGGAATGTACGAAGCTACTATAAGCTTGTCAATGGAGTATATGTGCCTAAAACCGGGGACTACTCTGTTCTGACAAAAGCAGCTACAACCTTCACTTTGGCGTATAAGGGGGGTGGATCGAAAACGTTCAACAGCGCCGGTCAGATGACCGCGATGACTGACACATATGGCAATACCCTCGCTTTTGCTTATGACACAAGCAGCGGCAATCTGACCACGATAACCGAGTCAACGTGGCGCTCAACATCATTTGGATATGAAAACAACCGGATTACATCAATTACCGACCCGACCGGAAATATTTACAGGATCCTTTACGATGGCAATTTGATTAAATCCGTTACCAGACCAGATGGTAGTAAATGGCAGTATACCTATTACGATACCAAGGGGTATATATGGACAAAAACCGACCCCATGGACATGGTAACCACCTATGTCTATGACGCAAGCCACCGAGTTATGACCGGTACCGATTCGGCAGGGGCTATAACAGTTAGTCACCCCACAGATCTTACCACGGTCAGAAGTTCAAGCGTCATCCAGAGTGACGGCGGAACATGGCAATATACCTATGACTCTGCAACAGGGAATGTAGCCAGCGCAACAGACCCGTTCGGAAACAGCACATGGAAATATTACAACGCCGACCGTACCCTCAGGGCCAAGACGGTACCCTTCGACATCGATACCATGCTGACAACCTTCTTCACCTATGACAGTCATGGCAACGTCCTGACCCAGACCGATCCGGTCGATATCTCCATCTATACGCCGGCCATCGACCCGGCAACCGTGAATATTGCCGGTCTGGCTACGCTCAATCCTCCAATAAAGACTGCCGTCTCCTATACCTATGACTATGCCAACAATGACCAGATGGGCAGCGTAACCGACCATAGGGGGAGCGCGGCAACCACCACTACGTATCAGTACACGGTGGAGAATGGCTACAAGGTTACCAGGGTTACGGACCCTGATTCCCATGTCACTACAACCCGTTACCATATGAACGGCAACATCAAGGATCTGACAGACGCCAATGGTCAAGTAACTACGTACACCTATTACCCCGATACACCGGCCAACCGGACCGCCGCTGTTGTCGGGCTCTTGTATGAGGTCACCGGTCCGGACGGAGTCATCACCAGATACACGAACTATGACAAGAACGGCAACCTTCTGGAGATCAAAACCATCGGCACCGATAATCGGGAAATTCGTACCGTCCAACAGTTTGACGGAATGAACCGCCTCAAAACGGTCACCCGCTTTGCCCAGGGATTGCCTGATAATGTCACTGCATACAATTACGATAATTACGGCAACCGCAATTACCAGAAAGACCCGGAAGGAAAAGAAACCAACTTTCTCTATGATGGCAAGGGACATGTTACCAAAGTGACCGATGCTCAACAGCACGAAACCCAATACTTATACGGGGGTACGGGAGGCACAAGCTGCACTTCCTGCGGCGGAGGTAGTGACAAGCTGACGGCCGTCATCGACGCCAAGGAGCAGACTACCAGTTTTGAGTATGACCTGCTCGGTCGCTTGGTGCTGGAAACCGATCCGCTGCAGAAGAAAATCCGTTACACCTACTATGACCACGGCAAAGTCAGGGAAAAGATCGATGCCACCACGGCGCCCGGTAAGGTTCTCATCAACTATTATTACGATACCCTGGGCAGGCTTACCACTAAACGCTATGCCGACAACTCGCAGGAGTCCTACACCTACGACCCGAAGGGACGCCTGCAAACCGCCACCAACGCCAACATCGGCTATACCTTCATCTATTACGACAACGGCTGGCTGAAAAGCGTCATTGACAGTAACGGCAACGCCATCAATTACGATCAGTATGACGGCATCGGCCAGAAGAAACTGATGACCTTATTCCCCGGCACGGCAGACCAGCGGCAGATAACTTATGGATATGACCCTGCCAACCTGGCTCGTATAAAGACCATCACCAGCGCCGCCGGTGTCTTCACCTACGGCTATGATAATTACGGTCGCCGCAACAGCCTCGTCTATCCGAACGGAACCAGTGCCGCGTATGGCTATGATGACCTGAACCGGCTTACCTCGCTGACTCACAACAACGGCGCCAGCGCCTTTCTCACTTATGGCTATACCCATGATCAGGCAGGAAACCGCAAGACTCGCACCGGCACGACTCCGGAAAGTTATGATTACGATGAGGTCTACCGGCTCAAACAGGCGGTCACGGTTACGGGGACAAAGAATTACACCTACGACGCCGTGGGCAACCGGCAGAGCGGCCCCGGGGCGAAGGACAGCGCTTACCAGTATGACGCAGCCAACAGGATGACCACCGGACGGCTATTCAACTACCTGTATGACAACAGCGGCAACCAGATTGCCCGCACTATCCCCACGGCTCCGGACAAGGGATGGGCTCTCACTTGGGATTACGAAAATCGGCTTGTGAAGATGGAACAGAGCAAAGGGACAACAGAAAAGCGGACAATCACCTTCAAGTATGATCCGATGGGGAGACGGATTGAGAAGAAGCTTGTCACAACCACCAACGGCACCACAAAGACTACCACTTACGCCTATGTCTACGATGGGGATAATATTGTGCTGGAGATGGCGACCGACGCAAGCGTTACAACCAAGACTTTCTACACCCATGGTCAAAGGCCGGATGAACATCTGGCGCTGGAGCGGAATGGGCAATATTTCTTCTATCACGCCGACGGGTTGGGAAGTGTTACGGCGATAACCAATCAGAGTATTACTCCGGCAATTAAACAGCTGAATCAAGCTGCATAGGTTATGCATGGATG
>CAZGEG010000020.1:0-83054 GCA_964524835.1 uncultured Geobacter sp.
CCTCATCATGATGATTATTGTTGCATAAGGATGAAAACCATGTCAAGCCAAAATCTGCAAAATGATGATAATTTGATCGAAACTATCATCGAAAAGCTGAAAAAAGCCCTTGATCTGAAGAATGATACGGATGTCGCAAAAGCGCTAGAAAGCGACCCGAGGCTGCTTGGAACCTGGAAAAAGCGAGGAACAGTCCCGTACGATAAAATCATCAAATTGTGTATCAGGCATAACATCAATTTGCAGTGGATTTTCTCAGATGATAGTTCTCTTCCGACGGTATGCCGTGACAATGGACTTGTCTCGGAGGCTGATGGCTATGTCCGGGTTCCTCGTTACGAGGTCAAGGCCAGTGCTGGAGGAGGTGCAATTATTCATAGCGAACAGATTGTAGATCACTTGTATTTCAAGACGGAGTGGGTAAAAAATGTGTTGGGAATCCCCAGGGATTTTCTGGCACTCATTTCAGTTCAAGGCGATAGCATGGAGCCTACCCTGAGCAACGGCGATCTGATCTTGATCGATGTCCGGACGTCGAAGGTTGAAGATGGCGCTATTTACGTTGTGCAATACGACGATGCCTTGCTTGTGAAGCGTCTTCAGAAGAAGTATGACGGCTCTGTTGTGATCCGAAGCGATAACACCCTATACGAGCCTGAAATTCTGCATGGGGAAGAGGCGTTAAATCTTAAGATCGTCGGTAGGGTGGTTTGGGCCGGCGGGGTGATTTAGACAGGAATGACGGGATGAACGTTGGGATATGGATAAGGGTATCAACAGAAGACCAGGCGCGGGGAGAATCGCCAAAGAATCATGAAGCCCGTGCTCGGATGTATGCAGAACTCAAGAGATGGAACATAGTAGACTTGTATGATCTGTCAGGCGTTTCAGGCAAGGATGTCCTTGACAATCCCGAAGCCAAGAGAATGCTTGATGATGTAGCCGCTGGTCGAATACAGGCTCTTATCTTCTCAAAACTTGCTCGCCTTGCCCGCAACACCAAACAACTCCTAGAAATCTCCGACTACTTCCAAAAGCACGACGCTGCACTCGTAAGCCTTGAAGAGAGTATTGACACGTCCTCTCCTGCCGGCAGACTCCTCTATACCGTTATCGGCGCATTGGCTCAGTGGGAGCGTGAGGAGATCTCTGCCCGTGTCGCAGCATCAATTCCTATCAGGGCAAAGTTGGGAAAGAATACTGGTGGAAAGGGGGCCTTCGGTTATCACTGGGTTGATGGAAAGATCGTTCCCAATCCGGATGAAGCTCCAGTCGTCAAAAGGGCATACCAAATATTCCTTGAAACCGGCAAGCTGCTCACCACCTGTAATCAACTCAAAGATGAAGGGCTCTATTCAAGGAGCAAGAAGGTTTACAGGCCGACATCTCTCAAGCGGCTTCTCTCGGATACAATCTACAAGGGTATACGCAGAGCCAACTACGCAAAGAGTCTTGGTAACAAGAAGAATTGGGTGCTGAAACCGGAGTCAGATTGGGTCTATACCAACGTTCAACCGCTGGTGTCGGAAGAGGACTGGGACGCAGCGAATAAAATCTTTGAGGAGACTGCTCGACGATACACATCATTCAAATCGGTTCCAAAGGTTGGAAGGTTTTTGTTTTCAGGAATATTGAAATGCCAGTGCGGAGAAAAACTGTACGTTGCTCCATATCCGTCGATGAAGATTCCCCGTTATGCTTGCAAGAAATGTGGAATGAGAATCAACGAGGACATCATCGAGGAGAACTTCCAGAATGCCTTGAAGGAGGTGGTTGTCGCACCTGAACAGCTTGGTGCCAACGAAGATCTGGAAAATGAATTGGTGGAAAAGCAGGAGAGGCTTGAACTGCTGAAGAAAGAGCAGAAGGAAGTAAACGGGAAAGTTGATGTTTTAATCGACTTGTACGGTAAGCAGGTTCTTGATCAAAACGGGTTCAAAGAAAGATATGATCCGATCAAGACCAGGCTTGACAACATTACCCTGGAGATCCCCCGTCTGCAGGCAGAGATTGATTTCATCAAAACAAATGAGATTGGCAAGTCGTATGTAATCGAGAGAGCAACTACGCTGGCGTCACTGTGGCCATCGTTGAGTTATGAGGCTAGGCAGCAAGTCGTGAAAGAACTTGTCGAGAGGATTGATGTCGGCGAGGATTCCCTTCATTTTGTCTTCTTTTATATCCCTTCGTTCGCGCCAGTAGAGAAAGGTTCACACATCTCCATGGATTCATCGCCGCCACCAGCATGACGCGTGCCGGATAGGTCAACGACAGTAATGAGCGGGAAATGGTAACTTTGCCATCCTCGATCGGTTGCCTGAGTACTTCGAGAACATTTTTCTTGAATTCGGGGAGTTCGTCAAGGAACAGGACGCCGTTGTGCGCCAGGGAAACTTCGCCCGGCTTCGGGGTCGTGCCGCCGCCGATCAGGCCGACATCCGAGATCGTATGATGCGGGGAGCGGAAGGGGCGCACCGCCAGCAGCGCCCGCTCTTTCTCCAGCATGCCGCTGACACTGAAAATCTTGGTGGTTTCTATCGCTTCGTCAAATGACATCTGGGGAAGGATGGTCGGGATGCGACGGGCAATCATCGTCTTCCCCGAACCGGGAGGACCGATCATCAGGATATTATGACCGCCGCTGGCGGCCACTTCCAAGGCACGTTTGGCGTTCTCCTGCCCCTTTACCTCGCTGAAATCCTCGCCATAGTCGCAGCCGCTGGAAAAGAGCGCCTGCAGGTCAACCCTGCACGGCTCGATGCTTTCGCGGCCGCTCAGAAATTCGACCACCTGGGAGAGGGACGTGGCGCCGATGACGTCGATCCCCTCGACGACAGCCGCTTCGGGTGCGTTTTCGGCCGGCAGGATCAGGCCGGTCAAGCCGGCCCGTTTGGCGGCAACCGCCATCGACAGTGCTCCGCGAATCGGTTTGAGCCCGCCATCCAGAGACAATTCACCGAGCAGGATATACTCATGCAGTCGCGCCCCCTTGATGACGCCGGTGGCGGCCAGAATGCCGATCGAGATCGGCAGGTCGTAGGCGGCCCCCTCCTTCTTGATATCGGCCGGCGCCAGGTTGGCGGTGATGCGCCGCGCAGGAAAATCGTAGCCGGAGTTCTTCAGCGCCGCCTTGACGCGATCCTTGCTCTCCTTCACGGCTCCGTCCGGCAGGCCGACCGTGGCAAAAGCCGGCAGACCGGGGGCTAGATCTACCTCGACATCCACCAGAATGGCATCAATACCGATCAGGGCACTGCTGAAGACTTTTGCGAGCACAGGTAACCTCCAATGGTGAATTTTGAATTATGGATGTTGAATTGAATCAATTCTGCATTCAAAATTCACCATTCAAAATTGCAGTCAAGTTTTCAGCATGATAAAGCCCATCTGGCGCCCCGACTCATCCTTGTCCCTGCGATACGAGAAAAACTGTTCGCTGTGGCAACAGACGCACTGGTCGGATATTTGAATCGAATCCGCAGGAAGACCTGCGAGCAGCAGCAGGTCGCGGTTGGCGGCGGCCAGGTCGAGCTGCCACTTGCCGGGGCTCTTCAGCTCTGCACACGAATCCCAGGCGATGCCCCCCTTTTGAAATGCCTGCCTGACAGGTTCATCAACTTCGTAGCAGCATTTCCGGATGCATGGTCCTATCGCAGCCTGAAGCCGGGCAGGATCCGAACCGAATTCAGACCGCATACCCGCTACGCTCTTGGAAACCAGCTTGGCAGCGGTACCCTTCCAGCCGGCATGAACAACTGCGACGACCCTGTTCACGGGATCACAGAGCAGGATCGGAGCGCAGTCCGCCACACAGACACCAATCATGACATGCGGCTGATTGGTGATGACCGCATCACCCTCAACGGAAAGGAAATGGCTGAAATCTTCGTTCGGTTCATTTATTACCAAAATGTCACTGCCGTGAACCTGCCGGGGGGTCACCAGCGCTTCCTGATTGACGCCGAAGGCGCGGGCAAGCAGGCTGCGGTTTCCCTCGACTGTCGCCTGTTGGTCCTGCGTGTTCATACCCAGGTTCAGTGAGTTGTAGGGGGGGCGCGATACCCCTTCATGGCGGGTGGTGAAGCCTTGAGTCGAACAGGATGACCCGGGGAAATCTACTTCAACGTACTGGATACGGCCGATTCGATTCATCTGCATAGTACTTCCTCCAAAAATCTGCTTCTTCCAAAAATCCTTTTGCCTTCCGGGCCGATTTGGAGCGTTTGTAATTATTTCTGCCATATTTAATGCAGGGAATAATTTCGTTACTGCACATGCCCCAATTTATGGGGCAGTAAGTTAGAAGTTGTTTTCTGCGCGTTTCTGGCAGAAAATAGCTTCGTTAACACACGTATCCTGTGTTAGGCTTTGCTGCGGAGCACGCGCTGACGCCAGACATAGAGCGCCACCAGAGCGGCGCTGAACAGGCCAACCCAGAGGAGAGCCTTATGCGAATACTGCATAATCAGCTGCTGGTTCTCGCCGATGGCATAGCCGATCAGCGTCAGTATCGTGCACCAGATGCCGGCACCAAGCAGGGTGTAGACCGTGAACTTGATATGGTTCATCCCGGCCACACCGGCCGGAATCGAAATCAGATGACGGATCACCGGCAGGAGACGACCGATAAAAGTCGATATTTCGCCATGCTTTAGAAAGAACCGCTCGACCCGCTCGAATTTATCGGGCGGAATCAGCACGTATTTGCCGTATTTGAGGATCAGAGGCCGCCCCAGGTAGTGTGAGGCAAAATAGTTGGCATATGCACCTGCCAGGCTGCCGAAGGTGCCGCACAGAATTGCGACCGCCATGTTCATTTTCCCCTGATAGGCCAAATATCCTGCCGGCGGCATGACCAGCTCACTCGGCACCGGAATGATCGAGCTTTCCATGGCCATCAGCAGGAAAATACCGGGATACCCCATGGCACCAATCGTGTCCAGCAGCCACTGTGTAAGTGTGTGTATCACGCGAAACTCCCTCCAGAATTAAATGAATGCCCTTTATGCCACAACTGAATCAAACGGGCAACAGCAGATAGGAAACCATGAACGAAAACAAAAACCAGATTCTGAAACGGCTACAGAAGGAAGTCCTGGTCGGTGACGGCGCCATCGGCACCATGCTCTACGCAAAAGGGGTCAGTCTCGACAGCAATTTCGAGCACCTGAACCTGGTACGGCCCGGACTGGTTGCCGAACTGGCGCGCGAATACGTGGCGGCAGGTGCCCAGGTAATCGAGACCAACACCTTTGGCGCCAACATTACCAGGCTGTCCGCAATAGGACTGGGGCACAAGGTTGCGGAGATCAACCTGGCCGGGGCACGAATCGCCAGGGAAGCTGCCGGAGTCACGGCACTGGTGGCCGGGTCGGTAGGTCCGCTGGTGGCGATCAAAGGCGAGGAGCGCGAACTAGATTCCGGGCTGATCGAGGATGCCTTTCGACTGCAATGCCTGGCGCTGGCGGAAGGGGGTGTTGATTTCCTGCTGCTGGAAACGTTCTCCTCTCTCCAGCAGCTGATACTGGCGGTTAAGGCCGCTCGCGAGACCGGACTGCCGGTCGGCGCATCGCTGGCCTTTCTGGAAGGTGGGAGAAGCGGCGACGGCAGCACGGTCGAGAGTTTCTGCGAGGCGATGGAACAGGCCGGTGCGGACATGGTCGGCGCCAACTGCGGAGCGGGCCCGCTGGAGCTGCTCAAGGTAATCAAGCGGCTGTCGGCGCTTACGGACAAGCCGATCAGCGCCTATGCCAACAGCGGTTTTCCTGAGTACCTTGATGGCCGCTACATCTACCGTGCCACCCCGGATTACTTTGCCGCAATGGCACTGGAAATGGTTGCCGCCGGAGCGAACCTCGTGGGGGGGTGCTGCGGGACGACACCCGACCACATCACGGCGCTGGCCCGGGTATTAACCGGCCGTCGTCCGGCCGCACGTGGCAGGTTACCGGCCGTTTCCGTCTCCGAGCCTCGTCAGGCACCTCAGAGGGCAGCCTCCTTTCTTGACGGCTGGGGGAACCGCACGATCATCACCGTAGAGCTCGACCCGCCCAAGGGACTCGACTGCAGTCGGATTATCGCCGGCTGCAGGCGCTTGAAGGAGGCGGGTGCTGATGCGATCAACCTGGCTGAGAACCCGCTGGCCAGACCCCGGATGGGAAATATTGCCCTGGGGAGCCTCATCCAGCGCGAAGTCGGTATCGAGGTCATCGTACATATCACTGGCCGCGACCGGAACCTGATCGGCATGCAGTCCGACCTGATGGGAGCCAGTCTGCTCGGTATCCGCTCGATCCTTGCGGTGACCGGCGATCCTGCAACGATGGGGGATCACGCCGGCGCTACGTCTGTGTTCGACCTGCATTCCTTCACCCTGATCAAGCTGCTGCGTGATATGAACAGCGGGGTTAACGCACTGGGCAACCCGATCGGCTCAGGAACCGGTTTCACGATCGGCGCGGCCTTCAATCCCAATACGGGGAACATGGCTGTTCAGGCCCAGCGGCTTCGAAAAAAGGTCCTCAACGGTGCCCGGTTCGCCCAGAGCCAACCGATCTACGATCCTGCCGTTCTGTTCGCGGCACTGGAGGCGACCCACGACTCCGAGGTTCCGTTTCTGCCCGGGATCATGCCGCTGGTCAGCGAGCGCAATGCTGAATACCTGAACAATGAGGTGCCGGGGATAACCGTTCCGGACTCAGTCCGGGCCCGCATGAAAGGGCTTGACAAGGAGTCGGGAGCCCGCGAGGGTCTTGCGATCGCCATGGAGTTTATCGATGCTTCGATCGCAGCCGTCGGGGGGTATTACCTCATCCCCCCTTTCGGGAGAAGCGAATTGGCGATTGAGCTGATCGAACATATTCAGCAGCGCGAAAGGGAGAAACAATCATGACAAGGGTGATAACGGGATTGCTGTGTATCGCCTGTCTGACTCTGACCGCCTGTGCGGCCCGGCCTGGACTGAGCGAGGAGTTTGACCGGAGTGCCAAGGCATATAACCGGATGCTGCGATGGCGAGAACTTGAAAATGCCTTGTTGACCTACGGTGATCCGGAACAGCGCGCAGAGTATCAGAAGCAGGCTGATATCCTCAAAAAACGCGGCATCTCCGTTACCGATTTCCGCATACTCTCCACACGGTATTATCCGGAGAATCACTCCGGAGAGGTGGTCGCTGAATTTGACTATTTCATCCTGCCGTCTAACAGGGTCAAAACGGTTTCCCACCGTCAGGAGTGGGTCTATCGGGAGAGCAGCAAAAGCTGGAAACTTAAAAACGGGTTACCCCCCTTTGAGTAGATGAACATGTCCCTGTTAGATCAACAGATACAGCAGTTCACCGCATACCTTCAAACCGAGCGTGACGTGTCTCCGCATACTCTGGCGGCCTATAGCAGCGATCTGGCGCAGCTGCTGGTCTTTGCCATCCGAGAGAGAGGAGCGGCCGTTTCCGCAGGGGATGTTGACCACCTGCTTCTCAGGCGCTATCTGGCCGGATTGTCAAAGGAGACAAAAAAAAGCTCTATCGGCCGCAAGCTGGCGGCAATCCGTTCCTTTTTCCGCTTCCTGCTGCGACGCGGCACGATAGCCGGAAACCCGGCCGAACTGATAGCTACGCCAAAAAAAGAGCAGCGGCTCCCGTTTCATCTGGATATCGATCAGGCCACCATCCTGATGGAGACTCCGGGCAACGACCTGAAATATGCCCTGCGCGACCGGGCTATTCTTGAGTTGCTCTATTCAAGCGGCCTTCGCGTTTCCGAGCTGACCGCTCTTGATATCGATGAGCTGGATCCGGCGGCCGGCATGGTAAGGGTTACCGGCAAAGGGGGAAAGGAGCGCATCGTCCCGGTCGGTAGTCGCGCTCTGGAAGCTCTTCAGGAGTATCTTGATCAGCGGGGAAATGCTGCGGCCGGAGGCGCGCTTTTTCTCAACACCCGCGGCGGGCGCATCAACCGCCGCAGTGTGGCACGGATCGTCGATACCCACGTTATGAGGATCGCCGCATTCAAACGGATCTCACCTCATACCCTCAGACATACCTTTGCCACCCACATGCTGGAAGGAGGCGCCGATCTGCGTGCCATCCAGGAGCTGCTCGGCCACGCCTCTCTCTCCACCACCCAGAAATACACCCACGTCAGTATCGACCGACTGATGGAGGTCTACGACAATGCCCACCCAAAAGCGCGTACGAAAAGCGGGGAATAAGTCGCCTTATTCCCCGCTCCAACTTCTGCTGCATATCCAAGCAGATCACCCGATCTTGACTTCGACCTTGTCCCCTTCACTTACCTTGAGCTTTTTCTCGATCCCGGGACCTACGACGACGGTTCCGTCATACTGCTGGTCCATATCCTTCATAACCATGACCGGAAAGGTGCCGCTCGTACCGGCAGCACTGTTTGTCAGCGTCAGTTTTTTAAACTGGGTCTTGTAAAAATCGGAAATGTACTGTGAGGTCGGCTGACTGACCGCTACCATACCGAGGGAGTCAAAACTGGCGCTGGCCTGCTTGTTGGCCAGATGGCTGATGTTCATCCGGAGCAGGCCGTCATCCGGACCTGGATCAATACCTGCAGCTTGAGGAGCAGCAGAGGCTTCGCTGAGGAGCTTTGCTCCCAGTTTTTTTACGGCAAGGTTCAGGGTTATGGACAGAATCTGAAGATTTATGCTGTTGGCGCACAACAGAAAAAGCATGGCTTCCGGAAATGCTTTGACGAGGATGCGGCCGTCCGAGTAACGCAGATCAAGTAGATCAAGTGTTTGGGAAATCTGCAGACCATGGGAACATTCCAAGTTCAATGCAGCGGCTTTCTTTAATGCCGCTGCATCGATAAGCGGAGGGAACGCATGGACCAGCACTTCTCCCTTGTGACTGAAGAGAGCGCTGCCGATCACTCCATCAACGCTGTTTATATGTTGCAGAATGTCCTTCATGGGTCGGTACCTCTACTTGGCCGGTACGAACGCAGCCTTGATCTCAGCTTCAACACTGTCCAGATTGCAGTCGGGTTTGACCGCGATGCTCAAATAGTGCTGCTTGGAGTCATACAATAGCAGATGGTAGTTGGTCGTGTGGACAGCGGCCGCCTTGATCTCACCCAACCCCATCAACTCGCCGATGCTGTTGCCGGTTTTGGCCAGAAAGACACCTTTGGTAGCCAGCGCTACAGCTTCAATGCTTGAGTCCTGCACCGGTGATCCCTGCTTTTCGAGTAAAACAGCGTAGGTGACATTTTGTAATTCCTGCAAGCGGGCCGCTATTTTACTCATTGTGCGACGAGGAGTTACTGAGGGTCCGGCAGATTTGTTTGCGGTACCACCGGCATTTTCTTCATCAAGGCGGCGCAGCGCCTCAAGAAGCAGAAAATCGGTGCGGTAGTGGATGGTGCAGACGTTGGATGTCATTTCAGGATGAATATTAAAGGTTCCGCCCGGCCATTTTATGATCTCGTAAATGGCCTGTTCGCCCGATTCAGCGCCCTGCTCGGCATGGATGATCTCACCGTCTACAAAATAAATGACACCCTGGCTGTCTCCGTATTCTACGGAAATTGCACCGGTATATTTATTGTGCCCTTTGAGCTGAATGACATCAGTCAGGGAAAGACCTGCCACCGCTCCTTTAAACCCGCTTACGTTTAGAGACATCTGTGCCAACCTGACTGAGTGATAACATCCAATATTGTCCAAATGCAATGAGCGCTATTTAAACCATAACCGAAGTACAAGTTCAAGCATGAATGTCATCCCTCACACAATAAACCCCGCCGGTTACCCGGCGGGGTGGGTTAAATTCATGATAGAGAGGTCCTATTCGCAGAGGTCGAGCTTGATATCCCAGTTTTTGATCTTCATGGTGCCGTTCTTCTCCAGATTGAGATGCATCTTGAAGGCCCGGTCCCACAACTGCGGCTCATGTGCAACCTTGCGCCGGAGACATTCAGCCAACGCCATTTCATAGTATTCGGTAAGGATCGGCTTGTACTCTGGGTGAGCACACTTCTCGATGATTACCTTGGCGCGGTCGCGCGGGCAGAGTCCGCGCACGTCGGCCAGACCCTGTTCGGTAACTACGCAGTCCAAATCGTGCTCGGTGTGGTCGATGTGTGAGCAGTGCGGGACAACACATGAGATGCCGGTCGGATCGGTCTTGCTCGGGCGGCTTGACGGAGTATGCATGATTTTCAGGAAGCCATTGCGCAGGAAGTCGCCGGAACCGCCCAGACCATTGATCATGCGGGTTCCGCCGACCAGGGTCGAGTTGGCATGGGCATACATGTCGATCTCGACCGGAGTGTTCATGGCGATACACCCCAGACGACGGATCGGCTCGGGGGCGTTGGAGATTGAGAGGGGACGCAATGTGATCTTATCAAAGTACTTGTCCCAGTTTTCAAAGAAGCGCGGAAAGCCCGGGCTCTCGGAGAGCGAGAGCGAGCAGGAGGAGGCGCTGTCCAGACGGCCTGAATCAAACAGATCAAGCATGGTGTCCTGAAGAACTTCGGTGTAAACGGACAGGTTGTAGAATGGACCCTTTGCAAGGCCGCCGACAACGGCGTTGGCGATGGATCCGACGCCCGACTGGATCGGGAGCAGGTTGTCCGGCAAACGGCCCATTTTAACTTCATGGGAGAAGAAGTCGATGATGTGGCTGGCAATGGCTTCGGAGGATTCGTCACTATCGGTGAAGGCGCGCCCCTTGTCACGCAGCCTGGACTCTACAACGGCGATGATCTTGTTTGGATCGCATTTGATCGAGGTGGAGCCGATGCGGGAACCGGCTTTCGTGATGTTGAGTACCTGACGGTTCGGCGGTGTGCCGCAGGAGACCAGGTCATGAATGCCTTCGAACGAAGGCTGGCCGATATTAATTTCAACGATAATCCTGTCGCACTGCATCAGGATTTCAGGGATAACGCCGCATGACGACGTCGGAACGAGGCTGCCGTCCTCGGTGATTGCTGAACATTCGATAATGGCAAGGTCGAGTTTGCCGGATTCGGTATCCTTGGTATAGAAACCGTAGCCAAGATCCTGGGCGAACAGGGAGAGATGCTTATCCCCCATGCGGATACGACCTTCATTAATACCGGCGGCGATATTTTTGCCGGTCTGGTATGGCCAGCGGCGATCGATCATGTCGTTGGCAGCCCAGCGGTCTTCTGTTTCAGCGCCCACCGAGGCACCGATAAAAAGGTTGAACTTCCATTTGCCCTGAAGGTTGTTTTTCTCAACATGTTCGGCAACAGCAATTGGGACAACTTTAGGATATCCTGCCGGGGTAAAGCCGGACCAGCCGAGATTCATACCTGGCTTGAAAAACTGAACGGTTTGCTCGGCCGTCATGACCTTGCTCAAAAGTGACTTGTGGCGCACGCGATCCTGAAGAGTTCCGTAATCTGACATTTACTACCTCCTGTTTGTTTTTTGTGTTTACAGGCTAAAACCTGCGTTGATAGGCAACTGAATCACCGATTACTTCGAAAGGCAGTCTGCAATGATATCAAGCTATTATGTACAAAGTACATCTCGGCGGCCCGAGTAGAACCGGATTCTACGCATACGTTCATGTTTCGTCAAGCTAAAAAGTATCCAGGATTGCCTCTCAGACTTCGTAATCAACAGCCACAACAGACGAGCAGACCGCCTTCATATGCGGCACAACTTCTCCGGCGTGATAGGGATGAACCTGATAGGCCTGCAGATCTTCTAGCGAGTCAAAGCGGGTTGTAAGCGCGATGTCGTACGACCGCTCCGACCTGATTACATCAACACCGACTTCAAGGTGGCGCAGCAGTCCGATCCTGCCGTCCATACTGAGCAGCTTGTTACGGGTCGCCTCCAGATTTTCAGCAGTGGGCTCCACCAGTTTGAATAATACAATGTGGGTAATCATGGATTTGTTCCTTTCCGGGGGGCAAGTATGAAGCAAGGGGTCTCTGTATACAACGCCTTCATAACGCTGTCAATGCAGCAGTCTGCAATCACGGCGGTCACCGTTTATTCAGGGGGGGGGAGCTTACGCAGGAAAACAACATACGCACCGCTGCCGCCCATTTCTCGAGGGGCCGGAGAAAACTCCACTACGGTCTTCCGTCCGGCATCTCGCAGCCATGAAGAAACGGCCTGGTGTAGCACCGGCTCTTCGGGAGAATGGATTCCCTTACCGGTGATCACCAGAACCGCTTTTTGACCCTTTTGTTGAGCGGAGTGCAGGAACCGGGGCAGCGCCTCCAGTGCCTCCTCACGCGTCAGGCCATGCAGATCAAGCTGGTGACTGACCGAAACGACACCCCGCTTGACCTGCCGGAGGCGGTTGCCGGCCAGCGGCTGCATCTCACTCTCGTCAATGGTAGAATCGGTAAATTTTTTATCAAGGTTCAGTCTGCCGATCTCCTGGAGGAACGCGCCTTCTTCGACAACCAGAAGATCCTCCCCGGTTTTCCTGCCTGTTTTCTGCGGAGGATGCGACCCTGCGCGTTCCGGCTTTATTCCGGAAGCCTGAAACGGTCGCACATCCGATACCGCCTGGAGGAACAGGTCCAGACCGTTGTCAGCCGTCTCAGGCACGTTATTGGCGGCGGGCCGAATCGGCTCCGCCGGTTCGGCCTCCGGTACGGAAATCCCTTTCAGGGACCCAAAAGGGGTGACATGAAACTCTTTCGGTTTGGGCGGATTTTGTTGCCGTTGATTTTTTTTGGCCACTTGTCAGTCCTTTGCGACCAGCGTTATTTCAATGCGGCGGTTTTTGGCACGCCCTTCCTTGGTACCGTTGTCGGCAACCGGTTTGTGTTCAGCAAAGGCAGCTGCCGAGAGGTTGCGCGGATCGATCCCCTGCTGCTGAAGAAACTTGGTGACGTTTATGGCACGGGCAGCCGACAGCTCCCAGTTGGTAGGAAAGGTGCGCGTCAGCCCGCCCGTGATCTGAACGACATCCGTATGCCCCTCGATCCGGATGGCCTTGTTACTGACATTTTTCAGAGTTCCAACCATCTTGTCCAGAATATCCAGCCCCTCCGGCTTGACATCAGCCCTTCCGGAATCAAACAGGATGGCGGCCTCCAAATTCACCGTCAGCTTCCCCTTCAGCTCGGATATGGTTACCTGCCCCTGGGAAATCTCGTTCTTCATGTTGGCAAGAAGCTGCTCGTACGTACCGCTGACCTCTTTAACCTTTTCCTCTTTCGCTTTCTCGAGTTCTGAAACATCACCGGTCAGTTTATCATTTACAACTTTCAGCTCAGCCACCTGCTGGCGCATCTCACTGATGTTTTTCGACAAGGTGTCTGATTTCGCCCTGAGAATGTCCTCCAGCTGCTTCTTGTCAGCGGCTAGGACTGCAGCATCCTCGGTAAGTCTGTTAAACCGGGTTTTCAGTGCGGCATTTTCCAGTACCAGCTTTTTGTAGGTCTGCTGCAGTCCGGCCAGCTCCTTTGACACTCCGTCGGCTTCCTCTACCTTTTTCAGGTACGTACTTTCGGCAACCAGACAGCCGCTGGCGGACAGCATAAACAGTCCACCACATAAAATAGCAAGTACTCGTTTGATCATGATCCAACCCCCGGCAATTAGATACGTATCCGGGTTTTATATCATACAATCCGGATTTTGGAACTGCTGAATATGCAACTTCCTGAATTTAATTACCGCAATAAAACCGGCTCCGGCTTGACATGGCGGCACTTTACGGCTACAAGATGCAGCACAGATCAGTTGATATTTATGTAGCGACGGAGAGCAGATGTCAGCCAGAGTATCATTTGTAGGAGCCGGCCCGGGTGCGGCCGACCTGATCACTATCCGCGGCGCGCGACTGCTGCGGCATGCCGACGTCATCATATTTGCCGGCAGCCTGGTGGACCGGAAGCTGGTCCAGCTCTATGCAACCAGGGCCGATATCCATGATTCCGCCGGAATGACGCTGTCTGAGGTCATAACCGTGATGATGGATGCGGTTGAATCGGGACGGAGTGTCGTCCGGCTGCACACCGGCGACCCGTCCATCTACGGGGCCATTCAGGAGCAGATGGAGGCGCTCGACCGATTGAAGATCGATTATCAGGTCGTACCGGGAGTAACCAGCGCCTTCGCCGCGGCGGCAGCGCTCAAGCAGGAGCTTACCCTACCGGAACTTTCACAGACGGTCATTATCACCCGCATCGAAGGTCGCACTCCGGTGCCGGAACGGGAACAGCTGCATGCAATCGCAAAACTTGGAGCCACGATGGTGATCTACCTTTCGGTCGACATGGTAGAGAAGGTCGTTGACCAGCTCCTGCAGGGCGCCTATACGAAAGACACCCCTGCGGCGGTCGTCTGCCGGGCATCATGGGACGACGAACAGATTATTCAATGCACCCTGGCGGATCTTGCCGAAAAAGTGCGCCTGGCGGGCATCGACCGCCAGGCGCTGATCATCGTCGGCGATGTGCTGGCCGCCCGCCGCGAAGGGCTCAAGGCAAAATCGCTGTTGTACGACGAGGGGTTTTCTCATGGTTTCCGGGAAGGACTCGGCGCCTGAGATGCGCATCGCGGTCATTGCCATAACCAGGGGGGGAGCCCTGCTGGGTCACAGGCTATGCGAGACCATGTCAGGTCTCGGGTTCTACGTATCCCGCCGCTACGCCGGTCAGGCAGGCAACAGGTGCCAGTGCTTCGATCCGGCCGGTCTCACGACCCTGATTGCCGGGCTCTGGAAGCAGTACGACGGTTTCGTGCTGATCATGGCGACCGGCATCGTGGTGCGGATAATCGCGCCGCTGCTGGAGTCGAAGGAGACCGATCCGGCGGTCGTGGTAATGGACGATGCCGGCAGATTTGCCATTTCGCTCCTCTCCGGACACCTGGGGGGGGCCAACGAGCTGGCCGAGCGCTGCGCCTTTGCCTCCGGTGCCCGGGCGGTGGTCACCACCGCCACCGATGCCAACAGCCTCCCCTCCTTCGACATGCTTGCAAAAGAGCAGGGGTGGGTCATCGATGACATCAGCCGGGTCAAGACCCTCAACACACTGCTGCTCGATGACGAGGAGATTGCCGTTGTAGACCCGACCGGGCAGACCCGCTCCTGGCTGCATGGCCGCGGGAGGATCGCCTATTACGAAACCTTAGCCGAGGCAACGGGGACCACGGCACGCGGCTTTCTTTTTGTCACCAACCGCCATCTGCCGCAGCAGATCACTCCGGAACGTCTGCTGATCCTGCGCCCCCGCAACCTAGTGCTCGGAATCGGCTGCAATCGCGGCACACCTGCCGATGAAATCGAGGCTTTTGTAGCGACCCACCTCAAGCGGCTGTTCCTCTCCCCCAAAAGCGTCAGCAGCATTGCCTCGGTCGCAGCCAAACGCGATGAAGCCGGCCTGGCAGAATTCGCAGAGCGACTGGGGGTCCCGTTTCGCTGTTTCGAGACCGACGAACTGGATCAGGTCGCCTTTCCCTCCCCCCCCTCGGAGCACGCCCTGGCAGCGGTCGGCGTCGCCGGCGTCGCAGAACCTGCCGCTATTCTTGCCTCAGGTGGCGGACGGCTGCTGCTGAAAAAGGTCAAATCCGCGAATGTCACCCTGGCGGTGGCCGAGCTCAAGGGAGAGTAGCCGCTATGCCGAACCTGCCTATTATCGCCATCACCATGGGGGACCCCTGCGGAATCGGCCCGGAAATCATCATTAAGGCGCTGCAGTCGCCGGAGGTCGCAGAAATTTGCGTTCCGGTCGTGATCGGCGACCGGCTAGCACTGGAGCGGGCGCTTTCCGTATGCGGTTCTGCCCTGAAAATCAGTGAAATAGCCACTGTTGAGGATGCGCGTACCGTAACCGAAGGCAGCATTCCGCTGCTGGCGCTATCACACCTGGCGGAGGGGGAGATGGCCTACGGCGCTCCGTCTGTTGCGGCCGGGGATGCGGTCTACCGCTACATCTGCCATGCGGCGAGCCTCTGCCTCGACGGCCGGGTATCTGCCATGACAACCGCCCCGATCAGCAAGGAGTCCATGCATCGGGCCGGCCACGACTATCCCGGCCATACCGAACTGCTGGCCGAACTGTGCGGGACGGACAACTTCGTCATGATGCTGGCCGGAGATCTGCTGCGGGTCAGTCTGGTGACAATCCATGAGGCACTGGCCGATGTCCCGCGCTTCGTGACCTTCGACCAGGTACTCAAGACCATACGCATCACGGCTGAGGGTGTGGCACGTCTGACCGGAAAGGTGGCGCCGAAGCTGGCGGTACTGGCGCTCAACCCCCATTGCGGCGAAGGGGGGAAGTTCGGCACCCAGGAAACGGAGATTATCATACCGGCGATCAGGGCCGCCCGGCGTGAGGGGATCGATGCAGAAGGTCCGCTTTCGGCCGACACCCTGTTCCATTTTGCCCGGCAGGGAGGCTATGATGGGGTGGTGGCCATGTACCACGATCAGGGGCTGATCCCGCTCAAGATGCTGCACTTTGACGATGCTGTTAACATAACCCTCGGACTCCCGATCGTCCGCACCTCGGTTGACCACGGCACCGCCTACAACCTGGCCGGGACCGGCAAGGCCTCGGAAAGCAGCCTGCTGGCAGCGATCAGGATGGCTGCCGGGATGGTATCGTAAAGCTTTCCCCTTGCACTAGCTCCCCGTTTTTCGTAGACTCCCTGTTATGATAACCTTTGAAACCATATCCGCAAAAGTCCGCACCGGGCAGCGCATCACCTCTGACGAGGCGCTCTTCCTCTTCAGTTCCAATGATCTGCTGGAAATCGGTGAACTGGCAGCGCTGGCCAACAAACGAAAAAACGGTGCGCACGTTTTTTTCAACGTCAACCGCCACATCAACCCGACCAACGTCTGCGTCAACCGCTGCGCATTCTGCGCCTTCTCTCGAACCACCGGCGAAGACGGCGCCTACACACTGGCACTGGACGAAATCTGCCGCCGGGCTCACGCGGCGGAGGAAGAGGGGGCAACCGAAGTGCATATCGTCGGCGGCCTGCACCCCGATCTGGCCTTCGAGTTCTACGAAGAAGTCCTGCGAAACATCCGCCACACCTCACCAGGATTGCATATCAAGGCCTTTACCGCCGTGGAGATCGAATATTTTTCCCGCATTTCCGGTCTGTCGGTCGAAAAGGTTCTCCAGCGCCTTATGAATGCCGGCCTCGGCTCCATGCCGGGCGGCGGCGCCGAAATCCTGGTGGAGGAGGTGCGGCAGAAAATATGCCCCGAGAAAATACCGGGAGCCCGCTGGCTGGAGATCATCCGCCTGGCACACCTGGCCGGCCTGAAGACCAACGCCACCATGCTCTACGGACATGTCGAAACTGCTGCCGACCGGGTGGCACATATGGAGATGTTGCGTGACCTTCAGGACGAAACGAATGGTTTCCAGGCCTTTATCCCGTTGGCGTTCCAGACGGAAAATTCAGATCTGAAGCTGGAGGTTAAGGGGACCTCCGGCCTCGATGATCTCAAGACATTGGCGATTGCCCGGATTTTTCTCGACAATTTCGACCATATCAAGGCCTACTGGATCATGCTGGGCGAGAAGATCGCCCAGGTTTCACTCGCCTTCGGGGTCAACGATCTTGATGGTACCGTTGTCGAAGAGAAGATCGGTCATGATGCCGGTGCACAGACCCCGCAATCACAGACGAAAGAGGGGATCATCCGACTGATCAGAAAAGCGGGAAAGATTCCTGTTGAGCGTGACACCCTGTATCATCCGATCCGCAGTTACTGATGCACCCCCTGACGCCATCCATGGAGGCCCGGGATGCATGTACATCTCTTGGCAACCTGATTTCTGGCGACATAAACGCAAATCGCTTCGGCAGCTCCATCCTTCGTCTGCAGCGTCACTTCGAAATTTATGATTCCACCTGCCCGAAGCCGGTCATCTCTCCGGGGCTGATCGTCATCCCGGAGGTACGGATTCAGAGCGAACTGTATCTGCCGATTGCCGACATAACTGCCGTATTCAATCGCCTCTATTCCGCCGCACTGACCTATCCCCCGATACTTTCCAGTACGCCGTTCCATAACTCCATGAGCTGGGCTGACACTTTTGTCGAGCTGACGCAGTATGTGCAGTTCAACGCCAATCCGGCGCTGTTGCTGGAAAAACTGCTGACCAACCGGGAACTGCTGATTGATTTTTTGTTTGCTTCCTTCCTGCCGCGCCGATTCTACGGAGGTTTGGGGCGTTATCCGGTTCAGCAGAAATTCGTGCGGGAGTGGCTTAAAACAGTGAGGGCAGGGACACTGCAGTGTCTTGATGCTGCCTGCGGCACCGGAGAGGAGACTTACGGTCTTGCGCTGCTGCTGTCCGAAGAAGGATTGTCGCCCGAAGAGGTCCGGATTGTTGGCTGGACGCTTGAACCGCTGGAAGTCTGGGCAGCAACCCACTGCCGCTTCCCCCACAACCCGCGCCGCGAGGCCCTGCTGAGGGAATCAGCAGCGGCACTCTTTCGGCGCGGATACGACCGCTGTATCAGCTTCAGCTGTCAGGATATTTTGACCTTACCCACACCACCTCTTCCTTCACTTTATAACCGTGGCGGAGGAACCGGTGAGAAGAGAATGTTTGATCTGATCATCTGCAACGGCCTGCTTGGCGGGCCGGTCATGCATGACAGAGGACATCTGGACCGGGCGGCCGGTAATCTTGCACAGCTGCTGTCACCCGGCGGGATACTGCTGGCGGCCGACCGTTTTCACGGCGGGTGGAAACGGAAATGCCCGCAGAACGAGCTGCGGGCATCTTTTGAAGCGCATGGCCTGCTTTATGTTGACACCGGCGAAGGGGTCGGCGGACTAAAACCTGATTAACAGTCCTCCCCAGGTCAGGCCTCCGCCAAATCCCATGGCCAGCACCAGGTGCCCCGGTTTGATCGTGCCGTTGCGCAGGTTTTCATCCAGCACCAATGCAACAGAAGCTGCGGATGTGTTGCCGCACCGGTCAAGGTTGAGCAGGAAGCGCTCCTTGGGGAAACCGCTCTTTTTGGCGATGAAGTCGATCATGCGCACGTTGGCCTGATGCGGAATGATGTAATCAAGATCAGCCGGGGTTATGCCGGCTTTTGCGCAAAGCGTGTTGATGATATCCGGAATGACCTCGGTCGCAAAGACGTAGACCTGCTTGCCGGCCATCTGGAAAAATATCTCGCGGGCATCGATCGTCTCGGGAGTGACCGGTTTGCGGGAACCTGACGAGGGGACCTGGATCAGCTGCCACCCCTTGCCATCACTGCGCATATAGGTGTGCTGCACCCCGGTACTTGAGTCTCCGCCGTTTGTCAGGATGGCGGCGCCGGCGCCGTCGCCAAAGAGCGGACAGCTGTTCTTGTCGTTGAAGTCGAGGATCTTGGAGTAGGTATCGGCTCCGATGGCCATGACGGTCTTGTATTTGCCGCACTTGATAAAGTTGTCGGCAATTTCCAGCGCAAAGACAAAGCTTGAGCAGACCGCGTTGACATCGAACGCGAAGGCATTCCGCGCGAGGATGTTTTCCTGCACAATGCAGGCGGTTGAGGGGAGGCTCATGTCAGGGGTCGAAGTGCCGACCACGATGCAGTCGATATCGGACGCTTCTATTCCTGCCGCTTCCAGAGCATTTTTTGCGGCAACCGTAGCCAGGTCGGAGGTGGCCTGGTCCGCATGGGCAAATCTCCGCTCGCGGATTCCGGTGCGGGAATAGATCCACTCGTCGGCATTTTCAACCAGATAGTCGAAATGACTGTTGGGTATCACACGATCCGGAAGACAAGAACCGCTTCCGATGATTTTTGAAATTATCATTGTTTCCCCGATTCCGCCCGCACAAGCAAGCGAATTTCATTTTAAATAAAGCTTTTCATATATCTCACAAAATAACGCCGTTTGTCAAGGCCACTGCTCGACGACGGCTCCGCGCAATCCGGAGCAGAACCCGGCTATTCATTTTCTCTGAATCTGAGAATATCGACGACAGAAAACGTCCAGACCAGAAAAAATGCGCCCAGAACCGCTTTGCCGAAGCCTCTGGCACCATCAAGTGCCTTCATGACCTCGGAGGGCGTTATGCTGATCGCCCCGCCGGCAATCTGAGCCGCTATCACCGGTGAAAGCCCCCGCAGCAGGACAAACAGCGCCAGCAGCAGCACCAGGTTGACAAGTACAAGAAGAATTCCCCCGACCATTTTGCGGCCGAGATAGAGCTGCCCGAGCCCCGGCAGCACCAGGGCCGAAAGCAGTAGAGCCGTCAGCTTTTTATTCATATTCCGTATCCCCCTGTCACAAATGAGTCGAGAATGTTATCCGGGTTTGCACAACCGATGATTCCGATTATCAGCGGCCAACACCCTTTCTGTTTTGACTTTGCAGAAGCATTAAGGCATAGTAAGGCCGTTTTTACTCAGTACTCCGGGAGTGCATCGATGGTTCTACTTGGAAACATACTGCTGGCTCTGGCCAAACTGGTTGAACTTGCCAGCGGAATTCTCACGCTGTACAAATATATCCTGCTGGCCAGCGTAGTCGTCTCATGGGTTAACGCGGACCCCTACAACCCGCTCGTCAATTTCATCCATCGCGTAACAGAACCGGTATTGCGGCGTATCCGCCGGCATATGCCCGACACCGGCATGCTGGACCTGTCGCCGCTGGTCGCCTTTGCCGCTATTTATGTCCTGCAGATTATCTTTTTCGATACCGCCTACCATTATCTGATCAGCACCAGCATGACACTCAAGGTTGGAGGCTGACCCCGGAGACCCGCATCAAATGACTGTAGCCGGTTAATATCTCCTGCGGCAAAATTAACCAAAAAAAAACCCCGGAGAGTATCCGGGGTTTTCGGGTTTGAATCGAAGCAGACCTTAAATTCTTGTTACGTTCGCGGCCTGAAGCCCTTTCGGACCCTTTGTTACTTCAAAAGTTACTCTATCGCCTTCTGCAAGGGATTTGAAACCTTCGCCAGCGATTGCGGAGAAATGGCAGAATACATCTTCGCCACCTTCCTGCTCAAGAAATCCAAAACCCTTGCTGTCGTTAAACCATTTTACTGTTCCGTTTACCATGTGCTTACTTCTCCTGATTCTTCTTAATGATTTTATCCGGATATATCCGAACTTTTTTTACTCTACCAGTCTCGTGCAATCCCTGTCAAGCAAATTAATTATAGTCATGCCTAATTATTTTTTTGTTGTATACGGATCGGCGTATGCCGTTTATCTACCTGTGAGCGGGAGACCGGCTGACTGGTGGAGAAATGCCGCAGCTGCGGATTATTTCCCTCGCCTGTGCCGGTTGATCTCCACTACCTTCAATCCAGTTGATAGCAACTCCGTGCCGTTCCATCCGCCGGAACCAGTTCCCCTGCCGTTTTGCAAAATCATGGATCGCGCTGTTCAGCCTCTGGAACATATCGTTCCTGTTCATGTCACCCCGGAGATAGGCCCCCACATAACGGTACTCAAGACCGTAATAATCCAGCCGCTCCCATGCTATCCCGCTCGCATGCAGCCGCTGCACCTCTTCAATCATACCGCTGTCGAGGCGCTCTCTCAGGCGTTCGGTTATGCGTCGCCGCAACGCTTCACGCTCCCAGTGGATACCGATTACAACCGTCTGAAGCGCGGGGAGCAGCTCCGGGACGGGCCCCTCTTCGGCCTCGCCACGGGCAATTTCAATCGCCCGGACGGTACGCTCGCGATCCAGCAGATCGGTACGGTTATGCTGATCAGGCCTGAGGCGCCATAATTCCTCAACCAATTCTGCATCAGTAAGCCTCGCCAACTCGGCACGCAGATCAGTGTTATACGGCACCTCGACCATGCGGTAGCCGCGCAGGGCTGCATCCAGATACATGCCGCTCCCGCCGCACAGAACCGGAACGCCCCCCCGTGCGGCTATCTCCGCACAGGCTTTCAGGAACCTGCGCTGGAACTCGAAGACGCTGAATTCCCCCCCGGCATCAAGGATATCGATCAGATGATGCGGGACCCGGCCGTATTCATGGAGGTCCTTGCCGCTGCCGATATCCATGCCGCGGAAAACCTGGCGCGAATCGGCAGAAACAATCTCCCCACCGATCTCCTCTGCAAGACCAACGGCCAGGCGAGTCTTGCCTGAAGCGGTCGGTCCGAGGATGACGAGCATATCGAATAATTCCCCCCGCTCAGTCATGGTGCAGCCCTCTGTACACAGCCTCTGCTGCAGTCCGGTTCATGCCCGGAACCTCCAGGAGATCATCCACTGCCGCCTCCTTAATCCGTTGCAGACTGCCGAAATGTTTCAGCAGCGCAATCCGGCGTTTCGGGCCAATTCCGGGAAACGCTTCAATCGCAGAGGCAAGCCCCTCTTTGCCGCGCAGTTTACGGTGATACCCGATCGCAAAACGGTGCGCCTCATCGCGGATAGCTGCAAGCAGCAGCAGCGGCCTTGAATTCTGGCGCATTACGACAGGGTTCTTCCTGCCGGGAAGGAAAACCCGCTCAGCGCTTTTATGGACAACAAGCGAGGAAGAGTCATGCAGTACCCGGCTCTTGGCCAGCGACACCAGATCGAACTGCCCTGCCAAGCCGAGCTCGGCTATTATCTCCTGCACCGCATTCAACTGCCCGATCCCTCCATCGACAACCACCAGGTCGGGAAGACCTCTCTTTTCGCAACTATCAGGGCTGAATCGACGCTGAAATACTTCCCGCAACATGGCAAAATCATCCTGGCCTTCAACGGTCCGGATGCGGTAG
The DNA here is from genome assembly GCA_964524835.1 of uncultured Geobacter sp. GTDB lineage: Bacteria > Desulfobacterota > Desulfuromonadia > Geobacterales > Pseudopelobacteraceae > JACRCG01. Next base: position 22,711 of record CAZGEG010000020.1, read on the forward strand.
TGGCGGTACTCCCGCCGGGCAGCCCTGCCGGAAGTAAACTGGACGCAGCTCCCCACCGAAAAGCGCCCCTGAATGGTGGAGATATCATAGCACTCGATCCGCCGGGGAATCCGGGTCAACTGAAGCCGCCTGGAAAGATCAACCAGCACCGCCTCGGCTGTCGCCTCCTTCTCATCGCGCTCCCGGCAGGCAGACATGGCATTCTTACCGGCCAGAGCGACCAGTTCACGCTTTGTTCCCCGTTGCGGGTGGAAGAGCGACACCCTGCCCCCTTTCAACTCGCTGAACAGCTCGGCAAGAGTCCCCAGGCCATCGACTTCCATCGGGAGCAGAATCTCTTCCGGGATAAAAACCGTGCCGGTGTAATACTGTTGCAAAAATGCCGATACCGCTGCGGCATCATCCAGTTCCCAGGAGACAGTGAACAGGCGGCTTCCTGAAAGGACTCCCGCGCGGATGAACAGCAGAGCCAGCTCGACCCGGTTCCCGTCACGGAAGAAGCCGACGACGTCACAGTCACCGCCGCGCAGCACAACCTTCTGTTTTTCCACCGTTACTTCAATAGAGTGGAGCAGATCTCTCCAGCGGGCGGCCTCTTCATAGTTCAAACGTGCCGAGGCCTCGGTCATGCGCCGCTTGAAATCGGCGACGAGCAACCGCCCCTTCCCCTCAAGGAAGAGCATCGCCCCTTCCACCAGTGCCGCATAGGCTTCCCGCGTTATCAAGCCGTGGCAGGGAGCGCTGCACTGACCGATCTGGTGATACAGGCAGGGTCGCGGTCGGGACATACAGGTGGCAAGAGGATAGTGCCGCAGCGGAAACATCCGGATCATCTGCCGGAGTACCTCCCGCGCAGCAGAACCGGACGAGTATGGACCGAAATACATGGCATCGTCGCCTGGGCGCTTGCGTACGACAGTGAAGCGCGCAAACTCCTCGCGCGGATCAATCCGCAACGAAAAATAGGTCTTGTCATCCTTGAGACTCAGGTTATAGCGGGGATGATGCTGCTTGATGAGGGTGTTTTCCAGCAGCAGCGCTTCTTTCTCCGTGTCGGTAAGCACAACATCGATATCGGCAACTTTGGCCATCAGGAACTTGACATGATACCTTGAATCGCCTGACGGATTGAAGTATGAGCGCACCCTTTGCCGCAGGCTTCGGGCCTTGCCGACATATATTATTTCGCCGACGAGGTCGCGCATCAGATACACCCCCGGCGAGGCCGGAAACTTCTGTATTTTTTCTTCGAGGGTCATGACCGCAATCCTACCTGTTTGCACCCGGAATGGGAAGCGTCTTCATCAGCAGGGCAACTGCCTGCTTTTACGGCAGATGCCGAATATTGAGGCAGGCATCCGGAAAGATTGTGGCCGAAAATATGCAATGAAATCGTGCTGTTGCCATAATCGGGAGATTGGCCGCGTTCTTGCTTCAGAGCAGTCTCGCCCAAAGACGGGCAACAGACACCAACGGGGGTAATCTGTATGGAATCAATGTCAACGATGGCAGGCCTGAAGAGCAGTGCGGATGTTCTTTTCCTTATGCTGGGCGCGGTGATGGTGTTCGCGATGCACGCCGGCTTCGCCTTTCTTGAAGTCGGAACGGTGCGCAAAAAAAACCAGGTGAATGCACTCGTCAAGATTCTTACAGACTGGTCCGTTTCAACGGTCGTCTACTTTGTCGTCGGCTTTCCTATCGCCTACGGCATCTCGTTTTTGAAGCCGGCCGGAGAACTGCTCGGAGAAACCCGGGGTTACGATCTGGTCCATTTCTTCTTTCTGCTCTGTTTTGCCGCCTGTATCCCCGCCATTATTTCCGGGGGCATCGCAGAACGGGCCAAGTTCTGGCCGCAGGTAACCGCCGGTGCCATCTTCGCCGGAATCACCTACCCGCTGTTCGAATCGCTGATTTGGGGACAGAACGCCGCCGGCTTGCAGCGGCTTTTCAAATCGATCGGAGGAGCCGAATTCCATGACTACGCCGGCTCGGTGGTCGTCCATTCAATCGGCGGCTGGATTGCACTACCTGCTGTTATCATCCTCGGCCCGCGCATGGGCCGCTATGTTAGAGGCAAATCCCACCCTATCCTGGTCAGCAACATCCCCTTCCTGTCACTCGGATCATGGATTCTGGCGGTCGGCTGGTTCGGCTTTAATGTCATGAGCGCCGGAAACCTGGAAAAGATTTCCGGCCTGGTGGCGGTCAACTCGCTGATGGCGATGGTCGGCGGAGTGATTGCAGCACTGGTCGCCGGCAAGAACGACCCCGGCTTTATCCACAATGGTGCCCTGGCCGGACTGATCGCGGTCTGTGCCGGCAGCGACATCATGCACCCGCTGGGGGCCTTTCTGGTCGGCTGCATCGCCTCGGTAATTTTTGTCTACGGTTTCCATTATGAGCAGGAAACCCTTAAAATCGACGATGTGCTCGGAGTATGGCCGCTGCACGGTGTGATCGGCACCTGGGGAGGGATCGCTGCCGGCATCTTCGGACAGAAATTTCTGGGAGGGATGGGTGGAGTAAGCTTCATTTCCCAGCTGGGCGGGAGTGTTCTTGCGGTTATTTTTGCCCTCGCCAGCAGTTTTATTGTTTACGGAGCCCTTAACAAGACCGTAGGAATCCGCCTTAGCCAGGAAGAAGAGTTTAACGGGGCCGACATTTCGATTCACAACATCGGAGCCTACCCGGAAGACAGCATTCGGTGATGGCGGAGGTGATCATTACCGGCAAACTGAATCCCTTTGAAAGCCGCATACGACAACGGTTGCTAACGCACTGACATACCGTTTCTTTCGTTGACAATGGCGCGGAGAGGTGCTACTTAAGAGGCATTTTACCTGCAGAGTCTATCTGCTCTCCGTGCGCCGTCTTCTGCGTAGCCGGCCAAAAGAGGTCCACTATCGTGATATTATTGAGATTATGCCGCAACATCATCCTCCGGCTTCTGGTCGTCCTGGTCATAATTTCATCCCTGATCGCACCTCCCGCATTCTGTCAGGAAACGGAGGATTCACAGGTTTTTATTGCCGGATTCAATGCCTACCAGCAGAAAGATTACGCAACTTCAATTGAAAAAATGAACGAGGTATTACAGAAATACCCCGACACACCTCTTCGGGATATGGCGCTGTTCTGGCTGGCCCGATCCTATTTCAAAGCAGGTAACCAGCTGGAGGCTGCCCGCCATCTTTCCCAGTTTTCCAAAGAATACCCTGATAATCCTCTCAAAAGCACCGTCGAGGATGAGCTCCTTGCGCTGACTGCTCGCCATGAAAAAGGTGAAAAGCTGCCGGCCGGAACGCCTCCGGCCAAACAGCCTGACCGCCTGGCTGCCCAGAAAACAAAGGCCGAGAAGGAGCGGGTCGCCGCTGCCAAGGCCGAAGAAGCGAAACAGGCCGCAGCGACGGCTGAATCTGCCCGGATTGCGGCACTCAAACTGGCCGAAGAAAATGCCGCCGCAGAGAAAGCGGAAACGGCTCGTGTAGCCGCGGCTAAAGCGGAGCAGGAGCGGATTGCTGCGGCCAGGGCTGAAGAGGAGAAGCTGGCTGCTGCTGTCGCCGCCGCGGCGGCCGAATCCGCACGTGTGGCTTCCATCAGACAGGCTGAAGACAAGGCTGCTGCCGAGAAGAAAGAGCTGGAACGCGTAGCCGCCGTCAAAGTCGAGCAGGAACGAGTCGCACTGGAAGCAGCCGCCCGCGAGAGCGCAGAGCAGCAAAGAATTGCAACCATCAAGTCGGATGAGGCACGCAAAGCTGCAGAGCTGGTAGAACAGCAGCGAATTGCTGCGGCCAGGGCGGATGAAGCGAAGCTGGCCGCCGCCGAACAAGCTGAACAGAGCCGCCTGGCGACCGCTAAAGCAGAGGAGGCACTTCGCGCTGAAGCTGCAGCTGAAACTATGCGCATTGCCGCACAGAAAGCCGAAGCAGAGCAACGTGCCCGGGCTCAGGCAGAACAGGAACGCGTCGCCCAGGCTGAGACCGAACTTGCGCGCATGACCGCGCTCAACAAGGAAAAAGAGCTCCGTGTAGCGGCAGAAAAAGCCGAGCGGGAGCGAGTAGCCCTTGCCAGGGCCGAAGAAGCCGCGCAGGCGGCAGCCGCCGCCGAATTGGCCCGCCTGGCTGCCTTCAAGGCGGAAGAAGAGCGTACAACAGCTGAGCGTGCTGCCAGAAATGCGGAAAGCAGTCAACAGGCTACACTTAAGGCTGATGAAGTACGCCTGGCTCAGCAGAAACGTGCCGAGGAGAAAGTCAGGGCTTCGAAATCGGCATATCGCGAAAAAGCGATTGGCCAGTATAAAACCATTATCGAAAAATACCCCGCATCATCCGCGGCAGTCACAGCCGCGGCAAAACTGCGTGAGCTGGGCGTTGCCGTCGCACTGCCTGTTCAGGTTGTTGAGGCGCCTCTGCCGGAGAACGCCCAGGTATTGCGGCTTGAAGTTGCACAATTCGCCGGATTTGAATTCAACCTTCTGCCCCGTCCCGATGCTTACATTGTCGGCCGACCGCTTGCGGTTCCGTTTGAAGTGGTCAACCGCGGCAACGGCAACGACTCTTTCTACCTTGAGTCGGCGTTTCCGCCTGACTTCAAAGCCCGTTTCGCCTCCGCGGCGGCACCAGGAGTTGCAATCAGTCAAACTCCGGAACTTGCCCCGGGCGAAACCTTCGCAGGAGTCATCGATCTTGTCATCCCTCCCGGAAGTATCGACGGACTCCGCATTACTCATCCGGTCAAAGCCGCCTCACGCCTGATTTCAGAAGCTAGCCAATCGCGTGAAGTCAAGCTGGTTGCCTCCGCTCCACTCCTTCGCGCCGTCGTGCGGACGGATAAGACCAAGCCCCTTCCGGGTGACACGGTCGTTTATCGTGTCGCCATTCTCAACGTCGGCTCGACAGCCGCCCAGGATGTGACCTTCCGCCTCAATTTCCCGCCGCAGCTCGAGCCGGTTGACTACGCCGCAGCCGGGTTCAGGCAGGAGATGAAGTCCGCGCTGGTTTTCGACGGATTGCAGGTCAAGTCCGGAGAAAGCCGTGAATTCAGCGTCACCTTCCAGCTCAAGGACGACTCTCTGTCAGGACAGGAACTGTCAACCCGTGCCGAGCTGATTAACAATCCTCTTAAGACCACCGCCGCCTTTGTTTCGAACATGGCTTACGTAGAGTCGCAAAGAAGCATCTTCGTTCGTACCGGTTCGGACCGTTTGGTAGCGATTCCCGGCCAGACGATCACCGTCCCATTTGTGGTGACCAACACCGGCAACATCAGGGAAAAATTTAAAATTGCTTCGATAGTTACCGGCGCACAGGACGCGGTTATTTTCAACGACCTGAACCGTGACGGCATCCGCCAGGCCAGTGAACCGACCATCAATGAAATCGGGCCGCTGGCCCCACGCGAAGAGGCCAGTGTCGTGGTGGAGATCAAAACCCCACTCAGCGCGGCAGATGGCAGCCAGGGAAGCGTTCAGGTCACGTTCGTGTCTGAAGGGGACGCTGCGCGTTCGGCATCCGGCTCAACCCAGATGACCTATTCGCGACCTGTTTTGAAAATGGTCATGGCCGGTCGCGATGGGCGGCTCAAGCCGGGTGACGTCGCTTCATTCGACCTGACAATCACCAACTCCGGCTCCAACCTTGCGCGGGTAGTAGAGCTGAAGAGCGCCTGGCCGGAGCAGCTGGAACTCGTAGCGGCCGACCCTGCCACCAGTGCTGTCGCCAACGGCACCATTATCTGGCGCTTCAAGGAAACCGGTGCCGGTGAGAAACGGAGCATCAAAGTTTCATTCAGGGTTAAGCCGGGCACCGGCGTTGGAACAGCAATCCAGGTCAAGAACATTCTGACCTACGAAGACCAACTGGGGAACAGGTATTGATATGACACCACTATCCCGCCGCGCAATCCTCTTTGCTCTCAGCTTCTGTATGGCTCCTTCAGCCTGGGGTCAGCAGTACCTGCTGTATACCCCCCAGCCGGCACCGACCGGGCAAAAAGCCGCTGCGCAGGACGGCATACTTGTCCAGGAGATCGAGATTCAGAAGGGTGATACCCTGTATGCCCTTTCCCGCAAGTTCAGCGGACGCGGGACGTATTTCCCCCAGATTCTTCTGTTTAACTCGATTAAAAACCCGAACCTTATTTACGCCGGTGATACTCTCAAGGTTCCTCTGGCACAAAGGGAAGCGGCCGCTTCTGATAGTCTCGACGCCAAGCCGGCAGGCGGATCTCCCAGGCCGCGGGCAGCGGAAAACAGGAAGCCACATGCAAAAGCGGCGAAACACCCGGCAGCCCGTCGACCTGACGTGCCTTCGTCTGTTTCTGCCCCGAGCACCGAACTTTCTTTAAGTGATCTGAAAGCTGGCGGCACGGGAAAAAATAGGGTGAGCCTGAGTAAAAAGAAAGATCCCGTTATTGCGAAGAAAAATCAGAAACATACGTCCCAGTCCGGAACAATGGCAGCGTCCCCGTCCACTGCGGTTCAAAAAAGCGCAACAGCACCCGTATCCGCGGCAGACGCCGTCGCTGGACAAAAACTCTTCGAAGCCGCTGTAAAAGCGTATCGGCAGGATGATTGCCTTGCCGCTATGGAACTGCTCGATCGCTATCTGGCGGACAATCCCGTCTCACCCCTTGCTGCCGACGCAAACCTCTACAAAGCCGAATGTTATTTGAAGATGTCTGCCCAGTAAACTCCCGGTTGAACCTGATCCCCGTTTTGAAAGCGCAAGAACGCAGCAGTCATCCATGCATCATTAACCGGCTATTCCCATCCCACGCTAAGCATCCTACGAGGTTGATACCAAATGAAGATCTCTCCGCTTGACATTCAGCAGCAGCAGTTCAAGGTAAAGACGTTTCGTGGTCTTGATCCGGATGACGTAGATGCCTTCCTGCAGACCGTTGCCGGTGAGATGGAAGGGCTGATACGCGAGAACAGCCAGATGAAAGAACAGCAGTCACGCCAGAGCCGTGAGATGCTCGACATGGCGGAAAAAGAGCGGGAACTGCGCGAAACTCTGCTTTCCGCCCAGCGGGTAATCGAAGAAATGAAGGCCAATGCCCGTAAAGAGGCCGAGCTGATCGTATCGGAAGCCGAGTTAAAAGGTGAATGCATCGTTGCAGACGCCGAACGACAACTGGCTGAGCTGAAGAGCCGGATTGAAGAGATACGGCGGCAGAAGATCCAGTTTGAGGTCAGTTTCAAAGGTCTGCTCGAAAGCTTCAGCCGTCAACTAGCAAGCGATGAACTCGTCTGAGCTTCCCTTCCTCTCCAACTCCGGTAACGAACTTATCCTGAGCGTTTATATTCAGCCGCGGGCCTCGAAGAACCATATCTGCGGAATCCATGGAGAGGAGCTCAAAATCAGGATCACCTCCCCGCCGGTGGACGGCGCGGCCAACAAACTGTGCCGGGAGTTTGTAGCAGATCTCTTTGAGGTGGCCAATTCGTCAGTTGAAATCATATCGGGTGAATCATCACGCCATAAACGCCTGCGGATCAGCGGCAGTCATCCCGGGCAGTTCAACACACATATTGCCGCACTTGCAGAATCCCTGGACACAGGGCACACACACTGAAAGGATATAATCCATGGCACAGGCAAAAAAAGGCGACAAGGTAAAAGTCCACTACACCGGCACACTTGAAGACGGGTCGGTATTTGACACATCGGAGGATCCTATCGAACAGCAGAACGACAGTTCGTGCGGCTGCAGCAGCAGGAAAAATGCTGACGACGGATGCGGATGCGGCAGCAACGCCTCCGGGCCGATGGAGTTTGTCATCGGCGCCGGGCAGCTGATACCGAAATTCGAAGCAGCGGTGATCGGGCTCGAACCGGGTCAGAGCATTACGGTATCTATCCCTGCCGATGATGCCTACGGTCAGCGCGCCGAAGAGATGGTGGCGGTAATCGAGCGGAGCGAAATTCCGGCCGATATCAATCCCGAACCGGGTCAGCAGATGGAAGTCATTCTGGAAGACGGCTCACCTCTGCCGGTTCTGGTGACGGAGGTGACCGATACGACCATCACGCTCGACGGCAACCACCCGTTGGCGGGTCGTGACCTGACCTTCGCCATCCGTTTGGTCGAGATTCTGTAGACCGTTCAGGGCGTACCGGCAACAGAAATAGAAGAGGCCGTTAACATAGCTGTTAACGGCCTCTTCTATTGTAATTTCACAAAAGCATAATGGGGTGATTACTCCTGCTTCCTGGTTGCAACCGTAGATCCGGCAGACTGCACACTGAAATCCTTGACACCCTTGGGAATATTGGCCAGTACGACAACAAAAGTAATCCCAGTGCCGGGGGCGACTTCCATGTTTGCCAGTGAATCGCCGAACTGGTTGGCCAGAGCCGCATCGATCTTGTCGAGCGGCAGTGTCTCAAGCTGCTCATCTGTCAACGGATTTCCACAATAAGCGCTTTTAGTGGCGACACTTTGACCCGCAGCATCATACAGGTCTACTTTGACTTGCAGTGCTGCCCGCGGTTTTGGATACTCGTTGAACGCTATTCCGGAGATCACCAGCAATTCTCCCGCTTCATCATTCTCAATGTAGGAGGAATCCAGGACTTGTACGCTAATTTTACCGATCTCAGTGGCAACCGTTTCCTTGGGGGTGGTAAATGAGGAATAGCCGAAATAACCAAGAACAGACATCACCAGGAGCGCGGCAATCGCGATCAGGCCGCCGAAGAGCGGACTCTGCTTGCGCCGTGAGGCTATCGAAAGCGGTGGGAGCTCCCCCTGCTCACCGGCAGATTCATCCCCTAGAAACGCCTGCGTTAAATCTTCATCCACTGATTTTTCGCGGGCTTTAGCCAGCGGGGCAAACAGGATTTCCTGCGAAGGCTTCAGATCCTCAGGATTTACCTGCTGAACCGCCACCGACGTTAGTTCGTCGCCAAAATCAATTTCACCCAAATTGAAGGGAGCATCGCCGGTCGTATCAAGAGAAAAGGGTAACCCGCCCTTGCCGCTTGAATCAGGGCCGCCCATGTCCATCGATTCGGCGAAGCTGTCTCCTTCAAAATCAAAGGAGATGGCATCGCTTGACACCTCCGGAGAGGATTGCACAACCGCTCCGAACATATCATCATCGGAGAAATCAAGCCCCTGCGGAGCCGTTTTCGGAGAAGCTGCCGCCGCGGATTCTATCGCACTGTCGGCAGTAAAATCTTCCACAGAGAGGGTTGAATGAGGGGTCGTGTCAGGTTCGCTTTCGGAAACGCCGAAATCGAAGCCGGAGAAATCAATTTCACCTGCGGCAGCCTTCTCTACCGACACCGACTCGTACGGGGCAACTTCGGCACCGGAATCCGTGAGGACAGCGGATGCCCCCGACAGTGTGGAGGAGTCAAACAGGGGAACATCCGCCGGTTTGCTCCAGGCAGGAGCATCTTCGAATGCTCCGAAGTCGACTGGTTCATCCTGAGCCATTAACGCTGCGAAGGGCTGATCTTCAGGAACTGCAGCCGGTGCAGCCTCCGGGAGAATAGCGGAAGCAAGACCTGTCAGAGCGCCTGCAGGTTCAATTATCCCGGTCTCGGGTTCTTCCTTACGCACCGTAAATACATGCTTACACTTAGTGCATCGGACTTTAGCACCTTTATCCGAGACCCTGGAATCATCAAGCCGAAATCTGGTCTGACATTTTTCGCATTGGATTATCATCTGCGACTCCTCGATGATGATAGCTTAGTACTAATTTCACGGCAATTAACGGAACTATCTGAAACAACGTTAGTCCTATATCAGAAAGGGTGGGGGGTGTCAAATCATTACGCTGTGATATTTCGACTATTTAGTCAGGTTTTGCGCGCAAATTCCGACGATCGGGCATGACGTGCAACAACCTGGGTCCTTGCCGTCACAACCGTCACTGATGCCGAGATGGGCCAGCGAAAAATCATATTTGACCGGATCGGCCGGATCAAAGAGCCGCAAAGCGGCCGTAATTTCCTGTGCCATGCGCCAATCGGCGGATTTTCTGCAGGTGAAACCGAGATATCGGCTTATGCGGCTGATATGTGTATCTACCGGTACAATCAGCTGGTCCGGAGACACCCCCTCCCACAAGCCTAGATCGATACCATCCGCCGGGCGGGCCATCCAGCGCAGCATCATGCAGAGCCTCTTGCAGGCGCTGCCGGAGGAGGGGGCGGGAAACAGGAACGGAAAGTAGGAATCGTCCGGGATGTCGCGAGACCCGAAGACCGCTGAGTAGTCGAGGGCCAGCACGGCAGTTGCATAGTTGTTCAGGGAACTGCTCACGTCACGGTCCGCAGCGTTGTGACCGCGAAGAAAAAACGAACCGATGCTGCCGGCCTGCTCCACCATCTGGCGCATCCCCCAAAACAGCGCACAGAGGTCCCGGCCGTCGTTAAAGCGGTGTTTGAAGCGGGCGAAGATCCGCAGACCACCCTGAGGATCAAAATGTTCGACATACCTCCTTGGCGAACGCCCCACTTCGGTAAAAATGGTTTCCAGCGTGCGCAGGATGATTTTGACGTTACCATAGGCAAACGATGACGCGACGGCAGCTGCAATCTCGCGATCGGCCGGATCCGGGTACCGGTGGCAGAAGGAAACGGGATCATTGTCCAGATGATGCAGGGATCGGGAGGCATAGAGCGCATCGAGCGTCGCCAGGAGGTCAGACATTCGCCTCTCGCAGAAACCGGGCGGCATCCTCGGGCGACGTCGGGTTGATGTAAAAGCCGGTACCCCACTCGAAACCGGCCATCTGCGTCAGGCGGGGGACCAGTTCGATGTGCCAGTGGTAATCGTACTCCAGAGAGTTCCAATGTTCAGGTTTGCCGGGGCGGCGATGCATGGGGGGGGCGGTGTGCAGAATAAAATTATATGGCGCGTCGCGCAGCACCGTTTTGATCCTGGTCAGCATATCCTTCATTGCCGCCGCCAGTTCGGCCAATTGGGAATCGTTCATCAGGGCGAAATCGTGGCTGTGATGCTTGGGGTAGAGCCGCAGTTCGAATGGCGAACTGGAGGCGTAGGGGGCCAGCGTCACGAAATTGGAAAACTCTTTTACTACGCGCACCCCCTCACGCAGCTCGAATTCGATCAGATCGCAGAAAACACAGCGCTCCTTGTCGCTGAAATAATTTCGGGCGACTTTAAGCTGGGTACTTGCCACCGGCGGCAGCAGCGGTACCGCAATCAGCTGGCTGTGCGAATGATGGAGCGACGCACCGGCGCGGGTGCCATGATTTTTGAACAGAACCATATAGCGAAAACGGAAATCCTTGCGCAAATCGAGATAGCGTTGGCGGTACGCGATCAGAACATCGTTTACCTCAGCCACTGTAAGGTCGGCCAGCATCCGGTCGTGATCGGGAGTTTCAATGATCACCTCGTGAGCACCGATGCCGTTCATGACATCATACATGCCGTAGCCGCGATTGTTGAGATCTCCCTCCACCCGCAGTGCGGGATACTTGTTGGGAATAACCCGGACCCGCCAGTTCGGGGCGTTCGGGAGGCCGCCGGGACGAATGGCAAATATTTCCGGCGGGGTTTTGTCCTCGTTGCCGTAACAGAACGGACAGGCGATCATGCCGCTAGGTTCAGGCTCCACCTGAAAATCACGCGGACGGCGGCCACGCTCGGTGGCAATAATTACCCAGTGAAGCTTTATCGGATCCCAGCGCAGTTCAGACATAACAGCTCCTAATGGGTGCAGGGTACAGGGTACAACAAAACAATCATATTCTACTGCCCCCTATACCCTACCCCTGTACCCCGTATTAAATCAGCCAGTTGTCCAGTTCGATGTCCGCTCCCGCATAATGCAGCATCAGCGGCGCATCGCTCGGCCAGCGCCCGACCTCCTCGTTATCACGCACCAGCGTCATCGAGACGAACAGCTTGCTTTCTCCCGCCAGTTTTATGCTGCTAAGCGGAATTCCGATCTCACAGATCCTGGCGATCTTCCAGTGGCAGTAGCTGCTGGTAGGAATCCAGACGCCGTTTTCCTTGATCTGCAGCAGACCTTCGCTGTTCTTCATCTGCAGCGGCAGGCGGTAGTCCCGATCGACAATCAGGTGCAGATTGAGGACATCGTCATCCTTCAGCAGCAGGAAGAATTCCTGTACTCCGTCGATCCTTACAAAAAAAGTGCTGCTGTTATAGCCGTAGTAAAAGCTCTGCAGCATCCGATCGGATGAGTGCATGGCGGAACCCTGACGGGTCAGGTCGTACAAACCGGCAGCCAACCATTCGAAATAATCGCTAATCCTGCCGTCGATCTCCGGATCGATGAATGCGGCCGGCTCCCGGATCAACCCTGCCGGATTCTTCTTCTTGATCGGTTCAAGCAGCTGACGGGGGGGGTCCTGACCCAACAGCCGGTAGATATTCATCAGGTGCCGCCGAAAGAGCCGGTCGAAACGGTCGCTGTGCGGTGAAAAATGGTCATCCCCGTACCACCAGAACCAGTCGCTCCCTTCGGCGGCATACAGAGAACGGCAGATCGCCTCGGCAGTTCCATCCGGAGACGGCTCTCCGCTCTTGAGGGCGGCGGCAACCAGCTGATTGGCGGAAACGGCGGCTCCTCGCGCCTGCGCAATCAGATCCCAGGCCAGATTCTCTTCAGGATGGCCTATCCAGATCCCGTAGCTGCCGTTGATCCACGAACCGGGAAAGATCGTATTAAGGCGCCCGTCGAAAGTGGTCTCTTTCAATACCTCGCTGCAGGTGGTCAGGCGGAGCGTCGCCGATCCGGCAATCCCCCGGTACATCTCCTGCAGAAACGTATAGGCGTTGCCCGGATAGTACTCCCAGGCGTTCTCACCGTCCAGAATGATCGAAACGACACGGCCGCTCCCCCCCAGACGGGTCTTGATAGCATTCAGGCGGCTGCACAGGTCGGCGACGGCACGCTCCGCACCCCACTGGGAATAGGTAAAGCCGATCAGGTCGGATAGCTGGTGATCGCGGAAGAACGCTCCGACCTCACCCTGGCTGCAGCTGTAGCGCCAGGGACGGTACAGCCGCTCCTTGCCGTGGCCGAGGCCGCCGTCCAGGCTTTTCTCCAGGATCTCCTCATCGGTGGCAATCCAGCGGATGCCGCTCTCGGCAATGATCGACAGCGTTTCGTTGCTGACGGACCCTTCCGAAGGCCACATCCCGTTCGGGCTAAAGCCGAATATGTCCCGGAAATAGCTGATCCCGCGGCGGATCTGGGCGCGGGCATCCTCGGGATGGCAAAAGCTGGCTTCAGGAAGCAGGGCGTGCGGCATGGCGGTCCGGGCGGAGCGGATATCGCACAGCAGCGGCAGGATCGGATGAAAGTAGGGGGTTACCGACAGCTCTATCCGCCCTTCTTCATGGAGGCGGCGGTACAGCGGCACTGTCGCCTGCAGCACTTCCAGCTGGGTGGCAAAGAGCAGCTCCTTATCGGCTGCGCTATATTTTTCGCCCTTGGCGATCAGGCCGGCAAAGGCCGGATAGCGTCTGCGGGCGGCCTCACCGGTCCAGGCCAGGAAAAAACAGACCTGCAGATCGAGCAGGTCCTGATCGCTGAAATGCCTGACCCGCTCGGCGGCACTCCCCGGCTTTCCTTCGCCGGCCATGTAGAGCAGCTCCAGATAGCGCCGGGAGGGTTCTATCATATTCTGCCGGTTGGCGGAGAAGAAGTTTTCCAGCAGAAAAATACGGTCATCCAGGCTCAACGAGGACGGGTCGGCTTTCCCCTTTTCAAGAAACGGATCAACGGCACTTCCTGAGGCGTACTCCAGCAGCTGCTCGATCAATGACGGCACCAGGTTGAAGACCGCCCTGGCACCGGGAGTGTCCTCAACGATAGCCGGCATGTCAAAATAGTCCTTGATGCCGTGCAGATAGGTCCAGGGAAGGGCGTATTCGTTTTTGAGCGGATCTTTGTAGTACGGCTGGTGCATGTGCCATACGATGACTACGTCGAGAGGTTGCGGCATATGCGGTTACACCATCTCCTTCTTCCATGACACAATCTTCGTCTCGTACTCACCGAGCAGCCTCTGGGCCGACTTCTGGTCCCGCGCCTCAGCCACGATATGGATTACGGGAAGATACTGGTCAGGAAGCACCAGCACCCACTCCGCACCGAAATGTACCTTGATGCCGTCGATGAAGGTGGCCTCCTTTTCCAGGCTATCTTCGCTCATTTTTCGCATGATGCCCCCTTTCATTTCCCAGGGGCAGGGGAGGCTGGTTTGAAGAAACGCGGAGAGCGATATTTCAGAGTGCACCTGTGACAGCGTTATCCCGCCCGCAGCGCGCAGTTCCATCAGCTTCGCTATGGCGAACATGCCGTCAAAAGCCGACTGGAAACGGGGGAAGGCGAAGCGTCCGTCCGTGGCAGCGGTCAGGACGATTTCCGATGAGGAGGCAACCTCCAGCATGGCGCGGTCCGAACTCTTGGTGCGGACCACCTGGCACCCCTTTTGTCCAGCCATCTGCTCGATTGTCGAGGGGGCCTGCACCGGAACGGCAATCGCGCCTTTCTGTCCGGTTTTCAGCAGCAGCGCCACGGTCAGGGACAACAGCTCGATGCCGGTATAAATCCGCCCGGTTTCATCCACCATGGTGATAGCTTCTGCAGAGGGATCAAGCCAGAACCCGGCCTGCGCCCCCAGCGATAAAACAATTGCCGACAGCTGGTTCAAGGCCAGGTCTTTTTCCTTGGCCTGTACTCCGCGTCCCTCATCCACATAGGCATTGAGTGCGATGACCGAGAAACCGAGTTCATTCAGTAGTTGCGGCAGCGTCTGGCTGGCCGGCGAAAAGCAGAAGTCCACAACCACCGTGAAAGCCGATTTTTTCAGCAGTTCCCGATCAAGCGACCGCAGGAATCCTTCACGGTAAAAATCGCCGACATTGTTGATATCGGTGATAATCCCCGGTTCGGTATGGTGCGCGCGCCGGAAATTTTCCTTGAAAAAGGTGCGCTCCACGTTCTTCCCCATGTTGCTGGAAAAATCGAGCCCGTCACCGTCCAGGAAAACAATCTCCAGCATGGCGGGATCATCCTGGGCCTGGCGGAAATGGACCCCGCCGACCTCGCCGAATGTCTTCAGCTTGTAGCGGACAAGCGGCAAGGTGGTCATCTTCATGTCGCGCACGTTGATGCCGGCCGAGAGCAGCCCCCCCATGAAACAGCGCTTGAGCATGCGGGAAGAGGGATTGGAATCGCGTCCGCCCAGTACAAAACTCCCCTTGGGAAGCGACGTGCCGTAGGCGCACCCCAGCTTGGCGCAGAATTCCGGCGTGAGTTCCACGTTGGAGAGCCCCTTGATGAGTGCCCCCTCGAACAGCGCCTTTTTCCATTTTTCACCCCAGATCATATTGGAGGTGACGGTGGCACCCGCCTCGATGGTCTTCTTGGGCCAGATTTTGACATCGGCCTTGATGACCGCTTCGTCGCCGACCGACGTCTCGTCTGCGACGATGACGCCCTCCTCAAGGACCGCCCCCTGACCGATGCGGACGTTGGAGCAGATCACGCTGTCAGTGATTTTAGCCCCTTTCTTGACATAGGAGTTGTCCCAGATAATGCAGCGGTTGAGCCTGACTCCCGCTTCAATCGTACAGTTGCGGCCGATCACCGAATCCTTGATGCGCACATCGCCCAGAATCTGGCTGTTATCACCGATCACGACCGTGCCCTCAAGGCCGGCGGCCTGCTCCAGTCTGACGTCGGCGCCGATCCGGAGATCCTTGCCGACAAAGTCCTGCTTCGGTTCGTCGATCTTAAGGTTGACCTTTCCTCTGAAAATATCGTGGTACGCTTCGCGATAGGAATCGGTGTTGCCGATATCTCGCCAATATCCCTTGGCGGTCACTCCGAACAGCGCATCCTTCTTCTTCAGCATCAGCGGGAACAGATCCTGCGAAAAATCGAAGTTTTCCCCCTCGGGAATGTATTTCAGAATCTCCGGCTCCAGCACATAGATGCCGGTATTGATCGTGTCGGAGATGACCTCTCCCCACCCCGGCTTTTCCAGAAACTGAGTTATGCGTTTTTCCTTGTCGGTAATCACAACGCCGAACTGGAGGGGATCCTTGACGGAGGTCAGCGTAATCGTCGCCTTAGCCTTGTGGTCGGCGTGGAAATCGAGGATCTTTGTGAGATTGAAATCGGTCAGGAGATCACCGCTGATCACCAGGAAACGTTCATCCAGGTATTTTTCGGCCGCCTTGACCGCCCCGGCCGTCCCCATGTCGGCAATCGGGGTGACATAGGTAATCTTTACCCCGAAATCGGAGCCGTCACGGAAAAAGTTTTTGATATAGAACGGCTGGTGATAGAGAAGCATGACGAGTTCAGTGATATCGTGCTTCTTCAGCAGCTCGACGATATGAAGCATGATCGGGCGATTGAAGAGCGGGATCATCGGCTTGGGCATGCTTCCGGTAAGTGGCTGGATTCGGGTGCCGAAACCACCCGCCATGATGACTGCTTTCATATGAACACTCCTTGAGAAGAGAAGGGGGTGAGGGGTGAGGAGAGTCTTACGAGTACGATTTCACTCTTCACTCATTCACTCATTCACTCATTCACTCATTCACTCATTCACTCTTCACTCTTCACTCTTCACTCTTTACTCATTCACTCTTCACTCTTCACTCTTCACTCTTCACTCTTCACTCTTCACTCTTCACCCATTTACGCTTTTAAATTACACCCCTGTCGCCTTCTGCGCCTTCTTGGCCAGTACCCGTGCAATTTCCTGCTTCAGCTCGGTCAGATCGCCAGACTTAACCACATAGCCATCCGCCAGCCAGGCAGAGAAATCGTCTTTGTAACAGGAGAATGCCGAGCAGAGAATCACCGGCATATCGTGCCGTTCCTTGACCAGCTTCTGCAACAGTTCGATACCGCTTTCGTTTTTAAGCTTGATATCCAGGACCGCCAGGTCAAACGTGCTCCCCTGCAGTTTTTCTGACGCCTCGGAACTGCTGGCCGCCGTCACCACCTCGTACCCCTCGTCCTTCAACTCTTCTGCATACAGCAGCCTGATATTGGCCTCATCGTCTACGACCAGCAATCTGTTCATGGTTGTTCCTCCTTGCGGGTGGGAAGTATGATGGTATATCGGATTCCACCGTGCGCGTCTGCCAGCGCGACAAACGGAATACCCTGTTTTTCAAGCATGGTTTTGCAAAGCGCCAGCCCCAGGCCGGCACCCAAATCGCAGGTCTCCGAAAAAGGGACCAGCAGGCGGTCGAGTTCTGCCTGGGAGATATGCCGGCTGCGATCTTCAACCCGGAGTACGACGGTATCTTCAAAGCTCTGGGAGCTGATCGTAATCAATCTCTCCCCCCCGATTCCGCTGACGTCATTCTGCAGCAAGGTACGGAGGCAGTAGGAGAGTTGTTTGAAGTCGATATATACCGGCGGCAGGTCATGCCCGGAGGAGTAGCCGGTCGCATAACCCTGGGATGTCAGGATATCCGCAGTGTCCCGCAGCGCGGTCTCGACCAGCTGGTTCACATCCCAGAAGTCGCGGGTGGGATAGAGCGAATCGGAGTAGTTGAGAATTTCATCCAGGACCCCCTCCAGATGCCGGGTTTCGGTGACAATCGATTCGATAAAGCTGCGCCGGGGATCGGATTCGGAGCTGTTCTTGAGCATCGAACGGGCAAACCCGCCGATGATCATCAGCGGGTTGCGGACCGAATGGGCGATGCTGGAGGTGATCCTCCCGACCAGGGCCATGTTCTCCATCCTGACAATCAGCTCCTGCTGCTCCTTCAGTTTTTTTCCGGCCTCGGTTACGCGGGCGAGTTCAACCTGCAGCTTGTCATACAGCGAGGCGCGTTCAATTGCAAAAGCGACCGGAAAGCCGAATGTTTCCAGCGATTGCATATCTTCTTCGGTGATGGCACGGTGCGTGATGCTGTTATCGGCGATGATCATGCCGACCCGGCGATTGCGCGAAATCAGCGGCATTAGCAGGAAGGCATCAACCTCCAGCAGGCGGGCCAGTTCAGGAGGGACATCCGGATGCTGAAACGCTCCCTCGACCATGATCGGTCGCTTCCCGTCCAGTGCCTTGATGATGATATGATCCTTGTTGGAGAGCGGAACCGTCAACTGTTCCAGGAGATCGTGAAATTTTTCGCGTTCGGAGGTAAGTTTGTTCAGGTGGAAGTTCCGGGCAAGTGTCTGCAGGTCCATGTCGTTCTGGAGAATCTCATTCCAGACGCCGCCGGCCTCCTCCTGATTGCGGGGCCCGATTCCGAGATAACCCTTCAGGACCCCCTCATCACGATCACATAACAGCAGGAAGGCGCGGTTCATGCCGAACCCCTTTCCGGCGGTAATGGCGGTCAGTGCGACGGAAAGCACCTCATCCAGATCCATCGAGCTCTGCAGGACGGAGCCCAGTTCATGCAGGAAACGCATTTCCAGCGTTTTACTGTCGAGGAAGCTTACCAGCGACTGGATCTGGGTTTTCTGGTGGCGATTTTCCCTCAACACCTCAGAGAGAAGCGGCGCCAGCGGATTAGCATCGTCGCGCAGCCGTGCCAGTTCTGCGGCAAAAACGTCGCAATCGCGACATTTCTCAGTGACCCGCTGCAGCTTTGAAACAAGCAATTCTTCCTCGCCATCACCACTCTTCGGGCAATCCGCCTGCTCAATCACATCCCTGTTCCAGCAACACTCCCGATCCACAAGAACCTCATCAGATGTCGTAGAATCAAATATAGCAGTCAACAACAGCTATGCAACCCTTCGACTCCTCCCTTCGACTCCGTTCAGGGAGCTGAGAGCTTGGAGTGTAAGGTGGCTGAGCGGAGCCGAAGCCTACTTCACATTCCAGGTCGTTCCTTGCCCAGAGTCAAGCAGCACAATACCCTTTGCCAGCAGCAGATCGCGAATCTCGTCGCCACGTTTGAAATTCTTTGCGGCCCGTGCCCCAACCCGCTCCGCAATCAACGCCTCGATCTCGTCCGGCGTCATGTCGATCCGGCCGGCTTTGGCATTCTTGACCTCCCCCAGCCAGAGTGACGGCGGTGTCGCGAACAAGCCTAGCACACCCCCGGCTTCGACGAACAGATGGCGGACATGCGCAACCAGCGACAGGGTAAGCGGTGTGATCTCTTTCGTCTCGGCAAGAAAGCGATTGGCGCCCCGCACCGTTTCGAACAGCACACCGAGCGCTTGCGCAGTGTTGAAATCATCGTCCATCGCTTCTACAAATCGGGGTATGAACCCGTCAACCTTTTCCTGCAGCTCCAGACCAACCTGGGACAGGCTCTCTATTACGGCTATTTCAGCCGATTGAGGCTGTCCGTTCAGTATGTCGTCCAGAGCAGCCAGGCAGCTGTAGATCCGTTCCAGCCCGGACTGGGCTTCGTCCAGATTCTGGTCGGAGAAATCAATCGGTGAACGGTAGTGCGCCGAAAGAATGAAAAAACGGAGCGTTTCCGGATCGTACTTCTTCAGCACCTCACGGATGGTGAAAAAGTTGCCCAGGGATTTGCTCATCTTTTCGGCGTTGATATTGACAAAGCCGTTATGCAGCCAGTAGCGGACAAACCGGCAGCCATTCGCCCCTTCCGACTGGGCTATTTCATTTTCATGGTGGGGGAACACCAGGTCCTTGCCGCCGCCATGAATGTCAAATGTAGACCCCAGAAATTCCATGCTCATGGCCGAACACTCGATGTGCCAGCCGGGCCGGCCGTTCCCCCAGGGGGATCGCCACCACGGTTCTCCCGGTTTTGACCCCTTCCAGAGGGCAAAATCCATCGGATGACGCTTTTTATCTCCCACTTCAACCCGGGCTCCCGCCTGCATCTCCTCCAGATTGCGACCGGAGAGCTTCAGATAGTCAGGAAAAGTCTCCACGGCGTAATAGACGTCACCACCTGAAACATATGCATGCCCCTTGGCAATCAGCGCTTCGATGATGCTGATAATCCCGTCGATATGGTCGGTAGCCTTCGGCTCCACTGTCGGCTTGGCCAGTCCCAGGCGCGCCATGTCCTCGTCAAACGCCTGGATATAGCGGTCGGCAATTGTGCGGTAATCGGTCCCTTCCTGGTTGGCGCGGTTGATGATCTTGTCATCGATGTCGGTATAATTGCGGACGTAGGTGACATCGTAGCCGGCGTATTTCAGGTAGCGGTAGATGATGTCGAATACCACCCCGGCGCGGGCATGGCCGATATGGCAATAGTCATACACCGTCACCCCGCAGACGTACATCCCGACTTTGCCGGGAACCAGGGGAACGAAGATCTCTTTCTCACTCGTGAGGGTGTTGTAGACGCGCAAGGACATAACGATAAACTCCGCTTGTAAATTGTGGGGCATTATGCCTGTTTGCGGCAGGGATGGCAAGGAGGGAAATGGGGGATTGTCACCGTTTCGGAGCGGTCCGGTACCGGTAAATCCTGATCACGGCCCAGGCCGCCCCGGCACCGATCAGGTCGG
This sequence comes from uncultured Geobacter sp., assembly GCA_964524835.1. Lineage (GTDB taxonomy): Bacteria > Desulfobacterota > Desulfuromonadia > Geobacterales > Pseudopelobacteraceae > JACRCG01. The sequence continues at coordinate 43,166 of CAZGEG010000020.1, forward strand.
CCGCGATATCGTCCCACTCGGCGCTCCTGCCGGTTGTCAAGGTAGCCTGCAGTACTTCAATCAGAATGCCGAGGAAGGCTCCGTACAGAAACGCCCCCGCAGCCGCCCACCCCTGCGGCTGGAGGGAGAGGAACGCGAGGACGGTTGCCGCGGCAATCGCTCCGACATGGTTCAGCTTGTCCCACCCGAATCCGGAAGGAGCGGAAGCGGCCGGCATCAGCGCCAGCCAGAGGATCAGTAGCGTCAGGGCGGTGCAGGCTGATGCTGAAACCAATTTTGAATTCTGGATTCTGAATTTTGGATTAAACACGAACCAAACCATTTACCGCCGATACACGCCGCCGGAAGTATTACAACGTGTGGTTAAAAAAACTTTTCCTTTGGATCCAGGCTGCAATTCATAATCCAAAATTCAAAATCCAAAATTGCTTTCAGAATTGCTTCCTCCACCGCACCATCCCCTTCAGGGTGCCCTTCATATCGTCCATGATTGCCCGGTCCTGGGGTGACAGCTTGGCTAGGTATTCCCTGATGAACACCAGAAAGATCGAGCCGAAGAAGGCGGTCACCGTCGCGAGAATCACGATCAGGCTTCGTTTGGGCTTGCTCTTGCGGAGCGGCGCCACCGCCTCGTCCAGCACCTGCAGCGACGACGAATCGCGGGCCTCGTTGATCTTGGCCAGCTCGAACTGCTTGGTAAGCTGTTCAAAGAGCGCTTCCTGCGTCTTTAATTCACGCAGGCGGCGAATATATTCCACCCCTATCGACGGGGCATTGCCGACCGAAGGGATTACCCCCCCCTCACCGGTGCCACTCATGCTGTTCAGCTGTTTCTTGAGGCGCGATATCCCCGCCAGCATCGCGCTCACTTCGGAGCTCTCATCGGTCATGGAGTTGCGCAGCGCCGCCAGCTGCACCTCTTTGGATACCATTTCCGCCCGCAGCCGGGCAATCCCCTCGATGGCCGCAGCGGCCTGGCTGTCGGCCTTGATGGTCTTGTTCTTCTCCTGGAAGCTCCGCATCTCCTCTTCAGCCGTCTTCAGATCCTGCCGGACCACGGTCAGCCGCTTTTCCAGAAAGCTCCTTTCGGTGCTTGCCTTGGTCAGGTTCAGCTGCAGACTTTTTTTCTGGAGCTCGTCGATAAATGTATTGGCCAGCAGGGCCGCCTTGGCGGGATCCTTGTAATCGGCGGTAATCGTGATGATGCCGTTCTTGCCGGCCTGGAACTTGACCACCCCCTGCAGCCTCCTCCGGGTGCCGTCGGCATTCTTCGACTTGAATTCGGTATGCAGGTCAAGCCGCTTGATCACGGCATCCGCGACGGAGCGACTCTTCAGGATCTCCAGGTACAGATCGGCAGATCCCCCCAGGCCACTCGCCAGACCTGCCAGTCCACCACCCATGGAGGCGAGCAGCGCCGCAGCGCCACCGCCTGCCTCCTTTTGCGGCGGCAGCAGGGTCGCCTTGGCGGTGTAGATGTTTTTAAGGTTCAGGGAATACAGCACAGACAGAACCACGGCGGCAGCGGTGATCTTGGCAATCAGCGGCAGGTTGCTGACAACCGTCCGGAGCAGCTCCAGCAGGTTGATCTCTTCCTCGGCTTCGGCTTCGGCTTCCGGGTGAATAATTTGCGGCTCGTTCATATCCCCCCCTATCTCAAGCCGAGCATAACGGTGCCGGCGGTCAATGCGACATTAGCAAGAATCTGGGTCCAATCCTTTATTTCCCTCATCCAGGCGACCCGTTCGAGTTTTTGCGGTACTACCAGCGTGTCTCCGGCGTCCAGAGAGGATGACAGGAATCCGCCAAAGAACGACGATTGCTGACGGCTGAAGACCGTACCATCCGCCCGGACCAGATACATCTCCGATTCTTCGGCATCGGCCACCGGACCGCCGGTCTTGTCCAGATACCAGCCGATGTCCTGCCCCGACTGAAACACGAAGGAGTTGGGATTGTAGACCTGGCCAAGTACCGACACAACCGAAGGGCGGAGCGGAATCTCAAGCACGTCACCCCCCTCCAGCGTCACATCATAGCCGCTCTCCTTCAACTCCTCACTGTCGCTAAGGCGGATAACCACCCGCCCTTCTGCCTTGAGGCTCTTCAACTGCAAAACCCCTTTCTGCAATCCCTCCAGTGCCGACTTGGTAGCCTCCAGCTCCTCTTTCGTAGACGCAACAGCGGACAGCGCCGCCTGCTTCTGCAGGATATCCCGCTCTGACTTGATGCTGATCTCATCCATCCGCTTCTGCTGCATCTCACGAACGGAGCGGCGGGTAAACTTGGCCCCGCGCAGATACGCTTTTTCGGTGTAGCCGCCGGCCCGTGCGATCACCGAACTCAGTTTTTCACCGCGCGCCAGTGAATATATTCCGGGGAAACGAACCTCCCCAATCAGGGTCACGAACTTGTCGGTCGCATCCACCCAATCGGTAACGCCGCGCACAATCAGCACATCGTCGCTCTGCAGCAGCAGGTTGTGGACGGGGTCGCCGGCCAGCGCCCTGCCGAGATCCAGCTGGACCCTGCTCGACTGCGCCTTGTCGCCGCTTATCATGATCCGGCTCAGCTCCGCCTGATCAAGGAACGCATTCCGTTTGGCGCTCCCGGCAGCAGTTACCAGGTCCCGCACCGACATGCCGGGAAAATAGTCATACGAACCGGGGTTGACCACCGCGCCATTGACGGCGACATGTGGTTTTTCCTCCATCTCCCAGCGTGAAAAAACCTTGACCGTGTCCTGCTCCTGCAGCAACAGGTTGTCTCCCTGGTTGCCGGCCAAAGCGCGGCGCAGACTGACCGTTATCAGCTCCCGCCGATAGTCGGGGGGGGAGATGCGGGTGATTTCCACCGAATCAAGATATGATTCGGGCAACAGGTTCCGTGTAGAGGGAATCAGGTCCGCCAGGCGCATACCGGGACGGAACTGGTACTCACCAACCTGCTGCACGTTGCCCTTCAGCACCACGACCTGCCGGACTGCGGCCTGCACCGGAAAGACCTTCACCATGTCGCGGTCTTTTAGTTCGACTCCCGCCAGTTCGGACTCCAGCCCCGCCCCTTTCGGAACGAAATCCAGCGCGATACGGCCGCTGTTGTTTTCCAGGCGCTCGACCTGAATCCGTCCCAGCGAACCGCTGGCGGCCACGCCGCCCGCCATTTTCAACACCTCCGGAATAGTTGTCCGCCCATTCAGCTCGTAAATAGCCGGACGGCGCACTTCACCCGCAACCGCCACAACCGGGCCGATCACCGGCACAAATATCGTATCGCCGTTCTGTAGCTGCACATCCTTGTTGCGGTCACCCGTCAGCAGCATATCGTACAAATCAACCGTTGCCACCGTCTGCCCCCCCCGCGTAACCCGCACTCCCCGCAGCGAGCCGTTGTGCGACGGCCCGCCGGCAGCCGCCAGGGCGTTGATGACCGTAGCCAGGGAACTGACCGGGTAGTTGCCGGGCGCTTCAACCTCTCCCACGACGTAGACCTGGATGGTACGGAGCTTGCCGAGAGTGAGACTCATCTCAAAATTGCGGAAATAGCGGTTCATCGCCTCGCTCACCGCGACTTTAGCCTTGTCGAACGGCAGTCCCCAGACCCGCACCGGACCGACTTTGGGAATCATCAGCTCCCCGTTGCGGTCAACGGTCAATTCCTGGCGAAGATTGACCGCGCCCCAGGCGGTCAGGTTCACGACATCACCCGGTCCGAGCATATACTGGGCCCCGACCGGCATCGCATCGATGGCGCTCGTCAGCTGCAGGCTGTTGCGGAAAAAATCATAGCCGAACTGTTTCAGCTCCCGCCGCATCTTTTCCGGCTCAATGACATCGAGCATGGTCGGACTCGATTTGGTAAACGCCTTTTCTATCCGCGACCCCTGGGCATCCATGGGCAGCGGAATAAACCGCATTTCCTCCGATTTCAAAAGCGCAGTCTGATCACGGTCCAGCGCCACAATTTGAATGAAATAAGGCTGGAAGTTTTTCAGTTCCCGCAGAACATACTCTCCTCCGCCTCCCCCGACCGCCACCGATTTGGTGTAATTCTCCGATTCGGTACCGTACCTGACGGAAAAACGAATCCCCTGATCATCAGTTCTCGACGGAAGATTCCAGTTCAGCTTGACCAGTCCGTCCCCCGGTTCTCCCCGCAGAACAATGGCGGATTTCTTCGCTGCGCCCTTAACCTGCAAAGCAGGCAGCGGAGCGCTCTCCTCCAGTTTTTTGATCAAAGCCTCTTCGCGACTCATGGCAGGAGCAACCCCTCCCCCCTGGCGCTGCCCCGCCTGTTCGCTCTCGTCAAATGAGGCAGCGTACAGGTTTGATGCCGAGCAGGCGGTGATCAAAACAACAGCGGCAATCGTTCGTAACAGTATCTGCATCAACGTGCTCCTTCAGCTTTCAATTTTAAATTCTGAATTTTGGATTTTGCATTGATTAGAGTGAATCTCATTTCAATATTCGCCATAAAAAATCAACTAGGCAGTCTATACAATTACACCTGCAAAATCCACAATTCAAAAGTGTTTCAGTATTTGTACCGGACCTCGAATTTCACCAGGTGGTTCGTCCGATCCACCCCTTCGGTCAGATTCAGGTTGGAAATCTGCTCGATTCCGTACCCAAGCTGGGCGTCCAGGTCAGCCGTCAGCGGCAGGCCCCAGAAGACGCGGCCGGCATGTTTTTTTTCGACCGCCTGAGCAGCCACCCGTCCGACCATCCCGCGGGTGGTATAGATATATTCCAGTGCCAAATTGCTGCGCACGCTGAACCAGTGGCTGGCCCGGAAGAAGAAGTCCTGCGTCGCCCCCCCCTGTGAGTGGCCGATCGGCAAATTTTTGTAGATGTACCCATTCGGAAAAGTGCCGTGCGTATAGAGGATCTGATTCCCTTGAAAAAACTCGAAACGGAAATCGTTGCGGCCGTCATCCGTCAGACGCGGAACATACAGGCCGGCGACATAACTCTCGACAATCGGCCAGAACAGGGCCGTATCCTCCCCCGAAAACTCCCCGTACAGCTCCGTATTGCGGAGCCAGGGGATACGGTAGCGTGCTTCGAACCCGGCCAGGCCGTTGGAATTATCGGCGCTGGTGCCGCCGATCAGGCCGCGCAGAGTATCGCCAACGGAGTTATTGACCCCCGGACCGCCCACCTGCCGCCCCAGGTTGAAGCCAACTTCCAGATTTACGGTTGGCTTGAGCGACAGCTTGACCGCATAAAACCAGGGCTGCCGTTCCGTTCCGTCAACTGTAGTCTTCTCGAAACGGGACGCGATTACGGCGTACTTCATCGTTCCAATGTACTTCACGTCAAACGGCTCCGGGCTGGATACCTTGAACTGGGTAAAATTTTCGGCATTATTGGTCAGCGTAATATTGCCGCGATACCCAAGACCGAGCCAGTTTTCATCCTTTCCCGCTTCCAGTTCAAAACTCCCGCCCCCCAGTTTCAGATACCCCCGGTTGAGTCGTACCCGGCTAGCATCGCCCCCAGTCAGCACATAAGGTTCGATCGTCAGGACTGCCCGGTCAGCCAAATACCACTCCGATCCCCAGCGGAGTTCTCCGGTGTGGCCTCTTCCATAAGCGACACCGTTGTTGTTCTCAAGCAGCGGCGTCCCTTCCTTCCCCCGCTGATGAGCCGGGGAAGGATACGGGTTTTTCGGCCGCAATCCCGAGCCGATGCCGAATACCCCGTCATCACCCGGATCGTGAACCAGGCGACTATATTCGCGGGGCACACCATCAAGCCAGAGGTAGCGAAGCCGCAGGGATGCCACCGGGTTGCCGTCAAAAAGGGGCGGAATTTTGTCGGGGTTTTCCCGAAACGCAATCTCACGGGGGATCAGCTCCCGAATCCGTCCGGTCAGCTCTACGGCAAACCGGTCGTTGAGGAGGCGCCCAGCCTCAAGGTTCCTTTCCGCCTCCAGCAGCAACCGCGACGCTTCACCCTTGCTGAACGGCTTGATCCCCTTGATATCACCCGAGATCAGGCCAAACCCGGCCAGTTTATCCAGATACCCGTACACAGGACTGTCGAGCGGAATATTGGCGGAAGATAGCCCCCAGAGAGGGGTTACGGAAAGTATCAAAGTGAATACGAGGGAGAGGAGACAGACTGATTTTGAATTTTGAATTTTGAATTTTGAATTGTTGTTATTCATGAATACCCAATAGACTTCAATTTTAAATGGTGATTTTATGATTTTGTTTTGTAAATGCTTTTCAATCCAGAATTCAAAATTCAAAATCCAAAATTGATTTCATGATTTCCTCAGCGGGAGCACCTTGGCGTGGGTGGAGGGGGGTGGGAACAGGTCGGGACGCACGCGCTGAAATGTCAGCGGCGCATCGCCGATGAAACTGTAGGATGGTTTAAATTCGGGGACCAGCCGCTTCAGAGACTCCATCAACTCATGTACGGAGTTTGAACGGGCTCCTTCGTACAACACGTCAAGCTCATCCCTGACCGGCTGAAGAGCTATATGCACCGGCTCCAGAACTTTTATTTTACTGTGGGCTGTCGGCAGAACCCCTTCACCATCAATCAGCAGTTCTTCGAACAGCTTCTCACCCGGACGCAGGCCGGTAACGACGATCTCGATGTCTTCGTATGGAGTCAGACCGGATAACCTGATCAGCTCCTCGGCCAGATCGATGATCCGTACAGGGTCACCCATATCCAGCACGAGGATTTCGCTGCCGCTCCCCATGCTCCCCGCCTGCAGGACCAGTTGTGTCGCCTCGGGAATGGTCATGAAATAGCGGATGACGCGCTTGTCGGTTACCGTCACCGGACCCCCCTTGGCGATCTGCTCCTTGAACAAGGGGATAACGCTGCCGTTACTCCCCAGTACGTTGCCGAAACGGACGGTCGTGAATCTGGTGCTGCTGACCCGTGAAAGCGCCTGGATGTAAATCTCTGCCGCCCGCTTCGTGGCACCCATCACATTAGTCGGGTTAACCGCCTTGTCGGTAGAGATCATCACCAGATTACGGGCCTTGAACTGGTGGGCAGCATCGGCGATATTGCGCGATCCGAAGACATTGTTCAGCACCGCCTGGGCCGGGTTATACTCCATCATCGGCACATGCTTGTAGGCCGCGGCATGAAATACCACCTCAGGGGCAAACTCTTCAAATGCCAGCATGATCTTGTCACGATCACGCACATCAGCGACCAATGGCAAGATACGCACCTCGGGAAAACGGGCGATCAGCTCCTTTTCTATCTCGTAAAGCGGTGTTTCGGCCTGTTCCAGCAGAATCAGTTTCTCCGGTCCAAACTGGGCCACCTGGCGACAGATTTCGCTGCCTATGCTCCCCCCCGCGCCACTTACCAGTACGCGCTTGCCGGACAGATAGCCACCGATCAACTCGCGGTCCAGTACCACCGGTTCCCGCCCCAGCAGATCCTCAATCTCGACATTCTTGATCTGCGATATCGTCAGGGTGCCGTTGATCAGCTCACCGATGCTGGGGAGCGTCTTGAAGGTCACGTTGGCGTTCTTGCAGGAGTCCATGATGCCCCTGAGGGTTTTCCCGTCCGCCGAAGGCATGGCAATGATGACATCCTCAATCTCGTTGGCGATGATCAGCGCCTTAAGTTGTTTCGCAGACCCCAGCACCGGAATGCCATGCAGCTTCATCCCCTTCTTTTCGGGGTCATCATCCACAAAACCGCACACACTATAGGCGGCATGCGGCTGGCGCCGGATCTCCTTCAGCAGCAGACTTCCCGCTTCACCGGCACCGACAATCAGCGTCCGCGGCCCGTCGCAGCTCCTGCTGACAACGTACGTTTCCCGCACGATGCGCCATACCATACGGCTGGCCGCCATCAGCGTAAAGAGCAGAAACCAGTCAAGAACAAATATGGAACGGGGGATCGGGGTAAACTGCCGCAGAAAAAAAACGGCGGAAACCGCCAGGATTGAGGAGAGGGTCACCCCTTTGAGGATCTCGACCGCATCCTGAACAGATGCATAGCGCCAGAGACTGTTGTAGAACCCGGTCACGACAAACACGAGCGGCTTGACGATCATGACGACCAGCAGGCATTCCCAGAAAAGGTCCAACTGTTGTGGCGGAATAGTAAAATCGAACCGGAGCAGGAATGCCAGGCAGAGCGCAAGGCTTATGAGCAGTGTATCACAGAGAAAAACTATCAGGCGGCGCCTGGAGAGCATACGTGAACTCCTCCCGTACTTATTTCATTCCGGTCTTGTTTGCGTATCACTTCAGATATACAGCGGAATCCTTTCTGAAGTAAACTAAAATCCGCCGGTTTATAATTACGAATTTTTTAAATGCCACAGGTGCTCCAATCCACCTTAACGGCCTGGAATTACTGCCGGCGCTTCTTTCCGACAGCAGCATGAAATGCTGCCCCACTCCCGCGGGCCCGGTCCTCAGTATACAATCAGGTTCTCAACGACACGGAGCGCCCGACTGATTCTCTGTTCTCACGCTATCAGTCTCAATAAGAGACTTTTTCTCATCATGATATGACGGGTCAAACCGCATCTGACCGACTAACCGGCCAAAATCACGCATATCTTCGATGACGTCCCGCCGGCACGATTCTTGATTGAATTGGCATGATGACTTCCCATGAGACTCAACATAGTTCACCGACAGGGGGCTTTACGGGACCGGAAACCCACCGGGTCTTGATCGTGGATGATGAACCGGCGATCTGCTTTGCGTACCGTAAGTTGCTTGAAAGCGAACGGTTTGGCTTTGATATCTGCGAAAGTATTGATACTGCACTGGCTCTTTTGCATAGCAACGAATACTTTGCCGTTATTTCAGATGTGCGTTTTGCAGGGACCGATAACAAGGATGGTGTTTATTTTGTATCCGTTGTACGGAAAGAGCAGCCTTTGGCAAAAGTGATTCTTGTTACCGGTTACGGCAGTGATGAATTGGAAAAGACCGCACGTGAACTAGGTGCTTCCCATTATTTTGAAAAACCGGTTATGCCATCACTGGTTCTGTCACTGCTGAGGGCGCTGCATCTGATTGCAGATGAAAACGAGGAAAACGAATATTTCAAGAACTTGATATTGACCAAATCTCAAGTATCATGAAGAATATGTTTCACTGAACAATCATTTTTACACATGGAGGATGTCCAATGAAATTGTCTGCAGTATATCGCCGTCCGCAACTGTTCTCGAAAGCAACTGTCCTTGCCGCATTGATTCTGTCCAGCACGTCACTGTTTGCGGCGGATCCGCCTGCAATGACCGAAGAACAGAAGACATTGTATGCCATCGGCCTTTCCGTTGCCCGCTCGCTCTCGGTTTTTGACCTGACAGCGGCGGAGTTCGAATTTGTCAAACAAGGGCTTGCGGATGCACAGGCCGGCAAAAAGAACGATATCGATCTGACCTCTTATAACAGCAAAATCCAGGAACTGGCCAGAACCCGCCGCAAGATCTCGGGGGAGAAACAGGTTGGCGCCGGCAAAGATTTTCTTGAGAAGGCCGCCAAGGAAAAGGGAGCGGTCAAGACCGCCTCCGGCATGGTTTACACTTCGCTTAGCGAAGGAAAGGGGGAATCGCCCAAGGCAGTTGATGTCGTCAAAGTCAATTATCGAGGCATGCTGATCGACGGCAAAGAGTTCGACAGTTCCTACAAGCGCGGCAAACCACTGGAGTTCAAGCTCGACAATGTCATCAAGTGCTGGACCGAGGGGGTGCAAAAAATGAAGCCGGGCGGCAAGGCAAAACTGGTCTGCCCGCCGAATCTTGCATACGGTGACAATGGCGCCGGTGAAATGATTCTGCCTGGAGCCACTCTGGCATTTGAAGTGGAATTGCTTGAATTCAAACCGGCAGCGGATGTCAAGCCGGTCAGTGCAGCACCTGCAAAACCGGCAGAACCGGCAAAGAAGTAACGTAAATATTTGGAAACCTGGAGTTTTATCTTGAATATAATACCGCTCAAACAGATTGCGGCCCTGTTGCTGATAATACTTATAATAGCATTCATGCCGGCCACTTCTGCTCATTCAGAAAGCAGAAAATACAAGCGAACGGTAGAAAACTACACCCTCCCCGATGTAGTCCTGGTAAACCAGGATGGTAAAAAAGTCAGGCTCCAATCATATCTGGCAGGGGAAACACCGGTGGTCGTAGATTTTATCTACGGCACCTGCACCACCATCTGTCCGGTATTGTCGGCTGGCTTCGTCAATCTGCAGGGCAAGCTTGCCGCCGGCAACCGGAAGGTTCGGCTTGTGTCGATCACCATTGATCCGGAAAACGATTCACCGAAAGTGCTGAAAGAATATCTGAAACGCTATCGTGCCAAGCCCGGCTGGGATTTCCTGACCGGCAGCAGGGCCGACATTGATGCCGTAATGAGGGGATTTAACGCCTACATACCGGACAAGATGTCGCACTATCCGTTGAACCTGGTCCGATCCCCTAAAGACGGCAGTTGGGTTCGGCTCTTCGGTTTGTTGAGCTCGCGAGAATTTATGGAAGAGTACTTGAGAGTAGAGGAAAATAAATAAAGGGCCATTTTGAATTGTGCATTTTGAATTGTGTCAATGGTGTTGGTCACCTCCATCTATTTAAGCGGTTAACAACTCAAGAATCCGAAATTCATAATCCAAAATTCATTTTCCACTACCGGGATTGCTATGATTTTATATTTTTCAACAGCAGCTAAGGCGCATTGTACCGCGATATTATTTGCCACACTGCTTTTACTCACCGCAATGCCGGTACATGCTGAGCCCGTCCCCCCTGCCGACCTTTCGAAGGCCGAGGTCATGCGTCTGGGTGAACGGATGTACCGGGAGGGGATACTTCCCTCGGGGGCTCCAATGCCAGCCTTCATCCGTGGCGATGTGGAGGTTGACAGCAGCGCGTTTTCCTGTTCAAGCTGCCATCTTCGCGCCGGACTCGGCTCTTTTGAAGGAGGAGTAGTAACCCCTCCTACCACCGGAAATAAGCTCTATAAACCGTATCGCCGACCCCCCTCTCTCGGCGACACCGCCGACCAGACCGGACGCCATGTATATGCAAAAACAGTTATCGAACGGCCTGCCTATACCCGCGAAAACCTGGCAACCGCCATGCGCTTCGGGACCGATCCCGTCGGCCAGATCTTCAATGACGTCATGCCGCGCTATCCGCTCTCAGACTCCGATATGTCGATCCTGATCAGCTACCTTGAAGCGCTCTCTGCGGAGACTTCTCCGGGAGCCAGCAGCCAGGAATTCAGATTTGCAACGATTATCACCGATGATGTCAGCCAGGAGGACCGACAGGCCCTGTTGCAGCCGCTACAGAGCTTTATCGCCCAAAAAAATGATCAGCTTAAAATGTACAATGATTTCATTAAGTTTGGCTATGCCCCCACTATAGACATGAAATATGCCTTTCGTCAGGCGTCTCTGGACGTCTGGGAGCTGAAAGGGCCGGCTGAAACCTGGCAAAAACAACTTGCCGATTATAAAGCCCAAAAGCCGGTTTTTGCCGTTCTGGGCGGCATATCTAACAGCGACTGGCAGCCTGTTCACGATTTCTGCGAAGCCGAGCGCCTTCCCTGCCTTTTCCCGATAACCGATTTTCCGGTTGTATCCGAAACAGGCTGGTACACGTATTATTTCAACAAGGGTTACGCACAGGAGGGGGAAGCGGCAGCTCGCTACCTCAATCGCCTGGATACACTCACCGCTAATACACCCATCCTCCAGATAGTTCAGGATTCCGCGGTCGGCAGGGCGCTGGCGGCCGGATTTCAAAAGAGTTGGAGCGAATTGGAGCGGAAGAACGTGACCACGCTCACCCTGACTGCAAGCCAGCTTCGCGACCAGAGCGAATTGAATAAAATTCTGAAGAAATATAAACCCGGAGTACTACTGCTCTGGAGCGATGAAAAACTGCTGCCTAGTCTGCCTTCAATAATCACCCGACTTCCAAAAACCGGGATAATTTTTGTCTCCTCCGGATTCCTCGGAATTAAAACCGCAACGGTTGCAGAATCGGTACGCAACAGGGTGTACATCACCTACCCCTACCGACTGTCACCTTTTGTAGGCTCAAAAGATGGCGGCTTTGACGCAAAAGTACCGATCCTGACAGGAGCTAAAGATTTTGGTGACCGCAGGATTACATCGAAGATCAACACCATGCTGAAACAGGCTGTGTTGCAAGGGCTTAACCGGATTTACGACGACCTGTATCGTGATCATCTGCTTGATATCATGAGCATGCAGATGGACTTGACAGTGCGCGATTATGAACGTCTCAGTTTCGGCCCCGGGCAACGCTTTACATCAAAGGGATGCTACATCATCCAACTCGGTCCGGGTACCGACCCTCCCCTGCTGCCGCGAAGCGAGTGGGTCATACATTAACCGGTTTCATTATTGAGACTCTTTTCTCAATTTGAGATTTTATCTGGCACTAACTACCGCAACAAATTACAATCACTAAGTAATTTTAGCTACATAGATCATCGCCAAATTTGGCACGTTACCTGCTGTTTAATCGTAATGATCAAGAATCAAAAGGGATCGTTAATATCTTAATTGCTCTTCTGCCTCAATAAGGCATCACAACTATGAAAGGAGAACAACATGAAGAACCATAAACTCAGCTCGATCGGAATTTCAGTATTGATGTCAGCGTTGCTGTCGTTGGCGGGAGGTTTGGCAATTGCAGCAAATGAAACACCCGCGTCACAGGAACCAACTGCGATGAAAGAGACTGGTCGCAAGCATGGCGGCCGCATGACTCCGGAGATGGCCGCAAAGAAGGAGAATTTCCGCAAACAAAATGAACAGAAGATCACACCTGAAAAGCGGAAAACAGCAGCAGAAGCGCTCAAGGCGGAAAGAATCAAAGTTTACAAGGCAAAACAGGCAAAAGAGGCCGCTGATCAGTCAGCTCCTGTCACCACCGACAAGAAATAGCCGTCATAGTGAATAAGCTAGGAGGAATTATGAAGACTCGAAGAACGATGGATGTGTGGAGATACGGGATAATGCTCGCCCTGCTCTGCATCTGGAGCGCGCCACAATTTGCCGGAGCGGGTACTGCCCTTCCGATCCCCACCGGCCCCCTTAACGCCAACGGCCAACCGGCCACTCCCGACTACTACACGACGGCTAACTGGGCCAACAGCCCGCCTTTGGCCAAATTTGTCGATACCCTCCCCAAACTCGGTGTGGCAAACAACCTGGGGAAGTATCTCTCTGTTGGAAAACCTGATGTAACCACATATCCCGGTTCGGATTATTATGAAATCGAATTGGTCGAATTCAAGCAGCAGATGCACTCCGACCTGCCCGCAACCGGCACATTACTGCGCGGCTACGTCCAGGTCAACAGAGGCACGAACCTTGCCGCCGGCACTCTGCCGAGCCAGAACTTATGCGGCGCAGACAGTCATACATGTACCGCCGCCGACACGGCCCCCGGGACCGGACTGGCCCCTGATCCTGTCCTTTATCTGGGTCCTACACTTGTTGCCGAAAGGGACCGCCCCGTACGCATCAAGTTCACCAACAGGCTTCCAGTCGGACCTGCCGGCGACCTCTTCATTCCGGTTGACACGTCAGTCATGGGTGCCGGCACCGGACCTGCCATCCTTAACGGCGGACGTGGCCAGGGTGCCCCGTGTGACAATACAGTAAATGGCAATACCTGCGCCAGTTACACCCAGAACCGTGCGGCTATACATCTGCATGGCGGCCGCACCCCCTGGATCAGTGACGGGACCCCTCACCAGTGGATCACCCCCGTCGAGGAAATCACCCCCTTTACCAAAGGCGTCAGCCTGCAAAACGTTCCTGACATGCCCGATCCGGGCGATGGTTCGACAACCTATTACTACACCAACCAACAGAGTGCACGGTTGATGTTCTATCACGACCACGCCTTCGGCATCACCCGCCTCAACGTTTATGCCGGCGAGGCGGCAGGATATGTAATCACCGACCAGCATGAGCAGGATTTGATCGCACGCGGCTTACTCCCGGCCGATCAGATTCCACTGATCATCCAGGACAAAACTTTCGTAAACGCAACTCCCACAACCAAGATAACATATGAATCTGATTTGATTAATGTCCCGCCAAATCCGCCGACCTTTATTTCAACGCTTACCGCACCCGCTGTCCGCCTCACCGATCCGCTCTGGAACTGGGGCAGCGGCGACCTTATCGGCGGCGTTCGTACTCCTGTAGATGGCGACCTCTGGCTGCCGCATGTCTATATGCCGGCCCAGACACTCGCCGCGGGCTTCGGCGGCGTCAATCCATTCGGCCGCTGGATGTATGGTCCCTGGTTCTACCCGGCCACCGTCGTCGATAAGGGCCCCGTTCCCAACCCATACTACGATGCGGACTGCAGCAGTCCGTTCCCGGCAGTTTATGCCAACTGCACAACCCCCGGGCAGCCAACCATGATTCCGGGCACACCAAACAACTCCATGGGAATGGAAGCATTTCAGGACAGCGCAGTTGTCAACGGTACCGCATTCCCGTCTCTGACCGTCGATCCCCGGGCGTATCGCTTCCGCATCCTGAATGCCGCCAGCGACCGCTTCCAGAACCTGTCGTTCTATGTAGCAGACGACACCGCCGGCAACATCAGTCCTGATACCAGACTGCTTGCAGTCGGTCGTTCAAACAAGACTGAAGTCAGGATGGTTCCTGCATCTCAAACGCTTGCTACAGCAAACAACTGGCCGCCACTCTGGCCGGTAGACGGCCGCGACGGAGGAGTGCCCGACCCCGGCGTGTGCACAGGTACAGGAGACACTCTTGCCTGCACCAACCTGGGACCCAGCTTCCTGCAGATCGGCACCGAAGGAGGTTTTCTGCCTAAACCGGTAATAGTCAAACCGCAGCCGGTCACTTACATTACTGATCCAACCGCCTTCTGGGTCGGGATCGTCGACAGGACTGGCCTGGCTCTTGGACCGGCCGAACGAGCTGAAGTTATCGTTGATTTTACTGCATATGCGGGTAAGACCTTGATCCTGTATAACGACGCTCCAGCCGCATGGCCGGCCAGGGTAGCTGGATATGATTATTTCACCGGCGCTACGGATATGCGTGATTCAGGCGGATACGGCGCCGGCGGGGTATATGACCGGGCAACCGGCACATGGATTACTGATCCAACTGATCCTTTGAATGTTCCACACGGGATATTGGCCGGATATGCCCCGAACACACGTACTGTTATGCAGATCATTGTAACCGGCGGAGCATCGGGTCTTCCCCCGGCTGATCCTGCTCCTGCTATCCCTTTCGTAGAGGCGAACCTGTTAAACGAGTTCACCTCGGCAGCCGCTCCGACTTTATTGAACCCGGCCCCAGTAAAGACTCTTTTCGAGAGGGCTCAGGAGCCGATCATCGTCGGTCAGTCTGCATACAGTTCTGCCTATCCCAACTCATACTTCCCGCCCAACTACCCGTGGGAGGGGATAAACCAGATCAACGATCATTTCCTTAACTTCGTAACTCTTGCCGGCGAACCGTTAAGTCTCCCGACGGAACCAAAAGGTATCCATGACGAGATGGGCGCCTCCTTCGACCCGGTCTATGGCCGTATGAGCGGTAACCTCGCCATGCAGCTGCCGAACCCGACCACACTTAATGCATTGCTGGTTCTGTACGGTTTTTCCGATCTGCCAACGGAAACAATTAACAATTCCACCTCAATAAATGTCGAAGTAATTCAAGGCACGGTAGGCAGTGCTCCATGGGCCTTGGCGCCAACAGACGGCACCCAGATCTGGAAGATTTCGCACAACGGCGTCGATACTCACCCGATCCATTTCCACATCTTCGACGTGCAGTTGATTAATCGCGTCGGCTGGGATGGACAGATCGCATTACCTGAACCAAACGAGCTAGGATGGAAAGACACCGTCAAGATCAGCCCGCTGATGGACACCATCGTTGCCGTGCGACCACGCGCCCCGATGCTTCCGTTCGGCATCACCAACAGTCTACGCCCGCTCAACCCATCCATCCCGATTGATTCACCGATGGGCTTCAACAGCGTTGACTGGCAGACCGGACAGGCACGTCGTCCGGCCGTCACAAATATCCTCTATGATTTCGGCTGGGAGTATGTATGGCATTGCCACATCCTGAGCCACGAAGAGATGGATATGATGCGGCCGATCGTGCTTAAAGTTGTCAACACTATCCCTGGGACACCGACTCAGACAACTAATGCGTCGTTTACTGGTGGAAGTGCTATTGTAACCTGGACAGATGCCACACCGGCTGCAACAGCACTCGGCGACATCTCGAACGAGATAGGATTCATCATCGAGCGCTGCGCCGGTGCAGCTTGCACTAATTTTTCCCAGATCGGCACTGCACTTGCCAATGCAACCAGCTATACCGATTTGACAGTTACGGCAAATCCAACTTATAGATACCGCATCATTGCATACAATGCGGCTGGAAATTCGCTGCCGTCGAATATTCGGACAACGACAACGGCTGATGTTATTAACGGTGTCTGCGGTGCAAGTAACGGTGGTATATTTATAACTGCACCGACGATAAATCTCTGCTCCGCCGGATTAGAGACAGCTGTGACTGGAACCGGTCCGTGGAACTGGAGTTGCAATGGCTTTAACAGCGGTACACCTGCGGCATGTTCCGCAACTCTCCCGCAATATGTGTTGTCATACAATGCGGGAGCAAACGGTACACTTACCGGTGCAGTAATCCAGTCGGTCTTCCACGGTACAAATGCAACGCCGGTAACCGCAGTGCCGAACCTTGGCTACAAGTTTGTTAGCTGGACTAACTCACTGAATGCCATCACCAGTCTGTTGCCGGCATTTACGGCTACAAATGTAACTGCTGACGAATTCTACACGGCTAATTTCTACGTGCCGAAAGACTTCAACAACGATGGTAATGTTGATATCCTCTGGACTGATACAAGCAATAATAGCAGTAGAGTCTGGTTCATGAACAATACAACCAGGCTTGCCACTGCTGCACTACCGGCTAGACCTGCGGCTGGATTTGACATAGCTGCCACAGGCGATTTCAACCACGATGGGAATACAGATCTACTCTACCGCAACCAGGCAACCGGCCAGAACATTCTCTACAACATGGTCGGAACAACTAGATTGAGTCAGTTGGCATTACCGAGCTTGGGAGGAACCTGGCAGATTGCTGGCACAGCGGATTTCAACAATGATGGAAATGTCGATATCCTCTGGAGAAACACCCCTTTAGGAACCAGTGCTGTTTGGCTTATGAACGGAACTTCTAGAACCAGCATTATCTCTTTGCCAAACCTTGGGGGAACCTGGTCGATTGGCGGTACGGGAGACTTCAACGGAGATGGCAGGCAGGACATTCTCTGGAGAAACTCTACTACCAGTGGAAATGCGGTCTGGTTGATGAACGGTACAACCCGAACCAGCATCGTTTCCCTGCCAACGCTTGGAGGTACCTGGACGATGGCAGGCACAGGGGATTTCAACAACGACGGAAAGGTAGATATCCTCTGGAGAAACTCTACAACTGGTGGTAATGCCGTTTGGTTCATGAACGGCACAACCCGAACCAGCGTAGTATCACTGCCATCTTTAGTCGGCAACAACTGGCAGATAGTTGGTCATTAAGTGAGGCTCGATCTGCTTTCAGAGAAAAATACTCTGAAAGCGATCATTCATTGAATACTGTTGTTTCACCGATTCTGCCTGGGGATGCTTGTCCCCAGGCAGTCTTTTATGAATTGATAAGGCGTAAATGAGCGCAATATTTGGAATAATAAATATGAACGGTCAACCTGTCGCAGTTGACCGCCTTGAGCAAATGTGCGCTGCACTTGCTGCTCACGGACCGGATGATAATGGAATCTGGAGCAATGACCTGATTGGCTTGGGACAGCGCTTAATGTGTTTTACGCCGGAAGATTATTTCGAACGACAGCCACTCATAAGCAAAGATGGTCAACGCGTGCTGGTGAGCGATGCCCGCATCGATAATCGGTTTGAACTTGCAGCCACGTTTGGTATTTCTTCGTCTGATGAGTCTCAACTTCCTGACTCGGCATTTATTTTACGAGCATACGAAAAATGGGGGGATGAGTGTGTAAGTCATCTTATCGGCGCGTTCACCTTTGCCCTGTGGGACAACCGGGAACAGTTACTGATTCTGGTCCGTTCTCCCAGAGGTGAACGCCCACTTTACTACCATTCAGCCGCGCAGCAGCTTGCTTTTGCTTCTATGCCCAAGGGTCTCTTTAGCCTTCCATCTGTTCCCCGTGAAATCGACCTTGAGCAATTAGCTGACTATCTCGTGGTAGCTCCTGCTGAACCGGGTCTGTGTCTATATCGAGATGTCAAGCAGCTACCTGCGGGGCATCTGTTGTCTGTCAGCCGTGATGGCGTGAGATCACGTCGCTACTGGCAGCCCGACTTGCAGCGTGAACTCCGACTGTCCAGCAATGATGAGTATGTTGAGGCGTTTACCGAGCTGTTAGAGCGCGTTGTTGCCGATCACCTGCGAAGTGCCACAGCGGTAGGTGTGATGATGAGTGGTGGGCTAGACTCAGCTACCGTGGCAGCAGTTGCAGCGCAACAGCTGAAGAGACAGGGAAAACGTATGGCTACATTTACCGAAGTGCCGCGAGCCGGGTTTTCCGGTACTGTTATCTCCGGTAGATACGCCGATGAGACTCCGTTTGTGCAGGCCATGGCTAACCAGTATGACACAATCGACCTCAACCTTATCCGCACCGATGGACGGTTTTATCTGGACGATGTTACTGCCTTATTCGCGATGGCGGAGGTGCCTTTCCGAAATGCCTCGAATTTGGTCTGGTATGAGGCGATACAGCGAGAGGCTGGGCGTCAGAACATTCGAGTTCTTCTTACAGGCGCGCCAGGGAATCTGACAATCAGTTGGAATGGACGAGGCTTACTGCCGCTTCTACTGTACAACGGACGATTTTTCAAAGCCTGGCATGAGGCGCAGGCACTGGCACGGCAGACCAACTCGCCTTCCGGAATTCGTACTCTCTTTGGTCAGGGCGTCATGCCACTGCTGCCCGCTTCAGTATGGCGAACTATTCAGTATCTTCGCCGCAACAAAAACTCGCTGTTTTCAGTAAGTGTACCTTGGCAATCCTACTCTCCCATTCTTCCGGCGTTTGCACAAGAACAGCGATTAATTGAGCGTTCCAGGGAAAAGAATTGCGACTTTTCTTTTCGTCCTGCCAGCAATACAAAGCGAGAGCGGTACGAGTCTTTAGTGGAATTTGCCGGGAATTCGGACATCGGCACTGCCTACCAAGCTTTGTGCGGTGTCGAAACACGCGATCCGACCGGTGATATGCGCATAGTAGAGTTTTGTCTCTCCCTGCCGGAAGAACAGTGCCTTCATGACGGTAAATCACGTTGGCTGCTGCAAAGGGCCATGGCTGACCGCTTGCCGACGGAGGTCTTGGCTAACCGGCTCCGTGGCTTGCAGGCCGCAGACTGGTTCGAACGGTTGGTAGATGCTCAGGAAGTAGTCCGACAAGAGTTGGACCGGCTGGAGCAGAGCCCTATGGCCAAACGAGTTCTTGATTTGCAGCGAATGCGCAGCCTGGTTGAGCAGATGCCTGGGGCAGGTGGTGACGCGAATCGGGCCATAGTCGCGTATCGAGGTGTTCTTGAGCGGGGCTTGATGACCGGTCGCTTTTTAAGGTGGTTAGAGTCTGGACAATAGAATATGAGTAGTGTAAAATTTCTTTGAATTAAAAGGACAATATATGTTTCATCCAACAGCAGTATTACGCAAATTAAGCTGCAAATCAACTCGGCAGCAGGGATTGCTGGTAGAAGCGATCATGTTTCTTCTGCTGTCGCGATTTCTACTCGCCCTGCTGCCGTTTCGCTTACTGACTAAATTTATGGGCCGTTTGCCAAAAAAACCGGAGGTAGTGGGACCAGATCGCGAGCGCTTGCGCAGCGAGGTTTCCTGGGCAGTAACCGCAGCAGCAGAGCATCTGCCCATCAAGCTGGCATGTTTTCCCCGCGGCATTGCTGCGCAAGCCATGTTGCGCCGTCGCCGGGTAGCTGCTATAATGTACCTCGGTGTGGCAAATCTGCCTGAGCGTGGTCTTGCTGCCCATGTCTGGGTGCAGGACGGGACCTGCGGCGTTATTGGCCACCAGATTGCCGGTGAATACTCAGTACTGATGCGTTTTCCGAATATACTATGATGCGCAGATTCTGGACTGGTTCCAGAAAATTCCATAAAAGGAGAAAAAAATGAGCGATTCATGCAAGCCAATCTGGAACAAACCAAGCCTTAAACGCCTTTCACTGAAGGATGCGGAGACAGGTGCAACTACCCCAAACCCGCTTGACCTCACCGATCAATATTCCTGAAATTTTTCTGATTGCGGCCTTTCAGGAATCATTGAACAAACCGATTGATGTAGTTTTTCGAATTGAGCACAGCGTCCATACTGGAAGTGGAGCTGTGCTCATTCGATTTTTTTTCCCGGCAACTTGAATCCATTCCCGAGCAATAATTAATGTCTACACGAAATTATCAGGCATTTGGCCTGTCCATTGAATCGGCAGTAGATCTGCCGGAACTCACACCCGGCAGTGGATCGGTACCGGACGTTACCATATCCATGGGCATTGTTCCGGAGAACCTGTTGTCTGGTCTTCAGGAGTATCCGGTTGTCCCCGGCGTGCTGTACCAAGCCTCGGCTGATCGGTTTCTGCTGAAAATAGAACGTGTCGCCCGTTATCTGATTCGGAACGGCAACGAGATTATATTTCAAGCCTCACCGAATGCAGATGTTGATGTCATCAATCTTTTTCTTACCGGTTCGGCATTCGGGGCACTGCTATTACAGAGGGGCCTGCTTCCACTGCACGGGAGCGCTGTCGCAACTCCTAAAGGGGCAGTGCTCTTCGTCGGCCCTTCGGGAAATGGCAAATCTACCATTGCAGGTGCCTTACACCAGCGCGGTTACCCGGTACTTTCCGACGATGTTTCGGCGATCTTCACTGCAGAAGGAGTTCCGCAAGTACTGCCCGCCTATCCGCGCCTTCTTCTCTGGGCTGATGCCGTCCATCAACTGGATGCAACCGAAGCGGGTCTGCGACCGGCCCACGCGCGGCAGGAAAAATATCAGTTTCCAATCCATTCCGAATTCCCTGCGGAAGCCTTGCCGCTCCATGCAATATATGTGTTGTCTCCGGTTGTAGGAAATAAATTGGAATTGACGACGTTGACCGGTTTTGCCAAACTGCAGAGCCTGATTGACAATACCTATCGACTTCAATTTCTTTCTGGTATGGGGTTGCATGACTGGCATTTCAGCAAGGTCTGTGAACTTGCTAAACATGTCCACGTAGCATTGGCTGAAAGGCCAATAGATTCATATATCCTGAATGCTCTTGCCGACCTTCTGGAAAATGATTTCCTTGGGGCATAGTATGTTGTCTGAACATAAATAGTTGTGAAGGAGAACTTTTTGTGAAAACTATATCAAATGAGGACATTTCGCTTGATTCAACTGTCAGAAGAAGTGATAGCATACTTGTGCAGAATCTGGATGAAGACGTGGTTATGGCAAATATTGACAGCGGCCATTACTTCGGGATAGACCGTTCCAGCAAACGGATTTGGGAATTACTTGATTCACCGATCACCGTATCAGAAATCTGCCGCCTCCTTCAACAGGAGTATGCCGTTGATGCTGACACATGTGAACAGGATGTACTGGCATTTGTTCAGGAATTAGCTCAAGAAGGGCTTATTGAACCAGCTTGAATGGAGGTGACATGTCAGACCACGATCTTATCGCTTTTCACCGGAAACTACTGAATGCCCCGGAACGGATGCAGCAGTACCGAAAAGCTATCCTTGATACTGTCAAACCGGGTGATGTGGTGCTTGACCTCGGCTGTGGCAGCGGCATATTGGGTTTATTTGCCTGTCAGGCAGGCGCTAAAAAAGTTTATGCTGTGGAACAGAGCGCCGCAATTGCACTTGCAAAAGAGCTTGCAGAGGCCAACGGCTTTGCAGACAGGATTGTTTATCTTAATCAGAACATAAAAGATGTTCGCCTTGACGAGCAGGTTGATATAATCGTATCAGAGCTTATATCAAAGGGTGTTCTCGGACAGCGGATGTCCGAAACTATTGGCTGGGCCCGTGCTCACTTACTGAGACCAGAAGGAAAAATATTGCCGAAGCAGGTGGATCTGATTATTGCACCTTTTGATGATGCAACACTGTATCAGAAGACCCTGCTGCCAGCTTCTACTGAATACAACCTTGATTTCTCACCAGTTTCCAAACGTTCATACAGCACTCCTATCTCATGCCACATGCCCGCTGATGCCATGTTGTCTCCGGGCCAAATTGCCTATCACTACGATGCCTATACCGCTGGCATAAACGATCACTTTAAAGCACAGCTGATGTATTCAGTCGAAAAAGCCGGAACACTTCACGGCTTTACTCTCTGGTTTTCGTCCATACTTTCTGATGGTCATTTGCTTGTGAACGCACCTCCTGGAATACCAGCCTGGGACAATCTTGTGCTTCCACTTTCAGAACCGGTATCGGTCGACTCCGGAGATGTTATTGAATTATCACTGACAGGTAGAGACGATTCAGAGATGCCTTCAATGTGGGCTTGGAATACCAAAGTTAAACATGACAATTCTGTTGTCACGGAACAAAAACAATCCACTTTTTTTACCAAATTATCAATATAGCCGATTCAAACTCATCTTTATTTCATTTCAATCTACCTGGGCTAATACATTTTTAAAAAAGTAATATTTTTTGGTGACACAACTATATGATTACTCGCGCGGGCATCTATGGCATCTAGGCATCTATGCACATCTATGGGGTCAGGTTTGACTTTCTGCTATTTTTCTGTATTATGTTCACATGGCACGTAAACCTCGCATCCATTTCTCCGGCGCAGTATATCATGTAATTCTCCGCGGAAACGCCGGGCAGCCGATTTTTTTCGACGATCGCGACCGGTATCGTTTGTGCGTTATCTTGCAGTATGTTGTGGAAAAGTTTAGTTGCCGTATTCACGGGTTTTGCCTCATGACAAACCATGTACATCTCGTTGTGCAGACCGGAGACGTCCCCCTGTCACGCATCATGCAGATCCTTTCGCTTCGCTATACAAAATGGATAAACTTTTCACAATCACGAACGGGACACATATTCCAGGGACGCTACAAGGCGCTCCTGCTGGATGCTGACACTTATCTGATGGAACTCGTCCGTTATATTCACCTCAATCCTGTTCGTGCCGGCATGGTCGCATCGGTCAATGATTATCCGTGGTGCGGGCACCATGGATATCTGGGAATTGAAGTGCTCCCGTGGTTGACAACAGACTGGGTTCTATCGATGTTTTCTACCGACACCAGAAAAGCACAAAATGCTTACGCAAACTTCGTAACGGACGGAATCGGTGAGAAAAGAAGAAATGAATTTCATATCGGAACGTGCGAAGGGCGGATTCTCGGTGATGAAAACTTTACCGATGATTCCTTTGTGAAAGCACATCAGCTGCGGGGCAGTAGTTTCAGTCTTGCAGATGTTATCAACGCTGTATGCAAGAGATATGTTATAACGGCCGAACAGCTGAGGGCACCGGGAAAGGCAAGACCGTTTTCCGAGGCCCGAGCGGTTACGGCCCTTTTTGTCCGTGAGTCTTCGTGGCTATCTCTCACGGAGTTAGGAAAAATATTAAGCCGGAATATTGCACCGTTGGGGAGGACTGGGCAGCGTCTTTTGGAGAAGGCATCTAAAGATGAGACGTTACACTCTAAAATCGAAGAGATCCGACTTGATCTAACAAAATAGCAGAAAGTCAAACCTGACCCCATCAGGAATATAGGGTAATATGGATAAGAGATATTCAATAGATGTGTCTAGTGTTTTTACTAGACACATCTATTGTTTAGCGATATATTCTCACCATGACTCCTGCCTACGAACGTCCATTTGTTGCTCAACTTGAAAGACGGCTCCTGGCCGAACGGCCGCTCATTCAAGTTCTTATCGGCCCGCGGCAGGTAGGTAAAACCACCGGCGTGCGACAACTTCTTGCCCGGCATAACTTCCCGCACCACTACGCCAATGCTGACGATCTGCTGGTAACCGACCGTACCTGGCTTTTTGAGCAATGGCAGACAGCCCGGCTGCTCGGTGATGAGACGGTACTGGTCATCGACGAGATTCAGAAGATTCCAAACTGGTCAGAAACAATCAAAGCATTGTGGGACAAAAGTCCCCGACAGCTCCGGGTAGTTGTATTGGGTTCAAGCTCTTTGCAAATCCAGACCGGCTTAACGGAAAGTCTTGCCGGACGCTATGAGCTGACGCATATATTTCACTGGAACTATACGGAGCTTCATCAGGCATTCAATTACGATCTTGAGCGGTTTCTTATTTACGGAGGGTATCCCGGGGCGGTTGAGTTTGAAGATGATTTTAACCGATGGTATGCGTATTTGAAGGATTCTATTGTTGAAGCAGTAATTGGTAAAGATATCCTGCTAAATCGCAAGGTCGGCAATCCAGCACTCTTTCGCCAGGCGTTTGAGATCCTTTGTCATTATCCTGCACAGGAGATCAGTTATACAAAGTTGTTGGGACAACTGCAGGATAAGGGGAATACCGATCTCGTCAAATATTATATCGAATTATATGCCGGTGCCTTTATGATGCAGTCCCTCGGCAAATACTCCGCTAAAGAATGGTTGCGGCAATCCTCCAGCCCTAAAATACTCCTCTCTTGCCCTGCTCTCTACACCATGAACGAAGGGCCACGAGTTCTTGATGATCCTGAAAAACGGGGGCGGGTTTTTGAACTGGCCGTTGGTGCACAGTTGATCCAACTGCCAGGTCAGCTGTATTACTGGCGGGAAAAAAATGCCGAAGTCGATTTTATTTATAAATATCAGGGGCAGCTGTACGCCATTGAAGTAAAATCCGGAAGGCGGAAATCAGCAAAGGGTATCGAAACTTTTACAAGTCGATTTCCGGATTCCCACCCGGTTATCCTGACAGTTGAAAATTTTCCACTCTTCTCGGAAAATTCACACGCTTTTCTGGAATCACTTTAGATGATCACTCGCGCTCGACAGGAATTATTCAAATGCTTCCCCCTGATCGGTAAAGGCCTCCGCCTTGTCTGGCAGGCAGCCCGCGGGTGGACTGTTGCCTGGAGTGTTCTGCTCCTGGTGCAGGGATTGATTCCGGCTACACAGGTCTACCTGACGAAGATGACCGTTGACTTTCTGGCTGCCGATATCTCCACCCAAAACGCTGCAGCAGCACTAAATCGCGCCTGGCCGTCAATGGCCATGATCGGCCTGCTCTGGATCTTCAGCCAGCTTGTGGCAAGCCTGATCCGCTGGGTACGGACCGCGCAAGCTGAGTTGGTGCAGGACTCAATCCACTCACTTATCCACGATAAAGCTCTTGAGCTGGATGTTGCCTTCTATGAAAACTCCGAATCATACGACCTGCTTCACCGGGCAAAGGTTGACGCGCTGTCACAGCCGATTGCGCTTCTGGAAAGCATTGGAATAGTGATTCAAAATAGTGTGACCCTGGTTGTGCTGGCTGGCTTGATTGCCATGTATGCCTGGTGGCTGCCGTTCCTGCTGATCGGCAGCGCCCTGCCGGGACTCTGGTCTGTCGGCCGCTATGTATTGCGTGAACATAAGTGGCGGATCGCCAATACGGCCAATGAGCGGCGCTCCCGCTACTATGACTGGATATTGACGGACCGGGGCAGTGCGGCCGAGATGCGTCTGTTCGATCTGGGCGGATTTCACAAGGACACCTTCAGACAACTGCGCACCGATTTGAGGGCGGGACGCCTCAAACTGGTACGCGAGGAGATGAAATCCGAATTGTTTGCCGGAACGATTGCCTGGGCTGGAGGGATTGTCGGGATGGTCTGGCTGCTGCTGAGGGTTTCCCGCGGACTAGCCAAGCTCGGAGACTTGGTGCTCTGCTACCAGGCCTTTTTACAGGGGCAGAAACTGCTTCGCTCGCTGCTCGAAAGTGCCGGGCGCATCTACCGCAGCACCCTGTTCCTGGATAACCTGTTTCAATTTCTGGCCCAGACACCACGCCTCGTTGTGCCGCCGCAACCGGTCACCCTCCCCTCCCAGCTTTGTGAAGGGATCCGCTTTGAACAGATAACATTCCGTTACCCCGGCAGCGACTATAACGCCCTGTCCGATTTTACGCTGGCACTTCCGGCAGGAAAATCAACGGCCATTGTCGGCCACAACGGAGCGGGAAAAAGCACCCTGATCAAACTACTCTGCCGTTTTTACGATCCTCAGGCCGGCAGAGTTCTGCTTGACGGCATTGATATGAAAATGTTCGATCCGGCAGAGCTCCGGCGCTCGATTACTGTGCTATTCCAGGAACCGGTACGCTACCACACCACCGCCGCCGAAAACATCGCCATGGGTGACCGGGCATCAGGCCCCGATACCGACCGCATCCGCCAGACTGCACAGGCGGCCGGAGCAGCAGCTCCCATCGAGCGGCTGCCCCAAGGGTATGAGACAGTGCTCGGCAAATGGTTTGGCGGTGCGGAACTGAGCGTCGGCGAATGGCAACGGATAGCGTTGGCACGCGCTTTTCTTCGTGATTCACCGATCATCGCACTGGATGAACCGACCAGCGCCATGGATTCATGGGCAGAGGCCGACTGGCTGGGCCGCTTTCGGGATTTGACGAGGGGACATACTGCGCTCATGATCACCCATCGTTTCACCACCGCGATGCATGCCGATATGATCCATGTCATGGAAGGAGGCAGAATAACCGAATCCGGCACTCACGGACAGCTGGTCGCCGCCGGCGGACATTATGCCGAATCGTGGCGAATTCAGATGCGGGAGCTGCAGAATTAGGGAATTATTGATGGCTTTATTCGAGCGATCTTTTTAGTGAATACTCTTGTAAACTGCACATTCAAGATCATCAATCCAGAGCGGACACTTCGATTGATCCATCAGCGCCATAAACTACTTGATTCTTGTCTGAACAAAGTAACTCTGACTATAATCATCAAATATTTTTAGGAGTTTACCATGTATCTGTCGCCGTTACGCAGACCACTAATTGCCGCCGCGTTGCTTATGATATTTTGGTCAACCTCTGCTATGGCGTCCGCCACAGTGTCGGTCAATCCAACCGGAGACTTATCGTACACGATTGATGGCATGGGAATGGACGGCGTTGCCGGTATTCAGCTCGACATAACCTATGATGCAAATTCACTAAATACCCCAAAAGTGACCCCGGGATCACTAGTCGCAGGTGCGATGCTTTCGGCAAACACCTCTCGCACCGGTCTTATCAAGATAGCCATCATCAGCACCCGCCCTTTTTCCGGGAGCGGCCAGATAGCATCAATAACGTTTGCCGCAAAAACGGGCAGTGGCGGAATTATTTCTTTCACAACCAACTTGATCGACAGTAATAGTGCTTCTATCTCCGCTATCCCTGTCAATCAACCGAACGAATCCATTGCACCGGCAACAATTTTAACTCCAGGGATTCCATTTAGTCAGACACAACAGCCCCCTCAGACTGGCCTACCGGCAGCTACTACGACGTCGGCCTTTCCCGGATCGGTAACAATGCCAGCAGAACTGCAACAACGGGTCGATGCACAGCCTGAGCCTTCTACTACGGATCCCGCTTTCACCGGAGAACCGGTACCGGAAGCTGCAGTAATTACAGAGCAGTCTCTACCTTCCAGCGCTCCGGCTGCCGATGCAAAAGTCGAAGACACGCCCCAATATCTCGTCTACAATGGGATTTTGGATCGATTCAAACAGTACAACGGAAGCAAGAGCCTGTCCGCCATGGTAATGCTTTTTAATAAGAAGACTGCCCAGACGATCTACCAGGAACCGGCAATACTGTTGAGTGACGGACATAACAGGGCAATTCTTACGATTGACATTCCCTCCAGAATAACGACTTCACCGAATTTTGCCGCAAATGGCGGCAGGATGGTCACTTTCAACCAGGACAAGCAGAGTAAAGGTCGCTGGACAGTTGTGGTTCAGCCGGAAGCCGGGGCTGTCAAGACCACTTTGACAATAATTTCCGGAGCCGAGGAATTTGAATACCCGCTTACCGTTGCACCACCGGCAAAAACTGCGCTCTCGCTTGATGAAATCGGCTGGAGCCGGTTCCTCGAGGAGGTCGGAACAACGACTGCCCCTCTGCACGATTTGAATGCCGATGGAGTACGCGACTATATAGATGAATTCATCTTCGTTGCCAACCACCTAGCTGGAAAATCAACTCCAATAAAACCAGCCGTACCGTCTAGCAAATCTGGACAATAATTTATTGCCAACTCAACATCCAAAATCCAACATTCATAATTTTGCCTTTTTCAAACAGTGCCGCTTGAACCAGAAATAGGGTCTTAAAGGGAGATAAAGCCAGAAGAGATTGTCAGGAAGAGAAAGTTCTATAAAATCAGCATGTGTGACCACGACACTTTTCATGAGCGCTGAAAGAGACGTTGACGGCTTCAGTTGTTTTATTCGTACAGCCTGACGAAGTCCGAGAAATTTATTCGCCTGGGATGCATAATCATCACCCGAAGCAAGAAGCTGTGAAGCCGCGTGAACAGAGAGGCCTTGCACTACGCCTTTTGATGCAGACAGCTCCCTGAAAACTTGAGGCGGCTCAATTCCATAAATCCACTCTAGGAGTGCTGCGGTCTGGCAGACCACTCTCTGGAGATCAAAAAAAGCCGCTCTGTTATATAAAGATCGCCATGTGTCTTCAGTCATATTCTGCATAAGCATGGCAATGTCGGAAAGCCATTTGAGACACGGCCAACCATGACGCGCACCATGATCATCAAGAAAAAGTATCTCCTCTTCCGTCGAGAGCTGCATTAAGCCGGCATCAAGCCAGGTTGAAGATTTTCCTGTATCCCATAAAGCCGTAACCTGTTCTTTCGACCAGAGGTAACTCCGCCAGTGAAGTTCTATATGAACGCCTCTAGCATCATGTATGTACTCATGGTGGTGAAACGTGCTTATTATGTGGCGTTTTTGACTTTCAGGCAGGTTTTTAAATCCGAGTTCATGACGATATCCTGCATGAATCAATAGCTCTTCTGCTTTTTCTACATCTTCAAGTTTCACCAGAATATCCAGGTCGCACGAACTCCGTACGCAGGGGTCACCATAAAGTTCCTGTGACAGAGCGACCCCTTTCAGGGGGATCAGTGGTATTCCTGCCCCGGAAAAGAGCCTGCCGACCCTCGTCAGCTCGGCAACCTGCCCCAAAGCCCTCACCGCCTGCCGAGTCCTGCAGTTTTTCAGGCGGACTTTTGTCTCTGCAGGAACACTAATCCACCCTCTTTTCCCCATAACCGTACAAAATTGTCCGACCACACCGTGTCTCTGCACCAACGAAGCAACTTCATCCCAGTTCAGCGCGGAATTGGTAATAGCTTCTATGATATGATTCTGTTGCACGGCATAGTCAGACCCAGGAACCCACGAGCAAGCAGCAACAAGCCGGAATTCAGGCGTTATATGCAAATATTCAGGAAGGCTATAGGGCCATGAATCCTCAAACATCTTGTTTAATTCCTAACTAAAGTTGATTCCAAGTTTTGAATTCAGGGGATTATTGCGTTTCCAATGACCGGGATAGGCAGTTCGTCGCGCCCGTTGATTTGCGCCCAGCCGGTCAGGGCGGGAGTATCAATGCGCATGGTGCGAAACTTGGGCATCTTAAAAATGACGTTGTTTTTACCGACTCGGTCGGACCAGTAGAGGATTGGCCCCGGTGAGGTTAGCTTGACCGCCAGAGCGGCAATCAGCATCGGTATGGCGAGGAGAATGAACGCCATAAATGAACAAGTGAAGTCAAATGTACGTTTCATGGTATTTCCTCGACAGAGATAGCTAAGCGTTTCCCTTTATCAGTCAATAGATACAGCTGATCAGAAGCGCGCGGCTTGTCCGGGTTTGTCATGGTTATCAAGCCTGCCTGAAGCGCAGGCTGCAGATATTCAGCACGAAAATGTTCACGATGTTTAAGATCAAGTGCAACCTGAAGCTCCCGACGGCTCTTCGGCTTACTTCCAATTGCATGTAACAACTTCAAGACTTGCTCGGTGACTTGCTCGGTGACTTGCTCGGTGACTTGCTCGGTGACTTGCTCGGTGACATGCGTGGTTGAAAGACGTAATTCTGCCTTGAAAAAATCCCCTTTTTCCTCAAATTGGAGTGTGACTTCAGGATATTCGAGTAAGTATTCCCGTATACGTATGTAGCCGGTGCCATAACGCTCAATATCACCCGTCAGATAAAAAGCTTCAGCAATCAGACGGTTTCGCAGGGATGATACATAATCATTCCCTTCAAGTTCGGCAAGTGTAAGGCGGCCAAACAGCCTCCCAGGGTTGGTAATGATAATTCGATCATCAAAGACCTTGATAACAATATCCGATACGCTCTTATAATCACGATGCACGACCGCATTAAGCACTAGCTCACGCAGAGCCTCCAACGGATATTGCCAACGTTCCTTGCGCTGGATGCTTCCATCAAAATGGTAGGAAAGGTTGATATGTTTTTTGATGAAGGTCAGCACCTCTTCCACTGCCACAAGCAGCGGAGAACGCACAACAATATCATCAATTATCGTCGCTTCTGACTTGAATCTCCCGATGCGGATATGTACATGAGGCGCGCCAAACAGCAAGTTGGCGGCAAAGGTAGCCTTGCCGTCACGAACCAGCTTGAGTTTGATCAAGTTGGTAGAAAGATCCTCTCGCAGCGCATATCTGCCGCAATGGTTTACTAACCCGAAATACTTTTCCATAAGAGGGATATCGAGAGATGATAACGGTTCATTTGAAGGATAGGAGTCAAATGAGAGCGATAGGGACTGATGTTGTAGATCAACAATTTCTTCAATTGTTAACAGGTGATTACTATTGTGAACACGCTTGTAGTAGCGGTTTTTATAGGCAACCGGCTTGACAGGGAATTCACTGATTTCAAAAACCAGAATCCTTTTACCGTCTTTCTCTTCAAGCAGTATTTTGGGGATAAGCTGGGGGTATGTTGCAACCTTTATTTCATTCAGATACCGCTGCACAGTCTCCGGCCCTAACTCTACCCCGCACACATCACCGTTGTCATCAATACCAATAACCACCTTACCGCCATCCGCATTTGCAAAGGCAACCAGGGAGATGATAACCTCTTTACCGAATGAGCGTTTATATTCGATAAAGAGGGATTCAGATGAATCCGGATCATGAGTTTTGGATTTTTTATTATTATCTTTCATGCTTCACCAATTCAGAATCCATAATTCACAATCAAAATTGCTTTCAAAACCATCCCGCCGTTTCCCGTAACCCCTCGTCCATGGCAAAGGGCGGCACCACTCCGGCTCCCGCTGTATCTTCGAGCTATCCCCAGATAATCCAGCCGATCAAGATTCCGCTGAAACCACCCAATATTGCGCCTGCTATAAGCCCTATCAAGCCGCTGCTGGCGCCTGGGCGCTAATCATTGTTTTGATTAATATTCTCATTTTTCATTTAATAATCGCCTTAAGAGTTCGCATAATTAAAATGAAATCCGTCCAGAGTGAACGTTCTGATACATAACGTACATAGAAGGCCAGCTTTACCGGCATCACCTCTTCAATATATGCCCTGTCCGGGTCTGCAGCCTGGCCGAGGATTGCGTTTTCATCTTTGTATTCTATTGACGCATAATCCGTAATTCCGGGAGGAACCGACAGCACCTGCTCACGCACATTAGCCGGGTAAAGCGCCACGTAACGGGGGACTTCCGGGCGTGGCCCGACCAGGCTCATTTCTCCCCTTACAACATTAATCAACTGAGGGAGCTCATCAAGTTTGTAATGCCTGAGAAATCTTCCGGAGCGGGTAATGCGCGGGTCTTCACCAACAGTAATCTGCCGCCCTTTTGCTTCCGCATCAATACACATGGTTCTGAACTTAAATATAAGGAAGTTTTTCCCAAAACGCCCGACCCGTTCCTGCCGAAAAAAAACGGGCCCGGAACTGTCAAACTTTATCCATATCGTTATGCATAAAAAGAGGGGCGCAAGTATCAGCACCCCCGGTATCGAAAAGAACAGATCAAAGATTCGTTTAAGCTTCATCCCAGGATCTCCCGCATTAAATCAATAACCCTCTGCTGGTCATCAGCCGTCATTTTAGTAAATAACGGCAGGCTCACAGCACGTTCATAGGCTTTGAGAGCATTCGGAAAATCTTCCGGCTTGAGGCTGTACCTGTCCCTCCAGTACGGATGAAGATGGAGCGGAATAAAATGGACGCTGCAGCAAACACCCTTTTCGGCCATCAACTCTATAAAACGGTCCCGGGAAACGGGAGCATCTTCCGCCAGACGGATTACGTACAGGTGCCAAGCATGAATGTCCCCGACAGGAGACTTCGGAGGCAAAATCAAAGGCAGATCGCGGAAAGCTTCATCGTAGCGCGCAGCCATGGCTTCCCGCTTATTCTGAAAGCTCCAGGCTTTCTTCAGCTGGTGAATACCGATAGAAGCGGCGATATCGGTCATATTGTACTTGCAGCCTGGAGCTACAATTTCGTAGAACCAGGAAGGTTTGGTTGATGTATAGCGATCGAAGGCATCGCGGCTAATGCCATGCAAACGCATGATCCGGCTGCGTTTGGCTACCTCATGATCACGCGTGACGAGCATTCCCCCTTCACCGGTGGTGATGGTCTTGGTTGCATAGAAACTGTAAACTGTGGCATCACTCTCCAGTGACCCTATCATGCGACCGTTACAGGTTGTCGGCAGTGCGTGGGCCGCATCCTCGACAACCTTGAGCCCATGTGTGCGGGCAATCGCCAAAATACTCTCCATATCGCAGGCCAATCCGGCAAAGTGCACCGGAATAATGGCTTTGGTACGTGAAGTGATGGCAGCTTCTATTTTCGCAGGATCGATATTGAACGTATCGGAATCAATGTCCACAAACACCGGATCCGCCCCAAGGTAGCGCACCACCTCTGCCGTGGCGGTAAAGGTGTACGGTGTCGTGATTACTTCATCGTCAGGTCCGATTCCAACGGCCTCAAGAGCCAGGTGCAAACCCGCAGTAGCAGAATTTACCGCAATGGCTTCCGTGCCATCACCTGCAAAGGCAGCAAAGTCTTCCTCAAAACGCTTTGTCTTGGGACCGGTTGTAAGCCAACCCGAACGAAGGGAATCAAGCACTTCGTTTATTTCTTCCTCACCGATATCGGGGAGAGCAAATGGGAGAAATGCGGTCATATCAATTCCTCAGTCAATTCAATCCAATACTCATTCATTCTACGGCCTTCCGGGGTCACATACTGTCGCTCTACAGAAAAACCGAGCTTTTCATAAAAGGCATTCACCGCTTCGTTATTATCGCGGTCTGTCGTCAGAAAGATTCTTTTGCAACCTCTTTGTCTTGCTTCATCCAGAAATGCCTGAACCAGCTTTTTTCCGGCACCAGTTCCCTGCAGTTCGGGAAGTACACCTATTGAAAAAAGGCCGGCAACATCATCTCCAATCGGGTTGTCGGACGGATGGGAAACGGCTCGCGCAACCCGCCCGATAACTGACGGTTTTTTCAAGACAGGAATTATTGATGCCAGTGCGAATTTTAACCAGTCGCGTTTCAGGAGCCGTGAATAGAACCCGCCCGGATTTGATGTCCCGGCGACAAAACCCGCCGGGCTTCCGGCATCATTCAGATAAACAAAAGCAATCCCTTCCGGAGCGGTGCAGATGCCGGAATAGAAAAGTGAGAGGAATCCGGGGCCCAGAAATGAAAGAAAAAAACCTGGAAAGCTGGAGAGGTGGACTGCAACCACGTGACTGACATCGTTCATTCTCAACTTACGAATCATACCTTCACACCCGCAGCCCGAATTATCGTTTCAGCGAGACGAGCAACGCCGGTAGACTTTGAAAAATGCGCCAATCCAAACTCCTTGCCTCGACGACCTATAGTTTCAAGCTGTTCAATTTGCAATTGAGCTACTTCCTTCATTTTATTTACCAACCAGGCCAAATCATCCGCTTCACCTACCCACCCGCACTCTGCCTGACGGACAAAACGAGCAGTATCGCTGTCAAGGTCTACTGTCGCGATAACCGGCTTGGCCGAAAAAAGATATGAGGGAAGTTTTGAGGGGATAGAACTCATTCCCGCGCCACGCTTCATGGGGAGCATACATATATGTGCCATGCTTTGCAACGCAGGAACATTGCCACTGTCAGGATCAGAGATGAAATGTACGTGGGAAAGTTTCAATTGTTTTGCCAGCCTGACGCAATCAGATTTTGCAGTTCCATCGCCGACAATAAGTAATTGGGCATTTGGAATGTCTGCTTCGGCAAAAGCATGAATTAACAACTCCACCCCGGCTACCGGCCCTATATTTCCCAGAAAGAGAAAAGTAAACATGTGCTGAGGAATCCAGTAGTTACGGCAGCACTCTGATTTTGGCGGAACGTTTTCAAAAACGGCTTCATCCTGCCAGGTGGGAATCGCAATTACAGACTCTACCGGCAAATGACGATTTTCAGTGTAAGTCTTCCGCATGTTTTCCGAAATCACCACAACTGCAGCGGCAGTTCCTGCAATCCAGGCGTCAAGCCGCTTTAATGGTGCATGAATCACAGGGCGCAATAAGGCGGGCAGTTTGCTTGTCAGCGCCTCCGGATAAATATCCATTATCTGCAGCACCACCGGGATAGCGTTTTTTTTCGCGAATTGGGCGATAAGGGCCTGCGCAAATATAGGCCAGGAATTTACATAGATCACATCAGGTTTTTCCTGAACAGCAGCAAGATATCTGGCAGACTCCCTACCAAAGCTGAAGCTCTCCCACATCCTTGGAAGCAATCTGGATTCCGGCGCCGCATAGGAGGGCAGCCGAACAATTTTTATTCCGTTTTCACATGTTACTAATGACTTATCAGCATTCTTGTACCTGCTGTAGTCTGCTCTCAATGGCCTTGATGGCTGCGGGCACAAAACCGTTATGCTGTAGCCCTGGCCGACAAGATAGTTTGCAAGATCAAAGCTCATGCGCGCCGACACTTGCGGCTCAGGAGGATAGATAGCGCTAATAATTATGATATTTTTATCAGTAGTCAAGATGAAGACTGCTCTCGCCAAACTTGTTATTGAAGACTTCCTGATAAAAATCGACAGTTTCTTGGTAAGTCTTGTTCCAGGAAAACTTCCTTGCTTGCTCAAAACCGGCTTTGATTACTTGTTCCCTGAATGTTTGATCTTCCAAACTCAATATCTTTTCAGCAAATTCGTCAGGAGCAATGTTATCAACCAATAAGCCGGCGTCACCAGCTACCTCTGGAATCGAGGAGTTTTTTGTAGAAACCACCGGGCACCCCGCTTGCATTGCCTCCAGAACGGGTATTCCAAAACCCTCATAACTAGTTGGATAAACAAAACAGAAGGCATTATTAAAAAGATAGTTCAGATCGGATGCGGCGACATTACTGAAAACATGATACCTTGCTTTCAGCTTTGCATCCAACATTCTAATTTCGTCATCAGTCAGACTGGCTCCTGCAATGACCAATTCATAATCTGGTAATCTTGATACTGTATCTACACAGACATTAAAGTTCTTGTGAAATATTCTAAATCCGACAAACAGGATGTACTTTTTATTTCGAATCCCTTCCACAGGAATTACAGGATTGAATTCAGGATGTTCAGAGCTGATCTTATAAAACTCATCACTTGCGGCTAGGTATACAACTTTTACCTTACTTGGGTTTACAAGAGGGTATAAATTGAGAAGATCGCGTTTGGTACTTTCAGATATGCAGATCACCCCATCTGCCTTCTCTATAGCATATTTTTTTTGTCGGCAATGAAGGTACTTCTTAATGCCTTTTCTGACATACCCGAATTCATAATTGAAGTCATAGACCGTTATGACATTAGCGGCCAATGCATTTTTGCAGATGCGATAATAACTGGAGTGAATCAGTGCTTTTTCGCTCAGCCGGATCATAATCGGCATGTAACTCAGCAGGCGCAAAGGCAGGAAATTTTCTTTTATAATACAGCAGGCTGGAACAGATAATTTATTGCGCAATATATTTGTATGTACACTGTTTTGCTCTATCAACATAAAATCCGATTTGTCGCTCATCAGCCTGCAGATGAGCTTAGTTACATAAACCGATATCCCTCCAATTTTTTGAAAATTCAAGACGATGTTATCTATGTAAATCTTCATTTACTGTGCCTCAAGATTATGTCGATACTCAGTTATATCAAGCGATGAAACTTGGTAATCCGTTATAATGCTTTTTTCCAAACAATCCGGTTCACATAGTCTGTATAGCTGAGAATAATGCGCAGTACCTTGTGTGAAACGTTTTCGGTATCATAATCCCCCACCGTTTTGAACCGCTCGGATGATTCTGCAAATTGAGTCGTTACGACTTCAATTGATTTCAACACCGTTTTCGCCTCCAAGCCGCACATTATCAGCGTTCCCTCGTCCATCCCCTCCGGTCGCTCATGAGCCTGACGGATGGTAACGGCAGGGAAACCCAGGATGGATGATTCCTCCGTGATGGTGCCGCTGTCGGAGATGACACACGCAGCATTCATTTGCAGTTTTATATAGTCGGGAAAGCCAAGCGGTTTCAAAAACTGAATGCGGCTATCGAGTCCTGCTGCGCCAATTGCTTCGAGTCGATTCCTGGTGCGTGGATGGGTAGAGACAATCACCGGCTTATCAAACTGTACGGCAATTGCAGATAGAGACTGTAAGAGTTCGGCAAAATTAGTCTCGCTGTCTACATTCTCCTCACGGTGGGCACTTACAACAAAATATTCTCCCTGGCGCAACTTCAGCCGAGCGAGGACATCAGAGGCGGCTATCTGCTCACGGTGATGTGCAAGCACCTCCTTCATGGGAGAGCCGGTCTTTATGATCGTTTCCGGCCGCAATCCCTCCGCCAGCAGATAGCGACGGGCATGTTCCGTGTAGGTCATGTTGATATCGCTGATGTGGTCGACTATCTTGCGGTTGATCTCCTCAGGAACACGCAGATCGAAACAGCGATTACCTGCTTCCATGTGAAAAATCGGAATTTTGCGGCGCTTTGCCGCAATGGCGGCCAGGCAGCTGTTCGTGTCTCCAAGAAGAAGAAGTGCATCCGGCTGTTCCTTTGCAAACACATCATCGGCCTTTGCGATGACATTGCCGATGGTATTGGCCACATTCACGCCAACGGCTTCCAGAAAATAGTCCGGCCTCCGTATTCCCATCTCGCTGAAAAAGATACCGTTCAACTCATAGTCGTAGTTCTGGCCGGAATGGACCAGAATATGCGAGACATGCCGGTCCAGCTCGGCAATAACCCTGCTCAGCTTGATGATCTCCGGCCTCGTACCGACAATGGTCATTACCTTCATAGTCATATCCGTAGCTCCTCGATCATGGCGGGCCAAGTCGGCGGGGTGTAGTTGAATTCCGCCCGAAAGCGCGAGGAATCAAGGCTGCGGTCACAGCAAAAGGCATCGTCGGGGATTATTTCGATATCAAGTCCGAGTTTCTCCCGGATCAGCAGCAGCAGTTCGTACTTGTTAATCGGGTCGCTGGACACCTGATAGACCCCTGAAGCATCCGGGTATTCCAGCAGCATTTTTTCTATGATCCTGCTCATCTCCAGGGTGGTAAAACCGGTGTAGATTGCCCTGGTAAACCCTTTAACCGTACCGGTCTGGGCAAGAAACCAATCCAGCAGACTCGTATGGCGGGAAAGTTCCCGCCCGATGATGGACGTACGCAGGGTCAGGCTGTTGGCTTCGTGAACCTCGCCCAGATATTTGGTCTTGCCGTACAGGTCTTCGGCGTCGGAAGGATCACTCTCCTGGTAGCTCCCTTTTTTCCCGGAAAAAATGCAATCGGTGCTCAGATGGATAAGACGTGCACCGATGCCCTTGCAGAGAACAGTTAATCGATGCGGCAGGAGGGCGTTGATCTCCAGGCTGGGGATGCTTTCCTTGGAATCCGCTCTTTGCTTGACGATCCCCACGGCATTGATAACCGCCTCGGGCCTGAAATCAGCCATAACCTCAATAAGCCTTTCCAGTGAACGGATATCGACTGCGTCATACACATTTTCTCTATTGAACATGTCAAATTGTGCGTACGCGCCTAAATCCTGACGCAGGGTGACTTTGACTTCATGACGGGGCTGCAGGTGTTTCAATAACTGGTGACCAAGCATGCCGTCACCGCCGAGAATCAATATGCGCACCCGACACCCCCTCGAAGTTCCTGCTGTATGTACTCCAGCTGCAGGAGCTTTTCTTTAATCTCCGGTACTGTCAGCCGCTGAGTGTTGTGGGAGTTGTAATCCTCAAAATTTGAAATCTGCTCTTCTCCTTCGGTGAAATACTTCCCGTAATTCAAATCACGTTCATCCGGTACAATCCGGTAATAGCCGCCCATATCTTCTGCTTTTGACAATTCCTCGCGAGTCAACAGGGTCTCGTAAAGCTTTTCTCCATGACGTGTGCCAATCACTTTGATTTCATTATCTGCATTAAACAACCCCTTTACAGCCAATGCCAAATCCATGATGGTAGATGCCGGTGCTTTTTGCACAAAGATATCTCCCTGGCGAGCATTGCTGAAAGCATACAGAACCAGATCAACCGCATCATCAAGTGACATAAGAAAACGTGTCATGTTCGGGTCTGTTACTGTTAATGGTTTACCCTCACGAATCTGCTTGATGAACAGCGGAATAACAGAGCCTCGGGATGCCATAACGTTGCCATAGCGGGTGCCCGTGTAAACCGTCTTACTTTCGGCCGTCATGCGGGCTTTGGCGACCATCAGTTTTTCCATCATTGCCTTGGAAATTCCCATGGCATTGATCGGGTAAACAGCCTTATCCGTACTTAAGGTAATAACTTTCTTCACACCATTGGCTAGGGCAGCATTCAGAACATTCTCTGTGCCCAGGACATTGGTGCGCACCGCCTCCATCGGATAGAATTCACAAGAAGGCACCTGCTTCAAAGCGGCGGCATGAAAGACAAAATCGACTCCGTCAGACGCAGAATAGACACTGTCATAATTACGAACATCGCCGATATAGAATTTGACTTTGCTGTTATTCAGCTCAATTCGCATGTCTTCCTGTTTCTTCTCGTCACGGCTGAAGACACGTATTTCTTTGATGTCTGTATGAAGAAAGCGCCGCAGGACAGCATTGCCGAAAGAGCCGGTACCTCCGGTAATAAGTAATATTTTATCTGTAAACATAACGTTCAGCCACCTTTTCTATATTTTAACTACGTCTATGTATAAAATGTTACGCGGCCGACTTTATAGAAACTGATTTAGTACAATTAATGATTTTACGTAAAACATATTGAATCAGTAAAAAATAGCGTAGGAAGATTAATTTGTGCCGGGCTGAACATACATACTCTGACCCAGAATTTTATACAGTTCATTTTGAGGTAGTGTTTTCTTAGCCGACCAACCTTCTTTTTTTCTAGCAACAAGTAACCATGAATCTTTCCACCCTTGGAAGAAATTTGTTACAAAAAGGTAAGCAGGCCGAATACTCCTAGGAAGTTTCTGTAGCATATGGTCGCACCCCCTGAGTTCTAAAACTTCCAGATTCAAGTACTCTGAGAGCTTAACCAGATCATCTTGGACATACTCTTGTATTGGCTCAACGTGAATAGGACTTTTGGTCCGTTTGTGATAAACCATCACG
>CAZGEG010000021.1:0-82271 GCA_964524835.1 uncultured Geobacter sp.
ACACCCCTGTGCTGCTTACGCAGCATAATTGATATGTTTAGTTGCCGGAGTAATACTAACCTCTACAACAAATAATATATCATACCTCGACTGTTTCAGCATGTTATGCAGCTTATTAGAATGTGACACGCATGTTGATATAGCTAAACATAACAAACGGGTTCATGCCCGAAAAACTATCCAAAGGAGAATAGAACAATGAAAAAGAACATGATCGTAGGAATTGCAATGGCAATGGGGATTCTCACAGTTGGCACGATATCGGCTTCAGCCGCAGACTCATGCGGTAAATGTGCAGACAAACAAGCCGTCCAGCAGTTCACACAGGAAACAGCCGCTCTGACCAGCGCACTCAAAACAAAGGACATCGAACTACGGGAACAATACTCCTATGATGGTATCGACATCCGCAAAGTGAGCGCTCTGGAAGAGGAGCTGAAGGAGCTTAAAGACAAAATCAATGCAGCAGCACAAAAATATGGTATTCCAGCCTGCAGCCGCAGCTAGTGAACGAACAATGTATGAGACGGGAAATCACGGTTCCCGTCTCACGGAGGTGGTGACATGACTTTTATCGTCAGAGATCCTGTTTGCGGCGAACTTATAACTTGAGAAAAAGCCGCAACAGTACTCAGCTATCCTATGATGGCAAGCATTTTGACCACACTCGCGATTACGACCGCCATCAATGCAGGCTTGGTAGTTGCAGCAACTGACATTATCATCAAACAGTTAAAGGAGTATGTACCCATGAATCTGAACAAACTTACTTTTATCGGACCGATGCTTTTCGTGAAATTCAGTATACTTATGGCAGTACTTATATCACTCACCATCGTTAAGCCAATGGCTAGCGCAGCTCATAGTGGCGCACAGAAGGTCTGCTCGTTCGTTATGGAGCCGGATGATTGCGCAAAGCATTGCTAACAAATGACTCTGTTTGAAATAAGAAAAATAGCCGTGAGTGTGGGGCTATTACCTGAACAACCTACAACAAAGCTGAAACTAATCAGGGAAATTCAGTTATCGGAAGGCAGCTGCCCTTGTTTTGCTTCAGGCTCGAATCAAAAATGTGATACGCTGAACTGTCGTTGGCGAGAAGACTGCCAGGTACGAGACGCTTTAATCTCTCAGGGCCAAATCTCACGCCGTTTGCGACGGCGGTGATTCA
This sequence comes from uncultured Geobacter sp., assembly GCA_964524835.1. GTDB lineage: Bacteria > Desulfobacterota > Desulfuromonadia > Geobacterales > Pseudopelobacteraceae > JACRCG01. The sequence goes on from CAZGEG010000021.1 coordinate 1,172, forward strand.
TTGCCGATTGTAAGCCATATCATTCTGGGTGCGGAAAGGGAAGCTTACGAGCCTACCGGTGCGCACATAGGTAAACAGCTGCAGAAAATAAAAATGCACGTGGGAGCAAGCAGTACTTCCTGCCGAAGGATGGATATGGACAAGTTACAGGAATCATTATCAAATCATGGTAAACCCGCTCTTATTGCGTTTCAATTTTATAAGCTGTTGATTGGAGCCGGGTATGACGACGAAGAGATAGTAGAGCTTGCGTCTGCTCTGGAAGATATAGTGAGCTGATGTGTCTGAAATAATCAACTTCACCTTGCGCTTTATCCTGTTTGCCGTAGCCCATTCGCTGTTTGCTACAGCTTTGATAAAAAAATGTCTTCGAGTGGCTGACCGCCGGGGGTACCGATTGTGCTACAGTGCTGTGTCATTGGCCATGTTCGGATGGGTTATGTCAGCACATTCTGACGTGCTGTATGTAGTACCAGGAGTATGGAGTCTGATCATGTATCTGCTACAGCTTGTGGCCGTAGTGATACTTGTGAGTTGTCTTCGTCAGACTGGCGTTGGCGAGTTTTTTGGGTTTACCAAAAGCTCGCCCCCTCTGTGCCAATATGTTTGAGACATTTACCCCCCAATTTATTAGAGTAGAGGGTGAGGAAGTTTTTGACCATGGCAGTACGTATTGTTAAGTCCGTTTCTGAGAGTGTGGGAGCCCGGAGGGCGAGCGCACTCTCAGAAACGGAAGCAGCTGAGTTGCAAACCAAGACGTCAGTGGTGGTTCCTGATCCTGAGGTTACAGGCAGGGCCGAACGGCGTCAACAGAAGTTGTCCGCCGTTTCTGGAAAATGGCAGATAGCCAAGAAACACCCTGAAACAGTCGTAAATACAGTTAGTTATTAAAGTTAGAAGCTTGACAACAACATTCAAATCTGGTAGAAATGGAGTCATATTTACACTCTTTCACCGAAAGAGACTCCGCGAGGGCTTTTATGCCCCCGGTGAAACTCTTCTGGATAGCCCAGAAGATGAACGCCCCGGCAGGGATGAAATTCAGGGAAAGACCAGCACGCTTTTCGCCCCTTTCCCGGTGATCGATTAAGAGAGTGCTCAACGAACACCGCGTAGTCGGCTTGGGCAAAGGCGACTTTAAACAACAACATTAAAGGTGCGTCCAAAATCGGACAGCGCCTTTTTTAATGCCAATCCCTTCAAAAACCTGTTTCGGCCATCGTGCCTGAACGGGTTTTCTTGTATCAGCACCCCGCGACAAGCCTTATCAGCGGCGGGCATTTTACCAATCCCGACCGGGAGACCAAACCTCTCCCTATACGGGATCGGTGACCGTCTCCGTGTTTGGGAAAAACCAACAAGGAGGCAGTCATGGCGAGTCTGAACAAGGTTCTCTTGATAGGGAACCTGGGCAGAGACCCGGAGGTCCGTTACACGGCATCCGGCACGGCGGTCGCAAGTTTCTCTATTGCGACATCGGAGAAGTTCAAAAACAAGGAAGGAGAATGGGAGGAGAGGACCGAGTGGCACAATGTCACCCTCTGGGGACGCCTGGCGGAAATTGCCGGCGAATACCTGGGCAAGGGAAAGACGGTGTACCTCGAAGGTCGCCTCCAGACCAGGAAATGGCAGGACAAGGACGGCAAGGATCGTTACACCACGGAAATCGTCGGTGAGAAGATGCTTATGCTGTCACGCAAAGATGGGTCGAATCACGAGGAAACCGGACAGTACCATGATGGACAGGGCTTTCCCGAAGGTGACGACCCGTTCTGATTTAGCAACCCGACATCATGACTTCACAACTAACCAACTCGGCAGGGGAGATAACCTAACCCCTGTGGGGTGGTCCGTCTCCTCTGTCCGGGTACAACCGTCAGAAAGGAGATAGACCATGGCATTTGTGAAAGCAGTAAGAAAAAGAGCGAAAGCACGTATCGGCATCTGCGGCCCCGCAGGTTCCGGCAAAACGATGTCGGCCCTCAAGCTGGCATTCGGGATTGTCGGACCGGATGGAAGGATCGCGGTTCTCGATACGGAAAACGAAAGCGCGTCGCTGTACGCTCATCTGGGCGACTACGACGTGGACGTGATCAAGCCCCCCTTCACCGTCGAGAAGTACATCAACGGCATCAAGGAGGCGGAAAAACAAGGCTATGACCTCATTATCATCGACTCCCTATCCCATGCATGGGCAGGGACCGGAGGTATCCTTGAGTTCGTGGACGCAAGGACCGAATCGGCCAAAGGGAACAAGTTTGCCGGGTGGCGCGAAGCGACCCCCAAACACAACTCCCTGGTCGATGCCATGCTGCAGTCGCCGATGCACGTCATCGCGACAATGCGCACCAAGACCGAATACGTTCTAATTGAGGATGAAAAAGGAAAAAAAGTCCCGAAAAAGATCGGCATGGCTCCTGTGCAACGGGAAGGCCTCGACTACGAGTTCACGCTCGTGTTCGATGTCGACCAGGAACGGCACATTGCCTGCTCCAGCAAAGACCGGACAGAGATTTTCGACGGATTCTTCGGGAAACTGACGGAGGAGCACGGGAAATCAATCCGTGAATGGCTGGATTCGGGAGAGGCTGTGCAGCAACCTTCCGTCAAATCGGAACAGCAGCAACCGTCAGGACAGAAGTTCATCACCAAAAATCAGGTGAAGGAACTGGAGGAGATCATCAGTAACGTGGGAGCAGATCGGGACAAATACCTCGCCTTTTTGGGGGTAAAGAGACTCGACGAGATACCCGCCGAACGGATGGGCGCCGCAATAAAGGCCCTCGACGCAAAAACCAAAAAAGGCGATCAGACAGCAAGCAACGTTACCGACATTACTTCCGCACTGCTTGCCCGGCGTATCCCGTTCGAGACAAAAGAGGAAGCCGGCGAGGTACATGCCAAGCCGTCGTATCAGGACACAGCCTCCAAGGAGTTCCTGAAAGCGAAAGGCTTCCGGTGGCAACCCTCCGAAAAGTTGTGGGTCTACAAGAAGGCAGCTTAATCAAGCCATTCAACCCATGCAAATAGGAGGAAGCCATGCAACCAACAATATCACTCCTGGGCCTTCGCGCCTCGGCATCAGTTTTCTGCAGCAACCTGGTCCTGGATAACGACAGACTCATCGTTCTGCTGTCAGCATACGGCCCCTCGCAGGAGGTAAGGGCATTCGCCCAGATTCTTCACGACCGGGAAGCCCCTCTTCTGGAAGTCCCCGGCAAGAAAAGCAACCGCGTCGCGGTGGGAGGAACCGTTAGCCTTATCGGCAAGATGGATAACGGCTACTCGGGGTTGTACATCCTTCCCGACCGGCATCGTCGCCTCATCGTCGGAAACAACCGGGAGGAATGCTTCGCAATCTATTCCCGCATCCTGGACCAGCAGCAATTCGTGCACCGGGACTGGTACCTGCCTCTGTTCGACATGGCGGAGTTACTGGTTCCCCTGATCGGAAACAAGACGTGTTATCGCCTTAAGGAGAACGTTCCCGAGGAAGTCAGGAACCGTATCAGATACGGCGGCTTTGCATTCCCTGAGCCTACGGCCGACATCTCCATCGAGGTAAAGGAGCCAACAGAACAACACTAATATCATCCACCCCAACGGGGCAGGCGGCAAACACCACCTCCCCGACCAGGGGAGTACCATGTCCGCCTGCTCCATTTCACGAGGAGCAGACATGGAATTAATCGACAAGGTCAATCAGCATTCCCGCGTGAAAGGCAACGAACTGGCGAAGGGGTTTTATCCCACCTTCTCGCACGACGTGGAACTGGTCAAGAAGGTCGTAAGCGTAAACTTCGGCTGGGACCAGAAAAGCGTTCACGAGAAGCTGGTAACCATCTTCGACCCGTGCGCCGGCGAAGGGGTGTTCCTGTCCAACATGGTCCGCCATGCGAAACAGGCCGCCAACCGATCTTGCGCCAAGAACACGGACGTTGCCTCATTTGCCGTGGAACTGGACGGTGACCGCTTCAAGAAGATCCGCGGTACCGGCCATAAATTCAACACTTCGTTTTTCGATACAACCAACACCGGATCGTTCGACATCCTCCTGCTTAATCCCCCATACAACAGAAACGGCGGAGAGCTCTTACAGTGGGTCGAAAAGGCCGCCCCCATGGTTGCACACCGGGGGGTCATGGTCCTGATCATCCCGGAATATGAGCTCAAAGGGAAAATGATTGAACTCCTGCGCGGAAGCTTTACCTACCGGTATGCCTACAAATCGGAGGAATACGGGGCTTTCAAGCAGCTGGTCATTTTTCTCAGGAAGAATGTCGGCAACGAAGCAACCTCATACCGATCACCCTACTGCAACAACTACGACAACCTGGACAACAGGGAGAAGTACCTGATCCTGACCCATGCCGAAAACCCGACCGTCAGCATCGAGGTCGAAGCCGGCAGGGCAAAGAGCAGGCCCATGCTCCAGAGCAGGGACCTCACCGGGTTCTACCAGGAGTGTGAGGAGCGGCTGGATAAGGCGATAACGGTGATGCTGGAGAAAGATTATCCCGCCAGCTACGACACCAGCATACAGCCGGTATCCACTCTCCGCACGGCCCATGCCGTCCAGCTTGCCGCCATGAACAGCCAGATCGAGAGCGTCACGATAAACGGCGTCTATTACCTGGCCAAGTACATGCTCGTCGAAAAGCCGGAAACGTTTGAGGATTACGACGATAACGGCACCAAGACGACAACCGTACTGCATAAACCGACCGTGGAGACCTTTCTCATGGACAAAACGGGCGAAGTGAAACCCGCCCGTGAATTGGGCTTCGATTACGTCGAGCTCAATTCCCAGTTGTCCACCATCCTTCTCCGCAAACTCACCACCATGTACAAACCCCTTCACGAAATCGGCCGGGATGAAGAGTACCTGGCCGCCGAGCTGAAGAAGATCGGCCTGAAGGCCCCCCAGCGGGAGGCGGTGAAGGCGGTCATAAAAGCTTTTGCGTCGGGGAGGAAAGGAATCGGCATTCGGGCCAACACCGGCACCGGAAAAACCTGGATGGCCAAGGCGGTGAAATATATCTCCGGAGCCAAAAGGTCGATCATGGTGACGGAACCCCAACTCGTTCCCCAGATGGTAAAGGAATACGAAAACGAGGGCTTCGATGTCCACGTGATCGACTCCTGGGAGCGGCTGCGGGAGTTTGCCCGTACCCGTCCGAAAGGGCTCTACCTGATTGCGTACACCCGCCTCCGCATGCACCCGGACTTCGTGCCCGTCACGAAGAGCGCCCGGGTGAAAACGAATGAAGGGATCAAATATACCGAAGCCTGCCTCAACTGCTCTGCCGCGGTGAAGAGAATCTCCAAGGGGAGCAAGGAACACTGCCCCGTCTGCGGCGATGTCCTCTACACCTATGTCCCGGAGAACAAGCGGCCTTACATGCGCTACAAGCGCTGGATAGCCGACATCGAACGGAACGGCACGTCACTGGAGGTGAAATCACACAACAAGCAACTCCCCTATATCCGCTTTCTAAAACGGATTCCCTTCGACCTTGCCATTTTCGATGAGGCGCACAACGCGGCCAACCTGATGTCCAATCAGGGGACAGCATTCATCCGCTTGGCGGCTTCCGCCAACCGGGTGCTCTGTCTTACCGCGACCGTCACGAACGGCATGGCGAAGAGCCTCTACAATCTGCTCTGGGGGATCAACCCGGTGCAGATGAGAGAGGCGGGATGGGACATGAAGTCCGCCACAGATTTTCAGGCGAAGTACGGCGCCTTCAAGGAGGTCAGGAAGAGCGATGAGAGAAACCGCCACCGTGAATCGGAAAAGGTGCAAACCTACGATACGGCGGGGATCTCACCGGCTGCCCTGGTCTACACGCTGCCGAACTTCGTGAACGTCGATTCGGAGGATTTCGATGATCTCCCTCCGGTCGAAAGGGAAGTAATCAAATGCGCTTCTCATGCGGAAGTCGAAGAGTGCATGAGGACCATCGACAAGATCATTGATGATGCGGAACTGCCGATAGAGGACAAAATGCCCGCCGCAAGCGTCAGAACGGCGGCGTTCCTGCGGGTGTCCGACACCTTCAGGCATGCCGACGACGAAATCCGCCTGCGTGGCGATCTCCTCGGAACATTGTGGAGACGGCCGGTCGATGAACTGCTCGAGAAGGAAAGCGAGCTGGTCAACATCGTCCGGATGGTCGATAAGCAGGGAGAGCGGTTGCTGGTATATACCGGCAACACGCAGAAGATAGATATGCGCGGGCCGCTCAAGCGGATCATTGCAAGCAGCGCCCCCGGCGTATCAATCGACGTGCTCCCCGATTCGGTAGCTCCAGAAAGACTGGTCGCGTGGTTCGAAAAGACCATCGCCCAGGTCGTCATCGCTTCATACCACCGGGTAGCGACCGGACTCAACCTTTCCCAGTTCAACAACCTTGCCTGGTTCGACTACACCGACAACACCAGGATGGCTGAACAGGGGGAAGGAAGAATCCGCCGCGTGAATACCGCTGACATACACCGAATGCTCTACGGGGAGGTCCGTCCCTGTCGTTACTGGTATCTCACCTCTTCTCCGATCCAGGAGGCGCAGCTTGCCTATACCCTGGAGAAGAGGATGATCGCCAAGCTGGCGGAAGGGGAAACACCGGACATCGACCCCGCGGAATGCACGAGCGGCAACCAATCGTTTTCCGCCCTGATCACCAAGGCTCTCAGGGAAGGGAACATCGACTACCAGGACCCAAGCGCTCTGCTCAAGAAGATGACCCGTTCCGACAACGCCAACGTGAGGGACGAAAACAGGATTATCGTATCAGCACCGGCAACAGCCAAGGTCATACCTTTCCCGCTGCCGGAACCGACACCACCGCACACTCCCGCAACCATCCCGGTAATCGTTTTCGAAGATGGCTGGGAAGTCGTAAAGCAATTCCCGGCAGAGACGTATCACGAATACCTGACCGAAGGGATGCTGGAATTAACCCTATTCGGCACGTACCTAGTAACCGGGAAGCGCCCAAGGTACAAGCGGGCCTGACACATCAACCACCAACCACCCCAACGGGGAGATAACGTCTCCCTGCAAGGGGTACGTGTCTCCTCTTTGGGGCAACCCCAAAAAGGAGACATACCATGCAAAATCAAATCGCTGTCAGATGTGCCGATGGGAAAACGATCTACATGAAGAGCGAAAAATCGCCTTCCATGGTCAGCTGCAAGAATGTTTTTGCCGGGATCATGCTCGGCGTGTCGGCAATGGTCTCCGCCATGATCGCCTTCACCTACATGTAATACCAATTCCAAATCAAGGCGCTATCTTCGTTGGCTCATCTTCGGCAACTCAACGTACGTAGTTGTACGCCTTCATCGCCTCAATCCTCGCCGCCTTGATTTCATCCTTGATTTGAAATTGGAAAAACCCTCAACCCCGGCAGGGAGACAAACTTCCCTCGCGGGGATCGTTCCGTCTCCCCCGGTCTACCACCAGATAAGGAGACGATAGAGATGGCACGCATCGATGAATTTCTCAAAAGAGCAATCCCGGAACATCAGAAAAAAGCTTCCGCACACCTTGGGGATCGCGCCACGTACGCAGGGGCGTCCGATATTGCCGGATGCTCCCGCAAAGCCGTACTCGGCAAGCTCTCGCCGGTTGCACATACGATCAAGCAGATGCTCGTCTTTGACCGAGGTCACGCTGCACAAGCCATGTTCAGGGATTATTTCCTGGCCGGCGGGGCCAACTTCGAAGAGGAGGTCGAAATCGCTCACCCACTGTACGACATCATTTGCCATATCGACTTCCTATTCCGGGGAAAAAAACGCCTGCACGTGGTCGAAATGAAATCCACGGACGGCATCCCCGACGAACCTTACGGCTCCTGGGTTGACCAGCTTCATGTACAGATGGGTCTTCTCAGGCTGCAGGAAGGGCCGGAAATCGAAATCGGCGGCTCGATCCTGGCGGTGGATCTCAATAAGGGTGTCTACAGGGAGTTCAACTCCTATGTTCCGCACCCGGCGGTCTTCGCCCCCTTGATCGAACGGGGCAGACACATACTTTCCGCAATACGCGGTGAGTGCGAACCAAAAACATGTCCAAGTATTCTGTGCGGCTTCTGTTCCTATCGAACAGGATGCCCGGCACACGTTGCCCTGGAAATTCCGGAAGAGGTCACGGATCGCGTCACCGAGTACGAAAGTCTCGACCGACAGAAAAAGGACCTCGAAAAACGGTTGGACCCGATGAAGATCGAGCTGATCGAATTCTTCGGAGGATCATTCCAGGGGGTTACTGAAGACGGCATAGCTGTGGCTACGACAAAGGTTGCGGCATCCGAATACGCCGACTCGAAGAAATTGAAAAAAGACCATCCCTTCGTGTTCGAGGCCTGCAAGAAAACAAAGGCCGCCTACATGAAACTGGAAGTCAAAAGGCTACCACCGGCGCAGCTCGCTAAAGCCGCCTGAGAAACCAACCCCACAGGGGGGCGAAAACATACGCTCCCGACAGGGGATTACTCCTTTCATGGGAGGTGCGTGTCGCCTCCGGAAAGGAACTGTGATGAGACAACGAACGGGCGTCCTGCCCAATGATTTCAAAAACCTCTCCAGAATGAAGATGAACAGCGAGGACCTCAAGGAACTCGCCCGGACCATCCTGGCGGCAGTCGTCATGGTGATCGCCGTCTGTTTCTGCTTCCTTGCTGCAGCCACCGCTCCGGAGCCCCAGGCTCAGGAACCGGTTACCCGGAAAGGAGGTGGTCGGCTTGTCGGTTCTCACCCTGTCACTGCACGGCGCCAATCGAATCCTTGAGCGGTCAGTACCGCTAGAGGCACTGGAAGGCGTCAAGTTCGCCATTCCCCTTCTCACCGAAAAGCCCCTGCGGTTCCGCTACAGGGGAGTCACGGTGGTGGCAAGGATGGCGTCGGGATGCCCGAAAATCATTTCCGCCTGGAAGGAGAGCGACCATGAACCTTGAGAGCTACACCACCGATGAACTGCTGCTCCTCAACGAATATCTTGCATGCCTCCAGTGCTACCGAACGGGTATTCACAAGGCATTGCAGAATATCTCCAAAGTACTCGAACTGAGAACGAAGGAGAGACAAGCCGAAATCAAGCGTCTGGTGGCATTGATCGAAAACCATGACACAGGTGATGCCGGTTTGGACGAATTCGTCTTTGACGCGGCCTCGGACGACGCCGGCGCCATCAATAACTCCGGTCTGGAACAGCAGCTCAACTGGCTGCTTGACCGGGGCTGTTCGCCGGACTTCATCCTGATGCGGTTGGCCATCAATATGCCGAGGATGGACTCGCGAGGCCACCGCGTCGGCTTAGGATTCTTGCATATTTAAACACTTCAACCCCATGGGGGCGGACTTTCACCCCCGGGGGAGTGGTCCGCCTTCCGATAGGAGACAGACCATCATGAAGAAACCCATCACTGAAGTATTCGCCATCCAGGCCCCCGCCACGATTACCGTCGAGGTCCGCGACAACCCGAACCACGCGATGATCCCCCGCACCAATCCGGACTATGTGTTCCGGAGAGAAATCCTGTCGGACATCCTGGCATGGATGAAAGGGGCGGCTGGTACCGATCCGCTTTACGTCGTCGGTCCCACCGGCTCAGGAAAATCGTCCATCATCACCCAGATTGCCGCCCGGCTCAACATTCCGCTCTACGTGGTTTCGTGCCACGAGCGGATGGAGATGCCGGAACTGTTCGGACGCTTCGTCGTCCGCAGCGGCAGCATGGAATGGATGGACGGTCCCTTTATCCAGGGGCTCAAGGATCCGGCCGGAGCATGGATCCTGCTTGACGAGGCTGACACCCTCGATCCGGGCACCTTCGTCGGGCTGAACGCCGTAAATGAAGGGCGGGCCATCATGATCCCCGAAAATGGCGAAACCATCGACCCTCTGCGCTTTGGCGCGAAAATAATCTTCGCCGGAAACACCGCCGGCAATGGCGATGCAACCGGCCTCTACCAGGCGACCAAACGCCAGAACCTCGCCTCCATGGGGAGGTTCATGATGCTGGAGGTTGGTTACGCCGACCCGGCGGAGGAAAACCGGGCCCTTGAAAAAGCGGTCCCGGAAGTCCCCTCCCCCATCAGGCAGAAAATGGTCGAAGTTGCCAACAAGGTCCGCGATCTCTTCGTAAGCGGCGAGATCGAGGTCACCTTCTGCACCCGCACCCTAATACGGTGGGCGCAGCTGGCCACCTTTTACAAAGCGAAACCGGGAATAAACCCCATTGTCTATGCCCTTGACCGGGCAGTCGGCTTCCGGGCCGAAGTTCAATCCCGCCAGGCGTTGCACGAGCTGGTACAGCGGATCATCGCATAGAGGGGGTGGTGACTATGTTCGTTCCCGGCAACACCCAATACGGCATCTGGATGAGGGCACCCTCGTCCAGCGGCGGCAAGGACTGGCTCGGGTTCCTCACCGACAGGGAAGTGATAAGTCAGTGGGGAAAGACAGGCCAGGTGAATCAGTCCAAGACCATCAGCGATCGCCCATCCCGGATAGACCTCGACAAGAAGATCGAGGAAAAGAAGGGAAAAGGCTACCGCCTGGTCGGGGAATGGTTTCCCGGCTCATCTTGGTCACACCTGCATCAAACTCAACCGGTAACTCCGCCCAATCCACCACCACATAACAGGCCGGCAAGCAGCACTCCCCCACTGAGCAGCAAAGTCATGAGCGAGTGGCTGTCCGACCAGAACAGTGATCAATGGTTCTAACAACCACCCGGACGGGGGAGGCAAAGACATCCCCCAGGGGGTGGCGTGTCTCCTCCTTCTACCAATACTGAAAGGAGATATCATGAACATACTGGATAATATAGTGATTCTTGTCCTGTCGGTTTCCCTCTGGACGGGGCGGAAACAGCTCCGCGAAGAGGATCTGAAACTGGCGGACGGCAGCGAACTCCCACCTCAGAAACTCGCCTCGCTCGGGAGCAAGCGGGTCATGGACCCGGCGGCGCTTGCGCCATTTGCAACCTTCAAGAGGCGGGCGGAACGGACCGTTCTTGCCGTGGGAACCAGGTTTCTCGGCGGGTATGCAGTTCCCGTGGAGAAGCTCGATGGCCTCATGGCGGAACTCGACGTCATCAAGGGCGAATACAATGCGGCCAGGATCGAATTCCTGGCGGAGTACGACCAGGCAGTTCAGGACTGGAAAGCTCAGAACCCCGGTTGGGAGGAAGTCATCGCCCGATCGGTGGAAAGCCTTGAATACGTCAGGAGGCAGCTCGCCTTCTGTGTACAGACATTCAACATCAACCCGGTGGAAGGACATGAGACCGGTCTTGAGACGGAGATAAACGGCCTGGCCGATCAGCTCCGTCACGAGGTCCGGCAGCAGGCTCGCTTGACCTGGGACGGTTCCTTCCGCGGCAAACTGGAGGTTGGCCAGAAGACGGTGCGGCCGATCAGGTCGATGCTGGAGAAGATCGAAGGGCTGGTCTTTCTAGAGCCAGCTCTCAACGAGCTGGTCACCGGTATCAGGTCAACCCTCGCCACTCTTCCGAAAACCGGACCGATCAAGGGGGGAGATTTCGCCGCCCTGTGCGGGGTGATCCACCTCCTCGGCAACATTCCGGAGGCCAGGGAGATCGCTGAAAACCTCCCTGTCGAGGAAGAGCCGGCCGAAGAACCGGCAGTAGAAACGGTGGAGGAACCCGAAGCCACCGTGGACACTAATGAGATCGAGATCATTCCAGAACTTTTCTACGTGCCTCAATTCGAGGAGGCGCCATCTGAATGGTTCTAATGACAGGAGAGACCATGAAACCAAAAATAGCCACCGTCATCGGGGGGCTGCGGATAGCAATGCAGGCCCTCGGCTCAAGAATGGGCGTTACCCTTCGAATCGAGGGGGATCAGGCCTACACCAACGGCAGCGAAATCATCATTCCAACCCTTCCTCCCGACGACCAGAAGGCGGCGGTACTCGCCCGCGGCTATGTCGATCACGAGGCTGCCCACGTCCGTCACTCCGATTTCGAAAGAGACATGGGGACCTGGGGAGAACTCATCGAGGAAGTCTATATCGAAAAGAAACAGTGCGCGAATTACCCCGGTTGCGCCATCAATCTGCGGGAGCTGATTGCCATCCTCAAGCACGAGGACGGCAGCTTCAGGGGCACGAAAAGCCAGCCCATGTCGCTTCTGACGAGCTGGCTGATTTGTCGCGGTCGGTCGCATGTCCTTGGACAACCGCTCGGCGATATAGCATCCGAAATGGAGACATGGAGCCGGCAGAACTTCGGCGATCACTTCTGCGATCGATTCGCAGCGAGTGTCGCCAGGATCGGCTCGTGCGACTCACTGGATGATTGCGTAAAGCTCGGGAACGAAATCGAAGCACTCATCGCAAACCCGCCATCCCCCCGGCAGCAGGATAAGAAGCCAGGCGCCGGGAACGGCAACGACCCTTCTGACAGAGATAACGGCTCCGGGAGCCCATCCGGTAGCGGCGCAGGGAAACCCGCCACCGCGAAACAGAAGGACAACCTGGAGAAACTCCGCTCAGACGACGTCGGCAAGGCAACTCAAAAGGTCGATCTCGGGAAGATCGTCGCTCAGATGCTCGGCAAAGAACACAACAGAGGAGAGAGGACAGGCAACCTGGAAGAGATCCCCGGCACGCATCATCCAAGCGTCGGGGCCGGCAGCGACGGCGGAGATCGGATAAGGATCGAAGGCGAAATGGGCTTCGACGATGCTCGTCGCAAGACAAGCAGAATGCGAAGCCAGCTTGCCGGTCTCCTTCAGGCAGTCCGACTGCAACAGTGCAATGCAAAGAGCGCGGGCCACCGTATCGACAGCCGGTCGGTATATCGTGTGGCCTGCCGGACACCGGACACACGGCTATTCGCGGCACGGAGGGACAAACAGGACGACAACACGGCGATCGTACTGCTAACCGACCGCTCCGGATCAATGAACCCTGAAAAAATGTGCGTGGCGCTGCAGGCAACATTCGTCACCGCCGAGGCGCTGGAACTCCTTCCGGGAGTGACCTGCGCGGCGGGTGCCTTCCCCTGGGACAGAGACCTGGTTGAGTTGAAAGCCTTCGGTGCGAAACCGAGGGCCGGATTTTTCAACATCGGCTCCAGCGGGGGAACCCCGATGGCAGAGGCCCTTTTGTGGGGCGGAATGCTCCTCACGCACCGTCCGGAACGCCGGAAGATCGTCATTCCGATGACCGACGGCCAACCGGACGATATCGAAAAAACGAGAAAGGCGGTGGATCGGCTTAAGGAATGCGGGATCGAGGTGTATGGAATCGGCATCCTCGACTCCTCCATATTGAGCTGGCTGAAAGAATCCTTCGTCATCAAACAGATCGAAGAGCTGCCCGCCGCGCTAATCGGCCTTCTCAAAGAGGCCCTCATAACGAAGCGCAAGGCCGCCTGACCTCCAATCGGAGGCCCCGCCCATACCGGGGGAGTTCTAACCGACACTCCCGTAGGGGGGAGTGTCTTCAGGAGGTAACCGTGAAGAAAAACAGAGTAACCATAAATCCCGACTACTTCGGTCCCGGTAATGGCCTGTACGTCATCCATTTCGAGGAGGGGTGTTCTACCCTCGGCTTCGACAGGGTGATGCAACTGGGCAACCTGCTCGCAGCTGAGCTGGACCGCTGGGACCTGACACCACTGCCGGCCGAACGCGGCACGATGAAAGCCTACGAGAAGTACCGAAAACTGTCGGATCTGGTTTTTCAGAAACACCGGCAGACCGGCTACCGCTCCAGGGCGGAACTCACCCCTCAACTCATAGGCCTGGAAGGCAAGCAGGTCGAGGTGGTGGACTGCTACGGCGAGATGCGCCGCTTTGTTGTCGGCAGATCGACCGGCTGGATACCGTGCCATCTGGAGATCTCATCAAGTAGATCATCCGGAGGCCCGGCCGTCATGGGCACACCGTTCAAGTCGGTCAGGGCAGTTTAGTAAGTTAGAAGTTATTTTCTGCGCTTTTTGGCAGAAAACAACTTCGTTAACGCACTTATCCTGTTTTTAAGGGCTAATCACACAACAATCGAATCATTACCCTCCGGGGGGCTCTTGTCCCCCATGGGGCATTTGCCCTCCGAAAAAGGAGCGAACAGATGTCCCCATATCTTAGGAATCTCTTCGGCGAAGAAATGCCACCGGAGAAAAAGAAAATAATAATCCGCTCAATCGAAGCCAAGTTCCGTAAGGAAGTGATTCGTGAAGACGCTCCGAAGTGGGTGTCCATGCGCTTCACAGCTCCTCAGCAGATTTTTGAGATGTTCATTGACCTCCGCCAGGAGGCGAAAGAGCATTTCATAGTCCTGCATCTGGACGGAAAGAACAAGATTGCCTGCTTTGACAGGGTGTCGGTTGGTTCTCTGAACCAATGCATTGTCCACCCGCGTGAGGTCTTCAAGACTGCTTGTTTGTCGAGCGCAGCGGCCATCCTGCTGGTGCACAACCATCCGACAGGCGATACAACGCCATCCCGTGAAGACCTGGATATTACCCGACGACTGAAAGAAGCGGGTGAACTCCTTGGCATCAAGGTTCTCGATCACATCATCATCGGCGACGACTATCTGAGTTTCGTCGAACGGGGCCTTCTATGACAACCCGGCAGGGGCAAGACACCCCTGAAGGGGTCTTGTACCCTGTCCTACCATTACAGGGAGACAAGTATGAATAATGAAGCTGACGGCGCCATCAAGCCGCCCACAAAAAAACTGATCATTCCCGTATCCGACAACAGCGAGTTCTTCTCGGAAGCCGCTGACTACGCCGTGATCGACCTGAATGCGGAGAAAATCGACCGCATAAGGAAGCTATCGGCGGTTGTGAAGGAGCTGGAGGTCTACAGGATTTCCGAGTTCGACTACGACTCTGATTTCACGGTCTCAGATTATGAGGCCGGACCGGAAAACGGGAAAGTCGCCATGAAGGAATTCGAGGGGCGGATGGAGTGCAACACACTCAACGTAACCGACAACGACTTCTTCTGGTCGGGGTACTACAAGCATACCTCGGTCCGGTGGGAATCCGCCTCGGTGCCGCTTACGACACTCGATGAAGAGGGTGACTACGACCTGCGGGAAGAGATCCGCGATGAACAGGAGGCGGAGTGATGGCCGACCTGCGAATCGCCAACACAATTCTGGCCCAACTCGGTGCCCGGCGTTTCATTTCCATGACCGGCGCGAGAAATTTCATCGGCGGCGAGAACTGCCTCATGTTCAGCCTGCCGGCAGGGATTGCAAAGGACGGTATCAACAAAGTCAGAATAACCCTGGACTGGACGGATACCTATATCTTTGAGGCCCTTAAGGTTTCTCGCGGACCCGAGTTGAAATTCGAAACCATAGAAAAACTGGAATACGTTTACGCCGATGACCTCGAAGATATTTTTACCAGGGTCACCGGCCTGGACACCCACCTCTGATCACATTCAACCCCAAGGGAGCAAACTCCCTGGAAGGGGATACAGTCTCCCAGCGAATAACAAGGAGCCAGACAAATGACAGACTACTTGAGCCAATCAATTTTCCAACCATCCATTCCCAAACAGTTGATTACCGACGAGGACAGGCGATTCTTCGAGGCATTCAGCATCAGCATGGATCCCGATGGAGACGACAAGGTCTACCTCTATGCTGAAGATTGGTGTACAGCCGGTGTTCTCGCCGGTGAAGAGCCAAAGGATGACATCGATCTCTGTGAGGATGATCTTTTCTCCAGATTCCAGGAAATCATTCGCCGCTCCAACGGCGAACTTCCCTGGATTCTCAAGGAAAGCTCCTATTCGTGTTCCAGGATGCGGCCGGACGGTTTCGGCGGCAGCGCGGTTTTCATTACCGCCGATGACGTGCAGTTTTGCAGTACGTCATCCTGGCTGGAACAGCGGATACACGAGACCGAGACCGCGGTTGTCGGCCCGAAAACGGACGGCCCCATAGAGAAGGCCGTCAAGTGCGTCGGTTGCGGCAGCATGATCGACAAAAGCACCGCTCGCATTTTCTACCAGAGCGACGACCTCGCCCATTTCATCGGCGATTGCTGCAGGGATGAACGACTTCGAGCCTGATACCAAATCAACTCGACAGTGGGACAATCCCCATCCAGGGGAATTGTCTCCTGACCAACAGGAGGGGAAACATGCACACGAAAGGACCATTGGAAATAAGAAGAGTAAACGGCGCAGGCTTCATCGCCATAGCCCGTGTCGGCTTCATGCCCCATGCCTCTGTTTACGCACGCGGGGCGAACAACCAGCCTATCAACGAGACCGTGGAAGCAGATGCACGACTTTACGCGACCTCACCGAAATTGCTGGAAGCCGCCGAACAGCTGATCGAGACCTGGGATCACGGCGATTTAGGCGAAGCAGTCAAACGCCTGGCTGATGTCGTTGCCGAGGCAAAAGGTTAACCGACAATGCCCAACCCCGCAGGGGGCGGAACATCCTCCCCAAGGCAGTTCCGCCCCCATCAAAAGGAGGACAACATGAGTCCGAAAACAACACGCCCGGCCACCGCGCCGGGATTCACAATTCAACGGCGGTCGCATTGCGGCAAGATTTTTGTGACCGTTACCACCTTGGAAGGAAAACCCTTCGAGGTCTTCATCCGCTTCGGCAAGGCCGGCGGCTGCGGTTCGGCAATGGCCGATGGTATCGCCAGGCTGCTCTCCTACGGACTTCGGTCCGGACTGGAGGCACAGGATGCGGTCAAGGCAATGTCCGGCATTTCCTGCCACCTGGGACCGAGAACCTGTCTCAACGAGGTGGCGTCAGCAATCAGGCTGGTAATGAAGCATCTGGAAACTGGTGCCGAGTTGAACAGCCTGATCGAGGATGAGGAGTTTGCCACCGCGAACTCCTTGGAGGTCGCTGCCCCATGAAAATGATACCTGACCGAATCAAGAGGGAGATCCTCGCCTACGGAGCGGAAAATATCGTCTCCATCATCGGGGAATACGTCCCTCTCAAGAAAGCCGCGCGTGCCTACGTGGCATGCTGTCCCTTTCACGAGGAAAAGACGCCATCTTTTTCCACCGATCCCGGCCGGAAAACGTGGCACTGCTTCGGTTCCTGCGCTGAGGGAGGCGATGTCGCCAAGTTTTTGATGAAGATGGATGGCATCTCTTTTCCTGCCGCCCTCGAACGCCTCGCAAGAAGAGGAGGAATCACCATCCCCAACGGTGACGGCGAGGAGGAAAGGGAACGGAGGGGCATGCTGAATGTCCTGGCTAAGGCACAGCAGTTCTATCACAACAGCCTGCTGCAAAATCAGAACGGGGCGAAGGCATACGTCGGCTCCCGGATGACCGAAGCTATGGTCAGACAGTTCGGGATCGGCTTTGCACCGGTCGGCACGAAGACCCTTGTGGACTTTCTCGGCAAGGAAAGGCTCCCGCTCGAAGTCGCAGAAAAGGCCGGGCTGATAAGGAAGGATGCCGCGGACGGCTACCGGGACATTTTCCGGGGGCGCGTGATCTTCCCCATAAAGGATAAATCGGGGAACTTCATTGCCTTTGCCGGCCGCACGATCAGTTCAACCAACTCACGATACAAATACATCAACAGCCCAGAGACGCCGCTATTCAAGAAGTCGGCAACCATCTTCGGGCTTGACGACGCCATCGACGCAATGAAGGAAAAAGGGGAGGTCTATGTGGTCGAAGGGTACATCGACCTCATGCAGATGCGGGCCGCCGGCATCCCCAACGTCGTCGCCACCTGCGGGACGGCGTTCACCAGGGAGCACGCGGCTATTCTGAAGCGCTATGTCCGGCGGCTGAACCTGATGTTCGATGGAGACGGCGCAGGCAGAAAGGCCCTCCAGAAAGGGATACTGCTGGCGGTTAAAGAGGAGATGAAGGCCACTGTCTTCATCTTTCCTGAAGGCCAGGACCCTGATTCTTTCTACAAGGATGGCGGCAAAACCGAAAACCTCGTCACCATGTCCGGCTTCGATTACCTGAAGCAATCCGACATTGAAATGAACGCCATGATGCAGAATCTCCACCGCCTTGAGCGGCTGGAGAACGGGTTCGCGTACATGGCAAAAACGATTCCCGATGTCGCCAGGCTGCTGGCCAGGCGGGGGAATCTGGGCGAGCTTTTCGGCCCGGAGGTCCTGCCGGTCATCGAGGAAATCATTACACGACAGGGAGGAGTACGAAGATGATAAGGACGATAATTCCGGCAGTTGCGGCGATGATCCTGAGCGGTTGCAGCCACAGCCAGTGGGCCAGCGTCGAGCTTGCGACCCTGGGTGCTTCCTGGTTAAACCCTGTAGCAACGGTGGTCCATATGACCGCCAGTGCCGGCAGGGCCATGACCGATCCTCAAGAGGAGCTGCGGGAAAAGGTGCAGCAACGCGAAGAGGAACGGAAAAAAGAATTACCCTCTGAACAGTCGCAGCCTGGTCCGCCTCGGACTGAGACGAAGTAACGGTTAAGAGAACGGGCTTACCTGCTCTTTGAATATGGGGAGCGGCGCTTGGTGCGCCCTCCCCTACCCTCTCTCCCCTCGCCCAAGAGGGTTCCTCGGAGCCTCCGTAGTCACGGTGGTTGCGGGGAGCCCTTTTGGGCTCCTAACAAATCACAAGGGGGGAGAGGGTCATGACTGTAAGAGCACGGATAAACGGCAGGGAATATTCACTTTCGTGGGAGGAATTCGAGAAGGCCTTACTGAGGAACGATCTTTCAGGCGGTCCGATCGAGGTTATTTCCATTTTCGCGGGAATGAGACCCTGCTAAAGTCTTCAGGTCGGATGATGCATCGTCCGCCCTGGATAGAGGCGGCCCATATGTGGCCGCCTTTTTTTTGTTGTTGAGCAGAATAATCTTGCTGCTGTAACACGCAATAATCTAGCGTTGACAATACTGAATAATCTAGCTATCGTGAATCACAATAATCTAGCGATGAAAGAGAGATTACAATGGCAACAACTCCGGCACAACGCAGACTTGCCGATGCACTAAGGTTAATGATGGATTTGAAGTAAAGTTCTCTGTGGGAGTAGCAATTACAGAGTCAAAGGAGAAGATTTTAGGAGCTGTCAAGTTAGCAGACTCCAGGATGTTCAGAATAAAGCTGAACGTAAAATGCTGGCTAGCAAGCCTTCATAACACGGAGATGTTATTGTCACTTCACACGCTTATTCACATTACCAACCAGCTTCAAGATACTATCCCGCAGTTCTCCATTCTTGATTCTTCTGAAGGACTGTAACAGCTGATCCTCTTCACCAGTAAGCCTCACATGCTGCGTAGGAGCCGAACTAAAGAACTCTAATAGCGACACCTTAAGAGCTAGTGCTATCTGCTGTAACTTAAGAACATTAAGCGTAGTGTGACCGTTTTCATACTTCTGTATCTGCTGAAAAGTAACACCCACCATCTCGGCAAGCTTCTCTTGTGATAGACCAGCTTGCTGCCTTAACAGCTTGATCTTCATACCCAATTCAACATTACCGACCACATCACCCATAGCGCCACCATCCTTGACGGAAGATTACAACTAAGGGTTGTGTACTGCTATACACGCACATTAGAAATCATGTGGCTTGTAAATACATACTCGTAGTGGTATATCGTATCTTGTATTCATCAATCATCATGGCTGATTTCATGTCATGCAAGTTAGATTTCATGGAGACATTATGGTCAGAAATGACGCTGCTATCAGCTATGGTGGTGAGACAGTTCTAGTAGCAGATGATGACCCAATAGTACGTGATATGTTGTATAATCTTCTTACTGAGTTTGGTTACAGTGTAATCCTAGCTTCTAATGGACAAGAAGCCGTGGACAAGTACAAGCAGCACGGTAGCACGATTCACTTGGTGTTATCAGATATTGTTATGCCAAATAAGGATGGTGTCTCAGTATACAAAGAGATTAAAGAGATGCAACCTGATGCTGTGATACTGTTAATGAGCGGATATTACGACCCTAAAACTTTTAACATTGCTGAAGGGATGCAGGTTATACCAAAACCTTTTTCGATTGATGTGTTGATTAGAACAATAAGGAGCAGCCTTGATAAAGAATGTAACGTCTATGAAACTTGATAGATGGCTTGTTAATTCATAGGTTAATAGTAGTTTTGCTTAAGCGAGAAACACGCATAGAGAGGTATGGGTATAGGTAGATAGAGGCTCATTCCTGACTATTTACGACCGCAGGGGGTCTTTTCTAGCCACATATAAAAGCATCATCAAGGGCATATCCTCATCGGGTATGTCCTTTTTTCATTTCTAGCAGTCGGCTGCATATCACCAGACGTGGTGAATACTACTAGAAAGGGGAAACATCATGGACGTGCATCAAGTAATCAACAGCAGGATCATGGAGCTATGCATCGGGTCCATCATTCAGTCATTCCTCGCGAAACTAACAGCAACTTCGGTTTCAATCTCCCATGGTGGGATCGTCTGTGTGGCACGTACCGCCCACAGCCTGAACAAGGGCACACCCGAATGAGTATCGGCCTTAAAGAGTTACAGGATACTAAGCAGTTGACCCTCCCTAAATAACTCATTCAGCCATTTCTTCGCAGGCCGGAGTAGAGACGGCCCTATTTGGTCGCCTCTATCTCGTTGTTGAGCAGAATAATCTTGCTGCTGTAACACACAATAATCTAGCGTTGACAATACTGAATAATCTAGCTATCGTGAATCACAATAATCTAGCGATGAAAGAGAGATTACAATGGCAACAACTCCGGCACAACGCAGGCTTGCCGATGCATTAAGTGCCCTGAAGAGATTGCAGGATGAAGGTAAAACCGCCATAAAGTCGGGTGAACTGACTCGAATGCAGCGGGAGAGTCTTGTCAAGAACGGCTTCCTGCAACCGATTGTCAAGGGGTGGTATATGCCCTGCCGGCCTGGCGAAGAGACCGGTGACAGCACACCGTGGTATGCGGCGATGCGTGACTTCATTCAGGGCTATTGCACAGAGCGGTTTGGTGATCAATGGCATGTGTCAGCAGAATACTCATTATTTCTGCATACGGGAAAGACTATAACGCCGCAGCAGGTTGTGATCCACTCGCCGCTTGGCCAAAACGGTCTGCTGAAGCTGCCTGACAATTGCTCGATCCTGGACTACAAGGTGAAGGATTTTGTTCCTGCCGGAAAAATCCAGATGGTGGAACGAATCCGCGTTCTGACGCTTCCGATGGCTCTCATACGGGTGCCGGAAGCATTTTTCACTACCTATGCCCAGGATGCCCATATCGCCCTTCATCAGTTGCGGGATGCGTCGGATCTAAACAGGGAACTGCTCGAAGGAGGTCATAGCAGTGTTGCCGGGCGTCTCGCCGGGGCCTTGCGGGCGTCGGGGCGCGGAGAATTGGCGGATAATGTGCTGGCAACCATGAGAACAGCAGGATTTGTGGTCAACGAGTCAAATCCATTTAGTGTTGCACCGCCGCCCTTGGCATTCACCAGAGCGCAATCGCCCTATGTCCTGCGGATGCGTCTGATGTGGCAAACCATGCGAGAGATCGTCTTAAGCTCTTTCCCAGCTGAACCAGGCATCCCGTCCGACATAGAGAAGTTCATGGATGCAGTTGAAGAAAACTATAAAAACGACGCCTATCACTCCCTCTCCATTGAAGGGTATCGTGTCACTCCGGAACTTATTCAAAAGGTCGCCACCGGGGACTGGAATCCGGACAGGAATGACTCTGACGCGGAAATGAAAAATGCCATGGCGGCACACGGGTACTGGCTCGCTCACAATGAGGTCAAGGCTACGATTAGAAATATTCTGACGGGGGCAAACCCTGGCGCCGCATTCCGCCAGGATCACTCTTCATGGTATCGCAACCTTTTCTCGCCAAATGTCGATGCCGGTTTCCTCAAACCGGCGGATCTGGCAGGTTACCGGACAGACAAGGTCTTTATCCGGGGGGCAACCCATGTTCCCCCTTCCCAGGATGCAGTCCGTGACATGATGCCTGAACTGTGCGACCTGCTGGAGGCTGAACCAAGTGCAGCCGTTCGCGCCGTACTGGGACATTTTATGTTTGTGTACATCCATCCGTATTTTGACGGCAATGGCAGATTGGGCCGGTTCCTGATGAATGCCATGCTGGCGTCCGGAGGATATCCATGGACGGTTATCCGGATTGAACAACGATCTGATTATATGGCAGGCCTCGAATCGGCGAGTTCGCGGGGAGAAATAAAACCCTTTGCGGAATTTGTTGCCAAATCGATGAAAGGTTAGGGATATTATAACTTCACCGTGACTTGAGGTGTCACTCCAATTCCTTAAGCATCGTGAAAACCTTTTCCAGATAGGAAATTGACTCGGAATGAATCCCTCCAGGACATTTTGATTCGCGCGGACCGGCAATATTGAGAACGCTGATGAACTGACCATTCAGCCAGCGAACCACCTGCTCCGGTTTAATTACCTCTTCTCCATCCAACTGAACGATAAGGCTTGGCTTTCCGTTTTTGATGGTGAAGTCATGGGTTAACTTGGTTCCTTCCGACAGAATACCTTTATTGAGGATCAGCGTTCCATCGGATTCTATGACATTCTTTTCGGTCCGGAAATAAGATTCAGGCGATTCCAGCTCTATCATCGGGTACTGGTCCGGAATAACGCCATCCTCGGCACGTCTGCCTTTAGGGCAATAACCGCCGATCGGGATACCCGCATTAACAGCTGCATCGAGACCTGCGCGGTCTACACCTGTCTGTCCTCCTGAAATGACTTTCCGGATCATTCAGTCTTTCCGTTGATTGCGTCCCGCAGCAGGTTGCTCGGCTTGAACGTCAATATTCTTCTTGCTTCAATGGTGATTGACTCGCCGGTCTGAGGGTTACGGCCACGACGATCTGCCTTTTGCTTGACGATAAAACTGCCGAAGCCGGATATTTTCAGATTCTCGCCGGATTCAAGAGTGCTTTTCATGATAGAAAAAACGGCCTCCACCATCTCGGCGGATTCCTTTTTTGTCAGGCCGATGCCAGCCTGGACTTTTTCAAAGATGTCTGCTTTGGTCATTGTTCCCCTCTCTAATTTACTGCGGATTCCGCACCAAGTCTAATTTACGAATCGATCATTCGAATATCTTCTCGAACATTCATTTAATCAGCGGTAGTGATTTACTCTATATCGTCCAGGATGATCAGTGGCATGTGGAGATAGCGGCTTCAATTCAGATGCCAGGGTAATTCATGGCTTCCCGATCGGAGTCATGCGGTATTTTTCAGACGGCTGTTCTGTTTGTCGGGAATGGTGTATTTCGCCGGTCCTGCTGCCATCAGATCAGCAAGTGCCTGACTGAGAGATCCTGTAATGTACTTGTGCCCCAAACATTCTGCAAGCTCCGAACGACTCCGAGGTGTACTGACAATGAACGCCATGATGAGGTTACAAACTGACTCTGGCCTTCACTCTGTTCTGAGCCGCAACGCATTCTCAGGGAGAATTCATGTTCCGCCAAGTTCTCGATCCCCCCGTAAACCCAACTTGCAATCTTGCAAGCCAGACCCTAAGGTGTTTCGAGAGGCCAGAGATCCGCGTCCTCGTAGCTGCAGATCACAGAGTTCGAGAGACAGTGAGGCCACAGAGAGTTACCTATCCCGAAGTTTGCGATGTAGACGTCCACTTTTTCTCCTATGGGTGAAACCGACTTACTCGGAGAATCATGATAACGAGTGCAAACAAGCGGTGGAAGAGATAATCGACATGCTCCGTTTCTTTGATTGGTACCTTGCCAGTCTCCGAATGACGGATCATGAAGTTGTTACCGATATCTGTCAGCTCTCGAGCCTCCCGCTCAACACGATCTCGAAGGTTCGGCTCAGCAACGGAAGCATCAAGCAGTGCCTTTAAGCTGGTCTTCTTATCCCCTGGCAGTATCGTCTTCAGCCGCTCCCAAGCGTCCCAAAGCTTCTCAAGGGCCTCCAATCTTACGTTGATATCGGGGTCTTTGAACTTCCGCCGGGCAGTCTCGAGAAGCCGGTCAAGTTCAGCATCTCCACTAAAGAATACTGCCGAGGCCAAACACTCTCTCAAGATAGGAGGTCCCAGCCGCTGGATTTGCCCTGAAGCATTAACCTCATATGGATGACCGCATCGCCTAAGCATGGTGTTGACTTCAGTACGATATTCATCGAAGCCCCGAGCGCGGTCAAAATTGGTAATGTGATTGTGCCGTCCGTAGTCGTGGTAGACTCGTCGGGCGGGCATTGAGATAATGCGTCCGAAGAACTCCACCGCATCTAAGGCGTCAAGCGTCGCTGGAATATCCTCTGATTCCAAGGGCCAAGAAACCCTCGGATTATGGGCTGTGAATGCCTTGCCTAGGCCTTCAGCGTCGGTCTCCACAGGCAGTGGTGCCTCAAAGCAGTTGAGAGGATAACGCTCTGCGTACCAACCGTCTCGTGATCGGGCCTCCACAAAAGAAACGAACCCAGCCCAAAAGGCTTCGGAAATATCCTGAATCTCACGTTCGACCTCACCACGCTCTCGTTCGCTGAAGTAGATATTTATCATAATACCTTCCGGGGCTCTCCGATTCACGAACTTCGACTTTTAAAGCCTACACCGGTGTTGCATCGGGAACGTCATAGATATTCTCAGTCACTTCACTCATGAGCCGGTGATCCAATAGTACCTGAAGAATTGTTCTCGCTGTTTGTTCACAAGGAATAATCTTGTTGGTAGCCGGGTCAAAATTTATGTCCCAGTTATGCCTGACGCTGACACATTGCAGACTGGCCAGGAAGCCAGGCCTCCCATACAAAGCTTTTTCCTCCACGGTCGCCATCCGACGCAGATGGATGGAGTTGTTTCCAACATAGGAAATCAACGGCTGAAGATCAGTAAATAGCCCATTAAAAGATGAATTTTGCTGTAAACCCAAAAATGCCTGTGTGTAAGCAGCTCGGTACTCCATAGCTGATTCAAAGCCTCGTTTGTTTCCAATGAATAATAGCGCTCCTTTGCAAAAGAAATCAAAAGTACGTTCAATAGAAAAGGCGTTATCCTCGGCGGCAGAGAGTTCACCTTCTGCGAAAACTATATTAATGAACTTCTTTGGGTAAGATGTCTTCCATGACGCAGTTGACCGTTTTACTGCGTAGACCGTTTCACCATTATGAGTAAACTTGACTAAGTATCCTTCGGCCCCTTTCAAGTCCCTAATCCCTTGTAAATGGCACTCTGGTTCAGGTCGGTCAACTTGCGCTTTAAGAAATTGGAAGTCTGTTCCTTGCTGAGGTGTAGAAAGACAACTATTCTCATTCGTTTCTGACAAGTAAGAGTATTGAGAAACTTCTGTAATTCTAGCCATCTCTGTCTGAATAAGAGCTTTCAACATATCTGTCAAAGCTTGGTCAGTCGGAACGAAATGAGCCGTAAACTTCCTGTTGGTTGTGCTTTTCTTGAAAACCCACAGATGTGCGCTGGCATTGGCGTAATCAAAGGTGCATAGAGAATTGAAGGTGGCCTGCATATTTAGTCCCTCGCAATATAGAAATCTTGGATAGTCTGGGCCTTGTATGGTCCAGGAGCCATAATGCCTTGCTTCAGCACTCGAACCTGTCGGGTGGCTCCGCTTACCGTTATTGTCGCCTCATAAAGTCGCCAACCGAACATCAGCAGAAGTGGGTTCATGATGATCTGTCCCGACTTATAGGTGATTGCAAACATCCACAACAAGAAAACGGCAAAGCCAAGCAACTTTTCGGGTTCATTGTAGTTAATTCCCATAAATGAAACTACGTAAGGAAATACATAGTTTATTATATCGTTTGGCGTCTGTTTTGAGGTAACAACCTCAACATTGAAAGGGTATGAGATTTTTTTAAACAATAAATTTGCTACTACCATTGAGATGAATGTCATGGATATAAAAGACAGGGAAAGTACAGGATTATTGAACGGATTAAATAGGCAGTCTTTTAGTGGAGTCCTGCCTGGAATGCAAACAGACATTTTCCACCAACTTTTTGGTATATCCTGAACAGCAAGAATAATTGCCAATGGCAGATAAGAGCCAATGAATATCAGGAATGCTGAAATCAATCTGAATTGCATAACTGTTCCATGTGAACCTTACCCTCGGGTTGTATAATTCGTAATTTGATAACCACAATCGCCATAACCTTACTCACTCAAAATCACCATCTGTATCAGCATCTGATTGTTAACATAGAAAGGCACATCTGTATCGCCGAGGACAGAGTGAATATGGCCACAGTTGACGGTTACTACTCTATAACTTTGCTGCTAAGATTTTGTTGTAAGCATTACAAATGGTAGCCACAATAGTTTCCACTTCATTTATATTGTTGTACCTGCCATAGGAAATGCGAATAGCAGATTTCGCATGATTTTCGGTTAACCCTAATGCCATTAGCACATGTGAAGGTTTATCCTTTCCGGATGTGCAAGCGGAACTTGTGGACACACATATTCCCTTCAAGTCCAATAAATGCATAAGGGATTCGCCTGTGACACCATCAAAGACGATGTTAACAATTCCTGGCAAGTGATTATTCTCATCACCATTAATAAAAATACTCGATATTTTAGCGCGTATCCCGCATATCGTTGATTGAACAAAGGCCGATAATTTTTCGGCCATTGCGGTCATATCATTTACGCTTTCACTAATGGCATATCCCGCTGCCACTAACCCCTTGCACACGGGTTCCGGGATCTGCGCATTACACAGCGCGAGCCATTTCAGGACGCGAGCCTCGTCGTCCGTGAACAGTTTTTGCAGAACCAGCGACGCGTGGCTCTTGCCCGTGCCATACGCGCCCGTGATCCACAGCGTCTTGTTCCCGCCCTCTAAATTCTTGAGCAGTTCACGCAAAATCTCCACGAACGAATCATGCGGATAGAATCCCAGCCAGGTCTCCGGCGCCTTATTGATGTCCGCCAGCGTCATGCACGGCGCGTAATCAGGTCTGATCCCGAAATAGTCTTTGTAGAATGCCATGTCTTTCAATCCCCCTGGTGTAGGCTACTTCTGCAAAATCAATCCGACCACATCGTCTCGATTATTCGTTTCAGGAAACAACCGAACCTCGTCCAGCCCCAGCGTGAAGCTGCATGCGATGAAGTCTGGATGCACCGCCGCCAGCCCCATGCACTGCTTCTTGAACTCATCCGGCGGGATGCCGAATGCCGCCAGCGGTGACACAACTTCGCCATCGAACTCCGTCGCCATCATTTGCCGCACCGTGAACGCATCGCGTCCAGATTTCTCCGCCATTACATAAAGCCCGTAAAGAACTACCAGTGGATCCACCGAACGCGAACGGCGCGTGAATCCGACCGTGAGTTTCCCTTTTTTTGTCAACTCACACACGCTGTTTTCGCCCGTACCAAACGGAGTCGAGACCAGCATGTTTTTTAACGCTTGCATCCCGCCTTTTTTGGTCACATCCCTGATGTCATTTCCGAGCATGTCAAACAGATCGGCATCCTGATAGGACACATTCATTTTCAGTGAACAGACCAGCCATTTCACCACCGGCGCATAGTTGCACAATCCCATCCATACGCAGTCCCACGCCGATGGATCCTCCACGCCCCTTTTCTCAAACACGTCAAGCAACTTCGTAGGTGCCGTCGTTTTCGCGTCCATCAGCAATCCTTGACGGAACCATGCTTTCGCAGCCGGAACCTGCTTGGCACGGTTAAGCTGCGCCGTCTGGTCGAGCGCCCCGCGCTCGGCTAGATAGACGGAGACAAATTGCGTCCGAAGCCCGAAATTGTTATAAGCATTAATCCCTTTTAGTCCAGTTTGTGTATTATCAGAAACATACATTGATTTAAACCTCCAACACCCATAATCTATGTTGTGACACCGCAAGCAATAGATACATTTTGTTTCGTCAATTACCACCCTGCCATTGCTCGTATGAAGCGCGCCCGTTGGGCATTCCGCTTCACACGTCTGGCAGCCAACACACGCCACGGACTTCTGCAAGACCGTCCGCAAGACCGGAAAAAGCCGCTTCCGCTCTGCATCGTCTATAAATGAAAATCTAATCTTCCCAGCGCCGTTTGTAGCATCGCAGATCTTGAACAAAACACCTTCACTCCGTCCGTTTTTCAACACCAGCCGAAAATAACCTTCAGGCTCATCCATGAAGACATTTCCCGCCGTTTTCAACCATTCCAAAAACGATGCAGCATTCAATCCCGCGCCACGCCATTCAACATCCAACCCATCTGTTTTTTCAGAGGAACGTGAAAGGCGTTTCTTCAACGTCACACCGCTTTTCCGTGCCTGCCAGTTTGAACTTCCCAGAAATTCTCGCGCTTCCTCTTGGGAAACAAACTCTTTTGCACTAGTTTCAATGATCGCATCGCTGTATGGTTTGATCGCCTCCGGATAGACAGCATCCACGAACCACGCGTACCTATCGGAAGATTCCGGGCACATCACGCACCCGACACGGGATAGACCGTATCGGTAGGCACAGTTGACCATCAAATCATTTTCAAGCAGATAGAGCCACAACTCATGCGCACCCCACTCCAAAATCGGCATCAGATTAGCCTGGGATGATGTTTTTACGCCTTTACCGATGTCTTCGTAGGCGGAACGACTCAAGCTCTCTTCACTGCGGACACCAAGAAACGCAGCAGCTTTGACCGACGTCACGTCCAGCCGTTGTTTGAGTTCGATCAGAGCGGGGGCGCTCTTGTGCACAGAGCAACACCATCGAACTGACCGTGACGGCGGGCCGAAGAGTCGCCAGTTTTCCAAGGCGGGGGTCTTGGCGGAGACTTTCAAAAACGGGCGGCCTTCGTAGCGGCTTTGGATATCTTCCCAGACGCGATAGGTATCCGGCAGTTCCATATCCGTATCACTAAAAACAACCGGTACGTCCAACGGGAGAACCTTGTGGCAGAGGTCGAGCAGAACTACCGAATCCTTGCCGCCGCTGAAGCCGATATAGATCGCATCACATTTCCCTGCGTAGGCATCGTACATCTCTTTGATACGCTTGAGCGTATCCGCCACCAGCGCAGCCATGATGCCACGGTTTTCGGCCACCATTGCCACAACATCAACCGGAACCAGCTTCAATTTTCTTAGTGGCTTCACTCCTTCGGACGAAACTTCGTCCTCGCACAATACACCCTTCCATACGATGTCCAGCGGCTTGCCGTAACGTGTTTTATGGAGTTTCGCGATTTCTTCGCCGCGATACAGATACACGTTCTGCTTTGCCCAGAGGAGCGGACGCCGCTCCGACTGGTCGAACGCCAGCCGCGCCTCCAACCCTGTGAGCGTCAGTTCCTCCGCGAAGACCGGACGGATTTCGCTCGCCACAAACTTTCCGGTCTGCGTCGTCAGGCGGTACCCGCGCGTACGCTTGACCCATTCGTAGCTATACATTCGCGCCGCCCTCCGGCACGATGCCGTTCTTTTCACAAATATCAAAATAGCGACGACGATTTATAATGTATTCCTTCACAGTCGAAACCATGAGACCATTCTCTTGTGCAACATTCTCCATGCTTTCCCCGTTTGCTAAGCCTCGCACCCATTCCGCGACACGCGGATTGGTGCCGGCACTTTTGAACGCCCGCCAAGTTGAAGGCGATAACGGCCGTCCTTCCAATCCGATGATTTTGCCTTCCGCGTTTTCTACTTCAGAGGGCGGCGACATCTCCGCTGCCTGATATCCGTCCTGTTTCCCCTCCCGTTCCAACCGCAATCGACGATCCCACAATATTTCGCCTTCGTAGTTGAAATGCCAAAAACCGTTTCCAGCCGTTCCTCCTAACAAATGCATCGCCAACGCCGAAATCGCCCATGTCTTGCCGCCGTATTCCACTTGATTGGAGTCATCCAGTACGGTGCAGGTGATATGACTGTCCTTTGTGAAGACCAGTTCTGCGCCAATCGGCACACCAAGGCTACGGAAGCGCGTGTTTGGGCTACGCACACGCTTGCCCTGCATGGACCAGTCATTTACTTTTTCGCGGGGTTTCTTCGTATTCGGGAAGACATTGTTCCCGCCCTGATAGTGTTTCGCGCAGACGCGCATGAAAGTGTCGTTATCCGGCAGGGCGTATTCCTTGCGGAATCGGATGCGGTAGAGCAAATTCAACGCGAATTCTAGATTTGCAGCAGACATTCTCTCTTCCAGCACAACCAGCGTATCGACGGCGGTTGTCAGTTTTTCCGAAAAATCCTCCGGCAGGTGAATCGCCTCCGTACTGCACCAGCAGTGCACCCCACCGACTTCCGCCGCATGGACTTCCGGCAGGAATTGCACGCGGATGACCTCCAACGCCTCAGCGGTCAGGTGCGGCATCGCATGTTCGATTTCATGAAAGGTCAACGTGCCGTCCGCCTCTTCAAGCCATCCGGCGATTGTTTCAGATATTGCCGCCAAACTATCGTCCAGACTAAGTGGGGGCTGGGAACAGAAATAACCTCCCTTTCCCCACACAGCGACCGTGAAACCCAAATGCCTCAGAAATGCTGCGCAATCCTCCGGCGTGGCAATATGGCGGAAAACACCGTAAAAACCTCTAAACAGCCGTTCGACCGAAAAGCAACCGTATTCCATTAGCCATTCCATCGCCTGCCCATCGAACGCCAACCGGGACTTATCATCCGAGATCATCTCGCCGGAAAACCACAACCCGTTCCCCAGTTGGAACATCTCGGCTTTCAGATTTTCGATCTGCCAATCCTCAAACGGGACTTTCTGCCTCAACAGCCGCACCGCCATCGGATCGAATGACACGCCGTTGGGGCATTCCCGCCCCAATGCTGCTAAAAGCTCAGCAGTCGTCATGTTGCCCTCCATTCATGGGAATCTCTTCCCCCGCGGCATTAAAAAGTCACAAGTCAAGACATCAGGCATCGAAGATAGCCCCAAACGTGTCTTCCATCTTCTGGCGGGTCTCCAAGGCGACCCCACGGGTACCCCTGAGCTTGCCGTCGATCAGGTCGGCGACGATGCGCTGATGGAGGCCATTCTTCGTTGCCCAGGAGTTGACGCTTTCATCCATGTCAACGAGTATGTGGGCGATCAACTTCTTTCTTTGGTCTTTGTCCATACAGACACCTGAAGGTTAAGATTTGCTACATTTTTGCGGCGATACTACTCATAATTAGAGTAAATGTCAACGCCTAAGGAGTCGCCAGTTCAGGCTCCCAATATGTCAACCTGGTAAATTACTCAGAAACTGAATAGTGAAAAAGCCACCTGTCTGCATAAATCAGACATAGGCGGCTTTCAGTTCAACCGATATGTATCAAGGGTAGTAAGCCCATTTGTCTACCCTCCACAAAAAACCATGAAATTGCAACAACTTAATACACCTTTTGACCTCCAATGTCAACGGTATACGTTCAAAGGATGAGGGATGAATTATGAAGAATTTCCTTCATTCTCGATTTTTACAACTTCGTTCCTTCTTCCAAAATTTGCAGGTAATCGGCATAGATGTACCGCTTGTCCCTCTTACGGCCGGTTATCTCTTTCAGGATGCCGGCCCCTTCAAGCTGGGAAACCAGCGTAGAAGAAGCTTGATAAGAGATGGAAAAATCACGGGCGATGTCGTTGACCGAGACATAAGGGGAGTAAAAGAGCTTTTCCAGAATACCGACAGCCAGGGGAGACGATATTTTCTTCTGCCAGAGCAGGTTCCGGTGACGGGATTGCAGCTCCATGATCTGCTTGGCGGCATCCACAGCCGAATCAGCGGTCACCACGACCCCTTTCAGAAAGAAAGCAATCCACTGCTCGAAATCGCCTTTATCCCGAACCATGTTCAGACGGTCGTAGTATTCCTGGCGATATTTCCTGAAATAGTAGCTGAGATAAAGGAGCGGTTTTTCCATCACCCCTTTCCAATGCAGATAATAGGTTATGAGAAGCCGCCCCAGCCTGCCATTGCCATCCAGAAACGGATGGATCGTTTCGAAGAGGTAGTGGATCAGCGCGCAGTCCACCAGCACCGGCAACTGCTGGGGTTGATGAAGATAAAGCTCCAGTGCGCCCATCGCCTCTTCCGCCTCGTGAGGCGGGGGTGGGACAAAACGGGCATCCTTGAGGGTGCAGCCGGGCGGACCAATCCAGTTCTGGGTCTTTTTGAATTCCCCTGGAGTCTTCTCGCCTCCCCGCACCCCTTCCATCAAGACAGCGTGGATTTCCTTGATCAACCGCAGGCTCATGGGGAACTCTTCCAGACGCTCCATCCCGTAGTTCAATGCCTTAACGTAGTTGACCACCTCGGCCACGTCGTTGATATTCTCGGGCTTCATGCCGCTCTCGAATTCAAACAGGTCTTCAAGGGACGCCTGAGTTCCCTCGATCTGTGAACTGAGGAGCGCCTCCTTTTTGACATACATGGCAATGAAGAGTCCGGCGTTCGGGAGGATGTGCCCCAGACCATCAAGCCGGGCCAGTGACATGTCGGCACTAGAGAGTAGGTTCTGTAATTCCCCCTCGATTTTGATTGGAGGATTGGGTGGAAGGGGTGAGGGTAAAAAGGCTTTGTAACCGGTTGGCTGCTGTCGATAGGCACCGCTTCGGTTCATGCGCCCTCCTGTTATTCAAGTATATTTGAGCAACATAGCGCACAACGATCACTTATTCAAGTTATCTTGAACAAGGCGGCGTAATTTCGGTTGTTATTCAAGTGAAAACTATCATTGTTGCACATATCAACCAGTGTCCGTTCTGTAACCTTCACGGACATCCCCCGGCTGTCCGGGCGAATCGCTCCTTGTATAGAGACCAGCGCTCCATTGCTACGGCTCCCATGACAGTGGCAATTATGGCTTCCGCCTTCTCTCCCACGAAATAAAGCTCTGCTACCGCTCTCACCTCCTGATAAATGAGATCCTGGTTCGAGACCCGCCTGCGATACGGGCGATCTTCGAGGAAGGCGGCAATCTTGTCTGCACAGGCAATGAGGCGCACCCGGTAATCCAGCACTTCAGATTCCAAGCCTTTCGGATATCCGGAACCGTCAGGGAGCATATGATGGTGAAGGATCACATCTCCGAATGGTTCGAATATCGTCCCCCGAACATAATCATGGCCCCAAGCCGGGTGTCTCTCCATGATCTCCCATTCTCTATCCGTCAACGGACCCCGTTTATCGAGGATACGGTCCTGGACAAAGAGCTTGCCGACGTCGTGGAGCATACCCGCCATGTACGCCTGAGTGGAGGTGAAACCGAAGTCTCCATTGGTGCCAGCCACGATGTCCCATGCGATCTCGGCGGTCAGTACTGAATGCCGGAAGAGTTGGATATTGCGGGCATGAAGACTCTTCTGAACCAAGATCAATGAATTGTTTTCCAAGGCAATATTCAAAGCCTTGTTGTCGATCATATGCATTCCTGTTACCTCAAAAAAGTGCTGTTATAGACTTCAACTTAACCATCTCCATCACGACATGTCCGGTGGTAAAGAACCCGCGTAGCCAAGCGAGGAGAAGGAAAAACCCGGTGACAGATATGGCCAGAACGGCTTCTCCCACTGTTCCGGTGACATATAATCCTGCTCCCCTCCGGGTACTGCCCGGCGACCGGAAGGGAATTCCCGTAACGCTCAGATAGTCCTCACTCAGATGGAGAAGCGCTCCGATACTTGTAAAGAAAAGGAAGTACAGCCAGACATCCGGGGATAGCCGGCATGCCCAGTAAGACACAAGGGCAAGAACGATCCACGGCGGCGGCCAGTGCGTCACGGTCCGATGCCGGATGATCCCCATTTCCAGCAGATCCGGCATGATCGAGCCGAGCATTGCCATGAGAGTAGGGAAGTACCCGCCTGTCGCAGCATATATGGCTGCGCCCGTCGTCAATTTATGGTTCTGCCATCGCACTTTTGCGACTGCCCCTTCTCACATATTATTGTTGCCATAACCCGAACTATTAGCTCACTCTGTCTTACTTCGACAGAGATAACATATTGAAATCAATGTGGTTGACAAAGAATAAAAGTTGCAATAATAATTATCAAAACGGAACGGAGTGAGTGTAGAAAAGAGGAAGCCATGAAAAGATGGATCATCAAAATCTTCTGCATCGTTACCGCCATCACTATTGGCGGTGCCGCGGCGTACCTGCTTGTTGCCCAAGGAATTAAATGGCCTGCAGGAATTCTTGGACTCACTGCCATTGTCGGAATGTTAGTCATACCCAGATTCGGTTGCTGCTGTCATCGCAACAACCCCATTTTCTGGTATCTGCCTCACAACAGGTATCGCCGGTAATGCATCCGGCGCCGCTTAAGTTGCCAGATAGTCGGCAACTCCTTTGACTGTCCACAATTCAGCGGCGTTTATTGCCCCCTCCACCCAAGGTTCCATCACATAGCTGTCATAATCCGACAAATAAACAAATATCTTCCCCGTCTCCACGATATGCTCGAATACCGTTGGCGTTAGCCTCACGATGACCCTTCCAACTTTAATGATTACTATACCGGGCTCAGGGCTCGCCTTTATTTCGACCGATTTCTTTTCGCTCATAACGATCTGAAAGAATTCGTTAGGCACGGTCACCAGGACCATAAGACCATCCTTCAGCAAAACAACCCTCGATGCAACTATCTCAAATTCCATTTTGTCTCCCTCGGATCAATACCTTGTATAGCCACTCATGGATGGCTCTGCACTTGGAACTCTTCCCAGCTCTGCTGCTTTTCCGATGCCTTTACCAGCGGCACCACCTCCAGCAGAAACGAAGGAACTGACCGCCGCGACATTGTGAATAGTTGAAACCGTCCCATTGGTCGTCCCGATTATTACTTCAGCAGCTTTTTCTCCCGCGACGGTCCTAATGAAGTCTGACCCGACCCCCTCAACGTTTACCCCCATGGTCCTGTCAGTCCGGTTATCGTATGTTTGCTTATGAGAACCGTGGAGTTCATGACTGAAATCCTTAAAATCCTTCTCTCCCCCTCTTTTGACGGAAAAACTGGAAACTGTCGGGATGACACTCTGTGCCCCATGAGATGAAAGTGTTCCATCTTTCGTCATATTTTGGACGACAGCAGGTCCAAGCCTCATTTGCATCGAATCGCCAACACCGACTCGAACGGAACTGCCACTGGCCGCAAGCATTTTGTTGATACCGGCTGCGTCTTTCTCCGTGGCCACTGTTCGGTCAACCTGGGAGTACTGGTTGGTCATCGACACACTGGTGTGTTCATCAACAACCCGCTGCCCAGTCCAGACTTGACTTCCCACCGTCTTTCTCAACCCTTGATCGACGGTCTGAACATTTCTATTTACGCTTTCCGCATCTCTGCCGGTGCGGAACGTCGCCATATCCTTTCTGCTGACATCGCCGCCACGGTTGATCGAAAACGATTCGACGTTCCCGTTCCTGTCTTTGGCAAGCTCATACGAAAAGCCCTTGCCGCTCTTCATCATCCTGTCGACTTCCGCAACGGCATTCCTGCCAAAGCCGCCAGCCTTCAGCTCCTGCTTCAAAGTCTCGACCCGGGCCTTGTCACCGGAAGCCACGACCCCTTGCTCGGTCGAATTCACCACATTCCCGTCCATCCCGACGTTCATCGTCTGCCTGCCGTCCGGCGTCGTGAAGTTGATGTTCTGCCCCTCCATCGCCTTCTGCATCTGCGCGAAACCCTTGTCGGTCAGCTTTCCGCCCTGATACATTTCCGGATCGTTTTTCAGCTGAGGGGCGATCTTGCCGACCATCTGATCGGCCGCTCCTCTGACCAGATCGTACCGGGCTCCCCTACCCGACACGTCATGGGAAGCCATGGTCTGGTAGTGGTCGTACCCCCCGGACATATAAATCCCCTGGACTTTGCCGGCGCTTTCCGCAGCGATGACCTTCCCCATTTCGGCACCGGCGTTTATCGATCCTCCCAGTTTGCCGGACATTTCGCTGGATTCGGAAAGCTGCTTCGCATTCTGGAATTGCGCCTTCATTTGCAGCGCCTGACCTGAGCTGAGCCCGTACTTCGACGCGACCTGGTTGACCGCCGCGGCATTCGTATAGTCTCCAAGGGACTGCATCTCGGAGCGAAACGCGTTGAACTGTCGCCAGTTTCCCTGGAAACCGAGCGCCTGCGCTCCCTCATAGGCTTTCACTTCGCCGTCGACCTGGCCGACGTTCTTGTCGAGGTTCTTCTCCAGAAAATCCTTGTAATTGTCGGCATTCCCGAAGACCCGGCCCAGCGCGGCATCGTTCGCAACCTTCATCTGCGCATGAGAGTTCAGGTCCCCGCCGTAATTCTTACCGATGACATCACGGAGGGCACCTGATTGAGCCATCCCCGCTTTCCCATCGAAAATGCTGAGGCCGTATGACCTGTCCAGCCCCGCTTCCCGCATTGCGGCCCCCTTGCCGCCAAATCCAACCGTCTTCCCGATGCCGCCGTCGGCCATCATCCGGGCTGCCCCCCCTATCCCGAAACCGTTTACCAGATCATTTGAGGCCATCGTCTTGGATGTCATGTCGAGATAGGTCTGATTCCCCCTGGCCCAGAAGCTGTGCTCGTTCCCCCATGCCTGAGTCGGCATCGCCGAGGAATTGCGCTGGATTGAAGAGGCCCTGCCGGCAGGGTCCTCCACCTCGTGCGCTGCACGGCTGCCTGCCGACTGGATCTGTCCCGAGAGGGAGCCGGCCATCATCGCCATCGCGTGACCGCCGAACTTGACCAGCATCCCCGTCAGGACCGTCGCCAGCATCATGCCGCTCATCCGCAGTGTCCCGAACATCCCCAGTATTTTCGTGGTCTGATCGGGGAAGAAATAGAAGGCGTCCATCCCGAGATTGTTCTGGCGCACGAGCTGGTAGGTGCTGTTCGCATAATCGATGGCGAACTGGTGGATGATCGCGTCGACGACACCCCAGGCTGTAAGCCAGACGAAGAACCCGAAGATGGCTCCGACCGCCTTGCCGATGATGGGGGTCGGGATGAACAGCGCTAGAAACGGGATCAGACCGACTGCTACAGCCGTGAGGACCGCCCTCAGGACCGGCAGCCATTCGTTGGCGGCCTTCATCGAGCCTGAGGCGTTCAGCAGGAACTGGTAGTTGGTGGCGCCCGTCGAGTTGCCGCTCCGGAATATTTCATCGAGACGCTGGGAGATGTAGGCCTGCTTCACGAAGTCTTCGATGGATGCCGCGCCGAGGCCGGCGCCGGTATTGACGTTGTTCAGTACCGTCTTGCACTGGGTCAGGGATGCAGCATTCGTAGGGTCATAGCCAAGGGCCGAGCAGACGGCCGAGATGTTGTTCTTCAGGTTGTCCGGCGTAAGCTGGGCGCTGATGTTCGTCCAGGCATTGGTACAGGTCATCGTCTGCCCGTTCGGCGTGGTCGAGTCATAGAAGACGGTATAGACCGAAGGGTTTTGCGCCTGGGCGAGAAGTGGTGTGAAGTCGGAGGAGGTCCTCCGCAGTGCATCGACTGTGAGTGCCGTTCCCGGGCGCATGATTTCATAGCCGACGCAATCCTTGATGTAGTTCCGCATGGAGGTGTCGATGTTGCTGTTGACCGCCGACAGGGGGAGGCTCGTGAGCTGGTAGAGCCCCAGAAAACCTTTGCCGCCGGCCTGGCTCTGATAATTCAGGGGATCGCCCGAGGTGGTAACTATATCCACCAACCCCCGCTCCACTGAGTTCAGGATACCGGCAACCGCCACCACCCCGGCCGGTATGCCTCCTATGGCCTGGTTCTTATTGTAGACCGGATCATAGATATGGAGGGTCCCTTTGGGCACCGCCAGGGAGAGATAAATTCCGATCCCCACCAGTGCCGGGATAATCCACGACATGGGGGAACCGTTTCCAGCCCCGAGAACTTTGGCGGCAACGGTTACACAACCGAAGAAGATCCCGGCAGCGATGGAAAACGCGTAAAACGACATGTACCCGTTGTCGCCGAAAACCAGGGCCAGCTTTTTGAAGGCATTTGCGACCGCATCGAACCCACCGTACACGTAGTAGTCGAAATCCACGGCCAGGGCGGCGGACGGCAGGAGGATGATCAGGAGCAGGGCGGCGAATATGATTGATGATCTATTTATCGTGCACATCGACATTGACGTATCCCGCTTCGATGAGTTTCTTGTTCCGGAAGTGTGCGTAGATCATGGTGATAACCGGGATCAGGATGAAAATCGCGGTAGTCACGAGAATGAAGTACGCCGAGGTCAGGAAGACGCTCTTGAATCCCTGCACCCAGTTGAAGATGCCGGCGACGCTCTTCTCCGACAGCCTCGCGTGGTAGAGTTTGGACACTACCCAGGTTACATGTTCGTCGGACAGGATCTTGAAATAGATGAAGTGGAAGGCGATGAAGGCGACCAGCGCCTTGAGGATCGCCCCGAATGCCATCCCCCCCATCAGGTTCGCGATCATCGCCCTGGTATACTTGCCGATGTAGCAGGTGGCCGTCTTCGCCATGAAGATCGCGTATCCGAGGGAAAAGCCGAGTGCCAGAAGGAAGGCACTGAACTTGTCGAAGATGGACGGGTTGGCATCGCCGAACATCGGGATGTACTGCTCGATCACACCGATGGCTACCGGAGTGAGGAGCGCCGTGACGAGGCCGGAGGCAAAGGCGCTGCGAAATCCTACCTCCATGAACTCCAGCCGCTGTTTCGTCGTCAGAAAACGCGCGTGGATCATGCAGCCACCCAGTTCGTTCGCATAATTCTGATCGATGTACGATATCGCCTCCAGCAGTCCTCGCGGGTGAATCTCGCTGCTTTGGGGGATGGGCATCATATCCGGGCTGTTACTGTTGCTGCCGCTTCGTGACATTTACTCCTCCTTTCAGATCAGGGACCTGATCAGGTTCATTACGCCTCCCCCATAGGCCACGACCGCGGCCAGGAAAAGGCAGATTGCGGCCAGCGTCGGGTTTCTCTGCCGAACCCCGACCCAGAAGGCGAGAAGGATGAGCGAGATGAAAAAGAATCTCCCCCAGAAGCCGTAAAGTGCCGTGGCAAACAGCTTCTGCCAGAATCCGGTGTAGTCTGACGCCCTCATGTAGTGGAGCGGGTTTAGTTTCTCGATAGGCATGGTGATCTCTCTCAAAAAATCGGATGAAGTTTGGCCCGGATCCGGCTCTTATCCACGAGGCCGAAATACCGGGAATCGTAGCTGTCCTTATGATCCCCCATGACGAACATGAAGCCCTTGGGGATCTTCCCGTTGAAATTGAAACAGTGCATCTTTTCACCCTTGAGCGAATAATCCTTGGCGACCCCCAGGAACTCGCCGTTGCAGAAAAACCGCTTATCGGCATCCACGGTCAGGGTATCCCCTGCATCGCACCTGATTATCTTGAAGATATTCGGGTGTTCGGGTTTGCCGACTGTTCGCGCAAGCTCGGCGTCCTCGAAGAAGACATAATCCCCCCGCCCGATACATCGCGGCTCCCTGCTTACCCAAAAAATCCGGTGAGCCAGGGATGGGGTAAGGGTTATACCGATCCTGCGCGGGATCACCTCTCCCGCCACTACCAGGGCCAGGATGATGAGAAAAAGTCGCCAGTCATTGTTCCTGAGCTGCCGGATTGCCCTGGAGAGAGCGCCTGAGTAGTTCTTCATATTGTTTCAGCTCTTCCTCGTGACCCAGCTTGAAGACTTCGGCGTTGCGAATGGCCGTATCCGCCATGATGACCACCCTGTTTTTCGGGATGGTAGTCATCACCAGTTCCAGCTTGTCGAACGCCTTGCGCAGGTCCTCGTCGTTGATCTTTCCGTCCTTGTACTTGTACCGCTGAAGCGTGATGTACCCTTTCATGTCCACGGCAACGATCTTCTGCGCCAACCAGTGGTCATAAACGAACAGGGTGGCGGCTGATGCGGCAATGGAGATGAGCAGGCAGAGTGCAATGCCTGGGACCCGAATCCGATGTTTCTCTTTCCCCTTTGGTGTAGTCGTTTGCTCCAGTGAAGAAAGCGTTGTCTCTGAAATCTCATTTTCATTCTCTGCCACGATTTCTCCTTTCAAGGTTTTTCTCCCGTGCCCGAATAATGGCTGGTGGAGTGGATATTTACGCACATAATTACTTACTTTCTGAAAGGAGGGATTTTAGTGAAAATGCCCCGCTCTCCCTCCCGATCACCTGCAGGATGTATTCAAGTGACGCATCACCATGGATGGTGTAACTATCGTCGATCTCTGCATTTTTGATGTCTCCTTCGCTCATGCCGGGATTCTCGGCCCTCACCCCCTTCGCAAAAACCACGGCGGGAACCCTGTCGATGCCGTAGCGCCGATAAAGGAGAGGATCGACGATGAGATTTGCCTGCAGCATTTCACACTCCTTCTCCGCCGGAGAACACAAAGGGTCCTTTTTCAATGCGTCCGCAACGAAACGGATGGTCGGCTGGATCCTGGTCATCCCGTCAACGAAACCCCTCATCACCATCACGATCCGCGGCTCTTCCAGACTTGCTACTGAAGCAGCATAGTTCCGCACGGTCTGCAGGGGCATCGATGCGGAAATGAATACGTAGACCCGCTCCGAATCGGCAAGTTTTCCCTTCCGTGTCATCGGCACATTATCCGGGTAGAACCTGGCGAAGCTTTCTCCGAAAACCTGTGACTTGATCCTTTCCGTCTCACTCCTGACTCGTCCCTGGAATTCATCGGAGCGATAATAGGAATCGAGCGTGCCGGCAGCAGCCTTCATCTCGTCCTCGTTACGGTTTTTCGGGATCGTCAACTTACCCGCCATCAGGTCGGCCTGCGCCAGCGATGCGGCAATATCCGGAACGCTTATCTTCTCCACCAGGACCTCTTTC
Source organism: uncultured Geobacter sp. (assembly GCA_964524835.1). Lineage (GTDB taxonomy): Bacteria > Desulfobacterota > Desulfuromonadia > Geobacterales > Pseudopelobacteraceae > JACRCG01. The sequence continues at coordinate 41,950 of CAZGEG010000021.1, forward strand.
CAGAATTTCCCTTCCACGACGACTTTCAGCGTCTCCCTCTCCGTCTCTACGAATGCGCGGCCTGGATTTCCGGCGCAAACTCCTCCCCTCTTCAAGAAGACAAACTCTCCTTCCACCTTTTCCGGAACGTAACAGGCGTCAGGAGTGGCGATGTACCCGGACTTCCCGGCAGCAGACGCCGCCAGAGGCGCCGCAAGCAGCACACAAACGATCAATTGAGCCCGTAGCCTACGCAACACACCCTCCTTCTGGTCATAGACCAGAGAAAATTGTCCGGCGAATTCGATCCTGCCCCCCAGGGCGGGTTCTTGGCGGACCCCCAGATAAGCGACGGCCGGCCGATGGGGTTGCAGGCGGAGCCGCGTACCGGCTTGACGACCTGCAGGCGGTAGTTGCTCTTAACGAGGATCGGGGTGATGACACCACCGGAGGAGCACTTGTTAATGCCGGTATCGAACAGGAGCGACTCCCGCCCCAGCTTGAAGAGCATCCGTGCGGCAAGGCCGGCATTGACGCTCAACGGTTCGCTGGAATTCATGCTGCCGGTTAAAGGATAGAACGACCCCCACGACCCCATACACCAGAACAGGGGATCGATGGGAGTGGTCACCGTAGCCGCCACGCTGTCCGCGACGCAGGCAACCTGGGATACGGGGTTGCCGAACAACAGCGCCTCCGGATTGATGATGAAGGAGAGGCTGTCGTCGTTCCACATGGGGTCCACCTCGGTCATGTAGGCGAGATCGAACCCTCCCTGCTCGGCGCAGGGGAAATCCATGAAGAGCTTCAGGATCGACCAGGCCGGAAAGGTGTAGTAATGCGCCTGCTGAAAGGAATATTCGTTGTCGTTGTGGCCGCTCCCCTTGGAGGTCCCGGCGGAGAAACCGGGCTTCGGATTGGTCATCCCGGTCCCCAGGATCGGAAAGCAGTACGGGTCCTTTACCGTCTCGATCATCCGGGCATGTTCCCAGAAAGCGACGGAGAGCCCCGCGACGATCCCCTGTCTGCTGTCAGGGCAGACACAGACGGGCGAGGAGATGTTCCCCGGCGCTGACTCCTGTCCCATGCCGAAGGAAACACTGCCGATCTGCGCCGGGAACATGCACTGCCAGCAGATGTCGGTTATCGGGTTAATCGGCGTTCCCTTGCAGGCGGTTGCGGCGTGGGCAGTGGCGGTGAGCAGCCAGAAGGTCGCTGTCATGGCCAACATGACAGTGATGCTGCGGATTTTTGTCTTCATGATCCACCCCGTTTTTCTGAAACCGGCCGACCCGTCGCGGTAACCGGTATCGCATATTCATGTACCATCATGACCCTCACGTCCTGCCTCACGACCGAGGGGACTGCCGCTAGCCGCAGCCTCTCGATGATCGTACTGTCCGCATAGAACAGGGGAACATCGAGCTTCTTCCCCAGGCTCCGGTAGGGGCCCTCCGTGAGGAGGAGCATCACATCGGCGCGTTCCCTGTATTCCGACTCGGCAAACCATTCCACCTGTTCCGGATCGTTCCCGTTGATGACGACCAGGGTCTTGGTGAAGTTGATGTAATCGAGGGGGTTGAATGTGTACCCTTTCGGATAGAGAATCCCTCCCTTGCCGTCCGGGATGTCCATCTGCAGGGTGTACGTCATGTCAACCGGAAAGCTCCTCTCCCTGCCGGCGCGGGGAAGACTCGTCCGGTCCTCCGGGCCGTTGTATTCCTCAATCGGCTTCCTCTTTATCACCTTGCTCCAGTCGATGCCCTTCGCTTTCTGCTCGATCTCGACAAGGGCGTCTTTCTCGGCAATCGGGTAGATTGCACCGACCTTCCCCAGGTCCGCGCCGTGGGCTATTGAGGCGGCGAGCAGGGACATCAATGTGACGAAGTGCCTTCTCATCAGATGCCTCCCGGCGTTGACTGGAATTTCTGCTCCACCCTGTTCTGGATCGTACTCTGCGCCCCCTGGATCTTGGTGCTCAGGTCTTTCTGGATGTCGCCGAAATATTCCGAGAGGTCGATGCGGGAGAAATCCAGGTACTGGAATTCATCCGGGGTGAAGCCGCGGCAGTTGGGAGAGTTCGGTGAGCCCCATCCGCCATCCGTCCCGAACGACAGGAGTTGCGGACGTCCCTGTTCGTGAATGATGCGCGCCATCTTGGTGTTGAAGCAGCAGTACCCTTTCGCCTTCTGGACACAGCCGACCACGCGCCATTTCTTCTCGCAATAATCGCCGACATAGTGGCAGTCCTTGGAAGCGGCCTGCATTCCGGTCTGGATATCGCCCTGGTCGCACCCGTTCCCCATCAGGACCTTCATGGCCACCAGCACAACGGCGGCGACCGCTATGGTTGCCGGGTTCAGCAATGCTCCCACGTACGCCTGCATTCCTGAACCTATTGCCGCAGCTCCCGTTGTCCCGCTGGCCGCAGCTGTTGACACGCCGGTGGCTACGGCGCCGCTTACCGTAGTGGTGCCGGTTGCCGTCACGATGCCTACCGATGTTGTTCCGACAAGAGGAGTCAACGTGGCTGCGCCACTGGACACCAGATTCGAATAGTAGGCGACCTGCCCTATTTCGTAGGCGGTCTGGATGCCGTTGGCGACCATGGAGATATTGCTCCCCATATCGTCCGAGCCGACATCGTCGCTTTCGCAGCAGTTGTTGATCAGACCCACGGTGAGCCCCGGCGGCCGGCAGCGGGATGCCTTGCCGTTGAAGACGTAGAGCTGGTCGAGACAGTTGCCGTTCTGATCGCGCTGACCGTCGTTCTGAAGGGAAGATTCATCCATGGTCGTCATCTGCTCGCTGTCGCTGCTCCCTGCGGTGAAGCACTGGTTGGGGGAGCACTGCATCTGACCCTGGTTGTTCATGCACGTGTACTCGGTTCCCAGGGGACAGGTGTTCATCCCCAGGAAGCAGCTGTGGACCGCTGCGTTGTAGATCCCGTCGCCGGTGCAGATCGGGACAGCCTCGCATTTTTCAATAGGAAGACCGTTATAGGTGGTTCCGGAAGGACACGTGTGCTGGGTGTCGGAAACACATTGGTCGAGGGTTGGGGAGTAAGCGACGGTATTGCTCAACGGGTAGTTGCCGTCTGTCGGGCAGACGATCTGCCGGGTACACTTCCCTTGCGCCGATGACCAGCCGTAGGTACCGCAATTTCTGGTGATCGTGGCCCGGCATTCGTTGGCAGTTGCAACGTAGGCCCCCAGGTTGCAGACGGGAGGGGAATAACAGACCTGGGACGCACTGTCCCAGCTTAAGGCGCCGCAATTGACGGAAGGAACCGCTTCGCAGAGATCCCTCGCGGAGTTGAGTATTCCACCGGAACAGCTTGCCGCCTGGTAGCACTTGTCCACGGCGGGATCGAGAACAAGAGGAGAGGCGCACACATTGGCGCCGCCATCGCAGAGGTTAAGGGTCGCATTGTAGCCCCCCCCGGCGACACACCCTGGAGTAGCCTGACAATTGGCTCCGTTCAACGTGTATCCGGACGGGCAGGTCAGTGAGTAGGACTGCTGGCAGACATCAAGGAAACCGTTTAATGCCCCTGCGCCACAGCCGGCAATTTGGTAACACTGGCCATACGAAGCGCTGAAAGTGTATCCGGCCGGGCAGTTCCAGGTTGGAGATGCCGTGCAGTAATCTATCGAGCCGTTTAGTGAACCTCCCGTGGCGCAGGAAGGGGTTGCCGTGCATACGGAGCCGGACAGTGTGTAGCCGCTGGAGCAACCGGCAGTAGCGCTCTGGAAGCAAAAGTCACGGTACCCATCGAGAAGGCCGTTACTGCAAGTTGGAGCGACGGTACAGAAACCTGTGCTGCTGTCATATGCAGTTCCAGCAGGACAGGTAGGAGTGTATGAGGTATAGCAGGCATGGGTGCCGTAGTCGAAACTGCCGCCCGGACAGGTCGGGTTCTGGTAGCAGACGCTTCCCGAAAGGGTATATCCGGAATAGCACGCATTTGCCGGAGCCGTGCAGGTATAGAGAGCTGCCTGAGTACAGTCGGTGATCCCGGTCTGAACACCCCACTGACTCACGATTGTCGTGCATGTGGAAGTGCTTGGCGGCGCCGTCAGCGTGTATCCGGCTGGACATGAAACGAACTCGGACAGGGTGGCGCTCGCGGCCGCGCCGGTCGTGTAGTACTTTGAAGCGGGATAATTAACATTCCCGGAGCAGCTATAGTAGGTGTAATAACTGCCGGTTTCCCCATCATAACCTTGAGTCGGACATCCCAGGCAGGAGGAAGTCCCTGATTCGCTATCAGAATACAGGGTATAGCCGGGATCGCAATAGGGGGAGTAATAGTCATAGTTCCAGTCGAAGATGGTTGCAGTCACGGTAAGGGTGTTGCCGTTTCTTACCTGGGACAACTCCGTCCCGGCACGGCACCAGCCGTTCCAATGAGGACTGGCGCAGCCGCAGTTGCCTGAGCCGCCCCAGGCGCACTCCTGATTGAGCACGACCTGGCCGTTCTGCAGTATGAAGTCGAAACTAAGGCTGTCGAGGGACGGCGGTGATGTCGAGTATTGCGTGATTCCGGTGCTCGTATCCCCTCTCGACTTGTACTTGATGATCTCCGTCCTGCCGGTATTCGGCAGGGTATAGCCGGAGATCGATGTCGCGTACACCTCGCACCGGTTCGTGATGTTATTGAACGTCGTACCGCCCGGACAGACCGGGGCCTTTTCGCAGCGCCCCCGTGCGGAGTTGTAGCTGTAGCCTGACTGACAAGAAGGGTTGATACTCTGAAGACAGACGTTGTATGTCGCGTTATAGGTTCCCTGAGAACATACAGGTGACTTTTCACAGCGCCCGTACGCGGAATTATAGGTATAGCCGGCATCGGGACAACTGTACGAAGGGTTGGCTTCGCACCTGTTATTGGCATTGCTGTACGTTCCTCCGACACATGAAGGGGTAGCAATGCACGCCCCGTAATACGAGTTGTAGGTGTAGCCGGTGGGGCATGCCGCGCCGGTCGATGGGGTAAGACAGAGATCATAGGTCGAGATATATGCCCCAGGTGCGGCGCATGAAGGGGCGTTCTCGCATTTACCGGTGGCTGCGTTATAAGTTGTTCCGGACGGGCACGCAATGGAACTGGCAAACTCACATTTATCTGTTGTTCCATTGAGGCTTCCGCCCGATGGGCAACTCACGGCGGCAGTACATTTATCGAGAACCGCGTTGTAACTGTAACCTACCGGACAGTTTCCGGGAGCAGCTTCGCACCGGTCGCGAGTGGTGTTATACGCCGTTCCGGCAGGGCAATACGGATTTGCCTCACACTTGAGGCTGTTCGCATTATAGGTGAAGCCGGCCGGGCAGTCCCAGGCGGGAGGAGCCTCGCACCGGTCCTTTACCGGGTTCAGCGTTCCACCGGCACAACCGGCGCTCATGCGGCAGGCATCCAGGGTGCTGTCATAAGTGTAGCCGGTGGGGCACTGGTTCAACACCAGTTTTTCGCATTGATCGGTAACCGGATTGAAGGTGCCGCCATCCGGGCAGACGACCTGCTCCACGCATTTGTCTATCGAAGCATCATAGGTGTAACCCGTGCCGCATGACACGGCGGCGTCCGCCTGGCACATGTCCCGAGTCGTGTTCAATACGGAGCCGGATGGGCAGACCGGAGTGGAATAGCTCTCCACACAGTTGACGGACCCCACGGGACAGAACAGCCCCTGGGGCGTCTGGGTGCAGTTGGCGACCTCCCCCTGATCGGTGGCATAGCCGTTGCCGTTCAGGTCCTGGCCGCAAACCGGCTTCGCAAGATCCGGACCAGTCGAACCTGCCGGCGTCGGAGGCGGAGGCGGAGGCGTGATGCTGCCCGGTGGAGGTGGCGTGACGGATATAGCGCAATCGAGCTTGCCGTCAAACTGCACGATTTGAGCGCTCCTTGCCCCGTCGAGTCCGCTTGTCCATTTACCGTCCCCCCCCATGACAACCGCCTGCGGATCCTGGCCGGAATAAACGTCAGCCGCCCAGTTGGCGTAGGGAAGAATCGAACCGTCAAATGCTGTGAATCCGCCGGCGCCGAACTCCTTCCAGGCATCGATATACGTACTCTGTGGGGAAGCTGCTGTTCCCAGGTACTTGCCGAACTGGGTGAGGATGAACTTTTCGGTATCGGCGCTGTCGATCCTCACCGGTGTGGCCACACCGTACTGGCCGAGGGAGAGGAGATTTTTGAGAGAACCGGTACTGTCGCCGGTCAACGCATAGGCCCGTGTGATGTTGGCCGAAAAATCGAAGAAGCTTTCCAGCTCCGAGGTGCCGCCGGTTGTCGCCGACTTCGCAATGGCGTAGGTCTTCCCGTTGTACTCCTTGAAGGAAACAAGGGCATCGCTGTAGCGAATGTTCGTATTCGGATTGATCGTGTCCTGGCAACTGACGACCGCCGAGGCCGTCTGCGGGATTCCGGTTAGAGCCACAAGCAATAACGAATAGATCGTGCCGTAAATGATTCGGAATATCATGCTGACCCGCCTCAACCTACAGAGGTTTCTTGTCGCCGGTGGTGCAGATCGTGTCTTTACCGGCTGTTCTTAATGTCTGAATCATGGTTGCCGCCTCGTTGAATTCATTGATACACTGGCAATCCATAACGATTTCTTCCCCGGCGCCGGCGGGACAGACGTTGTTCAGATCACAGACCCGGTAGAAGATGTCATAGGATGTGGCGGGGTTTCTGTTTGCTGAAACGTCGCCGGATACCGTGACTTGGGTGTCGATCTTCGGCACCCTCGTCTTGCATGCCTGTTCGCAGGTTGGCGACGGGTCGCGGGTGGGAAACGATATGCTGCCGTTCGTGTTGGTCCAGCCCGCTTCGGAAAGTCTCTTGTCCTGAAAATCGAGACTTGCTCCATTGTCGGAGGTCGAGGTGGTTACCGTGCCGAACCTGGTCCCGATGGCGGAGAAGTCATACGCCTGGCTGCCGCAGACATAGCTGCGCTTCTTCTGCCACCAGCCGCGGCAGAAAGTGTTTGTGGCAACTTCTCCGGTAAACTTCCTGCAAGTCGGCAGTGGCGTAAGGCCGGTGGAATTGAAATTCAAGACCGTCTGCACACCGTCTATCGTCTCGCTTTGCAGTCGGCAGGTTGAGTCGTTTTCAAGGGTAGCGCATTGATCGTCCACCCCTTCCGCGTACTGGTCCGACTTGATCTGGAAGTAGTAGCTCCAGTTGAACGTTGGCGCCTGGGCTCCCTTGTCGGGACAGGAGGTGCTGGTCTGGACCGGAGTGTCGAAACCGTTAATGACCCCGTCCACCGAGCCCGATCCCGAATTGCAGCCCGATCCGGTAATGTTGGAGAGAGTCAGATTCGCCTGCATCATCTTCTCCAGCCTGTTGGGGTCCGGTGGCGAGAGCACGACGTCAGCGATGGTGTGCCAGCCGTTTCCTCCGGGATTGTCGTCACAGTTGTTGTGTGCCGTTCCCAACCCGCTCGGGCCGCTATCCACGTACTGAAGCTGGTATTCTGAATCGCTCACCTTGTGGACCTGGATGTAGATGAGGTGGTCGGTGCATGCCTGCCCGCTTCCTGAATCGTTGATCGTCCGGGTAGTGGTCTGCAGCGAACTGTTTCGAGTTATGCTGCAGGCGCTCATCTTCCCGCTAGCCTGTGTGGCGGCGCCGGAATTGGCGACCAGGTAATAGAGGCCCTGAGGGTCGCTGGACTGGGCCATGGCGGCGTTGTCGCGTGCATTGGTCAAACCTGCCCAGTTGTTATAATAGCCGCTAAGGGTGGAGACCGTCGGCGATGAGGACAGGGAGTTGATGGAGCCGGCGGCGGTGGCTGCATTCCCCGTCACGCGGCCGAAGTAGTCGATTGTCGTTAGATCGTAGTTGACGTTGGTGATGGTAAACTCGGTGTTGCCGTTATGGATGGCGTTGACGACCCCGCCCCCCAGATCCTGGAGGATCACGGAACTGTTCGACCAGACCAGGTTGCTGCCGCAACTCTGATTGATGCAGTAACAACCGCCCAGGTCAGTAATCGAAGCGGAAAGATCCGCTATCCTCCCATCAGGACCGGCAGACCATTTGAAATACTGACAGTTGTTCCATGTCGCCGGATCACAGGAGATGTAGCCGTTTCCGCAGACACCGGATACGGGCCTCGACAAGGAGTAGACATGATCGAATGCTCCATCGGTATTGAGATCCTGGCTGATTATCACCTGTTGCAGATCGCCGGTCCCGGCAGGCTGGATGAAGAGTTCTAGGAACTTTGCCGACGCCGGCGCAGTGAGATTTGCCTGAAAGCTCTGTGAACCGTCCACCGTCTGCATCAGATTCGTCGGGCTCGTCATCGGTTGGGAGATGTTCCGGTTCGAAACATCACGGTTCCCGAAATGAGAGAGCGCCGATTGCGCCGATGACGATCCGGCCGCTTTACCGTCATCATAGGTTCCGGCGAAGGAGCTCCCTGCCAAAACGGCAATGATGAGGCTAGTTGCTGCGATATTTTCTGACCATCTCACGGATTGCATCCTCATAACTCATCCCCGCATGCACCATCATGTCGATTTCCGCGATTTCCTCGCCGTCGGAGGTGAAGGCATAGTAGGAAAAGGGATCGACGCTGAGCCTGCCGACACCTATCCCCAACGGCGTGTCCATGAATATCTCGGAGTATTTGGGCTTCAGGCTCTTCGTCGACTTCAGGATCTGCATGGTGAAGTCGTCATAGTCCAGTACCCCCTGGTTTTTCGCCTCTTCGAACGCCGTCGATTCCAGGTAGAACTTGAAGGCGGAATTCTCCCTAATGACGTTGCCGACTGCTCCGAAACGGAGAGTATCGAGGACCGACTGAATGCAGATTGTGAATGAACCGTGGTACTTTCGCGCCCTCCTGTACCCTTCCTCGATGACCTGCTTGAGGGTGGAACTCTCACCGAGGAACTGCCACGCCTCGTCGAAACAGACCAGGCGCCGGTCCGACCGGTCGGAAAGGTACAGGTCCATGGTGACCGCATTGATTACCTGGAGGGTGACAACCTTGAAGAGCGACTTCTTCGGCAACAGGTGTTCGAGCTCCAGGACAACAAAATCGTCGTTTGAAATGTCAAAGGTGCTCCTGCCGTTGAAAAACCTCCCGAAGGCGCCGCCGCTTCTGAAGTCGGCCATGTTGAAGGCAAGCCGCGTGGCCGCTTCCCTGATTTCTCCACCGGCAGACGAATAGTTGCCAAAGTTGGCCAGGTATTCGTAGACCGTATCGATGCATGCAGACGGACCTTCCTGGTCCCATGCCCACCTGACGGCCTGTGTGATCAGGGTCATCTCCGTTTCGCTGGGACTGTTGTTGCCGGAGGAGAAGATCATCTGCGCCACGATCGGCGCGATGGTGGGGATGTCGTGCTCGACTTCGACGATGTTGGTGAACGGGTTGAGACAGACTTGCGATTCCTCCGAGAAGTCGAGGTAGCGAGCATCGCAGAGGGTGGTCATCTTCTTGTAGCTCCCTCCGATGTCGATCACCCTGATCTTGGCGTTCATGGCGTAGTAGTTGAAGAGGAGGTAGTTGAGGAAAAAACTCTTGCCACCCCCGGATGTTCCACAGATGAGGGCGTTATGGTTGTTGACCCCCTTCTTGTGATAAATGTCGAGCCCGAAAAGCTGACCCTTGCGGGCGGTAAAGAGCATGGCGGGCCGGCCGAGTCCGGCAAAATCACCCTGGATCGGCAGCGTCACCGCGATGGAATCCACCGGCATCACGTGGTCACGATCGAGGGTGTCGACATTCCCCTTCACGTCATAAAGACCGAAGGGGAGCGACAGAAGAAAGAGTGGCATGAGAATTCCCTTGTCCTCCTGCATCACGAAATTCTGCCCTTCCCACACCCGCTTCGCCCTGGTAACCGACTCGTTCACCAGACGCTCGTCACTCCCGTAGACCCAGAGCGTCGGTATGACCTTCAGAAAAAGGGTCCCGCGCTCCAGTTCGTCGGCGGCCCACATGTGTTCTTCCTGTTTCCGCGCGAGAGACGGGGCGAAGGAACCGACACCTTTTTGCTGCAGGATGATGTTGCACTTGGTATGGAGCTTCGACTTCTGGTTCTTCATCAGGACGTTGATACTGTAAAAGAATGGTGTCCTGATCTGGTCCCCGTCGGTAAGCTGGCCCATGATGCCGCCGAAGAGCTGGTTGGTCTGGAGTATGGTTCCCCTCTTCGGGTAGAGGCGGGGTGTAATGCAGCGGAAATACTTCTTCCCGATCTCGATCCTGGAGAACTTCGTCTCAACAGGGGTTGAGAAGAAAACCTGCTTTCTGATCTCCTGCAGATTGTCGTAAGCGCCGTTGTTCAGCGACACTTCATCGTTGAACATTCTGCGCATCCAATCGAGAAGGCATGACGGATCGACAATGTCCGGATGCAGGCCCGCCCCCTGCAGGGTTTCCTGGATCGTTCCACGGATCTCTCCAAGATTGTGCTTTTCTGCCTCGGCAACCGGGAATTTGATCGTGAAAAAGGTGCGGAAATTCCTGACCGGAATGCCGTTAAGACTCGGCAGCCCTTCCGTTCCTTTTTCGTAAAACCGTGCGAGATTGTCGTTAACCTCCCTCACCAGGTTCATATCCCTGGATTTCATCGACTTGAAGTCGTCGAGGATCGGCTTTACATGGGGGTCCGCGTAGAGGATGAACTGAATGACCGTCTTTTCGGGAATACTCAGGCGGAACAGCGCCTGCAGCGTAGTGATCGTTGTTTCCCCGGCAAAGCAGAGCGGTGAACACTCCCACATCATCCCCACCGTGTCGTCCGCGTTGAAGTAGCATTTCATATTGTCGTCATAGGCGATCCAGGGGAAGAACGAGCCGAGCTTGTCCCGTTCCGCCATTGAAACGATGTCGTCAATCGCAGGCCCGGCATCGGTGCCGCCAAATACCTTAGAGAGCAATCCCACGGCTATTCATCCTCCCCATCGGCAATTATGGAATCCCCCAGGATCCACCGCGGTTTATCCACGAAATAGTAGACATAGCGGAGCATGTAGAACTCGTTTTCCTGCCCGGTGTATGGCAAGAGCAAAACGCGCATGACCTTTGGAGGAGCGACAATCGGGGTCTTCGGTTCCTTGAGGAGACCGCTGAATTTGTCGTAAAGGGCGGAACGGTACCGGTTGAAGCTCTTCTCCTCGCTGTTACCATTGACCGGCATGGATGCCGACGTGCTTCCACCTGCAACCTTGTCAGTCTCGGCAGGGAGAGGATCTGTGCAGGTTGTGACCAGGCCTCCGGGTTCCGAATCGCTGTACATGGTCGTGCAATTAGGTTTTGACGGGACGTTTTCAGTTTTCTCCTGCTGCGTCCCGGCAGCGTCTTCCATGAAGACTTCCCGAACCGACGCGCATTTCCCCTTGAAGGTGTCAGGACAGCTGAATTCACTTTGATAGGGGTTGATCATGGAACAACCGCACAGAAGACCTGTTGCTATGATTGAATAGAGCGCTTTTTTCACTTTACGCCTCCCTTGCGAAGCTTCTTTATTTCCAGGTTCACCCCTTCGCTGATCACAAGCGTCACGGGCTTTGCCGCGGAAACCTCAATGACCGGCATGGTCTGGTGAGCCAACTCCATATAGAACTTCTCCATGTCCTTGAAGCCGTTGGCCAGGCCACTGCCGATCCCTGCCTTGGCCAGGTCACCGGCGCTGACCGTCTGTGTCGTACCCAGCGGGCTTATGGCTGTGGTGGTGGCCGAAGACCTGACAACGTCTCCCACTCCCCCGAAAAAGCCCGCGATCATCGACCTGGCGATCATGCTACCCATCTTGGCTACCACGCGTCCCCTGAGACCGATTTTAGAATCCTGGTCAACCACGAAACCCTTCACCTTCTGATCGATGACCGCCCTCCCCTTCCGGTCGAGACAGGAGAGGGAGACCAGTAATAGCTCCGCACGCTCAGTCGCGAGATTACCCTTGCCGTCCGCTATCACGTAGCAACCCTTCAGGTCGGCACGGACGGAATTGGGGAGGAAGGCGGGAGTCTTCACCTTCAGGAGCGCCGGAACCGGGTTACCTTTGGCGTCCGACGAGGTAGGGGCGTCCAGGCCACTGAGCAGAATCGCCTCCATGAAAGAAGGGGGCAAATACATGGCCGTCATCTCTTTTTTTTTATCATCGGCGGGCGGAGTTTTAGTCTGGACGCCGCTCGATACGAGTGAAATATCGCCTATCTCCGTTTCAGGAGGCGGCGCAGCCTGGCCGGATTGATCCCCTGCCGGCAAGGGAGGTAATGGCGGCAGGGGGAGAGTCCCCTTCATACTCGGGGGCGGAGGCGAAGAGAAGGCGACAGATCCCATGGCGCCTTTCCGGCCGGCAGCAATGGCTTCGGGCATCGCCTGCGCTCCTTTTTCCTGGGCAACAGGGATGGGTTGTCCCGGAACAGGTGGCTGGCCCGGTATTGGCGTTGGAGAGGCGACGGGCATCGGTATGTTACCGGCGCCTGCTGCGCCGTTTTTTATCGCTTCCATCTGCTGTTTGAGCAGGCGGTTTTCCTCGTCTTTACGGGCCATATCTTTCTGGGACTCGAGAATCTGGCTTTTCTCCAGAAGCTTCGTCTCAATTGACAGATCCTTCGTCTGTTTCGCATTCGCAGTTGGCTCCGCCTTTCCCTTGGTGGCGATATAGCCCAACAGACTGAAACCGATGAGAGCACAGCCCACCATTACCGTTACAAAATTGCGGCGCTGTTTGGAACTCAGCCTGTCCCAGAAGGCTTTGAATTTATTTTTCATCATCGCTCTCCTGTTTTTCGGTCTGGGCTTTCTGCCCCCCCTTTTCCGAAGAGGATTTCTTATCCTGTTTCGCGTTTTCCAGGATCGGCAGATCGGATTCCAGATTTCCGGAAAAGCCCTGCCGCTCACCCCGTTGCTCCACGACAAAGGCCCTGATCGTGTCGCCGGGACGCAGGATGTGGCGTTCAAGCGAGATCGCCACCGGGTTTTCCGCCAGCTCGGTCCGGATAAACATCTTCTCGTTCATCTTGAATTCCTTGACGCCGTCTTTCAGAGACACCAGGTATTCCTTGATCCGTAAGCCTTCTCCTTCCACATCCACGACCCGTTTCAGCACCATCCGGACTTCCTTGTAGGCATCCAGGCGCTTATCCGTTTTAGTAACGGTATAGGAGTCGGGGATCTGCTCGGTATAGACGTCCTGGATTGCCTTCAGCATCATCTTCTCGAAGGGAAGCCCCGAGTAGAGCGCTGCGTTGTCCTTGATCTTTCTCTCTTTCCCGGAGGAAAGCCTGATTGTCTGGGAAGGGACCCGTTGCGGAACAGCGACCATTGAGTAGGTTTCGTCGGCGCACACGACGTAGAGTTCTGTCGGGGTGGTGGAGTAGGCCAGCTTGTCGCCTCGTTTCATCACCTTGAATTTGACAAAGGCATCCTTACCGGTGATCTTGATGACGACCCCCTTTTCGGTGGAGGTGAGCGCGTCCTTTATCTCGGAAGAACAGGAGATCCGGTTCAGGTCGGAACTGGATAGGCGGATTTTTGTTGCTACCTCGGGAGGAACGACCGTCGGCCATTCCCCTTCCTGATTGGCCTCGTCCCCTTTAAAATCGGCAACGGCAACGAGTTTGTTTTTAGCTATGCCTTGATCGGCCGGTTTTGCGCCACGATCCGCGGCATTGGCCATCGCAGGCAGCACCAAAGCCGCAACTATCAGAGCCCTGTACATCGCGCCCCCCTTACTTTGTATTTGAGTTATTTGATACGGCTGTTTTTTCGTATAGCCGGGTGAGAATGAATTTCCAGTTGTCGAATCGGTATTCGAGGATGTAGGAGGTCTGGACGATGTCAGCTTTCATCTCGCCGATATAGGTCATTTTTGCCCCCATGACCTCGACCTGGTTTTTTTCCGGATCGTTGGTCATGGACTGTATGTGAAAGGCACTGGAGGCCCTGGTATTCTCGATTTTGTCGGCCAGTTCGTACAATTCCTTCCGGGCGTTCTGAAAGCCTTCCGGATCATAGACAGCAAGCAGTTCGTTGAACTGGCTCCTTGCATTGACAGGGTTGTAGGTGAGCGCAAGATTCATGATGTAGCGGGTGAATTCCCGCAGATAATCTTCGTTTGCATGATCGCCGGTGATCACCACTTTTGAATTGATGACAGGCGGCACCAGGATCACCCGTTCTTTGTTCATAGCCGTGACGACGCAGACAGAGAGAATGAGAACTGCTGCCAGAAGAACCAGGACCGTGAATTTCAGCATCCGGTTTTCGGCGAAGATATTTGCGGCTTTGCTGGTAAACAACTTTAGTTCCACTGCAACCTCCGGTCAGTCGATGAACTTGTTCTGGAAAAAGTGCGGATAGCGCTTAAGCGGCGCAATGCCGACAAAATAGAGCGTGTGGCGCAGTAACCCTCTCGGATAGTTGTTTTTCAAACGTCCGTATCCCCAAGGGAGCAGAACCATGATCGACCAGAAAATTCCGCCGAACTTTTGCGCGAGAATGTATCCGACGACCATGAATGCCATGTCGTCCGGCTCAAAGAAGAGGACCTGGAACGGCTTGTTGAGGTATTGGGGAAAGCGGACTTCATTCATGAGACATACTCCTGAAAGTTGAGAGGATTTTTCAGATAGCTACGATGGGGGGGATGAGATCCCCCCCGAAGTGGCGTCAGTAGATAGCTCCGAGAGCCGTAACCATGTTTGCTGCGTTGATCAGCACAATTGCCGCCACCAGACAGACAATCGCCGGCACGATCTTCTGCTGGACAAACAGGAGGATCGTAACCAGAAACAGAAGAATGGCGGCTATCGCGCCGAACGGCCCCTTCAGCAGGGTGGTGACCAGGAAGTTGTACGCCTCGTAACCGAATGAACCGGCTGCCGGTGCAGTAATCGCCATGGCCTGGGTTGCGAAGAAGGTGAAGATGGCTGCTACCGCGGCCATGAGGGAGAATTTTTTCATCTTTAGACTCTTCATTACGGCTTGCTCCTCTTTGATGGAATGGTTGAAATCGATGTTCAAAGTTTTTGCTTCTAAATATGCTTCGTCATCGTTTCACCTCCTTCCCATCCAGCAGCGCCGTGATGCGGGGAATGTCCGCTCCATTGATGGCCGTGCCGTCGATCCAGAGCGCCGGTGTTCCTCGTACTCCGACACTCTTCGCAACTTTTTCCATCTCCTCCAACATCGCATTCTTTTGAGCCGTTTCCGGCAACGGTTTGCCATCCAAGGCTCCACTCACGACTTCACGAAATGCCTTTTCCCCGTCTTTCTGCGACAGGATGTACAGCACCTTCTTTTCTGCATCGGGATGGATCTGTCTGAGAGGAAAGAAGAATACGTAGCGGGTTATGTCCGTCCGCTTTGAAAGAAGTCCATCCACCTTCCGGCAGTAGGGACAGTCGGGATCGGTGAACTCGATAACCTGACGCGGGCCGTTGCCGATCTTGAAAGCCTTGTCAAGGGGGATGCTCTTCACCTTCTCGGCAAGAACCTTATCCCGCATCTCCGCTGTCAGGTTTTTCCCATCTTTTGACCAAAGCTCACCGAACATGAGATAGCCGTCCGGGCTGAAGTAGATCACCTGGTCCCCGGCCACGATTTCGTAGAGCCCTTTGACCGGTGATTCGGTAACGCTGTCCACTCTCAGATTCGGAAAGCTCTTCTTGAGACTGTCCGTCTCGGCCTGGAGGTTTTCTTTCGCGGCGGAAATAGTCGCTGTCATGGTGACGATCAGGATCAGAGCACCGATTTTGTGTTTCTTGATCATTGGAATTCTCACTTCTCCTCCCTTTTCTGTGTGGTTATCTCGACTCGCCGGTTGAGGCGCCTGTCATCCGACACCGAACAGCACTTGCCTTTTCCTTCAACATTCCCCACGGATATGTTTTTCCCCCGCAGATATGAGGCGACCTCGCTCGCCCTTCGGAGTGACAGACTCGTGTTGTGGGAACTGCTGCCAAGATCGCAGGTATATCCGGCAAGGTTGACGTCAGAACCGGCAGAAATGCCCCTGATCAACTCGTCGAGTTTTGCTCGTTCCTTTTGCGACAACACCGCACTGTCGAACGGGAAGTGAACCGTCCCCAGCAGACAGTTGACGAATTCCTTGCGGTCTTCGGTTGCCGATGACGCCGCATTTTTTGGTACTTCCATGCGGACCTCGTTCTGGCTCAGCCGCATTGCCAGTTGAGGGGGGACCGGCAGCACCGAAATCCGATCGTCGGGTGAGTTTGCACTGACCACGAAAACATCGCTCTCCGCAGCTTTTGCCACATCGAATGAGTAGCCGAATGGCCTCTGTTTGATGACAGTGGCATTGGCGACTGCGGGTAATAGAATCGCAATGCCGGCAATGAAAAGTTTTGTTGTCATGAACCCTCCGAATTCTGCTCTCAGATAAATAAATTCTGCAGGGGGGAAGTACCGATTGCCGTGCAAACGGAATAACTTCTTGAATGTCTTCCGGTTATCATTCTAAAATTTTTTCCAGCACGTCGTTACACGCTCTTTTTGTTTCGAAAGAGTACGTACCCTGGCGATGTGCCGGTTGCATTGAAACATCGTCCTTAATCGTCTCCTGGTGTTTCGAACCGGTTGCCGCCTTAAGCAAAGGTGGCCGATGTGCGTTACTCATGAGGGCAATCATCTGGGAAGCTTTTCCCGACGCGATGAAGTGCTTCAGCGCTTCATGCGTGAAGGCGGCCTGTTTCCGGTTTCTGCGCAACTGTTCAAACGCTTCGACTATGTCCGGATCGTAGGTATGGAGCTTGATGGTGTACTGTGGCATGGCCGGCTCACATACCGCAGGCGAGCGAATAGAATCCCCTCGCGTTGGCGTACTCGGGTTCCTTGAGAATCACCATTTCGATATTCTTAACCGGAAAACCCTCCTTGAGCATCGCGGCACCGCCGCCGAACAGAAGGACCCGATCGAAATCCGCGTGCATCCCCACATGTGCCTGCAATTCACCCTGGATATCCCGGATGATGTGCTCGACGTAAGCAACGCTCGCCTCACTGATCTGCCTCGTCACGTCGTGTCTTTCGAATCCGTACTGGAGGTAGCCTTTTTCGATCAGAAAGGCGATCTCGACCGGGGTAAAGGTTCCCGATGGGGCGAGGTCCTTGATCAGCGGCAATAGAAAGCTCGTTGCCATTTGGTGGACACCGCGCTTGTTGAGGGTCTTGCCATGGATGATCTGCTTCTTGAGGGGAGAGAAAAGCGTGAAGATGATGGTGTTGAAGCCGATGTCGATGCCAAGCACGTTGCCCGAAGGACGCTCGGCCGCACCATCGAGGTAGTCCCGGAGGCCTCCGAGCCCCTGGGGAAAAATCGCCACATCCCTGATTGCACCGCCGGTCAGGGATTTCGCCAGTAAAGGTACGACTCCACCGGGCTTGTTCTGTTCCTGCCAATACGAATAGGGAAGTCCGACAGCAAGGACAATCTCTCCGTCGCTCCCTGCTGCTTTACGGCAATGTTCTACGAAGACCGGGTAATATCTTACCAGTTCCTCCATGGTCTTCAGATACGATGAACCGGAGGAAAGAAGAGCCTCTTCTCCAATCAGCAGATGCTCTCCGTCATGTCTGAACGCGGAGAGAATTCTCCCCTTACGTTCTCCATGAATCCACTTTGCCGAAGAAAAACCAAGATCACAAACCAGCACGTCCATAGGAACCCCCTAACGGTTTCGATAGAGGGAAGAGTTTCTCCCTCACATAATAAATTCTGCAGGGGGGAAGTATCCGGAGGCTGTTTTGGTGATATTAATGGCTGGAATCTTTTATGGAGATGCTTGTGGGAGCGTGGATGGTGAGTGAAATGGAGAATATTTTGTAACTTTAAAAACTGTCGAAAATGGCGCAATGAATGGCATCAGAAATGGAGCGTCATTCGGCAAGGTGAGATGGTGATTTACTTTAATGCGGCAATAGTGTAGTAACTGTGCATTATTTCGGAGGTTTTGTATTTAGTATCTGATATTTTAATGAGGCATAAATGGAGGCCAATATTGGCATTTGAAGGATGAAAAAGCTGTTTTTATCAGTATGTTTGCTGATAGAGCGGCTTTTTTTACGTCTGATTTTTTATGAAGGCGAGTTGGGCTAAAGCGTTCATGAGGGTGGGAATATATTTTTTAATGTTGGCATTTTGAAAGCTTGTCCATGCTTTTACGGATAAAAGGCAGAGAGGGCAGAAATCTATTCATCAGACTAAATTAAGGATACTCGCCCCCCATTGGTTGAGCTTTCTTACAAAGTGATTATCGGAATCAATCCATAACTGACTCTTACAAAGGAAACTCCGCAAATGGATAATGCAGCTGTTGCTATGATTCTTCATAAACTCGTACCTACTGGTCCACAGGGGTTTGAAGGCTTAGTTGCCCATCTTCTTGAAACATTGACTGGAAGAAGGTTCTTTCTCGCTCGATCAGGACGGCAAGAAGGTCGGGATATGATTTCCGACCGTTGGTCGGGAAATGTGATCGCTGTGGAGTGTAAAAGGTTCAAAGAAGATACTGGCCTTGATGAGCGTGCCCTCATTGCCGAGCTTCAACAAGCAAGTAGAGATGTGCCGTCCTTAGAGATGTGGATATTGGTTTCTAGTCGATCTGTGGATGACCAGATCATTACTCGACTACTTGATATTGGACGGAAAGACGGTGTCGAGGTTTATGCTATTTCCGCAGCAGATGGAATTCTCAGCAGCCTTTCCGTTCTTTGTGCCAATGCTCTGAATGTCATTGAGCATTTCGAAACTGATAAATGGGCTCCTGCTGATCGCGATGAGTTAATCCATTTGCTTAATGAAGTTTACCATCATGCTGATTACGAGCACAAATTGAGTCGTCTGAGAATGGAGCTATCATCTCCATTTGTTGGCCATGACAACTTACGCACTAAATCTAATACTTGGTTGTTGGCCACATTCAGCACAGAAACAGCCGCAAGGGCAGCGTTCCACCAACCGCTCCATGTGACATCTGATCTTGCTAAACTAATCCCGCGTAAGGCAGCGAAAGAATCGTTAGATAAGTGGTTCATTGATTGGAATAACCAACAAAAAACATTTGTTCTTACCGGAGAAGAGGGCGATGGCAAGACGTGGGGAATAGCTTCATGGGTCAATGAGAAAATTCGGACAGAACAAGATTTCCCCCCTGTACTTTTCTTGACATCCTTCGATGTAACCTCAACTGATATTTCCACTATAATTACAAGCCATCTCTCGCAGCGTTACGGAGAGCCATCTCCCAATTTCTGGACAAGAAGACTGGATCGGTGGAAGCAAAGTGAAACAGGGACAAGCCCTGTTCTACTCATTGTTTTTGATGGAATCAATGAGCGGCAGGATTCAAAATTTTGGAGGACTCTTCTTGAATCCTTAATGGGGCCTTCTTGGAAGAGCATGTTGGCGGTCGTCGTAACATGCCGAAGTGGTTACTGGAATCGGCACTTCGTCCCTCTCAGACATATAGATGTGCAAAATAAAGTGCTTCAGCCATTTTCCGAATCAGAACTAGAAATGGCGCTGGCAGCGCGTGGATTTACCAAGAGTGACTTCCCTACTGAGTTACTCAATCTAATGTCAAAGCCGCGCTATCTAGACATGGCGATAACGTATCAGGATCGCATGGCAGTAAGCGGCGACTATACAGTTCCGAGGCTGATTTTTGAGGACTGGAGAAACCGATATGAAAAAAAATCTGGGAATATAATAGACCCAAGCTCATTCGAGGATTTCATCAAGGACTTAGCCGTTCAGGCTTCGCAACGTGGAACATTACGAGGAAATGAAATAACAGGATTATTGCCTCCAGATGCTGATATTAGCGCCATGCTAGAGGAGATGAGAACAGGCGGAATTATTGATGGACAGGGCAACACTTATCATGTCAACGAACAAAGGCTTATTTTGGGTTTTGGCCTTCTTCTAATTGATGAAGTAAGAAGGGGTGAATCAAACAATGCTGAAAAACTACGTGAAATCGTGGCTGGTTGGCTGGAGCCCAGCGGTGCCGATTTGATGGCAAAAATCTGTGGAATGGCAGTATGCGCAGCCATGGAAGATCCGAATTTTTCAACGGCAGGACGTACGGCGCTTCTTCAAGCATGGATTGAATGTCAGAACCTCTATGAGGGCGTAGATCACGAATTTCAAGCATACCTGCCAGCGGACCCTGAATGCTATGCCGCACTTGCCGAGCATGTCTGGAGTTACGGAAACAATAGACGTGGTGTTCAAGAGCTAATTCTCCGTGCACTGATTCGCTGGGGGAAGGAATCATTGCGAGTCCGTGAGGCATTGCCATCCATACTGGAGCGGTGGCTTGGCATGATAAATATCACTGGTTACAGTTGGCAAAGAGAACCTTCAACAAGCGACCGTACCAAAGTACGACGTGAAATCAGTGAGAGATTAGGACGTGAGATATCTCATGGAGATACGATAGAGGATATCTGCAATAGGACACTTCTAATTATTGAAGACGATGGCCTTTTGCGTTTAGGACGCGCTGCCTTGG
Source organism: uncultured Geobacter sp. (assembly GCA_964524835.1). Classification (GTDB taxonomy): domain Bacteria; phylum Desulfobacterota; class Desulfuromonadia; order Geobacterales; family Pseudopelobacteraceae; genus JACRCG01. The sequence goes on from CAZGEG010000021.1 coordinate 62,447, forward strand.
CAATTATTTCACACTTGCCACGTGAGCCCTTTCTGAGTGCAATTGCAACCGGCTGTCTTGCCGAAGAAATTATTGGTTTTCCGGAAAAGCACGCATTATTCAGTTGGATACTGCGAAGCTCACCATCGCCAATTACACCTAAGCTCATTGACGTTGCAGAAACTCTTATTGCGTCTGGAAATCCTCTTGGGATTAAGGCGGCTTATCGGTTTATGGGATATGAGGGAAGCGATGAGTCAATTTCTGCAAGAGACCAGTTACCGCATGATCTTTTTCCCGTTCGTTTAGATGTGATTGAACACCGTAAAGACCCATGCCAATCTTTCTATTCTCTGACAAGAGCTGAGTGTGAGCAATGCCTGCATAGAGAAGACGTGCCACCTTGGGCTCTCGCAAGGAAAATCAAATCTTATTGTTCAGATCCAAATCTGCCGAAACCACCCGGCCTGGCCGACCGGCTCGCTCCGCTTATAAATACCATAAATTTATCAGAGATGATGACTAATGGAGGTGGCAGCACTCCCACAGAAGGGGCTCTTAATGATATGGAACCCGCGCTTTGTGCTTACGCTCCAGAGGCATTAGCAGAGTTGATCCAACGACTGGCAACAACTGTGCAAACAAGGAGCGGGCTTTCGCTTTGTTTTCTCGCACAATTTCTGCTAAATCATTCTCTCGTTTTGCAAGAATCGGATTTTAAAGTGGTACATCAGACTTGGGAAACACTCCTCGCCATGGCTGAACCGTGGGACGAAGAGACAAAGAGTGCTGAATTGTTCCTGTTTGCCTCCGTATTGAAACACCTCTCTGTTTCAGAGCAACTTGACGCTTTACTTCTTCGCCCCGCCATAGCATTGGATTGGACTGCTCCGGAAGCAAGCTTTAAGCCTATTGAAAAATGGGGACAAATTGAATCTCACCTTAATGCAGACCTGGAATCTTTTCAGCTTCGACGTCTGCTTTGGTTCATGACAACTAACATTGAAGTAATCCCTCAGAGTAAATTGCCGCGTTTCTATTCTCTTGCAATGAATGATGATGCAATGGTTCGATTATTTTCACTTGCAATATTAAGGGAATATCAACGAAAAAATCCCGGTATTTGCATACAGGTTGGCTGGAGGTGGATACAGGAATGTAATGAAGAGGAAGCACATTGGGGAAGTCTGCTTCTTGCAGAAGCAACGGAAGCATTTTCCTATGAAGAAGTACACAGCAGAATTCACCCCTCCTACTTAGCTTATGCTTTTAGTGTGCGGGCTCATGATACGAGAGACAGGGAACAGTTTATCTGTCAGATTGAAGAACTGGGCACTAATATTGATTCTGAGGAGGATATTCCCGACATTCCACCAGCACAAGTTTTTTCCGATTTAAACGCAGATGTACCTCAATTTGAAAAAGTTTCGCTTGATTACGAGACAATGTTCCCAGCACAAACCTTTACGAGTAGCGATGCCCACTGGGGCGGTGTGATGGCAGAAGATCAACGAGGTTTCAGTAAGGCTTTTGCCGCACGCTCCCAAAAAGAAATCAAATTAATATGGCAGGTGCTGTCCGAAGCTTTACGTGAGCAAATTGGCAAAGGTCATTTTTGGATGGTTTCCAGTTTTTACTCACCGGTCCTAGCAGAAATTGCTGCAAGTACTCCTGAACTTCTTGACGCTTTTATTCTTCCCGTGCTGAAAGGTAACGATGATTCATTGAGAAGAATCTTTTTTAATCGTGGTTTGTATGAAGCCTTAACCAAAGCGCTTCTCATCGCTCAACCGGAAGCTGGTGCCAAACTTTATAGGATACTTAAACACCTGGCATCGCGAATTCGTTTTACAGCAACGGAAACTGGTTGTGACATTATTGATCATTATTTATTTAGTGCCCCTAGTCATCCTGCTATTGTTGATCTTTGGAATGAATGGGGTGATAAAGTAGCATCTGATGCTGATCTGCTTAATTTGGTTATTTTTTCGGTTGATAACAGGGCCGCAAGAGAGTGGCTTCATACACGCGTTAATATAGGCCTTGATAGCAATATTCCGTTTTTAAAGGCGCAAAGCTTTATGATAATAGGTTTTCTTGGCGAATATAATAAGGAGATGGTGGAACGTTCGCCCAGAGAATACAGTTCCATTTGGCTGGATGGAGTTGCAAAACGGGCTGAAAGTGTAAAGCAAAGTGACCTATGGGCAAAGCACTGGTATAGACAATTCATATGCGCTGAGGATGATATAATCGCATGGGCAGCATTCAGGCTGTTATTGCAGTGTGTTGATCGCCGATTCTGGTATTGGAAGCATACTGAAGAAGACTCTTTTAGAGAAACTAATATATTTCAAAAACGTATTCCTTTCCTGATGGACAATCAATCTGAGCTTAAGAAGGCCATAGTCAAAAATGAAGGAGCATACGAGAAAAACTTTTTATGTCAAAAAGTAGAAAAAGGGCATGCTTGGCCATGGATGGAAGGGTAGGTGAACAGATGGAGGTCCCCCTCGCCTTGACACAGTTACTTTTCCGTTATGGCGAAAATCATTTATGGGGCCAATTGTGTGAGTGTTGATGGCGACCTAAATGGATAATTTCAGGCAACTTCAATTGTGGCCGGAAATGGCCACATGAATGGCGTCGAAAATGGAGGTATATCACTCTCCGGCAAACTTTTTGATAGCTTCATTTAGCCTCTCAATGCTTTGAAAGAGCCGACACGCGATCATCATTTTCTCGAAGGCATCACTCAAGTCCAATCCGACAACTTCCACCTCGGGATGCTCCACGATCCTCGCAACATACCCTCTCTGGGAATCGTCCCAGGTAAGCGACAATGAAGGGTAGAATCGCGGTACTTTCCCCTTGCCGATCCGTGCAACACGACCTCCACTGAAAAGCCTGGCATACACATCAGGAAAATCCCGTAACAGTGCTTGGTGAACTTCAGTCGGTTTATCTTCCGCAGGCTTTGATTTAAGATCGGCCTCTGCCTCTCTTGAATCCAGCTTCCAGCCGAGACACCAGCGGCCGAATGAATACCCCTTGTTACGGAGAGCCGCCAGCAAACGGTTATCCACGTCGAATGAGCGGTGATAGTCGCTTCTGTCCATAGTCGGAATGCACCCGGCATCGCGCAAAAAGCCGTGGACATAATCGACTCTGCTCTTTTTCAGGACCTTGGTTATCTCCATGACGCTCATTCCGATCGTATATGCATCCATGATCCGACTGTTGAGCTTAACTTCCAGGTCTTCTATCCGCATCTTCTTCCCTCCTCGATTGTCGTCCTCAGCAGAGGAATCTTTTCCTCTAAACTTTTCTCAACAACTTCTCTTCGAAAAGTTTATATTTAGATTTTTTGACAGATGTTTACTGCTCCCGCCTCCCGAAGAAGGGCCATCTGAATGACGAACCGTTTCCTTGCCTTCCCCCTTTCCTGTCGGCGCAGATTGTAGGCTATCTGCCTTACCCTCCTGATTTTGGAACTCGGATAATCCAGCTTGAAATGTTCGCGGATTCTCCTGGTCATTTCTTTCACGGACAATTTCATTCCAGGTTTCAAGTTGAGATAGGAACTGAGGATATATCGCTCAATCTTTCCAAATTCCGGGAAGGCCAGCATCATTGCCCTCTTGTCCACCGTGAACGACTTGTTCATCTGCGCAACGTACCATTCGTCTCTCCAGATCCGGCTGAGGGCCGTCAGGAAGTTCCGATCGTGTTCCGAGAAAGGCGGCTCAACTATGCCGTCATCAACCAGTCGCTCAAGTACATCGCGCGAAATTGGTTTGATAAATTTAAGGGCATCTTCGATATTCAACATGTCAACCTCCATTGGGAATGATACGGACAGCTTGTCCGTTATCGTAACGTTCTCGGGTTTATGACACCTTCACCGACAAGGCGTTTAATTCTTTTAATTGCCTTGTTGCATGCATCGCGGACGTTGGTGGGCGAACATTTGAGATGTTCTGCGATTTCATAGTTCGTTAAGATCCCCTTGTCGGTGAATCCCAGCGCCAGCGTGAAAACCGCCTTCTCTCTCTCGGTAAGATGCAGGCGGATTTTCTTGAAGATGGCCTCCAATTCAATTTCCGGCTTTTCCTCCCGATGTACGATTGCCGTAATGTCGATATCTTCCGAGCATAGGCAGGAAGGCACTGAATTGGACCCGTAGCGAGTGGTATTCATATTGGGCGTCACAAGGCTTAGGTTCTTCCGGAAATCCTGCCAAAAGGCCGATTCGAACGGTATTTTCTTTCTCTCGCTTTTGAGAACCGCAACCATTGCCGCTTCATAGGCATCCTGCATGTAATCGTTTTCTTCATAGGGCGAATACATGTAATATTTGCCAAGGTTTTTCTTGATCAGCCCTTCATTACTTCTCACCCAGTCAACTGCTTCCGAAAAATCCATACTTTCTCCCGTAGTAAAAACAAAAAAAGCCGGCCACGGAGTCATGCTCCGAAGACCGGCTTTGCCTGGCTCAATTGTATGTGCCCGGCCGTGCCAGAAAAAGAACCTGGTATTATCGATTCCTGATCAGCGTCATTAAGGAACTGTCAGTGAATCGCATTGTCTGTGATACATTGCTGCTTTAAGCTGAAACTACTTCAACCTGATTCCGAGACACGCGGCGATGCGAATGAGATCTTCATTCGATGCCGATTTGCGCAGGTGGTCCTCGATCCTTCGCCGAATTCTTATGGTGTCCCATTCGTAGGGTATGGAAACTCCGCAAATCAGAATCGAGCCATTCTCATGAATTGATATCGCCCGATCACTGCATGCCTGTTCGATGGTGCCGATGTTCAGGACACCTTGAGCAAGCGCATACTCGCCCTGATTGCATGTGATGGTTTTTCCTGTTCGCCGCAGGTAGGAAAAAACGGCCTTCATTGCTTCTTCCGGAAACGGACACTTCATCGAGATTCCTTCCATTCGATACCTTTTTATTGGTTATAAAAGGTTAGAATATGGTTAGAGGGTTGTGGATAACTCTGCAACAATTCGAATATTCTGTTTTTTTCTAAACACCCCGGTCGGTCATAGGTCAATAGTCCGGTCGGTCAAAGGTCAATACTTTGGTCGGTCAAAAGTCAATAGCGGTAGGTCAAAGGTCAATACCTGGTCGGTCATAGGTCAATATCCGGTAGGTCAAAGGTCAATACCCCCTTTTTACCGCCACCAGGTCGTTTCTGAATTCCCAACTCTCCAAAAAACCAACATTTCTGAGAAGGTCGAGAGCCCTCTTCAACTCGATCTTGAAATGCTTGATGGTCATTTCAGATCCGCAGAGTCTGTGCAGAGTCTCGACTTTTACCGGGAACGGCTGCCGGTGACTGGCCCAGTATCCGAAGAGTTTCGAAGCGATGCCGTCGGGCAGCGACTTTCTAACTTCCCAATTGATCCTTGTCAGAAAATCCTCGTCAAAAAGGAGCTGCATCTCTTCCCCTACCCAGACCTGCCAGCGGGAGAGGTTCTCGTTCTGATCGTTCCTGGATCTGAACTTGGTAATCAGCGATACGCTGATAAAACAACCGAGTCGTTTGGATTGAATGCGTATGGCCGTCGCCTGCATGCGGCTCAAAGTGATGCGAAGCCGCTCGTAACTCTGACCTTTGATCGGCCAACACAGGGCTTTCACAAAGGCATATGGGGTAAATTCGACACATTCCCCGAGAGAAAGCCTTTTCACCAGATGCATAAGATGAAGCCAGACGAGTTCGTCATCCTGGCGCAACTCTTCTCCGCGATAAATCACTTGTCCATCACCGATCATGGCTATTTCAGCGTCCTTCATGTAAAGACGGGGCTGCTTCCTGTTTCGACAATTGAAGAGAGCCGAGCGTAGTATTTCGTTCGGCATGGCCCGCTGCTCTTCGTGCCAATCCGGAAGATACTTGGGCATCTGTGAAAGTCTGGCCAGCATCTCTTCAAATGTTTCGGGAGCCTGAATCGGACCATTCTCGGCAGATTCTCCCGGTGCTGCCGGAATCGTTACAACCTGACGCATAACAGCGCTTAGACTTCGTCCCGTAATGCAGCCTGCTCATCGAGCCACGACTTCAATTCTTCTAGGCGCCATCGCTTACACCCCTGAAGTGTCACCGGTTTAGGAAAATCTTCTCGTTGCTGCACGCGCCACAGTGTTGAGCGAGATATCTTCATGATTTCCATAAGGTCTCGCAGTTTCAATAGGGCATCCATGGTCTTTTCTCCTGTCCTGATGTTTCCTTCTGTTAAATAAATTCTGCGGGTGGGAAGTATGTGCTCCGAAAAAGCAGACATTTGTGCTTTAATAGGCTGAATTTTCAGCATATTATTTTTTTGTAATGCATCACGGATCGCCGAAACATTGAAGAACCATTATGTTTCCGGCAAGACGGACCAGATAGAGAGGGGCATTCAGCTCCTCAATCCGAATAGGCATGAATGCTGGATGACAGAAAGAAACTCAGTCGTTGAGTGGGAATATGGAGAACTACAGTGGAGAGGGTAGTGCTGTCGTAGGAGCTACCGGTATTCCATTACATGCGACCAACTTCTTTGTAAATGGTCGCCAAATTTTGCAGTCTAATTGAAACTTGTCCCGGTATTTCTGCCGCATATCTGGCTCGGTACGCCTTTTATGCTAGTATCCATATTAGTGCGTCACAAAATGACGGATTAATTGAATATTTTTTCATCACCATATTTTTCGAGGAGTTCTTATAGACACTCTCTACAGACGCTGGCTGATACTGAAGATGATCCCCCGTCATGGCAACACGATCACGACGGCACAAATCGCAGATTGTCTCGGCGGGGAAATCGAAGCACGAACCGTCAGGTCGATCCAGCGAGACCTGGTGGAACTTGAACGCCATTTCCCTATAACCTTTGTTCAGGAGGGACGGACATTCTATTGGAGTTGGAATAAGGGGTGGCAGCTCACATTCCCTGTTATGGATCCCCATACGGCGCTAACGTTTCACTTGGTCAGGGAGTACATGACCACACTGCTTCCAATAACTTCGGTTCGCTTCCTTGAGCCGTTTTTCCAAAACGCCGAGGATATTCTTGCAAATAACAAAGAGCTCACGGTGGTCCATTGGCTAGACAAAGTTTGTATTGTCACGCGGAAAGTCAAAGTGACGCAGCCATCAATCATGAAAGGAGTTACGGAAACGGTCTACGATGCAGTGCTAATGGGAAAACGGATAAGGGCTAGGTACCGGAAGAAGGATAATGAAGCGGCGCAGGAGTTTTCAGAGTTGCATCCGCTGGGACTGGTATTTGTGGAAGGCTTGATTTACCTGATCGCCACCGAAGGCAATTACTTGAATCCACTTCGGTTTCTTCTCCACAAGATAGAAGAGGTAACGCTGCTAGAGAAGCCGGCAACAATACCGGAGGGATTCACATTACAGGGGTACATCGAGAGCGGTGAGTTCAGTTACCCAGTTATGAAGGTTGAGAATATCCGCCTCAAGGCGCTCTTCCAACGTAAGGCGTCAGCCCACCTACATGAAATCCCGATAACGGGGAAAGTACGTTTGAAGGAATTCGATGATGACAGAGTACTTCTTGAGGCGGAGGTCTTGGTCGATCGCGAGCTTCGCTGCTGGCTTAGGGGGTTCGGCGCAGAGGTGGAGGTGCTGGCACCGGAGGGGTTGAGAGAGGAGTTCAAGTCAACTGTGGAAAAGTTAAAAATAATGTATCGGTGATTTTGAAAAGAATTTGCGGTTGGTATGAATTTGAAATGAGTTGATAGTTAAGTGGATTATAGCTACCGGAGTTTCTCCATGTCTCCGTTTTGTTCATAATGTTTTTTCAAGATTCAAAAAAATGAGGCCACGCGAGAGGCCACGCGTAAAGCAAAAAGGGTTAGCCTTGATTGGCTAACCCCTTGTTTTTATTGGAGCGGGAAACGAGATTCGAACTCGCGACCTTCAGCTTGGGAAGCTGACACTCTACCACTGAGTTATTCCCGCATTTGTTCTGATAAAAAACAAGTCCGACTACCCGTTTCAAGATAATCAGACTTGTTTAAATTGGCTCCCCTTCGCGGACTCGAACCACGGACAAGGTGATTAACAGTCACCTGCTCTACCAACTGAGCTAAAGGGGAATATAACCACAAAACTGCAGATTGCTGAAATGTGGAATACGACCTGAATGCATCTAAAACCGCCGAGTTGTCTCGAATCAGGAAACCGATACGGCCATCAAAAGCGTCCAGTTATCTACCATGTGTCGTGCGAAAAAGTCAACCACAAATTATCGATACGGTGCAGATTAAGCCAATCAACGACAGCAGCCGTTCGTGACCATCCTAGCGGCCCTGCAGGTCGGCATCCTTCTGTTCCAGCTCCTTGTCCATCTCGGCTCGATAGCGCAGCAGAGACTCGGCAAGATGAGGCTCGGAAAGTGCCAGAATCTGCACGGCAAACAGGCCGGCGTTTTTTGCCCCGGCCCGTCCGATCGCCATCGTCGCCACCGGAATCCCGGCCGGCATCTGCACTGTGGCATACAGCGCATCAACACCGTTCAGGGCCCCGCCCGGCATCGGTACGCCGATAACGGGGAGGATGGTTTTCGATGCAACAACTCCCGCCAGGTGCGCCGCCATTCCGGCACCGGCGATGATGACTCTGACGCCGCGGCCGGCCGCTTCCGAAGCAAGAGCCAGGGTCCGTACCGGCGAGCGGTGCGCAGACGATATCCGCATTTCATACGGGATATCGAATTTTTTCAGAATATCGGCGGCTTCCTGCATTACCGGCAGATCGGTGTCACTTCCCATCATCAGCAGTACGAGCGGGGCTGCTTTCATCGTTTCTCCTTGTGGCTCTCTATGTATTTCCTGGAATTTGGGTTTATTCGCGTTCAAGCGCTTTTTTGCCGATATCACTGCGGTACTGGACCCCGGGCCAACTGATCCGCGATACCCCCTGATAGGCGGTTGAAATCGCGTCCCTGACGGTTGCCCCGAGTGCCGTAACACCGAGCACCCTGCCGCCGTTTGTGACACAGGCGCCATCCTTCTGCGCCGTACCCGCATGGAAAACGTACAACTCCTCCAGCTCTGCCGCCTGGTCCAGTCCGGAAATCGCATCGCCCTTCCGGTAGTCGCCCGGATACCCTTCCGACGCCATGACAACGCAGACAGCCGCCTTGTCGTGCCATTCGATGGCGGTGTCCCCGAGATCGCCGTTGGCGACGGCGAGTAGAACCGGCACGATGTCGGACTTCATCCGCATAAGGAGCGGCTGGCATTCCGGATCGCCAAAACGGGCATTGAACTCCAGCGTTTTCACTTCGCCGTCCTTCACCATCAGGCCGGCATACAACACCCCGCGATATGTTCTCCCTTCGGCGGCCATGCCGTCCAAGGTCGGACGGATTACCTGCCGCATGGCTTTTTCATGGATATCCGCCGTCACTACCGGGGCGGGAGAATAGGCACCCATCCCGCCGGTGTTCGGCCCCAGATCGCCGTCGAAGACCGCCTTGTGATCCTGGGCGCTGGCGAGCGGTATGACATTCTTTCCATCGGTGATGACCAGGAACGAGGCCTCTTCACCGGTCAGAAACTCTTCGATGACGACCCGCGAACCGGCACTGCCGAAGGCGTTGCCGCTGAGCATGTCGCGAACGGCCTCGACAGCTTCCCCGCAGGTCTGGGCAATGATGACGCCCTTGCCGGCCGCCAGGCCGTCGGCCTTGACCACGATCGGCGCCCCGGTGCTATTGATGAAGGCTTCCGCCTCGGCCTGGTCGGTAAATACACCGTAGGCGGCGGTCGGTACGTGGTACTTCTGCATCAGGTCTTTTGAAAACGCCTTGCTCCCCTCGATGAACGCGGCTTTCTGCGACGGGCCGAACACCTTGAGACCGTGGGACTCGAACAGGTCAACGATCCCGAGCGACAGCGGCTGTTCTGGTCCGACGACCGTCAGGTCGATCTTGTTCTCATAGGCAAACGCCAGCAGCTTGTCCAGCTGGTCAACGGCAAGCGGTAGGTTCTCTGCCAGGGCCGCCGTCCCCGGGTTGCCCGGTGCGCAGTAGAGCTTCGTGACGAGCGGCGACTGGGCAATTTTCCAGACCAGGGCATGTTCGCGGCCACCGCCGCCGATTACGAGTATTTTCATAATGGTTACACCTCTGTTTATTTCGAAATTACTCAGGTTGATAGACTGAAGACTGAAGGCTGAAGAAGTACAGGATACCCTGCTTTCACTTCAGCCTTCAACCTTCAGCCAGTATTTTAATGTCTGAAGTGCCGCATGGTGGTGAAGAGCATCGCTATCCCGTGCTCGTTGGCGGCCTTGATCACCTCTTCGTCGCGCACGCTGCCGCCGGTCTGGATGATGGCGGTCACACCCGCTTCCGCGGCGGCATCCACCCCGTCGCGGAAGGGGAAGAAGGCATCCGAGGCCAGCACCGTTCCCCGGATCGGGAGCAGCGCCTTACTTACGGCAATCTTGGATGAATCGACACGGGACATTTGCCCGGCACCGATGCCGACCGTCTGGTCACGGTTGCTGAAGACGATGGCATTCGATTTGACATGTTTGCAGACCCGCCAGGCGAAATCGAGCGCTTCGTACTCGGACACGGTCGGCGTCCGCTCGGTCACGACACGGCACTCAAGGGCGTTGACCATCCCCAGGTCTCTTCCCTGCAGCAGCAGGCCGCCGGTAACGCGCTTCAGGTCGAAGCCGCCGGCAACGTAGCTGTCAAGAAGCGGCACCTGCATGACCCGGACGTTCTTCTTCGCCGTGAAGATGGCCAGGGCCTCTTCACTGTAGCCGGGAGCGATGACCGCTTCCAGGAAGGTGGAGGTCAGCTCCCTGGCGGTCTCCGCATCGACCGTGCGGTTGAAGCCGACGATGCCGCCGAAGGCCGAAACCGGGTCGCATTCGCGGGCTTTGAGATACGCGGTCAGCGGCGAGTCCGCCAGCGCGACACCACAGGGGTTGGTGTGCTTGATGATGACGGCGGCACTCTGCTCGAATTCCTTGACGGTTTCAATGGCGGCATCCAGGTCGATGATATTGTTGAAGGAGAGCTCCTTCCCCTGGAGCTGTACGGCATTGGATACACACGGTTCGGAGATGCTCCCCTCGACATAAAAAGCCGCCGTCTGGTGGGGATTTTCACCGTAGCGCAGGTCCTGGGCCTTTTTGACCTGCAGGGTGAACGTGGGAGGGAATTCCTGAACTTCTTCAGTCAGTCGCGCCCCCAGATAGTTGGAAATCGCCCCGTCGTAGGCGGCGGTGTGCTGGAAAACCTTGACCGCCAGCCCAAAGTTGGTGGCCGCGGAAACCGCGCCGCCAGCCGCCTTCATCTCCTCAAGCACCTGCGCGTAGTCGGCGCTGTCTACCAGTACGGTGACATCCGGGTAGTTCTTGGCCGCCGAGCGGAGCATGGTCGGACCGCCGATATCGATATTTTCGATGGCGTCCTCAAGCCGGCATCCCTCTTTAGCTGTCGTTGCTTCGAAGGGGTAGAGATTTACGACCACCATGTCGATATTCTCGATGCCGTGCTCTTTCATTTTGGCAACGTGCTCCGGATTCGAGCGCATTCCGAGCAGACCGCCATGCACCTTGGGGTGCAGGGTTTTCACCCGTCCGTCCAGCATTTCCGGGAAACCGGTAAACTCCGAGACATCCTTGACCGTCAAGCCGGCCTCCCGCAGCAGCTTGGCGGTACCTCCGGTGGAGAGCAGCTCCACCCCGTATCCCGACAGCTGTTTTGAAAATTCAACGACGCCGCTCTTGTCAGAAACACTGATCAGTGCCCTGGTTATCTGTGCCATGCCCGTACTCCTTGCTGTTGTGTGGATTGATTATAATTGGATGTCAGTGTGTGGAAAATCAATATGCCGCATAAAGAGCGATTCAAACAGCGGCGTTCCGGAAAGCGGCACGACCTTGAAACGCCCAGCCAGTTCTTCAACCGCGGCGTAACCATCACCGCCTGTCAGCGCCTTCTCTGCGCCTACCAGGGCCCCCTCAGGAGTAAAACGGGTCGTTTGTACCATGCTTTCATCGAAAATTCCAATCGTTTTCAGCCATTCAGGGCGCACGACGGCGCCGAAAGAACCGGTCAGAATCACCTTTTTCAAGGCCTGGCACTGTATACGGGAGCGCTCGGCCAGAACATCAATCCCGCCACGCAGGGCGGCTTTGGCGAGCTGCAGCTGGCGGATATCCTCCTGCGACAGGAGAATCAGGCGCCCTGCGTCCCGGTGCAGGACAAACGCGTTGGCTCCCTGATAATCGATCACCCGCGCCGCGAGGTTTGATTCGATCTCCCCGGAGCCCTTCAACCTGCCGCCGGATTCCAGGATGTTGCAGCGAAGCAGTTCGGTGACCGCCTCGATTACCCCAGAACCACAGATGCCGAATGGCTGACCGTTGCCGATGACCTGCAGCGTGAGACGCTCACCTTCGATCCGCACCGAGCTGATGGCGCCCGGCAGGGCGGCCATGCCGCAGGAGAGGTTCCCCCCCTCGAAAGCGGGTCCGGCGGCGGCAGACGTCGCCCAGACCGTCTCCCCCGCGATCAGCGCAATCTCCCCGTTGGTGCCCATATCAAGACAGAGCGTGGCCTCGCCCGGTGCCGCGCCGTAGATGAACGCCACCGTATCGCCGCCGACAAACCCCCCCGGCATCGGAAAGATATATATGTCGGCATCGCCGTCCCACCCGAGCCCGGCAGCATGCAGATGCGTTCCTTCCGTATAGAACGGCCGGTAGGGGGGAAAGGCCAAAGACGACAGTTCCAGCCCCATAAGAATATGCTGCATGGTCGGATTTCCCGCTACCGCAACCTTCCGGACGTCATTCCAGGCGATGCCGGCTGCGTCGCAGAGTTCGCCTCCCATCCTCCTCAGCTCGGTGCGGATCAACGCCGACATCTCCTGCCGGAGCGCCGGAGAGTTGACGGCCGCATCCAGCCGGGAGACCACATCGGCCCCGAAGCGGCGCTGGGGGTTCAGAGCGCCGGTGATTGCAATGCGTTCACCGCTGGCGCAGTCGATCAGCGATGCGGCCAGCGTGGTAGTTCCCAGGTCTATGGCAAGTGCGTACATGGATTCACCGACTTTGTCAGATGCTGCTATTTCAGGTACACCCTCGGCACCCGCTTGCTGATGCCGCAGAATATAGCGTAAGGGATCGTGTCGGCCCAGGCCGCCAGCTCTTCGGCATGAATGCAGTTCCCACCGTCGTCACATCCCATCAGGGTCACGGTATCCCCTACGGCAACGCCCTCGATGTCGGTCACGTCGAGCATGATCCAGTCCATGCAGACGGTGCCGGCAACTGTGGCCCGCAGACCGCGGACCAGCACTTCGCCACGGTTGGTGAGAGCGCGGGGGTAGCCGTCGGCATACCCGACCGGGACACTGGCGATCAGCGTGCGCCGGCCTGCCGTAAAACGGCGGGCGTAGCTGATGGTGGTCCCCGGCTCCACCCACTTGAGCATGGCGATGCGGCTCTTGAGGCTCATCACCGGCTTGAGCTCGAGCTTTCCCTGGAAATCGGCGGACGGCAGAGCACCATACATGGTGATCCCGGGCCTGATAAGGTTGCAGTCGGGGATATCCCGCAGCAGCGCTGCGGCACTGTTGGCGATATGAATATAGCGGGGAGAGAAGCCGGCCGCGCGGATTTCGGCCAGCGACCAGGCAAAGCGCTCCCCCTGAAGCCGGGTGAAATACTGACCCGACTCATCGAGCTCGTCGGCGCTGGCAAAATGCGAGATCAAGCCTTCGAGGGCAATATTCTGCAGTTTCTTCAGCTCGACCAGGAACCGGGGAACGTCATCATAGGGAATACCCAGCCTCCCCATGCCGGTATCGATTTTGAGATGAATCCGGGCCTTGCGGAAGAGCTTGCCGGCGGCAAGGTTCAGGGCCTGGGCCTGTTCAAGGGAAAACACGACTGTTGAAAGGTTGTAGCCGATACATTTACGCTCCTGCCCTGGGTACACGCCCCCCAGCAGGAGGATCGGCTTGTCGCTGCCGCTTTTGCGGAGTTGGATCGCTTCGGCCAGAAACGCGACGCCGAAGGCGTTGACCCCGAGGCTTTCCAGTTCCCGGCTGATATCCATGAAACCGTGCCCGTAGGCATCCGCCTTGACAACCGCCAGAATCTCGGTCCGCCGCGGAATTGACGAGCGGAGCAGTCCATAGTTATGTTTAAGTGCGGCGAGATCGATCTCGGCGTATGTAGGGCGGCCATCGTACAAAACATCGTCTCCTCTGCTTCCAGTATCATTCAAAATGCTGAGTAGAACCAATCTCCCACAATTGTCCATTCTCCCTTCGATACCTCAGGGCGAACGGACAATATCCCGTTACAGATGATGCATTTCCGTTCGTGGTGAGGTATCGAACCATGAACGGAAATGCCAAGCTGGAAATCAGTATTAGTCAGATTCAAAATTCAAAATCCAACATCGCTTAAAAGTTCAGCTTTTTCCGCGCGGTCGCCAGGCAGCGGTTCATGTCGGCACTGCTGCGACACGCCAGTGCCGCCCGCGCCAGGCGCCTGCACGCATCGATGCTGTTGCTGCGAAGCGCCTGCTTCACAACCGGTATACTGGGGGCCGAAAGGCTGAATTCCCGAATGCCCATGCCGGCCAGCAGCAGGGCGCAGAGCGGGTCGGCAGCCATCTCTCCGCAGACGGACGCCTTCTTGCCCGCTTTGGCGGCGGCATCGGCAACGCGTTTGATGGAATGCAGAATCGCCGGGTGGTACGGATCATAATACTGCCTGACACTGGCATTATTACGGTCGGCGGCAAGGGTGTACTGGATCAGGTCGTTAGTGCCGATACTGACATAATCCACCTCCTGAATCAGGTAATTGATGATCTGCACCGCCGCCGGCACCTCGATCATGATTCCGAGCGGGATATAGGCGGGGACATCGTGCCCTTCGCGCAGCAGTTCATTTCTGACCGACGCCAGAATCTCCCTGATCTGGCTGATTTCATCAAGGCTGCTGACGAGCGGAAACATGATCGTCGGGCTGCCGGCGTGCGCCGCGAGCAGAATGCCGGCCAGCTGTTCCCTGAAAATATCCTGCCGTTCCAGCGAGACGCGGATCGAGCGCCACCCCAGGAAAGGATTGTCCTCGTGAGGATAGGGAAAGTAGGAAAGCCCCTTGTCGCCGCCGATATCCAACGTGCGGATGTTGACGGTCCGGCCGGGGAACCCTTCCAGTATTTTGCGATAGATGCCGGCCTGCTCTTCTCGGGTCGGAAAGGCGGAGCGCGCCATGTAGGGGAACTCGGTACGATAGAGACCGACCCCTTCGGCGCCATGCAGATTGGCGACCCGGACATCCGAAATCAGGCCGATGTTGGCGCTCAGCGTGATCGCAACGCCGTCGGTCGTCACCGCCGGCAGGTCACGCAACCCTTCCATCTCCTTCATCCTCCCCGCATACTCCTGTTCGAGGCGCACGTACTCTTTCTTTACGGCCGCATCCGGGTTGAGGTAGACATGGCCGGAGGTGCCGTCAACGATGATCTCATCCTTGACGTTGGCAGCGGCCATGACCCCCTGCACACCGAGAACGGCCGGGATGCCGAGCGATTTTGCCATGATGGCGGCGTGCGAATAGGCGTTCCCCTTTTCGGTGACAATGCCGAGGATCTTGTTCGGATCGAGCATGGCCAGATTGGAGGGGAAAATTTCGTCCGCGACGAGCACCCGTTTTTCCTTGAGGGTCACCTCGCTGGAACCGTTCCCTTCAATCGCGTCGATGATTCTGCGTCCGATGTCCTCCATATCCGCCGACCGCTCCCGCAGATACGGGTCCTCCATGGCGGAAAACGCCTGGATATAATGCTGGACGACATCATGGACCGCCCGGGTGGCACCCACTCCCTGCTCGACCAGATCTACCACCTTGGCGGAAAAACTCCGGTCTTCGAGGATCATCAGATGGGTATGGAAAATTGCGGCATCATCGGCAGTGAGGGTCTCGCTGACCCTTTTTTCCATGTATATGGTCTGGATCTTGGCCTTTTCAAGGGCATGGGAAAATTTGCGCCCCTCTTCGGCGACGGTGCCGACCTTTGCCAGTTTGATGACCTTGTCGTTAAAGCGGTCGAGGATGTAAATTTTCCCGCGGCTGAAACCGGGCGATACGGCCGTTCCGCCCAGAGTCCGGGAAACGTGGCTCCGTTTCCCGCTCCCCGGCCCGGAAGGTGTCGTTTCACCCTCCGATCCGTTCTTGACCTTGGCCAGTTCCTTCTCGAACCAGGCCCTCTCCCGCTCCTTGTGCTGGATCGAATCAAGCAGCCGGGCGGTATGGATGATACTGCCGATCTGAAAGGTGATCGTGCGCAGGATACTGATTTCATCATCGTTGAAGCTGCGGGTTTCGCGGGTTTGCACGACGATCGCGCCGATCGGCGCCTTGTGTTCGAACAGCGGCAGCCCCAGGAACGAGAGAAACCGTTCCTCCCTGGCCTCCTTGAAATATTTGTAGCGGGGATGAGCCGGAGCATTGTCGGTCATGACCATGGCGCGGGTTTCAACGGCAAGACCGGTCAGACCTTCATGAACCTTCATGGAAACTCGGCCCACGGAGGCCTTGGAAAGACCTTTGGTCGCCTTCAGGGTCAGGGTTTCGCCGTCGTTTTCCAGCAGATAAATCGAGCAGACATCACTCCCCATCCGTTTGGCCACCAGGGTGACGATATTGTCGAGCGTATCCTGAAGGTCATGCGAATGGATGATCGAGCTGATGTCTTCCAGGGTGCGCAGACCGAGCGATTGCTGGGATTCTTTCATGACACATCCTTGTGGGAAAGATTTCGCAACAAAATATAGTCGCACTGGGTCATAAACTCAAGAGATTCCGAGGAACAAGAAACGACGCGACATACTAAACCTTGCATTTTCTTATAGAGTATTTCGTTACGTTTTTTGCGTCGTTGCGTAAGTAACTGCCGTTTTAAGGTTTTTTTAAAAGCGGGTTAATCAGGCCTTGTTTTTTTGATAATATTGGCTGGATTTACCAAGAAATGAAAATCAGCAACCTGAAATCGGACATTCTTTGTTTCCTCCAAAATATATTTCATAAATTTATAAAATTAAATGGCTATCAAAATCAGCGTGTTACACGATGTGTAAAGAAATTTTACACTTTTGCAACGCACTGTTTTTATTGATATATTTTTTAATGTGTAAAGAAACTTTACACTTTTAATGTTTCTAATAAACAAAAGCTTTTCTTGATTCCTTTTTTTAATTGCGTTAGTGAAATCGCACAATTTATGTGGCAAATGGGAATATTGTTTCTTAAATGACGGAAAGTCGGAGCCATCGCGGATAAGCTGTTTGACAAGTATAAGTTCTCTCTCAGATAGAATTGTTGGTCGCGATTCCATATCTGCCTGATAGAACTTAGGCTTTTAAAATTGTTAAAGAATAAATTTACTTACTGATTACTGTGGCGAACCGGAAAGATTAATTTCAACAAGCAGTAAAAAGGAGACCAAAATATGAATCTCAGCAAAATGACGAGGTTTCAAATCCTGTCAGCAGTTGCCATTCTCTGTTGTAGTTTGTTCATTTCGAATAACATGCATGCCATGTATGACCCGCCGGTATTAATGAAGGTTACTACCAAGAAACAACCGAAACCGGATACACCGATAACTTTAAATATATGGGTCATGAGCAAGATCACGCTCAAAAACCCGCAAGTGACACTAAAGGTCAAAAAGAAGAACGGCAAACCTGTTGAAGAATTTGAAGTCTGGTCAGCCAGTCAGGACAGCGGCAGTACCCACGACTTTGAACAGGTCGTGCAGCCCCTCCGGCCAGGCCGCTACACGATCGAGGCGCAGTTTGTCTTCACCGCACCCGAAGAGGCAAGGATCACAATGATGGTGGGTGGAGTCAAAACTTTATCCAGAAACCTTGAAGCAAAGGAAGCCACGTATTCAATTAATGATATTGGTGTATTAGATGTGCGTCCTCACAAGATCTATGTTGGAGGCTCTTTTGAAAATATTGAACAGAGAGAACTATCTTGGGAAATAAAATTAAAAAGGTTATCTGATCTACCGATTGAAAAGTTGTTTTATAAAAAAATCGAAGAGCTTGAACAAATAAATGGCGGACCATGGAAAGACAAGCTCGATTATTCGGGCGAGTCTGAGCAGTAGGGGGGAGATCGTGAGCCTCCAATTGAAAGTATTACGTCTGCTGTGCTGCTCCATTCCGATATTGGGCGTATTCCTGCTATCAAGCGCACCGGTGTATGCCGGGTACATTACTGTTAGTGTGCCTGCTTCAGGTGGGTATATACCCAATTGCCAGTCGTGGGTAAATTCAAGCGCCATTATCTCCAGCGTCCCAGACAATGTCGTTATTACCGGCGTCAATGCATGGGTCGGTGGGTTGCATTGGAATCAGCCGGACCTGGAGATAGACCTGAAAGACGGCAATTCGACACGGAGCGCAATGCTGTGGAACAGAGAGGGGGGTTCTTGGTATTACGGTGGCCCCCTGAACTACAGCAAGCTGGTTACCGGAATAACGGCCTTTAACGGCCTGCCGGCCAATGGAACTTGGCGTTTGTGGGCGTATGACTATTCATGCGCCTATCCGCCTGGTTTCCAGTATCAGTCTTCGGAGGGGTTGGTCCCCGCCTGGGAAATGACCGCCTTTTACGAAGTGGACAGCGACGGCGACGGCATACCGGACAATATTGATGCAGATGATGACAGCGACGGGATGCCTGATGTATGGGAAACCAATTACGGCCTCAATCCCCATGACCCTTCGGATGCTAACAAGCACAAAGACAATGATGGCCTCACTAACCTGGAGGAATACCGGATCGGCACTCGACCGGACCTTCCTGACAGTGACGTCGATGGTATGGACGACGGATGGGAGGTTGCAAACCGGCTTTGGCCAACCGACCCGAACGATGCCGCCTGGGACAACGACAGTGACGGCCTGACCAACCTGCAGGAATTTCTGCTAAAAACAGACCCCAACAAAGCGGATACGGATGGCGATGGCCTGCCGGACGGACATGAAAATGGATATCCTATCATTTTAAACCCTCTCAACCCCTTTGATGCCGCCTTGGATTATGAAGGTGACAGACTAACAAACCTGCAGGAATACCTGAATCACACCGAC
Organism: uncultured Geobacter sp.; assembly: GCA_964524835.1. Lineage (GTDB taxonomy): Bacteria > Desulfobacterota > Desulfuromonadia > Geobacterales > Pseudopelobacteraceae > JACRCG01. The sequence continues at coordinate 81,612 of CAZGEG010000021.1, forward strand.
CTAGCCAATCCCGATACTGACGGCGACGACCTGCCGGACGGGTGGGAAGTGAGATACGGTTTCAATCCTCTAAGCATGCAGGGCCTTCCCTACTCAATGCAGGACGGGGCTTCCGATTACGACCATGACGGCCTGACCGCAATGGAGGAATTCAGCCTGGGAACCAATCCCAATAATAGCGATACCGACGGCGATGGCATGCCGGAAGGTTGGGAAGTTAACCATGGCTTAAACCCACTGGTGATCGATGCTTATCTTGACCCGGATGGGGATGGTAAGTCCAATATCGTGGAGTATCAGCAGGGAACAAATCCGCATGGTCTTGAACTGCCCAAAATATCCGTATCCCTATCAACGGACGATTTTGGCAAAATCATGTTGAGCAAGAGTTCATCGTCTCATATCTTCACTATCACAAATTCGGGGACTGTACCGCTCAGCATATCTTCTGTGGGAATAACCGGACTGAATATTGGGGATTTCGTTTTGTCAGCCAACACATGTCCGAGTTCACTTTCACCAAACTCACAATGCAATGTTCAAGTTAAATTTGCACCGAAAAAGGCAGGTAGCAGAACGGCAAATATTACCATTTCAACCAATGATCCTGATATCCCGCAACAGAACATTATTCTGACAGGTAAAGGTTGGATTGATATA
>CAZGEG010000022.1:0-81047 GCA_964524835.1 uncultured Geobacter sp.
CCGACGGCGGCACCATATTCCTCGACGAAATCGGCGAGATGCCGATGGAACTTCAATCAAAACTGCTCCGGGTCATCCAGGACGGCGAGTTCGAGCGCCTGGGTAGTCCCCGCACCATCAAGACCGACGTGCGGATCATTGCGGCCACCAACCGGAACCTCGAACAGGAGATCCGCAACGGCAAGTTCCGGGAGGACCTGTATTACCGGCTTAACGTATTTCCGATCACGATGCCGCCGCTCCGGCAGCGCAGGGACGATATCCCGCTGCTCGTCAATCATTTCATTGACAAATTCAACAAGAAAATCGGCAAGAAGATAGAGTCCGTGTCAAAAGAAACCCTGAACAACCTTAAGGAATACGGTTGGCCCGGCAACGTGCGGGAACTGGAAAGCGTCATCGAGCGCGCGGTGATCATCAGCCAGGGGAGTTCACTGCAGGTGCTGGACCGGTTTGAAACGTTCCGGAAGACAGACGAATTGGTCGGGCAGGATGTCAAGGCCCTCGTAGCGCTGGAACACAATCTCATCCACCAGGTGCTCCAGAAGGTGGGGTGGCGCATCGAGGGGAAAAACGGGGCCGCAATACTGCTCGGCCTTAACGCCAGTACCCTTCGCTACAAGATGCGGAAATACGGCATCTTCCGGCAATGAGGCTTAAATAAACGGTCAACCGCCGTTGCCGGTACTGGGCGAAGTCGCAGTGAACGCCGTACCCGCCGACAAATCAAAGCAAGTAATATAAATGAGCGTCCGCAAGGGTGGCGGTTCTGCCCCTAAACATCAAAAAGGGCGCTTTTCAGCGGAAATGTGGTTTATTCCGTTATTCCTGACACGTTCCTGCCAACCAGACGTGCCAGGGCAAAGTTCTGTGAGACGGGACTTGCTGAAGTATCAGCGGCAGTGATCACTTTTTCGAGTAATTTCTTTGGGGACTTTAAGAAAATTTGCTATATTTTCGTCGCTGGAAATAAATATTCTGCAAACAGCGCTTTTTCTGTGGCCGGCTCTCTTTTTAGCCGCAGGATCGAGGTGAAAAATGGTGACAGCTGAACCGGCCGGCCATGGCCTGTCCCTGCTCATTGTGGAAGATGAAGCTGACTCGCGGGAGATGCTCAGTGAGATTATCCGCCACCGCTACCCGGATCTGCTGCTGATTGTTGCCGTGAACGGTGAAGCCGGGATTGAGTCTTTCAAGCGGCATCAGCCCGAAATTGTCATCACCGATATCAATATGCCCCTTATTAACGGCATCAGGATGGCGGCCGAGATCAAGGAGTTGAGCCCCTCCACCAATATCATTGCCCTGACCGCGTACAGCAATACAAAGTACCTGCTGCAGGCCATCGAGATCGGCATCAACTATTACATCCTGAAGCCGATCGACATTGAACAGATCTTTACGGTTCTTGACAAAGCGCTTGCCATAATCCGGTCAAAAAAGGTCATAGCGTGGCAGCACTACGTGATCCGGGAGCTCAATACCGAACTTTCCCGAAAGACTGCGGAACTTGAAATGGCGAACAAGGAGCTTGAATCGTTTGACTACAGCGTCGCCCATGACCTGCGTTCCCCCATGGTCACCATAAGCAGTCTGTCCCGGAGACTTCTCGACACCCAGGACGGGGCGCTGGACGACGAGAGCAAAGCGCATCTCCAGGTAATAAACCGGGAAAGTACCCGCATGAACAGCCTTGTCGCTGCCCTGCTCAAATTCTCCACGCACTCGAGCAAGCCCGCGAATAAAAAATGGACCGACCTCAGCGGTATTGCCAATGAAATCAGGGACAACCTGCTGGCACAGAAATCCGGACGCCGCGTGACATTCGGCATAGCCGAAGGGGTCTGCGGGTACTGTGACCCGGACCTGCTGCGGATAGTCCTAGAAAATCTGCTCGGGAATGCCTGGAAATACTCCGCGAAAAAGGACGCTGCCCGGATCGAGTTCGGCACAATCAACAGGGAAGAGGATCTTGTCTATTTTGTCCGCGACAACGGGGCGGGCTTTGATCCGCAGGAATCAGGCAACATTTTTACCCCATTTCAGCGTCTTCTTTGCGATGACCCTGTCGAGGGGTCAGGTATAGGCCTGGCAACGGTATCCAGGATCATCCTGCGTCACGGCGGCAGGATCTGGGCCGAGGGTGAAAAGGGGAAGGGGGCTACATTCTATTTTACCCTCTGATCCGCCTCAACTCGTATCTAATGGAACCTTTCCAGCCACGTAGGACAACACCGCACCATCCCCTTCCGGGCTGCCTACCAATCTCAGTCTGAAAATCCGACTGCAAATACAGACAGCTGCCCATGTTTACTTCGGAAACATCCTGCTATCATGGCGGTGAAGCCAGTTTAGAAACTGCTGCGGAGGCTTGTCTCCACAGGGAATTTCAGCCTGTCTTGGAAATAAAGGCGGCATGCAGTAAATTGTCTTGCCGGGACAAGGACAAGCGGAGATATGTGGGGTATAATAGCTCCGTGGGGTGCAACTGCGCCCGGCGGGCTTGCGAGGTCAGCAATTGGAAACTGCAGACGGCGGTAACATTTCAGCCGGATCAGCTGTCATCAAGTCCAGTTCGGGAGAGTGGACAGGGGCTCCGTTGAGTAATCAGAAACTGCGCTTGCTGGAACTGTCCGAAGAGTTGGACCGTTTCAGCCGGGAGAGTTTGCAGGAAATCACCCGGTATAAAAAACGGGAAGAAAAGCTGGTCTATTCGCTGAAACAGCAGCGCAATCTCTCGTCTCATCTCATGGCCACCAGGGAGGAAGAGCGGATGACCGTCTCCCGGGAAATCCACGAAGACCTGGGACAGATGCTGGCAACCCTCCAGTTGAATGTGTCGCTCATAGCACTGGAATACTGCGCCCACGAGAATCTTGTTGCCAGGGTAAAGGTGATGGAGCAGCTGATTGCTTCATCGATCATGACCGTGCAGCGGCTCTCGTCGAAACTGCGGCCGGAAATGCTCGATCTGCTGGGCCTTGCCGACTCCATGGAGTGGCAGGCGGAAGAGTTCAGGAAGAGGAGCGGCATTTCCTGCAAAACAGTCCTGCTCCTTGCGGAGCAGAAGCTTGATAGCGACATTTCAACGGCCGTTTTCCGGGTGTTCCAGGAAGCGCTGACCAATGTCATGTGCCACTCCGGAGCCACCCATGTACTGGTGGGCCTGGTGGAGCGGAAGGGGTGGCTGACCCTTTCGGTGCGCGACGATGGGCGGGGGATTACGGAAAAGGAGAAGAGAGATCTTCTCTCTCTTGGTATAGCAGGGATGCGGGGCCGGGTTGAAACGTTAGGGGGAAAACTGAGGATCTATGGTTCTCCGAAGCATGGAACCGCACTGTTTGCTCGAATACCATTAGCGGGGAGGGAGGATAGGCATGCCCACGAGAATACTTGTAGCTGATGATCACGCCATTTTCAGGGAAGGCCTCAAGCAGGTTATCGGCATGGCCGTCGACATGTCCGTAGTTGACGAAGCTGCCAACGGCCAGGAACTGCTGAGCAAGATACAGAAAAATGATTACGACATGGTGATCCTCGATATTACCATGCCCGGCAGGAACGGACTTGATGTCCTGGTGGAGGTGAAGAACATCAAGCCGAAGCTTCCGGTTCTCGTCCTGAGCATGCACCCCGAGGAGCAGTATGCACTGCGCGCCTACAAAACGGGAGCATCCGGCTATCTGACCAAGGGCTGCCCCTCCGAGGAGCTCCTCGATGCATTGCATAAAATATCGCTGGGGAAAAAATATGTGAGTTCCGCCCTGGCGGAATCACTCGTAAACGGTCTCAGCGATCACAATCATCAGGACCTCCTCCATAGTCTCTCCAACCGGGAATACCAGGTGATGAGCTTGATCGCCTCCGGCAAGACGGTCGGCAAGATCGCCGTCGAGCTGTCCCTGAGCGTCAAGACAGTCAGTACCTACCGTGCCCACATCCTCCGCAAGCTGAACATGGAGAACAATGCGGAGCTTACCCGCTTTGTCATTGAGAACCAGTTGCTTTAAGGGGAACAGCGAGGGCGTGCTCTCATGCTACCCCAGGCCCTGATCCGGAAGCAGTCCGGTCGGGATAGCGATATCCTGTCTCCCGTTTGAACTCCCTCCGCCTTCTGCGCGAGCTGAAATGTTCGGATTCGCAGGCTCCATGCCGCAATCATATCCGTTCTGTACAACTATTCCGTCTCTCCATAGGACATCATCGCAACTCATCCTTCTGAAATCCCTAGCACTATCTGCCCGGGCATCCGAAGGCATAAACAGACATCCACCCACCTCCACACCTTGTGCAAACTGCTACCATTAAGAAGAGCCGAGGATCAGTTTCAGCGCCGCTTATCTGACGAGGGAATAACTGGCAACACTTCCCCGTATTCCCGCAGTGCAACCAGCTCAATCCGGCGAAAAACCGGGGAGTCCCGAATTATTTGAAAAACAGGGTAAAAGGAGCGGAAATGAACGAGATGACCGATATGATGACCAGAAAGATTTTTCTGGAGGTATGCATGGGCATTGAGTCGCTTTGTGCGGACCTGTACCACTATTACAGCAAAATTTATGAGGATATTCCGGAAGCTTCCACCCTCTGGACAAAAACAGCCCTTGAGGAAGAGAACCACCAGAAGCAGTTCGAGCTGGCGCTGAAGCTGCTGGACGATACAGAATTCGAAGTATTGAATGGCAGCCTGACCCGGGCCTATGCGATCCAGTACAAGCTGCTGAAACTCATGAGCAATATCAGGAGTGCCAAGCCGGATCTTCTGACGGCGGTTTCAAAAGCGGTTGAGATGGAAGAAAAGCTTGCAGACCTGCATATTCAGACGTCACTGAAATTCAGGGATGAATCCATGCAGAATATGTTCAAGGCGCTGAGCGAAGCCGACCGCGGCCATGTATCCGAGTTGCAGCGCTACCGGTCGATTCTGTATCTGCCGTTATCCGAGATGGAAGGGTAATGAACCGCAGCAGTGCCGGCGGGGTGATTTGACTTTGTTTGATTGCACGTTATATTCATATGAATGCATGCCGTATTGGAGAGACACCGAATTGAAAACCTTGTGGAACTCGATATAAACCAACATCTCAGAGGTGAAAACGATGCGAATTTTACTGATACTCTTTTTCGGATATTGCCTGCTGGTCTCGACGGCCGTCCTTGCGGCGCCGCCTCCTGATGTCGTGCAAGCACCCTCATGCCGTCACTGCGGCATGGACCGGGGAACTTTCAGCCACAGCCGCATGCTTATCGCGTACGAGGACGGATCGACGGTTGCCACCTGCAGCCTGCACTGCACCGCTGTCGAACTGGCCAATACCATCGACAGGATACCGGTAGCGGTGCGGGTCGCCGATTATGACGGCAAAGAGCTCCTGGATGTCGATACGGCTGTCTGGGTGATCGGGGGGAGCAAGAAAGGGGTGATGACCGGCCAGGCAAAATGGGCCTTCGCCTCCAGTGGTGCTGCTGAGCGGTTCATCAAGGCATATGGCGGCAGGATTGCCGGTTTCGATGAGGCGATCAAAGCTGCCTATGACGACATGTACCAGGATACCAAAATGATCCGTGAATTCAGGGAGATGAAGCGAAACAAGCAGAAGGAAAGTGCGGTCCCCCGATGAATGCCGGAGTGAACAACGATAATTTCCGTACCTGCCGGAAGGAGGACACGCTGTGAAAAAACCGGTGCTGTGGTGTCTGGTGGTCTTCACCCTGGGGGTGTCTGTTCCCCGAGCGGTCTTTGCAGCCCCCGCTCCGGCTGCGAAGGCCGGCTACCAACTGCTCCCCAGGCCCGGGGAAAAAATATCCCTCGATGCCGGCAGCTATTTCATTTATGGCTTTGAAAAGCAGCCCAAGCTCGGCATGGCAATCATGAAGGTGGAGATATTCAACCGTGACGGTAGCCGGGACACGTCGTACGTCGTCAAAGGCGACGCGGACATGCCTTCCATGAGGGGAGCCCACAGCGATGGTGAAAAAGTATACTCCCTGTCGGCAAAGGGTGCTTATCTCAAGCCGGTGCGCCTCGTTATGCCCGGCGACTGGGAAGTCACCTTCGTCTTCGAGAAGAAAGGAAAGGTGGTGTTCCGTGGCGCCTACCTATTCGATCTTTAGAATGGTGGAAATTGTCCGGTTTGCCGGAGTCAGAACAGTCACCCGAGCCGTTCTGGCAGGAATTCTGGCCGTGACCGCACCCGCCCATGGCGACAATTACCTGCTCTATTTCGAGGCCCAGGGGATAGCCGGCTACTCCTCGCAGCAGGACCGGCCGATCTACTACTCCATGAACCCGGATGCCGAAATGCAGAAACCGGGCGTCGGGTTCGACTATCTCCACCGTTTTTCCGGGGATACGGGAGACTGGGGTTCCTTCGGCCTGCAGGGGAGGCTGGCGCTGTCGGTTTTCGAGGACGGCGTAAAAAAAATCGAACCGCAGGCCTACAACGCCTGGTTCAAAGTCAAGACCCCCGTGTCGGATGTCTGGATCGGCCACAATCGGCCGGCCCTCGGGCTCGGTTCCTATTTTGACAGCCACCCGCTCATATTGCGCACCCTCCCGATCCAGGGATTCGGCTATGACCGCGACTGGGGGATCGGCAGCTACCGTGATTTTTCCTGGGGCAACCTGCAGCTCAGCGCCACCACCGGAAGCGGGATGCCGGTCTACTTCAAGGGCAACTACCTGCTGGCCGGCAGGTTCGGATACGGCGTGCTCAACGAGGATAACTATACACTGGGGCTCTCCGCCGGGTATGGCCGCACCCTCGATACCATGGGGTATGAGCTCCGGGAGCCTGACCCGCTGGGCATGCGGCTCGTGGGGACTGACTTTGCTTATCTCCGGGACAATCTTGAGCATCGTTTCGACCTCTTTGCCGGAGAATGGCTCGGTCAGGACACGGTGGCGGCGATGTACCGGTTCGGCTATCTCTTTGGTCCGGAGCAGAGGATGAAGATCGAACTCCAACCGACCTACTGGCGCTCCGGGGGTGAGAACTGGCTGTACTCCGCCTGTTTTTCCGCTCTCGTCACTCCGGACCTGACGTTCCGGACCATGTACGAATACAACCAGGACGAGGACGATCACCGCGCCATAGCGCAGCTGTACTATTACCTGCCGATGTAGTAACGACAACTTAGAAAGCAGTACGATCGGCACGACATGACTCACGCTACGGCGCAACGACGCAACGAAAGGCTTATAAACAATTCTTTGGTTCATGGTTTTAAACGTTGTGTCGTCGCGTCGTTGCGTGAAACCGGTTTTTGGGATTTCTGACGGCCCGGCATTGGAATTTAAAATGAGGAGATGTGACGAGAGTGAGAGTAAACCTTTTGATAACCGTTTCACTGCTGGCGTCTCTGCTCTTTATCGCCATGTCTGTTTCGGCGCTTGCTGCCGTCGGCTGTGACCTGAACGATCCCGACCGCGATGTCGCCCGCTTCTTCCCTGATTCGAGCGGCTACAAGACCACATACGTCTCCATTGACAAGCGGGGGGGCACGGCCATGCTGCGGCGGGTCGAAAAGCGTCTCGGAGACAGGTTCCAAGGCATCTACGAAACTATCGACGTCCCCTACACGATCTACGAGATCCATAACGGCAAGCGGAAGGTCGGCTACATCCACGGCGTAAACCAGAAGGGGCAGTTCGGCGGGATCCAGGTCTTCGTTGCTCTCGATCCGGAGGGCAGGATCACGTCATTTTACATCCAGAAGATGACCAGCCAGTGGGCGAAGAAGCTGCGGGATCCCAAGTTCGGCCGCCAGTTCGTCGGTCTGAAGCTCAAGGATTTCGAGTCCTACGACCCGGCGACCGGCAAGGGGTCAGGCAGGGTGGCGGAATTCCGCAATCCGGCACCCGAAGCGGAAGAAGATTTCCGCGCTGCACTCCGGGCGTTGAAAAAGAACTTGATACTGATGGATGAATTTGTCTATGCGGCTGAAGGGGGGACTCCATGATCAGCAGGTTCCAGATCGCCTACAAGAACCTCCTGCGCAAGAAGTCCCGCACCCTGCTGACCCTCGTCGGCATCATGCTCTCGTCGTGGGTGCTGGTGAGTCTGCTCGGGTTCAACCGCGGCTATGAACATGCCCTGAATCGTGATATCGACAACATGGGGTACCAGCTCATGGTCATGGCCAAAGGTTGTCCCTACGAAGCGGCCACGATGATGCTGCAGGGGGGGACAGGGCTGCGCTACATTGCCCAGTCAATGGTGGATGACATCGTGAGCAGGCCCGAAGTGGACAGGGCAACTCCGATTCTGATGCAGGCGTTCTTTGATCCGGACAAGGGGGATGGTGGGGGGATCGCCGGCTACTTCGGCGTCGAGGCCGCCACATACCCGGCCATGAAGCCGTTCTTCCGTTTTCGCCAGGGGGGTTGGTTCCGTGATGAAACGGCTGCCGAGGCGGTCATGGGGTACGAGGCGGCCGAACTGGAGCAGCGCGAGGTGGGGGATCTGATTCTCGTCCCGGAAAAAAACGTCGAGCTCAAAGTTGTCGGAATTCTGGAGCGGACCGGGACCCAGGATGACGGCACGATCTTCGTCCCGTTGAAAACGCTGCAGAAGATCTCTGAAACAGACAAGATCACCACCATCGGCATCAAGGTAAAAAAAGACGCGGACATCGCCAGGCTGGAAACCTCACTGTTTCAGCTCCCGGACGTACAGGTGGTGAGCTTCACCCAGGTCAAGCAGACGATCATGAAGCTTATTGCCACGGCCCGCGTGATGGTGCTCTCCATCGCGATCATCGCCCTGCTGATCGCCATGGTCGGTGTTGTCAACACCATCCTCATGTCGGTACTGGAGCGGAGGCAGGAGATCGGCATTCTGAAGACCATGGGGGCGATGCCGGGCGATATCTTCTTTCTGGTCTGGACCGAGACCCTGATCCTCTGCACCGGCGGCGGGATCACGGGGATCGGATTGGCCTTCGTCTTTGCCCGGCTCTCCGACATCCTGGTCAGAAGGGTACTCCCCTATTCCCCCGGCGGGGAACTCGTGTCCATCGACATGAACCTCGCATTCCTGACCCTGGCGGTGGTTGTGGTCGTGGGGCTCCTGAGCGGCATCTACCCGGCGTGGAAGGCCGGCAGGGTCCGCCCCCTCGATTCGATAAGGAGTGAAGGATGACAACTGAAAACGGAATATCGCTGGAGGCGCGGGATCTGACGCGGGTCTACCGCCGCGGCAGTGAGGAGATCCGGGCCCTGGACGGGGTATCGCTCACGATTCGCCGCGGAGAGTTCGTCTCTTTCATGGGCCCCTCGGGTTCCGGCAAGACGACCCTGGTAAACCTGCTCGGCTGTCTCGAAAATCCGTCGACAGGAGAGCTGGATCTGGCCGGCCGTAGCATTTTCGGCGGTGGCAAGATCCTGGGAGAGAGGGCTCTGACCCGGATTCGCCGTGAGGTCTTCGGCTACATATTCCAGAATTTTTACCTAATCCCGACCCTCACCGTCCGCGAGAACGTGGCACTCCCGCTCGCTTTCTACAAAAAGCCCGGGGTCGAAGGGGAGGTTGACCGGCTCCTCGGGATGCTCGGCATGGACCACCGGATGAACCACCTGCCCGGACAGATATCGGGGGGTGAGATGCAGCGGGTGGCGATCGCCAGGGCTCTCGTGAATCGCCCCGAGATCCTCCTAGCCGATGAACCGACCGGCAATCTCGATACGAAACGGTCGGAGGAGATCGGCGAGGTTTTACGGGACCTGAACAAAAATGCTGGGCTCACCATCGTCATGGTGACTCATAACCCCGCCCTCGGCAGGCTCGGGGGGAGAATGATCGAAATGCGGGATGGTCAGGCATTTGAAAACTGATTGCCATCCCTGACTGAGCGGTTCAACGCATATGAAACTACCAGGCCGATCCCACATAGCCATAATTCTAACCGTGATCTACACCCTGATCATAATGGTTCCGCTCGCGTCACGAGTGATGAATGCGAAAACTGTCCCTTTTGCCGTAGCCGGCGAATGTACCGGGGATTGCAGGACCTGCGGCTGCTCGGCGGAAAGCATGGCATCAGGAACCTGCTGCTGCATGAAAGCGCAACGGCAGTCCCATGACCACGAAGACGATCACGACGGCACATCTGACTGCGATCAAAAGACCCCTGACAGAAAGCAGGTCGTAATCTCCTCCTGCGGATGCCCCGGCGGGAGCGGGGAGCATGCCACTCTGTCCGGCAGCGGCACCTCTGAACTGTTGCCCTTCTTTTTTGCGATGCAGTTCAACATCCCCGGCACAGACACCCGTTTCCCACACCTCACCGGGCGTGTTACGTCCTTTTCAGGCGAACCGCCGGAACCGCCTCCGAAAATCTCCCTCCATTCGTGAATACCTGAACCGGCTCTGCTGAAAAACTTTACGGTAACGCTGCGATCTACGCCGGTGTCTCATGCACTCTGCGAACATCCTGACGAAGCGTATATCCACATTTCCAGCAGGCACGTTCATAACCAGAGCACCCGGACACACCATGCAGGGACAAAGCCGCACTGTGCGGGATACCCGCCAGACAAAAGGAGAACCATCATGAAATCATATACAGCACGGGCTCTCAAGCTCTTGACAATGTTCTGCTTCCCGCTTGTCATCTCCGCGTGCGGAGGTTCGAGCAGCACCCCCTCCGCCACAACCACAACCGTATCTGGAACGGTACTTGCCGGTCCGGCCGCCGGTGCGGTCGTTACTGTCAAGGCAAACGGCATCGAAGTGGCACGATCCGCTCCCAGCGCTGCCGATGGCTCATACACGGTTGCCATCCCGACTTCCGAACTGTCAAAAGACCTTTATTTTGAAGCCGGTGGCGGGACATTCCCGGATGAAGCGACTTCGACAACGGGTGTTTCCCTGGGAACATTCAGCGCCTTTGCAGCAGGAGGGACTCTGTCGTCCGGCTCCAACGTGACGATCGACCCCTCCAGTACCATCGTGCAGAAACTGGTGGCCGGCGGAAGGACCAAGGCCTCAGCTGATGCCGCCTTTGCCGCCGCCTTCGGTTACACCCCTGATTGCTCGGTCAAACCGTCCTTCGCCACGATCTCCAGCGCCTCCACCACGACCCAGCGCCTGGCGGGACTGAGGGCAGCCGCGTTCAGTCAGCTGACCAAAGATATGGGACTGACACCGGCCGGGCAGTCAGAACTTATCCAGGCACTGGCAGAAGATCTGTCGGATGGCACCCTCGACGGGCTAAAAACCGGGGGAATTGCGGTGACGACGGCTTCCGGCACCCCGATTCCGGTTGATATTGCCAACCGTTTTGCAAATGCCCTGATGACATTCCAGACCTGTCCCCTGAACAAGTCCAAGCTGACACCCGATAAAATCGGCGTGCCGCCCTTTGCCAAAAAGGCTCTGACCTCCAGCTACATCGTTGAGTATATTCCGGGCACCACCGCCGCAGCCATGGGCAAGACCACCTTCATGATCAAACTCACCAATCGCAGCGACAACAGCCCGGCCAGCGGGAAAACGTTAATCGTGAAACCGTTCATGTACATGGCAACCAAGAGCCACACAACACCCATGGCCGCTCCGGTCGATAACGGCGACGGCACCTATTCCTGCACCGTGTATTATGTCATGGCCTCCGCTCTGAACGGGATGTCCATGGGTGTCTGGGAACTCAAGGTGACCATCGGCACCGAATCCGCCACATTTTATCCGTATGTCGGCATGCCGATGGGCGGTGACATGCTGACCAAGCTGTCCGGGATCACTGATGCAATCATGGGAATGGCCGGTGTGGAAAAACGCACCTGGTTTCTGTTCAACGACGGCCTTGCGGCAACCACGGGGGGTAATTACACCTTCACTGTTTTCCTGGCCACCAAGGAGACCGGCATGACGCTGACTTTCCCGGCGGTTACGGTCGGAAGCGTCTTGAAAAACCAGTCTAATGTTTCCTGGACGGTGAGTTCTATCGTCATGGAGATGTCGGCTGACAAGGCAACGTGGGTGTCTGCAACCGATCTCGGCAACGGCCGCTGGTCTGCGGCAGGGCTGGCCGGACTGACTGCCGGTACTCCCGGCAAAATCTATGTAAGGCTTTATGTCAGCGACGGCACCACGACCGAGCAGAAAACCACCGACGGAGCCGCAGTCGGCACAGCTAACGGCTTCCAGACATTTAACGTCACTCCATCCGGAGTGCAGTGATCATGAACTCACACCTGACATCCATTGCATTGGCAGCCCTCCTCGGGGGGGCTGCCCTTTTCCCCGCATATTCCCGAGCCGCTTCCTGCTGCGGCGGAGGTTCGGCAGCCTCGCTGAGTGTGCCAAAGTATGCCGTTGCGGTTGCCGATCTCTCTTTTGATACGGAACTGTACGACGGCTACTGGGATCAGGACGGCACACATCGGCCCGACCCGCCGGAATCGGACCTGAAGCAGTACCGGCTGAACATGGGGCTGGGGTACCGCTTTGCCAGGGATTGGCAGACGAGCATCTCCCTGCCGTATGTCTGGAACGACAACAAATATTCCGGTGTTTCCTCCCAAACCGACGGCCTGGGAGATGCGACACTATCCGTCACATATGAGCTTCTGGATGATAACTCTTCCTGGAAGGTTAACGAAGCAAAGGACCTGATTCCGGCAGTGTCGATCGGCATATCTCTCCTGCTCCCAACCGGCATCTCGCCGTACGACGAACAAAAAAGCAGTTTCGACATAACCGGGCGGGGGTTCTACCGCCTGGACGGCACGCTTCTCGTAGAAAAAACGATACGTCCCTGGAACATGTCGCTTGCACTCGCGTACGGGACCTATTTCGACCGTTCGGTCAACCGGGAATACGGCAAGTATGTGGAGCCTTATACCAAGGGGCTGGGTGACCGGTTTTCCGCGTCGGCGGCAGCAGGGTACATATTCGTCATCGGCACAGGGGGGGACAGCATTACGGCAACCGCGTCCTACGCCTATCTTACCGAGGGGAACGCCAGCTACAACGGCGTATCCGACAGCGGCAGCGGATTTGACAAACAGTCGCTGGGGGCGGCCGTTGCCTATTCGAGCAGCGACCACAACTGGGGGTTGCGGCTCGGATGGAACCATGCCCTCCAGCAGAACGGCTGGGGTCACAATTTCCCGACCACCGATGTCTTTTCAGTGGGGGTGCGCTATGTCTTCCTGTAAAACTTTTCGCACAATTTTGATCATGGGCGGGTTCCTTGCCTGCGCCGGATGCGGCGACAACCTGTTCCCGTCCGGTGACGACAAGCGCCCCGCCGTTCAGGCGGGAAGCAGCGGGGGCGCTGTCAGCCAGAAGGCGCCTGATTTTGCCGTGACGGATACAAACGGCGCGACCGTGACGCTGGCATCATCCCTGGCAGGGCGCAAGGGGGCGGTCTTTTATTTCACCATGTGGTGTCCGATCTGCGACAGCCACATGAGCAGCATGCGCTCGTCGATCACGCCGTTATTTCCCGATGTGAACTTCTATCTGGTGGATTATGTTTCCGGCTCGGTTTCCGGAGCGGCCGGCGCCGCCTCTGCCAACGGCTATGCCGGCGGCGTTTATACGACGCTGGCCGATGTGAATAACGTCCTTGAAAACAATTTCCAGGGCACCATGGGGACGACGGTCGTCGTTGACAACACCGGCACGATTCTGATGAATGAAGATTACCGGGACGGAACAAGGCTGCAGGCCACCTTGTCAGCCCTTCCGTAGCTGTAATAAATCCGGCAAGGAGAGTATTCATGAAATTGAAATATTATGTGATCTGCTTCATCCTGCTGGCAGTACTCGGTTTCGCGGTACAAGCCGTTTTCGCCGGCAGCGACATCGATCAGCACCGTTCGTGCTCGCAGTGCGGCATGGACCGGAAGGCGTATGGGTACAGCAGGATGCTGGTCAATTACAAGGACGGAGCCTCGGTCGGAGTCTGCAGCCTGCACTGCGCCGTAACGGATATGGAAAGCTGCAAGGGGTGCGATGTGGCTTCACTGATGGTTGCCGACCGCGACACCAGGATGTTGATAAATGCTGATATGGCGGTCTGGGTGATGGGCGGCCGGAAACGCGGCGTCATGACCCGGCGCGCCAAGTGGGCCTTTGCGACACGGGAAGCCGCGCAAGCGTTTGTGGATGCAAACGGCGGTCAGATCATCAGCTGGGATGCCGCGCTGCAGGCCGCCCGCGAGGATGCGGCGCCGTCAAAGAGATAAGGGGATATTTACTGAAAGCACAGTATCTGTAAAAGAGGAGTCACATAACATGCTGAACTTATTCCAGTAAAAAAAAGGAGGAAACCCCATGCAAAAATGGAGATGCACCATCTGTGATTATGTCTATGACCCTGCCGAGGGAGATATGGGAAACGGTGTCGAGCCGGGAACACCTTTCGAGGAACTCCCCGCCGGATGGGAATGCCCCCTCTGCGGGGTTGGAAAGGATCTGTTCGAGCAATTGTGACACGGATGAGGACTCTTCAGTGCTCGTTCGGAAGAGAAAGTAGTTGTATCGCGCGGCATATATTTTTGTTGAATCAGGCCACACCCTTTTCTGATGGTATATTCAAAGGACAACATCGAACTATCCCCCCTCGGAAACACCTTCCGGTTTCCGCCGGAACCTACGGCGTCGATAACGGATTTCCTCCTATCTCCATCCTCTGAACAAGAAGATATGATGCCGATGCCTGAAAAATATAACCTTACGGCAAAAATGGCTCGGTTGTCTGTTATACTCAAACAAGATTCAAAGAATAGTATCCCGGACAAAAGGAGAGCGTTATGAGCTTGATCGGCATGGTTGTTATGTGGGCATGGTTCGCTGCGGCATTTACGATCATCAGCAAATGGCATATGGGCGAGGAAAGCGATCGCCGCGCGGCATACTGGACAAAATTCGAAGGCAAATAATCCGCTTGAATTGCCGCAACTGGCGTCGCGAACAGTGCTCTGGAGTGACGCAATTCCCGGCGCCGTTGAGTACGGCTGGCCGATCCTGCAATGCAAAGAAACTAATGGAGGCAACCCATGAGCAGTCTGTTTTCTCCCCTTACCCTGCGGTCCGTCACGCTCCGCAACCGGATTTTCGTCTCCCCCATGTGCCAGTATTCCAGCCGCGACGGCATGCCGACCGACTGGCATCTCGTTCATCTCGGCAGCCGCGCCGTGGGCGGCGCGGGACTGGTGATGGTCGAGGCAAGCGCGGTAAGTCCGGAGGGGCGCATCAGCCCGGACGACAGCGGCATCTGGAGCGATGCCCATGCCGGTGCCTTTGTACCGATCACCCGTTTCATCCGGGACCAGGGCGCCGTGCCCGGAATTCAGCTCGCCCATGCCGGACGCAAGGGTTCGTGCACTCTGCCGTGGCTCGGCGGCGGTCCCCTGGGGATAGAGGCATGCGGCTGGCAGCCGCTTGCGCCTACTGCCTTCCCCTTTGACGTCGGCCATCCCGTTCCCCGCGCCTTGACCTTGACCGAACTTGACGAGATCGAAGCCCAGTTCCGCGCCGCGGCACGCAGGGCGCTGGCCGCCGGCTTCCAGGTCATTGAAATTCACATGGCCCACGGATACCTGCTGCACGAGTTTCTCTCGCCGCTGGTCAATCACCGGGTTGACGGTTTCGGCGGCAGTCTGGACAACCGGCTCCGGTTCCCCCTGCGGGTGGCCGACGCGGTACGGGAAGTCTGGCCGGCGGAGCTGCCGCTGTTTGTGCGGATTTCGGCTACCGACTGGGTGGACGGGGGGTGGGATATCGACCAGTCGGTGATTCTGGCCCGCCAGCTGAAAGAGATCGGCGTGGATCTGATCGATTGCTCCTCCGGATTTGCGGTGCCGGATGAACCGGTTCCCTTCGGTCCAGGTTTTCAAGTCCCATTTGCTGCCAGGATCCGGGCCGAGGCCGGGATTGCCAGCGGTGCGGTCGGCTTCATCACCGAGCCGTTCCAGGCCGAGCAGATTGTCGCCACCGGCCAGGCCGATGCCGTGCTGCTGGGGCGGCAGATGCTGCGCGATCCCTACTGGCCGCTCCATGCCGCCAAGGCGCTGCATGTGGACGCAGCATGGCCGAATCAGTACCTGCGTGCCAAATAGTCCCTTTATTGCTTCGCAACAAAGGGCCTGAACAGTGTATAATCACAACGGTAGAAGAGGATAGCAACCCTGGCCAAACCGACGTGGCTGACGTCAGGGTACCCAAAAGGAGATACAATCATGAAAAGCAGAGAAGAGTTCATCCGCACTATGCAGGCAAAACTGGAGGAGTGGAATGCAGAAATAGACATTTTGTCCGCCAAGGCAGATGAGGTCAAGTCCGAGGTCAGGAACGAGTACATCGAGCAGATTGAAACCCTGAAGGCCAAACAGGCGGCTGCCCGGCAGAAAATCGAGGAGCTGCAGCATGCAGGAGAGAGCGCCCTGGGAGATATGAAATCGGGGATTGAGCTGGCCTGGGCCGCCATGGGCGAAGCGCTCGACTCGGCACGGTCACGCTTCAAATGACACTTTCCGCTACCCCCTGCCTTGATAAAGAGGGGCAGCCTGTGACCGCCAGGAGGAACTGATGGCTGTGATGATCGACCCGGAGAACAGCCGCCTGCTGAAAGTGGCGCCGCGACTATTGCAAATCCTGCGCGTGCTTGCCCGGCACAAATTCCTGGGCGCATTGCGCGGCAAGGGACACCTGCCGGCGCCGAAAGAGATGAGGGAAACCTTTGAGGAACTTGGGCTCACCTTTCTCAAATTCGGGCAGGTGCTCGCGATGCGGCGCGATCTGCTGCCGGATGCGTACATCAATGAACTGGAGCAGCTGCATGACCAGCTGCCGGCGCAGGGAATTGATGCGGTGCGCGAGATAATTGAAGAAGAACTGGGCGCACCGATGGTGGAGCTGTTCGCCACGTTCGGCGATACGCCGCTTGCCGCCGCAACCATTGCCCAGGTGCATGAAGCGACACTGCATGACGGGCGACGCGTGGCCGTGAAGGTGCAGCGACCCGGCCTTGAGGAGATGATCTCCACGGATATCGCGGCGCTGACCTACTTGGTAAAGCTGGGGGAAAGCTTCTTGCCGCGTCTGCGCGCACTCGACCTCCCGGTCCTGGTGAGTGAATTTTCCAACAGCCTGAACCGGGAAACCGATTTCAGTCACGAAGCCCGTTCCATAGTGCTCTTTCGCGCCGCTTTGGCTGATGTCCCAGGCCTGTGGATTCCGGATGTCGTGGCGGAGCGGTCGAGCGGAAGCGTGCTCACCATGGAATTTTCGGACGGCGAACGAGTGGATTTCTATGCAAAGAACCATCCTGAAGAGATGCCCCGGCTGCTCAACACCCTGGTGCGCCTGACACTGCAAACGATCTTCGAAGAAGGCCTGTTTCATGCCGACCCGCATCCCGGCAATGTTTTGGTTCTCCCGGACGGGCAGCTTTCCCTTCTCGATTTCGGTATGACGGGCGAGCTTGACGAGCCGATGCGCGAATCGCTGACACTCCTGCTGGAAGCGGTCGTCAAAGGCGATGCGCGGGCCGCCACCGAGGCCTATCTCGAAATGACCGCATCAAGCGAAAACGTCAACCGCTCGGCGTTGTTGATGGACATAAAGGTGGTGCTCTATGATATCCACCGGAGCGACCTGGCGGAAGTATCCATCGGGGATTCGTTCGATTCGCTGCTGCGCGCCGGAAGCCGGCACGGGGTCCACAATCCCCCCGAGTTTTTCCTGCTGACGCGTACGTTTGTCATCCTGGAGTCGATGATCCGCCAGCTTGACCCGGACCATGATTACCTGAAATCGTTTCGTGAGGAGATCTCCCGCCTGACCGAGAAGCACTTCTCCCTGGAGCGGATCAAGGAAAAAACAGGCAAGCTGGCCCGCGAAATGGAACGACTGGTCAGTGATGCACCCGGCGATACCCGCCGCGTCCTGCGGCGCTTTGCCGAGGGAAACCTGGGCCGGTTCCAGGCTCCCGCCATCGAGGCCCTCGGGGGCCGGGTAAGCCGCAACCTCGAACGGCTTACCGGCGCCATTCTTGTGGCGGGGCTCATGTTTGCCGGTTCGACGATGGTAGTTACTCCGGAAGTCGGCTGGCATCATATTTTAGGAGAAATGCTTATCGGATTCGGGGTGTTAGGCACGGTCTTGATTTCTGCCGGAGCACTGCGCCGCGATCAGGGGCGTGGCAGGGGAAGGCGTTGAATGTTGAATTCCGGAGGGAAGGGATGAGAATCCTGATAGCAGAAGATGACCCTGCATATCGCCAGCTTCTGGAAGAGGTACTGGCCATGTGGGGATACGATGTTGTCGTTGCCAGGAACGGCACCGAAGCCTTGCTGGTACTTCAGGCCGAAGATGCCCCGCAGCTTGTCATCCTTGACTGGATGATGCCGGGGCTGGAGGGGGTAGAGGTCTGTCGCAGAATCAGGAAAGATGCGAAAGACTATTATACGTATATTATTCTTCTGACGTCGCTGCAACGGGATGAGGACCTCGTCACCGGTATGGAAGCCGGTGCCGATGACTACATTTTCAAGCCGTTCAAACTCAATGAATTGAGAGTGCGCCTCCGCGCCGGAAGACGGATCATCGAGCTGCAGAATGAGCTGCTGGAGGCCCGTGATCTTTTCCATGAAAAGTCTATCCACGATTCCCTTACCGGGCTGTTGAACCATGATGAGATCCTCGGCGTTCTGGACAAGGAGCTGGCCCGGTCCGAACGGGACGGGTTATGTGTCAGCATAATCCTGGCCGATATCGACCATTTCAAAGCGGTAAACGACACGTACGGCCATCTCGCGGGTGACGTGGTCCTCCGCATCATTGCCCGGAAGATGCAATCCATGGCGCGGTCATACGATGCCATCGGCCGTTTCGGAGGAGAGGAATTCCTGTTTGTCCTCCCCGAGTGCTGCATGGAGTGCGCCGTCACCTTTGCGGAAAGGCTCCGTTCATCGATCAACCTGGACAGCATCGATACCCCGGAAGGGTTGATACCGGTCACGATCAGCCTCGGGGTGGCGGCAAGCGGGAAAGACGGGAGACGGGATGGGCGCCCCCTTGTCAAGGCGGCCGATGCGGCCCTGTACAAGGCCAAGGAGAATGGGCGCAACCGCGTGGAAACGGCTCCGTACGGCGGGGTGCATTAGCTGCTGGATGAACTGGCCGGTTCAAGGGCATTGAATGCGGCAAAGCAGAGCTAAAAACCTGAAGCAAGAGGGAACAGTAATGGGAAAAGAGAAGGACAGGAACCTGTTGCCGTCCATAACTGAACTGCGCCGCCAGGCGGAAGAACGGCTGCGGGCGATTAAGCCGGTGCGGAAGCCGCCCCGGACCGGGGAAGAGACCCAGCGGCTCCTTCACGAGCTTGAGGTACACCAGATCGAGCTGGAAATGCAGAACGCGGAACTCATCCGCTCCAGGGGGGAGCTGGAGACGGCTCTGGATAAGTACACCGATCTCTATGATTTTGCTCCGGTCGGCTACTTCACCCTCGACAGCAGCGGTGCTGTCAGCGCCGTGAACCTCAGAGGCGCAAGCCTTCTCGGGGTAGAACGCTCACAATTGATCGGCCGGAAGTTCGGGCCGTTCGTAACCGCTGCAGATCGGCCCGCGTTCACCGAATTTCTCCGTGTGGTCTTTGCCGGTCGGGGCAAAGAGTCATTTGAAGCAGCGCTCCTGAACAAGAACAATTCATCGCTCATCGTGCAGATCGAAGCCATTGCCGCCGTCTCGGGTCAGGAGTGCCGCCTCGCCCTGATCGACATCAGTGGCCGCAGGCGGGCCGAATCTGCCCTGCAGGCGAAAGTAGAGGATCACTGGCTGCTGATCAAAAATCTGCCGATCGGCATTGTTGTCCATGCCCCCGACACCCGGGTACTGCGCTGTAATCCCGAAGCTGCGCAATTGCTCGGGTTATCTGTCGAGCAGATTTTGGGCAAGACCGAACGCGACCCGGCGTGGCATTTTGTACGCGAAGACGGCACGCCGATGCCTACCGATGAATTTGCCTACAATCAGGTGATCGCCACGGGGAAGGTAGTCAAGAACTTCATCATGGGCTTTGCCGTAGGGGGCAACAAGGAAAACAAGTGGTTTCTGGTGAATGCCTATCCCGAGGTTGATGATGGGGGGGTGTTGCGGCAGGTTATGGTGATGTTCACGGATATCAGCGGCATCAAGTGTGCGGATGAAAGGATACGGCGGCATCTTGAGCATCTGATCGCTCTGGTTGAAATTGACCGCGCCATCAATTTCAGTTTTGACCTTAATCTCAGTCTGACTACGCTCCTCACCCATGTCATTGTCCAGTTGGGGGTTGATGCAGCCGACGTTCTGCTGTTCAATCCCGCGTCCCGGCTGCTGGAATTCGTTGCCGGGCGTGGTTTCCACACCAAATCCATCGACCACGTGCGCCAGTCGCTGGGTGAGGGTTATGCCGGCCGCGCCGCACAGGAGCGCAGCATCGTCCATATCCCGGACCTGGCAAAGGAACAGGACCGGTTTCTGCGCAAGATGCTCCTGGCGGGAGAGAATTTCGTCAGCTACCATGGTGTGCCGCTGATAGCCAAGGGACAGGTAGTGGGGGTGCTGGAGGTGTTTCATCGAACCAGGCTTGCCCGCGACGCGGAATGGCTCGAATTCCTCAAGGCCCTGGCAGCCCAGGCGGCGATTGCGATCGACAATGTCGCCCTGTATGATAACCTGCAGCGCACCAACAACGAGCTTTTCCAGGCGTATGACGCCACCATCGAAGGGTGGTCGCGGGCACTGGAACTGCGCGACAACGAGACCGAAGGGCACACGCAGCGGGTTGCTCAGTTGACCGTCAGGCTGGCGCGCCTGTTCGGTCTGAGCGACGCCGAACTGGTGCAGGTCCGCTGGGGTGCGCTGCTGCATGATATCGGCAAGATGGGTATACCGGATGAGATCCTGCTCAAGCATGACACGCTGACCGAGGCTGAATGGGTCGTGATGAAAAAGCATACGGTTTATGCCTACGAAATGCTCTCTCCGATCCGTTACCTCCGCTCGGCACTCGATATTCCGTACGCCCATCATGAAAAATGGGACGGCACCGGCTATCCGTTCGGCTTGAAAGGCGAGCAGATTCCGCTCGTGGCCCGCATTTTTGCGGTGGTTGACGTCTGGGATGCGCTCCGGTCAGACCGTCTCTACCGCAGCTCCTGGTCGGTGCAGAAGGTGCGCAAGCACATCAAGTCGCTGGCGGGGACGCACTTCGACCCGCACGTTGTCAAGGTGTGTCTTGATTCGGACGTCCTCGTGGATTGAGAATATGACAGCACGCTAGTAATGGAAGTGTTGAGGCCTGGTTGGAACCGGAGGTTGGCCATGGGATTAAAAAAAGACAAGGGCTTATCAACTGCAGCCGGGCTGCGTCGCCGGACTGAAGGGCTGCCGGGAGATAAAACATCTGGACCGGGCACTTCCCGGACCAGGGAAGAGGCGGAGAGGCTCGCCCATGAACTCGAGGTCCACCAGATCGAGCTGGAGATGCAGAATGCCGAACTTCGCCAGGCCAGGGACGAGGTGGAAAGGGTTCTGGTAAAGTGTACGGATCTGTACGACTTCGCCCCGGTCGGCTACTTTACCCTCGGCCGTGACGCGGAAATCAAAGCCGTGAACTTCAGCGGTGCCGGTCTGCTTAAAGTCGAGCGTTCCCGCTTGATCGGCAGGAGTTTCGGGCAGTATGTCTCGGCAAAATATCGTCCCGACTTCACCGCCTTTCTTGATCAGATCTTTACCAGCCAAACCAAGGGGTCGTGCGAAGTCACATTATTGAACAAGGGGCAGCTTCCGCTGGTCGTGCAGATCGAAGCGATGGCCACCGCTTCAGGGGAGGAGTGCCGTCTCGCCCTGATCGACATTACCGGGCGCAGGCAGGCCGAGGATGCCTTGCGCGAAACTGAAGACCGGATGTACAAGCTGGCGGAAATGGCTGTCGATGCCATTATCATGCTGGATGATAACGGGATGGTTACGTTCTGCAATGCCGCGGCGGAAAAAATGTTCGGCAGCAGCGCCGCTGAGATCACCGGCAAGGATTTCCATCGGCTCTTCATTCCCGAACGCCACTTAGGTGCCGAAGCCAAGGGCTTTGCCCGCTTCACGGGGCTCGGAACGGGGCCGCTGATCGGCAGGAGGACTGAAGTCACGGCGATCAGGAAGGACGGGACGGAATTTACGATGGAGCTTTCCATCTCGGCCCTCAAATTCCAGGGGAGCTGGCATGCCATCGGGATAATGAGGGATGTTTCCGAACGCAAACGGTTGGAAACGGAAATCCAGGATGCCCGTGAATATGCCGAGAACATCGTCGAAACCGTGCGCGAACCGCTGGTGGTGCTGAATGCCGAGCTGAAGGTCCTCACCGCCAACCACAGTTTTTACGACTCGTTCATGGTAACGCCGGAGGAGACGATCGGCAACTTCATCTACGACCTCGGTAACGGGCAATGGGACATTCCGCAGTTTCGTGAGCTCGTAGAGAAAATCCTCCCGCACGATACGGTGATCAACGGCTATGAAGTCGAGCATGACTTTATCGACATCGGCCGCAAGACCATCCTGCTCAACGCCCGGCAGATCTTCCGGGAAAACATCGGCTCGCACATCATCCTCCTGGCGATGGAAGACATTACCGACCGGAAGGTGCTGGAAGCGGAAATCCAGGATGCCCTCGAATATGCCGAGAACATCGTCGAGACCGTGCGCGAGCCGCTGGTGGTGCTTAATGCCGAGCTGAAGATACTCACCGCCAACCACAGCTTCTACGATACCTTCAAGGTAACGCCGGAGGAGACCATCGGCAAATTCATCTACGACCTCGGCAACCGGCAGTGGGACATTCCCCGACTGCGGGTGCTCGTCGAAGAGATCCTCCCCAATGATACGGTGATCAACGGCTATGAAGTAGAGCATGACTTTATCGGCATCGGCCGCAAGACCATCCTGCTCAACGCCCGGCAGATCTTCCGGGAAAACATCGGCTCGCACATCATCCTCCTGGCGATGGAAGACATTACCGACCGGAAGGTGCTGGAAGCGGAAATCCAGGATGCCCTCGAATATGCCGAGAACATCGTCGAGACCGTGCGCGAGCCGCTGGTGGTGCTTAATGCCGAGCTGAAGATACTCACCGCCAACCACAGCTTCTACGATACCTTCAAGGTAACGCCGGAGGAGACCATCGGCAAATTCATCTACGACCTCGGCAACCGGCAGTGGGACATTCCCCGACTGCGGGTGCTCGTCGAAGAGATCCTCCCCAATGATACGGTGATCAACGGCTATGAAGTAGAGCATGACTTTATCGGCATCGGCCGCAAGACCATCCTGCTCAACGCCCGGCAGATCTTCCGGGAAAACATCGGCTCGCACATCATCCTCCTGGCGATGGAAGACATTACCGACCGGAAGGTGCTGGAAGCGGAAATCCAGGATGCCCTCGAATATGCCGAGAACATCGTCGAGACCGTGCGCGAGCCGCTGGTGGTGCTTAATGCCGAGCTGAAGATACTCACCGCCAACCACAGCTTCTACGATACCTTCAAGGTAACGCCGGAGGAGACCATCGGCAAATTCATCTACGACCTCGGCAACCGGCAGTGGGACATTCCCCGACTGCGGGTGCTCGTCGAAGAGATCCTCCCCAATGATACGGTGATCAACGGCTATGAAGTAGAGCATGACTTTATCGGCATCGGCCGCAAGACCATCCTGCTCAACGCCCGGCAGATCTTCCGGGAAAACGTCGGCTCACGCATTATCCTTCTCGCCATGGAAGATATCACCGAGCGGAAGCTGGCGGAGGAACGGATCGGCATAGTCATGCGGCAGCAGCAGGCCATTCTCGACAATATACCCAATATCGCCTGGCTCAAGGACAAGGAGGGAAGGTACGTCGCGTTTAACGAACCCTTCAGCAAGTCGTTGGGTGTGGCAGCGGCGGACCTGGTCGGGAAGTGCGATTATGATATCTATCCGGCCGAGCTTGCGGAAAAATACGAGCTGGATTTCAAGAATGTCATTGCGACCGGCAGGCGCACCTACCTGGAAGAGACCATTGTCGACCGGAAGGGGAAAGCCCGCTTCGTGGAAAAGATAAAAACGCCCATCTTCAACGATGCAGGGGGAGTCATCGGCATTATCGGCATCGCCCACGATGTCACCATGCGCAAGGAGGTTGAAGTAAAGCTCCGCTATGACAGTACGCATGATGTATTGACCGGCCTCTACAACCGGACTTTTTTCGATGAGGAGCTGGAGCGTCTATCCCATGGCAGGATGTTTCCCATGAGCATCGTGATGGCGGATATAAACGGCCTGAAAACAGTCAATGATACCCTGGGGCATGAAGCCGGGGATGAACTGATCCGGACGGCGGCCCGGATCATCCAGGGAGCATTCCGTGCCGAGGATATCGTCGCGCGTATCGGTGGGGACGAATTTGCCGTGCTTCTCCCGGGAACGGACAGTCTCATCGCGGAGGAGGCGGTCGGGAGGATCAAGGAGTGTCCTGAAATGGTCAGTGGCCGGGCGGCGATCGCCTTCGGCATTGCCTCCGCAGAGAGCAAAGACAAGCTGGCAGAAGCGTTAAAGCTGAGCGACGAGAGGATGTACCTGGATAAATCCGAAAAAAAGTGTTGCGGGGAAAAGGCGCCGGGAGATCGTGGCGAAGCACCGCTCGCACCGCGGCTATAAAATCGGCAGGTATTGCCGCTGCTCCTGTCTCCGCCCTGCCGTTGCGACACGCTCCGGTATACGCATAGATTCCATCAGTCAGGCCGCTCACGGCCTGTTCCTTCTTTTTTCCGGCAATCTCTTGAACAATTTTCCCCCCATCTGTAGTACCATGGGCATCCCGATCCCCGCTCTATGGAGTTGCAATGATGCTGACTGACGAACAGGCCCGCGCCCTTATTCCCTACATCATCGAAGCAACCGGCCTCAAGCCGTTTCAGGTGGAACATACCATCGACCTGCTGCAGGAAGGGGCAACGGTTCCTTTTATCGCCCGGTACCGGAAGGAACATACCGGTGAACTGGACGAGGTGCAGATCCGCACGGTCGAGGAGCAGTTCACCTATTTCAGCGAACTGGAGGAGCGCCGGATCACGGTGCTAAAATCCATTGAGGAACAGGGCAAGCTGACCCCCGAACTGCGGGAACGGATCGAATCCTCACGCCAGAAAACCGAAATAGAAGACCTGTATCTGCCGTACAAGCCGAAGCGGCGGACAAAGGCGACGATTGCCCGGGAGCGGGGGCTGGAGCCGCTGGCCGATATCATGGCGGCTCAGGAACTGACCTCCGGAACGGCCGAGGAGGCGGCACTCCCCTTCATTAATCCCGAAAAGGAGCTCCCCGATGCGGCAACAGCTCTGGAAGGCGCCGGGCACATCCTGGCCGAGCGGCTCTCCGACGACGCCGATGCCCGCGCCGCCGTGCGGCGGCTGACGAAAGAGCAGGGGGCCATGACCTCACGGGTCGCGGCCGATTACCGGGAGCAGGTCACCAAGTACGAGATGTACTACGACTTTTCTGAGCCGCTCAAGGCGGTCCCGTCGCATCGCATGCTGGCCATGCGCCGCGGCGAAAAAGAGGAGGTGCTCTACCTCTCGATCACGGCGCCGGTCGAACAGATACTGGCCGGGCTGAAGTCGCGCCTGATCCTGCGGGGGAGCGTCTTCTCCCCGCTGCTGGAGCGGGTGGCGGAGGATGCCTACAAGAGGCTGATCGCCCCCTCCATCGAGGTGGAATTGCGGCTGGAGAGCAAGGAGCGCGCCGACGAGGCGGCCATCCTGGTGTTTGCCCGGAATCTGCGGGAGCTGCTGCTGGCGCCGCCGGCCGGGGGGAAGCGGGTGCTGGGGATCGATCCCGGTTTCCGCACCGGTTCCAAGCTGGCGGCGGTGGACGCGAACGGACGCTTCCTGGAGCATGTCACTATTTATCCCCACATCGGCGCGGCGCGTGTTCCCCAGGCCAGGCAGGAGCTGCTCCGGATGGTCGAAACTAATGGTGTCGAGATGATCGCCGTCGGCAACGGTACCGCCGGCCGCGAAATGGAGCTTTTTGCCAAGGAGACCTTGGCCGGTGCGGGGAAACAGCTGCCGGTGGTGTCGATCAGCGAGGCGGGTGCCAGTATCTATTCGGCCTCGGACATCGCCCGCGAGGAGTTTCCCGACCTGGACCTGACGGTGCGCGGGGCGATTTCCATCGCCCGCCGTCTGCAGGACCCGCTGGGTGAGCTGGTCAAAGTCGATCCGAAGAGCATCGGCGTCGGACAGTATCAGCACGATGTCAATCAGGCCATGCTGAAGAAGTCTCTGGATGGCGTGGTGGAGTCATGCGTAAACTTCGTGGGAGTCGATCTGAACACCGCGTCCTGGGCGCTGCTGGCCTACGTTTCCGGGGTGGGGCCGGCTCTGGCCAAGGCCATTACCCGCTACCGCGACGAGAATGGCTCTTTCCTCTCCCGCAAGGCGCTCCTCAAAGTGCCGCGTTTCGGGGCCAAGGCGTTCGAACAGGCGGCCGGATTCCTCCGCATCCGCGACGGGAAGCATCCGTTGGACAACAGTGCCGTCCATCCCGAGCGCTATAAACTGGTGGAGTCGATGGCATCGGATTTGGGTGTCACCCTGGCTGGTCTGGTTGCCGATCCGACACTGGCGGGCAAAATAGAGCTGAAGCGCTATGTTTCGGAGGGTGTCGGTCTGCCGACGCTCTCCGATATCATCGAAGAGCTGAAAAAGCCGGGGCGTGACCCGCGCAGCCGGTTTCAGACCGCGTCATTCCGGGACGATATCCGCGAGATCAAAGATCTGCAGGAGGGGATGATCCTGCAGGGGGTCGTGACCAACGTGACCGCCTTCGGCGCCTTTGTCGACATCGGCGTTCACCAGGACGGCCTCGTGCATATCAGCCACCTGGCGGGCCGCTATGTCAAGGATCCGGGAGACGCCGTCAAGGCGGGGCAGGTGGTGAAAGTCAAGGTGCTGTCCGCCGATCCGCAGCGCAAGCGGATCTCACTGTCCATCAAGGAGGCGGAGAAGGGCGGTACGGCGGGCCAGCCGGCAGCATGAGAAACAGAACAAAAAACGAAATCAGGAGTATCAGGTAATGGAAGAAAAACAGGGTATCAACAGGCTGAGGAGGCCGGCGGCAGATTCGCCCGCCGACCGTCTGGCGGCACGCACGGTGGGAAACGAGTCTCCGGCAGTGGAAGAGGATTCTTCACCCGAAGTCGCGCGGGAGAACATCGTCAAGGAGATGATGCGCATATTCGATGGCCTGCTGGGGTGTACGTCGAAGCGTGCCGGGGTGAACCTTGCCCTGATAAAGACCGCGGCGAAAACGACTGCGAAGGGCGTTGCGGTAAAAATGGAAAGCGGGGTTCAACGAAAACTGGAAAAGGAAATATACCGGCTGGTGAAGGGGCTGGTCGATCTGGATTCTCCCAACACCGGTTTCGCCGTCAATGTCCTTTTCAACAACGGCACCTATTATTACAACAAGGCCAATGTGCCGCTCTCGTTCGGGATATTTCTCAATTCACTGGTCGAGTTTCTGGAAGGGCACGACTGTCTGGGCATTTGCCCTGATGAGATGGCAAAGCTGAGATCACTGCTCGCCAGGGGATAGCCGGCGTGTATTTCACCGGCGGAAAAAACGCGTGCCTTTCAGGAAGAGTGCATCCCGGTTTTTTTTGACTGCTTCAAGTGGGCCAGAAAGACGGCATGGCGGAGCCCTCCCCGGCCGGGGCGGTCGGTGGTTACCGTGAAGCCGGCACTCCGCAACCGCTTGTCGAACCCCTCGTCATACTGCTCCCCCCAGACCGCCACGGCTCCGCACGGTTTGAGCGCGGCCCGCATGTTTTCGATGGCCCGGCTGCCGTAGAGCGGGTCGTCGCTGTGGTGTGTTTTTGCGTGTGGCCCCCGGTACAGGTCGAGGATGATGGCGTCGAAGCGCGACCCGCCGCCATCCACGGCGGTCCGGCGGATCCGTCGGGCGACGTCGCCGATCTCCACGGTTACCCGCGGGTCGGAGACTGCATTATCCGTCAGGGGAGCCAGCGGCCCGCGGCACCATTCGACCACGGTCGGATTCAGTTCGGCTACGACCACATCGGCATCGGGAGGGAGTGAGTCAAGGACCGCCCTGAGCGTAAAGCCCATTCCCAGGCCGCCTACCAGCACCCGCGGATTAGCGCTCTCCTTCATGTGGCCGCAGCCGAGCCGGCCGAGTACGGTTTCGGAACGGTTTGCCATGCTGTTCATCAGTACCTGGGGGCCGATCGTGATGATGAAGTCCCGTTCGCCGCGCTGTCGCAGTTCGAGGGTTCCTTCGTCGGTAGGGACGCTTTCGATTGTTATCCAGGGTTGTGCCATCTTTCAGTTCCTCTTCAGTTGCAGACAAATTGAGTGCCAAATCTCTGCAAAAAATTGACTCAGGTCATTATTCCGGGACTCGCTGTCGGGTATGCTCCGCACTGTAACATAAAAACAGCTGCAGTACGACAGGAGGAATGGATTATGTGTGAGTGCGGATCTTCCCGGACACCGGGTGTAGGGCCTTTTGCGTCCGGCAGGGCGCTGGTGGAGTTTGTTCTGAATGCCCATGGCGGATCGGTGGCGACATCGGAGCTTCCCGGCGGCCTTGAACATGATTGCCAGGGGTGCGGAAAGCCGTTCGTGCTTGAAACCTTCGTGCAGAGCTGTCCGGCCTGCGGCGGTGTCCATGCGGTCTCCCCGCCCCGGGCCACCGATCCGGCGGCCATTCAGTTTGCGGGAAGTGATTTCGTCCTTCCGCTGAGGGCCTGAACCTGAATGTCATGAACGGGGGGCACACCGCCTCCCGTTTCATCCGCCGTCAGCAGAAACCGTCCGTATCAGGGGGATGAGAGCAGGATCCAGGGACTCCATCCGCTCCTTGCCAAGCTCCTCCAGCGCCGTCCGCATCCTGTCGGCATCGGCAATGAGGGCCGCTACATCCACCCACTGGCAGCGGTCGGAAACGCGACGCAAGTACCCGGCGCCCCCCTTCAGCAGGCTGACCGCCCCCCCGAAATTCCCGTTTCGCCAGTGGTGCAGCGCCACAGCTATCTGGATGAGCCCCTGGTAAAAATCGCGGGTTTCCCCCACCTCTCCTATCCAGAGATCTTCCACGGTTTCATGGCATTCGAACCATTCGCGGCTGTTAAACTCCCGTATTCCCTGGAGCAGGCGCCCCGGGGGGGATTCATTGCACTCTCTCTTCATCGACTGTCCACCTCAATCACCTTAACTACTCAGCGCAACCGTTTTTTTATTAAGTACTGTGAATTGTCGAACAAATCAAAATCTTCCGGATGAGTTTCCCCAAACATAGCACATTTCTTGACAACTCTGACACAAGGCTGTTTACTTTAGTAAGTTAGAAGTTAATTTCTGCGCTTTTTTGGCAGAAAATAACTTCGTTAACGCACTTATCCTGTTTATCAGGGCTAGGTAGCAGCAGAAAGGATGCGCTATGAAAAAAGCTGTTCGAATCATCGGCGTGCCGATCGACCTGGGGCAGAACAAACGCGGTGTGGATATGGGGCCTGCGGCCCTGCGCTATGCCGGCCTGGCCGACCGTCTCGCGGAACTCGGCTGCGAGGTCCACGACAGCGGCAACATCGAAGTGCCTATCCGGGAAACTGTTTCGAACGAGGAGGAGCAGCACTATCTCCCTTCCATCCGGGCAGCCTGTCAGGACGTCTACGCGGCCGCGCGGCAGGCGGTGGAACGGGGAGAGATGCCACTTTTCATAGGAGGCGACCACACGCTGGCCATCGGTTCCATAGGCGGTGTCACCCATGATGCACCTGCCGGGCTGTTCTGGATCGACGCCCACGGCGACTTCAATACCCCGAAGACGACGCTCACCGGCAATATTCACGGCATGACGCTGGCGGTGCTGATGGGGGACGGCTACCCGGGTCTGGTCGATGTCGGCCGTCCCGGCCCCAAGCTGGCGGCGGAGGATGTCGTGATGATCGGCGTCCGTGACCTTGATCCGGGAGAACGGGAGCGACTGACGGAGAGCGGCATCACGGTCTATACCATGCGCGATGTCGATGAGCGGGGCATGGGCGCGATTACCCGTGAAGCACTGGAGCGGCTCGAACACCGCGAGCGGCTGCACGTAAGTCTCGATATGGATGCCATTGACCCTCTGGCCGGGCCGGGGGTCGGCACGGTATCCCCCGGCGGTCTCACCTGCCGGGAAGCCCAACTGATGATGGAGATCATCGCCGACTCGTGCCGCTGCTCCTCACTGGATATTGTGGAGATCAACCCGATCTTCGACCACCATAACCAGACCGCGCGGCTGGCGGTGGAACTGACCGCCTCGCTGTTCGGAAAAAGGATTCTCTGACGGGGGATAGATATGCCATTTTTTACCGTTAACTGCAGTTCCTGCGGCTCGACAAACAGGATTCCCGCCGACAAGCAGGGGAAGGCGGGGCGGTGCGGCGCGTGCCATGCCCCCCTGCTGCCGATGTATTACCAGCCCATATCACTTGACGGGAAAAATTTCGACGGCTTTATACGGGGATATACCGGCCCGATCCTGGCCGAGTTCTGGGCGCCGTGGTGCCCCCACTGCACCTCCTACGCGCCGACGCTGCGGAGGGTGGCGGAGCTGCTGGCGGGAAAGGCGGCCGTGGTTCAGGTCAACAGCCAGGAAAACCCGGCTCTTGCGGGACGATTTGGTGTGAGCGGCATTCCGGTGGTGTTGCTGTTTCAAAACGGCAGGATAGTTGATCAGCTGGGTGGGGCTCAGACGGCGGAGGCCCTTCTGGCCTGGTTTAAACGGCAGCTGTAACTGCCTCTGGGCTCGGCACCCGAAAATCCAACATTATCCTTCCAACGGCTCGGCTGGTGACCCGGCGCAGGTTTATCGCGGCGACCGACTGCCGCCGATTGTTGGGCTATCCTTCCTCTTTTAATCACCTTGACATGTAGAAATGATTTCTATATTTTTATTCCATGACGACAAAATACCGTTTTTCAAATTTCAGAATTACTTTGAGAGAGAAAGACCACAATCCTCCTCATGTACATCTTTTGGGTCCTGATTTTGAAGCGGTAATAAATCTTGTAACGCTAGACATTATGGATGGCTCTGCACCAGCAAAGGTTCTGCGCCATGCTCTGAAATGGATAGCCGACAACAGAGAGGAGTTAATAAAACAATGGCACATGCTACACGGATAACCCGCCCAAGATTGACTGCTGTAACTCCTGCCGCTGATTATTGCCTCAATGTCAGTTTTATTGATGGTTCCAGCGGAATAGTAAACATGAAGGATTTCATTTTTTCTTTATCTGGCCTTGCTCCTCTTCGTGACCCTGCTGCTTTTTCCAGAGCTGTCCTTGGCGAATATGGTTGGGAAGCTGAGTGGCCTCAGCTTGATATTCAGATTGGTGCTGACACGCTCTTTGCCGACATGCTCGATCAACGTTCGGAAACCCCTGCAGACCGCTTTACTGTTTGGCGAATCCGAAACAACCTCTCACTGGTTGCTGCAAGCCGTGAACTTGGTGTTACTATTCGTACTTTAAGTGCTTATGGTTCCGGTGCGCGCCCCGTGCCGCGCACTGTTCAGCTTGCCTGTATTGGTTGGGAAGAAGAGCGGCGGAGAAAGTCCGCTTGATTATGTGTTCCTCTGAAGCCGCTATTTAAGCGGCTTTTGTTATTGTCGCCTCTTGCATGGGGGTAAATAGAGATGTCCCAATTTATTTACCAAGTACCAAGAAGCCTAAGGTCGGAAGCACTCAGGCCACAAAAAGTAAGAGCCAAACTTGGAGCCCGCGCGAAATTCTCCACCGGCATCCTTGCCTTTGGCCGTGATGTAATGTTTTCCATCACGAGCCTCTAGAAACCCAGATGCGACTAATTTATCAATGAGTTCATTAGTTTTGATGCCAAGCTTCAATGCGAGCTTGGATGTTGTTAATTTGCCGGACACCTCTTCTGACTCAGCAGATTTGTTTTCAGCTTCATTCACAATTTTCTCAAGAGAGATGCGTACTTCATCACTGATGCGAATTATCCTTTGTGCTTCTTCATAGGCATCCTTATATAGCTCCACATCGTCGGAGCGTCGGATTAAAACACCCATTTCATTGTTATTGACTTGGCTGAATTCATAGAGATTAAGGCTGGTGACGATGCAGAGCTCTTCGTTCAGATAGCATTTTGCGTGTAGGTTTTTGCAGAAGCTGGTTCGGATGTATGTGAGCTCTTTTAGCCAATTTTCTCTTCCGGTTGAAGCTCGCTTTTTCCATATACAATCCGTACATCAATTTTTAAGCGGTTCTTGTCAGTGAGAAGTTCCTTAATGCGGTCATTGAGCTTCAAAAACGGGCTGATCAATATAAGCCTATCTTTGGCATTCTTGATAAGCTCTTCAAGAAAATAATTTACCGCGCTGGTGTTTAGAAACTTTGCCATTTAAATTCTCCAGTCAATGTTTTTTGGTATTGTCGCGAATGGCGAGGGCTCACGTGACACGGGTTTATCGCGGATGACCTTCTCCTATCATCTGAATCAGAGATGAATGCAGGGTCTATTTATGCAATCATGCAATTAGCGCGACCAAATTCCACTTATGCATGCCTGAACACCCCATAGGTCCCTAATGGGTTCCCTGCCCCATAGGTTCCTAAGCCCACATAACTACCATTTTCCATTCCGAGCTTAATAATGAGCTTAAAAACAAATGTGACCGTGCTCGGCACGAAGACATGACAGGATTTCATCAAGATTGTCGCTTTCTATAGTTTCATAATTACATGCTTTGCACTTTATAATATGCCGTGGGGGAGAACTATAAAAAGTTTCTTTTGATTTGGTATGAGATAGGTTCTGGAGAATATCGAAGTACTTCATGTTGATTGCTGTCTCAGCTTTTCTCATGAAATTAATTTCTTCGATCAGGTTACACACTCTTTCACGTGGTAGGCCAATTGCTTTGATAAAAAGTTCTACAACTAAATAATTGCTTTCTTCTGGCAAACTTGCATAGCTAACAACATCAGTTTTGCTTCGTGACATGAGGTTAATTATCATCTTTTCAGCTATAATTTCATTTGGTTCGAGGCTAAGCGAGAAGATAACGGTTCATGCAGACGAGGTCAATCTGATTTAAAGAATGAGAGCCTCATTCGGCGCAACAGGAGAGGAGGGTAATATCCCGGCTGAATCCCTGGGCACAGAGCTTGAGCCCTTCACCGATGGACGGGTAGACATGCATCGTCGTGGCAATATCGGTCACCGTCGCTCGCAGCTTCAGGGCCAGGGCCGCCTCGTTGATAATGTCCGCACCCCGGTGACAGATCAGATGGACCCCCAGAAGCCGCCCGCTGTCGCGGTCGGCGATCATCTTGATCACGCCGTCCCTCATGCCGGTGACGTGCGCCTTGGGGATTGCACCGGCCGGCATGGTGTTGACGACAACGTTGAAGCCCGCCTGCCGGGCGCTGTCTTCGGTGTGTCCCACCATGGCCACCTCCGGGTCGGTAAAAATCGCCATCGGCGCGGCCAGATAATCCATCGCACAGCCGCACCCCTGATTGAACATGTCGTCCACCGCGACCACACCCTCCCTGGCGCCGACCGTGGCGATCATCATTTTGCCGACCACGTCGCCGGCCGCCCAGATGCCCTCCACCGAGCTGCGCATCTGCCGGTTTGTGATGATGAATCCCTTGTCATCCAGTTCCACTCCCGTCGCATCGAGCCCGATGCCGGCCGTGGCCGGGACGGTTCCGACCGCCAGGAGCAGCGCCTCGCAGGTGTATTTATGGCGCTTCTCTGCAACATCCGCATAGACCACGCTCAACTCCCCGAGTCGGTCCAGGGAGCAGAAACTCACATCCGTGACGACCCTGATCCCTTCCTTTTCCAGAATCTCCTCCAGCGACACGGAAAGCTCAGGTTCGACCGTCGGCAGCAGGCGGGGGCCGTGTTCAAGTATCGTCACCCGGCTCCCCAGGCGATGGTACATCTGCCCCAGCTCGACGGCGATAACCCCGCCGCCGATAATGACGAGAGAGGCGGGAAGCTTCTTGAGCAGCAGGGCGCTGCGGCTGGTGTAATAGGTGCATTTTCCGAGGCCGGGCAGGTCGGGAATACGCGGGCTACCCCCCACGGCGACCAGAATACGTTCGGAGCGATAAGCCCGGTCATCGCAAACAACAGTGTGGCGACCGCTGAAACGGGCGGTTCCCCTGATCAATTCCAGCCCCTGCATGCTACCGAGAACATCGAGGTAGCGCTCTTGACGGAGCCCGGCAACAACCGCCTCCCGATGCTTGAAGAGCCGCTCGGCATCAATGGGACGGACGTCATCGCCACAATTGAGACCGAGTCCGTTTCCCCGGTACGCTTCATGCCTGAAGAGCGCGGCATGGATAAGAGTCTTGCTCGGTATGCAGCCCCAGTTGATGCAGGTACCTCCCAACACACTCTTCTCAAACATCAGAACCCGCGCTCCGTACCCTGTCGCGCGGAGAGCAGCGGCAAAAGCGGTCGAACCGGAACCGAGTATTATCAGGTCGTATGGGGCGCTCATGATGCCACTCTTCATCTCCTCCCCCGACTTTGTGCGGTGCGCAACAGCAGTTTCCCCAGGCGCTCCTTCACCGATCAGATCCAGAGTATATCATGAATCAACCGGATTACCTTTCGTCTCGACATCATAAATCTCCATCAGCGTATCAGGAGTAAAGGCGCACACGTTCGTCCGACGGCCTGTTTTGCCTTCGTGGACCCACTTGACCTTGTCGCCGTCCGCGTCATGCAGCAGCGTCACCCGCGTGCCGCCGACCCGTCTGACCTCGTCCCACATGTCATCCATGGTCAACAGATCAATCCCCCCGATCTCTTCCGTTCCCCCGGTGTTCTCAATAAACCGGTCGATCAGATCGTAATCGAGAAAATCCTCCTCTTTTCTCCACCACTTGACGAAATGGTGCTCTCCGCTCTGCCGTTCCCTGATGGCAGCAATAATTTCGCGTCCTCTCATGGCACACCTCCCGTGCCCGACATAAACTCGGGCTGTCAGCTTGTCACTTGCACCTTCATTATACTCCCCGGCGCCGTTCGGTGTATTTCTTTTTCAGCGGCTTCATCCCCATGGAGTGCCTGAAAGTCAACCGGTACCGGTTCTGCAGCCGGAACTGCCGATCGGGCTGATGCGCGGCATTGTGCAGAGTGTATACGTAAAGTTCTTGATTCAATACAAGGGTTTGATTTACTGTTCACGCGACGGTGAACCACGCGTGACAGTTGCTCCACTACATCTGGAGGTAATCCATGACTATCGCAAAAATCGGCATCCTCACCGGCGGCGGCGACTGCCCCGGCCTGAACGCCGTCATCCGAGGAGTGGTAAAATCCGCCATCATCCGCCATGGCTGGCAGGTGGTCGGAGTCGAGGACGGCTTTGACGGCCTGCTGGACCTGAATAAGTGCCGGCCTCTGACGCTGGAAAGCGTGCGCGGCATCCTCCCCCGCGGCGGCACGATCCTGGGCACCACCAACCGCGGCAATCCGTTTGACTATCCGGTGGAGCAGGACGGCAAGATCACCCGAATCGATATATCCGGCCGGGTCGTGGAGAATATCCGGGCAATGGGCATAGAGGCGCTGATTGCCGTGGGGGGTGAGGGTTCGCTCAAGATCGCCCTGGAACTGGCGAAGAAGGGTGTGCCGGTGGTGGGTGTCCCCAAGACCATCGATAATGACCTGCGCGAAACGGACTTCACCTTTGGCTATAATACCGCCCTGGAAACCGCGACTGATGCGCTTGACAAACTGCACACAACCGCCGAGAGCCATCACCGGGTGATGATACTTGAAGTCATGGGGCGCTACGCCGGCTGGATTGCGCTGGAGTCGGGTATTGCCGGCGGTGCGGATGTGATCCTGATCCCGGAGATTCCCTTCCATCTGGAGCGGATCTGCACCGCCATCAAGAAGCGCTCGGCGCGGGGGAGCCGCTTCAGCATCGTCGTGGCCGCCGAAGGGGCGTTCCCTGCCGGGGGCGGCCGGGTGGTCGCCAAAGAGGCCGACGAGCGCTATACCATCGAGCGCTTGGGAGGGGTCGGCCAATACGTAGCCCGGCAGATTGAACAATGCCTGGACATGGACGTCCGGGTGACCGTGCTGGGGCATCTGCAGCGCGGCGGTTCCCCGACTACTTTTGACCGCGCCCTGGGAAGCCGCTTCGGGACGAAAGCGGTGCAGATGATCGCAGAGGGTGAATTCGGCCGGATGGCCTGCCTGAAAGGGAGGAAGATAACTTCGGTTACGATCGAGGAAGCCGTTCGCGAGCTGAAGCTTGTCGATCCGGATGGCGAAATTGTTCACACTGCCGAGGACCTCGGCATCATGATGGGGCGTTAGGCGGGAGTTTTTTCCGAGCAGTTACGAAGAGATATCAGGATCGTCTTCGCACGCGGGGTGATTCCCGTTTTCCAGCTCAATTTTACCGATCAGGCGGGTAAAAAATTCCGGGATGCCGGTTTCAAAGGTGAGCCGCCTGCCGTTGACCGGGTGGGTGAAGGTGATCGATCTGGCATGCAGCGCCAGCGTGTTGTAGGGGTCATTCCCCTTCCCGTATTTTTTGTCCCCCACGACCGGATGACCCTTTTCCGACAGATGCACCCGAATCTGGTGCTTGCGGCCGGTGAGCAGGTGAATATCCAGCAGGGAGAACCCCTTGGCCTCTTTCAGGGTCGTATACTCCGTACGGGAGAGCTTCCCGGCCGCCTGGTCGGGGGTGGAATAGACCGTAAAGGCGCTGTTCTCGGTCAGGTAGCTGCTGATCGTCCCGGTTCTGGGCGAGAGAGAGCCATATACGACCGTCAGGTAGCGCTTCTCGGTTTCCTGCCACTGTTCCTGCAGAAAATTCTTGGCTGCTTCGCTCTTGGCGAAGATCAGGATGCCGGAGGTTTCGCGGTCGAGGCGGTGGACGATATAGATCCGGTTCCGGGAGCGGGGGTCCCCCTTGCGGACATACTCGTTGAGGATGGTGTGGGCCGTTCTTGACTTGTCCCGATCGGTACCCATCGTCAGCAGGCCGCACGGCTTTTCCACGACGATGATATCCCGGTCTTCGAACAGGACCGGTAGTCCTTTGGGTTGATATTTCGCCGGTGGGCGCTTGGTCGTTGCCATGTCGTTCTTTCTCGAAAAGTTTTTGTTTTTCAGGTTGCGCGGGGGGAACATTTACACTACCATAGTCATGCCCTGAAAAACAGGGAAGAGCGTTTCAAGCTGCAATAAATGTCATTGTGCTTCCGATTATTCCTCGACAGTTTCCTGCCGGAACACCAGCATATAAGTCAGTACCATCATGAGGAGAACATACAATGGATGATAAGCTCCTG
Source organism: uncultured Geobacter sp. (assembly GCA_964524835.1). GTDB lineage: Bacteria > Desulfobacterota > Desulfuromonadia > Geobacterales > Pseudopelobacteraceae > JACRCG01. The sequence continues at coordinate 37,418 of CAZGEG010000022.1, forward strand.
GCAACTCCGATCTCTGGGCGGCATCGTGCCTTGAACGCCCTAATGGCCCCTTTTGGCGGTTGGGATATGCCGATCCAGTACGAGGGGATTATCGCCGAACACGGCTGGTGTCGCACCCAGGCAGCGCTCTTCGACATCTGCCACATGGGGGAGTTCCTCTTCCAGGGGGATTTCGAGGCCGGCGGCCTTGAGGATGTTTTCACCTTTTCGGTAAAAACGATTCCGGTCGGACGCTCCCGCTACGGCTTCCTGCTTAATGAGCAGGGGGGGATCATCGATGACCTGATCGTATTCCGCCTGGCCGCTGACAAGGTCATGATCGTGGTCAATGCCGCCACGGCGCCCAAGGATTTTGCCGTTATCAAGGGGCGGCTGAAGGGAGGCGACTTTACCGACATCACCGCCGCGACCGGCAAGCTGGATCTTCAGGGTCCGCTTTCCCGCTACGTCATGGTTGAACTCCTGGGGGAGGAGGCCGCAACGATCCCCTATTTCAAGTTCATCACGATGAATATCCTCGGCGTCCCGGCAATCGTCAGCCGTACCGGTTATACCGGCGAGCTGGGGTATGAAATCTTTATCCCTTCGCAAAAGGTCTGCGAACTGTGGGATCTGTTGCTGCAGGATGAGCGTGTCAAGCCGGCCGGGCTGGGCGCTCGTGACGTGCTGCGACTCGAGGTGGGGTATTCGCTCTACGGCAGCGATATCGACGAGGAGACCACGCCGCTGGAGGCGGGACTGGAAGGGTTCGTCAACTTCGACAATTCCTTTGTCGGCAAGGAGGCGCTGCTCCGCTTGAAAGAGCGGGGTATTGCCCGGAAAAAGGTGGCCTTCGAGGTCGCCGGCCGCCGTTCGCCGCGCCATCATTACGAGATCTGCTTTGAAGGGGAGGCCGTCGGCTCCGTGACCAGCGGCGTGTTTTCGCCGATGCTCGGCCGGGGGATCGGCATCGGCTTCGTCAAGCCGGAGATCGCCGTGGTCGGCGCCCCGCTGACGATCCGCCACGAGCGGGTCAGTATGGAGGCGACCGTCTGCGAGCTGCCGTTCTACCGGGACGGGTCGGTTCGTTCGTAAACAGTAGAGTCTAAAAACTGAAAGACGTTACTCACGCTACGACGCAACGACGCAACGTAAATCTTGAACCGAACATTCAGTTTAAAGCCTTTCGTCGTTTCGTTGCGTCGTTGCGAGACACCAGGTTTTGAGTTCATGGCTTTTTGATTTGTTCTTAGTAATTTCAATTTAAAAACACCAGGGAGGAATGGACAATGAGCATGTATTTCACCAAGGAACATGAGTGGGTCAAGGTTAAAGAGGGGATCGGCGCGGTCGGCATCAGCGCGCACGCCGCCCATGAGCTGGGTGATATCACCTTTGTCGAACTTCCCAAGATCGGCGCGGTCGTCAAACAGTTCGGCATGCTCGGAAGTATCGAGTCGGTCAAGGCTGCCAGCGACATCTTTGCCCCGCTTTCCGGCAAGGTAATCAAGGTCAATGAGGCGCTGGACACGGCCCCCGAGATCGTCAACGAGAGCGCCGAGGATGCCGGCTGGATGGCGTGGGTCGAGATCACCGACGAGTCGGAGCTGAAAAACCTGATGACGCAGTCGCAGTACGACGACTATCTGAAAACAGTGTAGGGAGATTTAATATGAACGACAGCCATTACTGTCCCCATACGCCGGAGGAGATAGCCGAGATGCTCTCCGCGATCGGGGTTGCCAGCGTTGAGGAGCTTTTCGCACCGATCCCGGCATCGCTGCGGGCCACGACCTTCAATCTTCCCGCCGGTATGTCCGAGTTCGAAACATTCGGCAGGATGCAGGCCATTGCCGGAGATAACACCCAGGGAATTATCCCCTTCATCGGCGGTGGGTTTTACGATCACATCATCCCCTCCGTCGTCGATCATCTCTCCGGCCGGTCCGAGTTCTACACCGCCTATACCCCCTATCAGCCGGAATGTTCCCAGGGGACCTTGCAGGCGCTGTTCGAATACCAGACAGCGATCTGCCGCCTGACCGGGCTGGATGTTTCCAACGCCTCGCTCTACGACGGCGGCACAGCCTGTGCCGAGGCCGCGATGATGGCGCTGCGCGTGACCGGCCGCAACAAGATCGTTCTGGACGGCTGCGTCAGCCCATTTTCCCGCCAGGTGCTGAAGACCTACCTCTTCAACCTGGATGTGGAGGTCGTCGAACTTGCGCCGCTGGACGGCCAGCTCGACCGGACCGTACTGTCTGCCCTGCTGGACGACAGCGTGGCCGCCGTACTGGTGCAGAACCCCAACTTCTTCGGCTGCATCGAAGATTTTACGGCCCTGGCGGACCAGGTTCACGGCGTCGGGGCACTGCTGATCGGCTCGGTCTACCCGATCGCGCTCGGCATGCTGAAGTCCCCCGGCGAGACCGGGATCGATATCGCCGTCGGTGACGGCCAGAGTCTGGGCAACCCGCTCTCGTTCGGCGGCCCCTCCTTCGGCTTCATCGCCGCCAAAAAAACGTTTATCCGCAACATGCCCGGACGCATCGTCGGCGAGACCGTCGACCGGAACGGCAAGCGGGGCTATGTGCTGACGCTGCAGGCTCGCGAACAGCACATCAAGCGCCACAAGGCCACCTCGAACATCTGCAGCAACCAGGGGCTCTGCGCCCTGCGGGGGCTGATCTTCCTCTCCTCGGTCGGTAAGGAGGGACTTGCCGATATGGCCCGCCTGAACCGCGACAAGGCCGAGTACGCCAAGGCCCGGCTGACCGCAATTACGGGGGTAACCGTGCTGCAGTCCGCCGTCACCTTCAACGAATTCACGGTCTTCCTGCCGAAAAAGGCGGACGCTGTCGTGGAGGCGCTGCTCGTGCGGGGCATCGCCGCCGGCGTGCCGCTGGGGCAGTATTACGAAGGGTCGGAGAACTGTCTGGTCGTGACGGTGACCGAAAAGCGGACGAAAAAGGAAATCGACCTGTTGGCGAAGGAGCTGGAGGTGGCGCTATGCAACTGATATATGAAAAATCGGTACCGGGTCGTCGCGGCGTCAAGCTGCCGGCTTCCGATGTCCTGTCTGCACCCCCGCTCCCTGCCGCCCTGCTGCGTGCGGAAAAGGCCGGACTGGCCGAGGTCTCCGAACTCGATCTGGTGCGCCATTTCACCAATCTCTCCCGCCGCAACTTCTCGGTGGACACCAACTTCTACCCGCTCGGCTCCTGCACGATGAAGTACAACGCCAAGGTGCTGGAAAATTCGGCTGCCCTGTTTGCGCCGTTCCATCCGATGACGGCGCTCCTGCCGGGGGGCGTGGAACTCTGCCAGGGTACGCTCGGGATGCTGTACGACCTGGGGCAGCTGCTGGCCGACATCACCGGCATGGACGAGGTCACCACCCAGCCGCTGGCCGGCGCCCATGGCGAGATGACCGGCATCATGCTGATCTCGGCCTACCATGCGGCCAGAGGGAACAAGGCGAAAAAGAAATACGTCGTCGTGCCTGATTCGTCCCACGGTACCAATCCCGCCTCGGCGGCGATGGCCGGCTACGAGATTATCACGGTGCCGACCGCCCCCTACGGCGATATGGATCTGGAGCTGTTCAAAACGGCGATGACCGATGAAGTCGCGGCGGTCATGATGACCTGTCCCAACACCCTCGGCCTGTTCAACCCGCACATCAAGGAGATCAGCGACATCGCCCATTCCCACGATGCGCTGATGTACTACGACGGCGCCAACCTGAACGCCATCATGGGGAAGGTCAAGCCGGGGGATGTCGGCTTCGACGTCATTCATGTCAACCTGCACAAGACCTTCGGCACCCCCCACGGCGGCGGCGGCCCCGGTTCCGGTCCGGTCGGCGTCAAGAAGGGGCTGATTCCCTACCTGCCGCAGCCGCGCATCGTGATGGACGGTGCCGGCAAGCTGCTGCTGGAGACGGACAACAAGGAGACCATCGGCCGCACCGCCAACTTCTTCGGCAACTTCGGGGTGATGGTCAAAGCCTACGCCTACATCATCATGCTCGGCCGCGAAGGGCTGATCCAGGTCTCCGAGCAGGCGGTGCTGAACGCCAATTACATCAAGGAAAAGCTGAAACCGTACTACGAACTCCCCTATGATATGACCTGCATGCACGAGTGCGTCTTTTCTGCGTCCAAACAGCTGGCCCACGGCGTCCACGCGATCGACATCGCCAAATACCTGATCGACAGGGGGTATCACCCCCCCACGGTCTATTTTCCGATGATCGTCAAGGAAGCGATCATGATCGAGCCGACCGAGACCGAGAGCAAGGCGACCATGGATGCCTTCATCGAGGTGATGATCGACGCGGCCCGCACCGCCGAAAGCGACCCGCAGGCGCTGCTTGATGCGCCGCTGACCATGCCGATCTCGCGGCTGGACGAGACCAAGGCGGCCCGGGAGCAGAACGTCTGCTGCATCGGGTAGGTCCTTTTTGATTTACGATGTTTATGTGAAAGCACCCTGGTGAATCAACGTCAGGGTGCTTTTTTTAGAGTATGGTATGGCTTTGTATATAAGTGTTGCATGTCATATTTATGTGACATAAAATGTATGGCAGGAGATATGCCATGAAAACTGCTGCTGCACATAATTTCCATGTTCCCCTGCCCGCTGTTGTCTACAGCCGCCTCAGATCGGAGGCGGAACGCCAACACAAGCCGGCTACGCAGCTGGTGAAACAGGCGGTGGAATACTGGCTTGAAGAGCAGGAAAAATTGGCGCTGCATGAAGAAATTGCCCGTTATGCAGCAGAGACGGCAGGCTCCTGCGACGATCTGGACGAAGGGCTGGAGATCGCCGGAGTGGAATGTCTGGACAACAGCGGGAAACAGCCATGAAGCGCGGCGACATTTATTGGGCGACGCTTTCGCCCCGTTCCGGTTCGGAGCAGAGCGGCCGCCGCCCGGTCATAGTTCTCTCCCATGATGCTTTCAATCAGACGCCCGGGTGGCGCTCCATTATAGTGGTTCCGGTCTCCACTTCCCCAGCACAGGCACGACGGGGGCCGACGGTTGTTTCATTAAGCGCCGGCACGGCCGGACTGCCAAGCGAAAGCTACGTTGTCTGCCATCAGATCACTACACTTGACCGCGCAAAGCTGACAGACAAAATCGGCGTACTCCCCCCGGATATTTTGACTCTGGTCGAGAATGCGCTGCTTTCCGCCGTTGGTATTCGAAGATAATGACCATGCAAACCGATCAAACCTGGCGCTTCATCGTGACCACCCCGCTCCCCGGAGCGGAGAACATGGCCATCGATGAGGCGCTGCTGCGTTCATTCGATCCCGCCGACTCCCGGCCGGTTCTGCGGCTGTACGGCTGGAATCCTCCGGCGCTGTCGCTGGGGCGCTTCCAGAAAGCAGCCGGGGTGCTCGACCTGGAGCGCAGCCGGGATAACGGCGTCGCGGTCGTACGGCGGGTAACCGGCGGCGGCGTGATCTACCATGCCGACGAGCTGACCTACTCGCTGGTCTGCGCACCGGGGCAGATACCGCCGGCAGGGTCGATCAAGGACTCCTTTCGCGTGCTGACCGGGTTTCTGCTGGCCTTCTACCGGAGGCTGGGCCTTGATGCCGCCTATGCGGCCGATGTCGCTCCCGAAGGGACCCTTCTCGGCGAACGGACCGCCTTCTGTTTCGCCGGCAGGGAGAGTTTCGACATTCTCGCCGGTGGCCGCAAGATCGGCGGCAACGCCCAGCGGCGGCTCAAGGGGGTCATCTTCCAGCACGGCTCGATCCCGCTGCAGAATCGCGCCGCCACGGGACTGTCGTACATGCTCGACCGGGATTCAGAGCATGCCGCCGGTACGGCCAGTCTGGCCGAGTTCGGAGTGGAAGCCGACTGGAGCAGTTTGGTGAACGACCTTGCGGCCGCCTTCAGCGGCTACTTTGGCGCCGACCTCCGGAAGGAGCCGCTGTCTGAAGCGGAGCGTGCGGATATGGAGAGATTGCTGGTGAGCAAATACCGGTCGGAGCGCTGGAATCTGGAAGGGGTAGAAGAGTGAATATCCAGCGAAAACCGGAATGGCTGCGAAAAAAAGTAAATCCGGGCGATCAGAGCGAGATGCGGCAGCTGCTGGGTGAACTGCGGCTGAATACCGTCTGCCAGCAGGCGCTCTGCCCGAACATCTCGGAGTGCTTTGCCTGCGGCCAGGCCACCTTCCTGATCCTGGGGAGGAACTGCACCCGCCTCTGCTCCTTCTGCAACGTCGAGAAAGCAGCGCCGATGCCGGTCGATGGCGATGAGCCGGCACGGGTGGCCGAGGCGGTGTCCCGCCTGAAGCTCTCCCACGTGGTGGTTACCAGTCCGACCCGCGACGATCTGCCGGACGGCGGGGCGGAGATCTATGCCGCCACGGTGGCCGCCATCCGCTCCACTTCCCCGGCAACGCGGATCGAGCTGCTGATTCCCGATTTTCAGGGTGCCGTGTCGAGTCTGGAGTTGGTTGTCGCCTCCCGCCCGGATATCATCGCCCACAACGTCGAGACGGTGCCGCGGCTGTACGAAATCCGCTCCGGCGCCGATTACCGCCGTTCGCTGGAGGTGCTGCGAAGTTGCGCCGCGCTGGCACCGGACATTCGCACCAAGTCAGGGATCATGCTGGGGATGGGGGAACTGGCAGAGGAAATCGTACAGGTATTCAGGGATCTGCGGGAAGTCGGCTGCTCTTATCTCAGCATCGGCCAGTATCTTGCCCCCAGCCGCCGCCATTACCCGGTGCAGGAGTATGTTCCTCCGGAGCTGTTCGAATCGCTGCGGCTCCGGGCGGTGGAGATGGGGTTCAGCCACGTGGAGAGCGGCCCGTATGTGAGGAGCTCGTACCATGCGGGGAAGTATGCGTGATGTTCCACTTTTCAGTACTACGTAGAAAAGAGTTTGAAATGGATAGACTAAAGGTATAAAATCCACACCATGAAATTTGAATACGATTCTGAAAAAAGCGACAGCAACAAAGAGAAACACGGAATCGATTTCAGTGACGCTCAGGCGCTCTGGCGTGACTCCGATTTCATCCAGATTCCGTCTATATCCGCCGATGAACCAAGGTTTCTGGTTATTGGCAAAATAGGCGGCAAACATTGGTCAGGGGTTATAACGTATCGTGGTGACAGCGTCAGAATAATCTCGGTGCGGCGCTCAAGAAAAGAGGAGATCGATATATATGAAGGCTAAAGAGTTTGATAAAAAATTTGATGACGGTGAGGATATTTCCATCTATCTCGATGTCTCAAAGGCCCATCGTCCCGAGCAGGAGCAAAAGAGAGTGAACGTGGATTTCCCATTGTGGATGATCCACCAGTTGGATAAAGAGGCGAAGCGCCTTGGAGTGCCGCGGCAGTCTATAATTAAGGTCTGGGTGTCCGAAAGGCTCAAGAAAGCGGCCTGATTTCTCACTCATTCGCTTGAAAGTGATGGCGTGCTACAAAGCGATGAACTACAGAATACCCTTTTGAGGATACCTTGAGGTTCACGTGTAAGGGACATTAATAAATGCAGAAGATACAGCAGTTTTTTTCCGCAGAGGACAGGTTTGCGCGCCATGCCGGTATCGAGCTTGTTGATGTCGGGCTCGGGTGGGCAAAGGCCAGCATGAAGATCGAGCCGTTCCACTTCAACGGGGCCAAGACGGTTCATGGCGGCGCCATTTTTACCCTGGCCGATTTCGCCTTTGCCGTCGCCTCAAACTCTCACGGAAACCTGGCCATGGGCATTAATGCCAGTGTATCCTATGTAAAAGCCGCCATTGAGGGGACGCTTTATGCGGAAGCTACGGAACAGTCGAAGGGGCATAAGCTGGCATCGTACTCGGTAACCATCACCGATGATGCCGGTGATGTCGTGGCCATCTTCCAGGGGATGGTCTACCGGAAAAAGGAGTCAATCATTCCGGCAGTCACCTAGCCGGTGACTCCCCTCAACATGGCAACCCGCTTCTGCAGGATAAACGCCGGCCGGTTACCGATCGGCATATTCTCCAGCTTCTCCTGGTCAATCCCCAGCTCCCTCGTACTCATCAACGCAACCCGGACAGCATCTTCCCACCCCGCCATCGAAAGTCCTCCCGGTTTGTCTGCGGCGGCAACCAGCGGCAGTATATCAACGATGCCCCCCTTGATCGCCTGATCCGCCATGGCGAGCTTCGTGGAATCCCGCAGCCCGTCCCAGGTGTTGGCCTTGCCATGCAGGGAGCTGACCGAGGCCAGGGCCCTCCGGTACAGTGACGGCAGACGGAGCCGGTTGCAGAACTCTACCGCCATGGCAAAGCCGGAGGTGTCGTGGCCATGGTGTTTGGGGTAGAGCGCCGGATTGGTGGCCAGCTTGCCGAGATCGTGGAAGAACCCGCAGAAACGGGGCAGCGGGTCCGGGCTTGCAGCCGCTACCCGCTGCAGCACCTGGATGGAATGGGTACACAGATCCCCTTCCGGGTGGTGCTGAAGCGGTCCGGCAGGGACCTGCGGCATCCGGAAAAGTTCCGGGAGAAATTGTTCCCCGACGTTGAACTCGATCATCTGCTGAAAGAAACGTTCCGGTGTCTTCAGTACCAGCGCTTTCAGCATCTCGCCGCTGAAGCGCTCGGTCGGCATGGTGCCGATAGCTTCCGGCCACTTCTCTCTCCGGATCAGCGCCGCTGTCTCCGGCGTCATGCGCCAGCCGTCGGCCTCGAAGCGGAAAGCGCGAAAGAGACGCAGCGGATCACTCCTGAAGGTCTCTTCACTGCATGCCCTGAGAATCCCCAGCCTCAAATCTTCTTCACCTCCCAAAGGGTCGATCCGTACTCCGGATACATCCATCGCTATGGCGTTGATCGTGAAGTCGCGCCGGAGCAGGTCATCTCCCAGAGCGTCCCTGCTTTCGATGCGGGTGGCCTCAATTTTGCCGAATTCGGGGTGATGTTTGAAATAGATCGTGGCGCCGCTGGTCGCCTCCACCAGTCGGAAGCCGTGCGCAGAGAGTTCTGCACCGGAAAGGGAGGTCACCAGATCGATGTCCCGGCTCTCCCTCTCCAGCAGCATATCGCGTACCGTGCCGCCGACGAGGAAAAGTCGGTCGTGGCAGGATATGGGGAAGAGGCTTTTTAGAAAGGGAAGGATGTCGGTCACGGCAGTATTCTACTTGTTCCTGCTTTTGTTCGGAACCGGCAGTTTGAGGAGCTGCAGCACCTGGATCATGTCGTCCCAGACGCTCCAGAATGAATCGGAATTGCCGCCGGTGCGGAGCAGGTAGGACGGGTGATAGGTCGGCATGAGCGGAATCCCGTGGAAATCGTGGAACTTGCCGCGCAGCTTCGAGATCGGCACTTTCGTCTGCAGCAGGGCCTGGGCGGCGGAACTGCCGAGCGCCACGATGACTTCCGGTCTGACCGACTGGAGCTGCCGCAGCAGGAACGGAGAACAGGTGCTGACCTCATCGGCTTCGGGGGGCCGGTTCTGCGGAGGCCGGCACTTGACCACGTTGCAGATGTACACTTCCTCGCGTTTCAGCTCCATTGCGGCGATGATGCGGTTCAGCATTTTGCCGGCATCACCGACAAACGGCTCTCCCTGCGCATCCTCATCGGCTCCCGGCCCTTCGCCGACAAAAACGAGCCTCGCTTTGGGATTCCCGACGCCGAATACCAGGTTTTTCCTGGTGGCTCCCAGTTTGCAGCGTTGACAGTCACCCAGATTCTTCCTGATCTGCTCGAGGGTTTCATGTTTATCCGGAGCGTGCGGTTGGATATTCATCGCGTCCTTTTCGGTTTGCTCCGGTGCAGCGCTTAGTCGCGGAGCTGTATAAGCTTCAGTCACTGTCATCAGTTCCGCCGGGATACCGTCCACTCCGCTTTCCTGAAGATCCTGCAGGTAGGCAGTGAGCGATGCGGCCAGGTGGGATGGGACGGAATGTGTGTTCACGGGAACGGCTCCTGCCTGTCAATTATGTGTGCAACATGGAAGAATATGGCGTACAATGCAATGTTCAATCTACCAGTAAGCACCAAGCCTGTCAAAAGAAAGACGTCCATGATATTTCTGTTAATAGCCATCGCGGCACTCCTGGTCCCGACCGATGCCATTGCCTGGGGCGGGGGCATTCATATGCAGCTGGGGGTGCAGGTGCTGGCCAATAGTGAGCTGCTTTCCGGTGATCTTGCCGCGCTCCTGGCGGCCCACCCGAAAGATTTTCTGTATGGCTGCCTCGCTCCCGACATCACGGTCGGCAAAAAGTACACCCATTATCTGCTCAACTGTCACCGCTGGGGCATAGGCAAGACTCTGCTGAAAGAGGCCCGAACCGACCATCAGAGGGCTTGCGCCTACGGGTATCTCTGCCATCTGGCGGCAGATACTGTTGCTCACAATTATTTCGTCCCCTACAAGATCATCCGCTCGTTTGCGGCGATAACCATGAAGCATGCCTATTGGGAGATGCGTTTCGAGGAGTTCGTTGAAAAGGATATCTGGAGGAAGGCGCATGCAGTCTGCCGTGCCGAACAGAGCGGCAACGATGCTTTACTGCGCAGTGTGCTGACGACGACCCTCTTCTCGTTCGGCACCAACAAGCGGATTTTCAATTCGATCATGGTGATGGCACGGATGGACAGGCTGCAAAAGATCATGCAGACCCTTTCCAGCAAGTCGCAGTACCAACTTTCGGAGGCTGACCGTGATGAATACATGCAATTGTCCGTAGAAGCGATCCTGGATTTTCTGCACAACCCGGAAGATTCAAAGTTCCTGCGGGTTGACCCTACCGGAGAGAAGGCGTTGGCCGCTGCCGACAGGATTCGCAGAAGCCTGCGGCTTCGCCTGAAGAGTGGTTTCATGTCAAAGGCGGAAGGGTTTGAAGAGGTCGAGGCGATGCGGAGCACCCTGCGCAAGTCGCTGCACCGGCCGGAGCTGTTGAAGAAGCTGCATGTTTGATATGGCCGTTTAATAACACTCCGGCTTGCGGTCGTTGAAACAGGGAATCTGTGCCCGCCAGTCGGTCATGGCCTGCAGGTCAAGCGGCGCAATGATCTCCCCCTCGCTCGCTCCCGCTTCCCCCAGCAGTTCCCCTTTCGGGTCGATAATCATGCTCATGCCGAAAAAGTCCAGCTTGCCGATCGTTCCGCAGGCGTTGCAGGAGACTACGAAGAGCTGGTTTTCGATCGCCCGTGCCCGGAGCAGCGTGCGCCAGTGTTCCTGGCGCGGCCTGGGCCACTGGGCCGGCACGCAGATCACCTGGGCTCCTTCGACCGCCAGCCGCCGTGTCAGTTCGGGAAAGCGCAGATCGTAACAGATGATGACCCCGATCTTGCCGAGCGAAGTCTCCGCCAGCAGCCATGAATCGCCGCCGGAAAAAGCCCGGTCCTCACCCAGCAGGGAGAAGAGGTGGATCTTGCGGTAAACCCCGGCCGGCGTGCCGTTGTCGGCAACATAGACCGTATTGAACACCTTGTCGCCGTTCGGTTCCGGCATGCTGCCGATGATCACGAGCTTCAGTTCCCGTGAAAGTGCCAGCAACTCCTCCACAATCCCCTGCGTACGAAGAGCAAGCTCATTCAGATTCCTGTAGGAAAAGCCGCTCGACCACATCTCCGGCAGAACAGCGAGGTTGGCCCCCTGTGCCGCAACGCGGGGGAGGGCCTCGCGAACGTAAGCCAGATTGGCGTCCACATCCCCCTGCTTGACGTTGAACTGTATGGCGGCGGCAAGTATCGAACTCATGGTCTCTTACCTCGTCAACTGGGAATTCAGATAGGCATTGATGACATCCATATAAATCTCGCGCGGTTTGCTGGTGCCGTCACTCTGGGCGATCATCCCCTCGCTCTCCATCATTTCGACGATGCGGGCGGCGCGGTTGTAGCCGATCCGGAGGCGGCGCTGCACCATGGAAATGCTGGCCTGCTTGGTATCCGCAACCAGCCTCAAGGCATCCTCCCAGCGCTCGTCCTGCACCTCGTCCTCGCTGCTCCCCTTTTCATCGCTGTCCTTCATCTCCAGGATCGACTTCTCATAGACCGGCTTCCCCTGTTTCTTGAGGAAATCCACGACGCGCTGCACTTCCGAGTCGGAAACGAATGCGCCGTGAATACGCTGCAGGCGCGAGGTCCCGGGGGGCATGTAGAGCATGTCGCCGGCACCCAGCAGACTTTCGGCGCCGTTGCAGTCGAGGATGGTGCGCGAATCCACTTTCGACGTCACCTGGAAGGAGATGCGGGACGGCAGGTTGGCCTTGATCAGGCCGGTTATGACATCGACAGATGGGCGCTGGGTCGCCAGGATCAGGTGGATGCCGGAGGCGCGGGCCTTCTGGGCCAGGCGGGCGATATGCTCCTCTACCTCGCGCCCTGCCACCATCATCAGGTCGGCCAGTTCGTCAACAATCACCACTATATAGGGGAGGTGGCTATGCTCCAGTATCACGTCATTGTCAACCATAAAGGGGATCGGATCGGCTGCTGCTTCATTGCCCTCCTCGACGAGCTCTTCCAGCTCTTCGATTATTTCCTCATCGGAAGCGGTGCCGTGCTCTTCCTGCTCGAGAAGTTCGCCGGCCAGTTTCTTGTTGTAGGAATCGATGTTGCGCACACCCTTGTCCGACAGCAACTGATAGCGGCGCTCCATCTCGTTCACCGCCCATTTCAGTGCCAGCGAGGCCTTCTTCGGTTCGGTCACCACCGGCAGCAGCAGGTGCGGAATCCCCTCGTACATGGAGAACTCCAGCATCTTGGGGTCAACCATGATCATGCGCACATCCTTGGGGGTGGAGGTGTAGAGCAACGAGAGGATCATGGTGTTGATCGAGACCGACTTGCCGGAACCGGTTGAACCGGCCACCAGCAGATGCGGCGCCTTGGCGAGGTCGGTAACGACCGGGAGCCCGGCGATATCCTTGCCCAAGGCCAGCGGCAGTTTCATCTTGCTGTGGGAAAAGTGCTCGCAGTTGAAGATCTCGCGCAGGAAGACCATGTCGCGGTCCCGGTTGGGAACCTCGATGCCGACCACCCCCTTGCCGGGAATCGGCGCGACGATGCGTATCGACATGGCCTGCAGCGCCATGGTCAGGTCATCGGTAAGGCCGGCTATGCGGCTGATCTTGATTCCGGGGGCCGGAGAAAATTCATACATCGTGATGACCGGTCCGGGACAGATCTCGACGACTTCACCGTCGATGTTGTAATCCTTGAGTTTCTTCTCCAGCAGCCGCGCGTTCATCGTCAGGGCATCACGGTCGAGCGTTTTTTCAGTGGCTGGCGGGACATCAAGAAGCGAGAAGGGTGGGGTATGAAAATCTCCTTCGGCTTTGATGAATTCAAATGTTTCCTGTACCCCGGCTGTTTTGGCGTCCTCTTTCTTCTTGTCCTTTTCCTTCTTGATGAGGTTGGGACGAGGCGGAGGAGGCGTCAGCGGCTTGATGACCGGGCCGCTTGCCGCAGCGGCTGCCGGGAGCCCATCCTGCTTCGCCTTGGCACGACTTTGCTCAGCGCGGTCCTTGGCCCGGCGCTCCTGCCAGGCAGCCCATTTATGCTTGAAGTTCTCCAGCCACCAGCCGGCAAACAGGATAAAGGAGAATTTTGAAAGGATCATGATCGAGGCGGCCAGCAGCGGCAGAAGCAGGAGCAGCGCGCCGGTGACGCCGACGGTCCCCTTGAGGGCCCGGGACACGACCACGCCGACCGCTCCGCCGGTTGCCACCTGCTGGCCGAACAGTTCGGTTTTGTCACGGAAAAAGGCGAACAGGGTAGCCAGCGAGAAGAGCAGTCCGAATGCCGCGGCCAGCTTGTATGAGCGGAGCCGGATTTCCTTGAAGCGGAAGAGGGTGTAGGCCATGTAGAGCAGCGCCATCGGAATCAGGTACGAGGCCAGGCCGAAGCTGGTAAAGAACAGGTCGGCAATCTGCGCCCCCAGTCTCCCCCCGAGGTTGTGGATGCTCCCTTCGTTGGAGTAGCTGTTCCAGGACACATCGGCGGAATTGTAGGTCAGAAACGCGAGCAGGATGAACACGCCGACGGTACCCAGCGCCATCCCCTGCAGCTCCTTGACCAGCTTTTCTTTTTTTGCATCTTCTATGCTCATCGTGTCTGGCTTCCTTAGTAAGTTAGATGTTGTTTTCTGCGTATCTGCGGCAGAGGTTAACTTCGTTAACGCACGCACCCTGTTTATCAGGGTTGAATGCGGATAAACGCGGACATATTACCCGTAATCGGAGGGGGGAGGCAAAGGAAAAATGGGGCCTATACTTCTGTCGGCTTGAGTCTCTGCTGCGCCACACGAATCCGGAAGTATTTTCATCCGGTGCGGAACGGTTTTCATGACGATGATATCGGAAACAGGTTCGATTTGAACCGGACAATATTTTAATTTGTTTTTTTAATTTCTTTAATTATACTTGGCGGGACAGTACGTATATTCACTCTTTGTTTCTGCAGAATCACAGGATTGCCTTATGCGAAAATTCAACGGTAATCTCAGTCTCATGCCGCTTGCGGACCTGATCCAGTGGGCCGACAACAGCACACGCTCCGGGACGCTCATCCTGAATCAGCGGGACCGCCAGAAAAAATTCTACATACAGGACGGCAAAATAATCTTTATCTGGTCCAACTGCGAAGGGGAACATTTCGGTAATTTCTTTAAAGATCGGTCACATATCAGCCAGGATGAGCTTGACAGGGCATTTGCAGATTCGGAGTCGCTCGGGCTTCCGTTTATCGGCTACCTGCTGTCGGAAAAGATTTTTTCGAAGGAACAGCTTGAGGAAGTTCTCAGGACAGCAGCAGAGGTAGTCCTGACCAGTGCCCTTAAATGGGATACCGGCATTTTCGAGTTTGTCGACGATCTCCCCGGGTTCGTATTGAACAGCCCCGTCAGGCTCGACTCGATCCAGGTTCTGTTGGAATCGGTGCGAAGCTTCGACGAAAACCGTCTGGGAAGTCAGGTTGACGCCGAAATGGTGCTGAACGAGATTCGGGAACACATCCAACAGGAAAATTTCGAACTCCCTCCCATCCCCGAAGTCATGCTGCAGCTCGCAGACAGGATTGACAACCCTTCCATCTCAATCGATGAGATCATCGAATGCATAACCGACCAGATTCTGGTCTCCAAGATCCTCAGAATATGCAATTCCCCCTACTACCGCCATCTCGGTCACATTTCCAGCCTGAAAGAGGCGGTAGCCTTCATCGGCCTCAAATCATTGATGAGTATCGTCACTGTTCATGCGATGAGCAGTTTCAGTCCGCGCAACGCCAGGGAAATCAAGAAGGTGATTCAGCATTGTCTGGTCTGCGGCATGATTGCCCGCGAGATCACCCGCGATATGGGAGGGAACTCTGAATTGGCCTTTGTCTGCGGCCTCCTGCACGACATCGGCAAGACCATCCTGCTGGACATGCTGGGAGACTACATGCTGCTGCCGGAAGCGCGGGAGCGGCTGATAGCGGAGAACCATGCCGAGGTCGGCTACCTGCTGGCGCAGAAATGGAATTTCGGGAGCGACATAAAGGATATCATCCGCTATCACCATTCACCGGAGCAATCCTTAGAACACTTGAGCCTGGCGGAGGTGATCAGCCTTTCCAATGCGATGGCAGATCTCAACTGCCAGCCGGAAGAAATCATGGATATGACGTTTACCAGTCTCGAATTGAGCCAGATCAGCGTTGAAGACCTGCTGGAACAGGTTGACAGGCTCGACCGCGAGGCCGGCGAGATCGTGAGTCTCGAGTGATAGAGTGATGGGTGATGGGTGATGGGTGGGGTTGCCGCATGATGTTTCCTTGCGGCTGAACGCAGTTGCTCAGTACAAAAAAGGGGAGGCTCATCGCCTCCCCCACTGACAGTACGACTGTCTAATCTCTGCCGCGGTCGTGCTCTTTCCGGTCCCGCTCTTCTTCCTTCCGCTCTTCCTTGTCACGCCGCTTCTCGTATTTACGCTCTTCCTTGTCACGCCGTTTCTCGTCTTTCCACTCTTCCCTGTCGTGGCGCCGCTCTGCTTTCATCTCATGCTTCCGGTCACGATCCGGCCGGAAGTGACGTCCGCGATAGTGGTCCCGATCATGGCGATACACACGATGCTCCCGATCACGATAGGAGCGGATCTGCTCTATCCGGTGCTTGCGGATGCCGGGCGGTAGATCCCGGTAGGGGACTTCGAACCAGGGTCCGTTGTGATGATCGGAGCGATGCCAGCTGTTGCCATAATACAGATAGTAATAATCGGAGCTGAAGATGATGTCGTAGGGGGTGTCCACTCCGACATAAAACCCGAGTCGGGAAGGGGCGATAAAGAGCGGCGCCACATCGAAACGGACTGACGGGGGTGATGATACAACCACCCGTTGGGGCGGCGCGTAAACCGGAACACCTATCTGGACATTGACGTTCGTCTCGGCGCCTGCCGACGCCGCCGTGAGTGCGGCTAACACAAGAACAAGTACTGATTTTTTCATGTAGATTCTCCTTTCTTCATTTTGTGCAGTATATCACTGTCAGCAACTTCAGTGCCGATTTATTGTGCCTCGGTCATAAGCTGCCGATATACGGCGTGTTATTCGATTGGATGCCACAGGCAATCACGCCTTGCCCCGCTGTTTATACCCTATTTGGGGCATCTGCGGAGTATTACGGGTAGTCGGGCATATTCGCGGATTGTGCAGCTGGAAAATTCGTGTCCGATATGTGCCGCGAATTAAGAAAATGGCGGAATGAAGCCGGGATTGGTGGGCTACCGGATCAGGTTGAACTGATCGACGATCCTCTGACGGTAGGAGGTTATATCTTTTTCGAGAGATTGAAGCGTTGACACCTTCTGTTTGATGCTTTTGAGATGGGTGTCAAGAAGCTCGATCAGGCGGGGCATGATCTTCTCCGGAATCTGGTGTTCCTGGTCATACAGCTGGGCCAGTTCTTTCATCTCTTCCAGGGAAAGTCCGAGTTCCTTGACTTTCAGTACAAACTTGAAGCGTTTTACATCCGCCTTTTCATAATACCTGACCCGCCCGTCAGTTCGTTTGGGAGGCTCAACCAGTCCCAGTTTTTCATAAAGGCGGATCGTTCTTGTCGTGATCCCCAGTGCATCGGCCAGATCACTGATCTGCATATGTTCTTCGTTGCTCAGCCTCATACTTCACCTCAGCGTCAATTATAAACATATAGAGCCATGTTCATTTTTATGTCAAGAATTTTCAGGCAGAATATCGTGTCAACGTCGCAATTAATTGCCTGAATCATAAGCAGTTTGCTCTCGTCGTCAACATCGGCTACACTCTGGCCGACGGCTTGGTTTTAAGCGATGCCTTGAGAATATGTCGACACGCCATAAATGTATGAAGCCACAGGAGAAGAACCTGAAATTATGCTGACCGGAACGCCGCACAATCTCCCGCTTATCATCGGTCATCGCGGCGCATCGCGGGACGCGCCCGAGAATACGCTGGAATCATTCCGTCTGGCCTGGAGCCAGGGGGCGGACGGAATCGAGGCCGATTTCCGCCTGACTGCCGATGGCCGGATCGTCTGCATGCACGACGAGACGGCCGGCCGGACAACCGGTGTTGATTTGAGAATTGCCGACACTCCCCTGGAGGAACTGCGCCGTCTCAATGCGGGACTCCGGAAAGGGCCTGGCTGGTCCGGGGCGGTGGTACCGACCCTTGATGAGGTGCTGGCCGCCATTCCGGACGGAACCTGGTTCTTCATCGAGATCAAGTGCGGCCCGGAAATTATCCCCGCCCTGGAAGGGGTGCTACGAGGATGGGGGGGGGCGCCGGAGCGGATCAGGCTGCTGTCGTTCAGTGCCGAGCTGGTTGCCGAATTCAAAAAGCGACTCCCCGATTGGTACACCTGCTGGCTCTGCGATTACCGGCACATCCTGTCGGGCAATGTCTGGCGTCCCTCCCGGGAAGAGGTACTCGATACGCTCCACCACAGCGGAGCCGACGGCCTTGCCAGCGCCGACCGGGCGTTTCTCGACCGGGGCCTGGCAGCTGCACTTAAAGAGCGCGGCACGGAGCTGCACGTCTGGACCGTGGACCGTCCGGCTGCTGCAGAGCGGCTTTGTGCGCTGGGTGTAGACTCGATCATGACCAACCGCCCCGGCTGGCTGAAACAGCGGTTGACAGGGGCGGCGGCGCCATGAATCAAACACGGGCAGAGCTGCTGCAACGGCTGGATGACAGCTCGTCCCCCTGGGACATCATCGTGGTCGGCGGCGGTGCCACCGGGCTCGGGACGGCAGTCGATGCGACCCGTCGCGGCTATCGAACCCTGCTGCTGGAGCAGGGTGATTTTGCCTGCGGCACGTCGAGCCGCAGCACCAAGCTGATCCATGGCGGTGTGCGCTACCTGCAGCAGGGCAACCTGACTCTCGTCCGGGAGGCGCTGCACGAACGTCGCATCCTGCTCAATAATGCGCCGCATCTGGTACATGACGTCCCGTTTATAATCCCGCTCTACAGCTGGTGGGAACGTCCCTTCTACGGAATCGGCATGGCGCTGTACGACCTGCTTGCGGGAGGGGGGGGGCTGGAGCATTCCAGGCACCTCAACCGGGAGGAAACCATAGAACTGGTCCCGACCGTCAGGAGACGGAACCTCCGCGGAGGTATCGTCTACCACGACGGCCAGTTCGATGACGCCCGGCTGGCCGTCTGCCTGGCGCGAACCATGGCCGATCTGGGGGGAACCCCGCTCAATTACATGAACGTAACCGCTCTCACCGCTGCACCGGGACGAATGGCCGCCGTTACCGCCACCGATCGTGAAAGCGGCAGGGAATACCTGCTGTCCGGCCGTGCTGTGGTCAACGCCACCGGTGTTTTCTGTGATCAGGTACGGCGCATGGATGAACCGTCGTGTCCGCCTCTGATCACCCCGAGCCAGGGGGCTCACCTGGTTCTTGACCGTTCATTTCTTCCCGGAGACTACGCGGTCATGATCCCCCGCACCGATGACGGAAGGGTCTTTTTTGCGATTCCGTGGTACGATCATGTTATTGTCGGCACCACCGACACCCCCGTTGCTGCGGTTACGTCGGAACCGGTTCCGCAGCAGGACGAGATAGATTTCCTGCTGGCCCATGCAGGACGGTGCCTTGAACGCCAGCCTGCCAGATCGGACGTTCTCAGCGTCTTTGCGGGGCTCAGGCCGTTGGCCGGTGGAAAGAGTGGTCGGCAAACGTCTCAACTGAGCCGTGAATACTTGCTGGATGTTTCAGCTTCGGGCCTTGTAACCATCACCGGCGGCAAGTGGACCACCTACCGCAGCATGGCTGTTGCCGCAGTCGATGCCGCCGCCGCGCAGGGGGGGCTCGATTCACGCCCGTCGACCACCCGGACGCTACGTCTGCATGGTTGGGGGGCGCCACCATCGCCGGCCGGGGCTTTGGACGGCTACGGCTCCGACCGCGGGTTGTTTGAAAAGCTGGCGGGAGAAGATCCTGGCTGGCGGGAACGTCTGCATCCCCGTCTCCCCTGTACGGCCGGAGAGGTTGTCTGGGCAGTGCGCTTTGAATGGGCGAGGAGCGTGGAAGATGTGCTGGCCAGGCGCACCCGGGCCCTCTTTCTGGACGCCGGAGCCTGCCGCGAAATTGCCCCCCGGGTTGCCGGCCTGATGGCAATCGAGCTTGGACGCGACCAGGCCTGGCAGACCCGGGAACTGGAGCGTTTTGAAGCGGTTGCAGTGAAATACCTTCCGACCTGAGAAGTCGCAGGAAAAGGACCGACCATGAATTATACCGCATATCTTGCCACTGGCAGGATGATTGCCCTCATGCAGAGCTTCTCCAGAATAAAGGTCAAAACGCACGGTCAGGAATCGATCCCCGCCGGTTCCATCATCTTTGTCGTCAACCATTTCACCCGCATTGAAACACTCCTGCTTCCCTACTACATTTATTCTCACACACACGTACCGGTCTGGTCACTGGCTGATCACTCGTTTTTTGAAGGGCCTCTGAGCGGTTTCCTGGAAAAAGTCGGCGCGGTTTCAACCAGAAATCCTGATCGGGACCGCCTGATCGTCAAAACCCTTTTGACCGGCGAAACCAATTGGATCATTTTTCCCGAAGGACAGATGGTCAAGGACAAGGAAGTCTTCTCCAGGCCTTCAATCTTCGGCCTGCACCGGGGCAAGCAGCGGCTCGCCCATACCGGAGCTGCAAATCTGGCACTCAGAACCGAATTTTATCGAAAACGGCTGAACCACTTGCTGACAGAAAACCCTGCTGAAGCAGAACGGCTGATGAACATGTTTCAGATTGAAAATATGATGCCGGTTCTGACTGAAACGACCTGGATCGTCCCGATCAACCTGACCTATTATCCCCTCCGGGCACGGGAGAACGTGCTGAGCACACTGGCCGACCGCTTTGCCCATAATATCTCCGACCGACTGCGGGAGGAGCTGCTGACCGAGGGGACCATGTTCTTCGAGGGGGTAGATATCGACATCCGCTTTGGCCAGGCCATCCCGGTTGCGGAGCATCTCGCCTCCACCCGTATCGCACAGGACATGTTCTCCCTGCGGCAGATCAATTTTGACGACAAGTTGCCGTCCCTGCCGGAGATGCGGCGGGAAGCAACGGCACTGATGCACCGCTTCATGTCTGATATTTACAGCATGACAACGGTCAATCATGACCATCTTTTTGCATCGCTTCTCAGAGCGCTCCCTTTTAACAAAATATCCGAAGAGGACTTCCGGCGGCGCGTTTTTCTGCTGACCGACCTGGTCCCCGGCAATACGCCGGTCTTGTGTCACCAGAGCCTTGAGTTCGGTCAGGTTTCCCTGTTGACTGATGACCGGTATCACAAATATCGTGAGTTTCTGGCGCTGGCGAAGGAAACCGGCGTGGTCCGCTGCGAGAAGGGGATCCTGCTCAGGAATTCGGCCAGCTTATCTGCGGACAGCGAACTTCACCGGATACGTATTGAAAATCCGCTCGGAGTGGCCGCAAATGAAGTGCAGTCGCTGACATGCCTTAAACGTCGGGTGCGCGTGTTGGCATGGCTGCCGGAAATGATGATCCGGCGCCGGGTTGTTGATGTTCTGCAGCGTCAGGCTGCTGAGCAGTTCGAAGGAGATTATACGCGGTTCTATCACTCTGAAGAGTCCAAGGATCGGGCTGTCGGAGAGCCGCTCCTGCTGAAGGGCTCTTCCCGGCGACTGGGTGTCGTCCTTGTGCACGGCTTTCTGGCGGCACCCCGCGAAATGCTTGAGCTTGCCACCTGCCTGCACGGTAAGGGATATTGGGTCTATTCCGTCCGTCTCCGCGGCCACGGAACGTCGCCTGAAGACCTGGCCACACGGGGGGGGGATGACTGGATTGAATCGGTCGATATCGGCTATGCCGCCATGAGCGCTCTCTGCACGCGGGTTGTGATCGGCGGCTTTTCTTTCGGTGGCGGCCTGGCACTGGACGCTGCCGTCCGCATCGCCGGACTGGCCGGTGTATTTGCCGTTTCACCGCCGTTTCGCCTGCAGAGGTTGTCCACCCGCTTCGCATCTGCCGTTACCACCTGGAACAGGCTCATGGAGACGGTGAACCTTCATGGTGCGGCAAAAGAATATGTCGAAATCATTTCAGAGCGGCCGCTGATCAATTACCAGCGGGTTCCGGTTGCGGCACTGTCGGAGATGGAGCATTTCATGAAAGATCTTGAAACGCGTCTGGCAGAAGTGAAGGTTCCGACACTGGTTGTGCAGGGGCTTGGAGACCCGGTGGTCGATCCTGAAGCCACGGCACTCCTTTACAATCGCATCGGAGCGGAACAAAAGCAGTACCTCTCCTTTGACTTCAGCCGCCACGGAATTCTTGCCGGAGAAGGCTCTGAAAACGTCCATGCGGCAATAACTGCATTTATTGATACGCTTTGAAGCGGAGAAAAATGTGACGCATAAAACGCACCCCAAAGCGGGCGCTTCCAGGCGGGGTTCGTTGAGGAAAAGCATTGGGGCGGCACAAATACTGGATCAAATGGAAACGCCCCTGCTGTTATGCCAGCAGAGGCGTTTCTTTCTTTCATGAAGGAACTGCTCAGCGCGGATTGTTGCCGCGAACGGGCCAGAGATAATAGGGCTTTCCCTCCTGTTTCGGGGCGACCATGCCGTTGGTCAGATCGGCGGTCCACATTTCGGTCGGTGACTGGCGGGTGGATGTCCAGTATTCATAGTCCCGCACGTCGATAAAGCCGAGCTGTCGCAGCTTCTGGTAGGGCCAGGTATCCATTTTTGCCTGGTCATACCCCAGCGACTTGGCATACTCGATCAGCTTGATCATCTCCTCTTTAGAGGGGACCCGCCAATCGGCATAACCCGCATAATTGGTCTCATTGAGACGTTTCATGTATTCGTAGACGTTGTCGTCACCGCGCCAGATGAGCTGGCGTCCGGGCATATTGGCGTTTCTGGCCCAGGTTAGCCCGGTGTTCTGGTCTACCGCCGTCTTTTCCAGGAAGACAAAATTCGGTTTCGCCGCAGAACAGCCCACCAGGAGCAGTGCCAGCGGAAGTAATAAAAGCAGTTTTTTCATGGGGTCACCCTCCAAAAGTGCCGCGTTTGAACACCTTGCGGATTTCTTTTTCATCGGACCATTCCAGGATGCCGGTTTTCAGGTTTTTAAGCGACATCGTGAACTTGTAGTACACGTCGGTCGTGCTGCCGGACTTCTGCCTGATCTCGGAAAAGTTGGCGGTCAGCAGGAATTCGGCACCGATCTGCTGGCCGAAATTTACGGCGCTCTTTTTATCAACCAGGCCGCTGTCCTGCTGAATCTTGAGTTCTTCGATGGTCTGGGCGTCGGTCGTGCGGTCGATGAAGCGAAATTTGCCGGAACGGATCAGCTTGGCCCGGATCGAGTCGGTAATCGATTCGGTGTCGATATGCTGCATCGTCTTGTTCTTCACCTTGTCAACGCTTACAACCGGGCGGCGTCCGGCAGTCATTTCGACTATCGGCGGAAAAACAATCATCGAATCGACCATCGACTCGGCGATCTGCTGAAGATCGGATGAACCGAATTCGGTCGAGATCGGTTTGGCCGACCCGGCATCGCCGTATTGCATTGTTGAAGCGCAGCCGGAAAGAGATAACGCGCCGATTGCCGCTGCTGCCAGAAGTGCCTTCATGCCTTTTTTCATAGGGTGTTTCCTCGCTTATGGTTAGATTTATATTCCATTCATTGCTTGTCCAGCTTTAGTCCGGCTCACGGATTTTCAGCTTGAATTCCCTGGCCCGAGGGTCCGGTGCGACTGCCTGGATGGTTTTGCTCTCTCGTCCGTACAGAACCAGCGGTTTCCAGGAGCCGGATCCGGAATTGATCTCGATACCTCCGGCATCGTACCAGTCGAACCGGTACTGAAACGGGAGGGTATCCCTGTCCTTGGAGCGCAGCGTGGCCTGAGCCCTCATGATATCTCCCGCCAGTGCGCTTTTTACATCGACGATCTGGATATCTCCCTTCAGACCGCTGTTGTTGAAAACGACATTCTTTTCAAGCGTTCGGGCACCCTGTTCATCCCATGTCGTCCTGCCTGCCGTCTCCACACCGGCCGTCGTGCTGCAGCCGACCAGGCCGAGCGCCGCAATCAGAGCCGCCGCAGCAAGTGAGCCACTAACGAAGCTATTCCTCTGTTTCATCATGTATCCTCCCTATTTCCACTTGAGTGGTTTTTCGCTTGACCCCGGGGTAATACCCGCATCACCTTTCGGTCCGAATTCCGGTTGTGTCGCATCAGCGGGAGGGGTGCTCTCGGAAGCGCGACTTGCCGCCGTCTTCAGGAAACGGACCACGCACCCTTTGGTGATGCCCATGTCGTCACCGCTGATGGCCGCATAGCTCTGGTTCTTGTCAATCCGGTTGATCACCGCCTGTCCCACAGGCACCTCGTTGCGGAACATTTCCCCGGTGTCTTCATCCTTCACATTCTGGACGGCATATATTTCCACCAGGTCACCTTTGTTAAATCCGGCCTCGCTCCCCCGGTTAAACATCACCTGCCTGCCGGTCACCGTCAGAACCTTCGCCGGACGGAGAAGGGCGACAACTTCCTGCGAAAGTTTTTTTGCCATCTCCTTGGCCAGGGCGACGATAACCTCGTCACTCCCTGAAAGCTGCCCTATCCTGGCGTTCTCGATCTCTTCGGTTTTGGTAAGCTGCACGCTGGGGGAGTCGGGGAGCAGTTTGCCGGTTGTCGTATCGACAATCTGCACGACCGCTGACAGAAACAGCTTGCGGCTCAGTGAAGCCCGGCCGATCGACTGGTATTCCGCAACGTCGGACTTGTCCTCAAATCCGTCGATCTGGGGAAGGAAAGCGAATTTTGCGCCGGCCATCCTGCCGGCCTGGGCGGCATTTTTATCATTCGGATCGACCGCAACCGCGGCGAATCCCTGTTCCAGTTCAATATCGGCCTTGCGGTTCCGCTCAACCAGCTGAAAAACGCGGGTGGCATTCAGCGCAGAAATAAACTGGCTCTCCAGGGAATTTATCACCCGCTTCAGTTCGGACTGGCGATTCTTTTTCTCCGCCATTTCAATAACCGACGGCTGAACCTTCAGGGTGCCGATCAGGATGGTGTCCTTCTCACCAGTGCTCAGTTCGGCTGCCGAAGTCAGCAGCGGGAACAGCGCCGTTATGAGTACAATACACGCGATTCGAAGACAACTGTTCATTACGTCCTCCCCTTCCTACTTGTAAATTACGGTTTCCGGTGCACCCTCGATACGGTCGTAGCTCTCTTCGAGTTTTTTCTTCTCGCCGTCGGCGATCGCCTTCTTCGAGTAGGCATCAGCTTCGCTCTGCTCCCTGTTTATCTCGATGTTCCCCTCGCGCTCTTTTCCCTCCATCTCGGTCTGCATTTTTGTCCTGGCGAGGTCGAGCTTCAATTTCTCGAGGGTGGAGTAGCGCTTGAGTCCATCTGCCGAGAGTTCCAGCGAAACATTCAGCGTCTGGCCTGCAAAGATGTTGATCGTACGATCCCAGTTGGCCAGCCACTGTTTGGATATTCTCAGTTGGTGCAGACCCGGTGCGGCGACAAAGCGACCCGGAGTCGACCCGATGACCGCTCCGTCCAGCTCAACCGAGGCACCTTCAACATTGCTTGTCACCGAAAATTCTACGACAGGCGCCGCCTTCACCTTTACATCACGAATCTTCTGGATCTTACCGCCAACATTCTCAGCCACTTTGAGCGCCCCGGCATCCAGCAGCCTATTGATCATCTCGCTTGATTCTATCTCCAAACGTTCCACGACTGCAACCCGTTCTGCAACGGAAACCAGGTCACCATATACGGTGCCGCCCGCATTGCCTTCCAGCACTTTGACCGCAATCCGCAGCGTATAGATGCTGCTTTTGTTGCTGGTTCCATATTGCGTGCCTTCTCCGCGGAACGTGCGAGTTTCATGGCCGAAAGATGTCAGGGATGCCATCACCAGGTAATCCGCGCCGATCATCTGGGCGATCCGCAATGCCGAAGCTCCCGAAAGAGACTCCTCGACCCCTCCGGCCGCTTTTTCAAGGGAACTGATGTCACGCTGCAGCGCCGGATCAAGATCGCGTGCCTCCCGGAACTTGGCCAGTACGACACTCCGATCGATCACTGAAAAGCCTTTCTCGGTCAGGCGGGTCGTCAACAGGTCGTTCAGCACATCCAGCCTGTCGGTGAATTCAGCACCGGCACGGTTCTGGATGAAAATTGCGGCACTGAGCGGTGCATCCGCCGCTTTTTCTGCGGACAGAGCGGTCAAGGGGGACATAATGGCAATAACCGCCATGCAGAGGGGTATCATGATCTTTTTCATACTCTCTCCTTTCAGCTGGGCCTGATAAACAGGATACGTTACTAAAACGTCGTAACTGAATTATAGATCTGCCCACCGGCCCTGGTCACCTGCAGAACGGTTTTGCCGTCGGCTTTTATGGTGACATCGGCATATGTCGTTCCTGCCGCCATCGGATGCTGCAGCGTCAGAGTGTAGCTTCCGGCGGGGAGTGTCGTCCGCAGTATCTGGGCGTTGGCCGGCAGGGTGAGCCAGCTCCGGAGATCGGCGCTCTCGCTGATTATGTTCCAGACGTTGGAAGCGAATTGCCCGAGCTCTCCCATCCTCTTCTTGGCTTCGGCTGCGGTCACCCCTTTGGCCACCGCCCGGATAATCTGGCGAGTGGCAATCACCGGTGCCTTTTCCTTAAGGGCCTTGACCGCCAGGGCGCGCACGTCGCAGATCGGTTCGGTGCTGCCGATAAGTTCATTGCTGTTGAGGATTCGCAGCGGAGTCTGATCCGACCATTTTTCTTGGTAGATCGGGAAGGCTATGGTGATAAGGCCCCCCCTGCCAATCGGAATGGGAATCTTGATCTCGTGCTTCTGAGGTACGAAACCATCCTCGAACAGCACCAGCAGCTCGCCGGACCCAATGCCGTTTTCATCGATAAACCGCCGCTTTTCAATCGGGAACCGCTGCCTCAGTTCATCGAGGTCCTCCCGCATCTCAAGTTTTTCCGCCAGTCTCAGCACATCCTGCTGCAGGAACCGGTTGTCGGGATAGATCTCCAGCGCCTTTTTGTAGTCGATGTAGGCATCATTGGGCTGCTGGAGCAATTCGTAGATGAATCCGGATACGTAAAAGGTGTACGCGTTCTGGAAGGAGTTCTTTACCTGGCCTGCCACCTCGTCCATCTGGGCATATTGGGTGTCGATGCGGGAGACGCCGTCAGCGCCGACTTTTTTCTGTTCAGCGGCATCGCGGCTCTTTTCCAGCTCCCTTTCAAAACGATTCAGAGACTCGTTCTGCTCGGCATTGGCACGACGTACCTCGACTCCGGCCCCCTCCAGATCTTTTTTCTGCAGGTAATTGAGCGCCTGGTAATGGTGCAGCAGCACCCGTTCATACCCCTCCCCTTCGTAAGGTATCGCGTTGTCGTTAACCAGGGTTGACGCCACATTGGCGCCGATGGCGGACGCACTGATCAGGGCTTTTTCGTCGTTCTCCCTGATTTTTTCCATCGAGGCCCTGAAGTCGGCCATGCTGACGTCGCTGTTGCCGACCACCTGGGCGTACCGTCCCCGCTCCATGTTGTAGAGGATCAGATCTTTGCTTTGGCATTCGCTCAGCAGGCACTTCGATACATCGATCGGGGTTCGGTTTGTCATGGAGGTGATGAGAGGCTGAATTTTATGCGGGTACGCGGTAAAAGTCGAGGTGGAGGCGCAGCCTGCCGCAAGGAGAAAAACTGCCAGTGATGCAGCCTGCCTGCAGGTTTTAAGAAGAACGTTCACGCCCGCCCCCTGGGAAAATCCGGATGTTCAGAACCTGTCTCTCCGGTGCAGTTCGACCCGGTTCTGTCTGTATGGGCGAACAATCGCCCAAATACGCGCCGTTGTCAATAGAGTACCTTAATTATTAGCTCCCACAAGCCGGGCATGCAAACTTCGGGTAGTATTTTACCGCTGTTATTGCTATTGAGTGACGTGGACAGATCTGTCCAGGTATCTGAAAGGAAGGACTGGATGTCAACTATTACGGAAGGAGCGGTCCGGGTCGGCACCCCCGAGTTCCGGCGCATCAACGTGGCTCTGTTCTGCGCCGGGTTCGTCACGTTCATCACGCTGTACGATGTGCAGCCGCTCCTGCCGCTGTTTGCACGGGAGTTCGGAGTTTCGCCAGCAGTGGCCAGCCTGCCGCTCTCGTTTTCAACGGTCGCCCTGGCGCTCGGCATGCTGCTTGCCGGCACCGTATCCGAAACCCTGGGGCGACGTCAGGTCATGACGGTGGCGCTTTTCCTGACCTCGCTGTTGGCAGTGGCGACCCTCTTCAGCCACTCGTTTGAATCGCTGCTGGGGTTGAGGCTGCTGCAGGGACTCGTGCTGGCGGGGGTTCCCTCGGTGGCGATGGCATACCTGGGGGAGGAGATGGATGCGCAGTCGATCGGCCATGCCATGGGACTCTATATCAGCGGCAATGCGATGGGGGGGATGACCGGACGGATCGGATCGGCGCTGCTCTGTTCGTACATGCCGTGGCATACGGCCATTGCCCTGATCGGTGTCATCAGCCTGCTGCTCAGTCTGGTTTTTCTGAAAGCGCTCCCCCCCTCCACCAACTTCCAGCAGCGCCCATTCCGGATCCGCTACCTGTTCACGTCGCTGTACCAGCACCTGCACGATCCGGGGCTGCTCTGTCTGTACGCGCTCGCCTTCCTTTCCATGGGAGGGTTCGTCTCGCTCTACAACTACATCGGCTTCCGCCTGTTGGCCGCGCCCTACAGCCTCAGCCAGTTTCAGGTCAGCCTGATCTTTCTCGTCTATCTGCTCGGTTCGTTCAGTTCGGGGGTGGTCGGCAGCCTGATTCACCGTTTCGGCCGGCCGTTCATGATCCGGTTGACCCTGTCGGTCATGCTGGCGGGGACGCTGATCACGCTCTCCGGATCGCTGCCGGCCATTGTCGCCGGGGTGGGGGTTTTTACCTGCGGGTTCTTCAGCGCCCATGCCATAGCGTCCAGCTGGGTCGGACGGCGCGCCCGGACCGCCAAAGCCCAGGCATCTTCGCTCTACCTGTTTTCCTACTATCTCGGTTCAAGCATATCCGGCACGGCGGGGGGGCTGTTCTGGCAGCATTTCGGCTGGAACGGGGTGGCGGCGATGATCTCGCTATTGACGGTGGCAGCTTTGGGGGTAGCCGCACTGCTGCTGCGGATGCCGGTCGTGGAATAGACCACTACCCTTTCTGGCTCTCCAGCTCATCCCAGCGCAGGAAGGCCGCTTCCAGCTCTTGCTCCAGCCCGGCCAGGCGGGCATTCAGGACCGCCACTTCTCCTCCGGCGCTCTTGTAGAAATCAGGATCGGCAAGCCGGGCATGCAGCTCCGCCTGTTCCTTCTCGATGGCCGCGATCCTTTCCGGCAGCGCCTCCAGTTCGCGCTGGTCATTGAATGAGAGTTTGCGGACCTTCTCTTTCTGAGGTTTTCCCTTTTCCGGCGCCGTTTTCTGCGCCGCCTGGATTGCGGCTGTTGCCTCCGCCGCCGCCTGATTCAGCCAGTCGTCATATCCGCCGACAAACTCCTGTACCGTACCGTCGCCGGAGAGCACCAGTGTGCTCGACACGACATTATTGAGGAATTCGCGATCGTGGCTGACCAGCAGCAGCGTGCCGGGATATTCCATCAGCAGGTCCTCCAGCAGGTCGAGCGTCTCGGCATCCAGGTCGTTGGTCGGTTCATCCATGACCAGGATATTGGACGGCTTGGTGAACAGTTTTGCCAGCAGCAGCCGGTTGCGCTCGCCGCCGGAAAGGATGCTGACCGGGGAGCGGGCCCGCTCCGGTGAGAAGAGGAAGTCCTGCAGATAGCCGATGATGTGGCGCGACTGGCCGTTGATGATCAGGGTGTCGTTTCCCTCCCCGACATTCTCCTGCACGCTTTTGTCCATATCCAGCTGTTCGCGCAGCTGGTCGAAATAGATCACTTCGCGGCGGGTTCCCAGCTTGACCTCTCCCTGCTGCGGCTCCAGTTCGCCCAGCAGCAGGCGGAGCAGGGTCGTCTTGCCCGAACCGTTCGGGCCGATGATTCCGATCCGGTCGCCGCGCATGATCGTGGTGGAGAGGTTCGTGACAATAGGGCGGCCGTCGTAGGCAAAGGTCACGCCGGTAGCCTCGGCCACCAGCGCGCCGGAGCGGTCCGCCACCTGCAGCTGTATTTTGGCGGTACCCTGCCGTTCACGCCGTTGGCGGGATTCTTCACGCAGTTTCTTCAGCGCCCGGACTCTCCCCTCGTTACGGGTGCGGCGGGCCTTGATCCCCTGTCTGACCCAGACCTCTTCCTGGGCCAGTTTCTTGTCGAACAGCGCCTGGCGGGAAATTTCCGCCTCCAGCAGCGCCTCGCGCCGCTCCACGAATTCGTCGTAGCCGCAGGAGAAGGCGTAGATCCGCCCCCGGTCCATTTCCGCCACCCGGTTGGCCAGCCGCCGGGCAAAGGCGCGGTCATGGGTCACGAACAGCACCGTCCTGACGTTTTTGGCGAGGAACTCCTCCAGCCAGAGGATCGTGTCGATGTCGAGGTGATTGGTCGGCTCGTCCAGGATCAGGATGTCCGGGTTGGATACCAGCGCGCGGGCCAGCAGCACCCGGCGCTTGGTGCCCCCGGAGAGCTCGGTGAATTCCGCCTCGGCGTCCAGGTCCAGCCGGTTCAGCACCCGTTCCACCTCCTGGTGCAGGTTCCAGCCGTCGTTCTCCTCCAGCTCTTTCTGCAGCGTTTCCAGGCGATCCAGCAGCTTCTGGCTGTGGTCGTGCGCCATCTGGTGGCTGACGTGATGGTACTCCGCCAGCACGGCTGCGGCCGTGCCCATGCCGGATGCGACCACGTCAAAGACGTTCCCGGTCAATCCCTGCGGCACGTCCTGGGTAAGCGCGGCCACCTTGAGCCCCTGCTGCCGCTGAACCTCGCCCCCCTCCGGAGTCAGTTCGCCGCCGATCAGCTTCAGCAGCGTCGATTTGCCGCTGCCGTTGCGTCCCATCAGACAGAGCCGGTCGCCCGCCTCGATCTGCAGGCTGATGCCGTTGAAAATAGGGGGGCCGCCGAAGGCCAGGGTTATGTCGCGAAGGGATATTAGTGCCACGGATACCTCATGAATTAATTTTTACTGGCGAACTTTTTTAAACACAGAACGAAACAGGGGAAATATGCAAGTTCAACTTTTAAATTTCCCCGATCCACTCAAATCTTGGTACCATCCGCCCGGCAACCGGCACATCCTCCATAAACATGCCGAGCGGGCGAACCCACAACGAATGGTCACCGTAGAGTTTGCGGTAGACCACCATCTCCTCTTCCGTTTCGCTGTGATAGGCAACGTCAATCACTTCGTACTCATTGCCCTTGTAATGCCGGTAACGTCCACCTCTGACTACTGTCACGACACCCTCCCGATAATAACAAACGCTCCGTCAGTATTACCCGAAGGAGCGTTTGTACTCAACATTATAGGTACGCGAATCAGACCTGTACGACTTCCTTGACACCCGGAATCTGTGCCATCATGGCGCGTTCAATCCCCATCTTCAGCGTCATGGTGGACATCGGGCAGCTGCCGCAGGCACCTTTCAGTCTCACCTTTACGATGCCGTCTTCAGTGATTTCAACTAGTTCCACATCGCCGCCATCGGCCTGCAGACCGGGACGTACCTGCTCAAGAACTTTCAGTACTTCTTCTTTCATCTGTTAATCTCCTTTGTATGTGGTGTTGCTCATCAAGTCTGTCATTTCGGCAGCCCCGGTTCGGTCAGATGCTCCGGCCGCATGATCCGGTCCAGCTCATCGGCCGCCATCAATCCCTGTTCCAGCACGATTTCACGGATGCTCCGCCCGCTGGCGACCGATTCCTTGGCGATGGCTGCCGAGGCGTTGTAGCCGATGTACGGCGCCAGTACCGTCACCAGGCCGAGAGAATCCTCCAGATAGCGACGACAGCTGGCTTCGTTGGCTGTTATCCCTTTTATACAGGAATTAGTGAACTTCTGCACGCAATTCTTGAGCAATTCCATTGAAAAAGTCAGATTCCAGGAGATCAGCGGCATCATGACATTCAGCTCCAGCTGCCCCGCCTGGGCCGCCAGCAGCACCGCCTGGTCGCATCCCATCACCTGAAAGCAGACCATGTTGGTCATCTCGGCCATGGATGGGTTGATCTTCCCCGGCATGATTGATGAACCGGGCTGGATGGCGGGGAGACGGACTTCGTCGAAGCCGGTGCGGGGGCCCGACGCCAGCAGGCGCAGGTCGTTGGCGATCCTCCCGAGGTTGACCGCCGTACGGCGCAGGGCTGAAGAAAGGGCCAGGAACGGGTCCATGTTCTGCATCGCTTCGAACAGGTCGGGGGAAGCGATCAGTGGGAAGCCGGTAGCAACGGTCAATTCCTCGATGATGCCCGTAATATAGGCCGGTTCTGCATTCAGGCCGGTACCGACGGCGGTGCCGCCGATTCCCAGTTCCAGCAGCGCCGGAATGCACGCCTCCAGCCCCTCCCGGTTTTTGCGGACCGCGGCGGCATAGGCGCCGAACTCCTGCCCCATGCGGATCGGAACGGCATCCTGCAGGTGGGTGCGCCCCGATTTGAGAATATGGTCAAACTCCCGGGCCTTGGCGGTCAGGGCCAGTTCCAGCCCTTCGAGCACCTCCAGCAGCGGGTCGAGCATCTCCAGCGAGGCCAGGCGCATGGCGGTCGGGATGACATCGTTGGTGGATTGGGCCATGTTGACGTGGTCATTGGGGTGGAGGGTTGAAAAATCGCCCCGCCGGCGCCCCAGAATTTCCAGAGCGCGGTTGGCCAGAACCTCGTTGACGTTCATGTTGTGCGATGTTCCTGCGCCGGCCTGGAAGGGGTCGACGACGAACTGGTCGGCAAGTCCCCCGGCGAGGACTTCATCCGCTGCGGCCACGATGGCTGTGCCGATCTCTTCTGAAAGCCTCCCGGTGCCCATGTTTGCCCGGGCGGCGCATTTTTTTATGATCACCACCGCCCAGACAAAAGCAGGGTGCGGCTTGAGGCCGGAGATGGGAAAATTTTCGACGGCCCGCGCGGTCTGTGCTCCGTAATATGCCGATGCGGGAACTTCCATGCTTCCCAGGGTGTCTGTTTCGATACGTGTTGTCATGGCTCACCTCATTGATTTCAGCTGCATCCACTATATTGATTCTCACAGATGTGAATCACGCATTACAGCAGCATTGTATGAGAATCCTGTAAGGTTATCAACTGTTTATCTCGCCGGCCTCTGTTTTTCTGTTGTTCTGTGTTGTCTGCACTGGTATGATGGGCGCCGGTTGACGTGGTGGCGTTGCATTTCCCTGCCGACCTGCCAAGACTCAAGCATATATTTGACTATTATTAAACCGAAGGAGTACACAGATTTATGTCATTGTCATTGATTGACGTACCCAAAGATGCCGAGGTTCTGAGCCTGCTCATCGAGAAAACGCTGAGCAACGGAATGCTGGTCGAGGTTTATCTTGTCAAGTATCCCCGCCAGTATGAGGCGGCCCTCTTTATCGGAGGGCATTACAAGCCCGGTCCTCCTCTCCCGCGGCCACTCGAAAATCCGACCGAAGCGGCAGCCTATTGGATGGGAGTGCGGCCAAAAGCTGGATTGAGCCAGGAGGAGGGTGATGAAATCCTGGGAGCGGTGAATGTGCAGAACAGAATGCATCACATCAATTTTATAGATAAATGGGGCGTTGTTGAAGATTAAAGGTTAGAGGTGCGTTCCGGGTGCCGGCAAGCGCATCCGGTTTCTCCCAACGGATTCTTTCCGGATCACCGTCACACATTCCGCAGGTATACTCAGAATAAATAACCGGCGGTGTTTATGAGCCCAGTTAATATATCCATTCCGGCTTTCCGCAGGGAACTGAGGTCTTCCATGGGGGACCGCTCCAAGCTGAGCAAGCTGCACTCTGTTGTTACTGAAGCCGTCAACAACGCTTATGGCGAGGAGAAGGAGCTTCTGCTTTCATTCCGGCTGGAAGTGAAGGACGCGCTCAACTGCAGATTACCCGTCAGCTGGGGAACCCGGTAACGCCCAGGCTTCTTCCCGCTCCCCCCGTGAGCACCCGGGGGGAGTTAATCAGCCCGATAAACCTTCCCACTCCCCGTACAGTTCCTCCAGTCGGCTGTTCAACGCTGCATGCCGCTCACCCCCCTGCAGTCCCCGCTCCGGGTCATCGAAGAATCCGGGCGCATTCATTTCCTCTTCCAGTCCAGCAAGCTCTTTTT
The DNA here is from genome assembly GCA_964524835.1 of uncultured Geobacter sp. Taxonomy (GTDB): domain Bacteria; phylum Desulfobacterota; class Desulfuromonadia; order Geobacterales; family Pseudopelobacteraceae; genus JACRCG01. The sequence continues at coordinate 71,163 of CAZGEG010000022.1, forward strand.
CAACGGCTGCAATCAGGGCTTCAACCTCGCCCATTCGTTTCTGGCGTGATTGATCCTCACGTTTGCGACGCTTTTCCTCTTCGCGGTCCTTGAGGCGGCCGCCTTTGTTTTGAGTCGGCAAGGGGCAAGGGGCAAGGGGCAAGGGTGAGTCAAAAGCCTCTTCCTGTTCCTTGCCCCTTGCCCCTTGACCATCTTTTTTCCCCAGGTAATACTCGTAATCTCCGAAATAGTTCTCGACCCCTCCTCCGTCGACTTCAACCACCCTTGTTGCCAGTGCATTGACAAAATAGCGGTCATGGGAAACGAATACTACCGTGCCGTCGAAACTCTTGAGGGCGTCCAGTAGCACCTCCTTGCTGTTCAGGTCCAGGTGGTTGGTCGGTTCATCCATCAGCAGCAGGTTGGAGGGGCGGAGCAGCATCTTGGCCAGGGCCAGGCGATTGCGCTCGCCGCCGGAGAGGACGCTGACCTTTTTGTGGATGTCGTCGCCCGAGAAGAGAAACGCTCCCAGGATGTCACGCAGTTTCGGCACCATATCGTAAGGAGCGTCGGCATAGAGTTCGTCATAGGCCGAACGGTTCTGGTCGAGGGCATTGGCCTGATCCTGGGCGAAATAATCCATACTGACGTTATGCCCGACGATCCGCTCGCCACCCTGGTATTCTCCACCCGCCAGCACCGCCATCAGGGTCGATTTTCCCGCTCCGTTGTGCCCCACCAGGGCGACCCGCTCCCCTTTTTCGATGTTCAGATCGATCCGGTTCAATACGGTGTGGTCGCCGAACGAGCGGGTGAGCGCCTTCAGCTCGACGACACTCTTGCCGCTCTTGGGAGCTTCCGGGAACTGGAAGCGGATTTTTTTTCGCTCCGGCGGGATCACAATCCGCTCCACCTTTTCCAGCTGTTTGACCCGTGACTGTACCTGCGACGCTTTGTTGGCCTGGTAACGGAAGCGCCGGATGAAATCCTCCGTCTTTTCGATTTCCTCATCCTGGATGCGCTTGGCATTCCGCAGCGCGGTGACCCGCTCATCCCGCTGCAGGAGATAGCGGGAATAGTTGCAATGGTAGTCCGCCAGCGTGTGGTTCCAGACCTCGGCGATGCGGCTGCAGACGCTGTCCATGAAGAAACGGTCGTGGGATACGAGGATGACCGAGCCGGGGTAACTGCAGAGGTACTCCTCCAGCCAGTTGCGCGCCTCGATATCCAGGTGATTGGTCGGTTCGTCCAGCAGCAGGACATCCGGCTTCTGCAGCAGCAGGCGGGCGAGGGCGATGCGCATCTGCCAGCCGCCGGAGAACTCGCCGCAGTCGCGGTGCCAGTCAACTTGAGCAAAGCCGAGCCCCTTGAGCACGGTGCCGATTTCGGCCTCCATCGTATAGCCGCCGCCATGGCGGAACTGCTCCTGCAGCTCGCCGTATCTGGCCAGGATCTGATCGTGTTCAGGCGAATCGTGCGGGAGCCGTTCCAGATCCACTCCGATCCGGTGCAGCTCTTCCTCCATCGCCAGCAGTTCGGAGAGCGCGCTGCGGGCTTCGTGGAACAGTGACTGACCGGCGGTGACGATGCCGTCCTGCGGCAGATAGGAGGCCTTTGCCCCGCGGGCGAACTGGATCTCGCCCGATGACGGCTCGGTCAGGCCGGCGATGATCTTCATCAGCGTTGATTTGCCGGCGCCGTTTTCTCCGACCAGCGCCACCCGCTCGCCTTTTTTCAGGTGCCAGGAGATGTTGGTGAAGAGCGGAGTGCCGGCGAAGTTTTTGGACAGGTTGATTAGTTGGAGCATGCGACTCTTGTAGCATGGAATGATGGCTGTCGGCAAGGTGGCGAGGCGGGGAGATGCAACATTGCTGCAAAATTGACATTGAACTGAACGATGCTACAGTATAGTTTCTGCAGACACAGGAAGCTCCTCAAGCCGGCAGCAAACTGCTGCACCGGTGACCCTGCGGCCAGGCCCTGCTTCAAGATGTCCGGTTTCCGGAAAAGCCGGCCAACCAGTCATATATCCAAACCTGAAAGGAAAGGAGAACAGAGATGAGTAAAGACAGCAAGTGCCCGGTGACGGGCGCAACCGACAAACCCACGGCCGGCAGCGGTACGTCGAACCGGGACTGGTGGCCGAACCAGTTGAACCTCAAGATGCTTCACCAGAATTCCAACCTGATCAACCCGATGGGCGAGGAGTTCAACTACGCTGAGGAATTCAAGAAACTCGATCTGGAAGCCCTGAAGAAGGATCTCGCTGCGTTGATGACCGACTCGCAGGAGTGGTGGCCGGCTGATTACGGTCACTATGGGGGGCTCTTCATCCGTATGGCGTGGCACAGCGCCGGCACCTACCGCACCGGCGACGGCCGCGGCGGTGCCTCCTCGGGCTCGCAGCGTTTCGCGCCGCTCAACAGCTGGCCGGACAACGTCAACCTCGACAAAGCGCGCCGCCTGCTCTGGCCGATCAAGCAGAAATACGGCCGGAAAATTTCCTGGGCCGACCTGATGATCCTCGCCGGCAACTGCGCCTTGGAGTCGATGGGCTTTACGACATTCGGCTTCGGCGGCGGGCGCGAAGACATCTGGGAGCCCGAAGAAGACATTTACTGGGGGTCTGAGGAGACGTGGCTCGGAGACAAGCGCTATTCCGGTGAGCGGAAACTTGAGACCCCACTGGCCGCCGTGCAGATGGGTCTGATCTACGTGAACCCGGAAGGGCCGAACGGCAACCCGGATCCGGTCGCCTCCGGCCGTGACGTTCGGGAAACCTTCGCACGCATGGCGATGAACGACGAAGAGACCGTCGCGCTCATCGCCGGAGGGCACACCTTTGGCAAGTGTCACGGCGCCGGCCCTGCGTCCCATGTGGGGCCTGAGCCTGAGGCCGCGGGCATCGAGGAGCAGGGACTCGGCTGGAAGAGCGGCTTCGGCAGCGGCAAGGGGGGCGACACGATCAGCAGCGGCATCGAAGGCGCCTGGAAGCCGAACCCGACCAGATGGGACATGGGCTATCTGAAGGTGATGTTCAAATACGAGTGGGAGCTGGTCAAGAGCCCGGCCGGCGCGAATCAGTGGCTGGCTAAAGACGTGGCCGAAGAGGATATGGTTGTTGACGCGCACGATCCGTCGAAGAAGCACCGGCCGATGATGACCACGGCGGATCTCTCTCTTCGCTTCGATCCGATCTACGAGCCGATCGCGCGGCGCTACCAGCAGAACCCCGAGAAATTCGCGGACGCCTTTGCCAGGGCGTGGTTCAAACTGACCCACCGCGACATGGGACCGCGCTCGCGCTATCTCGGCTCGGAAGTGCCCGCGGAAGATCTCCTGTGGCAAGACCCGGTCCCGGCGGTCACTCATCCATTGATTGACGGGCAGGATATCGCCTCCCTCAAGGTCACAATCCTCGCTTCGGGTCTGACTGTCTCCCAACTGGTTGGGGCGGCCTGGGCGTCGGCATCCACGTTCCGCGGCTCCGACAAGCGCGGCGGGGCGAACGGGGCGCGCATCCGTCTAGCACCGCAGAAGGATTGGGATGTTAACCAGCCTGCCCAGTTGCAGAGCGTGTTGCAGGCCCTTGAGGGGGTCCGGAAGCAGTTCAACAGCGCGCAGTCTGGCAGCAAGTCGGTTTCGCTCGCCGACCTGATCGTTCTGGGCGGATGCGCAGCTGTCGAGCAGGCCGCGAAGAAAGCCGGTTTTGCAGTGACCGTTCCGTTCACGCCGGGGCGCACGGATGCATCTCAGGAGCAAACCGACGTCGCTTCATTCGCCGTACTCGAGCCGACTGCAGACGGGTTCCGTAACTACCTCAAAACCAGATACACCGCATCGGCAGAAGAACTGTTGATCGATCGGGCGCAACTGCTGACACTGACCGCCCCCGAGATGACGGTTCTGGTTGGAGGAATGCGCGTCTTGAATGCCAACTTCGGCCAATCCCGGCACGGCGTCTTTACGAAGCGGCCGGAGACGCTCACCAATGACTTCTTCGTGAACCTGCTCGACATGGGCACTACGTGGAAGGCGGCCCCGGGAGACGACGACCTGTTCGAGGGACGCGATCGCAGGAGCGGCGAGGTCAAGTGGACCGGCACCCGTGTCGATCTCATCTTCGGATCGAACTCCCAGCTCCGGGCCCAGGCGGAAGTCTACGGCTGCGGGGACTCCCGGGAGAAGTTCCTGCACGACTTCGTAGCGGCGTGGGGCAAAGTAATGAACCTTGACCGTTTCGACCTTGAGTGATCGAAGCATAAACGCCTTCGAGAGCTTCTAACTCCCGAAATCAGGGGGACAGAAATCAGGGGGACAGGCAACTTTATCAAAAGTAGCATGTCCCCCTTTTCCTCTCATGTCATCGGCGCCGGCAACTTGATCGCCTGCCGGAACCCCCTCGTCGGCACGGGCGGACATGAAGCGCTCTGATAACTGCTGAAAGGAGGACACCATGAACAGCACACCCGTGGTAGAGGTCTTTTTCGATTACATCTGACCCTGGTGCTACCTCGGTACCGTGCGTACCGAACGCCTGCAGCAGGAATACACGGTACAGCTCCGCTGGAGCGTCTTCCCGCTCCACCCCGAAACCCCGCCGGAAGGAAGGGAGCTTGCCGAGCTCTTCGCCGGGCGGGAGACAATGATCCGCGATATGCAGGCCCGGCTGATGCAGGTTGCAGCGGCAGAGGGTTTGCCGCTGACGCAGCGGAGCCGCACCTACAACAGCCGGCTCGCCCAGGAGCTGGGGAAATGGGCGGAGGAGCAAGGACGTGGAAATGAATTCCGCCATGCCGTCTATCGGGCCTATTTCGTGGAAGGGGTCAACATCGCGCTGGTTGATGAATTGGTGCGGATCGCCGCAGCTATCGGGCTTCCGGCGGATGAGGCGAAGGTCGTGCTGGCGGGGCGGAGTTGTGCCGCGGCGGTGGATGCCGACTGGCAGCGGGCCATGGATTTGCGCATTACCGCCGTGCCGACCCACCTCTGCGGCGGGAAGCGCCTGACCGGTTTCGCGGCCTATGAAGATTTTGTGAGTTTGATCGGAGAGAGCCGGTAAGCTCTTTCGCAGAGCAACAAAGGCGGCCGATTGGCCGCCTTTTGAATTAAGTATGCTGTTTGAATGCATAAGTAAGAGTTGAAGTGGAAGCCTCCGGTGGTATTGAATAGCTTGTATGAGCAAGCGGTAGGACCGGCAATGCCGTCCCCGGAACTCCTCATTCTCTACTTTCAGGGTATCGGTTCAAAAGATGGTTGAATCGGGCGACAGAGAAACCTTTTGGGTGTGCCTTGATCGTGGGGATAGACCTCTTGACGCGAAACCGTGGGACAAGGGCAGAATCACCCCCTATATGTCCGCAATTAAATCACAGGCAGACTTCACCGCAAAAGAGTATGCGGATTTTCTCGGCGTTGAAGTGAGCGCATAACGTGGTGGAAGAACACCTGACGGCCTTTCGGTCAGGTGTTTCTTTCTGGTTGGGATTTTGCTTTGTTACCCGATTGACAGCAGCCGATATATGGACGGAAAGTTGCGCTCAAGAAGTGCCTTTAATTTGCTGATGAGGCTTTGCTGCCTATCCTCAATGGATAATTCCCTGCCTTCCAGTTGAGCTTGTAACCGATCCGCTCGTTTTTCAGGGTCTGGATGACTTGAAAGGAAGGAGTGTCCTTTGCTCAATTTAGCTATTTTCCGCAAAGCTGATACTGCATCCGGCGTTGAATATTTCTCCCGCTTCAGGAAGACCAGTCCGTAATCATCGGCCTCCTTTTCCTCCAGTTGGGAAAACTGGGAATTCATCAGAGTTTCGGCAAGACCCCCTACCACAGACCGGGCTACTTCTCCAGCGACACTGTTCTGCGATGAAACCCCCTTGCGGACTGCGCTCGCGGCATAGGCAAGCTGGATTTTCTTTCTTATATGGTTTTTAACCACATGTCCCATTTCATGCCCAATCACAAAACGCAACTCGCCATCGTTCAGCATGTCCATAAGACCGCTATATACCCTGATGGTTCCATCAGCCATCGCAAAGGCATTGACTTCAGGAGAGATATAGACCGCATAGTTGAACTTCAGATTACCATCCTGAAATTGTTGCGCCACCAAACCATTGAGCCTTTTTGCATATTTACTATTAGCTGGCGCAACAACGTGTTGCTTATCCGCAAGCTGAGCTGATTTTGTGGCGATTTCATGGACGGCCTGATCGGATAGCGTAATGGCTTTGACTGCATCCCTCCCCGCATCAACAGCGGTAGTAACATCAGTATTCTCACAACCGGACAGCAAAAAGACGAAACAAATCCATATAGCAAAATAACTCGGCATGATACTCCCAAGACCTTTCATTAGTGGCTAAATTTTTACTGGGGCAAATATCCTTCCAACACGCAAGGTATTGGTATTTCAATCGCCGTATGAGATGTTATTCGGGGTGGAAATGTGCTACACCAACCACCACTAGCAGTTGCACTGCAAACTAGTATCCGCGGTATAAAGAAAGGCATTGTTCATGAATAACGCAGCCAAGCCTAACCCGTTGATCGAACTGTCGATAACCCTGATCATTCCCTCGATCATACTGATGAAATTCTCCGGTTCGGAGGATCTGGGCACGGTCAACGCACTGCTACTGGCGCTGGCTTTTCCGCTTTTATGGGGCGCACGGTCGCTGTTGCGTGAGCACAAGGTCAATGTGCTTGCTGTGCTGGGCCTTGTCAGCATCCTGCTTACCGGCGGCATCGGACTGCTGCAACTGGATACACATTGGCTGGCCGTAAAAGAAGCGGCGATTCCCGGCCTGATGGGCCTGATTGTGGTCATCTCCGCCTTCACCAGTCGGCCGCTGGTGCGTGTACTGTTGTTCAGCCCTGCGCTGATGAATGTCGAGCTAATCCAGGAGAACCTTCATCAGCGGGGGAACTCGGTAACCTTCGAGGCACGTCTGAAGGTCACCACCTGGATGTTGGGAAGCTCATTTTTATTCTCCTCTGCCATGAACTATTTTCTGGCCATCTGGATTGTTAGCAGCCCGGCTGGCACTCCCGCCTTCAACGAGGAACTAGGGCGCATGAACCTGCTGAGCTATCCTGTGATCGCGCTGCCGTCGATGTTGATTATGATAGCTGTGTTATACTATCTATCGCGTACTATTTACGAGCTTGCCGGGCTGAAACTGACGGAAGCGATTAATCACTGAATCACTGGAAAATCTTGTTTCTTTCGACTTTATGTTGGAACTTCTTGGTTTCAACGGTGCGGAAGATCACCTGACGGGTTTTAGGTCAGGTGCATCTCCCTTGTGTACGCCCGTCATGGGCGTGAACTTATGGGGTGCAAGTCCCCTGTACGAGAATCCAGTCACTGTCGTGAGACAGGGTAAAACAAGTACTAGCCGAAGGCAAGGGCGTCTCCGCGAGGAGGGGTCTGGAGGAAGCCGGAGCGCAAAGCTATGAGCCGACGAACAGAAACAGCATACAAGGCCATCATCCGGACAAGTCAGCACAACATGACGAAGTTCCACGGATTCAGGAGAAATGGTAAATGCTGCGGTTGTGTAGCGACAGTTCACGTTCTTATCCGGGGAGATCTGTCCGGATTGCCGTCCTGCTTTATTGGGGCTGCGCCCTGCATGGCAACATGCCGGGTATCGGACAGAAGTCAGCAAAAGCCATAGTAGGCGCAGGACGCCGTCCCCTTGCGATTGGACGGCTGGAAACAAGCCCGACACAGAGAGTCGGGAAGTCTTACCCCGCCGAAGGGCCGAACGAAGAATAGGGGAGGAGCCCCAATGAGCTTTCATGACATAGAGAACCCGACCGGGGGAATGCCCATGGAGCGCGTCATTGACCAGCCAACCCCGGAGCAACACCTGCTGGAGCGGATACTATCCAGTGCGAACATGGAGCAAGCGTGGAAACGGGTACGGGCCAACAAAGGCGCTCCCGGCGTCGATGGCATCACCATCGAACAATTCCCCGACCATACCCGCTCTCACTGGAAAACAATCCGCGAATCGCTGATGACAGGCAGTTACAAACCCCTGCCGGTTAAACGGGTGAAGATTCCCAAAGCAACGGGCGGAACCCGCCCTCTGGGGATACCCTCCGTGCTTGACCGGCTAATCCAACAGTCCATTGCTCAAGTGTTAACGCCGATCTTCGATCCGGAATTTTCGGAATCGAGTTTCGGTTTCCGTCCCCGTCGGTCAGCAAAAGATGCTGTCCGTCAGGTGCGGGAGTACATCCGGGAGGGATACCGCATTGCCGTGGATATCGACCTTGCAAAGTTCTTCGACACGGTCAACCACGACCTGCTCATGCATCTGGTGAGCAGGAAGGTTCACGACAAGCGGGTGCTGTCCCTGATCGGCAAGTACTTGAGAGCCGGGGTGAAGGTGAACGGGCGTCTGGAAAAGACCCGCCTGGGTGTCCCCCAGGGTGGCCCTCTTTCACCGCTTCTCGCCAACATCCTGCTCGACACACTGGACAAAGAGCTTGAGCAACGCGGTCACAAGTTCGTCCGTTACGCGGACGACTTCGTCATACTGGTCAAAAGCCAGCGTGCCGGCGACCGGGTAATGGAAGGCATGAAAGCCTTCCTGACGCGCAAACTCAAGCTCACGGTCAATGAAACCAAGAGTGCGGTAGCAAGAACCAGCCGCATAGACTTCCTCGGTTTCATCTTCAGCGGAACCCGCATTATCTGGTCTGACAAGGCATACCGGGAATTCAGACGCCGGGTCAGGAAATACACTGGTAGAAGCTGGCGGGTCTCCATGAAGTACCGGTTGAACAAGCTGGCCCAATATCTCCGTGGATGGATGGGATACTTCGGCATCTCGGAGTATTACCGCGAGATCCCGGAAATAGACGGCTGGATAAGGCGCAGGATACGACTGTGCTACTGGAAACAGTGGCGTTGGTGCCGTACCAAGATCAAGAATCTTCTCAAGCTTGGTACACAGCTTGGCACCGCCATCCGCGCGGGCCTGAATAGAAGCGGCCCGTGGGCGATGTCCCGAAGACTTGCCGCTCATACCGGTTTGACCAACAAATGTCTGAAGGAGCAAGGGTTATTGTCTGTCAAAGAACTGTGGGTGAAGATCCATTACCCGGCTACGGCCCGGTAATTCTATCGAACCGCCCGGTGCGGACCCGCATGCCGGGTGGTGTGGGGGCTGGGGGAGAAAAACCCCCGGCTACCCGATTGGCATTTTTGTTATTCGAGGTAGGGGAAAATATTCTCCACATTCATGCCAGCTATCAGCTTGGATATTCGAAACTGTAAGCTCCTGTTCGCATTCTGGTAACAATATCTTCTGCATTTACCACCAGGCCAATTTCTGCTTTCAGATATTCTCCCGTTAATCTTCCAATCGATTGATGCTTCTCATTAATTTTCCAAACGTACCATTTTTCAGATATCAATACCGGCTCTTCTCCCAGCTTCCGGCCATAATCATTTGTACATCTAAAAAGCACTTCGACCTTCCCAAAGTTTGCAACTTTGCCTACCTTCTCCCAACAGCCTAATTGGACACCCCATTTGAGAACACAATGAGCATAAAAATCTACCTCACCTTTTACAACTTCTGACAAATCAGCCTTTGTGTCTAAATCATACTTTTTCTTGAACACTCTGATTACACTGCTGTTCAGCTGAGTAAGGTCATTAGCCACATACTGGAAGTATTTTTGGGTGGTGTCATCCAGCTTAACAGCAAAAACATCACCGATTTTTGTAACTATTCTTGCCATATAGTTATCCTTGAGAGCTGGTTCATCATTTATCTATGCCAACGGGCCGGGAGATCACCGGGCGGGTTCTTGGACCGGTGTATCTTCCTGGATACTATGTAAGGCCCCCCTTGGGCATACGATTTTTTGTTGTATGCTGGA
>CAZGEG010000023.1:0-80780 GCA_964524835.1 uncultured Geobacter sp.
GAGCAGGCTGTCCGGAGACGATGGGACCGGAATATGAGCGGTGTTGGCGAATCGCTAACTCTTGACTACGGGTTCATTCGCGGTGGTGACGGGACGGTGTTGTTAGATGATTTCACGGTTGCGCTGCTGTTTGAGGCATATCTCCGTATACAGCCCCCCCCGCCGAAGCAGTGCGGCTGGGGGGCCCTGTTCGGCGATCCTCCCCGATTTCAGCACAATGATCCGGTCGCAGTCGCGGAATGCCGAGACTCTCTGGGATACGACCAGTACGGTCCGTCCGGCATAGAATTTCCCCAGTTCATTGAGAATCTCCTCCTCTCGCCCGGCGTCTACTGCTGAAAGCGGGTCATCCAGGAGCAGGAGCGGCGGATTGCCGGCAACGGCACGGGCGATTGCCAGCCGCTGTTTCTGTCCTCCGGAAAGGGTCACCCCCAATTCGCCCACACGGGTCTCAAATTTGTCCGGGAACGACTCCACATCTTCAAGGAATCCGGCCTGGCCGGCCGCGTGTATCATGACCTCTGCAACATTGTCTCCCGCCATTCCATAGCTGATGTTGTCGGCAACAGTCCGCGAAAAGAGAAATGTTTCCTGGGGAACAAATCCGATCAGGCGGCGCAGGCTGGTGGTCGTTATCGTGTTGATGTCCCGCCCGTCCACAAACAGCATCCCCTCCGATACCGGGAGCAGTCGCGCGATCAGCCGCAGCAGGGTCGTTTTTCCGCTTCCTACCTCCCCGGTGATCCCCACCGTTTCTCCTGCCCGGATATGAAAAGAGATTCCACCGATTACGTCCGTGTCGCCATAGCTGAACCGGAGATCCCGCGCTTCGATACCCTGCTGAAGGGTGCTGAGCGGCACTGCATCAGGATGGTCGACCACCGTCGGCTCGGCTCTCAGTACTCCGGCCAGTCGCGACATGGACGCCGCTCCCCGTTGCGCCAGGGTCAGGATCCACCCCATTACCGCTGTCGGCCAGACCAGCATCGCCAGATAGCCGCTGAAGGCCACGAAGTCTCCCAGGGTAATGACGCCGGTTATGACCAGCCGCCCCCCCATGAACAGCACGATGAGCGTCCCCGAGCCGGTGGCAGCCGCCATGACCGGGATGATAAGGCCGCGCAAGCGTGCCATGCGCAGGTTGTTTTTGAGATAACGCTCGGCGGTTTTCCCGAACTCTTCCTGAAAATATTCTTCCCGGCAGTAGGACTTGATCAGCCGTACCGCGGAAACCGTTTCCTCGGCCTGGCTGGACAGATGCGCCAGATCCTCCTGGGACTGGAGAGAGCGATGGAAGAGGCGATGGCTGACCTTCTTGACGACCAGAACCATCAACGGGAAGGGGAGTATTGCCCAGAAGGTGAGCCAGGGATGGATACGGGTCATCATCGTCACGGCGGCGCTGTAGATCAGCAGCGTGTTGATGGCGCTCATTGAGCCGAAGCCGACCAGCATGCGCACATTGGTCAGGTCGTTGGAAAAGCGGGACAGGATGTCACCGCTCCGGGCACTGGAGAAATAGCTGAGGTCAAGCCTGGTCAGGCGACCGAACAGGTCGTTGCGGATCTTGAATTCAATGATGCGGGCGGCATTCAGGATCAGAGTCCGGGAAAAAATACGGGTGATGCAGTGCAGAATTGCCAGAAGAATGATGATCAGGGCGCAGGAGGCCGAAGAGAAGCGCGCCGCCTGCGGATGCTGGAGCGACTCTACCGCCAGCTTCATGAACCAGGGGATCAGCAGCGCAAAGGCGTTGGTAAGGAGAAGAAACAGCGCTCCGCCGGCATATCGCCAGCGGAGCGACTTCAGATAGGGTATCAGTAGGGCAAGTTGTTTGATAAGTAAGGTCCTGTCTGACTAAAAGGGAATATCGTCATCCTGGAAAGGGGGCTCTTCGTAGCTGCTGCCTCCGCCGGCTTTGGGTGCTGACGAGGTATCGCCGCCACCGCTCCGCTCGCCTTTGGCGGACAGCATCTGCATCTTGTCTCCGACGATATCGGTGGTGTAGCGGTCATTGCCGTTTTTGTCCTGCCATTTGCGGGTCTGCAGGCGCCCCTCGATGTAGACGGTTTTCCCTTTGGAAAGGTACTCGCCGGCGATCTCTGCCAGCTTGCCCCAGAGTGTGATGTTGTGCCACTCGGTGCGCTCTTCCATATCCCCCGACTTCCCCTTGAACTTTTCGCTGGTGGCGAGGGAAAAGCTTGCTACAGCCTGGCCGGATGCGGTGAACCGCACTTCAGGGTCTTTGCCCAGGTTTCCGATCAGCATAACCTTGTTAAGACTAGCCATGATATGACTCCTTGTGTGAGAATTGGGTAAAGCGGTATGCCACGAAATCCGGACAGCTCCGCTTTTTTTGTCGGCGAAGAATAACCCAGAAGGTCAGCTTACTCAACCTCAAAAATCGGATAGGATTATTTCTTACTTCGCGGATGTCCAGGTGGTATAATTCAGCCAGTACAGAAGGGATGTATCTGGCTATGAAGAGGAGGTCATCGATGAACAGACATGGTTTGTATTCGGCTTTGATAGCGGTATCCCTGGCCTTGTTCAGTACCGCACCGGGGTGTGCCGAAAGGCGAGAAACGGCGGTCGCTGCGGGAAATGCCGGGCCGATCGAAGTGTATTCATATGAAAAGAGAGGTTTTGTCATGAGTGAAAAAATTGTCAAGACGGATACTGAATGGAAAAAACAGCTGACCCCAGAGCAGTTCCACATCCTGAGGGAAAAGGGGACCGAGCAGGCCGGCACGGGGAAGTATGCGTATAATCATGAGCATGGCGTCTATCGCTGTGCGGGGTGCGGCCTTGATCTGTTCCGTTCCGAGGATAAATATGAGTCCGGCACCGGATGGCCGAGCTTTTTTGCTCCGATTTCTCCCGACAACATCGCGACAGCCGCCGATAACAGCATGTTTTCGCGCCGGACCGAGGTGCTCTGCCGCCGCTGCGGCGGGCATCTTGGCCATGTCTTCGATGACGGTCCCAAGCCGACCGGACTGCGTTACTGCCTTAACTCGGCGTCTCTGGAATTTGTTTCCACGGGGAAATAGGCGCACGGAGGTGCGGCATGAAAAGAATTGTTTCAGTGCTTTCGGGGGTGTTGGTCGCCCTGCTGGCGGCCGGAGTCGTACACGCCGCCGCTCTCGAAAAGGCTGTTTTTGCCGGCGGCTGCTTCTGGTGCATGGAGGCGCCCTTTGATCAACTTCCCGGCGTGACGTCGGTCACCGTAGGCTACACCGGCGGGCACAAGAAGAATCCTACCTATAAAGAGGTTTCTGCCGGGGGTACCGGCCACGCCGAGGCGGTGCAGATAGTGTACGATCCTTCAAGGATTTCCTACCCTTCGCTCCTCGCTGTTTTTTGGCGCAATATCGATCCGACCGTTTCGGATCGACAGTTCTGCGACGTCGGAAATCAGTACCGCGCCGCGATTTTTTACCGGGGAGAAGAGCAGCGGGCGGCGGCACAGCGGTCAAAGGTCGCTCTGGAAAAGAACAGGCCGTTTCGTGAGCCGGTAGTGACCGAGATTGTTCCGGCAGCAGAGTTCTATCCGGCCGAAGAGTACCACCAGCACTACTACAAAAAAAATCCGCTCCGCTACAGTTATTACCGGAGCGGCTGCGGTCGGGACAAGAGGCTGAAAGAGCTTTGGGGTAGCGGCGCCGGCCATTGAGAGGTTGATGAGGCCAGGCGGCAGATGTTTCCGGTCAGGCTTTGTTGACTGCGGCTTTCAGGAGTTGGCTCGGTTTGAAGCTGAGGATTCTGCGCGCCGATATTTCCAGCGTTTCCCCCGTTTGAGGATTTCTGCCTCGGCGGGAATTTTTATGTTTGACTTCGAATTTGCCGAAACCGGAGATTTTCAGGTCTTCGCCCGCTTCGAGGCATCCCTTGATCTGGGAAAAGACACACTCGACAAGTTCGGACGATTCTTTTCTGGAAAAGCCGCACGTACCGGAAACGGTCTCAATAATGTCTGCCTTTGTCATCAGGTGCCTCCGTTGTAAATTTTGCACGACAATACACTATCAACAGTCGTTATGCAAGCCGCTCCAGTCGGAATGTGTCCGGCGTACTAAAGTCAATTATCCGACGCGTTCAACGCTTTGACACCGGTTGAGCGGTGAGGCTTTTGGTCCCGCCGCCGGGGCAATGGTGGTGCTATCAGCGGGCTTCACCGTTTTCCGGCAGAATGCAGCGGCTGGGCATCGACGGCATGAAAAATGCATAAAGAGCCAGTTCGACACTTCTCACGACAAGGCGGCTGACAGATACAGCAATTATGGCTAATGGTTCCGTAGAAGCAATAGAGTTGCGAGGATTTCGCAAAAACTCGGATATCTATGTCGCCGTGGGGCTGATCGGCATTCTGGCGCTGATGATCATTCCGCTCCCGGCGTTCGTGCTCGATATTTTTCTTGCTGCCAACATAACAATCTCCCTGTCAATTCTGCTGATTTGCCTCTATACGGTTCAGCCGCTTGACTTTTCGGTTTTCCCCTCGGTGCTGCTGATCACGACCCTCTTCCGGCTGGCTCTGAATATCGCCTCGACCCGCCTGATCCTGCTGCACGGCAGTGAAGGGGCTGAGTCGGCCGGTGCAGTTATCAAGGCATTCGGACAGTTCGTGGTCGGTGGCAATTATATCGTCGGAGCGGTGCTGTTCCTGATTCTGGTGGTCATCAACTTTGTCGTCATCACCAAGGGCGCCGGCCGCGTTGCCGAGGTCGCCGCCCGCTTTACGCTCGACGCGATGCCGGGCAAGCAGATGGCGATTGACGCCGACCTTTCGGCCGGTCTGCTGACCGATAAGGAAGCGAAGATCCGCCGCATGAAGATTTCCCGCGAGGCCGATTTTTACGGCTCCATGGACGGTGCCAGCAAGTTTGTGCGCGGCGATGCAGTCGCCGGGATCATGATCGTCCTGATAAACATCTTCGGTGGCTTGATCATCGGGGTCTGGCAGCAGGGGATGCCGCTGATGAACGCGCTTGCCAACTATACGCTGCTGACGATCGGAGAGGGTCTGGTAGCACAGATCCCGGCCCTCGTTATTTCAACGGCAGCCGGCATTCTTGTGACCCGCTCCGCGGATGAGAACAGTTTCGGCCAGGAGCTTACCGGACAGTTCATGAATTACCCCAAGGCCTTTTTCGTTTCCTCCGGGGTCATGTTTCTGTTTGCGCTCATCCCGGGACTGCCGCATTTTGCTTTTCTGCTGCTGTCCGGGGTTACGTTTCTGATCGGCAAGATGGCGCGCGAGAAGGCGGAGGTCGTTGAGGAGTCCGCAGTGTCAGAGGCAACCGCCGGCGAGGAATCGATCGACCAGGCGTCAAATATCCGGCCCCTGGATGTTCTGGAGCTGGAGGTCGGGTATGGTCTGGTGCCGATGGTTGATGCCGCCCAAAGTGGCGAACTGCTGGAACGCATCCGCTCCATCCGCCGCCAGACCGCTCAGAAAATGGGATTCGTGGTTCCGCCAATCCATATTCACGATAACTTGCAGCTCAAGCCTTATGAGTACAATCTGCTGATTCGCGGCGCCCGGGTGGGGGGTAGCGAGCTGACCGGCCAGTACCTGGCCATGGATTCCGGTTCCGTTACGATGAACCTGCCCGGCATGGCGACCAAAGAGCCGGTGTTCG
Organism: uncultured Geobacter sp.; assembly: GCA_964524835.1. Lineage (GTDB taxonomy): Bacteria > Desulfobacterota > Desulfuromonadia > Geobacterales > Pseudopelobacteraceae > JACRCG01. The sequence continues at coordinate 5,646 of CAZGEG010000023.1, forward strand.
GGCTGCCTGCGGTCTGGATACGGGGCGAAGATCGCGATCAGGCCCAGATCAACGGCTACACGGTCGTGGACAGCACGACCGTTGTCGCCACCCATATCAGCGAAATTATCAAGCGCTACTCCCATGAACTGGTCGGACGGCAGGAGATGCAGCAGCTGCTTGACAATGTTGCCGTCACGGCTCCCAAGGTTGTGGATGAACTGATTCCGAACCTGCTAAACCTTGGTACGGTGCTGAGGGTGATCAAGGGGCTGCTCAAGGAAGGAGTGTCCATACGCGATATGCGCACCATCCTGGAAAGCCTGGCCGATTACGCTTCGCTTACCAAAGACCCCGATGTGCTGACCGAGTTCGTCCGGCAGGGACTCGGCCGGTTTATCGTTGACCAGTACAAGTTGGATGACGAAACCCTGTTTCTTGTGACTATCGACCGCGAAGTCGAGGACATGATTGCCGAGGCGATCCAGCCGTCCGATCAGGGGAGTTACCTGGCGATTGAACCGTCGGTTGCTCAGCAGATCATCTCGTCTGTGCGGAGCATGTCCGAACGCTTCGGGGCCAGCGGCGCCCAGCCGCTGCTGCTGGCCTCGCCGTCGATCCGCCGTCACGTCCGGAAACTGATCGAGCGCTTTGTCCCGCATATGGCGGTGCTGTCACACAACGAAATTCCCCAGAATGTTAAAATCCAGTCTCTAGGAGTGGTAAGTCTCAATGCTGGTTAAAACATTTCAAGCGGCGAGTATGCCGGAAGCGTTGCGCATGGTGAAGGCTGAACTCGGGCCGGATGCCATGATCCTTTCAACAAAAAAAGAACAGGCCGGCGGCTTCCTCGGCTTTTTCAGCAAGCCGGTCTACCGCGTTACCGCGGCGATCGACCCGGTGCGAAAACCGGCTCCACCGCCGGCCCCACCGGTCGTGTACCGTGAAGCCCCGCCACGCGAACGGACGGCGCGGGAGGAGATGGAAAGCTCCATGCTGGCCCCCCTGGCAAGGGAACTGAAAGACCTGCGCGAAAAGGTCGAATCACTGACCCGCCGTGAAGAGGAGACCCGGGCGGAGGCCAGGCCGGTCGATGGAACGGACGCTGAGGAACAGCAGGAAAGCGGCATAAACCTCAAAAATATCCCCCGGTCAGATCTGGAAGAGATAAAAAAACTGCTTCTTGCCACACTGGCAAAAAGCAAGGAGGGGGGTGCCACAGATGTCCAATGGCCGACAGTCGCCGATGGGGGCGGGCTCGAAGGACAGTCGGGCGCGGAGCTGCTCCCGGAGGATTCTCCCCTGTCGAGGGAGCTGGCTTCCAGCGGGGTTTCCACCGAGCTGATCAGGAAAATCGTTGATACTCTCAACACGCTGCCGCTGCAGAGCGGCAATCAGACCGTGAAGGGGCGCCTGGGTGATACGCTCGGGCGCCTGATCAAATTTGCCGGTACCCTCAAACTGAAAAAGAACTCTCCCCGCATCATCGCCCTGGTCGGGCCGACCGGCGTCGGCAAGACGACGACAACCGCAAAACTGGCCGCCATGTACGCCCTCAACCGGGGCAACAAGGTGGCGCTGATTACCATGGATATCTTCAGGGTCGGAGCGGTCGAGCAGCTCAAGACCTACTCGCGCATCATGGGGATTCCGCTGGAGGTCGCATCGACCCCCAAGGAACTTGAAAAGGCCGTTGAAAAACACGCGGCCTGCGACCTGATTTTCATCGACACCGCCGGGCGCAGCCACAAGGATAAGGAAAAGCTTGATGAAATGAAGAATTTCCTGGAGGACAAAATTCCGATGGAGGTCTACCTCTGTCTCTCGGCCACCACCAAGGACCGCGAACTGGAAGAGATCCTGAAGCGCTTTAAAATTTTTCAGATCAGCAAGGTTGTGTTCACGAAAATCGATGAATGCGAAAGCTTCGGGAACATGGTCAACCTGCTGATGAAGGACAATCTGCAGATTGCGTATTTTACCACCGGTCAGCGCGTGCCGGAAGATATCGAAATTGCGACACCGGCCAAGCTGGCCGACATGATTTTTCGTGAGGGGGCAGAATGAGCACCGTATCAGGAACGGGTGACCAGGCTGATACTCTCCGCCAGATGGCACACACGGCAAAAATGAACCAGAAGGCCGACTCCTCACCCGCGAGCGGTCTGGCCGATCAGCAGGGAATCCGGGTGATCTCGGTCACCAGCGGCAAGGGTGGGGTGGGCAAGAGCAATGTCGTCTCCAACCTCGCCATTGCGCTTTCAGCCCAGGGGAAGAAAGTGCTGCTGATCGATGCGGATCTCGGGCTCGGCAATCTCGACGTCCTGCTGGGACTTTCGCCGCAGTACAACCTCAATGATGTCCTGAACGGCGACAAGAGCATCATGGATATCCTGATCGACGGCCCGGCCGGGATCAAGATCATTCCGGCCGGTTCGGGCGTACAGGAATTGACCAGCCTGGGGCAGCATGAAAAGCTGAAGCTGCTGGACGAACTGGACATGCTGGAAGAGCAGTTCGACATCATGATCGTCGACACGGAAGCGGGCATTTCGGAGAACGTTACCTATTTTACCGTCGCCGCCCAGGAAATCTTTGTCGTCGTTACACCCGAGCCGACCTCGATCACCGATGTCTACGCCCTGATAAAGCTCCTGGCAACCCGCTACTCGGAACACCATTTCAAGGTGCTGGTCAACATGGCCAAGGACAGCGAGGAGGCTCTGGAGGTTTTCCGGAAACTGGCCAACGTGGCCGGCCGCTTCCTGGACATCTCGCTCGATTATCTGGGGTGCGTCGTCAAGGATGAGAAGGTTGTCGAGGCGGTCAAGCGTCAAAAAGCCGTCACCGAACTTTTTCCCGATTCCGAAGCGGCCCAATGTTTTAATACGCTGGCCAAGAGGGTGATTGAAAACAAGCGCCAGAGCCGGGTCAAGGGCAATATCCAGTTCTTTTTCCGGCGAATGCTCGATAGTGCGGGAGGAAACTAGGCCTATGATTGAGGGGTACGTTCCTGATCCGGGTGTCTGCCAGTCCGCAGACCGCGAACAGCTGATAGTGGAGCATATACCGCTGGTGAAGTATCTGGTCGGCAGAATGTCGGCCAAGCTCCCGCAGCATCTTGACCAACAGGACCTGACAAGCTCGGCCATGATTGGCCTGATAAATGCAGCTGACCGGTTCGACCCCTCCCGTGGCGTGCTCTTTAAAACCTTTGCCGAACAGCATATCCGCGGAACGATTCTGGATGAGCTCCGCTCATACGATGTGCTCAGCCGTTCCATGCGGGACAGGTACAAGCGGCTCGAACGGGAGCTGCACGGGCTTGAAAGCCGGCTGGGACGCCACCCGACCAGCGAAGAGGTTGCCTGTGCGCTGGAGATCAGCCTTGATGACTATTTTGAACTGCTGGACGACGTGCGCGTTTTCACCTTCATCAGCCTGGACGACAGCTGGGAGGGTGATGACGGCAGTCCGCTCTGCCTTGCCGATGTGCTGTGTGAAAGCGAAGCAAAAAATCCGCAGCAGCAGGTCATCGCCCTGCAACTGGCCGAGGCACTCGGTGAGGCCATAGATACTCTGCCCGAGAAAGAATGCCTGGCGGTTAAGCTCTATTACAACGAAGATCTCAATCTCAAGGAAATCGGCGAGATGCTTGGGCTGACCGAGTCCCGGATCTCGCAGCTCATCAGTCAGGCAATGGTCAGGCTGCGTTCGCGACTCAGGCTGCACCGGAGTTGAAAAGGGGAAACGGATATGAACAGTGGCATATACCCGGCAGTGTCGGGAAGCCTGGCCGCCATGCAGCGACTGGACGTGATCAGCAATAACCTGGCGAATGTCAACACCCCGGGGTTCAAAAAGGACAAGATGTCATTCGAAGGGATGCTGGCCGGGGGTGTCAATCCGCCGGCAGTTCCGCAGGGGAAGACCGCCGATCCTATCCTGCAGAGGGGCAACATCTATATCGACCATGCCGCCGGCCAGACCAGCCAGAGCGGCAACCCTCTCGATCTGGCGCTGGACGGCGACGGCTTCTTTGCCGTGACCACCCCGGAAGGAACCGCCTACACCCGCCAGGGCAATTTTCACCCGTCTCCGGACGGCACGCTGGTAACGGCCGACGGTTACCCGGTACAGGGTGCGGGCGGTGCCGCGATCCGCATCCAGGGGAGCCATGTGGAAATTGATGCCAAAGGGGCGGTTACGGTTGACGGCGCGGAGGTCGGCACAATCTCGGTAGTGGATTTTGAAAAGCCGTACACGCTGACAAAGTCCGGCAGTACACTGTTTGTCCCGGCAGACCCGCAGGCGGCCCCGCAGGCGGGGAAGGCCCAGCTGCTGCAGGGTCACCTGGAAGGTTCGAATGTGGAGAGCATTTCGGAAATGGTGCAGCTGATCGAGACCAACCGCTATTTCGAGGCGTGTTCGAAAGTTATAAAAGGATTCGACGATATGACGGCTAAAGCCGCCAATGAACTGGGCAGGGTCTAGCTCGCGACACAATCAGCCAGGAACAAGGAGTAACGTATGATTAGAGCACTATGGACAGCGGCCTCCGGTATGCAGGGTCAGCAGAAGAGCATTGATGTTGTTGCCAACAACCTTGCCAACGTGAATACAACCGGCTTCAAACGCAGCCGTGCGGACTTTCAGGATCTTATTTACCAGAACCTGAAATCAACCGGATCGCCCTCAACGAGCACAACCCAGGTGCCGACCGGCATCCAGATCGGTCTTGGCAGCAGGTTGGCGGCGGTAACTAAAATTTTCACCCCGGGAGACTTTACCCAGACCGGGAACGAGCTTGACCTTGCCATTGAGGGTGACGGTTTCTTCCAGATCCAGATGCCTGACGGAACTACCGGATACTCCCGCGCCGGCGCTTTCAAGAAGGACAGCACCGGGCGGGTCGTGACGTCGGACGGCTACCCGCTGCTCCCTTCGATCACCATTGCCTCCAATGCCACTAAAATCAACATCGGCAGCGACGGCACCGTTTCCGTGATGCAGGCGGGGCAGAGCACGCCGACTACGGCCGGGCAGATCGAGCTGGTATCGTTTTCAAACCCTTCCGGCCTCGCCAGTCTGGGAAAAAATCTGTACCAGACTTCGGATGCCTCCGGCACCGCCACCCCCGGCAATCCCGGCGCAAACGGCTTGGGTACCGTCGGCCAGGGAGTTCTGGAGATGAGCAACGTCAACGTGGCTGAAGAGATGGTAAACATGATCGTAGGGCAGCGCGCCTACGAGATCAATTCGAAAGCGGTCACGGCTGCGGATGAAATGCTGCAGACGGCCAATAATCTGAAACGCTAGCAACGGGACTGATCTGACATGAGCCGATTTGCAGTAATAATGTGTATCTGTGCCGTGACGTTTGCGCTCTGTTTTCCTTCCCGGGCGGACGCGGCTGTTGACAGGGAACAGGAAGTACGTGAAGCGGTGCTGGCGTTTCTGGCCGCCCGGACCTCAGGTATGGGTTGGGAGGTGCGGCTCAGGAAGATGACGATTTCCGCAGAACTCAAGCTTCCGGCCGGAAAGATGGAATACGAGGTGGCGGCGCCTCAGCAGTGGGGTGGCTGGGGAACTGTCAGCATATCCGTGCTGGCCCGCCAGCACGACGAAGTCGTGCGCAACATTCCGGTAAGGATAGAAGTTGAGGCGCTGGCCGACATGGTTGTGGCCCTGCATCAGATCGATCATGGAGAGATTGTCACCGCTGCAGATGTCGTACTGCAGAAACGTGAAATTACCCAGAATTCCCACCTCGCCGCCCGGACGATTGATGACGTGATCGGGAAGAGAACCCGCACGACCCTGAGGAGCAACCAGCCGGTGCGCGCCGACCAGGTTGAAAAGGTGCCGCTGGTCAAGACCGGCCAGATGGTAACAATCGTTGCGGAGAATGAAGTGCTGAAGATTTCCGTCTCCGGGAAAGCGCGCAGTGCCGGCGCGGAAGGGGACACCATCAGGGTGCAGAACCTGACCTCACTCAAGGAAATCCCGGCCAGGGTCATCAGTGCAACTACCGTACAGGTCGCTTTTTGAACAGAGGTCTGATCGAAGGAACGTCCATGAAAAAGATAAGTATAATACTGCTGTTATTACTGCTGACCGGCTGCGCGATCGAGAGAACCGACATCAAGACCGCCGGTTTTGAAGATCCCCAGCCGAAACCCCCCGCAGACTACTCGAACGGTTCGATCTGGCAGTCGGCATCGGGCGGTTTGACAGAGGACATGAAGGCCCGGCGGCGGGGCGACATCATCACGGTTGTTATTTCCGAGACCGCCAGCGCCTCCAAGGAAGCCAAAACCGGCACATCGCGGGACAGCTCCATGAGTGCCGGGATGCCGGCCTTTCTGGGTCTGGAGAACACCGGGATAATCAAGAACAATTTCGCCGATCTGGCCAAAATCATCAGTGCCAGTTCCAATACGAAATTCCAGGGCGCCGGTTCCACCTCGCGCCAGGAAAATCTGAAGGCGACCATCACCGCCAGGGTGGTGGACGTGCAGTCGAACGGCAACCTGATGATAGAGGGGCGGCGCAACATCAAGGTCAATGAAGAGGACCAGATAATCGTGCTGGAAGGTACCGTGCGCACCCGCGATATTGCCCCGGATAACACCGTAAATTCGATCTATGTTGCCGATGCGCGCATCAGCTATTCCGGGAGGGGAATCATATCCGACCGGCAGAGCCCCGGTTGGCTGATGAATATCTTCGACAAAATCTGGCCCTTCTGATGCCCGGCATCAGTTCATCCACAAAAGGCAGCCCCATGATAAGAAGCGTAACCACGATACTCTTTGCCCTTGTTTTTTTGACGGTCTCCACTGCCCATGCGATCCGCATCAAGGACCTCGCTTCGTTCGAAGGGGTGCGGGACAACCAGCTGATCGGCTACGGTCTGGTAGTGGGGCTGAACGGCACCGGAGACAGCGATCAGACCCGGTTTCAAATCCAGTCGGTAGTGAATATGCTCGAGCGGATGGGGGTCACCACCTCCGTCAACGACATCAAGATAAAAAACGTGGCGGCCGTCATGGTGACGGCGACCCTCCCCCCCTTTGCCAAACAGGGAAACCGCCTGGATGTCCTTGTTTCGTCCATGGGGGACGCCAAGAGCATTGCCGGCGGCACGCTGCTGATGGCCCCGCTGAAAGGCGCTGACAACCAGGTTTATGCCGTTGCCCAGGGGTCGATCCTGACCAACTCGTTTGCCTTCGGCGGCCAGGGCGCCTCCGCCCAGAAAAACCACCCGACCGCCGGTCGGGTACCGAACGGAGCGCTGGTGGAGCGGGAACTTCCCAACACCCTGACCGGCAAGTCCGTTTTAAACATGAACCTGAATGTTGCCGATTTCACCACCGCCTCGCGCATCGTGACCGCGGTCAACGACAAGTTCAAAAGCGCCGTGGCCGCCAGCAGCGATCCCGGTTCGGTGACCCTGACGCTTCCCGAGGAATATGCGAACCGCGCCGTCGAGTTCGTAGCGGCGCTGGAGCGGCTGGAAGTCAGGCCGGATCTGCAGGCGAAAGTCGTTCTGAACGAGCGTACCGGTACCATTGTCATGGGAGAGAACGTGCGGATTTCCACCGTCGCGGTCACCCACGGCAGCCTGTCGCTGGTTATCAAGGAAACTCCGCAGGTATCGCAGCCGGCACCGTTCAGCAAGACCGGCGAGACCAAGGTCGTGCCGCGCACCGACCTGAAAGTCGAAGAGGAGAACCGGCGGCTGCTGGTGCTGCAGGAAGGCGCCAGCATCGGCGACGTCGTGCGGGCGCTCAATCTGCTGGGGGTCACTCCGCGCGACCTGATCAGCATCCTCCAGGCGGTCAAGGCCGCCGGTGCGCTGCAGGCGGAACTTTCCATAATTTAACGCTTAATAGAATAGCGGGTCAGGACGATAAGAACTTATGGAAATGAATATTGCCACAGCAGTCCCTGATGCATCGGAAAGCGCGGCGGACAAGGCGCGTGTCCTGCAGCGCGCGGTATCCGGCGGCGGCGCCGGCCTGACCGAAAAACAGCGGCTGCAGGCTAAAAAAGTATCACAGGACTTTGAAGCGCTGTTCGTCGGCATGATGATGAAGTCGATGCGCGAAACGGTGGGAAAAGACAAGCTGACCGGCGGCGGCCACGGGGACGATGTCTACCGGTCGATGCTTGACCAGGAATACGCCGCTGCTTCGGTGAAGCGCGGCGGCGGGCTGGGAATCGCCAAAATGATCGAAAAGGATATCATCCGCCAGGAAAGTCGCAATGCCCGGCGGACGGTCGATACGAAAGAATAACAGGACGGCACTATGACGACCCAGATCAAACCGGTATATGACAGCTTAGGCGCACTTCTGGATGCGTTCGGCGAGCTTGAACGCACGGTGCTGCAGGAGCGGGAGGATGTGATCGCGCTCAACCTCGAGGGACTCAACACCCGCCGCCAGGAGTCGGAGTCGTTCTTTACCCATGTCCGCGAACTCAGCGAACGGGCGTCGCAGCAGATTATTGCCGCATGCGAGGCCCGGGGCGTTGCAGACGGCAAGGGGCTGACGCAGCTGATCGACGTCATCCCGAAACCGGATCGCGACCGCCTGGCGGCGCTGCAGAAATCGATTCAGACTAAATCGGCTGCGGTAGAAAATGCCCTGAATGTGAACCGCGCGCTGCTGCAGGATTCCCTGGCTTTTACCACCCAGACGCTGCACATGTTTACTTCCATTCTCAAGAGCAGCAGCAGCAATACGTACGGCCAGCAGGGGCGTTTCATGGAAACGGCAGGTCAGCCCCGGATCATTTGCAAGGAGATCTAGATGGGTATCAACGCGATCTTTAACACAGCGGCATCCAGTCTGGCGGCACAGAGAATTGCCCTGGACGTCACCGGCGAGAATATTGCCAACGTCAATACGGAGGGGTATTCACGGCAGCGGGTCATTCTCGACACGGCGGCGCCGACGACACACATCAGCGGCTTTCCGCTCGGCAGCGGCGTCAATGTAACCGCGGTGCAGCGGATGTACGACAGTGTGCTCAACAAACAGATCAACGACGGCATCAGCGTTCTCGGCAACAACGAACAGCGGCTTTCGATGCTGAAGCAGCTCGAACCCTATTTCAACGAGCTGACCGGCAACGCTCTGGGTGATGCGATGCAGGGGATGACGGACGCCTGGCAGTCGCTTTCCCTGAACCCGTCCGGTCTGGCCGAGCGCCAGACGGTCATTGGCCGGGCAACGATCCTGACCGATACTTTTTATGCGATCAACAACAGCATCGCCAATGTGCAGACCTTTGCCGACCAGAGCATCACGTCGGCGGCCACGGATATCACGCAGAAGGCCAAGGAAATCGCCAACCTGAACAGCCAGATACTGACCACGGAGCAGGCTTCAGGAAACGCCAATGAACTGCGGGATAAACGGGACCTGCTGATTCAGCAGATCTCCAAGCAGGTAGGGATTACCTCAGCAGAACAGCAGGACGGCACCGTGACGGTCAAACTGCTCGGCGGGGAGGACCTGGTCAGCGGCGTAAGCTATGCCACGCTCTACAGCAACAAGGTCGGCCCGGCGGTGACCGATAATACCCTGCTCATCACCGCCGTTGGCAATCCGCCCCCGGCAGCCGTCCCGGCCACCGATACCAATGTGACCGCCACGATCGGCGGCAGCAATAATTCCCAGGGGCAGATCGGCGGGCTGCTCTATTCCCGCGATACGGCCATGCCGGGCTACCTGGCCAAGCTGGATGAACTTGCCTACAACCTGGCCCAGCAGACCAATGCGGTCCATGCCGCCGGCTGGAATCTGAACAATGCGACCGGCATTGACTTTTTCAGCCCGGCAACGCCGGCCGCACCGCCGGCGCCGGCCGCTGCATTTGCCGGGTACAGCAAGACCATTGCCGTGGCTATTACCAGCACGAACGAGATTGCGGCGGCTGACACGAACCCGCTCATCGGCGGAACCGGCAACAACAAAAATGCCCTGCTGCTCAAGGACCTGGCGAATACGCCGGTGGCGTTTGCCGGTGGTGTCCTGGTGACGACCGGTTCGTATTACAACGCCCTGGTCAGCAGTGTGGGCGTCGACGTGCAGTCCGCAACAAACCTTGCGGCGCAGAATAACGGCTTTATCAGGCAGCTCAATGCACTGCGCGAGTCCAATTCCGGGGTATCCCTGGATGAGGAGCTGATAAACCTGATGAAATACCAGAAGGCATTCGAAGGGGCCGCCCGGGTCATCAACACGGCGACCCAGATGCTGGACACCATATTGGGCATGGTCCGTTAGTTTCACCACACCAGCCGGACGTAGAGGAGCAGGACATGCGTATCACAACTAAAATGACCGCCGATAATTCTCTGTTCAATATCAATGAGGGGCGGATACGGCTCGACAGGCTGAATGAAAAGATCTCCTCCGGCAAGCAGGTTAACCGCCCTTCCGATGACCCGGTCGCCACGAGGAAAATTCTTGATGTGGAAAGTCAGATCAAGAATTCCAACCAGTCCATCAGCAACATCAAAACCGGCCAGACCTGGCTGAGCCTGACCGGAACGGGTCTGGAGGGGCTCCTTTCCACGGTGATGGAAATCAAGTCCACCGCCGGACAGGCGGTGAGCGGCATCAGTGACCCGGTAAAAAAAGCCGATATGCTGGGACAGCTCAAACTGTTCCGGGACCAGTTGATGGATTACACCAATGCACAGGTCGGCAACCAGTATATTTTCAGCGGCTTCAAGAGTGAAAAGGCACCATTTGCACCGACATCAATACCGGCCGATATGACAGCCGGCAGTCCGGCCATCACCAACATCGATGCAACCAACCTTTATCCGGGGTTGCCCATAACCGGCCCCGGCATACCGGCAAACAGCACCGTGGCGGCCATAACAACCCCCGGAGTCGGCGGCGCCATCACCATTTCCAATCCGGCCACGGCAACGGCTACACCGGGTACCCTGACATTTACCGGGATGTACCAGGGGACGGAGGACCAGCTCAATATAGATGTCGGCGGACGCGCACCGGTTCCCGTGAATGTGTCAGCCGGAGCAGTCCTGAGGGGAACCCAGGGTGGTGTTGACATAATCAGGACACTGGACAACCTCGTCGCCGCAATTAGCAACGACGATGTCGCCGGCATACAGACCGCGAATAACGACCTGGACCAGGCAAATCAGCAGGTGCTGAGTGCTGTCAGCGATGTGGGCATGCGCAAGGCGAGGTTGGATAATGCCCTGTCGTCCCAGGAGCGGAACAGCAACACGCTGAGGGCGATACATGATGGTATGCAGAATATTGACATGGCAGCGGCAGCGATTGCCCTGACACAGCAGAAGACCGCTTTTGACGCCGCCCTCGCCGCCACTGCCAAGATAATGCCGTTGTCGCTGCTGGACTACATGCGCTGACAGGCGAAGCCATAGCTATGCGTAACGGCGGGCCGCTCATGCCCGCCGTTTTTATTCAATTCCTGAAAAAGTTCGGGAACAGAGTCTGCCCGAGCATCCCGGAGTGTTTCCACCCCCATGCCGTTTCCCTTCACCACAAACATCTCAGCACACCGGAAACCGGTTTCCATACGCCGCAACGTCCTTCAACTCTCACTCCCGGTACTGCTCTCATCTCTGTTTCAACGGCTGGTATCGATTGTCGACGTCTTTCTGACCGGCGGCCTGGGAGCCTCCGCCATTGCGGCTACCGGTCTCGGCCAGCTCCTGATGGTCACGACGATGACGGTTTTCTGGGGTTTGTCCACCGGTGTAACGGTCGTGATTTCGCATCTCTGGGGTGCCGGAAGGCGTGAAGATGCCGGACGGGCGGCTTATGTGGCGTGCCTGGCCGGCCTGGCCATGACAGTGGTCTGCTCGCTGGCCGGTTCCCGCTGGGGAGGTGACATCGCCCGGTTGATGGGGGCGGCGCCGGATGTTCAGGGGTTGGCCGCCGAATACATCCGGCTGGTGTTTCTCTGGATGGTCTGGACGACCGGTCTGAACCTCCTCTCGGCCATCATGCATGGCACCGGCGATACCCGCACCCCTATGGAGGCCATCATCCTGGTCAACATCCTCCACGTGCTGCTGGCCTGGCCGTTGATTTACGGGAAATGGGGCATGCCGGCGCTGGGGGTCAAGGGGGCGGCTATCGCCATCAACAGCTCCGAGTTCGTCGGCTTCGCCTACCTGCTGATTCAGGCCCTGCGCAAACGATATATATCCTTCGGCCGTCCCGATTTCGCCCTCTTCGGGAAAATCTGGAAAATAGGGTGGCCGGTGGCGCTGGAGCGGGTCGCCCAGCAGAGCGGCCAGCTGTTCTACTCCAGCTTCATCATCGCCTACGGCACAGCCGCCTACGCCGCGCACCAGATCGGTTTGTCAATAGAATCGCTCTCGTTTATGCCGGGAGCCGGCATGGGGATCGCCGCAGCGACACTGATGGGGCAATCGCTGGGGGCCGGCAAGATCCGCCGTGCCCGGATCAGCCACAATGAGGCGCTGCGTCTGGCGGTCGGCGTGATGACCGTCATGGCGCTGCTCTTCTTCTTCGCCCCGCACCTGCTGATAGGGCTCTTCAGCAACGACCCGGACGTGATCGAGAAGGGGAGCATGTTCCTGAAGATGGTAGCCTTCGCCCAGGTGCCGCTGGCGATCTCGTTCGTCTACGCCGGCAGCCTGCGCGGCACCGGCGATACGTTTTACGTCTTCATCGTTACGCTGGTTGCCATGTGGGGGATACGGGTGGCGTTGTCGTGGGTGGCGGCGAGCTGGCTGCATCTCTCGCTCTATGCGGTGTGGGCGGTCTTCCTGATCGATTGGTACTTCCGCGGGGCGGCTTTTGCGTGGCGGTATCACCGGCGGGATTTGCACGGGATCGTGCTGTGAACAGTTGCGGGGGTCTTGTTTACCCCCGATTACTCTTATTCTTTGAACACTTGCCGGTCATTTCCGTCAGCGGAATTTCCCAGACCCGCACCCGGTCGACACCCGTTTCGGGAAAAGCCCACTCCCTGTCGGAGTAGTGCGCCATGACGGCCTGGAGCCCCTTGAGTTTTCCGTCCTGATCCGTGACCTCACTAATTCTGCCGCGGGCAACGACCGAGCAGAAGGAAAACGACCATACGCAGGCCTCGGTCCCGCCGTCCACAACTTCGACGTCGCATTCAAAGGCGAGGCGTGCTGCCGGGTTCTTCACCATGATGTCGATCTTCTTCCCGTTACCTGCCGTGTGGATGTAGATGGAATCCCCGTCGCGACCGAACGACAGCGGGACCAGGTACGGTTCGCCGTCCGCCGCCAGGGCCAGGTGGCAGTACGGTGCCCGGTCGATGATCCGGAACATCTCATCCTGATCCGTTATTTCCCTGTCACTTCTTCTCATAACACCCCACCTTTCGCGTTCTTTATGCCCGTTCCAGACCGGCGAACCGCAACATCAGTTTTTTCGGGCCGACCGAATTGAACCAGACGACAACCTTCTGCCCGTCACCCTCCCCTTCGACTTTCCTGACCGTGCCGACACCGAACTTGCCGTGGCGCACCTTCATGCCGATGTAGACCCCATCCCCCTCGTCGGACGGTTCGGGAATCATTTCAATATCGTCCGTAAAGGCTCCGGCTATGGCGGAGAGGTTGTGGGCCGGAGCGGTGCCTGCGGTGCGGAATGGTGGCGCGGCGTCGTGCCGCATCCGTCCGGCAGCGCTGAAGTGACTCCTCTCGGCAGCGGATGGGTAGGGGGTGGCGAACGGTGCACCGCCGGAGTCTCCACCACCGTCGTCCAGCAATTCCGGCGGGATGTCCTTCAGGAAGCGCGACGGCGGGTTGCACTGCTCCTGGCCGAACAGGTATCGCTTCCGGGCGTTCAGCAGGTAGAGCCTCTCTCTGGCGCGGGTCATGCCGACGTAGCAGAGGCGCCGCTCCTCCTCCATGCCATCCAGGTCGTCCAGGGAGCGGGCGTGGGGAAAGAGGCGCTCCTCCATGCCGAGCATGAACACCGCCTTGAACTCCAGTCCCTTGGCGGCGTGCAGGGTCATCAGGGTGACCGACGGCTGGCCGGCCTCACCCTGTTCCAGGTCGGAAACCAGCGATACCTGCTCCAGGAACTCTGACAGCCCCGCTTCGGGATTCTTCTCGCTGAACTCCTCGATCGCCGCCAGCAGCTGCTCCAGGTTCTCCAGCCGCTCGGCGTCCTCTTCATCGCGGCTGCTCTTCAACCGGTCCAGGTAGCCGCTCCCCTGCATGACAGAGCGGGCCAACCCCGCCAGGCTGCCGGCGGCGGTTTCGCGAAAGCCTTCCAGCAACCCGGCAAAGGCGGTTACCTTGCCGCGAGCACCGGCGGCCAGCAAGCCGTCTCTGGTGGCATCCTGCAGGGCATCGAAAAAGGTGCCCCCCTGCCGGGCCGCCTGCGCGGAGATCTTGTCCACCGTCGTGGTGCCGATCCCCCGGGGAGGGACGTTGATGATCCGCTTCAGCGACACCTCGTCGGCCGGGTTGTCCAGCACTCGCAGGTAGGCGAGGATGTCCTTCACCTCCATGCGGGAATAGAAACGGACGCCGCCGACGATGTGGTAGGGGAGGGCGTTGCCGACCAGCGCCTCCTCGATCAGGCGGGATTGGGCGTTGGTGCGGTAGAACACCGCCATCTCCTCCAGCGGCATGGAGCTGTTTTTGAGGCGCACGATCTCGCGGGTGACGAAGCGGGCTTCCTCCCGGTCGGATTCGACCCGTTCATAGCGGATCTTCTCGCCGGCCGGGTTTTCGGTCCAGAGCGTCTTCCCCTTGCGCCCGAAGTTCTGTTTGACGACTGCGCCGGCCGCCGCCAGGATGGTGGCGGTGGAGCGGTAGTTCTGCTCCAGCCGGATGATCTTGACGCCGGGGAAATCCTTCTCGAATTCGAGGATGTTGCGGATGTCGGCTCCGCGCCAGGAATAGATCGACTGGTCGTCGTCTCCCACCACGCAGAGGTTCTTGCGCTCTCCCGCCAGCAGCCGGATCAGGTTGTACTGCACCGGGTTGGTATCCTGGTATTCGTCCACCAGCAGCCACTGGAAGCGCTCCCGGTAATGGCTGCCGACCTCGGGAAAGCGTGACAGCAGGCGCACGGTCTGGATCATCATGTCGCCGAAATCGAGGGCGTTGCACTTTTTAAGGCGCTCCTGGTAGGTGGCGTAGATCTCGACGACCTTCTGGTTGTAGACATCGCCGGGGGGGATCGAGCCGATATCCTCCGGGAAGAGGCCGCGGTTCTTGAAATCGTCGATCCGGCCGGAGACCGCCTTGACGTCGAAGCGCTTGTCGTCCAGGT
This sequence comes from uncultured Geobacter sp., assembly GCA_964524835.1. GTDB lineage: Bacteria > Desulfobacterota > Desulfuromonadia > Geobacterales > Pseudopelobacteraceae > JACRCG01. The sequence goes on from CAZGEG010000023.1 coordinate 20,939, forward strand.
CCAGGTCGGCGATGACATCCTTCAGCAGCCGGTCGCTGTCGCGGTCGTCATAGATGGCGAACGAGGAGTGGAAGCCGAGGTGGTGGATGTCGCGGCGCAGGATACGGCCGCAGGCGGCGTGGAACGTGGAAATGAGCGGCAGGTCGCCGCCCCCCAGCAGCCTGCCGACCCGCTCGGCCATCTCCCGGGCCGCCTTGTTGGTGAAGGTCACCGCCAGGATGTTCCAGGGGCGCACCCCCCGCTCGCGAATCAGGTAGGCGATCCGGTTGGTGATGACGCGGGTCTTGCCCGAGCCGGCACCGGCCAGGATCAGCAGCGGCCCTTCGCCGTGCAGCACGGCTTCTTTCTGGGGGGGGTTGAGGTGGGAAAGCAGGTTTATTGTCATGGGAATGTAGTTTGATCCTTCGTTGTCTTACGCTCTGGTCGCTAGCCGACGCGCAGTTTTTTCGTGCGTCCGGTTGGGAGAGTCTTTGAACGTGGTGGAGTTTCAACAAGGCGGCCACTTACGTATTTATGCAGGACACTGGCGATCAGCGTCTGGTAGGGCATGCCTTCTTCTGCCGCCCTCGTCTGGACATCCTCAAGGTCCCGGGAAGAAAGACGGATGTTGATTCGCTTGTCTTTAGTCAGTGTAGCGGCAGCACTTGCCGCGTAACGGGCGATCTCGTCCGTGAGATTCGGTACGGACTGCCACTCTCCCTTTTCGAAGGAGGTAAGGATATCCTCTTCATACTTAACATCTTTAGCTTTCATGGCTTGTTACCTCAACTAGATATTTCTTAGTGGCTATCCGACTTGGTATTATCGTCTTCAGAAAAATTTCTTTGTCAGTCTCGATGAATGGGACCAGGTAGGCATAACCGCGTATTCGAACGACATAAATGCTCTGATTCGGATATTGCTCGGTGTTCGGATGCATAACAACATCGAGAAGCGCACCATGAGACATGGCCGCCAGAACTTCCTCAAAAGACACTCCCCGTTCCAATTTGAGGCGGATATTCTTTTCGGTATTCCAATTGATGGGCTTCATAATGCGATCATAGCCAAAAGTGTGCCTTTTGTCTTCATCTATTGTTTCGTTCAACGGAGATGGGTTTGACTGCCGGTTTTTCGGGCGGGTCGTAAGCATTGTAGGAAGCTCGTTTTCCGCATCTTTCAATCTTTCAGTCCCCAGAGGACGCTATACGTCATTGACACAGTTGCTGCAAGTGGGAATTTAAAATCGAGGTAAGAGTTCAGCCTGCTGCGTGGAGCGAAATATTTGAGAAGAATCCTATTTATTCATGTAGGCAACAATGCTCTCGACATGGATGGCAGTCGTATTCAAAAACGGGATGTCGAATTCGCTTTTGTCGAGGATCAACGGCAATTCCGTGCAGCCGAGGATTACCCCGTCGATCCCATCCGCGGCTATCATACGTTCGATAACCGCCAGCAGTCCTTTTCTCGTCTCGACAGTAAAAATCCCGAGCTCAATTTCGGTCATCAGCTTGTCATGGATATAGTCCTGATCAGCTGTTGGAGGCACTACCACTGATATACCCTGTTCTAAGAATGGAGGGGAAAAGAAGTTGGCCTGCATGGAGAACTTTGTCCCCAACAGCCCTACTTTCCTCAACCCCAGTTCCTTTGCTTTATTGCCTGTCGCCGTGACAATGCTCAGCAAGGGGATTGGTGATTTTGCCTGGACTTCGTCAAAAACGATATGCGGCGTGTTGGCTGATATTACGGCGAAATCCGCGCCGGCCCGATGCAGCGCCTTGATCTTTGCGACCAGCAGATAAATAAGGCTGCTCCATTCCTGCCTGGAGACGAGCGCGAGCACTTCTTCGATATTGACGCTATAAATGATAATTTCCGGGGCCGCTAAACTCCCCTCCGTCCTGAACGCCTCGATTATGCTTTTATAGTAATCGACCGTTGATTCCGGGCCAAGACCGCCGATAATGCCGATTTGTTTCACGGTGGTACTCCTGTTTTAGATGGTTTTGCTGGAGAAATGCGTACTTGTCAATTCGGTATTGACCGGAATCTCAGTCGATGGCCTTGAGTCCACTTTCCCCGCCGCTGAATATGACGCGATTTGCATTATCGTGCCACTTATAATGGGCGCGCAAGCAATATTTGCTATCCAATTATTGCATTCGATGATGCGAGGTTGTACATAATGGTATGAATTGTTCCGTGCCGGCACAATCGGAACCATCCGGAGGGGTTGATGATCATACATAAAAACGGCCGGGTCCATAACCTGCTGCGCTCGCTTTACCGGAGGGCGGAGCAGGCGGAAAAAGACCGGCTCATGCTGGAGGATGCGCTGGGGCATGCGTACGAGGGGCTCCTGATTACCGATGCCGACGGCATCATTCTCAAGGTCAACGAGGCTTACGCCCGCTTCCTGGAAACTACTATTGACAAGCTGGTCGGCAGGCACGTCACCGAGGTGATCGAGAACACCCGCATGCACTTGGTGGCGAATAGCGGCGTGGCCGAGATCGCCCAGTTGCAGAAGATCAAGGGGCACGAGATGATCTGCAGCCGGATCCCGATCATCGAAGACGGCAAGGTCGTGGCGGTCGTCGGCAAGGTTATGTTCCAGAACATCGAAGACCTCTTCACCTTTACCGAGAACTTCAAGAAGCTCAAGAGCGAGCTGGAATTTTACAAGAGCGAATTGAGCAAACACCTGAGCGCCAAGTACTCCTTCAACCACATCGTCGGCATCAGCAGGGAGCTGGAGTGGGTCAAGGAGCTCGGCCGGAAGGTGGCCATGAGCACCACCACCGTCCTTTTGAAGGGGGAGAGCGGCACCGGCAAGGAGCTCTTTGCCCATGCGATCCACAACGAGAGCCACCGGAGGCTCGGCCCGTTTATCAAGGTCAACTGCGCCGCGATTCCGGAGACGCTCTTTGAATCCGAACTGTTCGGCTATCGGGAAGGGGCCTTTACCGGGGCGCAGAAAAAGGGGAAGAAGGGAAAGTTCGCCCTGGCCGACAAGGGGACGATCTTTCTGGACGAGATCAGCGAGCTGCCGCTGACGATGCAGGTCAAACTGCTGCGGGTGCTCCAGGAAAAGGAGATCGAGCCGGTCGGCGCCGAGGGGTCGGAGGCGGTGGATGTGCGGATCATCGCCGCCTCCAACCGCGACCTGGAAACGCTGGTCAAGAGCGGCCTGTTCCGTCACGATCTCTATTACCGCCTCAACGTGGTCATGCTGGAAATCCCGCCGCTCCGGAGCCGCCGGGACGACATCCCGCTGCTGGTCCAGTTCCACCTCCGCCAGCTGGAGAAGGAGACCGGCATTCCGGTGGAAGGGGTCGAGCCGGATGTGGCCGAAATCCTCAAGCAGCATGACTGGCCCGGCAACGTGCGGGAGCTGCGCAATGTGCTCGAACAGGCCCTCTATGTAAAAGTCGGCCCCACGATAACCCGGAATGACATCCCCGGCGCGCTGGTCAAAGGAGGCGGCACCGATTCGGCTCCGGAAAGCCCCCGCAGCCTGAAGTATATTACCCGGCTGGCCGAAGAGGAGGCGATCCGGATCGCCCTCCGCGAGGAAAAGGGGGACAGGCAGGCCGCCGCCGCCCGGCTCGGCATCAGCAAGTCTTCCCTGTACGCCAAGGTTGGCCAATACGATATCGACGCCTGATAGTCTTTATCTGTGTTTCCATAAATATGGAATTATTTCCATATTTATGGAATAAAGTCGTCTGCAATACAATATTACGTTACAAAACAGTTTATTAGCATTTGTCCTTCTGTTAGCCTTCCTCCGCAATGTCGCGTAAACGCCTCCAGTTTTTTCCAGAATTATGGAATATGAATAGACAGCCCCACTTCAAATTACCGCGTTATAGAACAGCTCGCAAATAAATAACCAAAATATACAGATAGTTACAAATAGCAATGAATGCCCGCCAAGATGGTGGCATGGCATTTGCTACATTTTGTATAAATCCGTTTTATTTGGAGTGGTCATGAGTGTCAAAGATATTCTCCTCTATCTGGACGATTCACCCGCCTGCGAACGCAGGATCGATGTCGCCTTGACTCTGGCGAAGGGTCAGGGCGCACGGGTGACCGGTCTGGCGGTGGTGACCTACGGCTATTACCAACCGCACTACCTGCGTGCCGATGAAAAACTGGCGCAATCCGGAGCGCTGCTGGAGGCAAAGGCCGGGGCTGCCGGTGTCGAAGCACGCTTTCGCAGTATCGAATCAAGCGTGGTCGGCGTAGGGACACGCGAGCTGTTGATCCGCAGTTCGCACTGCAGCGACCTGGTCGTCGTCGGCCAGGAGTCGCGCCGGACGTCACGTGATGCGGCTGTCGTCGAACACCTGGTGACCGGGGCCGGTCGGCCGGTACTGATTGTCCCGGCGGCGGGCGCGTTTCCCGCCGTCGGCAGACGCGTGCTGGTGGCCTGGAAAAACGGCAGGGAGGCGGCGCGGGCGCTGCATGATGCCCTGCCGATCCTGCAGAATGCCGAACAGGTGACGCTGCTGTCGGTCGTTTCCGGGGATGAGCCGGGTCAGGACCAGTGGGAGTCGGTTCTGGGCCACTTAAAGAGTCACGGCATCCAGGCCCGGACAGAACTGCAGCCGGTTACCTCGGCAACCCTGGCCGACAGCCTGCTGAACCGAGTGTGCGAAGGGGGCTACGATCTGCTGGTTATGGGCGCCTATCAGCCCGAATCCCGCAGAGGCTTGCGGCTCGGCGCGGCGGCAAACCAGATTCTTCGGGAGATGACCATCCCCGTTTTGATGTCTCATTAGATATCCAGGAGCCTAGCAGATGACCGACCATATTCTAGTTACCAAAAACTTGTCCAAGGAATTCAAGGGGTTCACCGCCGTGTCCGCCGTGAACCTGCAGATCCGGCGCGGCCATATCCATGCCCTGATCGGGCCGAACGGTGCCGGCAAAACGACGGTGTTCAACCTCCTCACCAAGTTCCTCATCCCGACCTCCGGCAGCATTCATTTCAACGGCACCGACATCACGAGTGAAAAATCGGCCGACATCGCGCTGCGCGGAATCGTGCGCTCTTTCCAGATCTCGGCGGTCTTTCCGAACCTGACTCCCCTGGAGAATGTACGTCTGTCGCTGCAGCGCAAGCTCGGTGTCTCCTATCATTTCTGGAAATCGGACGCCATTCTGGATCAGCTGGATGGGCAGGCCATGGAGCTGCTGGATTCCGTCGGTCTGGCTGAATATGCCGGTGAGATAACCGGTGAATTGGCATACGGACGCAAGCGGGCCCTGGAAATAGCCACCACGCTGGCGCTGGACCCCGAGATGATGCTGCTGGATGAACCGACCCAGGGGATGGGTGTCGAGGACGTGGATAAAATAACGTCACTGGTGAAGAAGGTTTCCGCAAACCGCACGATTCTGATGGTCGAGCACAACCTCAAGGTCGTCGCCACCCTTGCGGACAGGATAACCGTTCTGCAGCGCGGGGCAATTCTCGCTGAAGGGACGTATGCGGAGGTTTCTAAAGATCCGCAGGTGCTTGAAGCGTATATGGGGAGTGCACATGCCTGAATCGGTTCACAAAGAAATGTTGCGGATCACCGACCTGCATGCTTTTTATGGTGAATCCCACATCCTCCACGGCATCGATCTGACCGTCGGGGAGGGGGAAGTCGTCACCCTGCTGGGTCGAAACGGCGCCGGCCGGACCACGATCCTGAAATCGATCATCGGTTTGGTCGGGCGGCGGAGCGGTTCCATCACGATCAATGGAGTTGAAACGATCGGGATGCCGACCCACAAGATCGCGCATCTCGGATTAGGATACTGTCCCGAGGAGCGGGGAATCTTTTCCAGCCTTACCGTTGAGGAAAACATGCTGCTTCCGCCGGTAGTAAAAGAGGGGGGCATGCCGCTGGATGAGATTTATGCGATGTTCCCCAACCTGCTGGAGCGGCGCAGCAGCATGGGAACCCGGCTTTCGGGGGGCGAACAGCAGATGCTGGCGATGGCGCGGATCCTGCGCAACGGGGCGAAACTCCTGCTGCTGGACGAGATTACCGAGGGGTTGGCGCCGGTAATAGTCCAGACCCTGGGACGGCTCATCGGCCAGTTGAAAGAAAAAGGATTCACCATCATTCTGGTCGAGCAGAATTTCCATTTTGCTGCCGACCTGGCCGACCGTCATTACGTGATTGATCACGGCACCATAGCAGAGATGATATCCAGAAACGAACTTGGCTCCAGCATGGAGAAACTCAACCGATACCTGGGAGTCTGATCAGGTATACAAACCGAAAGGAGTATCTGTTATGAAAAATTTGTTTTCAAACGCAGCACTGTCCGTCGCCGTTCTGGCACTGACAAGTGGCTTGGCCGGCGCGGCTGCCAAAGGGGTTTCGGACGACGTCGTCAAAATCGGGGTGCTGACCGACATGTCGGGGGTCTACTCCACGCTTGGCGGGAAAGGGACCCAGGTGGGCGTAGAAATGGCGGTCAAGGATTTCGGCGGCAAGGTGCTCGGCAAGCCGATCCAGGTAATCGGCGCCGATCATCAGAACAAGGCCGACATCGCCTCGGCGAAGGCCCGCGAGTGGTTTGACAATGAAAAAGTAGACATGATAACCGGCCTGCTGAACTCGGGCTGTGCCCTGGCGGTGCAGAAACTTGCCGGAGACAAGAAAAAGATCACGATGAACACCGGCGCCGCCAGTACGGATCTGACCAACAAGGCCTGCACCCCGTACGGCATCCACTACGTCTACGATACCTATGCCCTGGGCAAGGTAACCGGACAGGCGGTCGTCCAGGGCGGAGGAAAGAGCTGGTACTTCATTACCGCCGATTATGCCTTTGGCCATTCTCTGGAGGAGAATACCACCAAATTTGTGAAGGCATTGGGCGGCAAGGTGCTCGGCTCGGTGCGCCACCCGCTCTCCACCGCGGACTTTTCGTCCTATCTGCTCCAGGCCCAGTCGTCCGGTGCCCAGATAATCGGCCTGGCCAATGCCGGCGGCGATACCACCAATGCGATAAAGCAGGCGAGGGAGTTCGGCATCGACAAGAAAGGGCAGAGCCTCGTCGGACTGCTGATCTTCGATACCGACATAAAAAGCCTCGGCTTGAACGTGGCTCAGGGGATGCAGTTCACCTCGGGATTCTACTGGGACCGGGATGATGCTACCCGCGCGTTCGCAAAACGTTTCTATGCCATCCACAAGGCGATGCCGACCATGGACCAGGCCGGAGCCTATTCGGCTACAATGAACTACCTCAAGGCGATCAAGGCGGCCGGCACCGATGATTCGGATGCGGTCATGGCAAAACTGAAATCCATGAATATCAGCGATTTTTTTGCCGTGAACGGCAAAATCAGGGCTGACGGCCGCATGGTGCATGACATGTATCTGATGCAGGTTAAGAAGCCTTCCGAATCCAAGGGTGAATGGGATCTGCTCAAGATCGTCAAGACCGTTCCCGCCGCCGAGGCATTCATGCCTCTTTCGGAAAGCAGTTGTTCGATGGTTAAGAAGTAACGTAAATCCCCCCTAACCCCCCTTTTATAAAGGGGGGAATTTAAAGGCCTCCCCCTTTTTGAAAGGGGGATTGAGGGGGATTTGCTTTTGGATGTAACAAGTGGAGTTTTTGAAGTGCTAGAGTTATTACAAGGGAGCTGGTCATGGAGCTATCATTTCAGACGGTCATGTCGCAGGTAATGCTGGGGCTCAACAACGGCGTGTTCTACGCCATCCTGAGCCTCGGACTGGCGGTTATTTTCGGCCTCCTGAACATCGTCAATTTTGCCCACGGTTCGCTGTACATGCTGGGAGCGTATGTGGCGCTCCTCGGCTACACGAAGCTGGGACCGCTTATCGGGATGCCGGACTTTCACCTCAATTACTGGGCGGCGCTGATATTAGCCCCGCTGGTGGTGGGCGCAGTGGGGGTCGTGATTGAGCGGACCATGCTGCGCAGGTTGTACAAGTTTGACCATCTGTACGGTCTGCTGCTCACCTTCGGACTTGCCCTCATTATCCAGGGGGTCTTTACCAATTTCTTCAATGTATCCGGCGATCCCTACGAGGCCAAGCCGGAGATATTGAACGGTGCGGTAAATCTCGGCTTCATGATGTTCCCGAAATACCGACTCTGGGTGATAGTCATCTCTCTGCTGGTCTGTTTCGGCACCTGGTTTGTTATTGAGCGGACAAAACTCGGTTCCTATCTCCGTGCCGGTACGGAAAATCCGGAGCTGGTGAAGGCGTTCGGCGTCAATGTGCCGCTCATGATCACGCTGACCTACGGCTTCGGCGTGGCGCTGGCCGCCTTTGCCGGGGTGCTTGCCGCGCCGATCTATTCGGTCAGCCCGGTCATGGGGTCGGAGATGATCATTACCGTCTTCGCCGTGGTGGTCATCGGCGGGATGGGATCGATCATGGGATCGATTGTCACCGGCCTTCTGCTCGGCATGGTTGAGGGGTTCACAAAAGTCGTGTATGCCCCGGCCTCAAGTACCGTTATCTTCCTGATCATGGTTATCGTTCTGCTGGTCAAGCCTGCCGGCCTGTTCGGGAAGGAGTCATAAATGAACAAGTTCGCCTGGATCGCCCTTATACTCCTCGGCCTGCTGGCGCCGTTTGTCGTCTATCCGGTGTTCATGATGAAGCTGCTCTGTTTTGCGCTGTTTGCCTCAGCCTTCAATCTGCTGCTTGGCTACACCGGGCTGCTCTCCTTCGGCCATGCGGCATTTTTTGGCGGCGCATCGTATGTGACCGGTTATCTGGTCAAGAACAGCGGCCTGACTCCCGAGCTGGGTGTTCTGGGAGGTACGCTCTTCGCCGCTCTGCTGGGGTATATAGTCGGCAGTCTGGCGATCCGGCGGCAGGGGATCTATTTCGCCATGGTCACACTGGCACTGGCCCAGATCGTCTATTTTCTGGCGCTGAAACTGCCATTCACCGGTGGCGAGGATGGGCTGCAGGGCATCCCCCGCGGCAAACTCTTCGGCCTGATAGATCTGGGCCACGTCTATACCGTCGGCGGCAGCCCGCTCGGACTCAATCTTTATTACTTCGTCTTCGTCCTGTTCTGTCTCGGTTTCTGGGTCATTCACCGGGCTATTAATTCGCCTTTCGGTCAGGTGCTGAAGGCGATTCGGGAAAATGAGCCGCGCGCCGTGTCACTCGGGTACAAGGTGGAGAGGTTCAAGCTGATTGCGTTTGTCCTCTCGGCAGCGCTGGCCGGAATGGCGGGTGCAATGAAGTCGCTGGTGTTCCAGCTCGCTTCGCTAACCGATGTCAGCTGGCACACCTCCGGAGAGGTGGTCCTGATGACTCTTCTGGGAGGGGTAGGCACGGTACTCGGCCCGCTGGCCGGCGCATTCACCGTGGTGACGCTCCAGTCTGAACTGAGTTCGGTCGGTTCCTGGATAACGGTAATCATCGGGAGTATCTTTGTGGTCTGCGTCCTCCTGTTCCGCCGCGGGTTTGTGGGGGAGCTGGGGAGGCTGCTGAAACGGTCGCTGTAACGAATTAGGGAGCTTAACGGCAAATCCCCCCTAGCCCCCCTTTTTCAAAGGGGGGTACTAAAAACTTCCCCCTTTGAAAAAGGGGGATTGAGGGGGATTTGATTTCAGCAGTGAAATCCAGGAGGTAAGAATATGGCAGTTGTCTGTACAAGCATTCAGGAAGCGCTGGAGGGAATCCGGGATGGCGCCAGCATCATGGCGGGGGGGTTCGGACTGGTCGGGATACCGGAAAAGCTGATCCAGGGGCTGCGCGACTCCGGCGTCCGCGACCTGACGGTCATTTCCAACAACTGCGGCGTGGACGAGTGGGGACTGGGGATCCTGCTCCAGAACCGGCAGATCAGGAAAATGGTCTCCTCCTATGTCGGTGAGAACAAGGAGTTCGAGCGCCAGTATCTGGCGGGTGAGCTGGAGGTGGAGCTGGTTCCGCAGGGTACCCTGGCGGAGCGGATTCGGGCCGGCGGCGCCGGCATCCCGGCTTTCTACACACCTGCCGGGGTCGGCACCCCGATTGCGGAGGGGCGCGAAACCAGGGTCTTCGGTGCGAAGGAGTATCTGCTGGAGGCCGGGTTGACCGCGGATTTTTCGATCATCAAGGCGTGGAAGGGGGACCGCTTCGGCAATCTGGTCTACCGCAAGACCGCCCGCAACTTCAACCCGATGATGGCGGCGGCCGGCCGGATCACTATCGCCGAGGTGGAGGAACTGGTGGAAACCGGCGATCTTGACCCCGACCAGATTCATACCCCCAGCGTCTACGTGCAGCGCATCATTGCCTGCAGCGGCCACGAAAAGCGGATCGAACGCCGCACGACCCGGAAATAGAAAGCCCGAAAACAGAAAGGAATCAGCATGGCATTGACACGCGAAGAGATGGCCCAACGGGCCGCGCAGGAGATAGAGGACGGCTACTACGTCAATCTGGGGATCGGCATGCCGACCCTGGTTGCCAATTATATCCCGGCGGGGAAAACCGTCGTGCTGCAGTCCGAGAACGGCCTGCTCGGCATCGGCCCTTATCCGACGGAAGAGGAAATTGACCCCGACCTGATCAATGCCGGCAAGGAGACCATCACGATGATTCCCGGTTCCTGCACCTTCAGCAGTGCCGAATCGTTCGCGATGATCCGCGGCGGGCATATAGATCTGGCCATACTGGGGGGGATGGAGGCGTCAGCATCGGGCGACCTGGCCAACTGGGTGATCCCCGGCAAGATGGTCAAGGGGATGGGTGGGGCGATGGACCTGGTGCACGGCGCCAAACGGATCGTGGTGCTGATGGAACATTGCAACAAAGGGGGGGAAACCAAGATTCTCAACAGCTGTACGCTGCCGCTGACCGGCCGTGGTGTTATCAACCGGATCATCACCGACCGGGCCGTGCTGGACGTCACCCCGGAGGGGCTGCGGCTGGTCGAGGTTGCTCCCGGATATACCCAGGCCGACATCCAGGCTTGTTCGGAGCCGAAGCTGATCTTCTCCCCTTTGCTCTGAAAAAAGGAGCCGCGTCATGCGCACCGTAGTCATAGCTTCTGCCGCCCGAACTCCGACCGGCTCCTTCGGCGGTTCACTCGCATCCCTCCCCGCTGCTCAGCTCGGCAGTCTCGTTGTCGGCGAAGTTGTCCGCAGGGCCGGGGTGCCGACAGAGAGCGTCGAAGAGGTCATCATGGGACAGATCCTGCAGGGCGGCTGCGGGCAGAACCCGGCCCGGCAGGTGTCGATCGGCGCCGGAATTCCGGAGCATGTCCCCTCCTACACGGTCAACAAGCTGTGCGGCTCCGGTCTGAAGAGTGTCGCCCTGGGTGCCCTGGCTATCGCCGCCGGGGAGGCCGACACGATTGTCGCCGGAGGCATGGAGAGCATGAGCAGGGCCCCCTATCTCCTCGACAAGGCCCGGGGCGGCTACCGCATGGGTAACGGCGTCCTGGAGGATTCGATCCTCAAGGATGCCCTGACCGACGCGTTTCACGGAATCCACATGGGTATCACGGCGGAAAACATTGCCGACCGGTATCGCATCTCGCGCGAGGAGTCCGATGCCTTCGCCCTGCAGTCGCAGCAGAAGGCCGCCAAAGCGATCAGCGAAGGGATCTTCACCAGGGAGATCATCCCGGTGCCGATACCCGGCAGATGTGGAGAGACGACCATAGTGACGGATGACGAACATCCCCGCCGCGACACCACCATGGAGAGCCTTGCGAAGCTGCGGCCGACGTTCAAGGGGGGAGGTGTCGTTACCGCCGGTAATTCCTCCGGCATCAACGATGCTGCGGCAGCGGTCCTGCTGATGGAGGAGGGAGCGGCAAGGCGGGCAGGTATTCGTCCTTTGGCCCGCATCCTGGGGTGGGGGTCGGCCGGTGTCGATCCGAGGATTATGGGGATGGGGCCGGTTGAAGCGATCCGGAAAGCTCTCACTAAAGCCGGCCTGACGCTCGAAGATATCGAGCTGGTAGAGCTGAACGAAGCCTTTGCGGTGCAGTCGCTGGCGGTGATCCGCGAGCTGCGCCTCGACAGCCGCAAGGTCAACGTGAACGGCGGTGCCATTGCGCTGGGTCATCCGGTGGGTGCCAGCGGCGCCCGGATACTGGTGACGCTGCTGCATGAAATGGAGCGGAGCGGCCTGCGGCTCGGTCTGGCGGCGCTCTGTATCGGCGGCGGTCAGGGGATTGCGATGGTAGTTGAGCGGGATATCTAGTCGATCGCTATATAGTTTAAATCAGCGGGTCGTTATGATTAGTGCGGGCAACAGCTTAAAAGTTATTACTCACGCGACGACGCACCAAAAGTAGGCGCTTTTAAACGACGAAAGTCGTTTAAGCAATTACTTTGATTCGAGGTTTATAAGCGTTGCGTCGTCGCGTCGTTGCGTGAAACAAGTTTTTTGGTTTTGGCTTGTCCAGCTTAGGAGGAATCGAGATGCTCAAAGGAAAGAGTGCGCTTATAACCGGTTCGACCAGCGGCATCGGTCTCGGCATTGCCCGTGCCCTGGCTGGGCAGGGATGCAGCATCATGCTGAACGGCCTGGGTGACCCGGAGGTGATCGAAGCGACCCGAAAGGGGCTGGAAACGGAGTTCGGGGTTACGGCACGGTTCCACGGGGCCGACATGACTCGGCCGGAGGAGATTGCTGCACTGGTAGAGGCCGCGGCAGCAGCGTTCGGCGGCGTCGATATTCTGGTGAACAACGCCGGAATACAGTATACCGCCCCGGTCGAAGAGTTCCCCCCCGACCGCTGGGCCGCCATCATCGCGGTCAACCTCTCTGCCGGTTTTTATACGATCCACCACGCGCTCCCGTTCATGAGGCGGAACGGCTGGGGACGGATCATCAATATCGCCTCGGTACACGGACTGGTGGCGTCGGCTCACAAGGCGGCCTATGTTGCGGCCAAGCATGGCCTGGTCGGCCTGACCAAGGTTGTCGCCCTGGAAACCGCCGGTTCCGGCATCACCAGCAACGCGATCTGTCCCGGCTGGACCAGGACCGAGCTGATCGAGCCGCAGATAATCGCCCGGGCGAAGGCTCTCGGGGTCGATATCGAGGCGGGGGGGCGCAGCATGCTGGCGGAGAAGCAGCCGTCGCAGCAGTTTGTTTCGATCGAGCAGCTAGGGCAATTGGCGCTCTTTCTCTGTTCGCCGGCCGCGGACCAGATTACCGGCACGGCGATTCCGATTGATGGCGGTTGGACGGCGCAATAGATTTTCAAAAGTTACTATTGAAAAATACGACCTGAATGTATATATAAAACAAAGCTCATCCACCATGTGTGGAAGGAGTAACGAGGCCGTCCCAGAAGTGCGGCCTCAGTTTTTTTGTAGCTTCATATCCCGTGCAGCATCTAATCATCAAAAGGCTATACCCATCAAACAATTGCTCCGATAATTGACCAATAGTGTCAATTCAGGATCGATCCTTAGTTTGCAAATACCAGAAAGACCCAGTAGCGTGGCCGGATGAGAAGCCCTAGCCATCTGCCTCAAACTTCTTAAGCAGCCCTGCCACCTGCTTTCGACCCAGATCCTTTTGTCAATGTGTAGACGCAACACTGGTGTTCGCTCTCACGGGGTATTGCTCACCGTTGCCACAGATTAGTTCGGCTATTTTGTCAAGGGTACTTTCATTCATTGAGATTCCAAAAAATCAAACGGTCAGTCTGGCGCTTAACACCGAAACGATGCATAGGTTATGTATTCACACTAATTGGTACACTAATTCCAATCTGTTGTGCAACAGGGGTATAGATATCCACCTCCTGCTCTGGAGTGTATATCGAAACTATCAAAGCATAGCGTGTTCTACTCTCACACTTACCAAGGTGGTTTCTTTCCCGCCACCAGCCAATGCGAGGTGAAACTGCGATGTGTTTTGAATCCGCAAGTTGTGCAGCAGTCCCTTGCCAAATATCTGAATGGATAGATCCCCTGTCACGCGCTTGCCCGATGACCCAGTGGCCTGAGGCGCTGCCAGTTCCGGGATGTCCCTCATCTTCAGCTCGCGCAGCTGCATTGATTCTTCGTACAAATAAATTCCTAGGCTCTCCCGGAGAATTGACATCAAAACGTAGCGCGTGGGATGCATATCGATACCTGTCTTTCCATCCGATTTCTCCTGGACCAGGTTCCACAAAATACGAGAGCGTTATCCTCATCTCGACTTGCATGTCATGCCGTTCCAGCAGGATGTCACTGGGCCAGGGCAAATCATAGATGTGCATGTCACGAGTTCTGTTTCGTCCATCGCGAAATTCAAACGGTTGAATCTCCGCCTGCGAAATCAGAGTTAAAGAATTTGATGCGCTGTAGAGCGCCCGCTTAAGGTTGGGCACGCCATAGCCACATGCACGCAGCAATTTTTTGATTTCGGTCTTTGAATTGTTCCGAGCGAACTGTTGTTTGAGCGGTTCTGGCCATTCTGCTGAATGTACCATCAAAGCACGAACCGTCTCGGGCCAGTAATCGGGATAGCGTACCTGGATTTTAGCTGCGAAATTTGCGGCTTGAGAAGTTGCGGCACTGGTCATGTTGAAACAATTGAGCAATTGGGTTTGCGGTTGGTAGTGCGTCGAGAGGAGAGACAGGTCATCGCATTCTGTGGCAAATCCGCCGCCGTCAACCGCCATATTCCCACCCTCCATGACAATCTCAGGCTTGATGGGCCACTTGTCATCCCAAGTAGAGGAAGTTGTAGAAAATGGAGATAGCTGGTTTTCTTGTGCAATCGGCGTGTATCCGCGCAAAGTGGGATCGGTTAACGTATCCAACTGCGTAAAGGCACCGACCGTGAGGGCATTCCAGGATTGTGCCGGGTCATGAATTGAGTCGTCAAGTTGCGCACCCGGATAGTTTGCTACTTGATTGATCTCGGTGATATTCCCCGCACTGACAATCATCAATCGCTTTGTACCATCATCTGCACCAGAAGTTATTTGGTCTAGAGCCCCTGACCATGATGATGGGTTTCCTCGATCACGCGTATCATTACAAGTTACAGCCATACAACAAATTCGCTTGCGGTCAGGCGCCTGAATCTCAGCCAAGCTAATACCCTGGGAAGTTATATCACCCCACAATTCCGGGTCATTTTCTCCATGTACAGGAAGAATTTTTACGGATTCGAGAATATGACTTACAGACACCGGTCCATTTCCAGAGAGGATCTCCATAAGGTTGCCATAGCCTGTAACACCAGCCATCAAGGTGCCATGCCCGTCGTGATCGTGAGTTCCCCACTGGGAATCAACCGAATGACAATCAACGTCATCAAGCATCTGGGAAAGCAGAGGATGACCCTGATTCACACCGGTATCAAGGATACAGATTGAAACAAGTGATTCTCTGTCTACCGTTAAGCGCTCTATCAGGCTTTCAACCCACTCAGCCTGTTCACGATTAGGCTGATCGGTCCAGAAGGTCGCCGTGCTCTTGGCTTTACGATACTCTGCAATATCATCGGAGAGTCGGGTCAGGTTTTCAAGCTGAGCTCGATTGGCACAGACAAGTTTGATGGATCTTTCGGGAAAACGAATGCAACCGGTTTTTGAATTTACTTGTTGTTGAACAAGAAGCTCATCAAAGCGACGAATTACGTCCATAGAATCCGAGCTGAGCCAGACTTCGCACCACTCGGGCTCATCGGAAGGGATTAGGGTGCGGTCGTCTTGCCAAAAGGATTCTACCAGGAGAGCTTTCTGAATATCGGACATGCTTTCAACTAATGACTTATGCTTATAATTTCCAAAGCGAGAAACTTCATTTGCATACTCTGAAATTCTTTTGAAAAAATATTCTTTCTTGCTGTTCGGGACGAATATAGTGGCAAAAGTTTCTGTCGTATTTATTTCTTCGTTCGTAGCTCCGTCTAAATGGGTATGTTCAGCTGTCCGTACATTAAGAAGTCGAATCCATTTTGACTTATCTCTACCAGTCTGCGATTCAAGGCTCTTGGTGGCTAAGTCAAAGCTATCTTCACCTCTGATTTCGAGGTAAATGCCACGCTTTGTGACATGATACACGGCGGCTTCTTGCTCAGCATTTTCCCACGCAGAAGCCAACTGTCTGGTTAAAAAAGCAGAATGTTCACCCCTGTTTCGGTTTGGTAAGTCAGAATTGGAGACTCCTCGACTTGTGCTGGTAAATCTCAGCCGATCCGGTGGGTCACGCAATACTATATGGGGGAGATTGCCGAGTGGCATCAATTTTCACCCCGTTGGCCTTTTCGAGCATCTTGCCGATTATGAAGTGATTCAAGCAGTGAGGGAGCATTTACTTTGGTTGCATCACTCAGAATAGCCTTTTTTATAGCGTCCCGACACGCTTGATCGATTTCGGCATGGCTCAATCCTTCGCTATCAGCCAGGACGGCCTTCCAGACGAATTTAGAAGTTTTGAAAACCCCAAGGACATTTTCTATGAGGCATTTTCGTTCCTCACTCGTTGGCACATCATAGTAAAGCACATCGTCAAATCGGCGAAAGAGCGCCTGGTCAAGTAACTTGGGATTATTGGTAGCTGCTACAATCAAGCTGTCGGAAGTATCCTGCTCGATAAATTGCAGGAACGCATTGAGAACACGTCGCATTTCACCCACATCATTATCCATAGAGCGCTCACCGCCTATGGCATCAAACTCATCAAAAAGATAAACCCCATGCTCCTGTTGCATCAGATTAAATATCTGACGCAACTTAGCACTGGTCTCACCCATAAATTTGGTGACTAACCGGTCTACCTGGATAGTATGAAGGGATAAATGCAATTCTTTGGCAAGCACCCGAGCTGTCATGGTTTTACCCGTCCCTGGGGGACCGATAAGCAGGATTTTACGACGGTGAGAAAGTCCGAACGACTTGAGCTTGTTTTGCTGTCGATACTCGTGGATCACTTGCTGAATACGTTCCTGCAACGACGCCTGAATCACCAAGGCTGTTTTGGAAACCTGAGGGTCTTCAGTCAGCACAAGCCCTCGTAGATCTTGCGGAAAATTGAGAACTTTAGGGCCACGTTTCTTGTGTTCGCGATCAACAATATCACGAATATCATGAGCGAGTGCCGGATGCCCTTGCTTTGCTTCGTGTGCCGCTACTTGCAAAGCAATAGTAAAAAATCTTTCCGTTTCGTTACTGAAGTGCGAACGGATAAGAGACTTAATTTGGTCAGCAGTGGCCATGATAAACCTCCTCCTTCAATGGATTATAAATCATATAAGACCTTCTCCAAACGCCTCATACAGCACCGTCTTCGTTAACACTTGGGTTATTTTTTTTGTTTCGTCTATCTGTTTCTCGACATTACCAATCATGGTAATTACGTCAATTAGCCGTTCTTGTTCAGCTATAGGCAAAACAGGTATTTCGACAGATGCAATCCCCTTGATCGGTAAACTTACATTTGCTGCACCCTTCATTAGGGGAACAAGAACACTGTCTTTGAAGTGCGATAGATATAGGTGAAGAAATTTTGCCATCAGAACTGACGAATCTTTGGGGATTACGGCAACTAAGATAGTACCGAGTGCAAACTTACCAGTCTGATAGTGGACATAATTCAATGTTTTTTTTCCATGACCGGTCGAGGATACCAGAGGAATGCAAACTGCTTCTGTATCGAATTGCCATGTATTACAGGACCGTCTCTCAGCACCTGTTGCAACCAACGGGTAAGTACCAGGCACAGCACTTGCTAAACCTATTTCGCCCTTAATAATATCGCATAATTCACTGATCTTAGCCCATTTTTGTTTAGCCATGTATAATCTCCCTACTCAGCGCCTGTAACAGTTCATCACTCTTCAGAAACGACTGGTGCAGCCGTTCTAGCAATTCGGCACTGGTATGAGTGTACCCCGATTCTTTGACGTGTGGGTTCTTGATATCCAGGTTGTAGCCGTTGGCAGTTAAGGTATCTATGGAGACTCGCCATGCCTGTTTGCCCTCTTCTCGATTTTCCCACCACGTTTTTGCTACATCGAAATCACTATTTTGAATCGGTTTGGTCTTGGAATAGTCTTTAACGCCTTCGGGAAGTTGATGCTCCCAGTACCAGATTTCTTTGGTCGGCTCCCCTTTGGTGAAAAACAGCAAATTGGTGGCAACACTGGCATAAGGCTTAAAGACCGAGTTTGGAAGTCGCACGATCGTATGCAGATTGCAGGTTTCCAGCCAGTGCTGGCGGATGCGCTGCTTGACGCCATCGCCGGTCAGTGAGCCGTCTGGCAGGACGATAGCAGCCCTTCCGCCATCCTTGAGATAACGAATCATCAACAGCAGAAAGAGGTCGGCACTTTCAGTAGTCCGGTAGTTGAGTGGAAAGTTGGTTTCGACGCCATCAGTAACAGATGCTCCAAACGGTGGATTGGCAAGTATTACATCAACCCTATCCTTGGCACCGATGCTGGTGTACTCACGATTGAGACTGTCGGTGTAGTCCACATTCGGCACTTCGATATCATGCAGAATCAGGTTAGTGACGCTGAGCATGAATGGGAGCGGTTTGAATTCCATGCCGTGAATGCTCGCCTGCAGAGTTTGCAGGTCTTCAACATTTTTCACGTCCTGCTTACGGATGTTCTCAATAGCACAGGTAAGAAAGCCACCGGTCCCGCAGGCAGGATCGAGCACCTTTTCTCCCAAGCGGGGGTTGATGATAGCGGTCATGAACTCGGTCAGGGCGCGGGGTGTGTAGAACTCGCCGTAGTTGCCAGCGCTCTGCAGGTCCCGCAGGATTGTTTCGTAGATGTCGCCGAAGATATGACGGTCATCGGAAGAGTTGAAATCTATCTGGTTCAGTTCGTTCAGCACCTGGCGGATGATGGTGCCGTTCTTCATGTAGTTGTTGGTTCCCTCAAATATCTCACGGATTATGAGGGCGCGTTTGTTGCCGGTGGAGATGTCCAGATTATTCAGAGCAGGGAAAAGCTTCTGGTCAATAAACTCTTTCAGTTCGTCGCCGGTCACCCCCTCGGCATCGGCAGCCCAAGCCCGCCACTGAACCGCTGGTGGAATAGGAGATGTGTACTCCTCTTGCAGAATCTCAAGTTCTTTGTCCTTATCATCCAGGATCTTTAGGGTAATCATCCACCCCAACTGTTCGATACGCTGGGCGTCGCCGGAAACTCCCTGATCCTTGCGCATTGTATTCTGCAACCGCTTGATGATTGAACCCATGTTTTTCATTTATAGCGCCATCCTGTAGATTTCAGTTTCCAGTTCTTTTACTGCTGTCCGGTACTTTTCCTTACCGCCGAAGAGATTGACAATCTCTGCCGGTGTACCTATTGACTTGAAGGGATCAATGGTCAATACCTTCATCTCTTCAATATTCTCGATGCCATCTTTGGCGTATTTCTCCAGCAGCGCCTGCAAGACCTGTCGGGCTTTGTCACCATACTTTGTAAAGTAATCCCGCTTCTTGACCTGCTCTGCCCGTTCTCTTCTGGTGAGGGCCGGGCGATCCCAAGCTATGTGGCAGATGAGGTCGAAGAGGTCCAGGTCCTTCTTGATCTCTTCCTGAAGGTTTTCCAGAATGATGTCATGCTCGGCTAACTGGTCGATCAACGCTTTCTTCTTTTCGGAACTATTCCAACGGGCCAGAAAGTTATCGAGGGTTCGGAACTCTTGAAGCAAACCGTTACGTGTGTACTCTTTGAGACTACCGGTTGTGAGCTTTCCATTCACCCCCAAATATTGCACCCGTTCGTTGAGTACCGACACATCGACACCGGCGACGTAGATTTTTGGCTGTGGCTCAGCCACAATACCGCCACCACCGATAATCTCGGGACGGTCATACGTCACTTCCCGCTTGTCATCACCAAATGTAATCTCTTCACCAGTTTCGGAGTCAATTACCGGTTCATCATCTGGATAGATATCGGTATCGGTCAGTTCATCATCAGCCAGTATCTGTTTCACCATGACCGGATCACCGTCAAAATCAGGGTCGGCAAAGTGGTCAGTTGCGTTACGAAAATCCATGATGGTAAAGAATCGCTTGCCAAATTCTTCGTTGATGCGGGTGCCACGTCCGATGATCTGCTTGAATTCAGTCGGGGAATTGATGTTTGAATCGAGGACGATCAGCTTACAAGTTTGGGCGTCAACACCTGTGGTCATCAGCTTGGAGGTTGTTGCAATCACCGGATAGCGCTCTTCGGGGTTGATGAAGTTGTCCAGCTCCCGCTTTCCCTCGTCGTCATCACCGGTGATCTTCATGACGTACTTGTAGTTCTTCAGTACCCCTTCGGGATTGGCATTGGCCAGAGCCTGCCGCATGCGAGTGGCGTGTTCGATATCGACGCAGAAAACAATGGTTTTGTCGAATGGGTTGGTCTTTTTGAGAAACTCGGTCACCTTTCTGGCAACGGTTTTTGTACGTTCGTCGATGACCAGATTCCGGTCATAATCCTTGGTGTTGTAGAGTCGGTCATCGATCAGATTGCCGTCATTGTCACGCGTTCCTTCTTCTGGTCGCCATCCTTCCAAGTCAACATTGATGCCGACTCGGATAACCTTGTATGGTGCAAGGAAACCGTCTTCAATCCCCTGTCTGAGCGAATAGGTGTAAATCGGTTCGCCGAAGTATTCGAAATTGGAAACTTCCTTGGTCTCTTTGGGGGTAGCGGTGAGGCCTATATGGGTGGCGTTCTTGAAATAGTTCAGTATCTCACGCCAGGCACTGTCGGCGGCAGCACTGCCACGGTGACATTCGTCAATCACAATCAGGTCAAAGAAATCGGGGCTGAACTCTCGATAAGCGTCTGTATCCTCGTCGTAGTTGGTTAATCCCTGATAGAGGGCAAGATAGATCTCAAAAGCCTTATCGATACTCTTTTTTCGAATGACCGTCATCCGGTCCTTGAAATGTTTAAAATCGCCGCGTTTGGTCTGGTCTATCAGGGAATTGCGGTCAGCCAGGAAGAGAATGCGTTTCTTGGTGCCGCTCTTCCAGAGGCGGTGGATGATCTGAAAAGCAGTATAGGTCTTGCCTGTGCCGGTAGCCATGACCAGCAGAATCCGATCCTGCCCTTTGGCAATCGCCTCGACAGACCGGTTGATGGCTATCTGCTGGTAGTAGCGGGGTGTGCGACCGGAGCCGTCAAAGAAGTAATCGAACGAGGCAATCTGTTCCTGTTGTGGTGAATCGATGCCTTTGTACTTCTTGTAGCGTTGCCATAGTTCTTCAGGGCTGGGGAATTCTTCCATGGAGAGGTTGCGCTCAATATCACCGGAAGATGCGGTTCGATCATGCTCTACAAAACCGTCGCCATTGGAGCTGAACGCCACGGGGATATCGAGTATCTGGGCGTATCCAAGCGCCTGTTGCATGCCGGCCCCAACAAAATGGCTGTTGTCTTTGGCCTCAATGACTGCGATGGGAATATTCGGTTTGTAATACAGAATGAAATCGGCACGTTTACGACTACCGCGAGCCGCACTGGTGCCTCTGACGTAGATACGCCCATCAGTGAAAAATACCTCTTCACGCACCTGACGCTCAATATCCCACCCGGCCTTTTTCAGGGCAGGTACGATGAATTGTGTGCAGATGTCACGTTCTGACAGGACTTTTTTTGAGGTCATTTCAATTTCCCCACAACGGTCAAGCTGAATTTTGCCAGGTTATTGGGGAGTTAATTCGAAGATAGCTCCAAAAGAACCTAGAATATGCGAAAAATTGAGTATTCATACCAGATATCACGTAGACAATCTATGGAAACCCTCTTCTTTAATGTGATAGCACCAGTCAATTAGAGATATAAATGGACATTTTACCTGACATAGTCTGGACATCCTTGTAAGTAATGAGTTGTGGTGGCGGCTGGACGGCGCAATGACCTGTCGTAGTCTGTGAACACAAAAAAAGCCCGGCATGATGCCGGGCTTTTTTTGTGGTACACTTCCTCAGGAAATCAGACCAGGCCGTGTGCGACCATGGCGTTGGCAATCTTGACAAAGCCGCAGATGTTTGCGCCAAGCACATAATTGCCCGGTGCGCCGAATTCTTCGGCGGTTTCGAAGCAGTTGCGGTGAATATTGATCATGATATCTTCCAGCTTTTTCTCGGTGAACTCGAAGGTCCATGAGTCGCGGCCGGCATTCTGCTGCATTTCGAGTGCCGATGTTGCCACACCGCCTGCGTTGGCGGCTTTGCCGGGACCGTAAGCAATTTTGGCGTCCAGAAATACCTTGACACCTTCAGGTGTGGTCGGCATGTTGGCGCCTTCGCCGACGGCGATGCAGCCGTTTTTGACCAGGGTTGCGGCATCCTTGCCGTTGATCTCGTTCTGGGTTGCTGACGGCATGGCGACCTGGCAGGGAATTTCCCAGATGTTGCCCTTCGCGATGTATTTGGCGTGTTTGTGGGTCTTGATGTAATCTTCGATGCGGCGACGCTCTACTTCCTTGAGTTGCTTGATCAGGTCGAGATCGAGCCCTTTTTCGTCGTAGATTACGCCGTTGGAATCGGAGCAGGCTACGCATTTACCGCCAAGCTGGGTGATTTTTTCGATGGTGTAGATGGCGACATTGCCGGAGCCTGAAACGGTGCAGATCTTGCCGTCAAAGGAATCCTTGCGTGCTTTCAGCATCTCGTTGACAAAGAAGGTTGCGCCGTAACCGGTCGCTTCGGTGCGGACCAGTGAACCGCCCCAGGTGAGCCCTTTGCCGGTCAATACGCCCGGCTCGTAACGGTTGGTGATGCGCTTGTACTGACCGAACATGTAGCCGATCTCGCGACCGCCAACGCCGATATCGCCGGCAGGAACGTCGGTATGTTCGCCGATGTGGCGATACAGCTCGGTCATGAAGCTCTGGCAGAAGCGCATGACTTCGTCATCGGACTTCCCCTTGGGGTCGAAGTCGGAGCCGCCCTTGCCGCCGCCGATCGGCAGGCCGGTCAGTGAATTCTTGAAGCACTGTTCAAAGCCGAGGAATTTGATGATCCCCAGATAGACGGACGGGTGGAAGCGGAGGCCGCCTTTGTAGGGTCCCAGAGCGCTGTTGAACTCAACCCGGAAGCCCCGGTTGATCTGGACTTTGCCGCTGTCGTCCTGCCAGGGTACCCGGAAGATGATCTGCCGCTCCGGCTCGCAGATACGCTCGATGATCCTGCGCTCCAGATATTCTGGGTGCTTGGCTACGACCGGTCCGAGAGATTCGAGAACTTCGAGAACCGCCTGGTGGAACTCGGTTTCGCCCGGATTCCGTTTGAGAACGTCCTGATACATGCCTTCGATCTTTGCGTCTACCTGTGCCATTGATGCCTCCAAGAGAGTAAAGTGTGTGCAGGCCGGCATACCATAAATGCAGCCTGCAGCCCAGTAGTGCACAATTCGGTAGCAGTTTTTGTGCCATCGCGAGGGGTTAGAGTGCAAATTGTAGGCAGTTGTCTAGATATTAGACAGTTACGGCTGCTGGTTGCACAAAAGCAAGGCGGCGGTGACGGTCCTTGTTGTTGAATTTAAGTCATTTATATACACATATGAGTACGTAAAACTCCTCAGATGCCGTTTTGCGGAGAGCAGGTTATTTTCTGTGCAGGCATGAAAAATTGTAGTTGCTTGTTTTACTCAGTGGAGTATGTAAAATACTCACCAAGGTAAAAACTATATTTACGCCGCTCACATAATCCTGCGGAGACTGGTCCTAAATAGCCGGTATTCTTATGGAAAGCGTGCCGACGTTTGTAAAAGAAACGGTGTGGCACACTCTCTGCTAACAGAAACTGCCCGTACAGAGTCGCGCTCAAGCCGCACCCCTTGATAAACAGGAAAAGTGCGTTATCGAAGTTGTTTTCTGCAGAAAAAAAGTTGTTTACTTACTTAATAGGAAATATCACAAAGGTTACCCCCCATGACAAACAACAGACAGCCGGAAAAACAGGGTCTCTACGATCCGCAATTCGAGCATGATGCGTGCGGCGTTGGCTTTGTAGCCAATATCAAGGGGAAGAAGTCCCATGAAATCGTCAGCCAGGCTCTCGAGATCCTCGTCAATCTGGATCATCGCGGAGCCTGCGGTTGTGAGCCGAATACCGGGGACGGCGCCGGTATTCTGATGCAGATGCCTGACAGCTTTCTCCGCTCGGTCTGCGTACCGCTCGGCATAGAACTCCCCGAGCCGTTCCACTACGGCGTCGGCATGGTCTTTACTTCGCCGAAAGCGACCGAACGCAACGCCGCCCGCCATATCCTGGAGAAAATACTGGTCGAAGAGGGTGTGGAGCTCCTCGGTTGGCGCAACGTGCCGACCGATAACTCTTCTCTGGGGAACACCGCCTGGGAAGGGGAGCCGATGGTGCGGCAGCTGTTCCTCAAGCGCCCCCTTGGCTGCCTTGACGAGCAGGCGTTCAATCGCAAGCTCTATGTCATTAATCAGCGGGCCACCAACGAGATCCGGCGTGCCGGGGTAGACGAACACTGGTATGTCTGCAGCCTCTCCACCCGAACCATAATCTATAAAGGCATGCTCATGCCGGTGCAGGTAGACAAGTACTTCCCAGAACTGTGCGACACCGCCATGGAAAGCGCAATTGCCCTGGTGCATTCCCGTTTTTCCACCAATACATTTCCCAGTTGGGACCGCGCCCACCCGTACCATTTTCTGGCCCATAACGGCGAGATCAATACCCTGCGCGGCAATGTCAACTGGATGAACGCCCGCCAGAACCATATTACCAGCGAACTGTTCGGCGATGACATCAAGAAGGTTTTGCCGATTATCAATACCAACGGCTCTGATTCCGGCATGTTCGACAACTGTCTGGAGCTGCTCGTCATGAGCGGCCGCTCCCTGCCGCATGCCATCATGATGATGGTGCCGGAGCCGTGGGAAAACCACACTGAAATGAGCGAGGAGAAGAAGGCTTTTTATGAATATCACTCCTGTCTGATAGCGCCATGGGACGGCCCGGCTGCAATAGCCTTTACCGATGGCCGTTCTATCGGGGCGGTTCTTGATCGAAACGGACTGCGCCCTTCCCGCTATTACATTACCAGCGATGATCTGGTCATAATGGCCTCCGAAGCCGGTGTCCTGAAGATCGAACCGGAGCGGATCCTGCGCAAGGGACGGCTCCAGCCGGGGCAGATGTTCCTGGTTGATACGGAGCAGGGGCGCATAGTTCCGGACGAGGAGATCAAACGTGAGCTGTCGGCTGCCAATCCGTACGGCCAGTGGCTGAAAGAGAACTATATCCTGCTTGAGGATTTGCCGTATGCCGCCGACATGCACCAGCCCGATCCCAGCGCTCTTGTCCAGCGGCTGCAGGCCTTCGGCTATACCTACGAGGATCAGCGAGTCGTCCTGGGACCGATGGCCCTTGACGGCATTCAGCCGCTTGGTTCCATGGGCACCGACACACCGCTGGCGGTGCTCTCCAGCCAGAATCAGCTGCTCTACAATTATTTCAAGCAACTGTTCGCCCAGGTCACCAATCCGCCTATCGACCCGATCCGTGAAGAGATCGTCACCTCCACCATTACGTTGATCGGCTCGGAAGGGAACCTGCTGGAACCGACAGCGGCCAACGCACGCAGGATCAAGCTCCAGAATCCGCTGCTCTGCAACCAGGAGCTGGAAAAGCTGCGTCAGATCGACAGCCCCGGCTTTAAATCGGCTACGCTGTCGCTCCTCTTCCCTGTGACACGCGGTGCTGCAGGAATGGAGCGGGGATTGGAGGCGCTCTTTGCAGCTGCCGATGTTGCGGTGGAGGCCGGCAGCAATATTCTTATCCTCTCCGACCGTGGCGTCGACAAAAACAACGCCGCAGTACCGGCACTGCTGGCGGTTTCCGGCCTGCACCACCATCTGGTCAACAGCGGGACCCGCACACTGGTTTCACTGATCCTTGAATCGGGTGAACCGCGTGAAGTTCACCATTTTGCCGTGCTGCTCGGCTACGGCGTCAATGCCATCAACCCCTACCTGGCCTTCGAATCCCTTGATGACATGATTCTTCAGGGAATGCTGCCCGGTCTCGACCACAAGAAGGCGGTCAAGAACTTCATCAAGGCATCAATCAAGGGCGTAGTAAAGACCATGGCAAAGATGGGAATCTCCACCGTCCAGAGCTACCGCGGCGCCCAGATATTCGAGGCGGTCGGCCTGCACCACTCCGTTGTTGACCGTTATTTCACCTGGACGCCGTCGCGTATCGGAGGAACCGATATTGACGGAATCGCCCGCGAGCTGATGGAGCGGCATGCCCAAGCCTATCCAGAGCGGGTTGCTCCGGAGGCAACGCTCCCGCCGGGCGGAGTCTATCAGTGGCGCAAGGACGGCGAGGAGCATCAGTACAACCCGCTGACGATCACTTCGCTCCAAAAGGCGACCCGCAGCAACGATTATCAGGAGTTCAAGGTGTTCTCCTCACTGATCGACGAACAGAACACGCGTCACTACACCCTGCGCGGCCTGCTTGACTTCAAGGACAACATGCCGTCGGTACCGCTCGAGGAAGTCGAACCTGTTGAGGCCATCATGAAGCGCTTCAAGACCGGCGCCATGTCCTACGGCTCCATCAGCAAGGAGGCCCACGAAGCGCTGGCGATCGCGATGAACCGTATCGGCGGCAGGTCCAATACCGGCGAAGGGGGCGAAGACCCGGAGCGCTTTACCTGGACCAATGAGCTTGGCGATTCGAAGAACAGCAATATCAAACAGGTGGCTTCGGGACGATTCGGGGTTACCAGCGACTACCTGACCAATGCCGGCGAACTGCAGATCAAGATGGCTCAGGGGGCCAAGCCGGGCGAAGGGGGCGAGCTGCCCGGAACCAAGGTCTATCCCTGGATCGCCAAGACCCGCCATACGACACCGGGTGTCGGTCTGGTTTCGCCGCCGCCGCACCATGATATATATTCCATCGAGGATCTGGCCGAACTTATCCACGATCTGAAAAACGCCAACCGTCGTGCCCGCATCAGCGTCAAGCTGGTGTCGGAAGTCGGTGTCGGCACGATAGCCGCCGGTGTTGCCAAGGCCCACGCCGATGTTGTGCTGATCAGCGGCTACGACGGCGGTACCGGAGCATCGCCGATCTCCAGCATCAAGCATGCCGGACTCCCCTGGGAGCTCGGCCTTGCCGAAACTCATCAGACCCTGCTGCTGAACAACCTGCGCAGCAGGATCATCATCGAAGCCGACGGCCAGCTGAAGACTGGCCGTGATGTTGCCATCGCCGCCCTGTTGGGCGCAGAGGAATTCGGCTTTGCCACCGCCCCGCTGGTGACGCTGGGGTGCGTCATGATGCGTGTCTGCCACAGCAACACCTGCCCGACCGGTGTGGCGACCCAGGACCCGGAACTGCGCAAGAATTTCAGCGGCAAGCCGGAGTATGTCGTCAATTTCATGCGCTTCATCGCGCAGGAACTGCGTGAGATTATGGCACAGCTCGGTTTCCGCACCCTGAACGAAATGGTCGGGCGTTGCGACGTGCTGGAGGCGAATAAGGCCATCAACCACTGGAAGGCACAGGGGCTCGATTTCTCCAACATCCTCTATCAGCCGAAAGTCGGTCTTAATGTAGGTCGTTACTGTACCGAAAGCCAGGATCACGGCCTTGAAAAATCCATCGATATGACCAGGCTGCTGGATATCTGCCAGCCGGCTATCGAGCGGGGTGAAAAGGTTTCTGCCGAGCTGCCGATTACCAATGTCGACCGCGTGGTGGGAACCATCCTCGGGAATGAAGTCACCCGCCATCAAGGCGCGGCCGGTCTGCCGGACGACACGATCCGCCTCACTTTTAACGGTTCCGCCGGGCAGAGCTTCGGGGCGTTCATACCGCGCGGCATAACCCTGAAGCTGTCCGGTGATGCCAACGACTACATCGGCAAAGGGCTGAGCGGCGGCACGATCATCGTCTACCCGCCGGAAGGGTCGATTTTCAAGGCTGAAGAGAACATCATCGCCGGCAATGTTGCTTTCTACGGGGCTACCAGCGGCACCGCCTACATCCGCGGCATGGCCGGGGAACGGTTCTGTGTGCGCAACTCCGGTGTCAACGCGGTTGTTGAGGGAGTCGGCGACCACGGTTGTGAATACATGACCGGCGGGGTTGTTGCGATCCTGGGCCAGACCGGCCGCAACTTCGCAGCCGGCATGAGCGGCGGCATAGCCTATGTTCTCGATGAACAGGGGGACTTTGCCTCCCGCTGCAACACGGAAATGGTCGGCCTGGAACATCTTGATGAAGACGATTGTGCGACCCTCAAGGGCATGATTGAAAAACATGCCGATTTTACCGGCAGCTCCCGTGCCGCAATAATCCTGATCAACTGGGAACGTTATCAGTCGCGCTTTGTGAAAGTCATGCCGATGGACTACAAGCGGGTGCTGCTGGCGCTTGACCGGGCGAAGGCGTCCGGCCTCAGCGGTGACGACGCGCTGGCTGCCGCATTCGAGGAAAACTCGCATATGGTCGGGCATTAAGAGAAGTGTCGTAGGGGCGCAATGCTTGCGCACCTACGACACAAATAGACACAGTTGCCATTGCCACCAGGGCGTATGCAATACGCCCCTACAAATTTTATGAAATATCCGATAGGGAAAATGATTATGGGAAAACCAACTGGATTCATGGAATATAAACGCGAAGTTCCTGCTGACCGGTCGCCGCTGGAGCGTATCAACGACTGGGACGAATTTCATCTGCATATGCCGGATGACGACCTGCGCACCCAGGGTGCCCGCTGCATGGATTGCGGAGTGCCGTTCTGCCACAGCGGCGTGCTTATCAGCGGCATGGCCAGCGGCTGCCCGGTCAACAATCTGATCCCGGAGTGGAATGACCTGGTTTACCGTAACCACTGGCATCAGGCGCTGGACCGGCTGCACAAAACCAACAATTTCCCTGAGTTCACCGGACGCGTCTGCCCGGCCCCGTGCGAGGGTTCATGCACGTTGGCGAGCATCGACCCGGCTGTTACGATCAAGAACATCGAGGTCAGCATCGTCGAGCGCGGTTTTGATGAGGGGTGGATCATTCCCGAACCTCCCGCAGCACGCACCGGAAAAAAGGTCGCCGTCGTCGGTTCAGGCCCGGCGGGACTCTCCGCAGCCGCCCAGCTCAACAAGGCGGGTCACACTGTTACGGTCTTCGAGCGCGCCGACCTGCCGGGCGGGCTCCTGATGTACGGCATTCCCAATATGAAGCTCGACAAGCGGCAGGTGGTGCTGCGCCGCATCAAGCTGATGGAGGCCGAAGGAATTACCTTTGTCTGCAAGACCGAGGTGGGGGGGAGCGCGCTACCGGCCGCAAAGCTGCGCAGCGACTTCGATGCCGTGGTCTTGACGACCGGCGCCACCCTGCCGCGCGATCTGCCGATCGACGGCCGCGCTCTCAAGGGTATTCATTTCGCCATGGAGTTTCTGACCGCCAACACGCAAGCCCTGCTGGACGGGGGTGACGATTTCATATCTGCCAAAGGGAAGGACGTCATCATCATCGGCGGCGGCGACACCGGGACCGACTGCGTCGGCACGTCGCTGCGCCATGGCTGCAGCAGCGTCACCCAGCTGGAAATCATGCCGCGTTCGCCGGACGAGCGAGCTGCCGACAACCCCTGGCCGGAGTGGCCCAAGACCCACAAGGTGGACTATGGCCAGGAAGAGGCCGCGGCAAAATTCGGTTCCGACCCGCGGGTTTACCTGACGACCGCCACACGGTTCGAAGGTGATATGGATGGAGCTGTCACAGCCGTTCATACCGTTGAAGTTGCGTGGGAAAAGAACGAAAAAGGGCAGTATGTCCCGCAGTCGGTTCCCGGTTCGGAGATGGTGCGCCCCGCCGGGCTGGTGCTGCTGGCAATGGGTTTCCTCGGGCCGGAGCAGCCTCTGATCGATTCGCTCGGGCTGGAACGGGACCCGCGCAGCAACATCAAGGCGGAATACGGGAAGTACAGCACCAGCATTCCCGGCGTATTTGCCGCCGGCGACTGCCGCCGCGGGCAGAGCCTTGTCGTGTGGGCCTTCAACGAGGGTCGCGGTGCCGCCCGCGAGTGTGACCGCTTCCTGATGGGGAGCAGCGAGTTGCCGTAGGATTCCCGCGCGGTTTCTGTTCATAGTGCAAGAGCGAGGCAATGAAGCCCGCCCGACAGAGTCGGGCGGGCTTTTTTTGGTGCAAATGCAGAGTCCGGGCGGGACTGCCAGAATTAATGATACTTCGCCGGGGTTTTCATATTACTAAATAAATTTTGTGATATTATAATAGCTTGCATCTTGTTATTGATTTGAGGTAAGAGACGACACAGACTATGAGTAGTTGACATTTACGCCAAGGTGCGATCAGGAGAGCAGTTGTTATGCTCCCGGATTCATGGTAGCTTCCGGACGCAAATGTGCCGGGAATATGCCTCCATTAACCTCGCAGGAGAGGGATTTATGCTGATAGTAGTCTGCATCAAACAGGTACCGGATACGACCCAGGTACAGATTGACCCGGTCACGAACACCCTTGTACGCGACGGTATCCCCTTTATCGTCAACCCGTATGATACCCATGCCCTGGAGGAGGCGCTGCGTCTGAAAGATCGCTTCGGCTGCAAAGTAGCCGCCATTTCTATGGGGCCTCCCAACGCCGAGGCTACGCTGAAGAAGGCCCTCGCGCTGGGGGTCGATCATGCGATTCTGCTCTCCGATCGGGTGTTCGGCGGTGCCGATACCCTTGCGACCAGCAATGTTCTGGCCGCTGCGATAGCCAAGCTCCATGCGGAAATGGATCAAGTCGGCCTGGTTCTCTGCGGCAAACAGACTATCGACGGAGATACCGCCCAGGTCGGCCCCGGCATCGCCAGCCGCCTCGACTATCAGCAGCTTACGCTGGTGGATAAAATAATCAAACTGGATCTTGCAGAAAATATAATCCGGGTCAGCCGGAAACTGGAAGGGCGTCACGAGATCGTCGAAGCACCTCTGCCGGCCATGTTGACGGTCGTCCGAGAGCTGAACCGGCCGCGCTATCCCAAGGTGCATATGCGGCTGGCTGCCGCTGACGCCGTGGTCGAAGTCTGGAACAACAAAACCCTGCAGCTGGATGAACAGAAAATCGGCCTGAAAGGTTCGCCTACCTGGGTCTCCAAAATATTTTCTCCGGAACGCGACAAAGGGGAAATCCTGGGAGACGGCCATGCCGATCCTGCTGGAACCGCGGCACTGCTGATAGAAAAACTGATGGCGAAGGATATGTTACCATTATGAGCGATCCAAAACCGAAACCAAAGAAACCGCGAGGTGTCGCCCAACTGATCGCCGGTGCCTGTATCGCCTGCGGCGCCCGCTGCCAGAGTGTCTGCCCGGTCAACTGTGTTGAGATGACCGAAAGCGGCGAACCGATCATAGATGCTCCCAAGTGCATCGGCTGCCAGAAATGCGTCAAGATCTGCCCGGCTGCCGCCCTGGAGATGTATTTCACCCCCGAGGAACTGAAGATACTGGCGGAACTGGCGGTTTCGGCCGTTCCGGTCGTAGAAGAGATCGATCCGGAAGCCGCTCTGTTAGCCGGGAAGCTGGCAGCGTATCGCGGCGTCTGGGTTTTTGTCGAGCAGACCGAAGGTGAGCCGGCCAAGGTGTCCTGGGAACTGCTCGGGGTCGGCGCGGAGCTGGCCGCGAAGCTGGGCGTCGAACTCAGCGCCATGGTGATCGGCGAGAAAGTCGAGCACCTCTGCCGCGAAGCCTTTGCTCACGGCGCCGCCAAGTGCTACCTGGTGGATGCCCCCGTCTATTACCACTATCGCACCGAACCCTACGTTGAAGCTTCCTGCTACCTGATCGATAAATACAAGCCCGAGGTCATCCTGATGGGGGCCACCGGCATGGGTCGCGACCTTGCCGGAGCGATTGCCACCCGGGTCGGCACCGGCCTGACCGCCGACTGCACCGGCCTCAGTATCGACGACAAACGCAACCTGATGCAGACCCGCCCGGCATTCGGCGGCAACATCATGGCCACGATCATGTGCGACAAGTTTCGCCCGCAGATGTCGACAGTCCGTCCCAACGTCATGCCGATGCCGCTGCGCACGGACAATGCCGACGGCATGATCATCCGGGAAGAGTTCACCGTCCCCGAGGAGAGCATTCTCACCAAGGTCATCGAAATTATCCGTGACGGGCACAGCAAAAATGCCGTGGATATTACCGGAGCCGAGTTCATCATCTCCGGTGGCCGCGGCATGATGGGTCCGGAGAATTTTGCCATGCTGCAGGAACTGGCCGACGAATTGGGCGGGGTGGTGGGAGCCTCCCGCAGTGCCGTAGATGCCGGATGGATGCCGGGCGACCGTCAGGTCGGCCAGACCGGTAAAACCGTCCGCCCCAAGATCTACATCGCCTGCGGGATTTCCGGTGCCATTCAGCATCTGGTCGGCATGCAGGACTCGGACATTGTCATCGCCATCAACCGTGACAAGAACGCTCCGATTTTTGAGGTGGCCACCTACGGCATAGTCGGCGACCTGTTCCAGGTAATCCCGGCGATAACGTCGAAGATCCGGGAACTTAAAAATACGAGGGTATAGGGTGCAGGGTGCAGGGTATACAAGCGGATTGACGGTTTGTTTCCCTGTTCCCCATACCCCGTGCCCTTTACCCTGAGGTTACAACACATGACACCACATCAGTCCATATTCGCCGCCCTGCTGCTCTTTTCCCTGGCCGTATTCGCCTGGGGGTGCTGGAAACGGCTCAGCCTGATTTCACTTGGTCAGTCGGAAGATCGCAGCGATAACATCGGCACCCGCATCGTTGACATGCTGCTGTATGCGTTTGGCCAGAAGCGGGTAATAGCAAAGCCGTTCGGATTCAACCATTTCATCATTTTCTGGTCGTTTCTGATACTGCTTGTGGCAAACACCGAATTCATTCTGAACGGTCTCTTTCCCAATACTATAAAGCTGATCAAGCTTCCGTTCGAACTGTACGTGCCGCTCGCCTTCATGATCGACATAGCGTCGCTGCTGGCCCTGACAGCCGTGACGGTGGCGGCCGTAAGACGGCTTTTCTCACCACCCTATCCTGAGGGGCGCACACCGGAGGCGTTTTTTATCCTGGGGTTGATCGCAACACTTATGCTCGCCTCCTTCGCGCTTAACGCCTCGGAACTGGCTGCATACCTGTTCAAATCGCAGGCCGATCCGGCGTCATTTCTTGCTGCGGCGCGCAAAATCATGCCGGTATCCGGGCTGCTGGCAGGCCTGCTGCCGCCATTGCATCTCGGGACAATCCACGTTGCTGCCTGGTGGACTCATGCCCTGGCTCTGTTCGCCTTCATGTGCTATCTGCCGAACAGCAAGCATATGCACATCCTGACAGCCATCCCGAACTGTTTTTTTCGCCGTCTGGAAAAGCCAAACACCCAGCCGCGTGAGCAATTCACCGTCGGAAGCACATTCGGGGTCGGACAGGTCGATCGCTACAGCTGGAAAGACCTGCTGGATTCATTTTCCTGCACCGAATGCGGTCGCTGCCAAAATGTCTGCCCGGCCAGCATTACCGGCAAACCGCTCAATCCACGCGCCGTGATTCATGATATCAAGATCAACCTGTTGGAGAACGGGACCACTCTCAAAAAAGGGGGAACACCCCGTACACCACTGATCGGTGAGGGGGGAGAGGGGAGCGTATCGGAGGAGTCCATCTGGGGCTGTACGACCTGCGGAGCCTGCATGGAGGCGTGTCCGGTCTTTATCGAGCAGATGCCCAAAATTATCCAGATGCGACGTTACCTCGTCGAGAGCGAAACAAAATTTCCCGAAGAGCTGCTGAACCTGTTTGAAAATATGGAGGGACGCAGCAACCCCTGGGGGATTGCCCCGTCGGAGCGGACCAAATGGTGCAGCCAGATTGACGTCCAACCGTTCGACAAGAACAAAACGGAATATCTGTTTTATGTCGGCTGTGCCGGCTCGTTTGATTCGCGCAACAAGCATGTCAGCGTGGCGATGGCCCAACTGCTGGACAAGGCGGGCGTCTCTTGGGGTACTCTCGGCAAGGATGAGAAATGCTGCGGTGACAGCGTGCGCAGGCTGGGGAACGAATACGTCTTCGACAAGATGGCGAAGGAGAACGTAGCAACATTCAATGAGCACGGTGTCAAAAAAGTGATCACCCAATGCCCGCACTGTTTTACAACCCTGAAAAACGATTATCGGCAGTACGGCCTTGAGCTGGAGGTCATCCACCACAGCGAGTTGCTGCGGGACCTGGTTAAAGAAGGAAAACTCGTCCTGGGCAAGACGACAATGGAGATGGGTGAGACCGTTTTCCATGACTCCTGCTATCTGGGGCGGCATAACGACGTGTACGATGCTCCGCGCACGGTCATCGAGGCGGCCACCGGTCAGGCCCCGGCTGAAATGGGGCGCAACCGGAACAACGCCTTCTGCTGCGGCGCCGGCGGCGGCAGAATGTGGATGGAAGAGCATGTCGGGGAGCGGATCAACCTGACGCGGGTCAAAGAAGCGCTGGAGCAAAAACCGGATACGATCTGTGTCGCCTGCCCCTACTGCATGACCATGTTCGAAGACGGGCTTAAAGACGTCAAGGCCGATAATGTCAGGGTGCGGGATGTTGCCGAAGTGATGGCTGAAGCGCTGCTGCGCTGAAGTTCGACGGTGTCGTGATATCCTCGCTCACGTAACATAATAAAATGAAACCGGATACACCGCATAACGGTATCCGGTTTTTTATTGTAGATAAATGTATCCGCCCGTTTTACCCTTTAAATTCAGCCCTTCCCATATCCCTGCCCCCCTGTGGAAAGATATGAAAGTATTTTGTAAACAGTCCATATAAGTGTTTTTTTTTAGCCATCGGTATGCTATTTAATCAAGACTAAATTTTAATACCTCAATTGGGGAGGCAGCATGAGTTACGAAGTAAAAAACGAGCAGCTGGTCAAATGGGTAGCAGAAGTTACTGCACTGTGCGAACCCGAAGCGATCCACTGGTGCGACGGTTCACAGGAAGAATATGACAATCTCTGCAATCTGCTGGTGGAGAGCGGCACCTTCAAGAAACTGAACCAGGAAAAGCGTCCGAACAGCTATCTTGCCTGGTCCGATCCGGGCGATGTCGCGCGGGTGGAAGACCGTACCTATATCTGCAGCATCTCCAAGCAGGATGCCGGCCCGACCAACAACTGGATGCACCCCAAAGAGATGAAGGATACGTTGGCCAAGCTTTTCAAGGGGTGCATGCGCGGGCGTACCATGTACGTCATCCCTTTCAGCATGGGTCCGCTCGGTTCACCGATCGCCAAAATCGGCGTTGAAATTTCCGACTCTCCCTACGTCGCCGTCAATATGCGCATCATGACCCGTATGGGCAAGGATGTTGTCAACGTCCTCGGCAATGGTGAATTCATTCCCTGTCTGCATTCGGTCGGCGCTCCGCTGGAGCCGGGCCAGAAGGATGTGCCCTGGCCCTGCAACAAGGAAAAGTACATCGTCCACTTCCCCGAAGAGCGCTCGATCTGGTCGTTCGGCAGCGGTTACGGCGGCAACGCCCTGCTCGGAAAAAAATGTCTGGCCCTGCGTATCGCCTCCAAGATAGCGAAGGATGAAGGGTGGCTGGCCGAGCATATGCTGATCCTGGGCATCGAGTCTCCGACGGGTGAGAAAACTTATGTCGGCGCCGCCTTCCCCAGCGCCTGCGGCAAGACCAACCTGGCAATGCTTGTGCCGCCGGAAATATTTAATAAAACCGGCTGGAAGATTTCCACAGTCGGTGATGATATTGCCTGGATCAAGCCGGGCACGGACGGAAAGCTGTATGCGATTAACCCGGAATACGGCTTCTTTGGCGTAGCTCCCGGCACCTCGGCCAAGACGAACCCGAACGCCATGATTTCATGCGCTGCCAACTCCATCTTCACCAACGTGGCTCTGACTCCTGACGGCGACGTCTGGTGGGAAGGGATGACCGACGACAAGCCGCCTGTGCTGACCGACTGGCAGGGCAACCAATGGACACCGGAATGCGGCAGAAATGCAGCACACCCAAATTCCCGCTTCACTTCGCCTGCCGGCCAGTGCCCCTCAATCGACCCGGAATGGGAGAATCCAAAAGGCGTACTGATCAGCGCCTTCATCTTCGGCGGCCGCCGCAACAGCGTCATCCCGCTGGTCTACCAGTCCTTCAACTGGAGCTTCGGCGTTTATCTGGCTGCCACCATGGGCTCCGAGACAACCGCCGCAGCGGTAGGCGCAACCGGCGCTGTTCGCCGTGACCCGTTTGCCATGCTGCCATTTTGCGGCTATCATATGGCCGATTACTTCGGTCACTGGCTGCAGGTTGGCCGTACTACCCCCACCCCCCCCCGCATCTTCAGTGTCAACTGGTTCCGCAAGGATGCCAATGGCAAGTTCCTCTGGCCGGGTTACGGCGAAAACATGCGCATCCTTAAGTGGATTGTGGAACGTGTTCAAGGGAATGCCGCCGCGGTCGAAAGTCCGCTGGGGTGGATGCCGCGCCATGAAGATCTTGACTGGACCGGATTGAGCGACGTCACCCGGGAGCAGTTCTACGAGCTGATGTCGGTTGATAGAGATGTGTGGAAAGAAGAGATTATTTCACACGAGGAGCTGTTCGTGAAGATGTATGACAGGCTTCCGAAGGAGTTCATGCATATACGCGAGCTGATTCTGTCAGGGTTGTGGCGCTCCCCCGAACACTGGGAACAGCTTGATCCGACTGCTGAAGCGGATGGTTTTAACGATTGATGAATATGTCATTTTAAGTCTCAAAGGGCGCTGCTTTTGCAGTGCCCTTTTTTAATCGTCTACTTCAATCTCCCGAACCCGCAGTTCCTCTCCCGCCGTGACGATTACCCGGTTGCTTCCGCAATGACGGCAAGAGTCGTACAACTCAGCCAGTGGCGTTTCCTGCCCGCATTCCTGGCATTGTCCCGCACCGGGGATCCGGATGATCGTCAGCCGGGCTCCTTCCAGCAGGGTTTCACGGCTGCATGCCTCGAAACAGAATTCAATCGCTTCCGGCACGGCGCTGCTCAGCTCGCCGATCTCCACATGAAGTGAGCGGACCCGCCGGCCGCCGGCATGCTCGATACAGAGTTCGATGATTCCCTGGGTTATGGACATTTCATGCATGTTCGCTCCGCTTGCACATAAAAAAAGCCTGCGAGGTGTTAACCCCGCAGGCTTTTGTGCATTCCCCTGAGGGGAGGCAAATTACTTCTTTGGAGCTTCAGCAGGTGCAGCAGCAGGAGCTGCGGCAGGAGCTGCAGTTGCGGAAGACATAGGCTTCTGCTCAGCTTTAGGTGCTTCTACAGCAGGAGCAGGAGCAGGAGCTTCTTCTTTTTTCTTGCAGCCAGCTGCGAAAACAGTTGCGAGTGCCAGTACCAGTGTCAGGGAGATCAGCTTTTTCATGTGTGTTACCTCTTTCTTTGTGTATTTACCATTTGAACGCAATGCGCATGGTTTTGAAATCGGTCTTGGAATATACGCGAATAATCGGGGGAGTCAAGTTTTTTATGCAGGGGGGATGTTTTTTTTTACGGCCTTCTCTGCATGCACGCTTCTGCTCCATGCACCAGCGCGGCAAGGTCAAGCTGGATCGCATCACCATCAACCAGTCCAAGCGTGGCGGCCGCGAAGCCGTCGTCCGGGCGGGGGGCGAAGGAAACCTCGTCCTCGGAAACAATTCTGACAACTTCATCAACAAGAAAAGCAAGTGAGGCGAACTCCTGACGGAGCACAATGATTTTTTTCGGCTTGTCCGGCCCGGCCAGGCCTAGAAAGTTGGCCAAGTCCATAACTGCTACGATGTCGCCATGAAAATTAAGGGCACCACAATAGCACCGTGGCGCCAGCGGTATCGGCCACATCTGCGGCGGGTCGCCGACTTCGGCAACCTGTGCCAGGTCGAGAGCATAGCGCGAACCGGGCAGTGAAAAAATCAGGAATTTTCTGGTGCGGCCGGTCATGTCAGGCACGTTGTTCGTGGTCGACCTGGAAGCGTTCCACAACGGTCATCAGTTCATCTGCAAGCTGTGTAAGCTCTTTGGTTGCCAGCGCCATGTCCTGCATGGCAGCCAGCTGCTCTTCCGTCGCTGCGGAAACCTGCTCCGTCGAAGCGGCATTGTCATCGGCCAGACGTGCGATCTCATCGACCGCAGTCACCATCCTGGCTGAACCCTCCTTCTGCATCATGGAAAGGTCGGCAATGCTCGATGCCTTTCGTTCGGTGTCAAGAACCGTCTTGAGTATTTCCTGAAAGGCGCTGGCGGTAACATCGATGTTCTTCTTTCCTTCCTTTATGCTGCGGGAGCTTTCCACGATGACTTCAAGAACATGCCGGCTCTCTTCGCGCAGGGTTCCGATCATGTCGCTGATGTCGGCAGCGGATTGTGACGAGCCATCGGCCAGTTTGCGAACTTCTTCGGCTACAACGGCAAAGCCCTTGCCGTATTCACCGGCCCTGGCCGCCTCGATTGAAGCATTGAGCGCAAGCAGATTGGTCTGCCGGGCGATGTCGCCGATGCAGTCGGCAACCTTGCCGACTTTCTGGAGCTTGCTGTTAAACGAGTCAAACTGCCTGCCGATCTGCTCCTGCTGTTCAAAAAACTCTTTCATTCTCTCCAGTGAATCGTTCGCCAATGCCCCGCCATTTTGGGCCGTCAGGCTGGTCTCGCGGGCGGCCTTTGCGGTTTCGCGGGCACGGGCGGAAACCAGCTCGATTGAAACCGCCATTTCCCGGATGGTCTTGGAGCCTTTTTCAACCAGCCCGGCTTGTGTCTCCGCACCGCGCGAGATCTGCTCAATCGCCTGGGCGACCTCTTCGGTCGATGCGTTGATTTCCAGAGCGGTTGAATTGATCTCGCGGGCCGATTCGGTCAGCTGCCCGGAGGTTCTTTTTATGTGTCGTACCAGTTCCCTCAGGTTCTGCAGCATCAAGTTGATCAATCCTGCCAATTCATGGCTTTCATCCGGAATCCGTGACGGGCGCACAGTCACATCCCTGGTCAGGTCGCCGCGACTGATGGATTCTGCCGAATCTGTCAACCTGCCGAAATTGGCGGTGAATCCTTTTGAAAAAAGCCATCCCAGAATCAGGCCGATTGTCAGGGCGACCACATAGCCGAGAATGCTGCTGATCTCCGGCGAGTAGCCGAGCGGTCCGACCAGTTGCGGGCTGAAAGCCACTGCAGCGACAACTACGACGAAGCCGATAATAAATTTGTAGCCTATGGGAATGCGCATGATCGACCCTCCACAGTTTGATGAGCGGACAAAATAATAATTGCTTCTTCATGCCCGGCGATAGATCCTCTCTACCGGGCAGACGGTGGTAAAATGTTTGCGTACGTCGCCTACCAGCGTCTCCGATTTTCCGAGTACCAGTATGCCCCCGGCCGGGAGAATGTTTGCAATGCCGCGCAAAATCTTTTCCTGGTCCGGCCGGGTAAAATAGATGAGGGTGTTCCGGCACAGGATCAGGCGGCACGGCTCAAACGTGTCAACATCCATGATGTTCCGCTGATGGAATGTGACCATCTCTTGAATCTCCGCAGACAGCTGCATGCGTGGCCCGTTCGGGACAAAATAGCGCTCCCTCACGCCGGCCGGGAGATCCTTCAGGCGGTCATCGTTATATTCCGCACGTTCGGCTGCCTGCAGGATATCGGCATCAATATCAAAGGCCAATATTTCGACCGGTGTAAGCCGGAGTTCCCGGGAAAAAAACTCCTTCAGGATGATGCCCAGGCTATAGGCCTCTTCACCGCCGGCACAGCCGAGACTCCAGAATTTGAGCCGTTCATGTCCGGAATCTGCATTTTGAAAAAGATAGGGGAGTACAATGTATTGCAGCTTTTCGAACATGGATGGATTGCGAAAAAACTGGCTGACATGGATGGTAAGGGTTTTTTTCAGCTGGTCGAGTTCATGTTCGCTTTGTCGCAACAGGTTGCAGTATTCGGAAGTATCAAGGCAGCGGCATGAGCGCATGCGAATAGCCAAGCGGCGCTTCATGCACTTGTCCTTGTAGATGGCCATACTGAAGTTGCGCCGCATTTCCAGGATCAGAGTGATTTCTGCCAGCGCTTCATCACCAATTTCCAGTGAATCAATCACGGCACTTCCTGACAGATTATTGGTCAACGGTACTCTCTCCATTATCTACCCCGAGTATCTGTTAGTAGCACGAAGCGGTCTGCGACGCAACTGCTAGAAAACAGAGCCAAACTCCCCGGTGATTCACCTGTTCCTGCGCAATGGGAAAAATATTGCCGCGAGATACGGCGCAGTGCTACAGTGCGGCCATTAATCGTTCAGCAGAGAGAAGGCTATGCGCCAGGAAGGGTCAATAACTACGACAGCAGCTGTAAATCCGGAACAGGCGGAAGACATTTGCCTGAGCCGGGCTGATGTCCTGCTGGAAGCGCTCACGGCGGATAAGGACCGCCTGTTCACCGTCATTCAGGACAGCCGGGCAGAGGTGCTGCTGGCGGCGCTGCGCAATCCCTCCCTTGACCAACAACACCTGCTTACTCTTCTGAAGCGGCGGGAGCTGGAGCCGGTGATTACCGCACTATATGCCGGCAAGCGTCATATTGAAGCTTATGCCGTCAAATATGCACTGGTCGCCCACCCGGACACTCCGCCGCATATTGCGCAAACCCTGCTCCCGCTCCTCTACCTCTTTGACCTGCTGAAACTATGTCGCATACCAGGGGTGTCCGCAGATATACATCTGGCCGCCGAACGAAAAATAGTCCAGCAGATACCGACCCAGCCGCTCGGGAACAAGCTGACTCTGGCACGGCGCGGAACATCGGCAATTCTCGACGCGTTGCTCCGTGAAGGGGTGCCTGCTATTTTGGAAGCCTGTCTTGACAATCCTCATCTGAAAGAGGGCTCTCTGCACCAGTTCCTGACGTCGTCACATGCAACCGCAGAATCCGTTTCAATGGTTGCCCGAAACAGCCGCTGGAAAAGCCGTCCCAATATCCGGTTGGCAATTCTTAAAAACCCGCGCACGCCGTTGATCTGGTTCACCACGTTCCTGCCTGGGCTCCCGGCAGCCACCCTGCGTGACCTGCTCGCATCGCCCCGCCTGACTTTTGCTCAAAAAGAGCTGGTACGCCAGGCTCGCCCCCGTGCCCAGGTATGATCATCCGGAGTATATTGCTCATTGGTTTGCTGGTCTTTGCCGGTCCCATCCCGTCCGTGGCTTCAAAATTCGGAGTGGCGCGAGTCCCGGCTCCTGTCTTGAACAGTCCGGATTTCAAGGCGGTTTTCGGTGGGGGAAACGGTCACGATTTGAAGGTTGATCGCTGCGGTCAGGTGCGTGAGCTTGAATTTATCGCCCTCCCCGGATCTGTTTTTACGATAAAGAAAAAACAGATCTCCGGAGCGGACATAATCTATCAGGTCGAAACGGATGAATATGTGGCGCCACCGAATGTACGGCTGTATGTAGACGGCCGATTCCTTGATCTCCGGCATTCAGCCCCGCCGCCGCGCCGACCGTCGCTGCCGCCGCGCGATGAGATCGTGGCGGCTCTCAGGGCAGCTGTCGGAAACCCCTATGTCTGGGGGGGCAATGCCCCTGACGGAGTCCCCGAGCTTGCGGACCGGTCCTTTACAGTTGTTGGAGCGGGTGACAGGGGGCGGCCTGCGCTTGCCGGCCTGGACTGCTCTGGTTTGCTGTACCACGCCACCGGCGGCAGTACTCCCCGCAACACGGCGCAGCTGCTTACATACGGCAGCGGGGTGGCCATCGCCGGCAAACCGCCAGCGGAGATCACAACGATGCTCCAGCCGCTTGATCTGATCGTCTGGAATGGGCACGTTATTATTGTACTCGACCGGCGGACCGCTATAGAAAGCCGCCTTGAATGCGGCAAACCTGGCAATGGCGGGGTGGTGCTGACAGATTTGTCGCAGCGGCTGGCGGAAATAGCCCGTACCCGCCGACCGGCTGATGCCTGGCCGGACGGCGGCAAGCGCCGCGATATGTTTGTTGTCAGGCGGTGGTACGCATTGTAATTTGTGGAGTGTCAGTAAAAAGTCAGCATCCCGTAAAAAAACAATTGACATACATGGAATAGTTGGGTATAAAACTC
The DNA here is from genome assembly GCA_964524835.1 of uncultured Geobacter sp. Taxonomy (GTDB): domain Bacteria; phylum Desulfobacterota; class Desulfuromonadia; order Geobacterales; family Pseudopelobacteraceae; genus JACRCG01. The sequence continues at coordinate 63,024 of CAZGEG010000023.1, forward strand.
ATCCTTCCGCGCTTCATGGGCCTGATTCCTTAAATGGAACAGCGCGGCAGTTTCATACGTCCCCTTCGTCTAGCCTGGCCCAGGACACCGCCCTTTCACGGCGGCGACACCGGTTCAAATCCGGTAGGGGACGCCATTTTAAAAAAGGTCACTTTTCTTCGGATTAGTGGCCTTTTTTCTTTGGTAACCCTGATTAGAAACTGCAATTATATCAAATGGATTTCTGTAGTTTGGTGCCAATTCCCCACCTGCCCATGTCGAGTTCGAGTAAGTTCGAAGTGCGTCCGCTAGCCAGAACCAATTCCACTCTTTGACGGCATTAGGATATTTCTTTTACAGGGCATTCGGCAGATACATGCATCCGGCGGTAATGGCAATGATACCGCTTTTTATAGCCTCTGAAGCATAACTCGGTCTACATTGAGATTAGATAAAAGGTATTGCCGTGTACGATCATCCTGATTTGAGAGTAAACGCATTCCCTACTTAATTAGAGCACATTTTATTACATATAATTAATATTAAAATCATAGGTAAAACGAGATGATTGTGGTAACGAGTTTATAAATATGTTTTATTTTAATCAATATCAGAACGAGTAATATTGGCGTAAATAGAATGAATGGCTGATTGTTGGCATGGTTGCTGCGATCGGATGGCTTACTACTCTCACTTAGACTACCACGGGAGACTGTATTCTATGTTGAGAAACAAGATAACCGCCCCCAGTCTTCCTGCCAGCATCGTGCAGAGAGAACGACTGTTTCACCTTTTGGAAGTTAACAGCGAGAAACCTGTCAAATGGATATCCGGCCCCGGCGGTTCTGGCAAAACCACCCTCGTTTCCAGCTATCTTGAATCACGCAAGCTGCCTGCAATATGGTATCAGATTGACCAAAGAGATTCCGACCCTGCCACGTTTTTTTATTATATGGGACTGGCAATGAGGAATTGTGCCACCCCGGACCAAGAGTCTTTGCCGCTGCTGACCCCTGAATACCTTGCCGGCATCAAGACTTTTACCCGCCATTACTTTGAAACACTCTTTACTCAGTTGCCCGTCCCTTACGCAGTTGTTCTCGACAATTATCAGGACGTTTCTTCCTCTTCCCTGTTTCAAGAGATAATATTGGAGGGGCTTTCCTTGATTCCGGACGGGATTACTGTCATCGTCCTGAGCAGGAACGAACCGCCTCCTGTACTTACACTGCATGATACAGCCAAATGCTTTGATTTCCTCGGATGGAACGACATTCGTTTTTCCTTCGACGAGGCAAGGCAATTTGCCGGGATACAAACGGTAAGCCCACTAGAAACCGGAGCATTTACAAGGCTGTACGCCAAAACAGACGGGTGGATTGCAGGCCTGCTCCTGATCCTGGAGAGCCAGAAGGAGAGCGCCCTTGATTATCAATTGCTGGAAAATATGCCTCTCGACAAGGTCTTCGACTACTTCGCCGAAAAAATCTTCGATGAAAGCGATTCTGAACTTCAGCTGTTTTTGCTAAAAACCGCCTTTGTTTCAGGAATAACTGCACGCATGGCGGAACAACTCACCGGCGTCGGGAGTTCCGAGCAGATCCTCTCCCGGCTGTGCCGTAACCGTTTCTTCACGGAAAGACACTCGCCGGATAACCCCATCTACCAGTACCACCCATTATTCAGGGAGTTCCTTCTTACATTGGCGGTGAAAACTTTTCCGGCCAGCGAAGTGAGAGAGATCAGGCGCACGGCCGCCTCATTTTTGGAAAAAGCAGGCCGGACAGAAGACGCAGCGGGCCTACTTATTGAAGCTGCCGACTGGGACGTTTTAGCGGATCTGGTTCTGAATGCAGCACCAATCTTTGCATCCGAAGGAAGAAGTGAAGCCGTGCATACCTGGTTGGGGAGCATTCCTGGAGAGATAGTGGAACGTGTCCCCGGACTCCTATACTGGAAAGGGGTCTGCCTTCTGCTGCATTCGCCATCACAGAGCCGGATTTGTTTTCGCAAATCCTTTGATCTCTATTTCCAGGCAAACGACCGGGTCGGCATGTGTCTCTCCTGGACCGGCGGGGCAGAAGTATCCCTGTACGACGGGGAGTTCACCCCCCTGGACGAGTGGCTATCCCTGCTGGAAGGAATGCACCTGGATGACGTTGTCTTCCCTTCACAGCAACTGGAAGGCCAGGTATCCATGAGTATCTTTAACGCCATGGCATTCAGACAGCCGCAGCACCCTGACATCAACAAATGGCGCGAACGGGGCGCACCGTTTGTGCGCGGCAACGGAGACATCAATTTACGCCTGCAGGCCGCGATCCAGCTTGCTGTCCACGACCTGTGGAAGGGAAACTTCGGCCGGGCGACTTTTATGTTGGAGCAGGCTCAGGACTTGGCTCGTTCCAGCAGGATCTCTCCCATGACCGATATCACCATCAGAAACGGTCAGGTGTTGCATGCTTTTTTTACCGGGACAATGGCGTTTGGAGTTACGGCCGCAATTGATGCGGTACGGATGGCGGACGAGACCGGAGTTCATGTGTTGGACCGCCAGGTTTTGGGCAACGGGGCTGCTTGCGCCCTCAGCATCGGAGATTTCGTTGCGGCCGATGAACTTTTGAAAAAGATGGAGAGCAGTTTAAGGGAGGGGTGGGGGTGGAAAAGGTTTGATATGGGCTATCTTCATTTACTGCGCGGTTGGCAGAAGAGTCACCGCAATGATTTCCAGGCAGCTTCCCAACACCTGGAACTTACCGTGGACGGCATGCATAGCTGTGGATTCGTGGCGGCAGAGGCATTGGGGCTTGAGCTTATGGCACGGAATCTTCGCGAAATGGGTATTGCAGAACGTGCCGATGGCTATCTTGCGCAGGCGAGCCAGATCGCCTGCGGAATGAAGAGCGGATTTCTTGAGTTTTATTGCCTCTGCAACAGCATCCACTTGGCACTGGACGCTTCCCGGGAATTTGAGGCAATCAGCTTGCTGCGTCAAGCGATGGCGCTCGGCAGTAGAGGAGGGTATGCGGGCAATTGGTTCTGGCGGCGCCCTTCATCCTTGCTGCGGTTATGTGTCAAGGCCCTTGAAAACGACATCGAGGTGGATTATGTCCGGGGACTCATCCGCAGATGGTCACTGGTGCCGGAAACGCCTCCCCTGCATCTGGACGCCTGGCCCTGGCCGATGAGAATCCACACCCTCGGCACCTTTGAACTGATACGGGACAACGAACCTGTTGCCCTGACAGGTAAAGTGAAAAAACCGCTGGAACTATTGAAAGCGATCATTGCCTTGGGCGGGAAGAATGTGTCACTGGAGCGTCTGGCCGACGCATTATGGCCGGAAGTAGATGGCGACTTGGCCCAGCGCTCCTTTGACACCACCTTGCACCGTTTGCGCAAGCTGTTGGGTTGCGAGAAGGTACTTCAACTTCAGGACGGCAGGCTATCTATTGACTCGAGGTATTGTTGGATAGATGCCTGGGCCTTCGAGCGTCAATGCGGGGAAATCGAGGATGCGTTGAAAGTAGCAAGGCAACGGAAGGATACGAAGAGATTAGCCCGTTATCTTGAGAAAGGGGTCTCCATGTATAAAGGGAGTTTCCTTCCCGACGACACGGAACTGGAATGGACAACCTCGCTGCGGGAGCATATGCGCAGCAGATTCCTCCACTTTCTCGGGAGTGCAGGCGGCCATTACGAAGCTCTGAAGCAATGGGAGAATGCTGCGGCATGCTATCGAAAAGGGCTTCAGCTGGACTGCCTAGCCGAGGAGTATTATCAAAGGCTGATGGTTTGCAAACAGCATCTGGGACAGACTGCGCAGGCGGTGAAGACCTACCAGCGCTGTTGCTCAGCGTTGTCAGAGGGTCTCGATCTGTCCCCTTCACCGAAGACGGAAGAAATTTACTTTAGTCTGATAAATAAGTTCAATTAGCTAGTGTTGCCGAAGACCGGATCAGGAAGCAACGGTGCCATATATTTCATCTTCCCCCATTCACCCCAGTCCATGAAATCGATATTGTTTATTCGACAAGGCGAGAGATGATTTTAGCAATCTGTCGTAGTTATTTGTGTTTATTTTTGCTTTATTGCCTGTTTAATCTCACCTTTAAACCAAAATCAGATATATTTCAGTGAGTTACAAAGCAAAGTTTCTTGAATATCGTTTAACTATTTTCCTCCATCTGTAAGTCATCTGTAAGTTCCCTTCCTTTATAGTCCCCTCAACATTAATCCAATTCCTGATTGTTCTTTAGAGGCTTTAAATGGATTGCTATATCGTCCGTATCTACAGGCGTACCGGCGAACCTCCCGAGCTTGCGGGACACGTTGAAAAAGTGGGAACAGAAATGAAAGAGATTTTTCACAATTCTAGTGAGCTTGTGAAGATATTTATGAGCGACTATGAATTGTGCGGGATAAATGTGACTGGAAACGAAGCTGCGGAAGAAGGATGTCAATAGATATGGGGGGGCATCATGATGATATCAATGACGAAGAATCTGTATTGCCACCCATTTTATGGACAAAGCTGAAAGGGAATTAGATTTAAACCGGTTTTACGAATGAAATCTTGCTACACGGAGGTTACGAAATGAAAAGGATTCTTGCAGGTATGCTTGTGGTTGTGTCAATGGCGTTGTCCGGCTGTGGCGGCGGTGGTGGCGGTGGCGGCGTCCAGACACCGTTGACGGTATCTGGAACGGTATCAAAAGGGGCAGCATTACCCGCAGGGACCGTGGTAACGCTCAAGGACTCTAAAGGTGTGTCAAAAACCACATCAATCGTCGGCACAATTGGCGCATACAGCATTGTAGTTGACGGTTTAACGGCACCTTACGTTCTAAGTGCCGGCGGGTTTTACTCCCTTGCCTCGGCACCCGGCACAACGAACATAAACCCACTAACGCACCTCAACATGCAGCTCGCGCTCGGAACGCCAACGATAGGTGACACCACGGTGATCCCTTCAAATCTCCAGACTCAGTTCACAGCCGTAGCGACCGATTTGAAGACAAAAACCGATTTGATGTACCCTCCATTGGTAACCGCCACACAAAAAGATTATCTCAATGGGAACATCACAATTGATGCTGGTGTGGATAAGATTTTCAGTTCACTTACTCTAACCCCGCCTGATGCCTCCGGCAATTTCTCGGCTTCAGTGGGCGGGCAGCAGATACTCAGCGGTACAAGATCGAATGGAGTAGCGACAATAACTGCTAACGCAACAGCTATTTCCTCCGTCAAGAACATGATTTTCCAGCCCTCCATAACCGGCATGACTCCGGCGACAGGCCTACCAGGAACGACTGTTACTATTACCGGGACAAATTTCAGCGTCAACGCCGCGAGCAACACCGTCAAATTCAACCGAATCTTGGCGACTGTAACGGCGGCAACAGCAACCTCGCTTACCGTTACTGTCCCCACTGGAGCCACAACCGGCACCATCTCTGTTACCACGGCAGGCATGACGGCGACTTCGGCTGGTAGCTTTGGCGTTGCAAAAGCACCTTATATCTACGGGGCAATTTACTGGGAGGTCGGCTATTCACCGGCAAACGGTACAGAAACCTGGATGATGAAATTTGGTCGGGGGAGCCAGATCGGCAAAGCGATAGTTTTGACGGCTGAGGATAAAGCCGACCACAGTCTCGACTCGGTTATCGCATATGCTCGGTCGTTGCCAACAGAATTCGAGAATTTGCTCAAAAAACTGTGGGATGCCAGTACGTATCCTCCCGAAGGAACCATACTGAGCGTACTCGGAAATGCGATTAACAACGCGGTGGCCAATCAGACCGAAGACGCGGTGCAAAGGGCGGTAACCGGATTTACAGCCGCCGGATTCCCGGCTGCAGCAACAGGAGGAGCGGGTGGGACAGGAACCCTCGCAGCCTGCGCAGATGTTGTATACCCTGGCGACAAGTCATCTCCTCAAATTTACATTTACGATGCAATTGCGCAGTTTGATGCATGCGCATTGGCTGCGACGAAAGACGAGAGGTATAGGAGTGACGGGAATATGCAATGTGAAGTACTTGCAGGAACGAACGCGGCAACTGGCAACACCTTCACGCCACTGTTCTGCTCAGGCTCTTTTATGAAATAAGAGGAGATCGAGGGAATGACGTCCCATCATGTGAGGAGATTTTATGAAAATTACTAAGCTCTGGCTGTTAACAGGTATGGTAATGACCCTGTCCCTTGGCGGCTGCACCGGCGGCACGTCGAAACCGGCGCCGGCGCCGCCTGCGGTAACATTGAAAAACGTGACACTGAGTACTATCTCTGACCGAACCACGAACGATGCGGTCTCTATCCTCAAGTCCGCGAGCGGCGAGTATATCGCCTACTTCGCAGCTGAGCCAGGTGGTGTGGTGACGCAGGCCATGGTATATTCGCATGCCGGCACATCCCATACAGTGTATTACGACAACTCCGGTAACTGCTCTAAAGTCGTTGACAACTCAAGCGGCACTTATCTGCTCTTGCACCCACGTGCCGACGGCCAGGGCATGGAGTATGTGCGCTTTGGCCCGAGCGGTACGTTTTTAGACGGCTATGCCATTGTCTATGCTAATGGTGCGTGGAATACCGCCCCAATACTAGGTATCCCGGCCAGTTCGGCCAACTACGGCGCCGCAGTCTATGGCACCCTGACTCCGGTCCCGGCCGCTATGGCCAAGCTTTTTGCCTCGTCAACCGCCGCTAAAGAGGCCGTCTTCAAGGAGGCGGCGTATGTAGTAACGCTGGCTGATATCGCGAACCTAAAAAGTAGCGTCTGTCTGTTCGGTTTTGGCATGATTATCGGTGGCCCAACAAACCCAGTCGGCATACTTTCCATGATTGCCGGAGCTGCCAAGGCTGGCGAGGCTCTGGCCAACATCCAGAAAAACAACTTTGGCGTGCTTGATGGCGTTACCGGCGCTTTCATCAAAGAACTTGACAACGGTCAGGAGACCGCTGCCGCTGGCGCCGCCGTGATCAGTAGTTACCGGCAGAACGGCACTCTTGCCGGGACTAATGTGCTGCCGACCAGTGAGACGATTGCGGTGGCTGATTTGACTGTTCGACCCAGGCCTTTAGCTGATACTACTCCGGCCGTGGTAACGCTGCCGGTCACTACGGCGACCTCCAGTGTTCCTGTGCCGCGCCAGGCACCAGCGCTGGTTTCCTCGGTATCTCCGGATGTTGCCAAGGTTGGAGTGCCGCTGTCGCTGGTGGTTCACGGCACCGGCCTTAATAGCTGGGGCAGCAGCCTGACACTGCAGGTCGGCGGCTGTCCGGACGCCCTGCTGGTTGGTGGCACCGACACAGCCCTCACTTTCGCTTGTACACCAGACACTGCCGGACCGCAAAACGGCACGGTATTTGACAACGCTGGCGGTGTGCAGCTCGCCGCGTTCATGCTCGACATCAACGGCGTCGATCTCCCCCAGGTAGCCAGTGTCACCCCGTCACACGCAACCCTCAACGTACCAACCACTTTTACTGTTTCCGGCACCGAATTCATTGCTGGCATGGGCTTCAATCTCGAAGGGTGTGGCGACAGCGGTGAACTTGCCGGTGGCACCGCCACAACCCGCCAGTTCAGGTGCACGCCCGGAGCAACCGGCCCGATGATTGGCTACATCAAGGATAAGCCATACGGCACGACCAGTTACACCTTCCATGTCCAGGTGGATAACGCCCCTGTTGTAGTAGCACCGGCCCCGAAGATAACCAGCTTTACACCAGCGAGCGGATCAATCGGCACCTCGGTGACTATCGCCGGTACCGACATCAATACCACCGTGTCTAACAATATCGTCCGTATTAACGGCGTTCAGACGACCGTCACTGCTGCCACGGCAACTTCGATCACTTTTACTATTCCTGCTGGCGCCTCCAGCGGGACGCTAACGCTTACCACTTCGAGCGGCACGGCCACTTCGACGCACAGCTTCACCATTACTGCCGCTGGAGGCACCACGGACGATGTTTTTGTGCTCGGTAACCAGGCGTGGAGCCCGCTGATCTATAACAATAATTCTTATTACTCCGGCACTAACCCAAGTACCCCTTACGCAGTCACCCTGTGCGAATGGCGCAACCAACCTGGCAAATACGGCAGTGGTTTCGGTACCGGCTGGCGTGTCCCGACCAAGGCAGAGTTGCTCACCCTGGTCGCATCCAGCTATGTAAACTGGAAGCCGCGTACGGCAGATTATGATTACGTCGTCTGGAGCAGCACCACGGGAGTACCGCAGAGCGGCTATCCGACCCAGGCCGTTGTTAACCTGCTTAACGGGGTGTCGATAGATACCCTTTATGTCAATACCACCATCTGCGTGCGGCCAAACTAACTACCCAGTTGCCGTTCGTCGTTTATGCAATAGCCCCTCACAGCCACGCGGCTGTGAGGGGCTATTTATGGTATTGATCGGGAGACGTAAGGGGAGGCCACTTTGGTAGACTGAAAAAGTGGACACCATAAACGAGTCAGAATTAGTATTTGACACAGTATTGACTATATTCATTAAGATGTTAAAGCCTATTTCCCAGTTCTCATTTCCATCACCAGTGGGCCGCCATTCATCGAAAAGGTCACTTTTCTCCGGAAAAGTGGCCTTTTTTCTTTTTCGTATACTCAAACTTGCATCAGTGAATTTTCCCCTGCCGGATTACATCTATCCTTTTGTTGTCGCCATCGAGAGGAATAAGCCGCCATACATGCCCGCATGAACATTCCTTTATGGGGCTTTCTTTTGACGTAAACCCCCGTGCTTCGTAGACATCGATCTTCCTGTTTTGGCAATTCGGACATTTCATGTGTACACTCCTGAATCTTTCTGCTGCACCTGAAAAAGGTATTACGGTGTGGTACTCGTCGCCTGCCGCCATACTCTTGACAACCGGTAGACTTCACAATTCTGAACCTCAGGAGAATACTGCTTAGCCTGACATACTTTGGGTTGCCCGGGAAGATAGAACCGGGTTCCTCTAGTCCTGCCACTTCATTAATTCATTGTAAAGCGTAATAACAACCCCGCCTGGGTGACAGCGCCAGCGGGAGCATCATTCGTTGCTACTTTCCTCCCCGGTGGTTTTTCCGGCGGGCTTCAATTGCCCGTTCGGCTCGCTGCGCTCATCCAGTGCGGCAAGCACGAGTTCCGGATTCATCGACTGCCGAAGTACCGCCGCCTCCGGGTCATGGCGATTTTTGACATTGGGCAGATCACGCCTCAGCTCTTCCAGCAGGTCGATGAGCTTGGCGGCCTTCTGCTCCGTCAGCAGCGTGACTTTCAGATCAAGATGCGCCCGCTGTTCCGCAAGCCTGGAAAGCCGGTTCTGTTTGGAAAGAACCACAATCGTGGTAAGCAGTGCGCCCAGGCCGACTATTCCCTGCAACCAGAAAAATGGCGCCGGATCGAATTCGGCCATGCCTGAATGGCGCAATATGATATTGGCGAACATCCAGAGCGCAACAAAGATCAGGATGATGCCTAGAAATGCCGGCTCCCCTATAAAACTGCTGATGCATTCCATGATACGTTGCGACTGGCTGATCTTTTGATCTTCGCGCGTGTAGAAACCAAGAACAGCCTCAAGATTCTGGCTGATCTGGTCGCGTTCGGATTCGGCCGGCATGTCGCGGGAATCCTGAGGCGCCGCCGCTTGTAGGGGAGGTATGGATATCATCCGAACACGCTTCTCCCAAAGCTTGTCGCATTGCCCGGAAATGTATTTTTCATGTGCTAACTCCAGTATTAACCGTCGGATGTCTTCGGCAGCTGCCACGGTCCTGCGAATTACAGCAGCATATCAATGGGTTACCATCTGCGGACAGCAGCTCCGCACAGCGGGCAGAATGCTGGTCAACGCCCGCGTACTGTCAGCAAGGTAATCCGCAACTAACGTGCCAGAAAATATCTGCGGTTATTTCGAATGCAAGCGTCTGATTATGTTGGAAAAAAACGAATGGGCATGGCCGGGTTACAAAAAAACCGTCACCTGAACCCGCAGAAGTTGGCACAACTGCCAGATGTTGCGGATAGTGTTGACGGATTCCAGTGCCCACTGAGATATCACCTTTTGATTTGTCCTGTATTATCAGGCCACTACATCCGCCATGCTCGTAGGATATTCTGGCACGTAAGTTGCGAGTTCTGAAGAGGGCCCCGGTGGCTGGAGGTGGAACAGATATGAATAAGCGAATGGCGCGAATCCTCTGCGTGGATGACGAGCCTTCCAATCTCAGGCTGCTGGAAGTTATTCTGTCCCTCCGCGGATATGAGGTTGTAGCGGCGGTGAACGGCCCTGGGGCGCTGGAGCTGATCAGAACCGAGCGGATCGACATCTGTCTGCTGGATGTGATGATGCCGGGAATGGATGGTTTCGAGGTTTGCCGCCGGATCAAATCCGATGATCAGTTCCGGAACATCCCGGTAGTGATGATCACCTCCTATGCAGACCAGGAAAACCGCATCCGGGGGATCGAGGCCGGGGCCGAAGACTTTATCTCCAAACCGTTCGACAGCGCCGAAGTGCTGGCCCGGATAAAGATGCTGCTGCATGTCAAGTCGCTGAATGACCGGCTCCAGTCAGCCTACCATAACATTTCCAGGCTGAGTGCCTTTGGCGAGCAGATTATCATCAACTTTGATCCGGCCACGTTCGATTTTCTGGAAAATGTTGACAACATTGTGCACCAGATCATCAGGACGAGTTTTGACCGCATTGACAGTCCGGAGACCGTCGTAATCGGCATGATCGATCAGGAAGGTTCCTGCCAGTGGGTGCGTTATGATTCCATGGGTGAGGATATCAGCAGATGCACCCCGGAGATGGATCTTGACCGCACACACGTCTTCGCCGCCAGCGGCAGTCCGGCGGTGGTCTATTATAATGATGCCGACCCGTTCTCGGATGAAGCATCGCTGGTCAATGAACTTGAAAAGCAGCTGATCCCGGTTTCGAACATGGTCAGCTACTCCAGCGACAGCTTTTGCCTCATTGCCCTCAATTACGGCCGCGAAGTTACCACTCACGATGCGACGGTGATCAGCAGCGTAGTCATGCAGAGCCTCTTCCTGCGGTCCCTCGCGCTGCAGATCAGGGACACGGAATCTGCCGAAAATATTGTGGAAACGGTGCGGGAACCGCTCGTGGTGCTGAGTTCCGACCTGAAGATACTCATAGCCAATGTCAGCTTTTACGACACATTCAAGGTGACGCCGGAAGAAACCATCGGGAAGTTCATTTATGACCTCGGCAGCCGGCAATGGGACATACCCAAGCTGCGGGTCCTCTTCGAGGAGATACTTCCCAAAAATACCGTATTCAACGGGTATGAAGTCGAGCATGATTTCCCCGGCATCGGCCGCAAAACCATCCTGCTTAACGCCCGCCAGATCTTCCGGAAAAATATCGGCTCGCACATCATCCTTCTGGCCATGGAAGATGTTACCATCCGCAAAGAAGCAGAAGCAACGCTCCGTTACTCCAGTACCCACGATGTTCTGACCGGACTCTATAACCGGGCGTTTTTCGAAGAAGAGCTGGAACGGCTTTCCCAGAGCAGAATGTTTCCCGTAAGCATCGTGATGGCGGATATAAACGGCCTGAAATCCGTCAATGACACTCTGGGGCATGCAGCCGGGGACGATCTGATCCGGTTGGCGGGACGGATCATCCTGGAGGCGTTCCGTGCCGAGGACATAGTTGCCCGAATTGGCGGAGACGAGTTTGCCGTGCTACTCCCGGGAATAGGCAAAGACGTTGCGGAGGAAGCTGTCGGGAGGATCACGAACTGCCATGAAATCATCAGCCGCCAGGCCGGTATCGCTTTCGGTGTCGCATCTGCAGAAAACAGAAATCAGCTGGCGGGAGCTTTGCAGCTGAGTGACGAGAGGATGTATCAGGATAAAGCGGTGCAAAAGGTATTGTAGGCAGGGTTGCAGGTAGTCTCATCGCTCCCGTCTCCACGGTTTTCGGGCCGGCGGATATCAAGAAGGCCGCTTTCCCAGGGAATAGCGGCCTTCTTTTGTTGGTAAATCCGCTTGCGGTATTGTTCTTCAGGTCGTTCGTCCGTGGCGGTGCGGGAAAGGACGTTTTTCTTCAGCAGCGCCGTAACTCAAGTTATTTTCAATGGTTCGTCCGGTATTTCAAATAGTTCCATTCCTGAAATTTTGCGGCGGGAATGATGGTATAGCTGAAACTGGATCAGATACGCGATCACAATTATTGCAGATAATAATATCGCATAGATCAGCATGGTTCCCACTCTCCTGTGAAAAATGTTTTTTCCCTGCCGCCTGCAATTGCCTTTAGTTGATGCCGAAAAGTGGCACCGGCGTGGCCGGTGTCCTGCTTGAAAAACAATGGCCGAGCCCCATTCTCCGCAGAGTCTTCTGCAGATTGTCGGGCAGATTGACCAGTTCCGGCTCAACTCCTCTGAATCTGGCACACTGCATCCATACGTACAGCAGCTGCAGGCCGCTTCTGTCGGCAGTGACGATCTTTCCGCAATCAATGCGGAAGTTCTTCTCGTCTCTTGAAGCTACCTGCTGCAATGAAAGCGACAATGAATTGATAATATTGTCAGTCACTCCGGAATGGGTCAAATCCCCCTGCAGATGCGCGACCGTGCCTTTCATATAAATGTTCATGCCAATCTCCCGAGCGAAAAAACCGCTATCAGTGCTGTGTCCTGCCGAGTGCCTGCTGCTCGCTTTCTCTTTTCTCTAGTAAGGTAATACGGGGGAGGTCGACTGAATATTTGCATTAGCCGGCATCCCCCCCTTCTACCCCCTGCTTTCAGCCCTAACCCTGATAAGCAGGATACTTTCTCATGTATCTGCTTACGGTGCGGCAATGGCGGTTGCGTTCAAGGTAACCGCAGTTTGAGCCAACGCCCGGCCGTTCATCACTGCGCCGGTATTCAGCGAAATCAGCGTTTGACTCATGATAATTCCTTTGAAGTCAGCAGTCGTTCCAAGGGTCGCCTTGCCTGAGACCTGCCAGAATATATTCTTGGCTTGTGCTCCGCCGGTCAAGGTAACAATGGCACTGTTGTTTACGAGAAGGTCTTGTGCTATCTGGAAAATCCAGACGTCATTTGCGCCCCCCGCGAGAGTTACTCCATTAGTTATTGAAACACCTGTTCCCCATTTGTAGAGGCCGGGTACGAGTGTCAGGCCGCTGATGTCGCCGGCGCCCAGTTCAGTGAAATCCGGGTTAGTTCTTCCGGCAGCGTCGGTGAAAGCGGTTTGCATATCGCTTACGGCCGTGGTCATAACAGCCGGAGTGGGCAGAGCATAGTCGGCTGCGTACAGTTTTCCGGTTACAACGGATGATGTTGAAAATGTATTTGTCGAATCCGCGATCAGGGAAAAACCGGTTATGTAACTTGCGGGGACAGGACTGACACCGATATCGCCGACGACTGCGGTGGTGCCGGTCGTCGAGACGCCCGTTTTTGATAGGATTACATAATTACCGGCTGTGCCGAGGTTTACTGCAGCGGGTCCCGCTGCGGGTACTGCGGCTGCAGCGGTGGTAAAGCTTGATACGTGGTTGGTTGCCAGTACATTGCCGGCCAGGTCCCTGGCGCCGGTGGTGATCGTGACGGTATAGGCGGTGCCTGTCGCAAGGGCGCTTGCCGGGGTAAACAGCGCAGTTACGCCGGAGTAGATAACAGTGCCCGCCACTGCCGCTGCGCCTTGCTGCATGGTGAATGTAGCGGTGCTGATCGTCATGGCGTCCATCGCTTCACTGAAAGTTGCGCTGATTGCCTTGTTGATTGATACACCTGCGGCAAGATCAGCAGGGTCCAGTGAAGTAACTACCGGTTTAATGACGTCCGGGGCAGCACCTGTGGTAAAGCTCCAGACATGGCTGTTTTCCACTGCATTGCCGGCCAGATCGGTGGAGCCGGTGGTAATCGTAGCGGTATAGATGGAGCCGGCAGCAAGATCGCTTGCCGGAGTGAAGAGTGCGGTTATTCCGGAGTAGGACACCGTGCCTGCAACGGCTGCTGCCCCCTGCTGCAGGGTAAATGTTGTTGCGGTGATCGATGCGGGATCCATCGCCTCGCTGAAGGTTGCGGTCAGTTTGCTGCCGATCGGCACGACCGTGGCGCCATTGGCGGGGTCCGTGGAACTAACGGCCGGTTTGGTGACGTCCGGGGCCAAGCCGGTCGTAAAACTCCAGACGAAGTCACTTGCCAGAGCATTGCCGGCCGGATCCTTGGCACCTGTGGTAATCGTGGCGGTATATAGGGTGCTCTCGGCAAGGTAACTTGAAGGTGTAAAGAGTGCAGTAACGCCGGAGTAGGTCACTTCCCCGGAAACATCTGCCAACCCTTGCTTGACGGAAAAAGTAGATGTGGTGATTGTTGCGGGATCCATCGCTCCGCTGAAGGTTGCGGAGAGTTTATTGTCGATCGGAACAGCTGCAGCACCATTGACAGGGATTGATGAACTCACCGACACCGGTTGATACTGTGCCGGCACGTTGATGCGTGTGTTCACCATGGTAACGGAAGCATTCAGGGCCAAGGCTCTTCCCTCAAGAGTCACGACCGCAACGTTGCCGGCGGTGGAGAACGTCGTTGCCGCAGAAGAAATTATGGTTCCCGCCATGGTTCCGCCGCCTGCGGCGTTAATCGTCGCGGTGCTGCCGACCTGCCAATAGACGTTTTTGGCCTGAGCGCCGTTGACCAGAAGCACGCTCTGCGGGAATGCTGCTCCCGGTCCGCCGACAGTCAGCGATGTTGCCATCTGGAAGACCCAGACCGCATTCGGGTCGCCGCCGGCGTCGAGGGTAAGATCCCCCCCCTGTATCGCAAAGGTGCCCGGAGCCGATTTGTATACTCCTGGGGGAAGTGTGCGTCCGCCGAGTTGTCCGGGGCCGCCCCCCAATGTCGAGACATCTATCCCTCCTGGCAGGACCGCGGGGGAGAGGTTGATGAAAGCGGTTTGTGCGGCGAGGGCGACTGCGGCGGCAATCCCGCCCGGGACTGATCCGGATGGGGCGGTGGCCGTATATATCGTCCCGTTCACAGCGCCGCTATTGAGCGGCGTTTCCGTATAAACATTGGCGCCCGCATCGTGGAACCCGGTGATCAAAGGAGAAGCCCCCGTGGTAGCGATATCGCCGTTAATTACCGATAAAATACCCTGATTGGTCATGCCGGCGCTGCCGCCAAAACCTGCGAACGAAGCTGCCGCCCCAAGGTCTACCGGAGCCGCATTGGCAATCCCTCCGAGCACCGGCAGACTACTGATAAAAACCCCCAGAATCAGCGTGAAAATAAGATAAGCTTTCTGCCCGATAAACTTTTTCATCAGATTCCCCTTCATAATATAGTTAAGATTGCGATCGTTGCTTCCAAACTTTCTCTGTACATCCCTCTCCCGGCTTTGCAGGCTTGAAACAGGGTCAAGGTGTCGGCAGGGTTTTATGCGATGGGTATGCATTCTCGCCGCCTACACGGTTGAAGCGGCCAATTCCCACCGTTTTCCAATTACATCCCTTATTGTCTGCAGCAATACGCTAGGGAGAAAGGGTTTGGACAAAACTTTTGAAATCCCGATTTCCTTCGCCAGGCGGGCGATCTTCGGTGAAATGCTGCCGGTGTCCATGATGATGGGCATTTGAGGTGCTATCTCCATACCGATTCTGGACAGTTCGAGACCATCCATCTCCGGCATGTTGAAATCGGTAATCATCAGGGAGAAGGTTCTTTCGTTCAGCTTCTCAAGCGCTTCCTTTCCGCTCGCTACGCAGATGGTATCAAGCCCTTCGCGTCCCAGAATGCACTTGACCACCTCCAGAATCAGTCTGTCATCATCTACTACCAGTATGTCTTCCATATGTCTCACCGCCGTTAATCTAATGTTGAATACTCAGTTTCCATGCGGAAACAAAGATGGTTTACAATTGAACCAGAGCATGACTTTGCAGCTTTTCGATCTGATCCGCCACGTGCGGCCGGGAGGCGGATAAGGAGACAGACAGCATTTCAAAACTGTCTGCCTCCCCAGTTCCTATTCGGTTTTCATCCAGGACACTATGGTGCAGGAACGGTAATGACGGTGTTGACGAGTGTGACCGAAGCATGCAGGGCCAGCGCTCTGCCGTTCAGTGCCACTGTTTCGACATTGCCGGCGGTAGAGATTGATATGCCTGAAGAAGCGATGACGGTCCCGGTCATGGTGCCGCCGCCGCCTGCGTTAATCGTGGCGTGGCTGCCTACCTGCCAGAAGACGTTTTTGGCCTGAGCTCCGTTGACCAGGATGACGCTCTGGGGATATGCTGCGCCCGGGCCGCCGACTGTGAGAGTTGATGCCATCTGGAAAACCCAGACGGAATTAGGATTGCCCTGGCCGTCCAGATACAGGTCGCCGCCCTGGATGGCAAAAGAACCGGGGGCCGATTTGTAGACACCGGGTGCGAGGGTGCGGTTGCCGAGTTGTCCGGCCCCGCCGCCCAATGAAGAGACATCTTTTCCGCCCGGAAGTGCAGCTGGTGAGAGGTTGTCAAATGCGGTTTGTGCCGATAGGGCTGCTGCTGCTGCAATGACGTTCGGTACGGAACCGGCTGGAGCGGTGGCCGTGTGTATCTTGCCGGTCACTTTGCCGATGTTGAGCGGTGTTTCCGTAAAAACAGCCTTGCTGTCGTGGAATCCGGTGACCAGGGTCGAAGCTGCTGTCGTGCCGATATCCCCTTTGACGACCGTATATATCCCCTGGTTGGTCATCCCCGCGCCGCCGCCGAAAACACCGAAAGATGAGGCAGCCCCGAGCCTGCCTGGAGTCGTAACAACCGGAGGCTTGGTGCCCGACGGCTTGCCGTCACCCTTGTGCCTGTCCGAACCTGCATACACCAGTGCGCTGCTGACAAGTACACCCATAACCACCATCGATAATACATACGCTTTTCGTGCCGTAAACTTTTTCATAAATTCCCCTTTTGATTGTTATTTGAATTAGGTTTGTTCATGCCGACTCTTCTGCTCCGTGTCTCCTCTCGATTTATTCCTCCTTGCCCTGCATTTCAAAGTTCAGCTTTTCGCAATATCCCCTTTCCAAAAGCAACAGGAACCCGCCAGGTAGGTTGCAAGCTGTCCGGTTGACGGGCCGGGTGGGATGACCAGAATCGTACTGAGGAATATGGCAAATAGCCTGCCAATGACCGGAAATATATTCCTGTGGAATTTATGCGTGTAACAACTGATAGTTATGAATAGAGGGCAGGCCGTAGCATTGGGTAGAATGAAAATGTTTAGCCTCAAATATTTACGGATTCCGCAAAAATCTGAGGATAATTCCGATGGTGACCGCAAAATACGAAGTATTTGGTGTGATAGTGACTCCCCCTGTGTTACTCTTCAATTCTGTCTGATTCCATAGGTACAAAGCGGGGACTTTCCCCGGAATAATGGGTCTGCCCGAAGTTGTGCGCAGGCGAACACATGCGTAATATTCAAATCCAGTATTGAAGAGAGTCAGCAATGGGAATCGAGAAGGGCAAAATCGTGTCACGAGCCGCCGGGACGGAGGAAATCATCTCCGAGGTCCGTAGTGAAGCAACCCTGCTCAAGGCGGGTGCGCTGCAGAGCGCGATCTTTAACAGCGCCAACTTTTCCAGCATCGCCACCGACGCCAAGGGGGTCATCCAGATCTTCAACGTCGGCGCCGAACGGATGCTGGGGTACACGGCCGCCGAGGTGATGAACCGGATCACCCCGGCCGACATTTCCGACCCGCAGGAGGTTATCGCCCG
>CAZGEG010000024.1:0-63901 GCA_964524835.1 uncultured Geobacter sp.
AAACGCATAATAAACATTATAAATCAGATAGTTACACTTTTTCAGGGACAACTAAATAGTAGCAATGTATAAAATTGATGGATCGGAGACAGCGTGATGAAAAAATTGAACCGTACGGCATGCAGTATGGCGGCTCTTCTTCTGTGGGTAATGGCAGGCTGCACCGGAAAGGAACAATCAGCCACCAGCACTCAGCAACCGGGTAAAATGCCTGCTGCAACCTCTGGAACAGCGAGTACGGCAGCACCATCCGGTTACGTTCTGTTTCACCGGGCCTGTCATACGTGCCATGGCAATGAGGGTAACGGACTCGGAAGCAGGAAAGGGCCGTCCCTGCAACGGCCCGACTACAAGTACGGCCGAACACGGGAGGCGGTAATGGAGAGCATCCGCAATGGGCGTCCCGATGGTATGCCGGCCGTCGGACATTTATATTCACAGGTAGAACTGGAGGCCCTTACCTCGTACGTTCTCTCCTTGCATTGAGAGCGCGGGGCAACTGAAAGAACAGTAACGACAGCCTCACAAAATGTTTCGTCGTGCTCGTACCGCCCGATACCGTCTTATACCGACGAATAGAATTTCCATGAAGAGGAGTTTACTATGATCACATCGACAGCGATTCAGGAACGCGGAGCTGAAAATAGAGCTGGCAAGGAGCCTACATATAAACATCTCATGGTTGTTTTGATGAAAGGGATCAAAAGGATCTTAGCTGTAACCGTGCTCATGCTCACAGGAGTGGTACCCGCCATGGCAATAGAAGAAGCCCCCTACAAGATTTTAAAATCCGATGATATTTTCGAACTGCGCGAGTACGCACCCCAGATTCTCGCTGAAACCATTGTTGAAGGAAAACTTGAAGAGGCTGGAAACAAGGCCTTCAGACCGCTTTTTCGCTACATCTCCGGTGACAATACATCGCGCGGCAAGATTGCGATGACTGCTCCCGTATCCCAGGAGCAGAAGGGGGAGAAAATCTCCATGACCGCTCCGGTCAGCCAGCAACGTGTTCAGGGAAAATGGGCCGTAAGTTTCATGATGCCGGCCTCCTATTCTCTTGAAACCCTGCCGACCCCCGATGATCCAGGGATCAAGTTGCGCGAGGTTCCGGCGCGCCGGGTGGCTTCTGTCCGGTATTCCGGGTTCTGGAGCGAAGAGAATTATCTGCTCCACAGAGAAAAACTGGAAAAATGGATACGGGAACACCGGTTTACCGTTGCCGGCGAACCGGTCTGGGCCCGCTACAATCCTCCTTTTACGCCGTGGTTCATGCGTCGTAACGAGATTCTGATTCCGGTTACTGCAACTGTTGATTGAAGCGGGTGCTATCGTTCTCAAACTCGGGAATTGTGCAGATTCATTAATTTGAAATTGGCTGGCACACTGCAGCAAGCTGCGGAGTACTTAAGAATTCTTGATTGCCAGCAGTGTCAGGTAAGTGGATTCTAAATAGTACCCTTGATGCCGTTTCTGCCGAAGACACGCGCCAGCCAGACCAATAGCGGCGTCATGATCCCCCAACCGATTGCCAGCAGCAGTATCCCGATAGTTGTCGGCAGCGCCTCCGTGGCTCCCAGCCGGGCGCCGCTGTAATACGCCAGCGGCCCGCCGGCCGCCCCAAAGAGCGCAGCCAGCAGATAGCGACCGCGCAGCCAGGCCAGGGAGACGTTCAGGGTGGCGGCGAAGTTCAGCCAAAGGCAGATCATCCAAGGCGGACTGAAAGGGCGGGGGAAAAGGTGCTGCAGCGGCGTAAAGACGCCGCCCGCCACGTAAATTGTGTCAAAAAGGAATCCAAGCAGGCCAGCCGCCAGCAGCAGCTTTACTTCACCGCGCCGATGCTCGTGAAGTGCCAGATGGATCGCCAGGGTCGGTATCATAGCCACGGGGCCAAGCCAGAGCATCCCCCGTGCCGCTCCCAGCACTGCCGCAAACCAGGCCGCTTGAAACAGTGCCACGTTGAGCACTTTGCGGGTCAGGTCATTCACTGACTGTTTCCATCCTTCGGCCATCGCTGCGGTGTCTTACGCAGTTTGGAGATATCGTACCCCTGCACTTCCAGATCTTTCACCAGCCTCTGATAATCGACTTCCGCTATCTGCGGAGTGCGCGCCATAATCCAGACGTAGTCACGCTTGTTACGGCCGATGACAGTCTGGCTGTATTCCTCATTAAGGTATGTAATCAGATACTCGGCTTTGATCGGCCAGATGAACTGCATCCCCCAGGTGGAGTTGTTGACTCTGTCGAAGATGAAACCGCGCGGGTTGTAGCGTTTGGGCGGGCCGTCAAAGCTTCCCTTGTTGAAGGTGAAGAGCGTGTCGATGCTGCCGTCCGGGTCAAGCCGGTAGGTTTCGACGGCATTATAGGCTTCGGTTTCGATGAAGGTCGGGATGCAGGCGATGACGTACCATGGACCCATAAAGCGCTTGATGTCAACATTGTCTACCGTCTTGAGCGGCGGCAAAGACGCGCTGCAACCTGTCATAATCAGCAGGGCAATCGTCAAAATCGTATGTTTCATGGCTATACTCTCCTTTCCACCGGATGCTGTAACGTCTCCCCGCGATAACCCGGTTTGACGAACAGCTGTTGCGTGACACCGGTAAAGCGCTCCGCAAAGCCACCTTCGCAGTAGCAGAGGTAATAATCCCACATCCTGATGAAGCGATCGTCAAAGCCCATACCCTTGACCTGCTCCAGATTGGCATGAAAGGCATTTCTCCATTCCCGCAGGGTTCGGGCGTAGTGCGGGGAGAGGTCTTCGAAATTGTTCAGGCGCAGGTCGGTGGAGCGAGCCACGGCGTCGGAGATGGCACGCAGCGACGGGCAGCAGCTGCCGGGGAAGATGTAACGGTTGATGAAGTCGGGGGCGGCCAGATAGCGATCGTAGAGATGATCCGGCATGGTGATGGCCTGGATCAGTGCGGCCCCGTCTGCCTTCAACCGCTCGGCGCAGATCCGGAAAAAGGTCGGCAGGTGGCGGTGCCCGACCGCTTCGATCATTTCGATCGAGACCAGTCTGTCGAAACTGCCGGTCAGATCGCGGTAATCCTGCTGCAACAGGGTGATGCGCCCCCCCAGTCCTGCCGCTGCGATACGTTCGGCGGCCAGATCGTGCTGCTGCTGCGAGATCGTGGTGGTGGTGACGCGGCAGCCGTAGTGCTGCGCAGCATGGATCGCAAAACCGCCCCAACCGGCGCCGATCTCCAGCACCTGCATGCCGGGAGTCAGTCCCAGTTTGCGGCAGATACGGTCGAACTTGGCTTGTGACGCCTCAGCCAGACTGCTGTCGACCCGTTCGAAGATGCCGCAGGAATAGGCCATGGTTGGGTCGAGAAAAAGCTGATAGAAATCGTTGCCCAGATCATAGTGGGCGGCAATGTTCCTGCGGCTGCCGTTACGGGTGTTGTCGTTCAGGCGGTGCATCAGACGCTGCAGCGGGACGGTCAATCTCGCCAGCCCGCCCTCAAGCTGCTGTTGCGCACCCTGGTTGCGCACCATGATCCGTACCAGTGCCAGCAGGTCGCTGCAGCTCCACAGGCCGTCCATGTAGGTCTCGCCGGCGGCGATCGTGCCGCCCAGGGCCACCCTCCGGTAAAAGTCGGGATGCTGTACGCGCACGGTGGCCGTCAGTTCGGAGCCCGGTTGGCCGAATTCCAGGCGTTCATCGCGATCGATGAAGATAAGCTGCCCCTGACGGATCTCTGCCAGGCTTTTCAGCACCAGGCTCCGCGCCAGACGGTTGAGCATTCCGGTCGGAGGTGTCGCGTTGTCATGGCAGGAGGTATAAGTCTGTTCGTTGTCACTCATGGATGATAGCCTCCTTTCCTCACGTCAAGGGTTTCCGGGTGCGGGCAGAAGGGCACCCCTTTCAGCTTCAGGCGCAGCGCCTGCCAGTATATGGCGGCGATTACCTTGGCAGTCACACAGGGCCAGCGCAGCAGTGCCCCGGCCAGGTTGCCGCCGGTCAGAGGCTGCTGCTGCAGATTCAGCGATGCGCTGAAGATCTCACTCCCCTGCCGCAGGCTGGTCATGTGGACCGCCAATCGTTCCCCCGGCGGGGTAAAGCGCCAGTCGTACTCCATATCCATCGGCATGAACGGGGATACGTGGAACTCCTTGTCCAGCCGGAAGTTGTGCCACTCTCCCTCACGGGGGCCGGTGCGGGCATCAAGGGCCCGCAGATACTCTTCTCCCCAGGGGGTGTTGTGGATCTCGACCAGGAAGGCCTCCATGGTCACGCCGTCTGCGTCAAAGCAGTAATAGATGCTGATCGGATTGAAGCAGTACCCCAGGTAACGCAGGTGGGTCAGGAGCCGGACCGGACCAGCGGGGCGGCGCCCGAGCTGGCGTTCCACCTCGTCGCGTACGGCCTGACCGAGCGGCAGTGCTGACGAATGGAAGTAATCCGAACGCCGGAAACTGGCCCAATTCGGCCGTTCCAGCGACCAGAGCCAGCGCCCGGTGAAGACCTGCTCCAGTTCTGCCAGGTCGAGATACAGGAAGAACAGGCTGTAGCGGAAGGCGTTGCCGACCGGGGTCAGGCGCTGATGCCCCACATGACCTGTGTAGAGCCGACTTTCCATGGCTAGAGTCCCTTCCCGAACTGCCGGCAGACCGCCAGGGCGCTCTTGACGCCATCCTCGTGAAAACCCCAGCTCCAGTAGGCGCCGCAATAGGAGGTGCGGTTGACGCCGCTGATCTCGTCCCTGCGCTTTTGTGCTGCAAATGCGGCAGTTGAGTAGACCGGGTGGTGATAGACCAGGCGGCGTATGATAGCGTCCGGATCGATGCCCTCCGGGCTGTTGAGCGTCACGCAGAAATCCACCGGTGCGTTGATGGTCTGCAGCAGATTCATCCAGTAGGTCAGCACGACACTCCCCTGCTGCCGGCGGGGGATCAGGCAGTTCCAGCTGGCGCGGACCTTGGGAATTGAGGGCAGCAACCGGCTGTCGGTGTGCAGCACAGTATCGTTTTTCTGGTAGGGGATGGCTCCCAGCAAAGCCCGTTCCACATCCGACGGGTCGGCCAGCATTCCCAAAGCCTGGTCGCTGTGGCAGGCCAGAACCACATGGTCGAAACTCTCCGGTTCGCCGAAGCGGGGGGTGACTGTCACCCTGTCACCGAAACGCTGCACCCGTTCCACCGGAGTTGAAAGGCGTATCCGGTCGCGGAATGTCCGTATCAGCGGCTCAACATACTGGCGGGAACCGCCTCTGATGACTCGCCAGGCAGGCTGATCAAAAGCGTTGAGCATGCCGTGATTGGTGAAAAACTGTACGAAGGTCGCCGCGGGGAACGAGAGAAATTGAGCCGGATCGGCCGACCATACCGCCGCCCCCATGGGGATTAGAAATTTTTCAATGAACTGTGGCGAATAGCCGTTGGTGCGGAGATAATCGCCCAGTTTCAGGTTGAGATCGCTGCTGCCGCGCAACTCCCCTGAAGAGCGGTTGAAACGGAAAATTTCCAGCAGCATCCGCCAGAAAGGAAGGTTAAGCAGGTTGCGGCGCTGGGCAAAGAGCGTGTCCAGATTGGTAGCGCAGTATTGCAGCCCGGTCGTTTCGCAGACGGCTGAAAAGCTCATTACGCTCGGTTGCGATGGAACGGCAAGCCGCTCCAGCAGCTTGACGAAATTGGGATAGGTGCGCTCGTTGAAAACGATGAAGCCGGTGTCGACCGCGTAGGTGATTCCGTCGTGCTGCACATCCAGCGTGTTGGTGTGCCCCCCAGGATAGTCGTTGGCCTCGAACAGGGTGATTTCATGTTCACCGCACAGAAGGTGCGCAGTTGTCAATCCTGATATGCCGCCGCCGATGATCGCTATCTTCATGGGAATTCTTCTCTCTTCAAATCAGGTCTCTCACTTCAGTCACCCGGAACCAGGCGGCATGGGTCACAGCAGCGCCGGCGCCCGGCCCGACAACCACATCGGAGTTGGCCTTGATGGCCGCCAGCAGCTCGCCCTCCTCTTCGGTCCTGATAAGCTCCAAGGCCAGGCGCACCCCGCTGAAGCCGGGTGAGCTGGTCTTGAACAGGTAAGCTGCGTGCCGGTTATGGGTCAGGTTCTGATGGGTGCGCCTGTCGGTCATGCCCCAGACCAGCGTCGTCCCGTCGATGACATGTGGCCGGGCATAGACCGCGCTGTTGACTTTGCCGTCCGAGGAAGAGGTGGACATGACCCCCAGGCCAGGATTGTCGAAAAGTTCGGAAAGGTTCATGACTAATGCTCCTTTTGTGTGTAGTACGTTTACTGCATCCACCGCGACGTCAGCGCAGCGAACCAGGTCGTAACCCCGCACAGAAAACAACCCCAGCAGATATCGACCCAGACCATCCTGACCGGCCAGTTCTCCAGCGTGGACATATTGGTCATGTCATAGACACCGTAAACCACCAGTCCGAACAGGGCGCCCCACGCCAGGGAAGATGCCGCAAGGTGTTCCGGATCAACTTTCGGCAGCGCGAACAGGACAATACCCAGAGGCAGCAGCAGGTAGACAATGGCGGCGGCCCAGTAGACCGGGATGATGGTGGTGTCCCGCACCCGGGCGTAGGGGCCGAGTTCCCTTAGATAAAAGCCCTGCATCAGTTTGGCCAGCCAGAGATAATCCAGCAGTAGCGTGAACGGCAGGCAGAGCAGGTAGATCTTGAGAGTATGGAGCATGTCAGGTCCCTCCCTTGGGCGGCAGCGGAAAAAAGGCGCTGGTGCGGCGCTTGTATTCCTGGAAATCAGCGCGATCCTCGTACGGTTTTTCCAGCATGGGGATGCCGGAGACTTTCAGGATCAGGATCGTGATCGTCAATGGGCCGACGATCGCCAGCCACCCCCCCGGCAGCGACAGCGTCATCAGCCAGAGACCCCACCAGAGGGTCACCTCGCCGAAATAGTTGGGGTGGCGGGTGTAGCGCCACAGGCCGCTCGTCATCAACTGCCCCCTGTTGCCCGGGTCGCGGATGAATTTCAGCAGCTGCCGGTCACCGACCGCCTCGAAACAGAAGCCGTACAGCCAGACCGCCAGACCGAGCAGATCCAGCCATCCCAGCGGTAAGGTCGGTGCCGTGTTGGCGAAGACGATCGGCACGGCCACCAGCAGCAGCAATAGCCCCTGCAGCATGAAGATCTGCAGGAAGGAGCGCAGCACGAACCACTTACCCCACTCTTCGCGCCACTTCCGGTAGCGGGGGTCTTCGCCACGGCCACGGTTGCGGTAGTGGATATGAAGTGCCAGCCGGAGGCCCCATACCAGCACCAGGCTCGACACCACAAGGCTACGCGGCGAATAGACATCACCGGCGACCAGCGAGACCGACGCCACCAGGATGAACCCCAACCCCCAGGCCACATCGGCAATGTCGTTACGCCCCCTAATCCGGGCGGCGATGAACCAGCCGGTCATGTAAAGCAGGATAGAGGCAGTGGTGATCAGAAAGACCGGCGCCATAGCTACGCTCCCTTTCTTAACAACAGTGCTTCTACGCCGTCACCCGCATGCAAATGACGGAGTTGAAGAAGGATATATCCGGCCATGGCAAGATTGCCAAGCGCCATGATCAACACGAACCAGAGGACTCCTTTTGTCTTGGACTTCTCGCGCCAGGCCACCCAGAGCCAGAAAAACAGGAAGCCGCAGTAGGCGTCCGCCAGGGTGGCGCGGAACCAGAGGTCGGGCCAGAGCAGCCGGGTTGCTGTCAGCACATCTTGTTGCAGCGAGGCGCTGACCGTGACATACAGCATGACGGCCAGCACAGCCAGGCAGACCGTGGTCAGGAAGGTTCTCATGTCAGCGTCCTTTCAGCAGTTCGCGCTTCAGGTTGTCATCGATCGAATCCCGTCCCAGCCAGATGCCGAAATAGGCGGCGGCGAAGTCGGCGCCTTCGATCACCGTCAGCGGCGTGCCGTTCAGGGCCAGTTCTGTCCCCCGGCCGGGCAGGTAGGTCAATGCATAGCGGTCACCCGGCTTGACATCCCGGTAGATCCCATTGATCCGGTCGATGCGCTCCTGCAGTTTAGAGAGTTCGGCCGGGGTGTGGTTGCGTTTCAGGGTCGGTTCAGCGCCTTTGCCGAAATCAGGACCCTTGATTGAGACCAGATAGTTGATTTCCAGGCGTTTGGGGACATCGGACAGGACGTTCTCCGCTGTAACCCCCTCAGGCAGATACAGCGCCGCCACATAAGCCTTGATAAGCTTCAGGTAGCGCAGCAGCGCCGCATTGCGCAGCGGAACCTGTGTGCCGCCGATGGTGACGCTGTCCGCAAAGGTCACCTTTTCAACGGTCAGGGCAGAGACGGGGGAGGTGAGGATGCTGAGTGCCATCAGGAGTGCAGTTATGCAGACGCTGCAGCGGGTCGCTGTGTGAGAGGTCATGGCGCCTCCTTGGTAATAATTCATGACAATAATAATACGGTACGCTATAAATGCAAACATCGCTATACTGTTTTATGGATACATTTTTATACGGATCAGGAAGGAAACGATGTACACCTTGACAGGGAGAATCATCATTATGGCTATCGGCTTGCTGGGGATGCTTGGATGCGCCGGAGAACGGCCGCAAAACCTGGGCACAAAGGACGGCCTACTGCCGGCCTGCCCTGCCTCGCCCAACTGTGTTTCCAGCCAGGCAGATGACGGTAAGCACCACATTGCGCCGCTGGCGTTCAGCGGCGCTCCGGATGCGGCCTTTGCCCGCCTGAAGCAGGTCCTCGGGCGACGGGCCGACACGACCATCATCGAAGAGAAACCGGGGTATCTGCGGGTGGAACTGCGCACGATCCTGTTTGTCGATGATGGCGAGTTTCTGCTGGACCGGCCGCGTTCGGTCATCCAGGTCCGTTCCGCCTCGCGGCTCGGCTATTCGGACCTGGGCAAGAACCGCAGCCGGATGGAAGAGATCCGCAGCCAGTATAGCGCCGCCGAGGGGAAACCATGAGTGTGCTGATCGACCTGATGGAAGGCGGCCTGCTGCCGGATGCGGTTATCCGGCGCGGAATAAGGCGCCTGCTGAAACGGCGGCTGCGGGATGAGTATCATGGCGACACGGAGGTCGAGCGCCAGCGGCAGCGCGAGTTTTTCGCCCTGTTGAGGAAGAGCCCCCTGGCTGTTGCCACCGATGCCGCCAACGACCAGCACTACGAGCTGCCGCCGGCTTTCTTCGCCCAGTTGCTGGGTCCGCGGCGCAAGTACAGCAGCTGCCTGTACCCGATCGGCGTGACCGGCATCGCCGCCGCCGAAGAGGCCATGCTGGCCGAGACCTGCCGCCGGGCCGGCCTTGCGGACGGCATGGATATACTCGAGCTGGGCTGCGGCTGGGGTTCGCTGACGCTCTGGATGGCCGAGCAGTACCCGAATGCCCGCATCACGGCAGTTTCCAACTCCGCCCCGCAGCGCGGGTACATTCAGGCGCTCTGCCGTGAAAAGGGATTCACAAATGTGCGGATGGTTACCGCCGACATGAACGACTTCGCGATCGATGAGGTCTTTGACCGGATCGTCTCGGTGGAGATGTTCGAACACATGCGCAATTATGCCGAGCTGCTGCGGCGCATCTCCGGCTGGCTGAAGCCTGACGGCCGGCTGTTCGTGCATATCTTCTGCCATCGCGAACTGGCCTATTTCTTTGAGACCGAGGGGGAGGACAACTGGATGGGGCGCTATTTCTTTACCGGCGGCATCATGCCCTCCGACCACCTGCTGTTCTACTTCAACGACCACCTGCTGGTGGAGGACCACTGGCGGGTCAACGGCCGTCACTACCAGCAGACCTGCGAGGACTGGCTCACGCTGCAGGGCGCGCGGCGGGAACAGATCATGCCGATCCTGCAGGAGGCCTATGGCGACGAGGCCGAACTCTGGTTCCAGCGCTGGCGTGTGTTCTTCATGGCCTGTGCCGAACTGTTCGGTTTTAACAGCGGCAATGAATGGTTCGTCGGGCACTATCTCCTCAGGAAGACTCAAGGCGGGCGTCAGGCGGGTTATCTACCTGGGTGGACCGGGTGAGACCGGCGATGATCTTTCCGAACACTTGAAAAGCCGACTGGAAGTTTCAGATATCCTGCGAACGAAAACTATTGCTGCAACAACTGTGGCAGCGATCAACACTGGAGCCGGTGCCCCTCGGTTTCGACGCCGCTGCATATTAACTCAAAAACAGGGTGGTCCGCCGGTCACGTGCCGTTCAGAAAGCATAATACCAAGGAACCATATGCTCCGTTTTGGCCTCTGCTGCCTGTTCATAAATGAAGCGGTGTCGTTCCGGACGACCACCGCTAAAGCCCTGTCATCTCTTCCCCGTGACCATCAGCTTCTCAAGCTGTCCGAGATCTGCCTGCACAATGTCCGAAACCTGCAGCTGGCGTTGGAAACGGTGCAGCGGCTCGGCATCGGGGCGTTCCGCATCATGTCTCCGCTCTTCCCGCGCATGACCCATCCGGAGGCGGGATATTCCCTGGGCCAACTGCCGGGGGGAGAGATGATTGCCTGCACGCTCCAATCCTGCAAGGTATTTGCAGCCGAGAAACAGATCCGGCTCAGCTTTCACCCCGACCAGTTCGTGGTGCTGTCGTCACCACATCCGGCGGTCGTCGCCAATTCCATCCGGGAACTGGAGTATCAGGCCCGGCTGGCGGAAGCGGTCGGCGCCGATGTCATCAATATCCATGCCGGCGGTGTGTATGGCGACAAAGCAGCGGCGCTGAAGCGTATGGGAACTGTTTATGACCAGCTGCCGGAAGCGGTGCGCCGACGGCTGACACTCGAAAACGACGACGTCAGCTATACGCCGGAGGATCTGCTGCCGTTTTGCAGGCAGCGCGGCATCCCCATGGTCTACGACGTTCACCACCACCGCTGCAATCCGGACAGCCTGTCGATTGAAGAGGCCACCGGGCGGGCGGCCACAACATGGGAGTCGGTCGGGCGGGAACAGTACTGCCATATCTCGTCACCCAGGGCGGGGTGGAACGGCAGCTCCCCTCGGCCTCATGCCGATTATATCGACCCGGGTGATGTCCCGGTCTGCTGGCTCGGGCGGAAGATGACGGTGGATATCGAGGCCAAGGCCAAGGAGCTGGCGGTTGTCCGCCTGATGAGGGAGTTGCGGGGGAGTCAAAATTCGTAGCTGGCGAATAGTCCCCCGAAAGCCTGATTTGCGGAGCCGCGGATACTTACCAGTGGCGAATCTGCTACAAGAGGAGCCAGGCGGTCAAACCCGGCAATGAAGGAAACGGAAACCGATTTCGTCAGCGGATACAGGGCGAAGCCGTTGACACCGTAGGCTGTAACCCCCGCGCCGGCACGATACTGTTCCAGTCCGCTGCGGGCCGACTGTTCCGGGGTGATACCCCAATAAGCGCCGGTATATTTCTGGTCACCAAGTTTGATATGCGGGCCAAAAGAGTAGATCAACGGTGGACCGGCGAATTTCAACGTACCGTCGTAACTGACCCTCCCCTCCGCGGCCAGCCCTTCATGGCCGGTAACCCCCTTATGCAGGTGCAGCTGGATCTTGTAGGGATTCAGGGAATATTCGACAAAACCACCCGCCGAAACCGTTCCCGGGACGTTTCCCATCCCCTGCAGGGCATTGTCCCTGCTGCCTGCAATGCGGAACACAGAGCCGCCATCCTTCTCTGAACGGCTGAAAGTATAGGTGACAGCCGGGCCGATGCGCCATCCATCACGGTTGACAACCACATAGCCGATGCCGTCCCTGAAATTGGCGAAAAAAAGGTCCCTGTAGGCAACCCGCAGATCCGGAACGGCAAGCAGGCTGTAGTTTCCGGAACCGGCAAATGCGGGGGCGAAAATAAGTCCGCCGCCGACCGAAATCTTCCATTCCTTCTGCTCTTCTCTTCTGCCGGCCTCTTCCGCACACGCATATTCAGCGGACAGTATCGCCATCAGCACGGCAGACAGAATGAACAGACGAGGCAGAAACACTGGCGACCCTCCGAAAGATGAAGGAAAAGACTCTTGAAATGTGAAATGAAGTGCGTACACTTTACATCATCGCTTGTGACATGACAACTGCCGGAAGAATTTCATAGAATATTACATAAACCGCCTGCATCACGCAACGATGCGGCACAAGGGGTTAGAACTTGGAACAGAGAACACTGGGAACGCAGGGATTGACCGTATCGGCGCAAGGGCTCGGCTGCATGGGGATGTCGGATTTTTACGGCGGACGGGACGAGGCGGAATCGATTGCCACGATCCACCACGCGCTGGAGCTGGGGGTGAACTTCCTCGATACTTCCGACATGTACGGCCCGTTCACCAATGAAGAGCTGGTGGGCAAAGCGATCAAGGGGCGGCGCAACCGGGTGGTGCTGGCCACCAAGTTCGGCATCATGCGCGCCCGGCCCTCAAACAGCGGCTGGGCGCCGATCACCGGCATCAGCGGCAGGCCGGAGTATGTCCGCTCGGCCTGTGATGCCTCGCTGAAACGGCTGGGTGTCGATCATATCGACCTGTATTACCAGCACCGGGTGGATACTGAGGTGCCGATCGAGGAGACCGTCGGGGCCATGTCCGATCTGGTCTCGGCCGGCAAGGTCTGCTACATCGGACTGTCCGAGGCCGGTGTCCGGACGATCCGCCGTGCCCATGCCGTGCATCCTGTTTCCGCCCTGCAGAGTGAGTACTCGCTCTGGACCCGCGACCCTGAGGAAGAGGTGCTGCCTCTGCTGCGCGAGCTGGGGATTGGCTTTGTCGCCTACAGCCCGCTGGGGCGAGGCTTTCTGACCGGGCAGCTGAAGAGCCCCGACGATTTTGCGGAAGACGATTACCGTCGCAACTCCCCCCGTTTCCAGGGTGAGAACTTCTCGAAAAACCTTGAACTGGTGGAGCGGATCACGGCCATCGCCGAACGGAAAGGGATAACCCCCGGACAGCTGGCCCTGGCCTGGGTAATGGCCCAGGGGAGCGACATCGTGCCGATACCGGGGACCAAGCGAAGAAAGTATCTTGAGGAGAATATCGCTTCCGGAACGGTGACGATCAGCGCCGCCGAGATGGCCGAGATTGCCGCGGCACTTCCGAAAGATGCGGCTGCCGGGGATCGCTATCCGGCATCGATGATGGGGCTTATCAACCGGTAATGCCAAACCGCACTCAAGCGATTACACTGTCGGCGCCGGATCGTACTATTCGAAGCGGCGGATCAACTGGCCGGTGTTCTCATCCAATTCTATGACCAGCGGCTTGTCCGTCTGACGCCGATGGTTCGGCATTTTACTCCTTCGGAACCCGGGAAAAATCGAGCCAAGGGGGGACCGGACAGCCAAGGGCATCGGCAACCGCCCGAAAAATCTCGATCTCCTCAACTTTCACGATTCGGTCATGGGCAATACACTCCAGACCGGCAGCCAGGAGCCGACGTTTGATTTGCGGACTGCTTCCTTCCAGAGTGGCAAATGCCCGCTCCAGCTGTCCTGTACCGCATTCGGCGGCTGGGAGGAGGTGGAAATCAGCCTTAGGCTCATGCAAGACCATTGAGCCCCGTGCAAATGCACCCTGTACGGAGTTCTCGTCCCGGTGTCCCACTCGCGCAAGAGCGGTGAGTACACAAGAGCATTCCTTCTGCACGCCGCGAATTCCGTAGATTTGCACCGACCGGGAAGGAAATGGGACAAAGCCGGGTTCCAGATGTCGCAGTAGAAGGTAGTGCAGAGTAAACTCGAAAAGGCTAAACTGATCGTCTGCGGCAGAAAGAGCTCCGCTGGTTTCCTTCAGTCGCAGGAACTGCTCGGAACTCAGTGAGCGGAGGGCTGGAAGGGAAAGGTCGAGTAACGGGAGGCGAACCTGAGGAGCCAGCTTCTCCAGTGCCGGTAGAATCCTGCGGAGTCCTTCGGCTGCAGACAACCCGTCGTGCTCCTCAATCAATTGCTCCTGCCGTTTCCTTATTGTCGGGTCAATGTCCAGCAGCAGTCCGTAGACCACAGCGCAGGCGCCAAGCGGGTCACGACTGGCAGTCACCAGCGTCACCGGCAGTTCGGAAATAAGTCGGTGCGCGAGCTCGATGTGCTCCTGCATTGGTTCTCCCACTCGTTCCAGCAGTGCGGCCACGGCTGACCCTGAAAGAACCGGATCCGGCTCAGAGGAAGTCTGAGGCCGCTTCGCGACATATACGGCTTTATCCACGACCGGTACGGGAAGGGGTGAAACTTTCGGAAAACTACCGTCGAAGCGAGGATCGAGGCGTCGTATCCGTTCATCCAGAGGGGGATGAGTGTCGAGAGATGGTATCCAAGCATCTTCAAGACCGTTCCCAAAGAACATGTGGCTTACCTCGACGGCACGGGGGTTGTCGAGCCGCGACCCCGAAGTCAGCCCGCCGATTTTTTTAAGCGCCCCGGCCAGCCCTGCCGGATTCCGGGTAAACTGGACCGCTGATGCGTCTCCAAGGTATTCCCGCTGCCGCGACACGGCGCTCTTGATCAACTGTCCGAAGAAGTAGCCGATATAGCCGATAACGTAGAGCGCCGCCGCGACCATAAAGAGCACTTCTGTACCGCGCCCTCTTGCGCGACGCAGTCCACGAAACATCATTTCTCCTGCCTGGCTTACCATCAAAATACCGTTCAGCCAGCCGAGGAGATGGAGGTTGAGCAATACGTCGCCGTTACGGATATGGCTGAACTCGTGGGCCATTACCCCCTGCAGTTCGTCGCGGCTGAGCAGCTCAATGGCGCCGCGGGTCACGCAGACTACGGCGTCGTTCACACCGCGACCTGCGGCAAATGCATTTATCCCCATCTCCCTCTCTAGCAGATAAAGATCGGGCACCGGCATACCTGATGCGATAGCCATTTCCTCCACCACGTTACGCAGCATCCGCTCCTGAGGATTCTGCGTCTGTGTGGGCACCAGCCTCCCACCGAGTGCGGTGGCGATACCTGCGCCACCTTCACGCAGCTCACGTATTTTCCAGAATGATGCTGCTGCCACGAAGAAGAGCGTTCCTGCGGTGGTCCAGAGAAAAAGCTGCGGATGCCAAAAATCCGTTGCTGTGTTTTCCTTGGCCAGCAGCCAGATACGAACTACTGCTGCCAAAAAGTAAACTGCAAGTGACACCCCGATAACTGCCAGGGCAAAGAGCAGCAGCAGTCGGCCACTCTGCCGGCGGGCATCTTCCTGCTTTGCAAAAAAATCGTTCATTTGGACGTTTAATTCAGGCGAAGGAAACGCGCGTCGTCTCACGTTCTGATGCCTCAATCTCCAGCAGGCTTGCCTGGGTGAAACCGAAGGAAGCGGCGACCAGAGAGGCCGGAAAGACCTCACAGGAAATATTGTAGGAGGTAACAGCGTCGTTGAAGGCCTGACGGGCAAAGGCGACGCGGTTCTCGGTGGAGGTGAGCTCTTCGCTCAATTGCATCATCGTCTGGTTCGCCTTAAGGTCCGGATATGACTCTACCAGTGCGAACAACCGTCCGAGCGCGCCGTTGAGGACGTTTTCCGCCCCTGCCAGCCCCGCCATTGCCTGGACATTTCCTGGGGCGGCAGCAGCCAGCTTCTCGGATGCGGCCGCTTGGTTGCGCGCTGCGATTACAGCTTCAAGTGACTCGCGTTCGTGCTTCATATAGGCCTTTGCCGTCTCCACGAGATTGGGGATCAGGTCATAGCGGCGCTTAAGCTGTACGTCGATTTGGGAGAAGGCGTTTTTGAACTGGTTGCGCAGCGTTACTAAGTTGTTGTAGCTGCCGACGGCATAAAGTACGGCAAGTACTATTGTCCCGAGTAAAACAAGCAGAGTGATTGTAAATGGGTCCATAATTGCTCCTCCTTTTGGGGATGATAAATTACTTGGATATTTTATACCGAACGGGGTGCCCGGTTCACCCGCTTCGCCCGGTTTCTCAGGGCGGGGCGGCGTGCAACCGGCTTGTTGGACCTGTCTTTCTATCTCCAAGACCTGATATTAACTTTAACTACGCCAGCCTTTTCTAAAATTTCCTCTGCTGTCCTGATTTGTTCTTTATTAAAGAAATACCCATAGGCTCCAAAAGTTGATTCACCTGTTCTAGTGCGACATGAGCCTTCGCTGAAAATTCCTTTGGGAAGCAAAATTAATGTGTTTTTTGAATTTTCCCATTTCTCCCAATTATATCCATCCAACTGCTCGTACTTGATTGCCATTAAAGAGCAGCCAGCAATACCTACACTCGTAAAAATCAACGGTTGTCGAGACGATAAAACTATTACAAGAACCGCAATACAGGCGAAGCTTAACGTAATGAAAATAGAAGCAAATATGCGAAGTGAATTGTCATCAGCATAAGTATTTAATACGTAATTCATGGCGAATAAATAAAACAATACATATGCAAACGAAAGTACAACAATCAAGGATCGTGACACTACCGCGCCCTTCGGACCATCTACCTCGACCCGCAACAATTCCGGTTCAGCCAGTATTTTCTTTCTCTTTATGGGGCTAGATAATTCAATCAATTTGAAATCCTAATCCATTTTATTGTGGTTCAACTCGGTGTTCACCGGTTCACGCGCGCGCGTGAACCGGTGAACTACCTAAATGGAACATTTATTTTAAATAGGCATCCAATATCATATACCGGCATCTAATATTGGATGCCGGTGGAAGCATATAGTATTAGATACGTTAGCTCTCCGCGGCTCACAGGCAATTTATCTAATATTAGATACCAGTGTGTAATACGGGGTTCCATGCGGCATAAATTATCAGATGCCCTTACGGTTTTTCTTTCACATCCAGAATCATATACGCTTCAAGCTCCGTTTGATATTTCAATACTTGATGTGCCACACTTTCGCGCCCAGCTTCCGGGCCATTTTACCCAATTCCAGCTCTCCATAGGCAATCCGTACCGGAACAAGCGCCTCATCGGTAAGCCTTGACTGTTTTGCCGGCAACTCCTTCTTCTCATCAATCAGCTCAACAGTCTTTATCCGCAAACCAATTGCCTCGTCATAACGATAACGAACGCAGACAGAGCGGAACCATACTTCTCCAGCAGAGCCCTGGTGCCTTTCTGGCCCGGTTTCAATGTAAGCCTGGTTATCACCCTTTGCTCCTGAAAACGATAATGGCAAATTAAGCGAACTATAATTGAAGTTTACATAAAACGCCACAATACAGTGCCGAATTTCTAAAGAAGCTGCGGTGTCAAACCGACACGTTTTTCTTTGTCAAGAGCGTCGGTTTGACACCCAGACCTCCCCCCCCGTCTACGTCTCTCACTCTTTCCCACCTTCTGTCGCAAGCCAGTTACCTGTGCAGCGGCATAATCCGCAGTACCGGATAAAATAGCGCGTGGACAGACCACCATCGACAAAATCCGGGCATAAAAAAAGCTGATTTTTTCTGTAATTCGGCGTAACGTCATCCTATAGGAGACAATTTCAATCCTTTTTAAAACAAGCGCTATGAGCCCCGCACAGAAGATGCGCTGAATAGCACAGAGATGTTCAGTTGATGGGTTTGCGGCGGGCTTATGAATTTCGAAAGGAGTTGAGTACCATGAGAAACACCATGACATGTACCGATCTGCAGGAGCTTTTAGCCGACGCGGTGGTGATTGATGTCATGACGCCGGAGGACTATGCCTCCTGCCACATAGCCGGCGCCAAAAGCGCCTGTATCTATGAGATGGTATTTCTGGATCGGATAGCCGAATGCGTCCCCGACCGCAATGCCAAGGTGGTGGTGTACGATGCCAGCGGCACTACCCGTGCTGCCGAACTGGCGCGCGAGCGGCTGAATATGGCCGGGTACGGCAATGTTGCCATTCTTGCGGGTGGGCTGTCCGCCTGGCGTTCGGCGGAACTGCCGGTTGAGACGGGTGATCCGGCGGACGCGGCGGAAACCGTGCTAAAGGACGGCTCCTACCGGATTGATGTTGAAAAGAGCTCTCTGGAGTGGATCGGCCGCAACCTCAATAATCGCCATCTCGGCCGCATCGCCATCAAGGAGGGTACTCTGTTCATCCAGGGGGGAAGACTGTCCGGCGGGAGCATCGTGCTGGACATGGACACCATTTCCAACCTGGACCTGCAGGACCCGGCCTGGCGCGACATGCTGCACCGACACCTGAAGTCGGATGATTTCTTCGCGGTGGAGCGTTTTCCGACCGCCTCATTCCGCCTTACCGGCTGGGAAGCGGCGGAAGGGGCTTCGCCCGAGGCGCCAAACGGTCATGCCTCGGGAGAACTGACGATCAGGGATGTCACCCGGCCGGTCAGCTTCCCGGCAATCGTGGCACCGCAAGCGGATGGCGGCATCAAGGCGCATGCAGCATTCGACATCGACCGTACTCTCTGGAACGTCTGCTACGGCTCGGGAAAACTGTTCGAGCGGCTCGGCATGCACCTGGTGCATGACATCATCAGCCTGGAGCTGTTCATTTCGGCACGGCACGGCTAGCAGGAATTCCGGAACCGCGCACGAAAATCAACTTTCCGGATCTGCGAATGCTGGTTATTTGCCATGTTTCTTGCCGTCGATACTGCAGGTTCCGCTATTGCAGGAGTGCCTTTTCGGCAGATAGCGGCGGATCCGGGCAAAACCCTGGTACAGCAGTCGTGCAACCGGGTTGACGAGAGGCAGGGTAATGAAGGTTCCCATAATGCCATATACCGTCGCAGCAGGAAAGGCCTGCCAGATCGCCCGGAACGCCTCGACGCCGCGATATATCCGGCCATTGCGGTCAATCGCATGCAGTTCATACATGAGCACACCCAGTGGTATCTGCAGCGGTTCCGGATCAAAGTCCGGATCGCTTATATCAATTCCCGCCAGCCTGCCGCCATGGTCCCGGTCCAGATAATGCTTGATCTCCGTGGCGCATACGTAACATGACCCGTCATAGTAAACCCGTAGAGGAAAGTCCGGCACATTCAGCATGGGGGCACCAAATCCTTTTCACCATGTTTTTAACTGCCGCAACAGATACGCCGCTGCCTCGGCCTGAACACATACATACGGTAAAAGTCGATTGTTTTATCGAATTACACGCACCGATACAGTTGGACAGAGGGTGATTATACCGCCGAACCGGTGTTGAAAACAGAACAAACTGTGGCATACTCTTTCCGGAACGGGAAAAGTGTCTTTGAGCCCCTGCTTTCTGAAGCCATGGACGTGATGACATGTACTGAATTCATGATACGGGAGGAGTGCTCGCATGTCATTATTCACCTGGAAGCCGGAATATTCTGTCAATGATGCGGTTCTGGACGACCATCATCGGAAACTATTCTCCCTACTGAATTCGGTTTATGAAAATCTTATGAACTCCCTGGAAGTGGATTGCGTCCTCCCGACGATCGACCAGTTATCGGCGTATACCCGGTACCATTTTGCGACAGAAGAAGAATACATGAGGGAAAAGGGATTTCCCGGGATTGATGGCCATATCGCCAAACACCGGGAATTCACCCAAACCATCGAGGAGCTGCGGTCCGGCTACCATAACAACGACCTGGAAGTTACCCGGGAGCTGATAGTGCTGCTCGGTGAGTGGCTGCTGGGTCACGTCATCAAGGAAGACAGTAAGTTTTCAGGATTGACCGCCTGCGACAAAGAATGAGCC
The DNA here is from genome assembly GCA_964524835.1 of uncultured Geobacter sp. GTDB lineage: Bacteria > Desulfobacterota > Desulfuromonadia > Geobacterales > Pseudopelobacteraceae > JACRCG01. The sequence continues at coordinate 19,580 of CAZGEG010000024.1, forward strand.
GTACGTCGCCGCCAGCCAGCAAGAGACCTTATCTGTCCTGTTTGTATCCCTGACGACTGTGGTATAGTGGCCACATGAACGGAGACATTACTAGCCGGTAGATTAAAATTTCCAAGGAGGAGCAGGCCATGTGCAAAATCGCGATCATTCAGTACAGCATGTATGGACATATTTACAAGATGGCCGAGGCGGTGGCGGAAGGTGTAGGTGAGGTTGCCGGCTGTGTGGCGACCATCAAGCGGGTGCCGGAGACGCTGTCGGATGAGGTGTTGGGGATGATGGGAGCGCTGGAAGCCCAGAAGGGAATGGCGCATGTTCCGCTGGCAACGGTGAATGATCTCGCTGAGTCCGATGCCGTAATCTTCGGGACCCCGACCCGCTTCGGCAACATGTGCGGCCAGATGAGGCAGTTTCTGGATGCGACCGGCGGACTCTGGATGAAAGGGGCTCTGGTCGGCAAGCCGGCCGGCGTCTTCTGCAGTTCTGCCACCCAGCATGGCGGCCAGGAGTCGACTATCCTCAGTTTTCATACGACGCTGCTGCACCAGGGGATGATTGTCGTCGGTCTCCCCTACTCTTTTGCCGGGCAGATGGGTTTTTCAGAAGTCACCGGCTGCAGCCCCTACGGCGCATCGACCATTACCGGAGGACAGGGAGAGCGGATGCCGAGCGAGAACGAACTGGCCGGCGCACGGTTCCAGGGCGCACACATCGCACGCATCGCGCTCAAACTAAAATGATAACTGGTTATCATTACCCCGCAGTTTCGAATGAAAGCTGCGGTACATAAAAAGGGGGACACAATCAAGTGTCCCCCTTTTTTATCTTCTCTCCACCCTGTCGTCAGTTTTAAGGGCCTCCGGCGAGTTCCTTAATTGTGGGAGCCAATATACTGTTTCAGGCAGACCCGCGTACTGAGGGCAGCACACCACAGCAGGGAACGACCCCCGTTTTTTTAGCATTCCGCCCGGGCGCATCGACCAACGGGCAGGGTAGAGAGAGCTAACTTCCGTTCAATTATTACTCCGATGAACCGGACATTTCAAGAAGTTTGTATCCGTTTCAGCGGTTCTGCAGAAAAAAAGTCAACTGTCTGATTTCTTTCATCATTTGCTCAAAGCCGGGGAAGGTCAGTGACTGGGGTCCATCGGAAAGAGCCTTTTCCGGTTCCGGGTGAACTTCAATCAGCACCCCGTCGGCTCCGGCAACCAGCGCTGCCTTCGCCATCGGCGAAACCAAAGATCGCTTGCCGGTCGCATGGGAAGGATCAACCATGATCGGCAGGTGCGACAACTCCTTGATCAGCGGCACGATCGAAAGATCGAGCGTATTCCGGGTAGCGGTCTCAAAGGTGCGAATGCCACGCTCGCAGAGGATGACCTGCTGGTTCCCCTCTGCAAGGATATATTCGGCAGCGGCCAGGAATTCTTCCACCGTCGCGCTCATGCCCCGTTTCAAAAGCACCGGCTTGCGGATTTTTCCCAGTTCCCGCAGCAGGTCGAAATTCTGCATGTTGCGGGCGCCGACCTGGAGCAGGTCGGCATACTCGGCGACCAGACCGACATTGTCGGGGCTCATGACTTCGGTCACAATCGGCAGACCGCTCTCTTTTCCGGCAATTGCCAGAAGTCTCAGCCCCTCTTCACGCAAACCCTGAAAGGTGTGCGGTCCAGTGCGCGGCTTGAAAGCCCCGCCGCGCAGCATATCCCCCCCGCATTTTTTTACAAAGAGGGCGGTCTTGACGATCTGCTCCAGGCTTTCCACAGCACAGGGACCGCCGACCACGACCGGACGGCATCCCTGTCCGACTTTGACTCCGGCCACATCAACGATCGTGTCTTCAGGATGAAAATCACGCGAAACCATCTTGTACGGCTTTGAAACATGGATAACCCGCTGGACACCCGACATTTCAAGTATTTTACTGTCGTCGACATACCCGTGGTTGCCCAGTACACCGATGGCGATCCGTTCGCTTCCCGGAATCGGTTCAGCCCTGAAACCCATTTCGGAAATGACTTTTGATATGGCATCCACTTCTGCCTGTGTAGCATTGTGGTTCATGACGATAAGCATTTAAGGTTTCCTCGCTTTACTCGTGACGTTCCGACATTTTCTGCAGTTTTTCCATCTGGTGCACGACTACACGGTTCCCCTGCACCTCAATGATTCCCTCGTCCTTCAGCTTCCTGAAGGTGCGTGAAATGGTCTCGCTGGCGGTTCCAAGCCTGGATGCCAGCTCACCCTTTTTAATCCCCAGGTCAATATAAATGATGCCGCCGAAACTGGTCGAACTCTCAGCCGCACGCCGCACGAGAAAGGAGGCCAGCCGCGAGGTAACATCGGCAAAGGAGAGTTCCTCGATCTGGCGGGCAAACAGGCGCAGCATGAGTGAAAGCGACACGACCAGGTTAAGGGCGAAGTTGGGATTGTGACTCATCAGCTCCATGAAACCCTGGCGTGGGAGATACAGCACCTCCCCCGCTTCCAGGGCGCGGGCTTCTGCCGGATACTTGCCGTCGCCGAAAAAAGCGGCTTCGGCAAAGGTTTCGCGCGGCTTGACGAAATGGAGCACTTTTTCGCGCCCATCCGGAGACATCCGGCAGAGTTTGACGCTTCCGGTTACCAGCAGATAGAAACCGGTAGCATCCTCCCCCTCACTGAACAGGGTTTCCCCCTTCCGGAAAGTGCGGCGAACCGTAATGGCAGCCAGTTCAGCCAGGTCGGCGTCATTCAGTCCGGAAAACAGCAGCGGTTTTTTTAACTGTTCGATCAGTTCCATGAGTTCCAAAAACTTCGCTTTTATTTTTTCAAAAAAGCCGCAATCTTCTCGGCCACCTGCGGCGAGGTGAACCCGAACTGTTCAGCAAGGATCTTGTCCGGAGCAGATGCTCCGAAATGTTCTATGCCGATAAACAGTCCGTCACAGCCGATGAGGCTCCCCCACGGCATTCCCCGTCCGGCCTCAAAGGCCACGCGCGGCATACCGGCGGGAAGCACCTCGCTGCGATACCCTGCCGGTTGTGCAAGAAACGTTTCCAGGCAGGGGACAGATACGATCCGGGCCTTTATACCCTTGCCGGCCAATGCCGCAGACGCTTCCACCGCAACATGTACTTCGGAACCGCTTGCCAGAATAACAACATCGGCCGAACCAGCAGGCGAGGAAACGATGTAACCGCCTTTGAGTGCATCGGCAGGGGTGAACGATGCTGCCCGGTCAATGACCGGCAGTTTCTGACGGGTCAGGATCAGCGCTGTCGGACCGCTGTACTCCAGGGCGGCCTGCCAGGCAAGGGCGGTTTCCACGCCATCAGCCGGACGAATCACCTGCAGGCCCGGGATCAGACGAAGTGACGCGACATGCTCGATCGGCTGGTGCGTCGGCCCGTCTTCGCCGACAAAGAATGAATCATGGGTGAAGATATAGATCGCTTGCTGATTCATCAGAGCGGAAAGGCGGACTGCGGGTCGGCAGTAATCGGCAAAAACCAGGAAGGTGGCGCCGTAAGGAATAAAGCAGCCGTAGAGCGCCATGCCGTTTACGACCGCTCCCATGGCGTGTTCGCGGATGCCGAAGTGCAGGTTGCGTCCGGCAAAACTGCCGGCCTGTATCGAAGTAGAACCCTTGATGTCGCTGTTGTTGGACGGGGCCAGATCGGCCGAACCGCCAACTACCGATGGAATCAGTTCTGCAACCTTCTGGAGCACCGCTCCCGAGAGTGCGCGGGTAGCGCCGTCCTTGCCGGCAACAACAGCCAGCAATTCATCGGTCAGGTTCGTCGGCAGATGTTTGTGCCACATCTCATCCCAGAGCTTGGCCTTATCCGGATTCGCGGCATGCCAGGACGCGAAGCCGCGCTGCCAGGCGGCATATCGCTGTTTCAGCTCATCAACCCGCTGCTGGCAGGTGTCGCGCACATCCTTGGGGATCTCGAACGGCGGGGCATCCCATCCGAGGTTGGCGCGGGTGGCAGCGATCTCATCCTTGCCGAGCGGCGAGCCATGCGCGCCGGATGACCCCTGGCACTTGGGACTGCCGAAGGCGATATGGGTGGTGGCAATAATGATCGAAGGCTTGCCGGTTTCGGTCTTGGCGGCGGCGATGGCGGCAACGATCTGGTCGTTGTTGTGGCCGTCAACTTTCTGTACATGCCAGCCGGAGGCGGTGAAACGCCCTTCAACATCTTCTGACCAGGCCAGGTCGGTTTTCCCCTCGATGGTTATGCTGTTGCTGTCATAGATGCATATCAGGTTGCCAAGCTTGAGGTGACCGGCAAGAGCCGCCGCCTCATAACTGATTCCTTCCTGCAGGCAGCCGTCACCAACAAGAGCATACACATGATGGTTGATCGGCTTGAAGTCAGCGGTATTGAAACGCTCGGCCGCCATCCGTGAAGCGATGCTCATGCCGACACTATTTGCCAGACCCTGCCCCAGCGGCCCGGTGGTAACTTCAACGCCGACAGTGTGGCCATACTCCGGATGCCCCGGAGTCTTGCTCCCCCACTGACGAAAGTTCCTGAGCTCCTCCATCGGCAGGTCATAACCGAACAGATGCAGCAGTGAATAAAGGAGCATCGAGCCATGACCAGCCGAAAGAACGAAACGGTCGCGGTTGGGCCAGCGAGAATCGTCCGGATTGAATTCAAGAAAATTACCCCACAGGGCTACAGCACAGTCCGCTGCTCCCATCGGAAGACCGGGATGTCCGGAATTGGCCCTGTCAACCGCCTCGGCGGACAGGATGCGAATGGCGTCGGCGCAACGCCTGGCCTTGTCAGAGGGGATCATGATGTGATGCATGGAAGTTCCTTTCGTCTGGGAGTGTACGCTATTTAAAATGGTTAAAACCTTTCGCCTGATCGCTGTACGGAGAGCCGTCCGGGTTGACGGCCGTCACCCCGGGTAAGCTTGTTACTATACCAATACGTGTCACAGCAATGCCACACTTTTTCACGCAGTCGCCAATTTTTTCCCGATCTGAGCGGCGGGCGGTGAAGCAGAGTTCATAATCTTCTCCTCCGGAAAGAGCCAGCTGATAAGGAACAGCGGGGAGTTGTGCTGCGTGTCTGCGGAAAGCGGAAGAAAGCGGAAGAGCATCAAGGCGGATAGAGCCGCCGGCACCGGATAGCTCGGCGATATGGCCATAATCAGCCAGGACACCGTCACTGACATCGATCATGGCGGTGGCCAGCCCGGCCTCAGCCAGTGCCAGAGCAGCTGAAACACGGGGAGAAGGGTCGAGCAGGCGGAAAAGCAGTTCATCTGAAACCGTATCACCGGTTTCCAGCAGTTTCAGGCCAAGCGCAGCATCCCCCACCGTGCCGGTCACCCAGATATCTTCTTCCGGAGCGGCTCCGGAGCGCCGCACAATCCGGTCAGGGCGCTGTTCACCCATGACAGTCACGGAAACAGTCAATCCGGAACGCGACGAACAGGTGTCGCCGCCGATCAGGGCGACCCGGTATTCCGATGCCATCGCCAGAAAACCGCGCATGAATTCATCTATGAAATCAAGCGGCAGATCAGGTGGAATGGCAAATGAAAGGAGTGCCCAGCGTGGAATGCCCCCCATGGCTGCGATGTCGGAAATACTGACGGCCAGGGATTTACGTCCCAGTCGGTACGGATCATGCCAGCTGCGGCGAAAATGTACATCCTCCAGCAGCATGTCTGTGGTTGTAAGCAGCTGCATCCCGGCTGAAAGTGCTGTAACCGCTGCATCGTCACCGATGCCGGTCATAACATTCTCATGCGTGAAGACCCCGGCGGTAATGCGGGAGATAAGACCGAATTCGCCAAGAGCGGCGAGTGAGGACGTAGATGAATGGGTCACGGTAGTATCGATTCCGGGTGCGCCCGTAAGTAAAACGGGACAGGTTTAGCCCGCTTGGCAGGGCAGTGCGCATTGTAGCGTACCGGTCTTTAATGGCAAGCAAAAACCATCCGGTGTGGAGCGTGAAATAATGTTGCAACGCCCGGAGTGATATGCTAGCTTTTGCCAGTTTACATACACTTGAACACAAACGAAAAAGGAGCCTTACGTGAAAATCATTACCACAACAAAACTGTTTACGGCCATGCTCTGTGTGGCTGCACTTGTCGGCTGCCAGGGGAGCACCACTCCCGGCGGAGCAAAGTCCGAAGGGAAAAATGAGGGGAAGGTCCTGGCCGAAGTCAATAGCGGCAGCATCACCACCGTCGATTTTGACCGTGAACTGAAAAATCTGCCCGAATACCTGAAAGCGATGGCCGACACCCCCCAGGGGCGTAAAGAGATGCTGGACACGATGGTCATCCGTGAACTGATACTGCAACAGGCGGCTAAAGACGGCCTCGACAAGGGTCCTGAAATCGAGGAGAAATTGCAGGATCTCAGGAAGCGCCTGATCGTGGAATCGTTCCTCAAGAAAAAAGTCGAGGTGGAATCCAAGGTATCTGATGAAGATATGAAAAAATTCTACGAGCAGAACAAGGACAAGTTCAAGTCCGGCGAGCAGATCAAAGCGAGCCATATCCTGGTGAAAACCGAAAAAGAGGCCAAGGAGGTTCTGGCACAGCTTAAAGCCGGTGGTAACTTCGAGGAACTGGCCAAGAAAAGTTCCGTTGACTCCTCCTCCGCCAAGGGGGGCGATCTCGGATGGTTCGGCAAGGGGAGCATGGTGCCGGCTTTTGAAAAAGCGGCTCTTGCTCTTAAGGAAGGACAGGTTTCCGATGTTGTCAAATCGGATTTCGGCTTCCACATCATCAAACTGACCGGGAAACGACCGGCAGGCATCCGCCCCTTCGAAGAGGTGAAGGAACAGATCAAGGGCGCCATCATGCCTACCAAGCAGCAGGAAGTTTTTCAGAAGATCAAGGATGAGCTGAAAAAAACCGCCAAGATCACGATCAAGGAAGATGTGCTGAACAGCGTCGGCGGGAAGAAGGAAGAAACAAAAGCGGACGAGAAAAAAACTGCCGATACTCCGCACCCGGCAACTCCAGAAAAGAAATAATGCCCCGCGTGGACAGCGCAGGGACGATCTGACCTGACAAAACCGGAAGTGCGGGAGCGGATCCCCCTTCCGGTTTTTACTTCTACTGAAGAAAAGAGCTCACCTATGAAGCAACGTACTCTGGCAGTAGCAACAACAATTCTTGCCCTGCTCGTGGCGGGCGGATGCGCCGGCAATGATGCCGCCGTCAACAAGGAACCGGCCGCTGCGACGCTCAAGGCAGAGCAGTCTCCCCCCCTGCCCGACGTGCCGAAAAAACCGAAAAACGTTACCAACGCCGTTGTGGCGATTGTCAACGACGAGATCATTACCCTGCATGATGTCAATCGGGCTGCTAAAACGGTCATCATAGAGGCGGAGAAGAAGGGTGCCCTGGATGACGCCGCCCGGACCCGGATTCGTCGCACGATACTTGATCACCTGATTGAAAGGAAACTGACTGAACAGAAAATCAGGGAACTGGGCATCCTGGTATCCGAAGAGGAAATCCGTCAGGCCATCGATGATGTACGCAAACAGAACAATATCCCCTCCCAGGAGGCTTTGGTTGCCGCTCTGGCCGGTCAGGGCCTTTCTTTTGACCAGTACCGCGCCCAACTCCAGGAGCAGATCGAAAAACTGAAACTGGTGAGCATGGAAGTTCGTGCCAAGGTCCAGGTCGGTGAATCAGAAATGCGGGATTATTACGCCGCCAACCAGGCAAAGTACACCGATGATGAGAGCTATCGGGCACGGCATATCTTTTTTAAAACCGGAGAAAAAGCTACTCCGAACGAGATACTCCGTGCAAAAACCACCGCCCTCGCAGTCCTGGCCGACGCCAGGGGGGGGAAAGACTTTGCCGAACTGGCAAAGAAGTTTTCTGAGGATCCGGCCGCCCGCAAAGATGGCGGCGACCTGGGAAGTTTTAAAAAAGGGGACATGCAGCCGGAACTGGAGAAGGCTATTCTCGCCCTGAAAACAGGTGAGGTCAGCGAGCTGGTATCCACACCCATTGGTTTTCACATCATCAAACTTGAAGCCAGGGTAGAGGGAACAACAAAACCTTTTGAAAGCGTCAAATCTGATATTGAGGAGATCCTCTACCGCAAGAAATCGGAAGAGCGCTTCAGCCAATGGGCCAAGGACCTTCGCGGCAAGGCAAGTGTTGAAATCCGGGAACTGGAAGGGCTGCTGTAACGCATTGCTTAAAAATTACTTCATACTTAAAAAAGCCGCTCACCTGACAGGTGAGCGGCTTTTTTGGGCTGATATTTCCAGAAGTTTATTCCCGTCGGCGAAGATACGCCAGAAACTCTTCGCAAGAAAGCTGTTTCTTCCTGACCAGATGGGCAATTTCCCTGCTTATGGCCTGTTTCTCACCTTCTTTCATGCCATCTTTCAGCAGCACGAACAGTGGCGTATTGCTGCTGTACGGGTCAATGCGGAGCCGTTCCTGAAGTTCGAAGGCCGACATGTCCGGCAACATCTGGCTGCTGAAGATCAGATATACCGGATGGATTGATGCAAGAGCCAGAGCCTCCTTGCCGGTGTATCCCTTGACGACTTCAAACCCCAACGACTCAATCGCCCGGGAGAGTTTCTCTTCGCCGCTCCGTGACACCACCATCGACTGCAAATCCCAGGTTTCGGCTTCTTCCGTCAGCCCATAAACCGCCAGGCGATCATGGAGATACTGTTCGTCAACCGGAAGTGTAAAAAAACCGGCAACCGGGAACACGCCGCCGACCTTCCCCTTTTCACTCAGGAACACGGGCAGCACCGGAATATTCCTGATAGCGGGAGAACTTTTTATCTTGAGCAGCATCCCCCAGCCATCTTCAGAAAACGGTGAAATATCCAGTACGATCCCCAAAGGCTTTCCGCTCTCAAGGTTGTCATACTGGCCGGGCCGGCAGACATACCCGCCAGCTTCCAGATAAGAAGTGAGCAGATCTTCGCGTCCGTCTCCCGGCTTAATGCCCATTATCCAGAGTTCCCTGCGTAGTGAGCTGTTCTCTGCCATAGCCGCTCCTGTCTGCAATGCAATTATTCAATAAATGTGTTCTCATACCAGAAAACTGCATCAAAAACCAGAGTAATCAGTGTTGTTATTCGTTGGAATAGAGCTCCAGGACCCGTTCGATTATATTTGTCGTGGATTTTCCGTCAACGAAAGTGACCAGCTCCACCCGACCGCCGTACGCCTCCACAACGTCTCGACCGACGACGCCGTCCAGCGAATAATCACCCCCCTTAGCCAGAACATGCGGCTTGAGAGCAGTTATCAACTCCAGCGGGGTATCCTGATCAAAAACAATGACATAATCGATGCAATCAAGAGCGGCAAGAAGCTGGGCACGTTCATCCTGATCGATCAGCGGCCGCTTCGGCCCTTTCAGGCGTCGCACAGACGCATCACTGTTGAGTCCCAGCACCAGCAGGTCACCAAGGTTCCGAGCTTTCTGCAGATACTTCACATGCCCGGCGTGCAGCAGATCAAAACAGCCATTGGTGAAAACAATCCGCTTCCCCTTGTTCTTCTCCGCCTCAATCAGGGGGGCCAGCACGTCCAGACTCTTTATTTTCGAATGACTGTCCTTGTGGTCCAGCGAAACGGTGTCGATAATTTCCTGCGGCGTAACGATTGAAGTCCCCAGTTTGCCGACGGCAATGCCTGCTGCAATGTTGGCCAACCGGGCAGATTCGGCGACAGTAAGACCGGAAGCGACGCCGACCGCCAGCGCTGCAAGCACAGTATCCCCGGCTCCCGAGACGTCGAAGACTTCGCGGGCCACGGTGGGGATATGGACGATCCCGCCCCCTTGAGAAAAGAGCGACATCCCCTCTTCACTGCGGGTAATCAGCAGATGCTGCAGACCGGTCGCCCCCATGATTATTCCGGCAGCCTCTGCCAGGGAGGATGTATCCGTGATCGAGATCCCTGATGCGGCCTCGGCCTCCTTGCGGTTCGGCGTCAGCACCGTTGCCCCGCCATAGCGGGTGAAATCGGTCCCCTTCGGGTCAACCAGTACCGGTATGCCTGCTGCAGCCGCCGCAGAAACTGCCGAAGAGATAACGGCAGGAGTCAACACCCCCTTGTTGTAATCCGAAAGAACGATGACCCTGAACTCGCAGGCATGGAGAGCAATCCAGGAACAGAGCTGCTGTTCAATGGCAGTCGGCAGCGCTTCGCGAGATTCCCGGTCAATGCGCACAATCTGCTGATGTGCGGCAACTACCCGCGTTTTGCGGCTGGTCCGGCGGCCGGGATCCAGAAAAATTGCCTGCGTATCGATATGATGACGGCAGATCTGACCCAGCAACTCGCGGCCGTTCTGGTCGTCGCCGACGACGGAACAGACCGAAACCTGTGTCCCCAGTGCCGCCAGATTATGCGCCACGTTTCCGGCACCACCAAGACGCAGCTCTTCCCGGATGACATCAACCACCTGTACCGGAGCTTCCGGAGAAATGCGTTCCGCTTTGCCCCACAGGTATTCGTCCAGCATCAGGTCACCGATAACAAGGCAACGGATCCGGGCACTATGGGCGAAAAGAGTTTCAACAACCGAACGGTCCACGAGACCTCCCTGGCAGCATCGTCAAATTATAAGAACATCGTCTTTTCCAGCAGGTCGCAGACTATATGGATGATGGTGATGTGCCCTTCCTGTACCCGGGGCGTATCATCCGACGGCACGATCAGCGCCAGATCGCAGAAACCCTTGATGCTGCCGCCATCCTTGCCGAGCAAACCAACGGTGCTGCACCCGATTTCACGCGCCAGTTCGAGCGCCTGCAGGACATTGGGAGAATTGCCGCTGGTGGAAATTCCGACGACCAGGTCGCCCGGAACAGCCAGCGCTTCAACCTGTCGGCGGTAAATTTTGTCAAAGCCGTAGTCATTACCGATGGCGGTCAGGATGGAGGTATCGGTCGAGAGAGCGATCGCCGGCAGCCCACGCCGCTCCATCTTGAAGCGGCCGACGATTTCCGCCACAAAATGCTGGGCATCGGCGGCCGAGCCGCCATTCCCCATCACCAGCACTTTTCCGCCCCTCTCAAAGGTTTGCAGCAGCATCGTCACCATTTCGGCGATCCGGGGAGACAGCTCTCGCTCAATCCGGATGATGACTTCCCGGTGGGCCTCCAGTTGAGATGCAATTTCTGTTATCATGGTCATGCCTCCTGAGTCTGTTCCGCGAAGACTGTTGTAAAGGTGCGGATGCTGGCGAGCAGTTCTTCCAATGGAATAGCGGCATCACCGCCAGGAACGGAGATTCCGCTCCCGCCGCACACCATGACTATATCCGGTGTAGAACTCCTCAGGGCAGTAACCTTCCGCTGAAGATCGCGCAACGGAAAGAGAAAAGATATCCGCTTCAGTTCAATCCCGGTGTGCAGGCCGTTCCACCCCATTCTCCGGAAATCGGCGTACTGGCGACGGTGCAGCAGCAGCGTAAACCGGTGCCCCTGGCGGGCACCGTCCAGAACTGCGGCAACGACATCACCTAGAGACCCGGCATCAGTTGCCGCGCCGAAATACACGCAATAATGACGGTCAATTCCCCACCTGGAGGTGTACGCCAAACGGCTGTTCTGGGTCATCTCACTCCTGCGCTGCGCCGATCCGAACTGCTGGGCGGCAGAGCAGGACAGGCGGGGATGTCCGGCAATGCAGGTGCGATAACCGAGGGCTGCGACGCGCCGCACATACTCTTTCAGGCACCACTCACTGCCGTCGAGATGTTCATCAAAGACGCCGGCGACCATACGCATCTCGGTGCGCAGCAGGAGCGTCGTAAAAGAGACCGCACAGCTCTCCATGGTCGTGCAGCCGGGCACAAGCTTCGGGAGATCCGGTGCATCCTTACCGCTGAACAGCGGCGAGACAATCCCGGCGCCGGTAGTTTCCGCCGCGTTTACCAGGGCTTCCAGCCATCCGGCCTGCACGGCCACATGCGGACGGACGATAACGGTATAATAGCTGTCGGAGCGGGCCAGTCCCGTATTGATTGCCGCGACCAGCCCGATATTCCGTTCAGACGTGATGAACAGCCCATGATCACCCAAGGAATCGGAAAATTCCTCCAGCATCAGCTGCGTTTCACGGCTGCTGCCGTTGTCGACAACAATCAGACGCACTCCTGGAGAGTGCGTGATGATGGCCGCAAGACAGGCGCGGGTTTCAAACGGGTAGTTCCAGACAGGAACGAGTATGTCAATTGTGGGGGAAATCATAGCAGGTATGAGAGACTTTGCACCTCAGGGTCAAGGAGTGCAGAGAACATTATCTCTGCCAGCTTCGTGACCCTTTGGTGAAAAATCAGGATGAAATAGCGACACGGCGCAACAGGTCAAGCTCATCCAGAACAAGTCCGGAACCGAGGCAGACACAGTCCAGAGGGTTTTCGGCAATAAGAACCGGCACCTTGGTGACTTCGCGCAGCAGCAGATCCAGGTTGCGCAGCAGGGCGCCGCCACCGGCAAGGAAGATGCCCTGATCGACAATATCGGCCGCCAGTTCGGGTGGTGTCTTTTCCAGACAGATCCTTACCGTATCGACAATAGCGTTGACCGCCTCCTTGAGCGCCTCGCGGATTTCGTCCGAGTTGACCTTGATGGTCTTGGGAATGCCGGAGACCAGATCGCGACCCTTGACTTCCATCTCCAGGGTTTCAGGGCCTGGATACGCTTCACCGATCTCCATCTTGATCTTTTCCGCCCAGCGTTCACCGATCTGGAGGTTGTATTTTTTGCGGATGTACTGGACGATCGCCTCATCCATCTTGTCGCCCCCCATGCGGGTGGACTGGGCGTAAACGATACCGGCCAGCGAGATGACGGCAACTTCCGTCGTACCCCCACCGATATCGACAATCATGTTGCCTGATGCCTCGGTGATGGGGAGACCGGCGCCGATGGCGGCCGCCATCGGCTCCTCGATCAGGTAGACCTCGCGGGCACCGGCTGACTCGGCCGATTCCTTGACTGCGCGCTTCTCGACCTGGGTGATGCCGGACGGCACGCAGATGACGATGCGGGGACGGACGAGGGTTTTGCGGTTGTGTACCTTATGGATGAAGTAACGCAGCATCTCTTCCGTGATGTCGAAGTCGGCGATGACGCCGTCCTTCATGGGACGGATGGCGGTAATGGAACCGGGGGTTCTCCCGAGCATCTGCTTGGCTTCCATGCCGACCTTAAGCACCTTCTGCTGACCGTTGGGGAGTTTCTGCACCGCAACAACCGATGGTTCACGCACCACGATCCCCTTCCCCTTCAGGTAAACCAGGGTGTTGGCGGTGCCGAGGTCGATGGCGAGGTCATTGGAAAACATTCCGAACAGATGATCAAACATTTTCAACATTATTTGTGATCCTTTCAGTGATCAAAACTCAAGTGGGTAAAATGGCCCAAAAGGATAGCAGAATATCTGCACGAAATGCAAGAGCGAATACAAACCGTCAGGATTGATAAATCATGCAAAGATTTTCTATTATTTATTTGCCATTCGTAACGGACACCGTTACTATAAAGCCATGATTACATCATTCGCCTGTCGTGAAACAGAACTGATTTTCAGTGGACGATTTTCCCGCAAGCTTCCTCATGATATATCCAGGGTTGCAGAGCGAAAGCTGCGCCTCATCAATCGAGCCTTATCGTTAAACGATTTGCGCATCCCTCCGGCAAACCGCCTGGAAGCTTTGAAAGATGATCGAACAGGGCAACATAGCATTCGGATTAATGATCAGTGGAGAATCTGTTTTATCTGGAAAGACGGTAACGCAACTGATGTAGAGATTGTAGATTACCATTGAAAGGAATCGGTATGACAAAGAGAGACTTCCCCCCCATACACCCAGGCGAGATACTGCTTGAAGATTTTTTGAAACCGATGGGCATCAGCCAGTATCGTCTGGCTCAGTCAATCCATGTCCCCGCACGGCGCATCAATGAAATTGTTCATGGCACACGCGGCATCACGGCAGATACTGCAATCCGCCTGTCTCGTTATTTTGGCACAAGCGCTGAATTATGGTTAGGGCTTCAGGCGGACTATGATCTCGAATTGGCGCGGGAACGCCTTAATGAGGTAGAGATACTGCCGTTGGCGGCATAAGAACCGCTATGCCGCTGGAGTGAGCGTGTCTATTACTCTGGTTATGAAGTTCCGCTTCGGAACGCACTTGCCCGGCAAGCTCCCGCTTGCCGAAAGCTACACATCAAGCCTGTCGATCTCCATCACTGGCGTACCCACATAATAGTTGGCAGCACTCGAATAACGCCAGTAATCGGGACGTTCCGCGAGACGTTTATCAAGTTGAGCATCTTTCCAGCGCTCCAACATAGTACTGCGCCGCAGCTCGGGTTTCTTGCGCCTTACTTGCCATAATGGGGGGGCTGAATAGCGAATGCAAGCAAGTTTCAACCATGGAAGCCTGGCACCGCTATAATCTCCTCTCGTCACTCAAATCATGGTTATAATTCCGGACGCAGTCACAAAACTTCTCGGCATATCCGATGAATTCTTGGTGTGGAGTACGGGACACAATCCATTTTCCACCAAAGCCCTCGGGTCTAGGTCTCATGCCCGCAGAAGTCAACACAAGACACCTTTTTGCTCGCGAAGCACCAACAAAAAAGGCGCATCTCTCTTCATCAACCTTTCCCCAGAATGCCTGATTCTCAACCCCTAGAATAACGACAGAATCAAATTCCAGCCCCTTGCTCTTGTGAATCGTCATAATACGAACAGCACTGTCGTCCGTCAGCATGGTTAGAGCCTTAACCACGTCGGGCTCGTCACCCATTAATTCGCTGAGGCGCTTTTTGGTATCCCCGAGGACCTGCCGCAATCGTGCCAGTGACTCATAATCAGCCGAGAGTGAGACCAATCTACCCTTGCCAAACTCTTTCAAGAACGAAACAGTGTATGACCACATGGAATCGAAGCTTCCATATAAGTGTTCAGAAAGCTGTACCTTCTTCCTCTCAGCCTTGAGGAAACGAAGCCAATCACTTCTCTGTTTTAATTGCACATGCTCGTCGATGGCTGAATCCGTCAATTGCCCCATCAGCCGCGCATAGGCATCTGGCTCACGATCACCAAAAAGTACTAGGAGATAATCGACAATAAGCCGGGTTGCAGGTTCGACTGACAGGTCCTGAAGCAGCTGTTCGTTTCGGAATGGAATCCCCCGCCGCTCCAACTCCACCATCAAGAGCTTAGCGTAAAGCTCAGCCTGTTTGGAGACCAGCACGGCAATCTCGGAGTGTGGCAGGCCATTCTCTGTAACCCAGTTGCCGATCTGCTCTGCCAGAGATTCCGCCTCATGCTGGCTGTTATCGAAACACTGGACTTCGATTATCCCAGCATCGCCTTTGATCAGTTCATCCGGCATCACCGAACGTGGATCCAGTACCTTGATGATTTCGTTCTGCATCCGTAAGAGCTGCGGCTGTGAACGGAAGTTGCGATACAGGTTCAAGGGTACCGCGTTGAAGTCGTGAGCAAAAGTGATGAAGATACCTTCGAGCGCACCGGCCCAGCCCATGATTTTCTGCTTGGAATCACCAACGGCTGTCAAGCGAATAGCCGTGCCTTGAAAAGCAAGTTTGATCAATGCGTACTGCAGATTGGTGCAGTCTTGGAACTCATCCAGAAAAACATCTCTGTAGGTCTGGCGAATTGCATTCCGTGCAATTGCAGAAGTTTTAAGAATCTGGGTCGCGAGCGGGACAAGATCGCCGAATGTAATCTGGCGACGTATTACTTTTGCCTCGCCAATGGTGTAATCTGTGTCTAGGGCATCGCTACCGGTAAGCACTGGACGGAAGCGATCAATGATTCGTTTTGCAAAAGCGTGGAAGGTATAGCTGTCAAAACGGGAGGAAAGGGAAATACCGCAACGACGCTTGACCCTCTCCTTCAGGTTCCGACTTGCATCCACTTTGAAAGATATCGCTAAAATTCGACTTGGATAGCGGCACAGACCGGTACGCAGCAAAAAATCTGCGCGTTGCGCCAGCATTTCTGTCTTTCCCGCGCCTGGTCCAGCCGTCAGGGCTTGGCATCGCACCTCCTCCATGGCAGCAGCAAGTGCATTGGGCTCAAGGGTTAGTCCATCTGATGGATGCCAATCTTCGGGACGAATCATTCAGGAAGCCCTTCTAGTCTGGCGATTACGACATCAATTAGACGGATCAGAGAGGCAGGCATGTTAGTAAGCAGTTCCTTGTCATCAAGGTTCGCCAGCGCGTCTAGGTGAGCGGCTGGTTTGCTGCCTAACTTGAAGCGTTTGTGATACGTGATGAACAATTTTTTATCGTCCTCCGTGAATTGATCTACACCGTGGCAACTATCACCCAAGACAGCTTTCATCTTGTTCTCTGATGGAGTAATAAAGTCAGCCGCAATCACTCCAAACGCTGCCGGATAGTTCTTGAGCATGGCAAAATCGAGATCAAGTGGTGACGAGAAAAAGACTCCTCGTCCTTCCAAGAACGCCAGATAATGCAGAGTTGGTTCGCTTTCAAGTAGTTTATTAATATCATCCCACGCTGGCAAAGAATCAATATTTGCCTGAGTAAGCCCACAGGTCGTTGGCGCAAACATCAGAAGCTGATTCGCCACATACCGAACGCGCCCCCATCCTCCCTGGTGTCGCGCCAAATCGAGATCTAAGAGTGTGACAAATGGGATATCGAGCGCAGTAAGCAATCGCCAAAAATGATTGACATGACGTCCACCAAGCGGAACAACAGAGATGCCAGCCTCGTCTGTACCCAGTCCTTTCGCCTTGAGGAGTCGAGGAAGAACAATCTCCTCGCTATCCCCTTCACCAAGTACAACCAGCCGGGAGAAATATAGCTCGGGAAACGCTTGCACCGCTTCTCTGACGAACTTGTGGGCCACGTCTGTTTCCAGTGGCATCACAATCGTCGAGACTTGCGTCTGTCGCTTTTCGTTGAGACGCATGTAACGAATGGCATCGGGCGCCACGCGTCTGAGCATCGAAGGTGCATGCGTGGCGATCAAGGCCTGAGCATCATCCTGCCTCCCCAGATTTCCAAGCGCTTGGACAACACGACCCAAGTAGTGAGGTGAGAGACTGTTCTCCGGTTCCTCCATTGCTACAAGAGTAAAAATTGCGGGCTTCAGCTTATCGACATCGAAGGATTCGTCTTCACCGCTGAGAACAGCTCGCCCAATTCCTTGTATCGATAGTACCAAGGACAGATAGAGCATGGATTTCTGCCCGTCGCTCAGACGAGAGAAGTCCACAAGTTCCTCTCCGTGAGAGGGAGAAAAAGAGACCGATAAATGCCGAAGTAATGATTCTATTTCGCTGCTGACGAAAGTCACTTGAGGGTCAGCAAAAAACGATCCTTTATGCAAGCTATGCCATAATACGGAAAGCTGTGTACCGAGCGAACCCACGGCACTGTTCCCCACAAGAGCATCACTGATCTGCCCAGTAAGGTCTTTGATAGTCGCTCGTTCTGCCTTCCAATTCACTGAACGGAGTGCTCGCCCGAGCAAAGAATTTGCGGTGTAAGCAATATGGTCGGACGGGTCGCGACGTGCCGGGAGGTAGTGGACGTGAATATTATTTCTGTCCGGGCGTGGCACCGGATGCTTGGTCAAAGGTTGACCGTCAGTATCCACATCCAAAACGTAGTTCAAAACGTCCTCAATGTCGCCATCGATATCAAGCTTGGCCTCTAGTCGAAAACGGACACGAGGCACTCCATCAGCATCGTCAAGCCGCATGTGAGCGAAGTGCGGTGGTATCGTTGAGTGATCACCTTCGTCACATTTAAGCTCCGGAAAAACAAACTCAGCTTCAAGCCAGAAAGTACGTTCGTCCGGCACCGTATCTGGTGTTTCCACCAAGGGAACGTGGAAGTCTGACCTCTGAACTCGCCTTAGGCTCGGATCAAAGGCAAATAACCGGCATAGAGCTTCAAGTACCGCTGTTTTTCCTGATCCGTTAGGACCAATTAAAAAAGTCAAGTCGTCTAGCGTAATTTCGGATACTTCGGAACCGAACGATTGAAAATTCGAAATTCGTAATAGATGAAGTTTCATTTGTAATTATTCCTAACAACAATGTATTTGTGGACACTTTCTGGGCTTCAAGTTAGTGGGGCACAAACCTTTTAACTACCCCAAATGAACAACAACCCCGCCTTCTTCCTTCGCCCCGCCCTTCTTAACCAGAAGCCCTACCCCACTCCTCATCGCCTTATCAACCGCCGGGCCAGTCCTCTGATAACCAAGCAATCTGGCCGTCTCTCGTACCAAATCCGCAACTGGCAAGCTCACATGTTGTTCCAGTATACACAGAACAGCATTGGCAACTTCTTGAGGTGGTAAACATTCTGCGTCTCTTTTTGAGTTTTCGTTCTCACCTGTAATGCGGAACAGTGAAAAAGTTTTCGGATCCTGGTTGTGTATCCACAAAAAAACTCCATCAGCTTCACGCACGACCTTTACATCCGCTTTTCCGGTTAATCCTTCAATGCGCTTTATTGTCCGCGAAGTGATTCTCCCCACCCCCCAGTGCTCGGCTACCCGACGGGCAACAATATCAAGACTCACTGGGCCTTCCTTGCTGACAACCGCCTCTATGATGGCACGAATGCTGCCGTCGGATTTCACATCATAAAAATCGTCAGGAGTGCCCTTAATTTCTCTTACAGCAAACGGTTCATAAACCAACAACAAAGGTTCATGCACTATTGGACGCTTCAAAATATTATTATGTTCTTCAGTCACCGGTGTACTTACACCCATTGATGGCACCGCCGCAATCCATTGCACAGCAGGTTCGGCAGCAGGTTCGGCAGCAGTTTCCGGCAGATGACTTGCTTGTAAGGCCGCTTCAATAGCTGCCTCGATCCGGGCGAGCTCCTCAACAGGTCTTTCCCACCAGTCAGTGGACCATACGCGGTGGATTGTCCAGCCAAGCCCGATTAAGATGCCTTCCCGTAACTTGTCTCGGTCCCGTGCAGTTTTTGAGCGATGGTAGTTCGCACCATCGCACTCTATCCCCAATAGGTAACGACCCGGCCGCTCGGGATCAATCACTCCAAGGTCGATCCGATACCCTGAACACCCAACCTGCGGATGAACTATATATCCCTTGTCCTTCAAGGCATCACAGACCTGAATCTCAAATGGAGATTCACATTCTTCCTCAGCTTCAGATGACCGCCGTTCGGCAATTGCCACCGGACCTCGCTCGGCATAATCAAGGAAACATTTGAGGTCAGCCACTCCTTGTGATCTGGTTTTCGACAGATCGATATGTTCGGCACGGAGGGTGGAAAAAACGATTACTTCCCGACGCGCCCTGGTAATGGCAACATTGAGCCTCCGTTCACCGCCATCGCGGTTCATGGGGCCGAAATTCATGGAGACCTTTCCGGAGGCATCCGGGCCGTAACAGATGGAAAAGAGGATAACATCACGTTCGTCACCCTGAACGTTTTCCAGGTTCTTGATAAAGACAGGCTCAGCTGAGCCGTCGGAGAAGTACGGTTCAATTTCCGGATTTTTCCGACGCGCATCTTCCAGTAGATCGTCAATCAGCTGCTGCTGAGCTTGGCTAAAGGTTACAATGCCTATGCTGAACTTGGCCTGTAGAGGATCGAGTAGCCGGCGCAACACCTCATTTACAACGTCGGCGGCCTCAGCGCGGTTGGTCCGGCTCTTACCTTTGTCGTATTCACCCTTAACATGACGGAACGATACTCCCAGTTCCTGATGAGGGGAGGGAAAGGTGAGCAGCCGGTTGTCGTAATAATGGTAATTGCTGAAGGCTATCAAACTTTCATGGCGGCTGCGGTAGTGCCAATTTAGATGTCTCTCGGGCAGTTGAGCAGCAATACAGTCGTCAAGAATGCTTTCAAGATCATCCACAATGTTGTCATCCGCATCATCACCATCTCCGCTATCCGCTCGGGAGAAGAAATTGGTTGGTGGCAGCTGTTTTGGGTCGCCAACAATGATCACTTCTTTACCGCGTGCGATGGCCCCAACAGCATCCCAAACCGGAATTTGTGAGGCCTCATCGAAAATAACCATATCGAAGACTGAATGGCTTGGATCAAGATATTGGGCTACGGAAATCGGACTCATCAGCAGGCAGGGCTTCAACCGGGGGAGCAAGTTGGGAATTTTCTGAATAAGAGCACGAACCGGCAGATGGCCGACCTTCCGCTGCAGCTGATGGCGAAGGAGACCCATTTCGGAATTAGGATTCTGCGCCTGCCCTTTTGGAAGCTTTCCGGCAACTCGTGCCTGGATTTCCTTCTGAGTCAAACGGGTGTACTTGTCATCTATTATTTTGAACTGCTGAATCTTGTCCTCGAAGGCACTGCTGAAGAACCCGAAAAGTGCTGGTTCTGTGCCGATGATGGCATCGCACCACCATTGATAATATCCTCTTGCAAAGGTTTCCTGAAGTTTCTCAGTTGCTAACCCTTGTAATTCATAGGCGTCGACTAGTGGCTGCAGATTGAGGGCAATGGCATCTCTGCGTACCGACCGCCAATAGCACCATGCTTTTAGTCCATTTAGCTGTTGTTGCCACAAGTTGCAGCGTTCCTGGAGCGCAGTGAGGTAGTCGGTAGTAGCGGTTGGTCCCCAAGGTGTTTGCGAGTCGAGCACCAGCACCGACTTCAGAGCGCTTTCCACCTTTGTGAAATACTCGTAGGTCTCCAGATAGACCTGCAGCCGCTGACCAATCGGACCTTCGCTGTTGAGTTGTTCACGCCCTTCAGCGATCAGTTGAGCCCATTTGCTACGGAACTGGATGGCACGTTCGAAATCAATGTCTGCTACTCGGGATGCCACCTTTCGCAGGGATTCTGCCCGCTCGACATAGTCCCCAACAGCATCCCAATCGGCCTCTCCGCTTTGCCAATACACGCCTAAAATCCCTTCGATGCGGGCAGCGGCCTGTTTGATAAATTGCTCTTCCTGACGTAAGGCCTGTGCCTTATTAAGTTCGGCTGAAACTTCTGTATTCTGGATGGTATGACCAGGACGGGCTACGGTGGCAAGAGTCTGGCGAACCTTGCGGCAACCAAGCCAACGGGGCAAGAACCATGATTTCTGGGCAGCTAACCACTGCTGCTTCAACCCATCGAGATCCTGTGCCAAAATATCGGGTGTAAATCGTTGGTATATCTCCTCCCTCTGCTGATTCCGTAGCCGACCGTGGGTCGCAATTTCTTGTATCGTTGTTTTAAGAGGTTCCCAGTCGGCAGTTGAGAGTAGTGAGGGTGGAATGGCTGGACAGTTGAGCAGTGACGATGCAATTACGCCCAGGTTGTTGAGATCATGGCTGCTCCATGGGGCTTGTTCCATGCCGAGGATTGACGAGATACCAACAGCTGCCGTTGCAAGAGACGAAACCGCGGCATGTAGTTCCTCAATGGTGCGCTCAACGGCATTACGAAACTCGGGGCTCCATGTTTCACATGCTGTTGATGTCCAGGCGTTGGTTGCCGGATGTCCGATTTGTGCGCCCGCCAGTTGTAGCTGACGCACTGTTTCGCGGAGGGTATTCAATTTCTGGCGATCAATGTTGGCAACCGAAGGCCATTGCAACTTGACTAAATGAATGTCGCGGTGACCAATGAGTTGAGAGATTCCATGAAAGACCGACTCTCCGGACTCGCGAACCGCATGCAGGGTAGAGACATAGGCGTTCAACTCCTTTCGAGTTGCCGCAATTTTTTGCGCTTCTTCCAGCCACTCCTCAGATGAATGGCCAACATGAGCATTCAGCGCTTGCTCCAACTGGCTCAGCACCCCTTTTTTGTGGCTTTTGTTGGAATGAAGTTCCAGGCAGAACGGACCCAGCCCGGATTCCGTCAAACGACGATGGACAACCTCCAGAGCGGCCCGCTTTTCGGAGACAAACAGGATCGTTTTCCCCAGTGCGAGATTGTGGGCGATGATATTGGTTATCGTCTGGGATTTGCCGGTACCTGGCGGGCCATGGAGAACAAAACTTTTGCCGGCAGCTGACGCATGAACAGCAGCGAGTTGCGATGAGTCATAACTGAGAGGACAAAAAGTAACTTCCGGACTGTGGGACACATCCAGCTTGTCAGGGTCTGGGAATACCCCATCATCGGGATAAGCCTCCGAAGGAGTATGAATTAGGTGTCTGACAATAGCATTTTTCTGCAGGTCATCCGCTCGGACATCAAGGTCACGCCACATAAGGAACTTAGTGAACGAGAAATGGCCGATGTAGGCAGATTCAAGAACTTCCCAACGGTCGATATCAAGAACGGCTTCCCTGAATTTTCTGAGAATCAGCGGGACATCGATGCCGTGCTCATCCATGGGGATAGGATCCAGACCGGGAATCGTCAGTTCAAAATCCGTCGCCAAATGTGCCAGCAGGGTAACATTGACCATAGGTTCGTCGTCCCCCTGCTTGATACTGAATCCCTCCTGGACTGAACGTCTCTCAATCTCCAGCGGAATCATAATGATCGGGGCCAACCTCCGCTTTGGGGATGTTGAAGTCTCGTACCAGGACAAAAAACCGAGGGCCAAATAGAGTGTATTGGCTCCATTTTCCTCGATACTCAGCTTTGCTTCCCGGTAAATCTCCAACAGTCGGCGGTTAATATCCGCTTCGGTCACATCCGCGTGGAGCCGATGTGCAATTAATTCCTCCCGGAGCATCTCGTCATGGGCCTCTATACCGGTACGGCTGCGGTGAACATCGGCATTACGGGAGTTGTTCTCGCCCAGATCTACAAGGCGGGGGAAAACTTTGAATGACGTTCCATCCGCTAAAACATCTTCAAGTGATCCCAGGTCGGAACAGAGAATAGGTAAGTTTTTTTTGGACTCACGGAAGTTCAGCTGCCGGTTATTCAGGGTAAGGTCCAGAAGCTTCCGCTTCCAGCGGTCGAGTCGAGTTGCCGGTGTCTCAGTTATGACTTCCAGAGGCTTTTCATGCTGGGCAACGAATGGAGGGTCAAGGATTGTTGGAGCAGATACAGTTCCACTTCCAGTCTCAGTTGCCGTAGCAGATGAGGCAGAGGCAATTTCAATGCGTAGTGGCAGAGGTCGGATGCGGCTCTTCCTCGCTCGGCGGATATCCAGAACACACCGAAAAGCCGATTCTTTTTCAAGATGCTTCAAAGCTTCTATCATCGACTGTTCGAAGGGGACAGCCGGTGCGTTGGTGAGGAGTGTGGTTTCAAAAAGCGTGATTTGACCAAGTTCAACCCGCTTTCGCAGTCGCAACAGGTCGTCGGTGGCCACATCAGCGAAGGTCTCTTCCTCAAGCCATACACCAACAAAAGCATGACCGGTGGTCATGACCACAAGAGGATGGAGTCCTGCCTGTTCCAGGCAGGAAGCAGCTAGGACGGTGAGATCAAGACAGGTAGCCAGCCGGCTTTCAAGAATCCGGTCCGGCAGACGGATTTTTTGGCCAACTTCTTCAAAGCTTGCCGGAGGACTGATGTAGCGAATGTTGAGCTTTTGGAGCGAAACATAGACAGCTGCGGTGGTAAGGGCAACACGCTGAGGATCGCGTGATTGGTAACCAGAGATTGCGGAGTTACCCGTCCAGCTACTTAAAATACTGGCGGCGTCAGAAAGCACCAATTCGACCACGGGATGATTGGGGGTCACGAATGCCGCAAGGATTTCAGGGATTGATTGAAGACCATTCCATTCGTCGTACGCCAGAACATCTATCCTCAGAGTGGATGTGCTCAATATGTCATTGTCCTGCAAAACTTCCACGAGAAGAGAACCGGCAACCCGTTCAGTGAGACTGACAAGTAAATAGTGGGACAGCGGCAGATCGATAACACCCAAGTTGAACGTCTCGCCGGGATTGATCGAAGTGACCCGACCTTCCCACGAGGCGGCAAAAGCCGGTTCAGTGGTAATGCGAACAATCAGATCACGCAAGACAAGTTCAGTTCCGTTGAGAATCCGCAGGGCCTTTACCACCGGCACGTCGTTTTGTTGCATCGCGTAATTGACTGTCCGATCATAATCCAAATTGACAGTAACCGCTTTGCAACCCTCATCCGAGTTAGCTTCTTTGTCCGTTCCTTCCATTACACCCCTCCTCGATCACCTTGGCCTTTACCCCACCAACCCCATCCGCTCCCCAACACCAACAAAATCAAACCAAAACACCCCTACCTGCGCGTCCCAACCATTCCGATCCGACCTGTTTGCCATAGCAGATTTTACCCACATTAGCCATGATTTTAAATTTTCATTAAGACTATTCTTGCGATAAACGGGATGATGGGAAGGGTAATTCGAAAACGTGACACATCGTGGGTTAATTATATTCATTTATGACTGAAACAATTTAAGATTGATGTATCTTGACAACCATCGCCCCACACACTACCATGTGTGATAATATGTGTGAAAGGTGGTATCGTAATGTCAACGAATCTTGCCATAGATGACTCCCTGATTCTGGAAGCCCAGAAAGTTGGTGGGCATGTCACTAAGAAAGCAGCTGTTTCCCAGGCATTGATGGAGTATATCCAGCGACGGCGTCAGCTCGAAGTGTTGGCGTTATTCGGTTCCGTGGATTACGATGCCGACTATGACTATAAACAGCAACGTCGTATGTCATGAATGTCCTTGTTGATACCTGTATCTGGTCTCTGGCGTTACGCCGTTCATCCCCTCAGGATTTGCCGCAAATACAAGAACTGAAGGAGTTGATTAACGAACAGCGCGTAGTAATGCTTGGGGCGATCCGTCAGGAAATTCTTTCCGGCATCCGTGAACAGTCACAATTTAACGTGCTGCGTGACAAAATGCGATCTTTTTCAGACCTTCCGCTTGTTCAAGAAGATTACGAAACCGCCGCCGCTTTTTTCAATGACTGCCGCCGGACCGGTATCCAGGGGTCTTCAACTGATTTTCTTATCTGTGCTGTTTCTGCCCGCCATGCACTTCCCATTTTTACCGTCGACAATGACTTCTCATCATATCAACAGCATCTTGCCATAAGCCTGTATCAGTCAAGGCAATGACAGCGCGTGCCAACTCTCCACACCTTTGGCATACCCCCGAATTCCACGCCCTCTTCTTGACATTCCGGCTTTAAGTCTGTAGTTTGGGGCAGTTTTAACGAATCAGAAACGGAGACCTCATTCCATGGAATATAAAGATACCCTCAACCTGCCGCAGACCGATTTTCCGATGAAGGCCAATCTGAACCAGCGGGAACCGGAAATGCTCGCAAAATGGGAACAGGACGGACTCTACGGCAAACTGGAGGCGTCCGGCAAAGACAAACCTCTCTACGTCCTGCATGACGGCCCCCCCTACGCCAACGGCCATATCCATATCGGTCACGCTCTCAATAAAACCCTCAAGGATATCCTGCTGAAGGTCAAGCGGATGGAGGGATTTCACGCACCCTACGTGCCGGGGTGGGACTGCCACGGTCTGCCGATCGAGCTGCAGGTGGAAAAAAACCTGGGGTCAAAGAAAAACCAGATGAGCAAACTGGAGATGCGCCGCGAGTGCCGGACATATGCCGCCAAATACGTCGATATCCAGCGGGAGGAATTCAAGCGCCTCGGCATTCTCGGCGACTGGGAAAATCCCTATCTGACCATGAACTATGAATACGAAGGGCTGACCGCAGCCGAACTGGCCCGCTTTGCCCATAACGGCGGCCTGTACCGCGGCCGCAAGCCGGTGCACTGGTGTTCCTCGTGCGTGACGGCGCTGGCCGAGGCCGAAGTCGAGTATGCCGACCACACCTCCCCCTCCATCTTCGTCCGCTTTGCCCTGCAGGATGACCTCTCAAGCGTGATCCCCGAGCTGGCAGGAAAACAGGCCTACATCGTAATCTGGACGACCACCCCCTGGACGATTCCGGCCAACCTGGCCGTAGCGCTCCATCCCGAATTCGATTACGTGGCGCTGGAAACCGAAAAAGGGGTGCTGATCGTCGCGGAAGGGCTCAAGGATTCTTTCCTCGCGTCCGTCGGTTTGACCGGAAGCGTCATCGCCACATTCAAGGCGGGAGTGCTGGAGCGCAAGCGGTGCAAGCACCCCTTTTATGACCGTGATTCGATCGTGCTGCTGGGCGAGCATGTCACGCTGGAAGCCGGCACCGGCTGCGTCCACACCGCCCCCGGCCACGGCCAGGAGGATTATGAGCTGGCACTGAAAGAGGGGCTGGAAATTTACAATCCGGTCGACAATCACGGCAAATATCTGGCAACTGTCGAATTTTTCGGCGGCCAACAGGTCTTTCCCGCCAATCAGAGCGTGATCGACAAACTGACCGAGGTTGGCGCACTGCTCCAGACCTCAAAAATCAGCCATTCCTACCCGCACTGCTGGCGCTGCAAAAAACCGATCATCTTCCGCGCCACCGAACAGTGGTTCATCAGCATGAAGGCCAATGACCTGCGCGACAAGGCGCTTAAAGCCATCGACCAGGTGGAATGGATTCCGAAATGGGGGCGCGAGAGGATCTACGGCATGATCGAGAACCGTCCCGACTGGTGCGTATCCCGTCAACGTTCCTGGGGCGTTCCGATCACCGCGTTCTCCTGCACGGCCTGCGGCGAGTACATCGCCGACGGCACCATCATGGATCACATTGCAGAAATTTTCAAAAAGGAAAGTTCCGATGTCTGGTTCGACTGGAGCGCTGAAAAACTGCTCCCCGCCGGAACGGTCTGCCCGAAATGCGGCGCGGCATCGTTTGAGAAGGAAAACGACATCCTGGATGTCTGGTTCGATTCGGGAGTCTCGCACGCCGCCGTTCTGGAACCGAATCCCAAACTGCACTCGCCGGCCGACATGTACCTGGAGGGGAGCGACCAGCACCGCGGCTGGTTTCATTCATCCCTGCTGGAGAGCGTCGGCACCCGTGGTGTTGCACCCTACAGAAGCGTACTGACCCATGGCTTCGTGCTGGACGGCCAGGGACGCAAAATGAGCAAATCAGTCGGCAATGTCGTCGCCCCCGAAGACGTCATCAAGAAGTTCGGCGCCGACATCCTCCGCCTCTGGGTTTCCGCCATGGACTACCAGGACGACACCCGTATTTCACAGGAGATACTGACCAGGGTGGCAGAGGCGTATCGCCGCATCCGCAACACCTGCCGCTACATTCTCGGCAATATCAGCGGCTTCGACCCGGCAACCCAATCGGTGCAGTTTTCGGAAATGCCGGAAATCGACCGGTGGGCCCTGCACCAGCTCGAACTGCTCAAGGGTCGGGTCCTCAACGCATACCAGGATCTTGAATTCCATGTCATCTACCAGGAAGTAAACGGCTTCTGCACGACGGAGATGAGTTCGTTTTACCTCGATATCCTCAAAGACCGTATGTACACCAGCAGGGGCGATTCCCTTGCGCGGCTGAGCGCGCAGACGGTCATGTACCGCATCCTCGACACCCTGGTGCGCATTCTCGCCCCCGTGCTCTCCTTCACCTCCGACGAGGTCTGGCAGTTCATGCCGGGCGATCGCGCGGAAAGTGTACACCTGGCTGTGTTTCCGCCCCGGAATCCGGAGTGGCGGGACGATGCCTTGGCAGCCCGCTGGGAACGCATCATTAAAGTGCGCTCCGATGTGTCCAAGGCTCTTGAACTGGCGCGAGTCGCCAAGACCATCGGCCATTCGCTCGACGCCGCCGTGTCCATTGCCGCCCCCCCTGAACTGTTCGCATTCCTTCTGGAGTACGCAGCCGAATTAAACAGTATTTTTATCGTATCGAAAGCGACCCTTGTGGCGGATCTGGAGGGCGATTTCTGGACGTCGGAAAACCTGGAGGGGCTGAAAGTCCAGGTAACGGCCGCACCGGGAGTCAAGTGCGAGCGATGCTGGTATTACAGCGAAGAACTCGGTACGGATGCCGGCCACCCGACCATCTGTCCAAAATGCACGATTGCCGTCACATAACGCAGGCTTCAACTCAAGGAGGTAATCCGGTGCCGCAACGTGGAATGGATATGCACACTGACATTGTAGTCTCTTCTCTCATGACCGCAGATGTAACCAGCACAACGGCGAACGCCAACCTGGCGGATGTTATCCAGAGCATGATCGATTACAGCTATTCCTGTATGGTGGTAGTCGAAAACAACATGCCGATCGGCATCATCACCGAGCGGGATATCGTGCGCCTGATGGGCCTGTTTATTTCCGAGAAACCGCAGTGTCCTGTACTGGTGGCGGATGTCATGTCCGTTCCGGTTGCGACGGTGAATGGCGAAACTACCCTGTTCGAGGCGCTGGTGATATCGTCGGCCCAGAAAATTCGTCACCTGCCGGTTGTAACGGCATCCGGCCAGCTGGTCGGCCTGGTCACCCAATCCGACCTCGCCAAGGCTCTCTTCAGTATTTATGAGAAGCAGCACGACATCATCGAGCACTCCGTCACCCAGCGGACACAGGAACTGCTGCAGGCCAACGAACAGCTAAAATCCCTTTCGCTTGTCGATGCCCTGACCGGCCTCGGCAATCGCCGCGCCATGGAAGTCGACCTTGAACACACCCACAGCCAGGCGCTGCGTTATAACCGTTCATATTCGGTGGCGCTCTTCGATGTCGATCACTTCAAACTCTACAACGACTGTTACGGCCACAAGGCCGGAGACGACGCCCTGCGCCGGGTTTCCGAGCACCTCCTGAAGAGCATCAGGACCTGTGACCGGCTCTACCGCTACGGGGGTGAAGAGATCCTCCTGATCATGCCGGAAACCACTCTTTACGGCGCCCTGATACTGGCCGACCGAACCCTGGCCGGCCTGGCGGAACAGAACATCCCGCACGAAAAAAGTTCATACCATTGCGTCACCCTCAGCTGCGGCGTCGCCAGCCAGGTTGAAGTAAATGGCTACGACAGCTGGGAAAACCTTGTTGACCTGGCCGATCGCGGACTGTACGCATCAAAAAACAACGGTCGCAATCGCGCCACCATCATACCCCCGGAAGACGCCGTCGATGACAGCGTCCCCCGGATGCACGGAACCAGCCCATGAAATCCAGGTACACCCTGTTCGCCGCCATCGCCGTCACCGGCATAATCATTGACCAGATCACCAAGGTTGCCGTTGACCGCAGCATGCAGTTGTACGACTCGATCCCGATCGTCGAAAACTTCTTTCACCTCACCTATGTCAGGAACAAGGGGGCCGCTTTCAGCTTCCTCTCCAACGCCTCCTGGCGGCTGCCGTTTTTTATTACCGTGTCGATAGTGGCGGCGCTCGTCATCCTGGTCGCTTTTCGCAAATTGCGCGACGACCAGAGGCTGGCCCATATTTCGCTGGCCATGATTTTTTCCGGCGCCGTCGGCAACCTGATCGACCGGGTCCGCCTGGGGGAAGTGATTGATTTTCTGGATGCCCACTGGTACCGGCACCACTGGCCGGCCTTCAACGTCGCCGATTCTCTGATCTGTGTCGGGGTTTTTCTGCTGGCGATTGATATGATTCTGGAGGAGAAAAGATTGAAGAAGGGTTAAACATTTCCCGCGTATTGCACTCCGCCGACATAGATTTCCCGCAGGATTCCTTCCCGCATAACCCGTTCCAGCACCCCGTTTTCACAGCCGGCGCAATTTCCGACAACCTGGAAATCCGCCCGCTTGCCGGCCCTTAGCTCGCCGCAGGCGGCGGAGATGCCAAGAGCTGCGGCACCTCCGGTCGTAACCATGCCGAATACGTCCTGTTCAGACAGGTCATGCGGAAAGATCTCTAGGGCAAAGCGCAGTTCATCCCAGAGCGAGAGGGAATTATTGCTGGCCAGCGAATCGGTGCCGAGAGCCAAAGGAATGCCGAATTTCTTAAAAAGGGCAACCGGGGCCCGCCCGACGTCGAGAAGTTCATTACTGCGGGGGCAGAGAGCGATATGGGCTCCTCGCGACTTGATGATGCGGGCATCGGCAAAAGAAACGTGAACGCAATGCACCGCCAGGGTCGCCGGCGTCAGCAACCCGTAGCGGTCCAGAAGCTCGGTGGAACTGCAGCGGGCCGGATGTCCGAGAAATCGCTCCCAGCCGACAAAGGGATAGAAGCTCGAGGCGAACTCTCCGCTCTCGTCAAAGATAAAGTCGGCTTCGGACCGGGATTCCGAGAGGTGGATGGACAGCGGCAGGGTGTTTGCTGCAGCCGTATCCCGAATTGCAGCCAGGTATTCCTGCGCAATCGTATAGGAAGAATGAGGAGCGAGGCCGGTCAGCAATGCCTGCTCCTCGCCCTGAAGTGCCGCTGCGACGGCAGCAGCAAGCTTGTCCCTGAAATGGCCCGGATCCTGCCCCAGCAGTTCAAAGTAGAGGCGGCCGGCAAGCGGTGAATTGTAGTACAGCCCGGCCAAAGCCGGGTTGGTGACGACCTCGCCGATGGCCGTTGTTCCGGATTCCAGGCACATCCTTACTCCCTCGCGGATCGATGGAGGGTAATCAGCAGGATTCAGGCCGCGCGAAATCTTGATCAGCTGAACGATCCAGTCCGTAAACCGGCGCGGATTGTAATCGACTGCCGACCGGAGCCGCCAGGAGGGGAAGTGGGTCAGCTCGAGGTGTGTGTGGGCGTTGACAAAACCGGGGAGCAGCACGCAGTCGGGGTATTCGCGCACCGAAGCAGAACGATTCCTGCGGAGGGTGCTCAGAGGACCGGTTTCGACAATACTGCCGTCGCGCACGAGCATTGCCCCGCCCGCAACAGGCGGGGCACCGGGATTGATCAGCCAGGAAGCTGCATAGATGATCTGTTCAGGCATGAATCACCCCCGATTCAACGAAAGATCTACACTCGTGCCGCGTCACGTTTACCCGCCCCCGGTTGCACCTTCCGTCCGGGAGCAGCCGGTGCTGAACGCGCCTTTCCAGGCTGTTTTCCGGCAACCTTCGGAGCCGGCGGCGGATACTTTTCCAAAGCGAGCCTGAGAGCGTCTTCAACTTCCGAAACCGCGACAATCTTGACTTTCTTCAGTATTTCCGGCGGGATATCTTCCAAATCCTTCTTATTCTGCTCGGGGATGATAACCAGCCGCATGCGGGAGCGTACCGCTGCCAGTATTTTCTCCTTGAGTCCGCCGATCGGGAGAACTTTACCGCGCAGCGTCACCTCTCCGGTCATGGCAACATCTTTTTTCACCGGGATATGGCACAGTATCGACACCAGCGCCACGGTCATGGCAACGCCGGCCGAAGGGCCGTCCTTGGGTATGGCGCCGGCCGGAACATGGACGTGGATTTCATTGTCCTGAAAAATCTCCGGCTTCAAGTGCATTGCAGCTGCGTGGGCACGGACGTACGAGTGTGCCGCCTGCACCGACTCCTTCATCACGTCACCCAACTGGCCGGTCAGCGTCAATGCGGTTTTTCCCGCCATCAGACTGGCTTCGATATGAAGGATTTCGCCTCCCACCGGTGTCCAGGCCAGGCCGTTCACGACCCCGATTTCGTTCTTGTCGAGATCTTCCTCGCGGATATATTTCTCGGCTCCCAGATAGGTATGCAGCGACTTGGCGGTTACCTTAACGGTCCGCTGGTTCCCTTCCGCAACTTTCCGGGCCACCTTACGGCAGATCTTGCCGATTTCACGCTCCAGGTTGCGCAGTCCGGCTTCCCTGGTGTATTTGGAGATGATCTCGCTTATGGATTCATCGTCAAAACTGATATGTCTGGTTTTGAGCCCGTTTTCCTTGGTCTGGCGCGGGACCAGATAGCGCTTGGCGATCTGCAGCTTTTCCTCTTCGGTGTACCCGGCCAGATTGATGACCTCCATCCGGTCGCGCAAAGCGGACGGAATCGGATCCATCTGGTTGGCGGTCGCCACGAACATGACGTTCGAAAGGTCAAAAGGCTGGTTGATGTAGTGATCCGAGAACGAGTGGTTCTGCTCCGGATCCAGCACCTCTAAAAGCGCCGAAGAGGGATCCCCCTTGTAGTCGTAGCCCAGCTTGTCAAGTTCGTCCAGCATGAAGACCGGATTGTTGGCGCCAGCCTGTTTCAATCCCTGCAGAATCCGCCCCGGCAGAGCGCCGATATAGGTGCGGCGGTGCCCGCGTATCTCTGCTTCATCGCGCACTCCGCCCAGTGAGATGCGGACGAATTTGCGGTTCATGGCACGGGCTATCGACTTGCCCAGCGAGGTTTTGCCGACGCCGGGAGGGCCGACAAAACAGAGAATCGGGCCCTTCATCTTCTTCTTCAGCTTGCGCACCGCCAGAAATTCGAGGATGCGTTCCTTGATCTTGTCCAGGTAGAAGTGGTCGTCATCCAGAATTTTCTTGGCCCGGCCGATGTCCAGACTGTCGCGGGTCGATTTGCTCCAGGGGAGCTCAACCATCCAGTCCAGATAGGTTCTGACAATGCTGGCTTCGCCGCCATCCGGGTGCATATTTTCCAGACGCCCCAGCTGTTTGAGCGCCTCCTTCTGCACCGGTTCCGGCATTTTGGCCGCCTCGATCGCCTTTCTGATCTCGATCAGGTCCTCCTTGCCTTCGTTGTCACCCAATTCACTCTGGATAGCTTTCATCTGCTCGCGCAGGTAATATTCCTTGTGGTTTTTACCCATCTCCTCACGAGCGGCATTCTGTATCTTGGCCTGCACGCTCATGAGTTCGACCTCCCGGTTCAGAAACTCATTGACCTTTGTCAGGCGGATGACCGGATCGTTTATTTCCAGCAGGGTCTGGGCATCCGCAACTTTCAGGCCGAGGTTGCTGGAAACCAGGTCGGCCATGCTGCCCGGATCCTGGATATTTTCAAGGATAACCATCACCTCGGGCGAGACCTGCTTGCCGAGTTCCATGACCTTGGTCAACTGCTCACGCACGGTGCGGATAAGCGCCTCAACCTCCAGCGATATATCCGCGACCGCCGTATCGTGCTGCCGCTCTACCCGCACCGTGTAGAACGGTTTGTCGGATATGTATTCCGTAATGCGGGCCTTGGCCAGACCCTGTACCAGAATCTTGACGCGGCCATCCGGCAGCTTGAGCATCCGCATGATCATGGCAACCGTGCCGACCTCATAGATTTTGTCCGCAGGGGGGTCCTCGTCACCGACATCGTGCTGTGTAGCCAGCAGGATCATCCGGTCACCCGCCAGGGCGCTGTCAACTGCCTTTACCGACATTTCCCGCCCGACAAAGAGCGGTATGATCATGAACGGGTACACGACCACATCCCGAATCGGCAGCAGCGGCAGAACTTCCGGAATTTTAAGTTCTTCCGGGTTTTGCTCGGTATCGTTTTCTATCTCTATCAATCTGAATCTCCTTTGGAGTTTACCGTTCCGTAATCGGCACCAACCGCTCGCAACATTTGGGACAGGTCACCCGCAACACACCCCGGCGGTATTCCGCCCTGATCGTACCGGGGTCAACATGTCCGGGTATATGCACTGCATGGTGAAAACGTCCGTGGCTCCGCTCCACACACAAGAATTTACCTTCGTATTGTTCTCTCGGCTTGCAGGCATCGAGAACCAGCGTCATGCCGTTAATCTTCAGTGAAATTGCATCCAGAGCCAGACCGGGAAGGTCAAATTCGATGACGATGTCCCTGCAGGTTTCATACATATCCATCTTCGGACACGTTTCATTATCCTCAAACGGGTCCCGGAGCTCAAGGGCATGAAGCAGGCTGAGCATCTCGCCTATATGCCGGCTGAATATTTCCTGTGCAAACGGTTTCCTGCCTGAAAAACGTGGCATAAGGGCACCTGGCAATGGGGTAATTTAGCGGATTGTCTCAACAGTGCGAAGGTAATCATTCCCCCCGGCAAAGTCAAGACAGACATTCTGCCGGAGGCGTATTCGGGTGGCTTTTAAATTAGAATTTGACTTTGACCATACTATGCAATAAATAAAGTAGTTTATTCGAATGAGACTAACCGGAAGATGGGGAGCAGGTCATGGAAAAATGGTCTATCAGTGAATCTACCAAGATTTACAATATCGACAACTGGGGTGCCGATCTCTTCTCGATCAATAAAAAAGGGAATATCTGCGTCCACCCCTCGTCAAATTCCAAGCAAGCCATCGACCTGCGGATGTTGGTAGACGATCTGATCAAGCGCAAAATCAAGCCCCCCATCCTGCTCCGCTTCATGGACGTGCTGCAGGGGCGTATCGCCTCGATCAACCGGGTCTTCAAAAACGCCATCCAGGAAAATGAATATCCCGCCAAATACCAGACCTTCTACCCGATCAAGGTCAACCAGCAGCGTCAGGTTGTGGAAGCGATCGCCGGCTAC
The DNA here is from genome assembly GCA_964524835.1 of uncultured Geobacter sp. Classification (GTDB taxonomy): domain Bacteria; phylum Desulfobacterota; class Desulfuromonadia; order Geobacterales; family Pseudopelobacteraceae; genus JACRCG01. Next base: position 53,839 of record CAZGEG010000024.1, read on the forward strand.
GGAAAACGCTATAACATCGGCCTCGAAGTCGGCTCAAAGCCCGAACTGGTGGCGGGGATTTCAATCTCCAGCGGCAATAACCTGCCGATCATCTGCAACGGCTACAAAGATGCCGAATACATCGAGACGGTGCTGTATGCCACCAAAATCGGCTTCAACATTACGCTGGTCGTCGAGAAACTGTTCGAACTGGAAAAAATCATCGAAATCTCCAAAAGAACCGGTATAACACCCAAACTTGGGATCCGGGTCAAGCTCTCGTCTAAGGGTACCGGCAAATGGGCGACTTCCGGCGGTGAAGATGCCAAATTCGGCCTGCGCATGTCGGAAATCATCGCCGCAATCCGGATGCTGGAAGACCACGGGATGCTGGATTCAGTCAAACTGCTGCATTCGCACATCGGCAGCCAGATCACCAAGATCGACAAGATCAAGACAGCCCTGATCGAGGTCGCCCGCGTCTACGCGGAGATGAGGAAACTGGGGGTCGGCATAGAATACCTCGACATCGGCGGCGGCCTGGGGGTTGATTACGACGGTTCCAAATCCAGCTACTTTTCCAGTGTCAACTATACCATCGAAGAGTATGCCAACGACGTCATCTACCAGATCAAGAACATCTGTGACGAGGCTGGAGTCGAATGCCCCAACATCATTTCCGAATCGGGGCGGGCAACGGTCGCTCACTACTCGGTGCTGGTCACCAATGTCCTCAACACCAATACCCAGCACCTGATGCCCGATTTCGAGGAGATCCTCGCCACAACCGAAAAAGTGGCACCGACCGTAAAAAAGCTGACGGATATCTATAAAAGCATCGACCGCTACTCCCTCAGGGAGGACTACCACGACACGCTGCAGCTCATCAACGAAGCGGTCAGCCTCTTTAACCTGGGGTACCTGACGCTCAACGACCGGGCAATCGCCGAATGGCTTTACTCGAAGATAATCAAGAAGATCAACAGCATCGTCGAAAAAATCAAGCCGATTCCGGAGGAGCTGCAGAATTTCCAGCTCGCCATGCGGCAGACCTACTTCGCCAATTTCTCGCTGTTCCAGTCGATCCCGGACTCCTGGGCGATCGACCAGCTCTTCCCGATCGTACCGCTGCAGCGGCTCAACCACAAGCCGGATGTCATGGCCTCGATCGCCGACATCACCTGTGACTCGGACGGAGAGATTACCAGTTTCGTCGGTGAGAACGGCCGTTCAAAATACCTGCCGCTGCATAAAATCCGCAAGGACGAGGATTATTACATCGGCTTCTTCCTGATCGGCGCTTACCAGGAGATCCTGGGGGATCTGCACAACCTGTTCGGCGACACCAACGCCGTCCATATAACCTTCAACAAAAAGACCGGGTACATGATCGATACCGTCATCAACGGCGACGCCACCTGGGAAACGCTGAAATACGTCCAGTACAAAGGGCCGGAGATCCTGAAGCGGGTCAGGGACAATCTGGAGAAAAGCGTGGCAACAAAGAAGATTTCCATAGAAGAGAGCAGCCACTTCATCGAACTGCTGGACAGAACACTGCTGGGCTATACCTATCTGGGGGAATAATACTATGAGCAAGGTCCTAATCATCGGAGCCGGCGGCGTCGGCCAGGTCGTCACCCACAAATGCGCCCAGCGGCGCGACATCTTCAGCGAGATCACTCTGGCTTCGCGCACCAAGTCAAAGTGCGATGCCATTGCCGCCCAATTGAACGGCAGCATCAAGACTGCGCAGGTCGATGCCGACAACGTCCCCGAACTGGTGGCGCTGATCAGACAGCTGCAGCCGAAGCTGGTCATCAACGTCGCGCTCCCGTACCAGGACCTGCACATCATGGACGCCTGCCTGGAAACCGGCGTCGATTACCTGGACACCGCCAATTATGAGCCGCTCGACACCGCCAGGTTCGAATACTCCTGGCAATGGGCCTACCAGGAACGTTTCAAGCAGGCCGGCATCATGGCGCTCCTGGGTTCAGGCTTCGATCCGGGGGTGACCAATGTCTACACCGCCCTGGCGGCGAAAAAATATCTGGATGTGGTGGAGGAAATCGACATCATCGACGCCAACGCAGGAAGCCACGGCCAGCCTTTTGCCACCAACTTCAACCCGGAGATCAACATCCGCGAAGTGACCGCCACGTGCCGCCACTGGGAGAACGGTCAATTCGTCGAGTCGCCGCCGCTCTCCACCAAGCGGGTGTTCGACTTCCCCGAGGGAATCGGCCCGATGAACTGCTACCGCCTCTACCACGAGGAAATGGAGTCTCTGGTCAAGCACTTTCCGACCATCAAGAAGGCACAGTTCTGGATGACCTTCTCCGAAAACTACCTGAAGCACCTGGAGGTGCTGCAAAACGTCGGCATGACCCGCATCGACGAGGTGGAGTTCAATGGCCGGAAAATCGTGCCGATCCAGTTTTTGAAGGCGCTGCTCCCCGACCCCGGCTCCCTGGGACCGCTGACCAAAGGAAAAACCTGCATCGGCGTCATCGCCCGCGGCACCAAGGACGGGAAACCGAAACAGGTCTACATCTACAACATCTGCGACCACGAGGCCTGCTACCGTGAGGTCCAGTCCCAGGCCATCAGCTACACCACCGGCGTACCGGCCGTAGTCGGCGCGATCATGATGCTGACCGGGAAATGGCATGAGGCGGGGGTCTGGAACATGGAGCAGTTCGATCCGGAACTGTTCCTTGATGTGTTGGGGCCGATGGGACTGCCGACGGTTGTCATCGACGGCGGCGAATGGCCGGAGCTGTGAGCCGTTGACCGGTATCGACATCGACAAAATCCTCCAGCTCTCCCCCTCCCCCGCCTATGTGGTGGACCTGGGGCGACTGCGCCACAACCTGGCGATCCTGGACGAAGTTCAACGGAAGAGCGGCGCCAGGATACTGATGGCTCTGAAGGCCTTCTCCATGTGGAGCGTCTTCCCGATCATCCGGGAGACACTGCAGGGAGTTTGCGCCAGCTCTCCCTGGGAGGCACGCCTGGGGCACGAGGAGTTCGGCCGCGAGGTACACTCCTTCGCCGCCGCTTTCAAGGAGAGCGACGTAGTCGAACTGCTGGCAATATCCAACCATCTGGTATTTAATTCCTTCGGCCAGCTGGAGCGCTTCCGCCCGCTGTGGGAAAAAGAGGCCGGCCGTGTCTCCATCGGTCTGCGGGTGAACCCCGAACACTCCGAGGGGCATACAGACATATACGACCCCTGTGCTCCCAATTCGCGCCTCGGAATTCCACGAAGGGAGTTCGAAGGGAGGTCACTGAGCGGGGTCGAAGGGCTGCACTTCCATACCCTCTGCGAACAACTCTTTGAACCCCTGGAGCGTACTGCACGGGCCTTCGAGGCGAATTTTGGCGGTCTTCTGCCGGGTATGAAATGGCTCAACCTGGGGGGAGGCCACCACATCACCCGGGAGGGGTACGATATCGACGGGCTGGTGGAGCTGGTGAAGTACTTCAAAGGGAAATACGGCCTGGAGGTCTACCTGGAACCGGGAGAGGCGGTAGCCATCGGCACCGGCATTCTGGTTGCTGAGGTGCTGGACGTGGTCAACAACGGCATGGATATAGCGATCCTTGATGTCTCCGCCACCTGCCACATGCCGGATATTCTGGAAATGCCTTACCGCCCGGTGGTCAACAACGGCTTCAATCCCGGCGAAAAACCGTACAGCTACCGCCTTGGAGGGCCTTCCTGCCTGGCGGGGGATATCATCGGCGACTGGTCGTTTGAGCAGCCGCTCCACCCGGGAGACAGGCTGGTTTTTGAGGACATGTCCCACTATACGATGGTCAAGACCACCACCTTCAACGGCATCCAACACCCGCACATCTGCACCTTCGAACCGGATAGCGGTGAATTGAAGACCGTACGCAGCTTCGGCTACGAAGACTTCAAACAACGGCTTTCGTAGGGAGGCTTGGCCCGCCCATGCTTGCATCCGCACAATCCGAACATACCGGGCAACCGCAGGGACTGCCCCTACAAGGACAAACATTATGGCACTGAATACGCGGATATGGATGACCGGTTCACTGGACTGGTTTGCGTTTATCGATGGCGAAGAGGTTTTTCTCGGAAGGCGTGATGTACCGGCGCCTCTGGATGAGGGTGATGCCTGGACCAACGAGGTCGGCAACATGTTCAAGGTGATCGATGGCGAAATCAGGATCGTCGGCAAAACCGAGCCGCCGAAGAAATACTGGTAAACCTACGCAGCCGCCACACTCTCCCCGGGCTGATATATCCAGGACACCCGGTTGCGGCCGTCAGCCTTGGCCTTGTACAACCCTTCATCGGCCCGGTTGATCAAATCGTTCAAGGAGCGATCAGCCTTGGTGAAGCAGGCCACCCCCAGGCTGACGGTAACCGGCAAGGATTCACCGTCCAGCTCAAAGGGGGTTTTCCATATCAGCTCACAGAGACGGTTGGCGACAATCACGTTTTGCTCGAAGCTCGTATCCGGCAGCAGAACCATAAACTCCTCACCGCCAAAGCGACCGACGACATCATACGGGCGCACGCCGTTCTTCAATCTTTCCGCAACGGCAATCAGCACGCTGTCCCCGGCGATATGTCCCCTGGTATCGTTGACCCGTTTGAAATTATCCAGATCGATCATGATGCAGCCAAGAGGGCGGGCATTCCGCCTGACCCGCTCGAATTCCTCATCGCCGCGCTTCATCAGATAGCCCCGATTGTGAATGCCGGTCAAAGGATCGGTTATGGCGCCCAGTTCCAGCTGTGATTGCGTTTCCTTGAGCTGGCCGGTGCCGCCGCGAATCAGCAGGTACGAAAAACCGAAGACGCCACCAAGTATGAGAGCAAGAAGCGAGGTTACGAGCGCCGCCCCGCGGCGGATCTGCTCGCGATAACCGGTGATGTTCATGTACAGCTCAAAACTTCCCAGGACCCTGTTATCCGGAGCGAAGATCGGCACATAGGTTTCGACCACATCCACGTCCCGCAAGGATTCGTCGGCCAGATCGCTGGCTTTGTCCCTGGTCACCAGTTTGGCGTCAACCTCGCCAGACAGCGAATTATTCAGCCGCAGATTTTTTTCGTCAACCTTCCCGATCAGCACCGGATCGGTGCTGTACACGATCCGCTTTTCGCTGTTGTATATTTTCACCTTGATAATATTGAAGGGAGCGAGGAAATGCCGCAGCCTGCTGTCGAACTGGAGCGTTTCTGTCCCGTTCAACCCCAGTTCAACCGGCTTTCCCGGCGTCTTGACAAACATCATGTCTCTCTGCTCATCGATCAGCACCCGGCAGAGTTGCACCGAAGCGACTTCGGAGTTCTTTATAACAAAGGCGGAAAAGACCCGGTAGAAACCATAGCTGCTCATGAAAACAGCTGTAACGATGGAGACGATTGCAACTCTGACAAGTAGTTTCAGCAGACTATCGGGGTTGTTACGGGCTTTTATGTTGAGCAGTTCGTTCAGGTTCATTCGTGCTGTTTTCTCCCCGGATCGGTTAATTCCGGCTTTGGTATGAAAGTGGTTTTTACTATACACGATATTTCCGGCTATGCTATCCAAACAGATCATAAATTTGCATAAAAAATGGACTCCTTGTGACACAAACCATCAGATCCGCAATAACAATCGAAGTCGCCATTCCCCTCTATCTTGAACGGACATTCCACTACCTTGTACCGGACAATCTTCGCGAACAGGCGCTTTCAGGGAGGCGGGCTCTGGTACCGTTCGGAAGCCGGAGGATGACCGGCTATATACTGGGGAATACGGCAGGATCCGAAATTGCCAATCTAAAAGAAATAATTGCCGTCCTGGACAGTGAACCGCTCTGGACCGTAGGGGAACTGGAGTTTTTCCGCTGGACCGCATCGTATTACCAGCATCCGCTGGGTGAAGTCGTACGCACGGCACTCCCGGCCGGCATCAACATTCAGACACGCAAGGGGACTTCCGGCGGACAGGGGGAACTTTCGGGGGGGAGAACCGCCCTCCGTGAAAAGTTTTATCTCCCCGGCCCGGTGCCGGAAGCTCCACGCCAGCCCGGATCAAAGGCGATGGACATACTGGCGGTCATTCGCGAAACCGGCGTCATTTCCGCTGCGGAACTGCGCAAACGCTTTGGTGCGTGTACCCCCCAGCTCAAGCGGCTGACCGAACTCGGGCTGTGCCGTGCAGAAGAGCGGGAAGTTTTCCGCGATCCGTTCAAGAATCTCATCGTTAACCGTGACGAACCGAGACACCTGCATACCCATCAAAAGGCCGCACTTGACGCAATTGCACACTGCCTCGACGGACGGCATTTCACTCCGTTTCTCCTCTACGGCGTGACCGGCAGCGGCAAAACCGAGGTCTATCTCCAGGCCATCTCACATGCTCTCGATCTCGGGAAGAATGCACTGGTGCTGGTGCCTGAAATCGCCCTGACGCCCCAGCTGACCGGACGATTTCAGGCCCGTTTCGGCGGCGGCATCGCCATACTGCACAGCGGGCTTTCAGACGGAGAGCGCTATGACGAATGGCGCCGCATCCGCCGGGGACTGGCGCGCATCGTCATCGGCGCCCGCTCCGCGATTTTTGCACCGCTGGATAACATCGGCATCATCATCGTCGACGAAGAGCATGAATCCTCGTTCAAACAGTCGGACGGACTGCGCTACAACGCCCGCGATCTTGCGCTGGTGAGGGGAAGGATGGAACAAGCCGCCGTTGTGCTCGGTTCGGCCACGCCGCTGGTAACCAGCATCCATGCCGCAGAGCTCGGGCGCCTGACACTGCTTGATCTGCCGGAGCGTGTCGAGGGGCGTCCGATGCCGGTCGTCGATCTCGTGGCGATGAAAGGGAGCAAAGAGACCATCTCCCGAACCCTCTCGGCCGGCCTGGCGGAGACGTTTGACCAGGGGCGGCAGGCAATTGTCTTTCTCAACCGGCGTGGGTTTGCCACGTTCCTGGTCTGCGCGGACTGCGGCAAGCCGCTGACCTGTCCCAACTGTTCCGTCACCCTGACCTATCACCGCCAGCGCGGCCAGAGCCTGTGCCATTACTGCGACTATGCCGTTCCGGCACCCGGTACCTGTCCTTCGTGCGGCGGAACGACGCTGAGTGAACTGGGCGCCGGAACCGAAAAACTGGAGCACGACCTGAAAGAGCTGCTGCCTTCGGCACGGATCGTCCGGATGGACAGTGATACGACCTCCGGCAAGGGGAGCCACGGGCGGCTGTTGTCACGGATGAGCGACGGAAGTGCCGATATTCTGGTCGGTACCCAGATGATCGCAAAAGGACATGACTTCCCAGAGGTAACGCTGGTCGGGGTGGTAAACGCCGAGGCGAGCTTGGGAATGCCCGATTTTCGGGCCGCCGAACGGACTTTCCAGCTGCTTTCCCAGGTCATCGGCCGGGCCGGGCGGGGTGAAAATCCCGGTCGGGTCGTCGTGCAGGCGCTTGACCCGGAGCAGTATGCGATCAGTTCCGCCGCCGGGCACGATGCGGCAGGATTCTACCGGCAGGAGCTGGAGTTCCGCCGGGAGGCCGGCTATCCCCCCTTCACCTATCTGGCGGCATTCGCACTGTCCGGGCTGTCGGAACAGGCGGTTTCCGAGCAGGCCGACAACACCGCCCGCACACTGGCGAAGCTCAAAGCGGAGCTGAAGATCCGGGTTGAAATTCTCGGCCCTGCCCCCTCCCCCATCTACCGTCTGAGAAACCGCTTTCGCCGCCAGATCCTGCTCAAGGCCGCTAACCGTGGTGACCTGCATCGGCTGCTCTCCACCTGGCGGCAGCAGGGGACGGTCATTTCAACAGTCCGCATTTCCGTCGACATAGATCCGGTTGACATGATGTAATAGCACGGGGCCCGCAGAAATCCGCGGGCCCCGTGTCAACCTTGCCAATGAACAAGGCTTGCATACTTCGCATGCCTTGAAATAGATGCCGCCTCTTCGAATCAGAAGGCGAAGCTCATGGCAATCTGCACCTTTGCCTCCTGTGGAATTTTCGACCCCCCCATTTTGAAGGTGTCCGTTGTAAATGCCCCGTCAACGTCAAGCAGAAATAACGTGAAACCTGCGGTCAAAACCAGACCGACATCAGATGCCTCCAGGTTTTTATATGCACCGCCCCGGACTCTAAGCCATGAATACGGGTGAACCTCCGCGCCGCCGCCAAAGTTACGGCTTTTTATTGAGCTGCCGACCACCGTTCCGGGTGCCACGGTATCATTTTCAGTAAGGTCGAGGTCCGAAGCAAGCATCAGCCAGCTGGTAGGTTCCACCGCAACGCCTAAACGCACCTGCGGCTTTAGCTTGACATCCTCACCGCGCACTCTCGTTGTAGCAGCAGGGTTATTGGCCACCGGCACATCGTAAGATGGAGCGTCGAACTTTGGAGAGTTCAGGTTTTTTGCCACCAGACCGACGCTCAGCCAGTTGTCGTATTTATACAAGGCCCCCAGGTCGATGCCGAAATTAACCGACGATTTGCTGTTTTTGGAGATATCTTCTGCCAGCTCTTTTGAACTGATATCATCGCCTCCCGGGCGGTTAACAAGCAGCACCTGATTCTGGTACACGGTCCCGGAGATTATTTTACCCGTGACGCCGATGCCAAGCTTGCCGTATTTGTCAAAATCAAAAGGATGGCCGTATGATAGTGGCACTTCATAATACATGAGGGCTTTGGTCAGCGCGGAAGTGGTGTTTTTGTCAAAGGTGTTTGTACCGCCGGTTGACAGAGTGGGGATCAAAGTTGACGTCAGAGAATTAAAGGTTGTATCTGAAGGGATGTCGCTGTCTTTGAGTTGATTGCCGATTGCATTTGCAAGCTCCGTAGCGTTGGCAAGTGAAATCGGCGTTGTTGTTGATAAGCTTGCATTAAAAAAGCTGTTGGCCAGTGCTGTCGTCTGAGGGCCGCTAAAATACGGATTGGAGTTATTGGTCGGTTGACCCGCAATCGTATTGTAGAGATCTGCAATGGATGTAGTGGTAGTAGTGCCGGTGTTTTCGGGAAGAATGTTGATAATGTCAGCCTTTGGTATAATGTATCCTTCAAAGTTTCCGAAGACGCCAAACGATACGTGCTTTATGGCAAAACCGACCGGGACCTGGGCATTCAGTGCGATATTGCCGTTACGTTTGCCGATATCATCTAAAACAGTGATCGTTTTTACCATCTCACCTACCGAGTTTGTGTTGCTCGAATCGAAGTTTTTTACCCTGTCAAAATCAATGTCGGATAGTCTGTCAATGTTTTCAGCCAGGCCATCGCTTCCCCTCGCCCCGAAACCAACCCCGACATGCATGGCAAAAGGGGTGTCGTTGAACGCGCCGCCGGCCGGATTCCAATAGGCCGTAAGCGCACCATTGTTCCGGGCAACACCTGCGCCCCCCATGCCGAGCGCGCCAATGGGTTGAAACTCTGCAGCCTGCGCCATCACCGGCAGTGACAGGCCAAGCAGGGTAATTACCGCCATCATTTTTTTCATAAAAATCTCCTTTTAACGCTGGATTTCACCGTAAAACAAACTGTGGACACTATAAATAAATAATAATGTCTGTCAAGATACAAAACACGTTTTGACAATTAACTGATTGCAGGGACGATAACTTCTGCTAGAGTTATTCCCGTTGGACAAAAAAAGGGAAGAGTGGGGACACCATGCCTGTCAGCAGTCTGCCGTACTCCGACATATCGCTCCTCTACGTCGAGGACGAGGCCTCAACGCGCGAACAGGTGTCACGCGTTCTCGCCACCCGTGGGTACCGTCTGGCCATTGCCGAAAACGGTCAGCAGGGGCTTGATTTTTTTCAGGAGCTGGCCCCCGATATCGTCCTGACCGACATCATGATGCCCGGTTTAAGCGGCCTTGAGATGTCCCGCGCCATTCGCTCCATGTCGCCCGAAGTCCAGATCGCCTGTATGACCGCCTTCAGCGATACCGGCTACCTGATCGAAGCCATCGATATAGGCGTCAACCAGTTTGTCCTCAAACCGATGGAATTCCAGCGGCTATTCACCGCTCTTGATCGCTGCCAGGAAATGGTCGAGCTCCGGAAGCGGCAAAAGATATT
>CAZGEG010000025.1:0-60633 GCA_964524835.1 uncultured Geobacter sp.
GTGTTACAAATGGTATGAATTAATTTATTTAAGTAGTCGTCACGGAGTCAGGTTAACTACAACTTTCCTTAAGTTATTTATGAATGACACCAGCAGTTACGTGTTTCCTGTTCCCGTTCCAAGTACCAAAGTACTTGATCCGGAAGTCCCTTTCGACACGGAAAGACTGACACACAATGTCGGGGCTGATTTCCAAATAGAAAACAATTGTAAGGCAACCATTCCACTGTATGTTTATACAAGCGATTCCTATGTGTCTCAGTATATGAGCAGATCAGAGGTGTTAAAACAATTTGTAAAGAAAAGGATTACTGATGAAAAGGCCAGAATATTAGAATATTACAGTAATAATCCGGGTGAGAATTACTACAAACATGAAACGCTTATAGACTACACAGTTGCAGAATTAGATTTCAAGGTTCTACAGGATGATTTTCATTACGGTATCGGTGATTCGTCAATTAAGAACATTGGCATGAAAATACCGACTTTTAAAAGTGAAACTAATGGGGGTAAAATTTGTGTCAACGATGCAGAATTCAAGGCAACAATTGATGACCTGTATGATTTTTCACTTTCTGCAAGTCCCCCGGCAGATATGGCAGCGCGAGTTCAATTCGGCTATAGCGTCAATCCAAAACTTGGAACGAGTGGCAAAATTTATTGGAACACCATCAACATTGACCAGTTGGTTTCTTTTGAAACCTTCTGCTTAAATTAAATCGGTAAAAATGATGTTTAGAATTATGTGCCGCTATATTTTAGTTGTATTCGTCATGTTGCTGATGGTTTCTTGCTATCCCGTAGATGATGACGGAGTAGCGTTTCAGATGCGTGCAAACAATAGAATGAATCATGGTAGTGGCAAGATAAAACCACTTAAAGCCGGGGATAAGTTCGATTTGCAGATGGTCATTGATGTCGTACGACCTGTTCGTAACGTCAAATTCATGTTAGTAATCCCAAAAGAGGTTGAGATTGAAAAATATTTTATCAATACGTTGGTTGATATAAACAGCCCTTTACCATCTATAGGTGAAGGGCCATTTAAGACAGCAGAGCATAACATAACGCTCTGGGAAGGCGACCTGGCTCCAAGCAAAAAGCAAAGAGAGAGGAAAGAAGCTACCTCGAAGAATATAACCGTCTTTTTAATGACAAAGACGGACGGTGTGAAATGGAGTGAACCGATCAAAGGATGGATTGAATTTGATTATGAGCGAGAAGGGAAGCCTGGACTTGCAGGCATCCAGCGCATTGAAAGCGGACATTATAGAGAAGATTTTACTTGGACACATGAAAACTGGGTCAGTGGCAATAAATAGTTATCGTTAGAGAGTAAAGTATCATAGGGGTCTATCATCGGATTATTGCAGATGACAGCCAACTTTGAAAAAGGTAATATCCACTTTGACGGGGGTGTGGCTCTTGGGGTAAGTGGTCTGTTCATTCAGACTCACTTGGGTCTGAAATGCCGCCCCCGTCATTTGCGTCATCCGGCGGGTCTACCGGGATGGTGCCTTAATCGTGGCTCTGCAAATAGACGAGGCCCAAGGATGATAACTCATCTTGACTAAGGAGCCATCATACCTTAAAGGGGACGTTGTTGATTAGTTAACTTGGGGGCAAAGGGGACGTTGTTGATTAGGGGCAAAGGGGACGTTGTTGATTAGGGGCAAAGGGGACGTTGTTGATTAGTTGACTAACTCACTTTTCTCTGTTATCTTTCGTTTATGCCACGTACAGCACGCATAGATATTCCCGGTTTGTTGCAGCATGTTATCGTTCGCGGTATCGAGCGGCGGGACATTTTCTTCGACGATAATGACCGCCGCTTATTCCTTGAACGTCTTTCCAAACTCCTTGCCGAAACCGGCACCGACTGCCTTGCCTGGGCGCTCATGTCCAACCACTTCCATCTACTCCTCTGCCCGCGGGTGACAAAACTCTCCGTCTTCATGCGCCGCCTGCTTACCGGCTACGCCATTGTCTTCAACCACCAGCACAAACGTTCCGGGCACCTTTTCCAGAACCGCTATAAATCCATTGCCTGCCAGGAAGATGCTTATCTGCTTGAGCTGATCCGCTACATTCATCTGAATCCATTGCGGGTAGGTTTGGCAAAAACAATCGACGAACTGGATAGTTATCCATGGAGTGGCCATGCTGTACTCATGGGGAAGCAGGAACTTTCCGGGCAAAGAATCGATGACGTCTTGCTGATGTTTGGTAAGAGGAAGAAAAGCGCTCGGCAGGCATACCGGGAATTCGTCATTGACGGCATCAAACATGGCCACCGCGATGATCTTGTCGGCGGGGGATTGCGCCGGTCCCAAGGCGTTCGCAATATAGGCGAATATGAAGCCTATGACGAGAGGATCCTCGGCAGTGGTGAATTTGTAGAGGGTCTCTGGAGGGAGACGGAGTCCAGCGAAATCCATGTTCCGAAAATAACACTTGATGAGATGATGCAAAGAGCAGCCGACGCTTTGAAAGTAAAAGTTGAATTGCTGCGGCAGAATAACAGGTCTAAAGAGATGGCCGATGTCAGGGCAGCCATCTGTTACCTGGCAGTGAGGGAGTGCAATTGTAGCGGAGTTGCCGTTGCCAGAGCGCTTAACATGACTCGTTCGGGAGTGAGTGTGGCAGTAAAGCGGGGAGGGGGGATTGTCAGCGGGAATCCAGCTCTTAGAGACAAGTTAGTTGACTAATCAACAACGTCCCCTCGGCCCCACTAAACAATACGTCTGGAGTTCGATCTTTGCCTACAACCTGCAGGTTATTGCCCGGATCAAGCTGGAAGCAGCCTGACCAGTAACAAACAACGGCACAAACACTTTACCGGGTGAAGTGCGTCATAAAAATGAGAAAGAGCCGTTAAAACTGGTTACAGGGTAGCCAAAACGTTCAATACAAAAGACTGCCACCTGAAACCGGGAACTCAGTGCGTCTCAAACTGGGGTTTCCGGATGGACACTAGTTAGCTTTTAGTTGAATTTCGAGCGCACTTCTACATTGATTTTTAAAAGAGTATTGTTTTGTCTTGACAGGTTGACTATAGAATGTCCCCTCGGCCCTTGGATATCGAGAACCAGCCAAATTGGTTCCCGTAGTGCGAACTTTTGTTTTGACAGAGGACCGACAATGCCTTAATATTCCCGTCATGGGTATGAATGTCATTTCACGCAAAACCATTGATCAATTTACCCGGAAGCATGCCGATGCAAAAGGTCCGCTTCTGGCTTGGTATCGTGAAACTATCCATGCTTCATGGGACGGCCCCGCAGATATCAAGGATCGTTATCCTTCTGTAAGTTTTTTGTCCAACAACATCGTCATTTTCAATATTAAGGGTAATCGTTACAGGCTGGCAGTTCAGGTGGCATACAACACGAAGATCGTTATGATTCGCTGGATTGGGACGCACGCGGAATACGACAAACAGTCGTTTTAGGAGCACGCAATGGATTATACCAAAATTATAAAAACGGAAGGCGAGTATGAAGCAGCTATGGAAGAGATCGGCACACTGATCGGCAGCGATCCGCCTACTGGCACACCCGAAGCTGACCGGCTGGAACTTCTGGCGCTTCTTATCAAAGCGTATGAAGATATACACTATCCTCTGGAATTTCCGACGGTAATTGAGGCGGTACGTTTTCGTATGGGACAGGAAGGGCTGAAACAGCAAGACCTGGTGTCTATAATCGGGAGTAAGGGCAGGGTGTCGGACATGCTGAACGGCAACCGCGCCGTCTCGTTTTCTATGGCAAAAGCGCTACACAAAAGGCTTGGGATTCCAGCGGAGATCTTTCTGCGTGATGAAACCGATGTGATACGAAAGGCTGCCTGAATTATCAAAAGGGGATGTTGGTGCCTGGTATTACAGATATCCATGAAGCACGTCGAGTCAGCATATAATAGCCATTTGAGTGAAAAATAAGCTTGCATTAGTCGTGTCAGCATGGTAATCAATAAAGACAATTTATGTTCACTCAGTACGTGAGCTCGCAAGGCTCACTTTTTTTTGTCCAAATTGGGAATGGTTATGGCCGCTCATAAAGAAGATACATGCACAGTAGTTACCCGTATCGCCCAGCCGATACTCGGGGGGCTAAGGGGACGTAGTTAAGTTAGTTGACTTGACTACGTCCCCGTGCTATTGTCCCTGCTATGCCAAGAACAGCCCGTATCGATATTCCAGGTCTTCTCCAGCATGTGATGGTTCGCGGCATCGAAAAGCGAGACATCTTTCTCGATGACGATGACAAAGCGCTATTTCTTGAACGCTTGTCGAAACTCCTCATCTCTACCGGAACCGATTGTCTTGCCTGGGCGCTAATGTCCAACCATTTCCACTTACTCCTGCGACCCCAATCGACCAAGCTTTCTGTGTTCATGCGTCGCCTGCTGACAGGCTATGCAGTCGTCTTCAACCTGCGCCATCATCGTAGCGGTCATCTCTTCCAGAATCGCTACAAATCTATTGTTTGTGAGGAAGATTCTTATCTTCTTGAGCTGGTCCGCTATATTCATCTCAATCCCTTGAGGATTGGCCTGGCTGAATCGCTTGACGTCCTTGATTCGTATCAATGGTCGGGGCATGCCGTTATTATGGGAAAGGGAGCATGTGCGGGACAGAACGTGGAAGAGGTGCTCCAGATGTTCGACGTAAGAAAGGGAAGCGCGCGTAAAAAGTACCGAGCATTTGTTATGGACGGAATTCGTCAGGGGAAAAGGGATGAATTGGTTGGCGGCGGATTGCGGCGATCCCTTAAATTGTCCGGATCAGAAGCGTATGAAACATACGATGAAAGAATTCTCGGCAGCGGGAGTTTTGTGGAACAACTGCAACAGGAGACGCAAGCTTCCGGAATAGAGCCAAGCGGTGTATCCCTGGATGAAATTATCCGGTGCATCGCGCACATATTTTCCATTGAACCGGCATCCTTACGGCAAGGTGGCAAACGCAAAGAGCTTTCCGACGCCAGGGGAGCATTATGCTATATTGCCGTCATCAAACTGGGGTTTAATGGGGCTTCGGTGGCGCGAATGTTGAATATCAGCCGCGCCGGAGTCTGTTTGGCATCACGGCGAGGCGAAGAGATATATAAGATGAACCCGGATTTGCATGTTATTGTGGCTAGTTTACAAACTTAACTACGTCCCCTATGTGCCCCTGAGTTTTTCGCAATGATTTTCAACAACCTTAAACAGATAGGTAAGCCTGTTCCTACAAATGATGTCTGGATTGCAGCATCAGCCATGCAGCATGGACGTACCCTGGCGACTCTGGACAGTCATTTTAAATACATTACGGGTCTTTCTCTGCATCCGGCCCTGGAAAGGATACAGCCATGACAACAATGACATTGCGCGGTATAGACGATTCTCTTTCACAGACGTTGAAGGAGTTGGCACGCAATCAAGGAGTCAGTCTAAATACATTGGCCCTGCGCCTGATTCGTGAGGCAACGGGTATTGACAAGCGAAAGAGAACTGTTATCCACCATGATCTTGACACTCTTGCCGGTACCTGGAGCGAAGAGGATGAACTTGCTTTCAGAAATGCGACAAGATCATTTGAGGCAATAGATGAAGATATGTGGAAGTAATTTGTAGGAATTTCTGTGAAATCCACGCTGCGCTTAATCTATACATGTATAGAAAAACAGTTTCCGAGAGAGTGCGTCGAATCTGCATAAAATAGCCGTTTGCATGAAAAATAAGCTTGCATTAGTCGCTTCAGCATGGTAATCAGTAAAGACAATTTATGTTCACTCAGTACGTGAGCTCGCAAGGCTCACTTTTTTTTGTCCAAATTGGGAATGGTTATGGCCGCTCATAAAGAAGATACATGCACAGTAGTTACCCGTATCGCCCAGCCGATACTGGAATCGATGGGGCTTGAACTCGTCGACATCGAATTCGGCCGGGTCGGTCCTGATGCGGTGTTGCGCCTGTTCATCGACAAGGAAGGCGGCGTGCTGCTTGACGACTGCGCCGGCCTCAGTCGCGAATTGTCGATGATCCTCGATGTGGAAGACGTCATTGCCTGCAACTATACCCTGGAGGTGTCGTCGCCGGGTCTTGACCGTCCGCTTAAAAAACAGTCCGATTACGACCGTTTTGCCGGCCGCCTCGTTAAAATCCGCACCTATCAGCCGTTTCTCGACGACAGCGGCAACAAGCGCAAGACGTTCCTGGGAAAACTTGACGGGCTGGTGGACGGCGTCGTGAAAATGACGCTGAACGAGGGGCAGACCGCTTCCATCCCACTTGAACAGGTCGCCAAGGCCAATCTCGAATTTGAACTCTGATCTGAAATACATATATACCAGCAAGGAGAAGTAACCGTGGATACAATAATCAATCTCAAGCACGCTATCGACCAACTTGTAAAAGAGAAGGGCATCGACCGCCAGGTAGTTCTGGAAGCAATGGAACAGGCGGTTCTGACGGCTGCAAATAAAAAATATCGCAACACCCGCGAACTCGAAGCCCATTACAATCATGAAACCGGAGAGGTTGAACTCTTCGAGTTTGTGACGGTTGTGGAAGAGGTGGAGGATTCCTACAAGGAGATCGGTCTCGATGAAGCCCACGAGATTGACCCGGAAGCCGAAATCGGCGATTCGCTGGGAGAAAAGCTGGATGCGAGCGGCTTCAGCCGCATTGCCGCACAGACCGCCAAGCAGGTCATCATCCAGAAGGTGCGTGATGCCGAGCGCGAAACGATCTACAACGAATATCGCGACCGGATCTGGGAAGTCATTACCGGCATGGTGCGCCGCTTTGAGAAAGGCGAGCTGCTCATCGACCTGGGACGCGCAGAAGCTGTGCTGCCGGCCAAGGAGCAGATGCCGCGTGAAGTGTATCGTCCCGGCGACCGCATCCGTGCAATTATCACCGATATTCGCATGACCACCAAGGGGCCGCAGATCATGCTTTCCCGTACCCATCCCAGCATGCTTGCCAAGCTGTTTGAAGCGGAAGTGCCGGAGATTGCCGAAGGTATCGTCGAGATTAATGCCATTGTGCGTGATGCCGGCAGTCGTGCTAAAATCGCGGTGTCTTCGAACGACCGTGATGTTGATCCGGTCGGCGCCTGCGTCGGCATGCGCGGAGCCCGTGTTCAGAATGTCGTGTCCGAGCTGCGCGGCGAAAAGATCGATATCATCCCCTGGTCGGAAGATATCGCCCGCTTTGCCTGCAACGCCCTTTCACCGGCACAGGTTTCCAAGGTGTTTGTCGACGAGGAAAAGCGTGCCCTGGAAATAATCGTTGCTGACGATCAGCTCTCCCTCGCCATCGGCAAGCGCGGCCAGAACGTCAGCCTGGCGGCCCGCCTGACCGGCTGCCGCATCGATATCAAGAGTGAGTCAAAAGTACTGGAGTCCGAGCGGCAGGAATTCTCGTCGTTCGACGGCACCGATGTTGAAGAATCTGATGAATTGGTTGAAACCGGCGAAACCGTTGAAACCGACGAGAACGTTGAGGCGGTTGAAGCCATGGAAGCAGTTGAAGCTGACGATGCGCCCGTTCAGGAGCAGGAAGCTGCTGTTGAAGCCGGTGCCGACGCCGAAACCGAGAAATAGGGACTATGCCCCCTAAAGGGAACGCAGAGGCTCCGCAGCGAAGCTGCCTCGGCTGCAGAACGGCCAGGGACAAGGACCAGCTGCTCCGGTTCGTGCTGTCTCCGGAAACGGAGATCCTGCCGGACCTGGAGAACCGGCTTCCCGGACGTGGCGCATACACCTGCACCGACAAGAACTGTCTTGCAAAAGCGATCGAGCAGCGGCAGTTCAAGCGCTCTTTCAAGCAGGACGTGACCGTCATGCCGGCGGAACAGATGGTTGAGTTTGTCCGGCAGCAGCTGCACGGCCGCATAACCGGCCTGATCGGGCTGGCCAACAAGGCGGGGCTGATAACCGGCGGCGGCTCCATGGTTATGGATGCGCTGAAGGGGAAGAAAAGACCGGGGCTCGTCATCGTTGCCGCGGATGTTTCTCCGGCAATCGGTGAAAAAATAATATATTCTGCGGCAGCACATCATGTGCCGCATCGAACGGTCGTAACAAAGAATGATTTCGGGGCGATCTTAGGCAAGGCGCCCAGAAGCGCGATAGCCGTGGCATCAGGCGGTTTTGTCGCGCAGCTGGTGAAGGCAATTGACAGATACAAAAACTTCCTGGGGGAGGTATAAAGGATATGGGTAAAATCAGTGTGGGTAGTTTGGCGAAAACGTTGGGCATCGAGCCCAAAGAAACGATCGCCAGACTTAAGGAAATTGGTGTCGACGCAAAAACGGCTACATCGCAGGTTGATGAGGGTGTCGTTGAGCGCTTGACAGCCCCCCAGCCAAAAGATACCAGCACCGATGAGGTTCGGGTAGCATCAAACATCATCCGTCGTCGCGCCAAAGTGGTTCCGGTCGTCGAAGGTGCCGAAGCCGCACCAGTTGCCGAAGAAGTGGCTCCTGTCCAGCCGGTCGTAGCTGCGCCGCCGAAGATTGCGAAGCCTGCGGAACAGCCCGCTGCCGCTGCAGCGCCTGCCCCGACTGCGGAAACGCCGCCGGTGATAGCCGCCGTTGCAGCCGATGCAGCAGTTGCAGCAGTTGCAGCCCCTGCTCCTGTTGAGCCGCCGGTTGTGGAAAAACCTGCTGAAGCGATAAAAGCCGGTCCGAACCAGGCCCGAATCCTCGGCATGATGGAAATTCCGGGTGTTACCAATCGACCTACCCGGGTTGTTACCAAGGATACTCCGGTTACGCCGCGAACCGCCCCCCTGCGTACGCCCCAGGATTCGACGCAGCCGCGCAGACCGGCACCAGCTGCCGGCGACCAGAGAAGGCCGGCGCCCGGCACCGATACCAGGCGTCCGTCACCCGGGTATGACCCGAAGCGTTCTGCATCAACAACGCCGTCCGCTCCCGCAACCGAGCTTGACCGCTCGCGCATGAAGCAGGTTCAGCTCGCTCCGGCGGCACTACCGGGCGGGGACAATCGCCGTGGCGGAAAGAAGGAAGGTCCAGGCTACGGAGATGCCGGCAAAGGCGCCAAGAAGGGCGCTCCGCCAGCCAAGAAGAAAGAGCAGCCACGCAAAAACGAAATTATCGAGAAACGCGAGCGCGCCTTTGATCCGGCTTACAAAGGGTCGAAGAAACGCGGTGGCAAAGAGCGGGTTGCTTCCAATGCCAATAAAACCGAGATTACCGTACCGAAGGCGATCAAGCGAATCATCAAGATTTCGGAAAGCATTTCGGTCGGCGAGCTTGCCAAGCGTCTCGGCATCAAGGCCAACGACCTGATAAAATCGCTGATGAAAATGGGGATGATGGTTACCATCAACCACCAGCTTGATTACGATACCGCCGCCATTCTGGCGTCCGAGCACGATTATGAAGTTGAAAACGTAGCGGTCGACCTCGATGAAATCCTCGAGTCAACGGTCGACGCACCGGAAACACTCCAGAAACGGCCGCCGGTCGTCACTATCATGGGTCACGTCGACCACGGCAAGACCTCCCTGCTGGACGGGATCCGCGAAGCCAATGTCATCGCCGGCGAGGCGGGCGGCATCACCCAGCATATCGGTGCCTATGACGTCGAGCTGAACGGCCGCAAGATCACCTTCCTCGATACGCCGGGACATGAAGCGTTTACCGCCATGCGTGCCCGCGGCGCGAAAGTCACCGACATCGTTGTTCTCGTCGTGGCCGCCGACGACGGCGTCATGCCGCAGACCAGGGAAGCGATCAACCACTCCAAGGCTGCCGGAGTGCCGATCATTGTCGCCATCAACAAGATCGACAAGCCGGGCGCCAAGCCGGACCGGGTAAAGCAGGAACTGACGGACCAGGGGATCGTATCCTCCGATTGGGGCGGCGATGTCACGATGGTGGAGGTGTCCGCCAAACAGCGCACCAACCTTGATGGGCTGCTGGAGATGATCCTGCTGCAGGCCGACCTGATGGAACTGACCGCCAATCCGGACAAACTGGCCAAAGGGACCATTGTTGAAGGAAAACTCGACAAGGGTCGCGGCCCGGTTGCCACCGTGCTGGTGCAGGAAGGGACGCTCAGAACAGGCGACTACTGCGTTGTCGGCGTCCATTCCGGGCGTGTCAGGGCGATGCAGAACGACCGCGGCGAAAAGGTTACCGAGGCCGGCCCATCCATGCCGGTCGAGCTGGTCGGCCTGTCCGGTGTACCGGAAGCGGGCGATATCTTCGTCGCGATGAAGGATGAGAAACAGGCCAAGGAAATCGCGACGCTACGCCAGATCAAGATGCGCGAAGTCGAGTTTGCCAAACATACGAAACTGTCGCTGGACGATCTCTACAAACGGATCCAGAGCGGCGAAGTCAAGGACCTCAACGTCGTCGTCAAGGGCGATGTGCAGGGTTCAGTCGAAGCTGTCAGCGACTCGCTGCGCAAGCTGTCCACCGATGCGATCCGGCTCAACGTCATTCACTCTGCCGTCGGCGCGGTCACCGAAACCGACGTCAACCTGGCAGCCGCTTCGAACGCGATCATTATCGGCTTCAATGTCCGCCCGGAAGTCAAGGCCCAGGGGCATGCCGAGCGGGAAGGGGTCGATATCCGCCTCTACAGCATCATCTATGATGCGGTTGAAGATGTGAAGAAGGCGATGGAAGGGCTGCTTGATCCGACCTTCAAGGAGAAATTCCTCGGCCGTGTCGAGATCAGGGACGTCTTCAGCGTACCGAAATTCGGCAATGTTGCCGGCTGTTACGTTACCGACGGCAAGATGATCCGCAACGCCCAGGTCCGCCTGCTGCGGGACAATGTCGTCGTCTACGAGGGCAAGATGTCGTCGCTCCGCCGCTTCAAGGATGATGTGAAGGACGTTGCCTCAGGGTACGAATGCGGTATCGGGCTGGAAAACTACAACGACATCAAAGTCGGCGACATTATCGAAGCCTTTGAGATGGAAAAAATCGCCGGAAAACTGTAAATCAGATGAGGGGTTAGGGATGAGAGATGAAAACATTTCTCATCCCTTTACTCCCATCCTTCTTCTCTGAGGTTCTTTTATGCAGCACAAACGTTCGGAAAAGGTTGCTGAAACCATCCATGAAATCATCTGCTCCATCCTGTCCCGGGGTCTTAATGATCCCCGGATCGGCTTTGTTACGATCACCGGTGTCGAGGTTACGGACGACCTGAGTCTGGCCCGCATCTATTTCACCGTCATCGGTGACGATAATGTCAAGAAAGAGACGGAAGCCGGCCTGAACAGCGCCAAAGGGTTTATCCGCCGCGACATCGGCAAGAAGCTCACGATCCGGCATACGCCGGAGCTCGTTTTCAAGTATGATAAATCCCTTGATTACGGCAGCCGGATAGAATCTCTTCTCAAGGAGATACACACTGAGCATGACGGAAACAGTTCTACAGATAACTGAAGTCATTCGTTCCAACTCCAGCTTTCTCATTACCTCCCATGAAGGGCCTGACGGTGATGCGGTCGGATCCTCATTGGCCCTGGCATCGTTTCTCCGCAAACTCGGTAAGGACGTATCCGTCCATCTCCAGGATCCCGTCCCCGACCTGTACTCTTTTCTTCCCGGTGCCGATTCCGTCAATTCGCACATTCCCGACCGGGATTTCGACGTGGCCTTCGTACTCGATATCGGTGAACGGAGGCGAGCCGGCGCGGAGTTCTGTGCTTTCTCACGGGTTTCCACGACGGTCAACCTAGACCACCATCTCTCGTGCGATAATTTTGCCGACTTCAACCTGATTGACTCGCAGGCTGCAGCGACCGGTATCCTCGTACACCGGATCGCCTCCGCGTACGGCTACCGCTTTGACCGCGAAACGGCGCTCTGCATCTATGTCGCCACCATTACCGATACCGGTTCGTTCCGCTACTCCAATGCCAACCGCGAGGCCTTTACCGTCGCCGGCGAAATGATCGAATGCGGCGTCAACGCCTGGGACGTGGCGGAACAGCTCTATGAAAACCAGCCGCAGCGGCGTCTTGAGTTGCTGGCCAAATGTCTCCCCACCCTTGAGGTCTTCAAGGATGGCCAGGCCGCTTCCGTTACGGTGACCTGTGACATGTATGCCGCTTGTGGCGGAGACGCCGAACTGACCGACGGTTTTGTCAATTATCCCCGTTCCATCCGCGGCGTCGAAGTAGCAATCTTTTTCCGGCAGCTGGATGAGAAAAAATTCAAGGTCGGATTCCGTTCCAAGGGGAAAGTGAATGTTGCCGCATTTTCGGCGGCGCTTGGCGGGGGCGGCCACCATAACGCCGCCGGATGCACTCTCGATGGGGAACTGGATGACGTCAAGGCCACCGTTTACCGCATTGTGGAAGCGTCTCTTTGATACACGGTTTTGTGGTTATCGACAAACCGGCCGGCATTACGTCCCATGATGTCGTCAGCCGCGTCCGCCGCATTCTGGGGACGCGAAAGGTGGGGCACACCGGGACTCTGGACCCGTTTGCCACTGGGGTTCTGCCGATAGCGGTCAATGACGGGACCAAGGCGATCCCGTTTCTTGACGAGGGGATCAAGTGCTATGAAGCGCTGATGCAGCTCGGCGTCGCAACCGACACCCTTGACATGACTGGAAACGTGCTGCGTGAATGCGACTATTCTTCCGTCTCCGTGGAGCAGCTGCTGGAAGTTTTTACCCGTTTCACCGGTCCGATTCTCCAGATCCCGCCGATGTTTTCGGCAATCAAGCAGGGCGGCCAGCCGCTCTACAAGCTGGCACGGATGGGACTGGAGGTTGAACGTGCCGCCCGCCAGGTCGAAATCCACTCCATCGAGCTTCTTTCCTTTGCTCCCCCCTTCGTATCCATCAGGGTTTTCTGCTCACGGGGAACCTACGTCCGTACCCTGGCCGACGACATCGGCGCCATGCTGGGATGCGGCGCAGCCCTGAAGGAGCTGCGCAGGACGGCGAGCGGCCCGTTTGAAATCGGCACCGCCCATACCCTTGAAGAGCTCGAACGAGCTGTTGGCGAGGGGAGCGTGTCGTCACTCTGCATTACCCCTTTCGGCTCGCTGGCGCATCTGCCGGATATTCCTCTTACGGAGGGAGGTCTGGCAAAAATCTCCTTCGGACGCTCACCGCTCTGGAACGAAACAACCGTCGAGGGCGGAACGCTGCCGGGTGAAACAACGCTCGTGCGGCTTTCCCGTGAAGGGGCTCTTGTTGCCGTTGCGATGCTGTCGCACACGGTTGATGACCTTCCGGGCATTGTCCTGAAGCGTGTTTTTATCTGAGTTAGTGCTTTACAAACAGGTTATTACTGTGATAAGTAATACAACTTAGTTTTATACGTTTCGGGGTTCCCCCCCTGATTTCGTAATCTCATCAATCAGTTTCACGGAGGAGAACACAGTGCTGGCAACCGAAAAAAAGCAGGAAATCATCAACGCATACAAGAAGCATGACAGCGATACCGGCTCACCAGAGGTTCAGATCGCAATTCTGACCGAGCGGATCACCTATCTGACAGAGCACTTCAAAACACACAAGAAGGATCACCACAGCCGTCGTGGTCTTTTGAAACTTGTCGGTCAGAGAAGGCGCCTGCTGGACTATCTGAAAGGCAAAGAAGTAAGCAGATATAAAACAGTAATCGAGCGACTCGGCATCCGTAGATAATGGTCGGCGGTATATCTGTCAACGCAGGTATACCGCCGCTCTGTTTACGGCTGCTCATTTAAGAAAAGGGCTATTATGGCCCTTTTTACTTTTGTTGGGGGCGTGGATAGAGTCCCTGCGGCTTTTGCTGCAGGGATTGTAGCGACGACCCCAACGCAACCGAAGAGGAGAATAAGAATATGGAACAAAATGTTCAGGTTGAGTTCGGGGGGAGAACGATTACGCTCTCCACCGGCAAAATGGCAAAACAGGCCAGTGGCGCGGTCGTCGTCAGCTGCGGCGATACCGTCGTGCTCGTCACCGTTGTTGCACAGAAAGAAGCAAAAGAGGGGCAGGACTTTTTCCCGCTGACCGTCAACTACACCGAGAAGGCCTATGCCGGCGGCAAGATTCCGGGAGGCTTTTTCAAGCGTGAAGCGCGTCCTTCCGATCCTGAGACGCTTACCTGCCGTCTCATCGACCGTCCGATCCGCCCGCTGTTCCCGGAATCGTTCCTGAATGACACCCAGATCATCGCGACGGTTGTATCCGCCGATCAGGACAACGATCCGGGAATCCTGTCGATGCTGGGAGCTTCAGCGGCGCTGATGATTTCCGACATCCCATTTCAGGGCCCGATTGCCGGCGCCAAAGTGGGCCGCGTGGATGGCAAGTTCATCTGCAACCCTACCGCTGAAGAACTCGAAAAAAGCGACCTCGAGATCGTCGTTGCCGCAAGCCGCGACGCGGTCATCATGGTCGAGGGTGAAGCCAAATTCGTGTCCGAAGCCGATCTTCTTGAAGCGGTCTTTTTCGCCAAGGAAGCGATGCTGCCGCTGATCGAAGCCCAGGACAAGCTGCAGAAGCTGGCGGGGATCGCCAAGCGCGTTGTCGCACCGGTGGTCGTTGATGAAGTCCTGCTGGCACGTGTTCGCGCCCTGGCCTACGACCGGATGGGTGAGGCTGTCAAGCTCAAGGCGAAAAACGAGCGTCATGACCAGATCGATCTGATCAAGACGGAAACGATCGAAGCCCTCAAAGACGAATTCGAAGGCTCCACCAAGCAGATCAAGGCGTTCCTTGGCGATTTCGAGTATGAGCGCGTACGCGCCGACATCCTCGAGACCGGCATCCGCATCGACGGCCGTACTACCAGCACGATCCGCCCGGTCACCACCGAAACCGGCTTTCTGCCGCGCGTTCATGGTTCGGCGCTCTTTACCCGCGGTGAAACTCAGGCGCTGGTTGCCGCCACACTCGGCACCTCCAGTGACGAGCAGCGTATCGACTCGCTGTACGGCGCTTCGCGCAAACGCTTTTTGCTGCACTACAACTTTCCTCCGTTCTCGGTTGGCGAAACCAGCTTCCGTCTCGGACCGGGTCGCAGAGAGATCGGCCACGGCATGCTGGCAGAACGCGCCCTTGCCGCAGTTCTGCCGCCCCATGACGATTTCCCGTACACGATCCGCATCGTTTCCGAGACCCTCGAGAGCAACGGCTCCTCCTCGATGGCGGCCGTCTGCGGCGGCTGCATGTCGATGATGGATGCCGGTATCCCGATCACGGCGCCGGTTGCCGGCATCGCCATGGGTCTGATCAAGGAAGGGGACAAGTTCGCGATCCTCTCCGATATTCTGGGTGATGAAGACCACCTGGGCGATATGGACTTCAAGGTTGCCGGTACGGCAGCAGGCGTTACCGCGCTGCAGATGGATATCAAGATCGGCGGCGTCACCAAGGAAATCATGGAGGCGGCCCTCAAGCAGGCCCGTGAAGGGCGTCTGCACATCCTCGGCAAAATGGCTGAAACACTTGCTGCACCGCGCCCCGAGATGTCACCGTTTGCACCGCGCATCACGACGATCTACGTCAAGACGGACCGTATCCGCGACGTCATCGGTACCGGCGGCAAGAACATCCGCAACATCACCGAAACGACCGGCGTTACGATCGATATCGATGATACCGGCCGCGTCAACATCGCCAGCACCAACAAGGAAGCCTGCGACCTGGCAATCCAGATGATCCGCGGACTGACCGACGAAGCCGAAGAGGGCAAACTCTACATGGGCACCGTCCGCAAGATCATGGATTTCGGCGCCTTTGTCGAAATCATGCCCGGCACCGACGGCCTGGTTCATATATCCGAACTCGACACCGCCCGGGTCAAGGTCGTTACGGAGATCCTGAATGAAGGCGACCAGGTTCTGGTCAAATGCATCGGCGTCGACAAGAACGGCAAGATCAAGCTCTCCCGCAAGGAAGCGCTCGGCTACAATCTTGACGGCACCAAGGTTAACCCGGCTTAGTTTCTGCGCCTGCGGGTAACATAATTGAATAGAGGGGCGGGGCCGGTTACGGCTCCGCCTTTTCTTTTGTCCGAAGTTGATGCATAGTAGGCAACAGAACCAATAAATCTGTTTCACGCAACTAACGCTACGACGCAACGTAAAGAATTACTATTTTCTCTTTGAATTTGAATTTCGTAGCGTTCGTTGCGCCGTTGCGTGAGTATAAGTCTGTTTATGGAAAGAGGTATGTGAATGAACAAAAAACGGCTTGCCGCCATTGACATAGGAACCAACTCGATCCGCTGCATCGTAGTCGAGGTGGATCACCAGGGGCGGTACACGATTCTTGACGATGAAAAAGCGACGGTGCGGCTTGGTGAAAACCTGGCTTCGAGCGGCGCGATCTCGCCAGCGGCGTTTGCCCGGGCGGTTGATGCGATGTCGCGCATCCGCAAGCTGATCGACGGCCTGAAAGTGTCCGAGGTTGAGGCGGTTGCCACCAGTGCGATGCGGAGCGCATCTAACGGGGGGGAGCTGGTCGAGGTTTTGACCCGTGAACTGGGTCGGGAGATCAGGATCATATCGGGAGAGGAAGAGGCCGAACTGGTGGCCAGGTCGGTGCGCCACAACTTTGATATGAGCGGCAAGCGCTACATGATCATCGATATCGGCGGCGGCAGCGTGGAAATCATGAGCGCCGTTGCCAACCACGTGGAAAGCTGCTTCTCCCTCGACCTGGGCGCCGTGCGCATGACCGACCGCTTCCTGACGTCGGATCCGGTCCGTGCAACCGACATAGCAAAGCTGAGGCGTTTCGTCCGTTCCGAGCTGAAAACGGTCTTTGACGAAGAGCGGCCGGCGGTCCAGACCTTCATCTGTTCGGGCGGCACGATCACCGCCCTGGCAAGCATGGTCATGAGCATGCGGAGGCAGACCTACACCGCATCCCATGGCGTGGAGGTGCTCCGCTCCGAGGTCGTGCACCTGCTGGCGATGCTGGTGCGCAAGGACATCAAGTCGCTGCGGAGCGTTCCCGGCCTCAACCCGGATCGCGCCGACATCATCGTTGCCGGACTCGTCGTGATCGATGAACTGATGAAGTATTTCGGGGCCAACATGATGCTGGTCAACGAGCGCGGCATCCGCGAGGGGCTGATCATCAGCTGCATGAAGCGGCTGCAGCTCCTTCCCGATTCGGCTACGCAGCGGAGCTGGAAGGAATCGGTCCTCGATTTTGCCCGTTCGTGCCATTTTGACGAACCGCATTCCCGCCATGTCGCCAAGGTTTCCCTGAGCATCTTCGACTCGCTTGCCAAAGAATTCGAACTCAAAAAAAATGACCGGAGAGTTCTGGAAGCGGCGGCGCTGCTGCATGATGTCGGCTATTTCATCAGCTACAACAGCCACCACAAGCATTCCCACCACCTGATCCGCCACGCCGACCTGTTCGGCTTTTCGCCCCGCGAGCGGGAAATGATCGCGCTGATCGCCCGCTATCACCGCAAATCGCTGCCGAAGAAGAAGCACCCGGAATATGTCCGCCTGGAAGTGAAGGACCAGCAGACCGTAAGCCGGCTCGGCGGCATCCTGCGGCTGTCGGACGGGCTGGACCGGCGCAGGAGCGGACTGGTTGAAGTTGTGGCCCTCAACCGGGTCGGATCGGTCTTCTCTTTCAAGCTGCTCGGCACTGAGGACATCTCCGTGGAAATATTCGGGGGGAATGCCAAGAAGGATCTCTTCGAAAAAGCGTTCGGAGGCGGAGTTGTTTTTGAAGTGTAACGGCAGAGAGCAGTGCGGGTTCACGCTGTTTCGCTTTGTTGGAAATTTTTGTCGGAATTCTGGTTAGTTGAAAGCTGCTACATATCACTGCGGTTCTCTTCTTGATTTATGAACCGGTATGTACTAAGTTATGTACATACTCACTAAGGAGATAACAACTATGAATGCTTTGACCTATACTTTTACGCGACAGCACCTGGCAGATGTCATGCGATCAGTCAATGAAGACCACGTTCCTGTGGTAGTGACCAGCCAGCGTGGCAAACCGGTTGTCATCCTTTCCCTTGACGATTATCACGCATTTGAAGAAACTGCATACCTGCTCCGGAATCCGCACGGAGCCAAGCGGCTGCTTGAATCGGTTGAGGAACTACGTGCGGGAGGCGGGGAGATTAGAGAGTTGGCAGAATTATGATCAAATTCTCAAGCGCGGCATGGGAAGATTACCTCTACTGGCAGGTGACCGACAAGGCGATGCTCAAACGCATCAATCAGCTTATTCGGGACATTCAGCGCGAACCTTTTGCCGGTATCGGTAAGCCGGAACCGCTCAAGCATCAGCTAGCAGGTTTCTGGTCTCGTAGAATAGACAGCTGCCACCGATTGGTGTATGCCGTCGAAGGTGATACCCTTCTGATTGCACAGTGTCGAGACCATTATTGAAATAGATTTAAGAGGTTAGAACATTTTTTGTACTGGGGTGCATTGACCGGTACTTTTATCACCAGTGTAAGCCCCGTTTATCCTACTAATGGTTGACTACCCATATTCAATCTTTTCATCAGTAATGGTGGCGCGATAGTCGTTTGAAGTCCCTTCTTTAAAATACAAAGTAGTAAGATTGACAACGAAGTCAACAACCGCACTTTTTTGTTTTAGCGGCTTTTCCCATGCTTCTAATGCGAACCTTACCACCCCCGGACCCCTCCTACCGGAAGTAGGCGCTTCTAAGCGAAATAGGAGGGGAACTGTAGGCCAAAGAGACAAAAAGCCCCCTCCTTTCTTTAAGGAGGTACCTTCTGGGGCATAAAGGGTTGGGGGTGGTTAATGACTCCCGGTAGAACCGAACCCGCCGGCTCCCCGCACGCTGTCCTGGCTGAACTCCGACACCACATTCAAATCGGCCTGAAGCACCGGCACAAACATCATCTGGCAGATCCTTTCCCCCGGCTCGATCGTATAGGGGGCCGGGCCGCGATTGACGATGCCGATGCCGATCTCTCCCTGATAGTCTGAATCGATGACGCCGACCGTATTGGCCAATACGATGCCGTGCTTGATGCCGAGGCCGGAACGCGGCACCAGCAGGGCCACCAGGCCGGGATCGTGGATGCTGATGGCGATGCCGCTCGGGATCAGCACGGTTTCACCCGGCTGCACGGTTTTCGGGGCTTCCAGGCAGGCGCGCAGGTCCATGGCCGCGGCGCCGCCCGTCGCATACGACGGCAGCGGAATGGTTGTGCCGATCAGCGGATTCATGATTTTGGTTTCAATTTTAGGTCGCATCATGTAAATTTCCCTGTCTTAGTCATTTTTTCAGCGGCCCACTCTAGCAGAATCGACATACGGTCCACAAGGAGCGATTTACATGAAGCAACGCGTTGTCAGCGGCATGAGGCCAACCGGCAAGCTGCATATCGGTCATTATCACGGCGTACTGGAAAACTGGGTGAAAATGCAGGATTCCTTTGACTGTTTCTTTTTTGTGGCCGACTGGCATTCACTGACGACCGAATATGCCGATACCTCGGGGATTGCCCAGAGTATCCGCGAAATGGTGCTGGACTGGGTCGCCTTCGGGCTCGATCCGGAAAAATGCATCATTTTCCGCCAGAGCCTGGTGCCGCATCACTCCGAGCTGAACCTGGTCCTGTCGATGGTTACGCCGGTCTCCTGGCTGGAGCGCTGCCCGACCTACAAGGAGATGCAGGACAACCTGGAGACCAAGGATCTTTCCACCTTCGGTTTTCTCGGCTATCCGGTGCTGATGGCGGCCGACATCATCCTCTACAAGGCCACCCGCGTGCCGGTCGGCCAGGACCAGCTGCCGCACCTGGAAATCACCCGCGAAATCGCCCGCCGCTTCAACCATCTCTACGGCGCGGTATTCCCCGAACCTGAAGCGCTCCTGACCGAAACCCCCAAGCTCCCCGGCCTGGACGGGCGCAAGATGAGCAAGTCGTACAACAACTCGATCTACCTCTCCGACAGTGCCGAGGAGACCAGCAAGAAGATCATGGGCATGATGACCGACCCGGCGCGGGTCCGCCGCAACGATCCGGGCGAGCCGGACATCTGCGTGGCCTTCAACCTGCACCGGATCTACGTGCCGCAGGAGAAGCTGGACGAGATCATCCCGGCCTGCCGCAACGCGACCATCGGCTGCGTGGAGTGCAAGAAGATCCTGGTCGGCTGCATGAACGAACGTCTGGCCCCGTTCCGCGCCCGCCGGGTCGAGCTGGCCGCCAACCCCGGTTTTGTCGACCAGCTGCTGGAGGAGGGGAGCCGGAAGGCCTCCCTGATTTCGGATGCGGTGATGACCGAGGTTCGCACGGCGTTGAAATTTTAAAATGAAAAACTACTGCGGGGTCAAACTGCGGCGTTGCCGCTTGCTCGAAAGCTCAACGTACTTGAACGTACGCCTCGCTTCCTCGCTCGCTTGCGCCTTGCATCCCGACCTCCTCATCACGTTTTTCAAGAGACAGAGATGAAGGCCGAAGCGCACGCTCACCGCGACGAGCATCTGCCGCTGCTGGACGGGTTTCACGAGCAGTACAGCGTTCACCTCGACAAGTTTGACGGGCCGATGGACCTGCTGCTGCACCTGATCAAGAAGAACGAGCTGGACATCTGCGATATTTCCATCGCGGTCATCACCCGCCAGTATCTGGAATACATCAAGCTGATGAAGGACCTGAACCTGGAGGTGGCAGGGGATTTCCTGGTCATGGCGGCGACCCTGCTGCAGATCAAGTCGCGCCAGCTTCTCCCGCAGGGCGACCAGGAAGAGCCGGAGCTGGAGGAGATCGACCCGCGGGGTGAACTGGTGCGCCGGCTGTTGGAGTACCAGCAGTACAAGGAGGCCGGCATGCTGATCGGAGCGCGGGCGCTCTTGGGGCGCGAGGTCTTCTCGCGCTCCGCCTCGGAGCCGGTGCTTGCGGCCGCACAAAGCGCGGAAGGACCTCTTGAAGTCAGCCTGTTCGAGCTGGTGGACGCTTTTCGCGGGCTGCTGCAGCGGATTCCGTTGGAGAGTTTCCACGATGTTGCCCCGGGCGATTCG
Source organism: uncultured Geobacter sp. (assembly GCA_964524835.1). Classification (GTDB taxonomy): domain Bacteria; phylum Desulfobacterota; class Desulfuromonadia; order Geobacterales; family Pseudopelobacteraceae; genus JACRCG01. Next base: position 20,985 of record CAZGEG010000025.1, read on the forward strand.
CTCAGCATCGCCGACTGCATCAACGACATTCTTTCACAGCTGCAGGAGCGGGATACCATCAGTTTAGACGATCTGACCCGGGACGAAAATACCCGTGAACGGATCATCGTCACCTTTCTCGCGCTTCTGGAACTTTGCCGTCTCAAACTTATCCGCATATTTCAGGGTGACGATCATGGCTCGATCTGGTTTGTCCCTGCCGTCGCCGCAGACCCTGCCGCCCCCTTCGAGGTTGATCTCCCGTGAACTCAGAATTATCCGCCATCATAGAGAGCCTGGTCTTTACCGCCGAATCGGCGCTCTCCACCGACCGCATCTGCGAACTGCTGAACGAGTTCGGGCGGGACGAAATCAAAGCCGCGCTGGCGGAGATCGTCGCCCATTACCAGGGGAGGGCGGGGGGCTTTGAGCTGGTGGAGGTGGCCGGCGGCTGGCAGTTCAGGACCCGACCCGCACTGCACGGCTACATCACCCGCCACATAAAGACCCGGGCGGCAAAATTTTCCCAATCCGCCCTAGAGACGCTGGCGATCATCGCCTACCGCCAGCCGGTTACCCGGGCTGAAGTCGAGCATCTGCGCGGCGTCGATTGCGGCGGAGTTGTCAAGTCGCTGCTGGAAAAACATCTGGTCCGCATCCTGGGGAAAAAGGATATCCCGGGGCGTCCGCTGATCTACGGCACATCTAAAGAATTTCTTGAAATATTCGGTCTTAAGGATCTAAAATCGTTACCGACGCTCCGCGAAATCCAGGCACTGGATGAACTTCCGCAGTACGAGCGTCAGGAGGAGTTGCAGCTTGAGCCGGAGAAGGCGGTTCCGGTCGAGAGCCAGCTGCCGTTCGAATAGAAAGCGTGACAGGGAGGTCGATCATGCAGCGTCAGCCAGCCGTAGCAGGTCAATTCTATCCGGGGAGCGAAGCTAAACTTCGCGCCGAACTGTCCCGGCTGATCCCGGCAAAAGCCGCTCCGAAGAAGGTAATGGGGATCATTTCACCCCATGCCGGGTACGTCTATTCCGGAGCCATCGCCGGCAAGCTGTTTTCACGGGTTGCCATTCCCGACACGATCCTGATCATCGGGCCCAATCACCATGGCACCGGGGCCGCCGCCGCTCTTTACCCGGATGGCGAATGGCTGACCCCGCTCGGGGCGACAACAATCAACTCCCGCCTGAACTCGCTGCTGCTCCAGCACACCCCGTACATCCAGTCGGACAGCGTCGCCCACCGGCTGGAGCATTCACTCGAAGTTCAGCTCCCGTTCATCCAGTATCTGCGTCCCGCTGCCACCATCTCCGCGCTCTGCATCGGCCACGGCGATTACCCGCCGCTGCGGGATATCGGCCTCGGCATCGCCGATGCCATTCGCGAATACGGGGAAGAGGTGCTGATCGTCGCCAGTTCGGACATGACCCATTATGAATCTGCCGTTTCAGCCCGCTTGAAGGATGAACTGGCGCTTGAACGGGCCCTGGCATTGGACGGCAAGGGGCTGCTGGAGGTCTGTCAAGTGCGGGGCATAACGATGTGCGGGGTAGTGCCGGCAACCGTCATGATCGAGGCGGTTCTCGGGCTGGGGGCGACGGAGGCGGAACTGGTGGCGTACGGCAACAGCGGGGATGTGACCGGAGATAACCAGCAGGTGGTCGGGTATGCGGCGGTGACGGTTTCCTGATTCCCGGCTGACCTCAACCCTGCCGGTTATCCAGCGGCAGGGCGATGCGGAAGGTGGTGCCGGTCGAATCGTTGCTTTCGACGGTCAGGGACCCGTGATGCTCCTCGATGATGCGCTGGGTGATCGACAGGCCGAGTCCGGTGCCGGCTCCCTTGCGGGTAAAGAACGGTTCGAAGATCAGCGGCAGGTCCTGCTCCCTTATCCCGGGGCCGGTGTCGTGGACTGCTACCGTTACGGCCGTATCACTGCATTCCGTTGTGATCGTGATAGTCCCGCCGGACTCAAGCACCTCGAGCGCATTCTTGAGGATATTGATCAGCGCCTGGCGGATCTTCTCAGGGTCGAACCTGAACTGCGGCAGCGGGGCGCACACAAAATCCAGAACAACCCCCTGCTTTTCGGCCTGTCTGCGCATCAGCAGCAGGATGTCTTTTATCAGCTGGATCAAATCACCCTCTCTGAAATCGCTCCGGACCGGCGATGAATAGTTGAGCAGGGCGCTGACCAGGCGCTCGACCCGCTCTATCTCCGCCAGTGCCTTGGAAAGCATCTCCTTGTCATCGGTGCTGAAGCCCGGCTTGTCATGCAGATCGTCAAGGAGGAGCGAAATGCCTGTCAGGGGGTTGCGGACTTCGTGGGCAATCCCTGCCGAAAGCTTGCCGAGCGACGCCAGGCGGTCGAGCCGTACCGTCTCTTCCCGCAACCGTTCCCTCTCCGTTTCGTTGCGCAGCGTTACGGTCAATCCCATTTCCGCGCCGTTGCCGATCGGGAATATCCCGACGTCGTAATAGGTCCTCTCGCCATCCATCTGCCGGACCAGCGGTTCCCGACCGTATCCCTCTTTTTTCCGCAGTACGGTCTCTATCCGTGCGGAAACATCAGGCCAAGCGTCGAACACCCCGTGATACTCCCGGCCGAGAAATGCGGCATCGGACAGGAACTTCTGACCGACGCCGTTGATCGAAGTCAGGAGGCCGGCGGGCGATATCGTAATAATTGCGCTTGAAATACTTTCCAGGACGCTGGTTTTGAAGTTGCGTTCGTCGAGGATATCGATCCGCGACCGCTGCAGCTCGTCAAGGGTTGCCAGCAGGCTGTTTTTGCGGGTTTCCAGTTCATCGGCCATGAAGTTGAATGTCCGGCCAAGCTCACCGATCTCATCTACGGAGGTGACGGCCACCCGGCTGCGGATGTCCCCGCCGGCAAGTTTTTGGGCGCCTTCTGTCAGCTGCAGCAGCGGGCGGGTGATACCGCGCGACAGTCCCCAGGCAGAGAATCCGGCCAGCAGCGAGGTGATCAGGAGTATGACCCCGCTGCGGGTCCGGTGCTCTCCCAGCTGCTGGTTGATCAGGCGGCTCCCTTTGCGGGCGGCATCCTGGAACTGGTCGAGCTGGAAGCCGATGGTGATACCGCCGAAAACGCCATGACGCCCGTAATCTCCGCTGTTATAGAGGATCGGTGCGTATGCCATGATCTTCTTCGCGCCACCGACATTGGTCGTATCTACGAAGCCGGCCTTCTGCTTTCTGACCTGATCGGCAACCTTCGGATAGTTGGGGTGGATAAAACCGGCATGGTCGAGGTTGAATGGTATCCGGCCGCTCTCTATGTCCGCTCTGCTGGATGTTGCGGAATAGGGGGGGATCAGCCGGCCTTTCGCATCAAGTCCCCTGATGTCCCAGTATTTCGGATGGGTGATGATCCACCCCTCGTCGTCGAACATGAAGGCGTAATTTCCGCTTTTGTAGGAGGGAAACACCGTGGAAAAGTTGTGGCCGGGGTCGATATGCTGGGTAAACTCCATCAGGTGGCGATGGTCGAGTGATACGACAACCACGCCGTTGAACGTGCCACGGGAGTCAAACAGTGCCGCCGCAAACCGGACCACTCCCTGGTATGGCTTGCCGTCCAGGGCGTTTTCAGGCTCGTCGGCGCCGTTCAGCTGCTCCTGCTTCGAGATGTGAAACCCGGTGAGATGCGAAACGTAGATCTTGCCCGGCTGGGTGCGAACCCTGGAGAAATACTCTTCCGTCAGAAACGGGGTGCCGGCCGGGTCGGCAACATTCTTCAGTTCCGCAGCGGGGATAATGGCGCCATCCCTGATGACGAGCTTTTCCCGGCCACGCTTGTCTATCAGAGCAATGCTGCGGTACAGAGGCACCTGTTCGCGTATTTCGAGCGGAGCTGAGGTGCTCCCGGTTCGGTACCAGATTTCACCCCGTCTGCTGGCATAAAAATTGAGCAGTGTCGCCTGGTCCAGCTGCGAGCGGGAGAGGAATATCAGGTCGCTTTCACATTGGCGCAGAAAATCCGCCATGCTCTCCGCTACCTGGGTAGCCCTCATCTGGAGCGATTCCGACGCCTGAATATCGGCAGTGCCCCCGATTTCCGAGGTAAGGCGGGCGCTGGTCGATTCCAGGTGGAAAAACAGGATTAGTGAGGATGCTATCAAGGGGAGCAGTGACAGCAGCAGGGTGATGACGAGAATCTTTTTAAAAAGTGTAAGGCGCGGCATTTCAGGCTCCAGCGAGAGCAATCTCCTGATTGTAATTCATTGAGTACAATGATAGCATACGGGGGGTCAAGACATCTTTTAAGGACTGGTTTCATGCGGTTTTATTTTCTTATTTCAGCAGCTTTCTGCGTTTCACTGTTTCTGCCGCCTGCAGCCGGTGCCGACGTGCGGCTGTTCACCGGCACCATGGAGGTAGTGACGACATCTGGCAAGGCCTGCGCCGGCCGTAAGGGGAACCACTCGATTTCCCTGGTGTTCGGGAGCGATGATGCCCAGAATCCCGTTTTCGGCTATGCCGGCGGTGATACGGTTACGGTCGGACAGCTGCGCGGCCCGTCTCTCGGCGCGCTGAACCTGCGCTATCCCTATCCCGACTCCGAACGTGCCGAAGGGCACACGATGCGGATAGAAATAAGCGGGACGGCCCTGCGCGGTGAACTGCGTGACCGCCACCTTGACCCTGCCGTAGACGACTGCAATTTTGATCTGGCCCGCATCACGCTGCAGCAGAGCGGCAGCGATGAAGATGCCCATGCGGCCTATCAGAGTTTGTCGAGACGGTATGAAGCCCAATTGACCCGTTCGACAGCGATCTCGATATCGCGCACCGGGGCCCATGCCGAAGCGGTCCATGTCTTCGAGCAGGCGCTTGCACAGGCGGACAAGCTGTATCCGCCCGGTTCCCCGCAGCTGATCCCGTATTTGACCGGCCTGGCCAACGGGTACATGCGTGCCGGGAGGTATCTGGATTTCAGCTCGCTGTACAGTTCACGCATTAATTCTCTCAGTGACGAAGCGGTGCGGCTGATATTCGGCCATCACCAGATCCGTTCCCTGCTGCAGGTCGGTCGTGCCGCCCTTGGGCGCGAAGAGTACCAGACCGCTCTCGATAATTTTCGGCAGGCGCTCCGGATAGATTACAAAAACAAGGATGCCATTGCGGCAACCATGTCTGCCCTGGTTCGAAGCGGTCAGAATGATGAGGCGATACGTTTTCTCGAAGAGACCGAAGAGAAGCTGGACAGCGAGCCCGACCGCCAGGATGTCCGCGAAGCGATAGCGCTTGTGGAATACCGGAAAGCTGTGAAAGAGCAGAAAGAGGGGCGGGAGTCCGAAGCGGAGCGCTCCCTGCGCAAAGCGATCAAGCTTGACCCCGGTACGGCGCACTATCTGGTGGTCCTGGCCCGCTGGACCCATAAATCGGGAAAATATGCCGAAGCGGATGCGATTCTGAAGCGGGGCCTGGATTCATTCAGGGATGAAGCCCGGCGCCGGGAATTAACCGAGGCGCGGGACAAACTGCGGCAGACCGAATCCATTCTTGCCAAGATCCGCAAGGCGGTGCCCTGACATGGGGTACAGAAACCTGCAGGAATGCGTGGCCGACCTTCAAAGGCGGGGGATGCTGCTGCGGATCGATGTTCCGCTGGATCCCCATCTGGAAATCGGCGCGCTGCAGCGGCGGGTGTACCAGGCGGGAGGTCCGGCGCTCCTTTTCACGAATGCGGCCGGCAGCCGTTTCCCGCTGCTGGGCAACCTGTTCGGGACTCTGGAGCGGACCCGCTTCATCTTCCGCGACACGCTGGATGATATCCGCCGGCTGGTCGAGCTCAAGATCAATCCATTTTCTCTGCTCAAACATCCGCTCGATATCATAAAAGCCCCTTTTGCCGCCTGCCATCTCCTGCCGGCCGTCACGTCAAAAGCGCCGGTGCTGGAATGCTCCACAACCCTCTCGGGGCTGCCGCAGCTCGTTTCATGGCCCCGGGACGGCGGAGCGTTTCTGACCCTGCCGCAGGTATACAGTGAGAGCCCGGCAGCCCCCGGCTTTGCCAAGTCCAATCTCGGGATGTACCGGATCCAGCTCTCCGGCAACAGCTACCAGCCGGACCGACAGGCCGGCCTGCATTATCAAATCCATCGCGGCATCGGCGCCCATCATGCCGAGGCGATAGAGCGGGGAGACCTGCTCCGGGTCAACATATTCCTGGGAGGGGCGCCAGCCATGACCGTTGCGGCGGTGATGCCGCTGCCGGAAGGGATGCCGGAACTGTCATTTGCCGGTCTGCTCGCCGGCCACCGCATCCCGATGACCAGGGTGCCGGGGCACCTGCCGGTCTCATCGGAGGCCGATTTCTGCATCAGCGGCGTAGTCCACCCCTCCAGAACCCTGCCGGAAGGGCCGTTCGGCGACCACCTCGGCTATTACAGCCTGACCCACGAATTCCCCTATGTCGAGGTTGACGCGGTCTACCACAGGCGGGACGCGATCCTTCCCTTCACGACCGTCGGCCGGCCGCCGCAGGAGGATACGAGTTTCGGCGCCTTCATTCACGAACTGTCCGGCCCGCTGATTCCGACTGTTGTGCCCGGGGTGAGGGAGGTGCATGCCGTCGATGCTGCCGGGGTTCACCCGCTGCTGCTGGCGATTGCCGGCGAGCGCTATGTCCCGTATTCGGCCGTCCGCCGTCCGCAGGAACTGCTGACCGTCGCCAATGCCATTCTCGGCCAGGGGCAGCTCTCCCTCGCCAAATACCTGCTGATTGCAGCCCACGAGGATGCGCCGGCCCTGCACACCCACGACATCGCCTCGTTTCTGCGGCATATCCTGGAACGGGCCGACTGGCGCACCGACCTGCACTTTCAGACCGCTACGACCATAGACACCCTTGACTACAGCGGCTCCGGGCTCAACGAAGGCTCCAAGGTTGTGATTGCCGCCGCCGGTCCGGCACGGCAGCTGTTGGCGACAGAACTCCCCGTTGGGCTTGAGCTTCCCTCCGGATTCGGACACCCAGCTATCTGCCTTCCGGGCATATTGGCGGTTCAGGGGCCTCCATCCGGTCAGGGGAGGGGGGAGTGCGACCAGAAGCTCGACACGTTCTGCAGTTTTTATTGCGACAGGGACACTTTTGCCGGGTTCCCGCTGATCGTGATATGCGACGACAGCATTTTTACGGCGGCGACTCTGAACAACTTTCTCTGGATCACCTTTACCCGATCAAACCCGGCGACCGACATCTACGGCATCCGCCCGGAGAGTCGCGGCAGGCACTGGGGGTGCCGCGGCCCCCTGGTCATCGATGCCCGGATCAAACCGTTCCATGCCCCGCCGCTCGTCGATGATCCGGCGGTGGAACGAAAACTCGACGCGCTTGCCGCTCCCGGCGCCCCGCTCCACGGTATATTTTGATATGCCGACCGCTGCGATAATCACCCGCACACTTGCCAAATCTTACGGAGCCCTTACCGCCCTCGACTCTTTCGATCTCGATGTCGAACAGGGGTCGATTTTCGGCCTGCTCGGCCCAAACGGCGCCGGAAAGACCACCCTGATCCGTATCCTGACGACGCTCATGCGCCAGAGCAGTGGCGAAGCCTTTATCGAAGGATTGGACACCCGGAGCGAGGGGCGCGCTATCCGCCGCATGATCGGGGTGGTTTCCCAGGAGAACAGCCTCGACCGTTACCTGACCGCCCGCGAGAACCTGGAACTGCATGCCCGCCTGCACGGCATGGAAAAGAAGCTGTACAAGCGCCGCATCGATGACCTGCTCGAACTCATGGGTTTGGCGGGTCGGCAGAAGGATTTCCCCGACACCTTTTCGGGGGGGATGCAGCGGCGTCTGGTGGTTGCCCGCGCTCTGGTGCACCAGCCGCGGGTTCTGTTCCTCGACGAGCCGACCACCGGCCTCGACCCGCAGTCGCGCCGGGCGGTATGGGAATATGTCCGTTCCCTGGCCGGCAGCATGACGATTTTCCTGACGACCCATTATCTGGAAGAAGCTGAACAGCTCTGCGACCGGATCGCCATCATGGACCACGGCCGATTGATCGCTATCGGGAGCACCCGGGAGCTTAAGGAGCGTCTGAGTGGGGAGACGGTTTACGAAATCGAGTTTGCCGGGGAGGGGGCCGACCGTTACGCGGCGCTGCTCGGTTCGATGCCGTGCGTCATTGATATCAGGCAGCAGGAATGCAAAGTTACCGTGACGCTTGAATGCTGGGAGTGTCTCTCTGAAATCGTCACCGCCCTGAATGGAGCGCCGGTCCGCCGTATTTCGCTTCTGGAGAGGACGCTTGAAGAAGTTTTCATTTCGCTGACCGGCGAGAAGGTGAGGGAATAATGTTACGCGGTTCCCTGGCGATCTGGCAGCGCGATATGCAGGTGCTGCGCCGCAGCATTTTTTCCGAACTGGTGGCGGTGGTTGCGTATCCGCTGACCATCTATCTGGCATTCGGCATCGGCATGCAGAGTTACATCGGTCTCGTGGACGGGGCTCCCTACAGCATGTTTATCGCTCCGGGACTGATCACCATGACCGCCGTCAATGCCGCCTATAATGAAAGCGTCTGGAGTCTCTGGTTCCACCGCCGGGTTCAGTTTACGGTAGAATCGTACCGAGTAACCCCGATTTCCGTTTCCGAAATTGTGATTGCCAAAATCTTCACCGGCTTTACCCACGGCCTCATCAAGGGTTTTGTCGTCGGTCTGGTGATCTTTGCGATAACACCTTTTCGATTTCCGCTGGAGCATCTCCTGCAGTACCTGCTGTTCCTGATACCCGGTTCGGCTTTTTTTTCTTGCGCCGGGGTCATCAGCGGCACGGTCATGGACAAGCCGGAAACCATCGGCAAGGTTGAGGCGGTGCTGGTCATGCCGCTGATCTTCATGTCCGGCCTGTTCTTCCCGCTCTCGTCCTATCCGCCGTCAGTCATTTCCTGGGTGCGCGCATTGCCGACAACCGCCCTTTTCGAAGGTGCCCGCCGGGCACTGGTTGCCGGAGAATTGATGCCGCTCGCCGCGCTGCAGGTGTCACTGTCGGCTCTGCTGACGTTCGTTGCCGCGGTTATTATCTTCCGCTACAAGATGGCGGAATGACGGGAACAACCACGTTTCACACACAAAAAAGACAGCCGGCCGGCTGTCTTTTTTGTGGTGCATTCAATTTCCGGAGTAGTTAACCGTCAACGACCGCTGTGAGGGGAAAATCCTCCCGCTCGCGGAGGATGTTGAGGAAGATATCCACAAACTGCGGATCAAGGGCCTCCCCGCTCATGGCGGAGATCATTCTAACGGTTTCATCGCAGGAAAAACCGTGCCGGTACGGGCGTTCGCTGGTAAGGGCGTCGAAAACATCGGCCACCGCTACGATACGCGCCTCCAGTGGAATCTCTTCCCCCTTCAGGCCGCTCGGGTAGCCGGTCCCGTCGTAGCGCTCATGGTGATAATGGATGATGTTGCGGGTCATCTGGGACAGATTGGCCTTGGCGGCAACGTCGGCCCCCCAGAAGGAATGCTGTTTCATGGTTTCGTACCGATCCTCGCTCAACCCGCCCGGACCGTTCAGTATCAGCTCCGGGATTCCGATCTTGCCGCAGTCGTGAAGCCAGCTTCCGTATTTTATTTCCCGCAGCATTACCCGTGTCAGGCCGTATCTCTCCGCGATGAGCATGGCATAGATTGCGACGCGGTCACAGTGGCCCCTGGTCAGCGGGTCCTTGAGCTCAATGGTCTGGGCGAGTGAGCGGAGAACATCCTCGTCGTCCCTGCGCATTGCCTGGGTAAGATGGTACCGGTTCAGCGCGTCCCGCACCGTGGCAATCATCTCTTCGTCATTCCACGGTTTGAGTATGTACCGGTAGACCTCGCTGCGGTTTATGGCTGCCAGTGCGCTTGACAGATCAGCATAGGCGGACATGAGGATCTTGACCGTATCGGGGGATATTTTTTTCAGGCTGGAAAGGAAATCCAATCCGCTGATGACCGGCATGATGTTGTCGGAAACAACCACCGCAATTTCTTCCCTGTGGATAATCTGCAGGGCTTCTACAGCGCTTCCGGCCGTCAGCAGGCGAAAATCATCGCTATCACCCAGCAGCCCTTTGATAATTTCCAGAGTGAAGTTGTTATCATCGACAAAGAGTACGGATTCTTTCATAACAGGCACTTCCATTCCCGGTAACAATGCCGGTCAAGTTCCTGAAAAATAATGCTACTTTCATTGTTAAATTTTTACTCTTGCGTTAAGCCGGTGTCAATAAAGAAAGCACGGACACTATCTATCCCGCGCTTACTCGACGGTATGGACCACAATAGAATTGCCAGCCATCACCTTGACTTTTATCGTCAGCTTATCATCCAAACCTTGAAGAAGCGCCCCTTTATCCTGCTCCTGCCCAGGCAGGCCAACGCCTGTCCGGCGCTATCCTTGACGATCGCCGCGAATGCGGTGGAGTCGAGAATGTCGATTCTGCCGACCTCGCTCCCCGCGATGCCCCCCTCGCCGGTCAGGGCGCCGAGGATATCACCGGGGCGCAGCTTGTTCTTGCGTCCGCCGTCGATGCAGAGGGTCACCATGGGGGGCGCCGGAGGAGAGCCGGAAGCCGCCGTCAGCGATGCAAGTTCTCCGCGGGCCATGCTGCTGCCCGTACTGTTCTCGATCGCCTGTACCCGCCGGGTTTCATGCGCCGTCACGAGGCTTAATGCCAGCCCCTGCTCCCCGGCGCGACCGGTACGGCCGATGCGATGGGTGTAAATCTCCGGGTTGCGGGGCAGTTCGTAGTTGATGACCGCCGAGAGTTCCTTGATGTCGAGGCCGCGAGCGGCCACATCGGTCGCAACCAGCACCGAAACGCTTTTGTTGGCAAAGCGGATCAGCACCAGATCGCGATCCCGCTGCTCCAGGTCGCCATGGATTGCCAGTGCCGCGAAACCCTCCCTGGCCAGGACAGCGGCCACTTCCTGGCACTCCACCTTGGTGTTGCAGAACACCAGGGCTGATTCCGGGGAAAAGTGCCGGAGGATTCGAACCACCGCTACAGTCCGCTCATCCGGAGCCACCTCGAATAAGATCTGCTCTATTGCCCCTTCGTCGTGGGTTTCATCGACGCTGATCTCCATCGGATCACGCTGGAGCTGCCTGCTCATCTCCGCTATCTCCGCAGGGTAGGTGGCTGAAAAGAGCAGCGTCTGCTTTTTGCTCGGGGTGGCGGCTGCCAGGGTGCCGATATCATCCTGAAAGCCCATGTCGAGCATGCGGTCGGCCTCGTCGAGGACCAGCGTCTGCAGGGAGTCGAGAACCAGGCTCCCCCGGCGCAGATGGTCGAGAAGGCGGCCGGGAGTGCCGACCACCACATGGGCTCCATGTTCCAGCGAGCTGAGCTGAGGGGCGAAGGGTACGCCGCCGCAGAGGGTCAGAATCTTGATGTTTTCGGTAAAGCGGGCCAGACGGCGCAGTTCCTTGCCGACCTGGTCGGCAAGTTCGCGGGTGGGGCAGAGCACCAACGCCTGCACGCGCGGGGAGCTCGCCTCCAGCTGCGTCAGCAGTCCGATGCCGAAGGCGGCGGTCTTGCCGCTGCCGGTCTTCGCCTTGGCGATCACGTCCTTGCCGGCAAGAATCAGCGGCAGAGTGTGGGCCTGAATGGGCGTCATCACGGCATAGCCGAGTGAAGCGAGGTTTTTGAGCATGGGACTCTTCAGGTGGAGCGTGGAAAATGCCGATGTGGTCATGGAATGCTCTCTTTATGGATGATGCCTATAATTGTGTCGAACAGGTGTGTATCTCAGCACTTAGTCAGGGCAGCGAACTGCCGTGCCAGGCTTTCGGTATGGCGATCATCAGTGCCTCAGCACCCTTCTTCCGGCCGACCTCGATGTACTGGCGGCAGATCGTTTCCAGTGCGGCCCGACCGCGCTCGTCATAGATCAGGGCAGAATTGACCACATAACCCGACTGTGTGGTCTGCCACCAGTTATCTATTTCTTTTTTTCATCCTTTTTGATTTTTTTGTCGGCCTTTTTTTCTTTCGGTGTTTTTGCCGGATCTTTCTTGGTTGCCTTCTTGGTGTCCTGGCCCTTGCTCATGATTGTTCTCCTTGTCATTGTAGTTATCGATACATGTTTATAACATCTTCTATTATACCACTGATTGAATCCCGGTGCGGTACTTATTACAGTGTGGAGCGGAGGCGGGGACAACACATGTTTTCAGGCCTGTTTGCGCTTATCAGCTGTTTTTCTGCTTTACTTATTTTCTGGTATACTTTTGTAAAATTAATCGTAAGGAGGTAGTGCCATGTTTCGCAAACTGATGGTTGTCTTCTGTCTCATCTCCTTTGCCCCTGCTGCCGTTAGTGCTCAAGGGGTGGTGTCGGCCGCTGCACCGGCGGCAGTTGCTGCACCAGCATCCGAAAAGGCTTCGCCGCCCGGCGGGGAGCTGAACCTGTCGCTGCCTGCCGAGACGTCTGCAGCCGTGCTGATGGCAGCTGCGGAAGCATCTCAGGCCGTGGCGATGGAAAATGCCCCGGAACAGAAACGGGAATCTCGGAGCCCTCACAGCTGGGATAATTTTGTCGATGTGCATTTCGGGGGGTACCGGTGGGTCTGGTGGGCAGGTGCCGCGGGAATCCTGATCGCGATACATGCCGGTGCGGATTAAACTCTGCCTGTCGATTCCGGAAACAGTCGGAAACAATTGAATGAGAAACCCGCTAACGGCGGGTTTCTCTTTTTTTAACACCATTTGCCGCTCACTTTATCCCGGTAAAATATGCTATACATATCATCTGAGAACTACACACCCCGGAAAGTTTTTTACTATATATGCCTCTTCCCCGCATTACCCATAAACGCCGCTTTGTCCAGGGTCTTTTGATCGCCGCCGCGCTGCTGCTGCCATTTGCGACTGTATCCGGCAATCCGTTTCTGCGCATGGACATCGCGGGGATGACGCTTTTTCTGGCCGGTATCCCGCTCAGGATCGATCAGTTTTTCCTCGTGCTGCTGGTGATCCTGCTGTTCGCGGCGCTGTTCCTGCTGGTGACGGTCGTGCTGGGGCGGGTCTGGTGCGGCTGGCTCTGTCCGCAGACGGTCTTCAACGATCTGGCGGAACTGTTGGCCGGAAGCTTCCGCATGAAGATTTATCCGTCAACTGCGCGCCTGGTCGAACATCTTGCCGCGGCGACCGTCGCAGCGCTGATCGCCTTCAACCTGTTCTGCTGGTTCCTCCCCCCCCATCAGGTCGTCACCAATCTCGTCAATTTTCCCGAACATCAGCTCATGTTTGCAACCTTCCTGCTGCTGATGTTGTGCGGTTATCTCAACCTGATTCTCGTCAGGCGGAGCTTCTGCCGGAGTTACTGCCCGTACGGCAGGTTCCAGGCGGCCCTTATGGACGCCGGCACCCTTAACATCTCCTTTCCTGAGGAAACCCGCGACCGTTGTCTGCGCTGCAGCGCCTGTGTCCGGGACTGCCCGATGGAGATCGACATCCGCGCCGGATTCCAGATCGAATGTATCAACTGCGGCCGCTGCATCGACGCGTGCCGCGCCGTCATGGAAAAAAGGGAGGGGGGGGCGGGATTGGTCGATTACCGTTTCGGGGTCGTGAAAGGGACCCGCTTCAGGGTGGGGAACACGACCGCCGTGATGCTGGCCGTGACGCTGCTGCTGGCGGCGGGGCTTGCCTGGGGAGTTGCGGGCAGAAGCCAGAGCGCCTTTGCCGTACAACGGATCGCAACCGCCGACCTGCGCCGGCTTCCGGACGGTTCAGTAGCGTACCCGTGGCGGGCAACCATCGGCAACCGCTCCGAAATTCCCCGTGATTACTCCATCAGGGTTGCCGGATACCACGCTGAAGGGATTGAGCTGCTCGGCCAGACCAGCGACATCAGGATAGCGGCGAATCAAAACCGGGATGTCACCTTCATGCTTCACGTCGCAGCAGGATCCGCCCCGCCCCGAAAACTCGTGCTTCAACTGGTTAGCGGCAACCGGACGGCTGCTTCGGTGGAGGTATCACCATGAGCATGCTCCCGGAACATCTCTGCAGCCACTGCGGTATCAGCTTCCGCTGGAAAGCGATCGCCAGCTCCGGCGATGACGAGGGGGAGAACCTGTTCTGCTGCCGGGGATGCCAGGGCGCCTACCGAATGATTCTCGACGCCGGACTGGTGAACTATTATCAGCGCACTGGTCGCGTGACCCCGACGGCAGCGGAAGCAGATACTTCAAGTTATGCAGAAGCTGACCTGTCGCAACATATCGTATCTGAAGGTGAACTCTGCCGCTTGGATGTTCTTGTCGGCGGCATCACCTGTCCGTCCTGTGTCTGGCTGCTGGAGCGGATGCTCGGCCGCATCCCCGGTGTCGAATACGTCAGCATTTCCTACAGCGGCGGGATCGCCTCGCTCCGCTTCGATCCGGGGCGGACCCAGCCGCTGGAACTGTTCTCCGTCATCAGCCGCCTCGGCTACACTCCGCGCCCCTACTCAAGCGATCAGTCGGCAAAGGATGCACGGCGTGAGCGGGACGATCTGCTCCTTCGTTTCGGTACCGCACTTTTTCTGACCATGCAGCTGATGGCCTATTCCTATGCCCTGTACGCCGGGTATTTCCAGGGGATAGGGGGCGCCATGAAGCAGTTCCTCCAGTACGTTTCGCTTCTGGTGACGACTCCGGTGGTCTTCTATTCCGGCTGGCCGTTCATCAGCGGCGCCTGGCGCTCGCTCAAAACAGCCGCCCCCGGAATGGACCTGCTGATCGCGATGGGAGCGCTCTCGGCCTGGTTCTACAGCGTCTGGGCGACTTTTGCCGGAGGGGAAACCTATTTTGAGAGCGCGGCGATGATCGTGACCTTTGTTCTGGTCGGCCGCCTGCTGGAGCTGTCGGTGCGCCGCCGCGCCATGTCCGGCATCAGCTCCCTGTACGCCGCCGCTCCGCAGCGGGCAACTATCCTTGGGGAAGATGGGAACCGCACTGTCGATGTCGAAGAGGTCAGGCCGGGAGACCTGCTGCTGATCCGGCAGGGGGAGCGCTTTCCGGTCGACTGCCTGATCGTCGAGGGGGAGACGGAGGTCGATCAGTCGCTCGCCACCGGTGAAAGCGTACCGGTCCTGTTCCGCAGCGGCGAAGATGTCCGGTCCGGCTGCGTCAACGTGGCGGCTCCGGTGACCGTGCAGGCGCTCCGCCCGGCCGGCCAGAGCTATCTGATGCGGGTCGCATCATTGGTGCGGATGGCACAGGCGGGCAAGCCGAAGCTGCAGCAGCTGGCCGACCGGGTCTCCGGCTGGTTCGTCCCCGCGGTCATGCTGCTGGCGCTGCTGGTTTGTGCGGGGCGGCTCCTCTATTTCGGGGAGAGCGCAGGCAGCGCGATCATGTCGGCCCTGTCGGTCGTCCTGATCGCCTGTCCTTGCGCCATGGGGCTCGCGGTACCGGCAGCGGTGCTGGCGGCCTGCAGCCGTTCGGCGTCGCTCGGCATCATCCTGCGGGGCGGCGATGTCATCGAGCGGCTGGCATCGGTGAACATGGCGCTGTTCGACAAGACCGGCACGGTAACCTGCGGCCTCCCCGACGTCTTGAGCTTTGAAACTTTATCCGACTATCCGGCATCTTGCGTACTACAGGCTGCAGCTACGGTTGAACAAATGGCTGCCCACCCGATCGCCCGGGCGGTCGTCCGGCATGCCGCCGAACAGGGGTATCGGCCGGAAGCGTGCCGAGATTTCCGCTCGGTTCCGGGTCGGGGCATTTCAGGTGTATTGCCGAACGGAGAGCAGGTACTTTGCGGCAGCGAACTGTTCCTGCTGGAACAGGGGATCTTGATTGAGGTTGATCGGCGCTGCGACAGCTTCGCCACTGCCGTGCTGATCGCGATAGACGGTATACCGGCGGGGTGTTTTCTGCTCTCCGACAGGCTGCGGGAAGGGGCTTTGGGGGTGGTTTCCGGGCTTGCCGCAGAACGGATCGATATTTCCCTGATCAGCGGCGACCACCAGGGCACGGTGGACCGCATCGCCGCGGAAATCGGTGTTTCATCGGCCTTTGGCGGCATGACCCCGGATCAGAAGCTGGAGGTTGTGAAAGAGCTTCAACAGGGGGGACACCGGGTGCTGATGATAGGTGACGGGGTCAACGATGCTCCGGCCCTGGCGGCCGCCACGGTCAGCTGCTCGCTTTCCGGGTCAAGCGACATCGCCCTCGAAAACGCCGATCTGATCATCACCGGCGACGACCTTTCGCGGATTGCTACGGCGTACCTCATCAGCCGGGCCACGATGACAATAATCAAACAGAACCTGGCCTGGGCATTCGTGTATAATATCGTCGGCATACCGCTGGCGACCTCCGGGCTGCTGACCCCGGTCTACGCCGCCGTCGCCATGACCGCCAGCTCACTGCTGGTTTCACTCAATTCGCTGCGCCTGATGAGGTTCAAACACCATGGATGAAAGCCTGATTATTCTGATAGTGCTGTCGCTCTGCCTGGGGGCGGGGTGCTGGCTGATATTTATCTGGGCGGTCAAGAAGGGTGAATTCGAGGATGTGGAAAAGCCGAAGCACCGGATGCTCGATGATGATTGACGTTGCACACACGTGAGAGATTGGGTATTTTAACCCGGTAAAGCACGCTGCCAAATTGGAGGAATATCCGTTCGCCATGTTCTTGACTAAGGTAAAATACATGAATGTCCGCATGCTTCTTTTTTTTATAACCGTCCTGCTTATTGGAATAGTCATCGGTTATTTTGGACATCAAATTGTTCTCAAGGTGGGCAAAAAAAAGGATAAGACCGGTTATGTCGAGCGGCACGAGGGGCAGAACAGGTTCATTAACCCGCTCCTCGCATGTGATGTTGCGAACGATGTCCTTAGTGATCCTGAAATTGTTACCTTCAAGAATCAGGTCGAACAATTTTTGAATACTCGAATGGATAAAAGCCGGGCAGCGCGGGTAAGCGTTTATTATCGAGAACTGAATGACGGTCATTGGTTTAGCATCGGGGATACGGAGAAATTTACTCCGGCAAGCCTGCGGAAGGTGCCGCTCATGATTGCGCTCCTGAAACAGGCTGAAAAGGAGGATGGTCTGCTCGACAGTCAGATGAAGTTTGATCTGGCGAACGACTACAATCTGAACCAGAACATCAAACCTTCCAAAACGCTGGTGTCAGGAAAAAGCTATTCCATCAGAGACTTGATATACAGAATGATCGTGTATTCTGACAACAATGCCTTCATATTCCTGACTAAAATTGTCGATCCGGTTCAATTCGACAAAGTTTATACCACGGTAAATTTTCAAAATCCGCGGTCGCTAAAAGAAGATGATTTTCTCTCTATCCAGACTTATGAGTCTTTTTTCAGGGTTCTCTTCAATGCTTCATATTTAAGCAGAGAGGTCTCTGACTGGGCGCTGGAAATTCTGTCGAAATCCGAGTTCAGAACGGGTCTCGTGGCCGGAGTTCCCCCGACCGTCACGGTATCCCACAAATTCGGCGAAAAATCCAATGAAAGTGATGGTACGGTACAGCTGCATGACTGCGGAATTATTTACTATCCCAATCATCCCTACCTGCTTTGTGTAATGTCACAAGGTCCCGATTTTGAGTTGCTCGATAATGTCATTGCTGAAATATCGCGGATATCATATTCCGCCGTAGATGCACAAAGCCGGATCAAATAGGATTCAGGCGGCATTGCAGCACACCATTTCATTCTATCGGGAACTGCGTAATGAGGAAAAAACTGTCTATGAAAACCTCCATACGCAAAATATCTGTCAGACGCGCTCTCAAAATTGTTGCATTCGCTGTTGCCGGTGTTCTGGCGATGTTATTGGTCTCTCTTGCCTTATTCCCGACTCTCGTCAGCAGCAAGACAGTGCAAACCGGGATTAAAAAAACACTCGCTTCCTCGATGAAACGCCAGGTGACCTGGTCTGATCTCGTCATGACCTGGACGGACGGTGTGACGCTCACTGGTCTCCGGCTTGGTGACGGCCCCGCGCCGCTCCTGAAAGCGGAGGTTGACCGGATCGTAGTCACCCCAGCCATCGGTCGTGGAGTTGACGGCCGCTTCGTGATCGACCTCGCAGTCCGGATCCGGAACGTCCGGCTTGAACTTGCCCCCGCCCCCCCCAAACCGCCCCTTCCAGTCAAGGATCCGCTCACGATGCTGGCCGAATCGATCCAGAAGGTCCAGGGCCTCGACTTCCCGCTGCCGGTTGACCTGCGCGTGGAAATCGAGGTGGCGCCGCTGCAGGTCTCTTATCGAACCCCTGCGCCGGGGAAACAGCTGGATTTGCAGGATTTCTCGTTCCGCCTTGCAATGCCGTCGCTGGCAGCCAAACCGGTTACGGCGGAGATGGCCGGACGGGTGTCGGTAGACCGCCGCGAGCTTGGAAAAGTCGGCCTCAACGCGAAGGTGAGCGACCTCGTGACCAAAGAGCGACGCATTCGTCTCGCCTCGGCGCTCATTGCGGTCGATGCCTCGGCGCCGGGCACCGTTCTCACACTCTCCGGCGGGTTGAGCCAGGCTGACGGTTTTGCCGCGCGCTGGCAGCTTGACCTCCCCGGCGTGCTGGCGTTTGCAGCGCCGTTTCTCCCCCCTGCGGTTCCGAAACTGGCGGGGATTGTCGATCTCCGGCTGCGGGCAAAAGCGGATGAGCATCGGGACCTGCATGCCGCGCTGACCATTGACGGAACCGGCTTCGCTGCGAGCGGCGGTGCGCTGAAGGCAAAGCGGGTCGGACCGCTTGACCTGAAGCTGGGGCAGCGGATTGCTACCGACCACACCCGCCAGCGGGTCGACTTCCCGGACGGAGGCCTTTCCATACCGGGGCTGATCGATGCCGCGTGGAGCGCTTCGGTGCTTCGTCCCTCCGTTGCGGATCGCACTCTGGATGTTGCCTTCGGCCCTCTGAAATTGAATCTTTCCCGAGCGCTCTCACTGGCCGGGCCGTTTCTCCCTCCCGGTGCTCCCGTCAGAGACCTGGCTGGGGAAGCGAACCTGCGCTCCCTGACGCTCCATGTGAAAGGTCCCAAAAACCGGGGCGATCTCGCTCTCGCCGGCTTCGAGGTCAAGATCCCGCACGCAAAACTGGCGCTCAAAGGTGGAGGGATGACTGCAGAGGATATCGAGCTGCTCCTCGAAAAGGCGGCATGTCCGCTCTCCGCGAATCTGCCGACGGCGATGACTGCAGACCTGCTCTGGAGCATCAGGCGCGCAACCCTGGCCGGTGCCAAGCCGCTGATCGTCCAGGGGGCGCGCGGAAAGATCGGTCTGGCGGTTGCCGACCTCAACCTGAAGAGTTCCTCGCCGCGCAAAGTAGCCGCTTCCGCGGTAGTGACACAAACCCTTGACCTTGAGCGCACTACACTCGGAACAGAGCTGACCGTTGAAAAAGTCCATGAACAGCTCCGTATTTCGGCCCGGGCCGGGGAGAACGGAGACGTCGAGGCATCACTTCCCGAGTGTTTAGTTACGGCCTCACTCCAGGTCTCCCGATCCGGGAAAAAACCGGCCCCGATCCCGCTTGCCGCTTCCCTGGCCGCAGCCGGCCTTCATCTCCCGGCCGGCGCGGGAGGGAAGCCGTCTCTGCAGCACGCTGCGGCGGCTGTTTCGGCGGGTGATTTTCTGCAGCTCGCCGCCGATGCGGCCATCTCGGGGGCATCACCCCGGCGCGCCGCATCGAACGGCACTGCCCGGCTGGACCTGCGCCGGGCCATGCCGTTTGCCGCACCCTTCCTGCCGGCCGGTTTGAAAGCGGACGGGATTGCGTCTGCGGTCTGGAACCTGGCCGCGCCGCTGCCGGACAAGGCGCCGGCTGCCGACAAACATCCGCTGCGCGGTGCCCGTGCGGCTCTGGCGCTGTTTGAGACACTTGATTTAGGCCTGAAGCTTGATACCATATCTGCTACGGTTCCTTCGGCCAAAGGAGCGATAACCGTCTCGGGTTTGCACAGCAGGCCGGATCTGCGGATCGTATCCACAAAAAAAGGGGAATTTGTCCGGCTTGAGGGAGGAGTGTTCTTTTCCGCCCTGAGCGGCCTTCCGGGAGCTGCCGGGCAGTTTCCCGCCCAGCATGGTTCGTTTGCTTTCAACGGAGAACTCTCCGGCTGGAGAGAATTCCGCCTGGGCGAAGAGCTGCGGATCGATCCGCTGGCAGTTTCGCACGAAGCCGAACTGACCGTGAGCCGCATCGATGCGCTTCTGGAAGAAAAAGAGCCGTTCAAGACGGCGACGCTGGTCAAGCGCCTGGACGCCACCCTGTTTGCCAATGTTGAAGGGGTGTTCTCCCGCGAATTGAAGCGGTTGCTCCCCGGACTGGATCTGGCCGGGACCATCAGCAGCGGCGTTAGGGTTGATCTCAGCGCCGGACGCGAGCTGGCGCTGCGCTGCTCCGTGAAAACAAAAGACTTTGGCATTCAACTCGCCAACGGGACGAAGGTTGAAGGGATGCGCTCCGATACCCTCTTCAACCGGACTTACGCCCTGGCCGCGTCCAGGGGGGAAAGCTGGACGCCGCTCTCGGCGGCCCTTGTCCGGCCGGCGGCCGTGGTGACGGCGAATCCGGGTGCGGCTGGAATTGTCGGACGGATCCATGACGACCTGCGGGGTGACCTGCGCGGTGCCCGTTCGTTCTCGATCCGGCGCGTAACGACCAAAGTCTCCGGCGTGCCGTTGGTGATCACCGCGCTGGAGGGTGACCTGCTCTTTACGCAGGAAAAGGCCGGCCTCGGTTTTTTCCAGGCGGATCTGCTCGGGGGGACCGTTCTCGCCCGCGGACTGTTCGACCTGCGGCCGGAGGTCCCTTCCATCGCCCTGGCCAGTTCGTTTTCAAATCTGGATATAACCCAGCTGCTGCCGAAAGAGGCCGGAAAGCGGGGTGCCGATCAGGATGCGGAAATTACCGGTGAAGTGAGCCTGTCAGCGCCGCTGACTGCAGAGCAGCGTGAGCTTTTTGAACAGCTCCGCCTGGCGCTGAATATCCGCAAGATAGGGGCCAATACGATTGAACGGGCGCTCTTCAGCCTCGATCCGTACGAGCGGAACGAGCAGTTGGTCGCCCAGCGCAAAACACTGCGGCTGGGAAGCCTCAAGGGGCTGCGGGCCGATGCTGTCGATGGCGCCTTCAGTATGGAAGGGGAGGCCCGGATCAAAGGGGTAACGGTTGATCTGCCAAAGGTTGACCGTCTGCGCATTTCCGAGTTGCCGCTTCGTCAGGAGCTGACCCGGAACAGGGAGGGGGTTGCCGCACTGCGACGTGCTCTCGACCTGGTGCGGGCCGATACCTTGGCGGTCGATCCGAAAGGGAAACTAACATTACAGCGGAGGAGTTATGCACAATAAATTATGCAATTTGAACAATAAACCGGTGTCACACAACGACGCAACGACGCAATGTTACACCTCAAACTTCAAGATAAGTTTTAAAGATTTTCGTCGCGCCGTTGCGTCGTTGCGTGAGTATGCTTTTCCGGTTATTGCAGCAGCAGTGTTACTCCAGGCATCCGGCTGCACCCTGGCCAAGGTCGACGTCAATGTCGTCAGCGAGCGGACGTCGCTTGAGAACCAGGTGCTGGGTACCTACAACAGCCTGAGCGAGGATATGCTGCTGGTCGCATCGGTGCGGGGCGTCTCCCCGACCGGAAAGGTCGAGGTTCCTCCCCGTCATACGCCTGAGCAGGCGGACGCTACCCGGGCTATGGAGACGATCGCATTTCATGTTGATGATATCGAGACCTTTAAACGGTTCGGTTGGGTCGGCGAAAACCAGGAAGGGCTGCTGACCCCCTTTGCCCGCGAGACCCCGAAGGTGGCGTCTGCGGAGCTGAAGTCTTTTGCCGCCACCTACAGCGAGGCGGAATTCCAGCAGGTGGTGAAGGAGGTCAACCAGGCGCGTGAGATCCTGATGATGCGGGTGGTGCAGACCAATGAGAACTTCACGATCAAGGATCTGCCGGCTATCCGGAAGGTGTTTGCCAAGATAAATCGACAGAACAGTGCTCCCGGCTCCAGGGTTCAGGATGCTGACGGCCGGTGGCAGACGCTATGAAAGGGCTAAGGAGATTACACAATCCCCTCTCCCTGAGGGAGAGGGGTAGGGTGAGGGGGACAGAGTTGATAAAAACATCACTGCTGCCCCCTCATCCGGCCTTCGGCCACCTTCTCCCTCATGGAGAAGGGTCTAGATGGAGAAGGGATTTCAGAGCTTATTTAGTTGTACTCCTTTTGCTGACCTGTTCATCGGGAGCGGTTGCACTCCCTCTCGGCGATGAGCTGCTGGCGCCGGCGGTGCCCCGGCCGGCTCCCCGCACCCGTCCGGAACTGCCTCCCCAACCCGCCATTTTCAGCTCCCGCCAGGTACTGTACGTGGCCCGCACCGCCGACGGCACGCGGATGGTCACTGTCGAACGGGGGGACAAGGGGGATGAGCTCTGGCTGCATTCCTTCGCCGCCGTACCGGAGTTGCCGCGGCTGCTCCATACAAGCCCGGTCCGCCTGGCCGCTCCGGCCCTCAATTTTAATGGAACATTTCTGGCGTTTGTTGACGCAGTGGATGATGTAAAGGGTGATATCTGGCTGATCAACCTGGCAAAATCAGATTCAGTTCCCCGACGTTTGACCGATCGGGAATCCGCCGACGATGCGCCGGTGTTTACGGCGGGTGGAGCGGCGCTGGTGTATCAGCGGCAGCTCCCCGGATCCGAAAACCGTGAACTGGTGCGGATCATCCTCGCGGACAGCCGGAGCGAGCTGCTGCCGGTCGGGATCGATGCAGCGTTTGCGGCCCCTTCACCGGACGGGAGCAGGTGGTTGTTCGTGTCGCGCAAATCCGATCCGGACGGCGATCTCTGGCTCTGGAACGAACAGGGTGGGGGACTCACGCAGCTGACGAGCGGCGCTGAGCGCGACCTCTACCCGGCCTGGGAGAGTCCGGATACGATACTTTTTACCCGCCAGTCCTCAGCCGGGGGGAGCATCGCGACCGGCCGGGAATCGGGGCAGATCTACCGACTGCAGCTCAAAAGGGCCGGCGATGACGGCTTTCCGTTTACCTCACCCCTGACTTCTGCCGCATTGATGGCGGTGGCACCGCTTCCGGCTGGGGACCTCTTTTACTTCGTGGCCGGCCTGGCCGGCGGCGGACAGGTGATGACCCTACCCGCATCCGGCGAAATACCCGACCGCCCGACCGTTGCCGAGCAGTGGGCGCTGGCACAAATCCTCCTGGAGCGCCAGCCGCCTGATCCGGCCCATGCCAGACTTGCTTCCGCCCGTGTTCAGGCGCGGGAGGACGCACCGACTGTCGAGGGGGCGCTGGCCGGCCTGGCGCTGGCCGGACTGATGGAGCAGGCGGGTGAAACCGCCCGGGCCCGGGAACAGTACGGGGCGGTTGCACGCCGCTACGGCAGTTTCCCGCGGGAAGCGGCATTGGCGGAAATCGCCCGGATCAGGGTCCAGAGTGCGCAGCGCTGCAGCGATGTTGTCCTGCAGCAGCGGCGGCAGGAGATACTCCGCGAGGCAGAGCAGGCCATGAAGGCCGCTGCGGAGGGAAAGGGTGACGATTCCAGGGCCCGATACCTGATCGATACTGGGCGTCTTCTGGCCGATTTCGGCGGCGGTGCGGCCGATCAGCTGACCGCTATCGGACTGGCCGAGCAGGCGTCCCGACTGAAGGATGCCTCCCGTCCGCTCAAGGCAGAGGCCGCCCTGCGTCGCGCCGTGCTGCTGGCTAAACTTGAAGGCGGCCCTGGGGCGATCGGCGCTTTGGTCGAAGTCGTTACGCTGTACGGCGATCAGGAAGAATGGGCCGAAGCTGCAATTACCGCCATTCTGGATCAGGTCTCTCCCCGCGACCGTTCCGATCAGTCGGCCCTTTCGGCGCTGGCGGAGCGCTATCGGACAATCCTCCCCCGTCTGGCGATGGGTGCCTGGAACCGTCAGGGTGACGTTGCCTACCGCGCGGGCGAGTGGGCCAAGGCCAAGGATGCCTATCGCACGGTGCTGGAAAAATTCCCCGTTATTCCGACGCCGACTGCAGCGGCGCGCTTTGCTCTGGCGGAAGTGCTCTATCGCGAGGAGCGCTTTGCTGAAGCCACGGCGCTCTATGAGACGGAGATGAGCCGGCAGCCGGAGGAAACCCCTCTGTACCAGCTGGCCCGGGCCGCCTATATCCGCAAAACGGTTGCGGCGGGTGAAAGCCTGTACCGCCTGGGGGAGATCGCGGCCGCCCGTTCGACCTTTCTCGACCTGATCCGCTATGACGGGCGGAGTGTCGAAGCGCATCGAGGCTATATCAAATCGGTGGCCGCCATGGGGCAGGCGGGCGAGCTGCTTGAACTGTACCGGAAGATGTTGACGTCCTATCCCGATGATCCGGTATTGCTGTATGCAGCCGGACTGACGCTGACCTATCTTCCGGGGAGGGAGAACCTGGCGGAGGCGGACCGTCTGATTTCACGGGCGGCGGACCGGATGCCCTCATCGGAGTACCCGCCCCAGACCAGGGGGTATCTCGCCGAGATCGCCGAGACCGTTCATGGCGAGCGGGGTGGACTGGAGCGGGCGCTCGCCCATTACCGCCGCGCCTGGCTGCTGAACCGGCCGCTGGAACAGCCGGAAAACCGCGCCAACCTCGATCTGAACATCGGCAACGTCGCGTTCCTGCTCGGCAGCAAGGCGACCGCCTGGAAGTTCTACAGCCAGCGGCTTGGTTCGAAGATTCCGTTCGACAATCCCGATACCGAGCTGATCTTCCAGCAGAGATACGCCGCGGTCGCGTTCCAGATGCGGGAGAAGGAAGCGCCCATCACCGGGTATCTCCGGGCGCTCCAGTTTACGGAGGCCCGCCTGAACCCGTCCCGGCCGCTCGATCTGTTCGGCCGCCTGTCGAGGCGGACCGTGGAGCGGCTCTTTTCCGGAACGGGGCGCACTCCGTCTGCTGAAGTCGCCCTGAGCGAGCAACAGTCGATTACCGCCGGGCTTGAACTGCTGGGAACGACTCCTCCGGAGGCGCCACCCTCCGGCAGCTGGGACAGCTTCGACATGACAATACGCTCCCTGCTGCAACGGCAGAGGTCCCTTCTCTCCTCCGCCCCTTCCTGGAACAAGGACGCAGCCAAAAGCGCCCCGGAACTGAGCGGCATGGCAACAGCCGTGGAAAAAGAGCTGGATGCCGTGCCGCGCCTGGTGGAAACTGCTGCGGAGATCCATGACCGGCTAGGCCTGGCATACCTTGAAGCGGATCGTTTCGGGGCGGCTCGTGAACAGTTCGATGCCGCCTTCACGCTGAACCGGGGGCTTGGGCATACCGGCAATCTCGCCTCCAACCGCCGTTCGGCCAGCATCGCCACCTACCGCGAGGCGCACGCCGCTTCCGGCCGGGAACAGCAGCGGTTGCTGCGCCTGAGCCGAGACGGTTTCATCCAGCTGCTGACACTGATCGAGGCGAACCCTCCAAAATCAAAGGCACCTGCAAAACGGAGCGGCGGTCTGGTGGAGCTGTCGGCAAATGTATCGCTTGACAAGGTCGGCTCGACCGATGCCGCTTTCGGATTTTCCGCAGAACAGGAAACGCGGCTGGCAGAGATTTACCTGGCACGCATCCAGTCCGAGCTGGGAGTTCCGGTCGCAGCCTCCCTCCTGCTGAGGAACCAGCTGAGCCGGTATCCTGCCGATAATTATAAAGTAGCCGCAGGCGATCTCTACGGGGTTACACTCCTTAGCCATCGGACCGCCCATGTGGCTTTTGCTCTGGGTGACCTGAAACAAACAACCGACGGCTTCCACCGTTCAACGCTTCTCTCCCTGCAGGCCGGCAATCCGGTCAGCGCGATGATCAACATTGTCAACTGGGGGGAATTGCTGCCCGCAGAGGGGAAACCTGCCGACATCGGCGATTTTTTGGCCGCAGAAGCACGTGTTTCCCTGCTTGCGGACGCTTCCCGTACCGCTCTCCCGCCGCTCGTATACGGCCGCTATCTCATCGACTGCGGAGCGATCCTCGCCCGGCTGGCCCCGGCCGCACCCGATGACGGCGGCCGCCAGGCGCTGCTGTACAAGGCGCTTGAACGATGGGATCGGGCGCTCCTTGTCGCCGCTGACAGCCGCGACCGGGAGCTTCTGCACCGGCAACACCGCCAGCGGGCGGCCGCACAGCTGAACCGAGGCGCGCTCCTCGAGGCTCTCGGTTTGGCCGATGGCGCCGTGGCGGCCAGGGGTGCCGCTCTGGACGAAGCCCGCACCGCCGCGGCATATTCGCTCGAATGGCGCGCCCTGGCCGCTCTCGGACGCTATGACGATGCGCTCGGGCTGCTCGGCCATCTGCCGTTGACGGAGTATGACCTGCAGCGCGGGGAACTCCAGGAGCGCTTTGCACCGCGGCTGGAAACGCTTGCCGGCAAAAATCCCGAACAGTCGTTCGCCCTGCTGGAACTATTGAGTGAAATTGAGCGGGTCCAGCTGTTAGGGCGCGGCGCAATCAAACTGAATGATCCGGCAACGGTCGCCCTGTTCCGCAGCGCGGCTCCTCACCTGGTGGAGATTGACCGGCTGCGCGACGCGGTTGCCAAGGCTCCTGCTGCCGACAGGGAATATCTGCAGTTGAGGCTGCAGCAGGAACAGGCGGTCGTTGACGATCTGTTCGGAGCCGGCCTGGAGCGTATTCCACCGTTCTATGCGGAGGGCGGAGAGAGGGCGCTGCGTCTGGCGGCCGCTTCGGTCGAACTGGGAACTCTGTCTCAGGCCGCTGATGGTCAGGGGGCCTTGGCAGATGCTCTCCGAAATATGCAGCAGCGTTTCAGCACGGTCCAGCAGGCGTTCAACAAAGAGTGCGCCGCCGGAAAGGGGGGCAGGCTCTGTCAATTAATTTCACCGCAGCCGGTCGAACTGATCGATGTGCAGGAAAACTTGCCGGGGAAAACGCTGCTCCGCTTTACCCCCCTTGACAGCTCACGCTGGCTCCTCTTTACAATCGGCGGAAAAGCGGGAATCGTCGCCGAGACGGTCGACCGAGCGACGCTCGACGCCCGTCTTGCCGCAACCCCTCAGGTATTGGCCGCCTATGAGGACCTCCCTCAATTCAGCTCCGCTCCGGTGACCAGCTGGGGGCTCAGCGCCAGCCACCTCGTCAGGTCGGTGTCCGGGCGCAAGCCGTTCCGCCGCCAGGTTCTCGATCCTGGCGGGTGGTGGCCGGTCGCCGCACCGTTTTCGAAACTGGTATCACCGGCAATGACCGACCGGCTGCCCGATGCCCATACCCTCGTGCTTCCCGGCCGGGCGGGCCTCCTGCCGGTAGTGCCGTCACGGGTCGGCGGGAGCGGCTACTCGCTGCCGCTGTGGGAAGACGATACCGCTCTTCGCCATCCCTTTTCCGAACTGGCTGCTGCGGCGAATCTTTCTCTGCTTGTCGCTCCGCACGCAGGTGTACGTCAGGCCTACAGCCTGGGACATCTGGCCGCACTACAGGGGGTGCCGTCGCTCCTTTTGGCAGATGGCACGGCGGCTGGCGGGGCTGCAGTTGCCCCGAAGGCGTTTGTCGACACGTACGGGCTCCAGTCGGCCAGTGATGCACGCAAAAAGCTTCCACCCGGCTGGCTCCTGATCGGCGACTGGGGTCCGGATGCCGCGGAGGCCGCCAGGCTGGGGAAAAACCGTTTCAACGAATACGGCAAGGCGGGAGTGCTGGCACACAACGCCGGGTCATTCCCGAAGGCGCTATCCCTGTTTGAAAATGCCCTGGCAATCGTCGACGAAAATTCCGCTCTGGCAAAGCACCGCACCCAGCTGCACCGCTATGCCCGCGAAAGCGCTTATGAAGCCGGTTTTACCGACCGGGCCATCGTCCATGCCGACGCGCTGGTCAGGGGGCTTGTAAAAGAGAAACCGTACTCGGCCGACCATGCCGATGCCCTGCTCCGCCTGGGGCTGCTGCAGGGGAACGCCGAGCGCTTCGCCGAAGCTGCCGTTTCACTGAAAGAGGGGGTCGGGATATATGCCGACCTCGGCATGGCAAAGGAGCAGGCGGCCGCGCTGTCTGACTTCGGCGTCGTGATGGAAAATTCGGTCAATTTCACAGCGGCTCGAACCTTTTTCGAAGAATCGGCCGGACTGCGCCGGACGCTGAAGGATGACGTCTCGCTGGCCGAGCAGTACCGGAACCTTGGCCGGATCTATGACCTCCGCCTCAACCAGTATGCCGTAGCCGAGCAGTATTACGGCCAGGCGGGAGATATTTATGCCAAGGCCGGTAACGCAGCCCTGGAAGCCGAAACGCTTCTCGAACGGGGGCGCTGCCAGCGCCTGCTTGGTAACTTCCCGGCAGCGGACAGGCTCTACGCCGATGCTCTGGCAAAGGTCGGTGACAAGGATCTGCGCACTAAGATGCGGATCGTGCTGGAGCAGGCCAACAACGCCTGGTTCCAGGGGCGCTACCAGGAGGCATTCGATCTGCGCGAACAGGTGGAAAAGAGCGCCGTTGCCGAAAAATGGCCGCTTGAACAGGTCATGGTAAAGAATACCGGCGGCCTGATCTGGTGGACCCTGGGGGACAACAAGCGGGCCCTCCTGGAGCTGCGGGGCGCGCTGGAGCGCGCCGAAAAGCTGGCGGTACGCCGTGACGAAGTCGCGACGACACTCAACAACATCGGCCTGGTCCAGCGTGAATCGGGGGAATACGCCCGTGCGCTGGAAACGCTGCAAAAGGCACTGGCCATCGACCGCGGTCTCGGCTCCCGCTGGGCGATGGCGTACGACCTGCGCAATCTCGGGCAGACCCGGCTGAAAATGGGGGATGCCGCCACGGCCCTGCAGCAGTTTTCCGAGGCTGCAACAATGGCTGCGGAGATAGGCGACAGGGTCAACCTCGCCAAGATCCATCTGGCGCAGGGCGATGCCGAAACGGAGCTGAAGCAGGCCGCTGCGGCAGAGGCGAGCTATCGGAAAGCGCTGGAAATTTCCGACGCGCTGCTGCTGCGCGAGGTGCGCTGGCGGGCGCTGTACGGTCTGGCCCGGCTGCAGAAAAACGCCGGCGACTCGAAATCAGCCGTCGCCTCCTATCAGCAGGCGTTGGAAACGGTTGAAGGGCTCCGTGCCGAAATCAGACTCGACCAGCTCAAAGACGGCTTCCTGGCCGACAAGATGGATGTCTACACCGGTCTGGTGGGGCTGCTGGTCGATCTGCAGCGGAGCGACGAGGCGTTTGCCGTGGCCGAGCGCTCCCGCTCCCGCAACCTGATCGACATTCTCGGACGTCAGCGGCTGTCGCTCTCCGGTTCGGTCGATCAGGAACTGTATGACCGCCAGGTTCGGCTGAAGGAGCAGATGTTGGAGCAGGAGAATCTGTCGGTGCAGGCGGCGAACCCGAAAGAGCGTGCCCGCTATGCCGGGGCGCTGGAGAAGCTGCGCGGCGACTATCAGGACCTGCTGATCGAGATCGAGCGGAAGCGTCCAGAACTGCTTGCCCTGGTGAAGGTGAACCCGACCACGCTCGACGATATCCGCGCGCTCCTCGAACCGGGGGTCGTGCTGCTGTCGTACTACCAGCTTCCAGACCGGCTCCTCTGCTGGAAGATCGACCGCGACCGGACGACGTTGACGGTTCAGAATATCGCGGCGAATGATATGGCCGCCCGAATATCCTCCTACCGCCGGATGCTGCAGAACCTGGAGCCGCTTGAGAAGCAGTCGCGCGAACTGTATGACCTGCTGGTCGCCGGACCGCTGGCGGGGAGCGGGCAGCTTAAGGCGGTCGGTGTCATTCCGCACGGCAGCCTTCATTACCTGGCGTTTGCGACCTTGAGCGACGGACGGGATTACCTGATCGACCGGCAGAAGCTTTTTTACCTGCCGGCGGCATCGGTACTGAAATACACGCTGGCAAGGCGCAGTCCGGACAAAAAGCTGAAGATCCTGGCGATCGGCAACCCGGACCTGGGGAATTCGTCCCTCGATCTCCCCTTCGCCGAACGTGAAGCCGGCACCCTGCAGTGGAACTATCCGGATGTGACGACCCTGACCCGCGAGCGGGCAACCGAAAGCTGGATCCGTCAGCATATCAGCGAATTCGGCATCATCCACATCGCCTCCCACGGTGAATTCGATCCGGTCAATCCGCTTTTCTCGGCGATCCGGCTGGCAAAGGACGGCAAGGCCGACGGCAAGCTCCAGGCGGAGGAGATCTTCGGCCTCGATATCCGCGCCGACCTGGTCGTGCTGAGCGCCTGCCAGACCGGTCTGGGGGATATCCGGAGCGGCGACGATGTCGTCGGGATGAACCGGGCATTCATCTTTGCCGGCACCCATTCGCTGATGTCCAGCCTCTGGCGGGTAAGTGATGTTTCTACGGCGATCATGATGAAGCAGTTCTACCGCAGTTACATGACCTACGGGAAAGCGGAGAGCCTGACCAGAGCGATGCAGCATGTGAAAAACCGTTATCCGCATCCCGGATACTGGGGGGCGTTTGTCCTGACCGGGGATTATTTATAAAGGATGTTTATGCAGAAAGGCTTTTGTCTCACCACTAAGGCACTAAGGAAACCAAGGTGTATCGAAAAATAGATATGTTTATGTACTGTAACAAAATGGTTCAAACGAATGTTGTGTGCGGTTTTCCATTTATTATAATGTACACTTAGTGATCTTAGTGTCTTAGTGGTAAATTTAAGATTCAAAATCAGGAGGTCCACAATGAGAATAACCCGTAGCATGACACGAAGTATGATCGCAGTGCTGGCCCTGCTGCTGGTCGCCATTACGGCAATGGCGGAAGAGAAACGCTGGGTATCCAGCGAGGGGACAACACTCAAAGCCGAGGCGTCGGCGTCGTCCGAGAACGTAACCGACCTGAACGTCGGCACCGAGGTGTCCGTGGTCGAGTCGGGCGGTCGCTGGCTGAAAGTCAAAACTGCTGCCGGCAAGGAAGGGTGGGTGTATGCCGGCCGCGTTTCCGAAACACCGCCGGCGGCGGAGGTTACCGGTGACGGTGGCGGCATTTTCGGGGGAAGCCTGCAGAAGAGCCAGATCAAGACGGCCAAGGCCGACAGTGCCCGCAGTATCCGCGGCCTTTCGCCCGAGGCGACCAAATACGCAAAGGATCGCGGCACTCCGGAGATGTATAAAAAATCCCTTGATGTCGTGCTGGCACGTAAAGTCAGCCCCAAGGAGCTGAAGGCATTTCTGAAAGAGGGAAATATCGGCGAATTCGCCCAGGTTAACGGGGGTGGCAAATGAGATCATTCCTCTGTGCACTGATAGCCCTGTCATTGACCGCCGCCTCGGCTTCCGCAGGTTTTTTTGACGAAGTGCAGAAATTCACTAAGCCGGGCTCCAAAGAGGGACAGTATCTTTCGGGAGCGACCCAGCTGTTGTCGAGTTCGAAGGAAGTAGACTACAAGACCGAGCGCGTCATCGGTGAGAGTCTGGCCCTCGAAGGGCTGCAGCGCTTCGGCAACCCGGTGAAAAACGAATCGCTGCAGCAATATGTCAACCTGGTAGGAAACGCGGTTGCCGGCAACAGCAAGCGTGCGACGATTCCGTACCAGTTCGCCGTACTGGACAGCCAGGTGCAGAACGCCTTTGCCGTTCCGGGCGGGATCATTTTTGTCAGCCGTGAACTGGTCTCCATCCTGGATGACGAGTCCGAACTGGCGGCCGTGCTGGCCCACGAAGTCGGGCACGTAGCGGCGAAGCACGCCTTGAAGAGCACCCAGCGCGCCCAGTTTTTCCAGGGTGTAGGGACGATTACCGCCGCCAGCGTTGGCGGCGACAAGGGGAAGAAGTTTGCCTCCGCCATCGGCGACATGCAGGCGGTGCTGTTCGACAAGGGTCTCGACAAGGAGATGGAGTTCGAGGCGGATCTGGCCGCGATGGAATCGACCTATCGCACCGGGTACGATCCCTCCGCGATGATCAGGGTGCTGCAGAAGCTGCAGAAGCTGGAGGCATCCAGCACGAACAAGAAGGGGTCGTGGTTCTCGACCCATCCGCCGCTTGCCGAGCGTATTGCCAGGCTGCAGAACCAGCTGCAGAAGTATCCCGACTATTCATCGCTGGCGGTTGTACGGGACAGGTTTTCGAAGCATGCGATAGCGGGGAAATGAACAGCAGATTAGTATTGATTTTAAGCTATTATTCCCTCTCCCTGAGGACCCGAAGGGCCTAAAGGAGGGGGCGGCCAGGGCGAGGGGGCAGAGTTGCTAAATATGGTACCGCAGCCCCCTCATCCGGCCTTCGGTCACCTTCTCCCTCAGGGAGAAGGGATGGCGGAAAGCCGCTGATTCCGCTCAATATCATTTGACAAGCGAATTCTGAAAAGTGTATACAGTATGCGATTTAGCACTCATTTCGCTTTCACTACCACCGGAAGCATATATCCCACGAAGGAGGAACAGTAGATGATTGAAGCGTATCTTGCACATGAAAAGGAGAGGGCGGCACAGGGCATTCCCGCACTTCCACTCACTCCCGAACAGACCGCCGACCTGTGTAAACTGCTGGTAAAACCGCCAAAAGGGAAAGAGAAATTTCTGCTCGGACTGATCAAGGACCGCGTTTCCCCCGGCGTTGACCCTTCCGCCAAAGTTAAAGCCGAGTTCCTGGCCGGCGTTGTCTCCGGCAAGATCAAATCGCCGCTGATCACTCCGGTTGATGCGATCAAGATGCTCGGCACGATGATCGGCGGCTACAACGTGGCTCCGCTCGTCGCCGCACTGAAAGACAAAAAGCTGGCCGACGAGGCCGCCTGTGCCCTGTCCGGCATCGTGCTGGTCTATGATGCCTTCGACGAAGTCGCCAAGCTTGCCACCACCGGCAAGAACGCCGCCGCTGCCAAGGTCCTCAAGTCCTGGGCCGATGCCGACTGGTTCACCAACCGCAAAGGGGTGCCAGATACGATCAAGGTCAAGGTGTACAAGGTTGAAGGCGAAATCAACACCGACGATTTCTCCCCTGCAGGCGACGCCTGGAGCCGCCCCGACATCCCGCTGCACTCTCTGGCCATGGGCAAGACCCGCTTCAAGGACGGTCTTGCAACCATCGCCAAGTTCCGCAAGGAAGGGTACCAGGTTGCCTTTGTCGGCGACGTCGTCGGCACCGGTTCTTCCCGCAAGTCCGCCTGCAACAGCGTCCTCTGGGCAATCGGCGACGAGATCCCCTGCGTGCCGAACAAGAAGACTGCCGGCGTGATCATCGGCGGCGTCATCGCCCCGATCTTCTTCAACACCGCCCAGGATTCCGGCGCACTGCCGCTGAAAGCCGATGTAACCGGCATGAAGACCGGCGACGTGATCGTGATCGACACCAAGAAGGGGGTCATCACCGACGAGAAGGGGAAGAAGGTCCTCTCCAAGCTCACCATCACCCCCAACACCGTGCCTGACGAATTCCGCGCCGGCGGCCGCATCCCGCTGATCATCGGCCGCGCCGTGACCGACAAGGCGAGGAAGGTCCTCGGCCTCAAGCCGACCAAGGTATTCACCCTGCCGGACAACCCGAAACCGAAAGCGAAACAGGCCTTCTCGCTGGCCCAGAAGATGGTCGGCCAGGCCTGCGGCGTCGCCGGCATCATGCCCGGAACCGCCTGCGAACCGAAGATGACCACGGTCGGCTCACAGGATACGACCGGCCCGATGACCGCCGACGAGCTGAAAGAACTGGCCTGCCTCAAGTTCCAGGCTCCGATGTACATGCAGTCGTTCTGCCACACCGCCGCCTATCCGAAACCTGCCGACGTCAAGATGCACAAGACCCTGCCCGGCTTCACCGCCGAGCGCGGCGGCGTTGCCCTTCGTCCGGGCGACGGCGTCATCCACTCCTGGCTGAACCGCCTGCTGCTGCCGGATACCGTCGGCACCGGCGGCGACTCCCACACCCGTTTCCCGATCGGCATCTCCTTCCCGGCCGGTTCCGGCCTGGTTGCGTTTGCCGGCGCCATGGGCTTCATGCCGCTGGATATGCCTGAATCCGTGCTGGTGCGCTTCAAAGGCAAGCTGAATCCCGGCATCACTCTGCGCGACGCAGTCAACGCCATTCCGTTCTGGGCCATCAAGAAGGGCATGCTGACCGTGCCGAAGAAGAACAAGGTCAACATCTTCAACGGCCGTATTCTGGAGATGGAAGGTCTTCCCGACCTGACCGTCGAGCAGGCATTCGAGCTGACCGATGCCGCCGCCGAGCGTTCCGCCGCTGCCGGCTGCATTCAGCTGTCCGAGAAGTCGGTTGCCACCTACCTGAAATCCAACGTGGCGCTGATGAAGAAGATGATCGCCGATGGCTACTCCGACGCCAATACCCTCAAGAACCGCATCAAGGCGGTCGAGGCATGGCTGAAGAAACCGACCCTGCTGAAAGCCGACAAGGCTGCCGAGTATGCCGCCGTGATCGAGATCGACCTGAAAGAAATAACCGAGCCGATCCTGGCCTGCCCGAACGATCCGGATGATGTCAAGCTGCTCTCCAAGGTTGCCGGCACCGCCATCCAGGACGTGTTCTTAGGTTCCTGCATGACCAACATCGGTCACTTCCGTGCCGCCGCCGAAATCTGGCGCGGCCAGCCGTTCAATCCCGCAGTCCGCACCTGGATCTGCCCGCCGACCCGCATGGATCAGCAGCAGCTCAAAGACGAAGCCTACTTCGCAGTCTACAGCGCTTTTGGTGCCCGCATCGAAATCGCCGGCTGCTCGCTCTGCATGGGCAACCAGGCCCGCGTACCGGACGGGGTCAACATGTTCTCCACCTCGACCCGTAACTTCGATGACCGTATCGGCAACGGCGCCAAGGTGTATCTCGGTTCCGCCGAGCTGGGCGCGGTAACGGCGCTGCTGGGAAGGCTGCCGAAACCGGCCGAGTTCCTCAAAATTTACAAAGAGAAGATCGAGCCGAACAAGGATAAGATCTACCAGTACCTGCAGTTTGATGAAATGCCGGAATATAAGTAATCTCGGTTTATTTTGAAGTACAACGGCCCGTCGGAGTTTTCCGGCGGGCCGTTTCTTTTTTGCTTCAGTAGGTTACGCTTGACAAGACAGGCGTATATGGTTTTTATAGCATGGTTCATCCGTCGTAATTACGGCGGACGGTTCCTGGGTTGTTAATGTTATTACAAGTGCCATGGAGACCAAGTATGGCTACCGCAATCGAAATTCAAAACATTACTGATCAGATCCGCAGGGAATTTGCTCCTCAGAAAATCATTCTGTTCGGTTCTCATTCATGGGGCACGCCGGATATCGACTCAGATGTCGATCTTCTAGTTGTATTACCCTTTCAAGGGAAGCCTTGGCGGGTTGCCGTTGACATACGGGAGCGCATCAACTCCGGAGTCCCGCTTGATTTGCTGGTTCGTACACCGGAACAGCTACAGGAACGGTTAGCCTGTCACGACACGTTTATTACCGATATCGTAACACGCGGCAAGGTGTTGTATGAAGCCTGAGGCCGTGGAATGGGTGGCGAAAGCCGATGCGGATCTTGATACTGCGAAACGTGAAGTTGTGGTCGCCCAGTCGCCAAACTACGATGCTGTTTGTTTTCACGCACAGCAAAGCGCTGAGAAGTATTTGAAAGCTGTTCTTCTGGAAAGCGATCTGCGGATTCCGCGTATACATGATCTTGCAGCATTGCTCAACCAGCTGATGCCGTTATATCCCGCGTTAAGCAGGGTTTTGCACTCCGCCAGAATTTTGTCGGCAATGGCAGTTGAGGTTAGATACCCAGGTATGTCTGCGGATGAGGATGATGCAACGGAATCTATAATAGCTGCGATGGCAATTCGTGATGAGGTTAGATTGATCCTTTAATTGGGGAGTGTCCCGGTTTTCCTATTTAATTGGGGAGTGTCCCGGTTTTCCTAAGAGGAGAAGAGATACATACCTCATAGCGGAATTCCCACATCTGTGGCCTCACATAGAAAAGTTTCAGGGAGGCAAATCTGAGTACTCGTCTGTCGCACTTCAAAAACTACTTGGGAAGAAATGGAATGAGACTGCCAACCACCTAATATCGATTGGTTTTATTCGTAAACGTGAGCGTGCAGGTCAACCGACCTTTTGGGTACCTTATCTTTATAGGAAAGGCCTTGATTTAACACAGGGTAGGGAAAACTAAGGGGAGGGGGAGAGTTCCGGGGGCAGCATACTTAATTCAAAAGGCGACCATGTGGTCGCCTTTTAATTTTGACGCATGCATCAACAGTTACGCTTGACAAGACGGACGTATATGGTTTTTATAGTATTGAATAGACGTCGTAATTACGGCGGATAAAATATAAGTTTTAGTCCGGTACAAAGAAGGGACTACCTATGAACGAGATATTTTTTATTGTTGACGAAGAACTGGAAGGTGGATTTTCGGCCCGTGCGCTTGGTGAATCGATCTTTACACAGGCGGAAACTGTTGATGAACTGTACGAGCGGGTGCGAGATGCGGTCCACTGCCACTTTGATCCTGCTGACCAGCCCAAGGCGATAAGGCTCCACTTTGTGCGAGAGGAACTGATCGCCGTATGAAGCTGCCAAGAGATGTTTCGGGATCAGATCTTATCAAGGCATTGAAGCGGCTTGGCTATGTGGAAACGAGACAAACCGGAAGTCATATCCGGCTAACGCTCTCAACTGATGGAGAGCATCACTTGACGGTGCCTGCCCACGATCCTTTGAAGCTGGGAACATTGGCGGCGATTATTGCCGATATTGCCCAGCAGAGGAAGATCTCAAAGGAGCAAGCTGTCTTCTGTTATTTGGAAAATGAAATAAGGCAAGGTGTCACACCCTAAGGTATTAAACCATGATGCAGTATAAAGGTTATTCCGGAAAAGTTGAGTATGACGACGATGCCGAAATTTTTCACGGCGAGGTTATCGGATTGCGCGATGTCATCACCTTTCAGGGGAAGACCGTCGATGAAATCAAGCAGGCATTCAGGGAATCTGTGGACGATTATCTCGATTTCTGCGTCCAGCTCGGTCAGGCACCTGAAAAACCCTTTACCGGCAAATTCATGTTGCGGCTGACACCGGACCTGCACCGCAAAGTCTTTGTGGCAGCCAAACAATCCGGGGAAAGCATCAACGGTTGGGTTGTTGATCAATTACAACATCTAACCGCGAACGTCTGCTGAAGAATATAATCCGCGCCGCAATAATAAGGCCGTTCCCCTTTCGGAGAGCGGCTTTTTCTGTTTAGGAGAAAAGGGGACGGCTACTTTTTTCTTATATGTAGCCCGTCCCCTGTAATTCCGCAACTGTATGTCATGCGAGCCCTTTAATTTCTCCAGTTCTGTTAAATACGCCGGCGATTTCTACGGATTATCTTTCCCCCCTGGTTGAACACTCTCAATTTTATCCTGTATAATCAGACGCTTACTCTCGCAGTAAACAAAGTTATCTTCCGGCATGTTCGTTGCTCTACATTCGTCCAAGAAGTGGCTGGCAATCAAATTCGAAGGACCCCAAGGAGAGTACACAGTATGAACACATGCAAAAGAAATTCAACAAAGTTGATTGTGGGAGCACTACTCAGCATTTTTGTGGCCGCTAGCGCAGGCGCCGATACCGGCAAAGGTCCGAAACCGGTAAGCCTTGGCGAAGCTGGCAGCTTCGCGATTCTGAGCCAGAGCGGAATCACCGACGTTTATCGATCCGCTATTGTCGGGGATGTTGGAACGAGCCCCATAACCGGTGCAGCTCTCCTTCTCACGTGCGGGGAAGTGTCGGGGAAAATATATACTGTCGACGTGGCTGGACCTCTTCCCTGCTCGATAAATGACGCCACCTTCCTGACTACAGTTGTTGGCGATATGGGATTCGCGTATAATGATGCAGCTGGAAGGCTTTCACCCGACTTCACTGAACTGGGCGCTGGTGAGATTGGCGGGCTGACCCTCACTCCCGGCCTCTACAAATGGACTACTGACCTTAAGATTACCACCGATGTCACGCTCTCGGGCGGCCCGAACGATGTATGGATCTTCCAGGTGGCAGGAACACTGAACCAGGCCAACTCCACACGGGTAACCCTGGCCAATGGCGCCCAGGCCAAGAACATCTTCTGGCAGGTTGCCGGCGCGACGACTGTTGGAACCAATGCGCACTTTGAAGGCGTCGTACTGGGTAAAACCATGATCGCCGTAAACACCGGGGCATCTGTCAACGGTAGACTATTGGCGCAGACTGCGGTGACTCTTCAGATGAACGCAATTACCGAGCCAGCCAAATAAGGACGCATATCTCTCATGTGGGCTTGCCGACCATCAACACCGGCAATATAAAGGGTTTCAGATTCCGGTCTGTAACCCTTTATTAATTACACCACCACATCCTGTGATCGGAGAGAATGGGACGGGATGCCTCATCGTTCAGCATTGTGGAACAGAAATTTATCTACTTTGTCAAGCGTAAGCTCCTGACAAAGTAAATAGTGCAGGCTTGGCCCGATTTACGATATTTGATTACAGAAAAGGCTGCTCCCCTTCCGGAGAGCGGCCTTTTCTGTATAGAGACAGGGATAGGGTGTGTGACCTTAACCGGGATCGGTGCTCACAAGGAAAATCTGCTTAAATGATGTATCAATTCTTTTGACATGGCACTCGTCATGTAGGTAATAAACTACAGCTATAAATTCCCAGTTCTGATAAATATGTTCAAATAATTATGGAGGTATAAAAATTTGACAATTGAAGAAGCATTTGGTGCAGTTATAAGAAGATTACGAAGAGAGAACAATCTATCACAAGAGAAGTTGGCCTCTGAAAGTGGGATAGACAGGTCTTTTCTTTCAAATATTGAAGGTGGGAAGCAACAACCAAGTCTTGTGACAATATTTTCAATAGCAAATGCCCTGAACATTATTCCTTCAAAAATTATCAAGGAAGTTGAGTTGTTATTGAGATGTTGTCACCCCGACATGTTCAAGTCAGAGAGTAGTAGATGGAATTTTGATTGGGTGAGTAAGATTGAGCAAATTACCGAGACAAAAACTGACGGTTTAAAAGGTACTGAAACGATTCTCGTTGCTGATGATGATGAGCTCATACGTGATATGTTATCAAGCTTCCTTACGGATTATGGTTATAATGTCATACTTGCTCAAGATGGGTCCGAAGCATTTCACAAATACTCCGAAGGCGTTGATGATATAGAGTTGGTAATATTGGATGTTGTTATGCCAAGCAAAAATGGTAATGAAGTATATGGGGAAATTAAGTCTTTAAACCCGAATATTAAGATTGTTCTAACAAGTGGATATCGTTCACATGAAGTAAAATCGTTAGATGGGAAAATGGTCATATACAAGCCGTTTTCACCGATTGACATGCTTAAAGTGGTTAGAGCTACATTAGATACAGCAATATAGTTGTTGAGGATTTATGGATAGTAAGTTCAGTAATTATGGAGGGACTGAAACCGTACTAATCGTTGATGACGATAAGCTGGTGCTGAATCTGCTGTCGAACTTCTTTGGTGAATACGGTTATAACGTTATAACTGCTCGAGATGGGGAAGAAGCTGTAGACGTATATATAAACCAAGTTGATAAAATACACTTGGTGCTAATGGATATAATAATGCCGCGCAAAGACGGTATAGCGGCATCAGTAGAAATGACGAAACATAATCCAAATGGAGCCTGTAAAATAGATTGTGTAAATGGCCAAAATCGGTTGAAATCCCAAATCA
>CAZGEG010000026.1:0-59000 GCA_964524835.1 uncultured Geobacter sp.
CGTACGGTTCTGAGGGGGGAAAGGGGCCGAAAGGCCCCTGACCTACCCGGTGGCAACTACAAGAAAAGGAAGAGGGGGACACAACTTGCGCAATAAGGTGACATATTTATTAGCTGCGACGCTGACACTCCTTTGCGTTGCTATCTTCGGATTCCAGGAAATCGGAGGAAAAACGTTAGCGAAAGCAGCACTATATGCGGTTGCACTATCAGTCCCTTTAATAGCTTTGACTTCGAAATATAAAAATCAACTATTGAGGATCAAAAGTGCTGGACCGATTGGGATCGTGGTTGGTGGAGTGTTATTTAGAATTTTGTCAGGCTACAGCAAGTTGTCATTATTCACTTTCATGTTGCTCGTTGGAATATTGTTTGTATTTTTGTCCCTCATTTATACCGACAAAGAGTTGGAACAGAAAACTGAATAAAAACCTTAAGAACAACACAGCGGGCAAGAATGCCCAACAAGGAGGCGGCACACAGACGCTGACGCGCTGGTGCGCCCCCACGCCGTTACCGCGAATAGAAAGTCACCTGATTAATCTGTCGAGGATTCTAAATGATCATAAATAAGTATCTTCTTGCCATGTTCAACCCTCGCGCCTCGCGTGAACTTGCCTTGAATCAGTCAGTGCTCTCTGCCATGACAGTTAACGCTATCAACGGCACCCTCTTGATGACCACATTTCTATTGCAGCTAAGAACGTTTGTCCCAATCTCGCTTATGCTACTATTAGCGGTTCTGTTTGGCCCTTTTGCAGGCTTGGCAATACCAATTATTTACACTCGAATTGAGCTCTGGGTAGGTAAAAAGCTAGGAGGTAAAGCATCATTTGATGATCTTTATCGTATTTTTGCGTGGGCATTTTTCCCCGCAGGCTTGGCATTAGCACTATCTAAATTTATCATCCTACTCTTTATAAATAATGGAACGCTAAAACAAGGTGACAGTATATCATTTCCCCCGTTGCCCGAAATTATGACGTTTTTATGTTTTCTGGGTATCTTATGTTTTGCAATCAGAAACTACTGTACCAATGTTATTTCAGTCCATCAAATTTCGAAACATAAGGGCGCACTGAGCATACTAATTACGCTGGTTCTCTTCGTTATTATGCCGGTCTGGCTGATCGTCATATTTTCAGTCATTAAACAACTCGTCAAAAAGTATCGATCAAAAGAAAATTGCTGCGATGACAACGGGAATAGAATTAGATCAACTGGAGTCATAAGGGCAGGAATCGCAATATGTTTGTTCTATTTAGCATTGTTTTCATGGCTTGCGCTATATGATGAAAAACCAGACCCACTTATGGTAAAGGAGCTGAACACCCCAGCCCCTGATATTTTTCGAAATGATAATGCGTGGCTGGCACTCCTTGGTTTCACATCATCAACTGAAGATCCGCCTTTCGTCAATGAAGAAGATAGACTCCGCAACCTTAAATCGGCCTTTCTTAGGGGTGAAAATAACGCCTGTGCTGAAGGCTCCTCAGAAAAGCAGAAAACAATGCGGATATCTTTCAAGGGGAAAATTCCTGAAGTCTATGGACGAAAAGATAATGGGATATGGGAGTACGTTCTAGCTCACAATGCCGAGGTTGACAATTTTCTCCGGGATAATAAAGACCTGCTTCGGAGGTACGAAAAACTTTATAATTATCATCAGTACCTGGAGCCATTAGATTACGGGTTCTGCGCTCCCGTTCCGCAGTTTTCACCAATCAGAAATATACAGAAAATTAAATTCATGCAAATCGCACGCATCGCGCAAAATGGCAATTTCAACGACGCGCTGATTGGGATCCAAAACGATGCTGAATTTTGGCGGGTTATCGCTGGCGAGTCTAACACTCTGATATCAAAACTTATTTCAATAGCAATGTTAAGTTCGGATATCAGATTTGTTGCAGAACTTTGTGCACATCATCATTTAGATTTAAAACAATGGGAAACTGTCCGGACGATAATGAGGCCATTTAATCGAGGCGAGACATCACTGGCAAAAGCTTTTCACGGTGAAGCACGAATGGTTATTTTGGGTTTAGAATCATCCTTTAAAGCAGAAATTAAATTGCCTCCCAGCGTATTCTTCCCAATTTTAAAACAAAACGCTACAAGGAACAGGCTGTATTCTGCCTACAAAGAACATATTGAACTGTCGAAAATGATGCCACAAACTTATGCCGCTGTAGTTACAAGAAAAAACATTATCGATACCGATCAGTTCGTCAAGTTTTCCTTTCTGTATAATCCTGTCGGAGAAATACTTGCGGGAATAGCAATTCCAAGTATTTCAGGATACGTAGAAAAAACACATGACCTTGAAGGATTAAGGAGGCTTGCATTGCTGAAAGTCTTATCAAGCATGGAAAGTGTCGCTTCTGAGAATATGCAACAGTTTATAAATACTCATAGAGGAGATCTCGGAAACCCATATACAGGAGCCTCAATGAACTGGGATTCGCAAAAGAAGAGCATTTATTTCAAACAAGTACGAGAAGGAAAACCCGTGGAAATTTTTATGTAACAGAATCAGCGATGGAAACGTCTGCTAACCAAGCGCAGCAGCGGTGAACCCGCTGTGCTTTCACACGTTGGTCAAATAAAGAGAGATTCAAATGAAACGAATATATGTTTTATGCCTGTTGATGTTTGCATCACCAACTTTTGCCGTAGAGCCACCAGTTCCAGATGAATTCATCGGTGACTGGCTACCAGCAGACAGTACCTGTAAATCCAAGATTGGAATTACCGTTGAGAAAAATGCCGTCACTCTATTCAACGGATCAGATTCAAAAAAGTTCGGAGATCTGGATATTTGTTATTCCTGCGAAGGCGGCGTGCGTTATAGCGGAGAAGTCGTTTGGCTTCTGCCAGAGTTCCATTCAGGTGGCGGTGCGCAATTCTCGGTTATTCTCAATGCAAAAGAGGAAAAAGGAATTACAGTCATAGAATTTGAAAAAAATGAAACTCTCAAAAAACGCTTTCCCTTGCACGGCATAAAACTCAAGAAATGTAAAAGCAAGACATAGCTAGGCTGCGCCGTCAGATGACCTCCAACCCAGCTGGACGTGAAGCAAAAGGAGAGGAAATGAGAAAATTGACTATTACTGTCTGTCTGGCGACAACACTGTTGTCAGCTGTTTCTGGTCATTCATCCCAAGAGACCGAGACCAATACCAATACAATTGATACCGCATATTCCGCCTGCTTAGACAAATCCGAAGGTGTAACGGCAAACATGAACAACTGTTCGGGAGATGCCAGTAACAAAATGGACAAACGAATGAATCAGCTCTACAAGGCGCTGATGAAAAAACTACCGAAACCAAAACAGGAGCTATTGAAGAATTCTCAAAGGAAATGGCTGGCATGGCGCACTGCCGAGCAGGAGTTGTCATATGCTCTTGACCCGAATGAAGGGGGAACATTGCAGACCGTATCAGCCGGTGGTTTTGCATACGCAATGCTTAAACGACGAGTACAAGAGTTTGAACGCTATCTGACTGGATTTGAATTGTAGGAGAGAGCCAAAAAGGCTCAACGCCTGAAAGTAGAGCGATTCCCAACAAGACCGTTGGCCGCCGACCGGGCTAAAAAGCCGCCCGGACGGGTCAACGGCCAAACCGTTAGCTAGAAAGATGAAATGACAAAACTATTCATCAAACTCGCGGAGAAACTTAATCCGATCGCAAGACCACTCGGAGTAGTGATGATCTTGCTTTTTGTTCTTCCGTTTTTCGGAATAGTCCCCAAGGAATTTTCAAAGATTGAATTCCATTCGATGACGCTCGCCTTCTAGGAGTTCCAGGAGTTCCGTAGGAGTTCCGAGGAGTTCCGGGGACACCTTACTTAATTCAACATTGACTCCAGATGCAGAAAGCGTTAATTTCCGTTCATGGCTCGAATCGCACGTGTTATAGCTGCCGGTATTCCTCACCATGTTACTCAGCGGGGCAATAGAAAGTTACCAACTTTCTTCAGGGACGAAGACTATCAGGCTTACATTGCCTTGATGTCCGAATGGTGCCAGAAGTGCAGCGTGGAAGTTTGGGCTTACTGCCTTATGCCGAACCATGTCCACCTCATAGCAGCGCCGGAATCCGAGGATGGCTTGCGCCGGGGGATCGGTGAAGCTCACAGGCGCTACAGCCGCATGATCAACTTCCGCGAAAATTGGAGAGGGCATCTTTGGCAAGGGCGCTTTGCTTCGTTTCCCATGGATCAGAATTATCTTCTCGCCGCTGCTCTTTATGTCGAGATGAATCCAGTGTGGGCTAATCTTGCAACAGATGCAGCTGCATGGCCATGGAGTAGCGTGCAGGCACATTTGGCGGCAAAGGATGATGGACTTGTCAAAGTGTCGCCGCTTCTTGAGATAGTGGGCGACTGGAAAACATTTCTTGCCGGGGCGAATGAAGAACTACTGAATGATATTAGGAAGCATGAGCGTAGTGGGAGACCGCTTGGGTCTGAAGAGTTTGTTGAAAGTTTGGAGGCAGACCTAAATCGTACCCTAAAACCTGAGAAACCAGGACCAAAGGGAAAACTGAATTAAGTAAAGTGTCCCCAGAACTCACCCTAAAACCAGAGAAACCAGGACCAAAGGGAAAACTGAATTAAGTAAAGTGTCCCCAGAACTCACCAGTCCCCAGAACTCACCATAATACTTGTTGCTATGATGATTTGCCTTGCATTCAACTCAATATTATTTGCTGACTTAGATCAATGGACAGATTCCGATGGCTCAGAACATTTTAGTGATGCCCCGCCAAATGTCTCGATTCATGAAAACAAAAAACTGAAATTCATGTCAGATACAAATCAAAGTGAATCCTTCACCGTGGATAATCTGAAACTGTTAAACAATACTGGAGTTTTTTGTTCTGCCCA
Organism: uncultured Geobacter sp.; assembly: GCA_964524835.1. Taxonomy (GTDB): domain Bacteria; phylum Desulfobacterota; class Desulfuromonadia; order Geobacterales; family Pseudopelobacteraceae; genus JACRCG01. The sequence continues at coordinate 4,896 of CAZGEG010000026.1, forward strand.
GGAGGGTCAGACGTGCTTCATCGGATGATCCTTCATCCATTCCCTTAGAGCCTCGTTCATGCGGGTCTGCCACCCTTTACCCGTGGCCTTAAAGGCTGCGAGGACGTCCAAATCAAAACGGACGGTTTGCGAAGCTTTAGTCTGGCCAGCCGGACGACCCCGGCGGACAAGCTTGGTGCCTTGAATAAGGTCCGCTTCTTCAAACCAAGTATCGGTCAATTCCGGAGCATCATCAGGATCAACCAAGGTGTTTTTTGTAACGGCTGATTTCGCGGTCATTAGCGTACCTCATAGAAATAATTCGGCGGGCGTCGTTTCTCGGAGTCCAGATAATCACAACCATCCGGCTATCCAATAGCCCAACTGTGATGAAACGCTCCTCGCCGTAATCTGAACGATCATCGCGAGCAATAAAGTGAAGTCCGTCAAAAACCTTGTCGGCATCAGCAAAATCAAGACCACGCTCCGACAGGGTCTTTTCTCTTTTCGCAGTATCGAACTCAATGATCATGGATTTAACGTAACAACAAAAAAACGTTACGTCAACATTAAATGTTACAACAAGTAAACCTTCGAGGTGAACCTTCGAGGGACGTGGTTAAGTTTGCAAGCTGCAGTTGGAAGTAAACCAAGTTAACAACGTCCCCATAGCAGTCCATGTGCACTGCTGGCCTTCTGATTCACAAGGGCATAGCGTTGCAAAAACTGGTTCAGCGCCGGATGGCCATGCAGATGAACCAGCCAGGCTGTGTGCCTTGAAATTTCAATGTCATGAAACTCAACAAGCCTTCTGATCAAACAAGATCTAAGAAACCTTCAGCGTCTCCCCAAAGAACCGCTTGAATAAGCGGTTGATCCAATAAAATGCCTGCTTTTGTGGCACTTTTCGGTTGACACGTATACACTTCAGGTTCAGTATCTGTCCCCTCTGGAAACGTTTTTCCCCGTCTCTTGTTTGACCTGTTCAGAGTTGTTCACAAGGAGTTCTTTGTATGTCTTCCTCCCTGCAGGGTCTGTTTGATCCTGCGCTCGTGGCACTGGTCGCCGCGCTTGCAATCGGCTGTGCCGGCATCCCCGGCCTGTTCCTCCGGAAACCGGGGCACGGCCAGATCGTTGCGGCGGCAGGCACCATCCTGGCCGCCCTGGCCGGAGTACCGGCCGCACTGATGCTCCTCTTCAGCCGCACAACCACAACCTATATTCTTGATTGGAGCCTGCCGTTCGGCCCCTGCGAGCTTGTCATCGATCCCCTCTCGGCCTTTTTCCTGCTGCCGGTTTTTCTGGTTTCCGCCGCCGGTTCTCTTTTTGCGCTCGGCTACTGGCCGGCTGCCGAACATCGCACCACCGAACGCGGCCTGACCTTTTTCTACGGCCTGCTCGCCTCCTCGATGGCGGTTCTGCTCACCGCCCGCAACGGGGTGTTTTTCATCATGGTGTGGGAGGTCATGGCGCTTTCCGCCTATTTCCTGCTGGTGACGGAACATGAACGGGAGGAGGTCCGGCGCGCCGGAATCGTCTACCTGATCGCAACCCACGCCGGCACTGCGGCCCTGTTGGTCTACTTTTCACTGCTGGCGGCCGCGACCGGCTCGTTCCTGCTGCCGGCGGCCGGCTCGCTTTCGGCGCTCCCTCCAGCCGCCTCGCTGGTGGCGCTGGCCGCGTTTGTCGGGTTTGGCGCGAAGGCGGGCATCATGCCGCTCCATATCTGGCTCCCCTCGGCCCACGCCAACGCGCCCAGCCACGTGTCGGCGCTGATGTCGGGCGTCATGCTGAAGATGGGGCTGTACGGCATCTTCCGCACGGCCACCTACTTCCATGACCCGCCACTCCTCTGGGGGGCGTTCCTGACGGTGGCCGGCATAACCTCGGCCCTGCTGGGGATCGCCTTCGCGGTGGCCCAGCGCGACGTGAAGCGCCTGCTTGCCTGCAGCAGCATCGAAAATATCGGTATCATCACGACCGGACTGGGGACAGCCTTGCTGGGGGTGTCAAGCCACAACCCTCCGCTGCTGTATCTCGGACTGGCGGGAGCCCTGCTCCATATCCTTAATCACAGTTTCTTCAAGCCGCTGTTGTTTCTCGGTTCCGGGGCCATTATTCATGTCTCCGGAACGCGTGAGCTGAACCTGATGGGGGGGCTCGGCAAAGGGATGCCGCGTACGGCGCTGCTCTTTCTGGTCGGGTCGGTTGCCATCTGCGGTATTCCGCCGCTGAACGGGTTTGTCAGCGAATTTCTCCTCTACCTCGGCTTTTTCAGGCAGCTTACCGGAGGGAGCCTGGTCTACCTGGTGTTTCTGGCGCCCCTGCTGGCGCTGGTCGGCGGCTTGGCCGTCATCGCCTTCACCAAGCTGTACGGCTCGGTCTTTCTCGGCACACCCCGCAGCACCGCCGCGGCCCATCCGCACGAAGCGGGGGTGAAGATGCTGGCGCCGATGGCCTTTTTCGCCCTGCTCTGCCTGCTGGTCGGCGTGGCCCCGCAGCTGGCGCTCCGTCTGGTTACTCCCGCTATCAGTACCTTTTACCCGCGCATGGACGTAACGGCGGTTTCTGCCGAATACGGCGCGGTCATGGCCAAACTCTCGCTGGCCGGAGTTCTGCTGCTGACTGCTGCCGTCACCGTGACGCTGCTCTGGAAGTGGCGCCTGGGTAAAGCCCCGGTTGCCTCCGCTCCGACCTGGGGGTGCGGCTATCAGCGCGGTACGTCGCGGGTGCAGTACGGCGGGACATCGTTTTCCGAGCTTGCCGTTTCGATCTTCAACGGAGTCGTGCGCCAGCGGGTCGTACGCCCGGCGATTGCCGGACTTTTCCCTGGGGCGGCGCGCTGCAGCGACGTCCCGACCGAAACGCTTCTGGAGCGGGTCGTTGCGCCGCTGTTTTCACTGGCCGGGGTGTCGTTCTCCTTTTTAAGGCGACTGCAGCACGGTCAGATGCATCTCTACATGATGTATATCTTCGCCACCCTGTTTATTCTGATGCTTTGGGCACATTGACCGCCTGGGGGCCGCCATGACGAGTACCATTACCAACAGTATCATCCATATTTTTCTGGCGCTCTTAATGCCTCCGCTCCTCCTGGGGGTCATCGGCAAAACGAAGGCGTTGTTCGCCGGGAGAGTCGGCGCGCCGTTTCTGCAGCCCTATTACGACATCATCCGTCTGCTGCAGAAGGGGACCGTGTTCAGCTCGACCACGGGGTGGGTCTTTCGCGCCGCCCCGATCGTCGCTCTGGCGACGGCCGCGGTTGCCGCATTGCTGATACCGTTTGGCGCCCACCCGTCGCCGGTTTCATTTGACGGCGACATGATCCTGTTCGCCTATCTGTTCGCCCTGGGGCGCTTTTTTACGATGGCCGCCGCCCTGGACACCGGTTCGAGCTTTGAAGGGATGGGATCGGCCAGAGAGGCGACCTACTCCTGCCTGGCCGAACCGACCCTCTTTTTTGCCCTCATCACCCTGTCGCGCCTCTCCGGCTCATTTAACCTCTCCAGCATGCTGGTCAACATCAATTTCAGCGTCTGGCAGCACACCAGCGCCGCGCTGCTGCTCCTGGTCGGCGGGATGTTCATCGTGCTGCTGGCCGAAAACTGCCGTATCCCGTTCGACGACCCCAGCACCCATCTGGAACTGACCATGATCCATGAAGTCATGGTGCTTGACCACAGCGGCCCGGCCCTGGGGATCATCGAGTATGCCGCCGCACTCAAGCTGTTTGTGCTGGGGGCCTTTTTTGTCCATCTGGCGCTGCCGTATTCAACCGGCAATTACTACCTTGACTGGGTGCTATTCATGATTTCCATGCTGGAGCTGGCTGTCCTAATCGGGGTGGTCGAGTCGGTCATGGCGCGTCTGCGCCTGATCCGTATTCCCCAGCTGCTGGTTGCCGCCACCATCCTGGCGGCGTTTTCTACCCTGCTTGTCATCAGGTGATTAAATGATTTCTCTGGCCGATCAACTTCTTGTCCTGGTACTGCTGATCAACTTCATCACGCTCGGCACCAGCCGCCTGATTTTTTCCATCCGTGCGGTGGCGGTTCAGGGGGTCATCCTGGGGATTTTGCCCGGCCTGATCCATCCGTTTTCCTGGCATCTGGTCGCAATTACGGTCGTCATCATCGCGGTCAAGGGGGTCGTGATTCCCCAGCTGCTTGGCCGGGCGGTCCGTTCCGCCGGGATCAAACGCGAGGTGGAACCGTTCCTGGACTATGTTCCCACGTTGCTGCTAGGTGCGGTCTTTACCGCCCTTTCGTTCGCTTTTGCCGGCCGGCTGCCGATGCTCCCCGAACACCAGAGTTACATGTTCGTTCCGGCATCGATTGCCACCCTGATGGCCGGATTTCTGCTTTTGACAACACGCCGCAAGGCGATTTCACAGGTTATCGGTTACCTGGTCCTTGAAAACGGCATTTTCATCTTCGGCCTGCTGCTGGCGGAGGCGATGCCGGTTATGGTTGAAGCGGGGGCGCTGCTCGACCTGCTGGTCGGCACCTTCGTGATGGGGATCGTCATCAACCAGATCAGCCGCGAGTTTTCCTCGCTGGACACCTTGCGCCTGACCTCGCTGAAAGAGGAGTAGTGCCATGCTTTTTGCCGCCCTGATCTTCCTGCCGCTCATCGGAGCAGCCGCAACCTGGCTGATCCCGTACGATCGTCTGCGCCCCAAGATACTGTCGCTCTTCTCCCTTGCGCACCTGGGGCTTACCATACATATGATTTCGTTCACCCCTCCCGATTCGCCCGGCGGCTGGTTCCAGCTGGATGCGCTCGGAAAAATCGTCCTGCTCGGCACCAGTATCCTCTTTCTGACCTGTGCCGTCTACTCGATCGGCTACCTTTATTACCGCCGGGAACGCTCCAACCGGGTCCTCTGCGTCGCCCTGCTGGCCTGTCTGGCGGCCGCCTCTCTGGTTACCATCACCCACCATCTGGGACTCATGTGGGTGGCGCTTGAAACCACGACCATATTGATGGCCCCGCTGATCTATTTCAACCGCAATGCCCGCTCGATCGAGGCGACCTGGAAATACCTGCTGATCTGCTCGGTCGGGGTTGCCCTGGCGTTGATCGGCCTCTACTTTCTCGCCTACGCCACGATCGTCGCCAGGATGGAGCCGTCACTGCTGCTGGATGATCTGGTCCGGGATGCGGGCAAACTCTCCTCCGGCTGGATTCATGCGGCCTTCGTCTTCCTGCTGGTCGGGTTCGGCACGAAGATGGGGCTGGCCCCGCTCCATACCTGGAAGCCGGATGCGTACGGTGAGGCTCCCGGCCTGGTCGGCGCCCTGCTGTCGGGCGGCCTGGTGAATCTGGCCTTTCTGGCCCTGCTGCGCGTTTACCAGATCTGCCTGGCGACCGGGGAGATCACCTTTTTTCAGAATGCCCTGATTGCCATGGGACTGTTTTCGATGATCGTCGCCGCGATCTTCATGGCGCGTCAGGCTGATTTCAAACGGATGCTGGCGTATTCCAGCGTGGAGCATGTCGGCATCCTGGCGGTGGCGCTCGGTCTGGGAGGTAGGGCGGTCTTCGGCGCGCTGTTCCACATCCTCGCCAACAGCCTGACCAAGGGGGTCCTGTTCCTGTCGGCAGGCAATATTCACCGCTCCTACAACAGCAAAAGCACCGATCATGTCCGGGGTGTACTGCGCCGCCTCCCCTGGTCGGGTGGGCTCTTTCTGGCCGGCTTCATCGCCATCACCGGCTCACCCCCCTTTGCGCCGTTCATCAGCGAATTTGCCATTATCAGCAGCGCTTTCATCGGGGGGAGGATGATGATCGGCGCGATTTTTCTGATTTCGCTGACGGTCATTTTTATCGGCATGGCGCTGACGGTGCTGCCGATGGTTATGGGTGAAGTCCCCCCAGACAGCGAGTCAACGCCGTATCGCGACTCGATCTATACGGTCGGCCCGCCACTGGCCCTCCTGCTGCTGGTGTTTCTGTTGGGGGTGTGGATACCGGCGCCGCTGATGACGCTGCTGCTGGACGCTGCAGCCCTTCTGGAGGTGCCCCGATGAGTTACGGCATGAAAACCTTTCATAACGGCGCCTCGTTCGGCCGGGGTGAAATTCCGCAGCCGGAGGGGGATAGCTTCTTCCAGGCGGTTCTGGACGCAATCAGGGCGGGATGGCGGGTCTGCTCCTATTTCGGCGTGCCGGATGCCGCCGGGGCGACGCTGTACTGCGTCATGTCCGACCGGGCCGGGAGCGGCACACTCGGCATCGTCGCGACAAAAGTCGGCCGCTCGTTCCCGTCGCTGGCGACACTCTGTCCGCAGCTGCAGCTGTTCGAACGGGAGATCGCCGAGCAGTGCCTGGTCCGCCCGGAAGGGCATCCCTGGTTCAAGCCGGTCCGCTTCCAAAAGCCGCTCTGCGAGGGGGAGGGGTTCTGGCACGGCAGCGACGGCGGCGGTCTGCTGCCGGGCGTGATGGATTTCTACCGGGTTGAAGGGGATGAGGTGCACGAAGTCGCGGTCGGCCCGGTACACGCCGGCATCATCGAGCCGGGGCACTTCCGTTTCCAGTGCCACGGAGAAGAGGTCTTCCACCTGGAGATCGCGCTCGGATTTCAGCATCGCGGCATCGAACGGGCAGTGATCGGCGGCCCGACCCACCGCACGATGCATATGATGGAAACGATAGCCGGCGACACGACGGTCGGACACGGCCAGGCCTACTGCATGAACATGGAGTCGCTGGGGGGGGTGTTTGCGTCGCCCCGGGCCGAGACGATCCGCGGAATCGCGCTGGAGCTGGAACGGCTGGCGAACCACACGGGGGACCTGGGCGCGATTGCCGGCGATGTCGGTTACCTGCCGACCGCCTCGTTCTGCGGCCGGATACGGGGAGATTTCCTCAATATGACCGCCCTGATCTGCGGCAGCCGCTTCGGCCGCGGCCTGCTCAGACCGGGGGGGCTCGGCTATGATTGCGACGCCGCGATTGCGGAGGAACTGTTCAAACGGCTCCACTCTGCGCGGGAAGATCTTGCAGGCGCGGTCAAACTGCTCTGGAATACCCCGTCGGTCATGGCGCGACTGGAAGATACCGGTATCGTTACGGAAGCGGACGCCCGCGAAATCGGCCTGGTCGGCCCGGCCGCCCGGGCGAGCGGGCTGAACCGCGACGTGCGGCGCGATCATCCGTTCGGCATATTCCGGATGAGCCAGATACCGGTGGTCACCGCCACCACCTGCGACGTAGCCGCCCGCACGATGCTCCGCTGGCTGGAGGCCGAACGCTCTCTGGATTTCATCGCCGAGCAGGTGCGCCACCTGCCGCGCGGCGGCTATCGGAACCAGTTGAAGGAGATCGCATCCGATCGCTGCGCCGTTGCGCTGACCGAGGGGTGGCGCGGCGAGATCTGCCACGTCGCCCTGACCGACGACCGCGGCTGCTTTGAGCGCTACAAGATCGTTGACCCTTCATTCCATAACTGGAGCGGGCTGGGGCTTGCCCTGCGCGGTCAGCAGATTTCCGATTTTCCGCTCTGCAACAAGAGCTTCAACCTGTCGTACTGTGGGTTTGATCTGTAAAACAACGGAGTATTATCATGACAAATTCGTATTGTTATTCCGAAATTGTCATGATAATATCGAACCATGATACTTCGACCACAGTATAACGAAGCAGTTTCACGAGCATTGCTGCGTTCTCCGGTTACCGCCCTGCTGGGGCCGCGTCAGTGCGGCAAAACCACGCTGGCGCGATTGATCGGCCGGAAGCATGATAGCCACTATTTTGACCTGGAATCACCCGTTGATCGGCATCGCCTTCAGAATCCGGAACTCTTGCTTGGCTCCCTGTCCGGACTGGTGATCATAGATGAAATTCAGCTTTTACCCGAGCTGTTCGGCATTTTGAGGGTGCTGGTAGATCGCCCCGATAGTGCTGCCTCCTATCTTGTGCTGGGGAGTGCATCGCCACATATCATCAAGAAGGTTTCGGAGACACTTGCCGGTCGGATCGAATTTGTCGATCTGGCCGGATTCAATCTAGTCGAGATATCATCCGATGAGCGTGACCGTCTCTGGCTGCGGGGCGGTTTCCCCCGTTCATTTCTTGCCGGAAGTGAATCAGACAGCCTGGCTTGGCGGGAAGGATTCATCCGCACCTTTCTGGAACGCGATATTCCGCAATTGGGGATAACCATCCCGTCCATGGCCATGCGCCGTTTCTGGACCATGTTGGCTCATCTTCACGCCCAGACATGGAATGCCTCCGACCTTGGGCGCTCCATGGGACTTTCCGATAAGACGGTGCGCGGCTATCTGGATATTCTCACCGGCACCTACATGGTCAGGCAGTTGCTTCCCTGGCACGAAAACCTGAAAAAGCGCCAGGTCAAGACACCCAAGGTCTATTTGCGCGATAGCGGACTACTGCACAGTCTGCTTAACATTCCCTCCATGTCGGATCTGTGGGGGCATCCGCGCCTTGGGGCATCGTGGGAGGGATTTGCCCTGGAACAGGTGTTGTCGGTGCTGCGGACTCATGAGGCATATTTCTGGGCAACCCAGGGTGGCGCGGAACTGGACCTGCTCTTCTTCTCCGGGGGCAAGCGCTTCGGAGTGGAATTCAAGTTCAACGAAGCGCCCAAAGTCACCAAATCCATGCACAGTGCGCTGGCTGATCTCTCTCTTGACCATCTCTGGGTTATATATCCGGGAACGATGCGCTACCCTGCACATGAAAAAATTACCATGCTGCCGCTCGTAGAGATTTTTCGGCTGCCTGGGGAAATTGGATCGTGAGAGTCCCTGGCCCTGCGGGGTCAGCAGATTTCCGATTTTCTGCTCGGCAACAAGAGCTTCAACCTGTCGTACTGCGGGTTTGATCTGTAATCGGGCATATTCAATCTTTGGCCGAAAGTCGTCTGGTAATTTCAAAGCTATATTTATAAACGATCTCCATGCGAAATTATCCGCAAATAAAGACAATCTGGTAATGGAACCGACACTTTGCTCACGCTATTAATCTGAATAATTGCACAAATTGCTATCATTGAGTACAATGCAATCAATGATATCATTATTGGGGGCGAAACATGGCATCACTTACCATTCGAAATATTGATAGCAACCTGAAAGCTCAGTTGCGTCTGCGGGCCGCACAGCATGGTTGCTCGATGGAGGCGGAGGTGCGTTCCATCCTCTCTCAGTCGTTGTCACCACCAAATAACGACAGCAATCTGGCAGATTGTATTCACAAACGCTTTGAAGCACTTGCTGTCGATTCTCTGCCGATTCCGCCGCGACAGGCTGTGCGTACACCACCCGATTTCGGTGAACAATCTTGAAAGGCATTCTGCTTGATACAAATGTGTTGTCTGAATTGATGCGTACAGAACCGGACCCGGCTGTAATGGGCTGGTTCTCAAGACGCGTTGGAACGGTTTTTTATATCAGCGCGATTACCCAGGCTGAAATATTGCTGGGGATTGCCTTGCTGCCTGCCGGAAAGAGAAGGAATAATCTGGAGGCAGCGGCAGAAGCAATGTTCAGGGATGATTTTGCCGGACGCTGTCTTCCCTTTGACAATGCGTGTACAGCGCGCTTTGCCGCTATTGTCTCCGGCAGACGCAGGGCCGGATTTCAAATGACCACTGAAGATGCCCAAATTGCAGCTGTTGCTCTGTCTCGTAACTTTGTTCTGGCAACCCGCAACACCAAGGATTTCTTGCACATAGACGATATGGAGCTCCAGAATCCGTGGAGTTCGGAATAAAAACGTGATATTGGAGCCTGTATGCTGAAAGCCATTCTCACCCGTTTCCGCCAGGGGCACCGCACGATGAAGTACCCCGCTGCGCCGCAGCCTCTGCCGCCGCGCTTTCGCGGGTTGCCGCTGTTGGACGCTTCTCGCTGCGAAGACGGCTGCCGCGCCTGCGCCGCATCCTGTCCCTATGGCGCCCTCTCCACCGCCGGCCCGCTGGCGCTTGATATGGGGAAATGCCTGTTCTGCGGCGACTGCGCCGCCGCGTGTCCCCATGATGCGGTCACCTTTACAGCCGATGCCCGTCTTTCCAGCCGCAGCCGCGGCGGGTTGACGGTGACCGCCGGCGATGAGTACCGTCCGGGAGGTCCGCTGGAGGGGGAACTGCTGCGCCTGTTCGGACGGTCGCTCAAGCTTCGCGAAGTCAGCGCCGGCGGCTGCAATGCCTGCGAGGCCGATACCAACGTGCTCTCCACGATCGGGTGGGACCTGGGGCGCTTCGGCATCCAGTTCGTCGCCAGTCCGCGCCACGCCGACGGGCTGTTTATCACCGGACCGGTCAGTGAGAACATGCGCCTGGCGCTGCTGGACACCTATGCGGCGATACCGGAACCGAAGCTGGTGATCGTCGCCGGAGCCTGCGCGATCAACGGCGGCCCGTTCAAGGATCACGCCGAGGTGCATAACGGCGCCGATGGCTTCCTGCCGGTTGACCTGTACATTCCCGGCTGCCCCCCCAGTCCCCTGACCATTCTGGACGGGTTGCTGCGATTGGTGGGGCGAATTTCGTAATGCAGAAAAAATAAGTGCAACACCAATATTGCGAAGGAGATGTGTATGGATCAGCAAAAACAGGACAATTATCTGCAGGAATGGAAAGAACAGGAAACATGCGCCGAACAGATGCTGCCGATTATCGGCCGTCTGTACCGTGACCATAATATCATTCTGACCCTCTACGGTCGCACTCTGGTACACAGCACGGTCATCGACATCCTGAAGGCCCACCGCTTTGCCCGCATGATCCTCGACTCCGAACTCACCGTCTTGGAGACCTACCCGCTGCTGGCGGCGATGGACAAGCTCGACCTCGCGCCGGGGAGGGTGGATCTCGGCAAATTGACTATTCAGTACCAGAAGCTGGCCGGAACGCTTTCGGTCGATGAGTTCGTCCTGCAGGAACTGGCCCGCATCAACACCGGCCGCGGTGCGGTGCGCGCGGAACCGCAGGATATCGTGCTGTACGGTTTCGGCCGTATCGGCCGGCTGCTGGCCCGTATCCTGATCGAAAAGTCGGGGAGCGGTGAAAAGCTGCGGATCAGGGCTGCCGTCGTACGCAAGGGGGGGGCGGATGACCTGCTGAAGCGGGCCAGCCTGCTGCGCCGCGACTCGGTCCACGGCCAGTTCAACGGCATCATTACCGTTGATGAAGAGGAAAACGCCATCATCGCCAACGGCAACATGATCCGGATCATCTATGCCGATGCCCCGGAAAATGTCGATTATACACAGTACGGTATCCACGACGCGATCCTGATCGACAATACCGGCAAGTGGCGCGATCGTGAGGGCCTCGGGCGGCATCTGCAGGCGCCCGGCATCGCAAAGGTCATCCTGACCGCCCCCGGCAAGGGGGATATCCCCAACATTGTCGCCGGCATCAACAACCAGCTGATCACCGGAGAGGAACAGATATTTTCCGCCGCCAGCTGCACCACCAACGCGGTCGTTCCGATCATGAAGGCGATCAATGACCGTTTCGGCATCGTTCACGGACACCTGGAAACCTGCCATTCCTACACCAACGACCAGAACCTGATCGACAACTACCACAAGGCCTCCCGCCGCGGCCGCAGCGCCCCCCTGAACATGGTCATCACCGAAACCGGGGCCGCCAAGGCGGTGGCCAAGGTCATTCCGGAGCTGTCCGGGAAGCTGACCGGCAATGCGATCCGCGTGCCGACCCCGAATGTCTCCCTGGCGATCATGAACCTCGAACTGGCCCATGCGGTTGACGTCGAAACCATCAACGGCTATCTGCGCAATATGTCCCTTGATTCGCCGCTGCAGAACCAGATCGATTTCACCAATTCACCCGAAGTCGTCTCGAGCGATTTTGTCGGCTCACGCCATGCCGGTGTCGTCGATTCACTGGCGACGATCGCCGAGGGGAACCGTTGTGTCCTGTATGTCTGGTACGACAATGAATTCGGTTACAGCTGCCAGGTGGTCCGCATGGTCCAGCAGATGGCCGGTCTGGAACTGCCGACCCTGCCGGAATGAGAGTTGCCATAACGCCGGCCGGTGGTATGATATCGCACAGGAGGATCGTTTATGACACCGCTTAGTAGAACCGCCCGCCCTGCGGCGGGTGACCATAGCGCCCATTTCGAACAACTGGTTTCAGAAGGAGCCCTTGACGGTAATCCGCTGATGGCGGAATACCGGCTGCTGTATGAGGCATACCTCGCCATGAAAAAGCGGGCCACTCTGCTTGAAAAGGAAAGAAACGGCCTGAAAACCCAGCTCAGCGAAATGGACCGCTCTCTTGATCTGGCGACCAGGATTGACCCGATGACCGGGCTGGCAAACCGGCGTGATATCATGGAGAAGATGGAGCGGGAGTTAAGCCGCTCCGAGCGCCACGGGAGAACATTTTCGGTCATGCTTGTCGATCTGGATAACTTTAAACAGATTAACTTGAAATACGGTTTCAATGACGGCGATGATGTGCTGGTGGAGGTTGCCCGCGTGCTGATGGGGTGTGTCAGGAACGAGGATGTCTGCGCCCGGTGGGGAGGTGAGGAGTTTCTGGTGCTGCTTACGGAAACGACCATTGACGGGGCCCTGACTCTTGCCCGCAAGATCATTGAATCCATTTCGATGACTGAATTCAAGGCCAACCGCCCCGGAATCCGCATTACTGCGAGTATCGGCCTGTGTGAATACCGTTCGGGGCAGTCAATCTCTGAAACTGTATCCCGTGCCGATCAGGCGCTCCGTCAGGCCAAGCTGGCGGGAAAGAACCGCTTCGCGGTCGCGGAGTGACAGGTTACCCCTTGTTTCCACCGAAATGAACCGCAAGCCAGACCGTTTTCTGCCCGGAGTCGGTCCGTTCCACCCGATGCCGGCAGCCGGCGGGAATCATGACATGGTCCCCTGGTTTCAGACCCAGGGGACCGGTATCACCATCAAACTGCAGCGTTGCCCCCCCTGAAACCAGAAGCACCCACTCATCCCACTCCTGATGGCACCACTCACCCGCCGGAGTAGCATGTCCTTCAGATACGATCCGCTCGATCCGGACCGTTCCCGTTTCAGCAAGGGTTTGAAAAAGCTCTTCCTGGAGTGCGGAAGGGATATCGTTGAACAGATTGTCTGCCCGGGGAGTCATGGTTCTCCTTCATCTGCTGATATATGCACAATTGAATACAAGTAACTCCCTGGATTCTTTTGGGATAGTAGCACTGTGTGGCTAAATAGCAACTACAAATCAGATGCCGGTTGAACCTTGAGCTGAAGGGGAGGTTGTTTATTCGTCCCGAGAATTGTCTGTTCTTACGGAACGTATTGATCGTTGGCTGCGCTTGGTAAAGCTTAGAGATTGATAATCAGGGTATACTTTGATTTATATTGCTGTTATATTTTAACACTTATACCCTGCTTGACGGAGCATCAATGAATGGACATGAGAAGATCGACAGAGGGAAGGCTCTCCGCTGGCTGGAGGGTGATGAACGGATGTTTGCCAAGCTCAGGGCGATCTTCATGAAAAACATTCCTTCCCAGGTGGAGTCGCTCAGAGCGTCCCTCGATGCCGGCGATAGCGACGCAGCCGAACGGGTGGCCCATACGATCATGGGATCATCGGCGATGCTTGGAGCAAGCGGCATGAGCGATGCCGCCGGGAAGGTGGAGCGGAACGCCATTGAAGGCGATATGGATTCGGCACGTCTCAACTTCTCGATTTTTGTCGGAGAGTATGAAAAGGTTATGGCGGAACTGGCAACGGATGGCGGAAAATGATGAACATCCTGATCGTTGATGATGACGAGATGGTCCGGTATGTACTGACAGAAAAACTCCATGAATACGGTTTTTCGTCCACTGCCGCCGATAACGGATGGAGTGCGGTTGAATTCTTCAGCGGCGGGTTGTTCGACGCAGTGCTGCTCGACCTGAAGATGCCTGGAATGGATGGGATTGAAACCCTCACGGAACTGAGGAAACTTGACCCCCATATCCCGGTGATCATGGTGACAGCCTTTGGAGACATAGCCACCGCAGTAGAAGCCATCAAGCTCGGCGCGTATGATTTTGTCGAGAAGCCGCCTCAGATAAGCAGGATTGTTCTGACGCTCAGGCGAGCTGTCGAAAAGGCGTCTCTTGAGCGCGAGGTCAGAAACCTGGGGAAAAATATTGAGGAATCGGCCGCTCTGAAACAGGCGTATGAGAAACTTATGGAGCTGGGGCAGATGAAGAGTACCTTTCTCACCTCCGTCTCCCATGAATTGCGGACGCCTCTCACCTCCATCATCGGCTACGCGGAAATCAGCAGGAACAGACTCGTGAAACTGATTTCCGGCAGTAATGCCGGTGGTCCTGAAACTGCACAGGAAATCAGCCAGATAGAAGAAAACCTGGGGGTTATCGTCTCGGAATCCGGGAAACTTACGGAATTGATTGAAAATATCCTCGAACTTACCGCACTGGAGGCCGGCACCGCGGAATGGAGATGGGAACCGCTCTCCCTGCGGGAAGTCATTGAGAATGTTGCTGAGGCACTCTCGCCGATATTCAAGGAAAAAAAGCTCGAATTTTCAGTGACGATAGAGGATGACCTGCCGTTGATCAAGGGCGACAGATTCAGGATTTCCCAGGTTATAAACCAGGTGCTCACCAATGCCGCCTCATTTACCGACCAGGGGGGGGTGACCTGCAGCGCCAGAAGGGTTGATAACAGGATCGAGTTGAATGTTGCCGATACCGGCAGGGGCATCCCCGCCTCCCGGCACGGGGTGATTTTTGAAAAATTCAGCCAGATTGGCGATACCCTCACCGACAAGCCGAAGGGGATTGGGCTCGGCCTGCCGATATGCCGGCTGATCGTCGGGTATCACGGTGGGAAGATACGTGTCGAGAGCGAACCGGGCAAGGGGAGTGTGTTCTCCATTCTGCTGCCGGTACTCGTGGATTGAGGAGACAGATATGGCCGCGGCCGAAGAACAATTGAAGAGTGAACTGATCCTGGACGAACTCAAAAGCCGGCGCCGCACCAGGGAAGTCGTCGCTGTTGAGGAGGAACGGGTCAAGGTTGTTGTTTTTGTCTGCGGTGACAACCGCTATGCTTTTTATGGAGCGGATATCAGGGAAATTCTTCCCGCATGCGACATATCCTGGGTTCCCTGTCTTCCCGACTATCTTCCCGGGCTTATCAATGTTCGCGGGGATATCGAATCGGTGATAGACATCCGCCATTTTCTCGGAGAGGAAAAGGTCAGCCATGGCGCATGTCTGGTCGCCATGGCCGTACGTGGAGATTTCCATTCCGGTGTCATGATCGACTCGATTGAAGATGTGGTGGATGTCCCGTTGAGTACGATCCATCCACCCCTTGCCACCCTGAATGGTGCCGCGCGCGACCTGACAATCGGTGAAATTGAGTATGGCGGCGATATAGTCACACTTCTGGATATCGAGAAGCTGGCTGCAAAAATATCGCTATGAGTGACTTGGGCGGAAAACAGCTCAATCTGCTCCTCTTCTCGGTCGGAGGCGTCCATTTTGCTGTCGATGCCGAACAGGCGGCCGGAATGGCTCCCTACGACGGGGAGGAGGCGGACGATCTATTCTGGTTTCACGAAGAACTGGATTTCGGTGCCGTGCCGGTCACTTATCATTCACCGGTCGTCGTCACCGTCAGGACGCCTGACGCGCGGCCGTACCGGGTGATTATCGACGCGATGGAGCATATAGGGGAATTCAGCCAGGATGACATCACCCCCTTCCCGCCGCTGCTGGAACCGTTTTCACTGCGGAGGGGCATGTGGGGGATTCTCGTCAGAAACGGACGTGTAGTGCTTCTGCTTGATCTGCTGCGTTTGCTGAAGGGACGTGATTGGAAGCCCGATAATCCTGAATAACGATTGAACCAAGAAAAACATGAATGGGGGAAGTTTATGAAATTAACCACCAAGTTTGCCATGATCAACTTTTTTGTTGTAGCCGCTGCTTTTGCGATTGCAGTGTCCTTCAACCTGGCCCCTATCTATATGGCCGTTGTTGCAGTGGTTTTCTCCATGATCTCGGCGTTTCTGGCGAAGATTCTGCTTGATCCAGTTATCGGCAGGGTTTCCGGAATAACCGAAGAAATCCATTCCCATGTTCGCGCCATTGCGTTGACGATGGACCAGCAATCCGGCTTTTCCAGCCAGCTTTCCAGTTCTGTAGTGGAGATATCGTCCACCATGGAAGAATTCTCTTCGACGGCAAGCCAGATAGCACAGCACAGCCAGAGTGTGGTGGAGAGGGCCGACCGGACGCTGGAAGATACGAAGGTCGGCGCCGCCGAAGTCGAGAACCTCAGTTTCAAGGTCAACGATATAAGTCAGAACATCCAGGCGAATCTGAGTGAGATCGTCGAACTGGGACGGAAATCGAAAGAGATCAACAAGGTTATGGAGATTATCAACAACATCGCCAATCAGACCAAGCTGATTGCATTCAACGCCGCACTTGAGGCGGCCAGCGCAGGGGAGGCCGGCAAACGTTTCGGAGTGGTCGCGGTGGAAATCCGGCGTCTGGCAGACAGTGTGGTCGAGTCTACCGCCGAGATCGAGGGGAAAATTACCGAGATTCTCGATTCGGTCAACCGCCTCGTGATGTCTTCGGAAAAGAGCTTCCAGCTGATTCAGGAAGGACAGGAATATGCCTCACATACGGTATCGATGCTGATTGAAAGTGTGGATGGCGTAGAGGAGACGGCCGATGCCGCCCGGCAGATATCGCTTTCCACGCAGCAGCAGCAGATCGCCAGCAGCCAGGTGGTTCTGGCGCTCAGGGATATTGAACAGGGTGTCCGCTTTGCAACTGATTCCATACACCAGACAAACAGCGTGACCGACGAACTGCAGGGGCTGTCCGAGCAGCTGAAAAAAGTCGTCATGTCGATCAAGTCCGGCAGTGATGTCGGCGGGCAGGGATCTGTGCAATCGGGTGAAACCCGCTGAGAATGATAAAAGCGGATAGTCTCATACGGGTGCTGATCGTCGATGACAGCGGGCTGGCCCGCGACATGATCCGCGCCATCCTGGAGTCCGATCCGGGTATCGTCGTGGTCGGAGAGGCTGCAAACGGGGTGGAAGCCATTGACAGGGTCGCCTCGCTCATGCCGGATGTCGTGACGATGGATATCGAAATGCCGGTCATGGGCGGGCTTGAAGCCATAGAGAGGATCATTGCCGGGCAACCGGTGCCGATTTTGGTGGTTACGGCCCTGGCCGGCGTACGTACCGCCTTCGCCGCAATATCCAAGGGGGCGCTTGATGTCATCGAAAAACCGGATATCAGCCCCGAGAGCGTACATAAGTTCATCGGCAAGATCCGCTACCTGGCCAAAGTCGATGTCTCTGCCCACCTGCAGGCCATGGGGAGGCAAAGTGGAACCACGACTGTCAGCGGGGCCTCGCTGCAGAAGGTTTCCTTGAAGGGTGGGATCGTTGCGATAGCCGCTTCCACCGGCGGGCCGCAGGCAATCAATACGATACTGCCGCAGCTTCCCGCTGACTTCCCTTTCCCGGTCGTCATAACCCAGCACATCGCCGACGGGTTCACCCAGGGGATGGTGGACTGGCTGAACGGCGGGACACCGCTCAACGTCGTTATGGCCGGCAATGGCGTGCGCCTGCTCCCCGGCCATGTCTACATCAATCCTGCCGAACATTCCATGAAGATCAGCCCGCAGGGTGAGATCATCCTCTGCGACCGGGATGCCGGCCAGATTTATCACCCCTCCTGCAATACGCTCCTCACCTCGGTTGCCGCTACGTACCGGAAAGGGGCCGTCGGGCTGATCATGAGCGGCATGGGGGATGACGGTGTTGCAGGCATGCAGGCGATCAGGACGGCCGGGGGGGTGACATTGGCCCAGGATGCCAGGAGTTCTGTGGTGTTCGGCATGAACCGGGTTGCCGTGGAGCGGGGGTACATCCAGAAGGTTGTCCCGCTTGCCGATATTCCGGCTGAGCTGATGCGTCGGGCCGGAGTATGACCATGGCAGCTTCCGTACGCCCCGGCACAATGGAACTGGCTGTGGAACTGGCCCCCTTCAAACAGCTGCTGCTGAGTACGTGCGGCCACAGCTTCGAAAAGGAGCGGGAACAGTCGCTATCCTCTGCTCTCTGCCGGAGGATGTCGGCGCTCGGCATCGACAGCTGCGAAAACTACCACTCCGTGCTGCTGCGTGACGGGGAGGAACTGCTGCGACTGACGGAACTGCTGACCGTCAACGAGACCTACTTTTTCCGTGAACCTGAACACCTGAACCTGGTAGTAGACAGGCTGCTGCCGGAGTTTATGGCAGCCCGAATCGGGAGGCCGATCAGGATCCTGAGTGCAGGCTGCTCCACCGGAGAGGAGCCCTATTCGCTGGCCATCATGCTGCGGGAACGGTTCGGAGCCGAGAGCGGACGTCTGTTTGTAATAACCGGCGTTGACATCGATTCCACCGTTATCGCATCGGCACAACAGGGCGTTTACGGAAAAGGCTCGTTCCGGGGCATGGGCCAGGGGCTGCTTGAACGGCATTTCGAACCGTGTGGAGAGGGGAAATTCCGGGTCGGCGACTCCATCAGAAATCAGGTCGGCTTCGAGGTGGTAAACCTGCTGGGCACATCCTATCCCCAAAGGATGCTGCTGCCCGACATTATCCTGTACCGGAACGTATCCATCTATTTTCCGGGGGAAGTGCAGCGGGAAATATTCGGCAGGCTTGCGGAGCTCCTCGCCGAGGGGGGATGCCTGCTGGTCGGAGCTTCTGAAACGATCCATCATGATATTGGAATTCTTTCCCTCGTACAGCAGGATTCGCTCTTCTATTACCATAAAGCGCCGCCGCTCGTTTTTGCAGAGCGCCGCACATCACACCGCCGTTATTCGATACCTGAAACGGGCCGGGGCGTGGCCCCGCAGGCCGCTCCGATTTGTGCCGCCCGGCCGGAAGCCCGCCGGAGCAGGTCGCAGGAGGCGGTTGATCGGGAACACCCCCGCAAAGGTTCGCACCCGTCCGTGCCGGCGGATGTCCGGAAGCGTTTTGACGAGGCCATAGAACTGGCTCACAACCGGCAGCATGACAAGGCGCTTGCCCTTCTCGATGTGATCATTGCACAGGATGGCACCTTCGGGAAGGCGTTCACCCTCAAGGGGAGCCTGCTGCTGAGCGTGTCGCGTTTCGAAGAGGCCCGCTCGGTCTGCGAAACCATCCTGGAGCGTGACCCGTTCTGTCTTGAGGCGTGTCTCATGCTCGGGATGGTCGCGCGGCAGAAGGGGGACGATGAAGGCGCCCTGCGCCGGTTCCGGGAGGCCATCTATCTGGACGCTTCCTGCTGGCCGGCCCACTTTTATTCCGCCGAGATCAGCTACGGGCAGCGGGACGAAAAACGGGCCCGATGCGGTTTTGAAACGGCACTCAAAATCCTTGAAAAAGGGGCGCTGAAGGAGCCCGGGCAGGCGTTCTTCCCGCTGTCGTTCAATACGGGGCAGTTCATTGTCATCTGCCGGCACAAATTATCGCTCCTGGTTTCCGGAAAGTGACCTGCGCGCTGACTGAATTTCTTTCTACCTTGCTGATGGAGAACGGGTAAACCATGGCATTCGATCACTCAAAATTTCTGGCACGTTTCGTCGAAGAGGCCCGCGAACATTGCTCCCGGATCAGTGAAGGCCTGCTCAACCTGGAGAAGTCGCCCGGCGATGCCGAGGCCATCAATGCCCTGTTCCGTTCTGCCCACACCATCAAGGGGTCGTCGCGGATGATGAAGCTGTCCGGCGTCACCGAGCTTGCCCACAAGATGGAGGATGTCCTCGATGCGGTACGGAGCGGAAAAATCCCCCTGGCCTCCTCCGTCTCCGATGCCCTCTTTCGGGGAGTTGATGCCCTCTCGGCGATGCTGGAAGGGATAACGGCGGGTAATACAACGGCCGCTGCTCCGGAGGCGCTCTGCGAAGAACTGGGACGGGCCGCCGCGGCACCGGTTGCCGGTGATGAGACGCCTGTCCCTGCAGCGTCTTCCGCGCCCGAACCTCCCGTCCGGCCGGTGCAACCTGCTGAACAAACCGCCGCTGCAGCCGCCGAGCCTGCCCAAATATCCAAAGCCGCCCAAAAACGCCAGGTGGATTATCTGAGAGTCGATGCCGCCAAGCTTGATGACCTGATCCGGCTGATGGGAGAGATCGTCTCCGAACATGGCAGGTTCAGAAGGCATATCGGAAGGCTCGGTGAAATCGAGCTGGCAACGGCCCGGCATCTCACGGCCGTTGCCGCTCAGTTCCAGGGCGGTGAAGGCGCGCATGAACCGCTGGTCGAGGCCGGCGCCGCGCTGCAGCTTTCCCTGCGCCAGTCGGTGCGGGCCATGTGCAACGCATCTCTGCTGCAGGATCATCTTGTCGGTGACCTGCAGGAAACCTCGCTCCGAATGCGCATGCAGCCGCTCTCGACCGTTTTTGACCCGCTGCGCCGCACGGTCCGGGATCTTGCCCATGAACATGGCAAGGATATCGATTTCGTTGTGGATGGTGGAGATACCGAGCTGGACAGGAAGATTATCGACCGGATCGGCGACTCCCTCCTGCACATGATCCGCAATTCGCTCGATCACGGGCTGGAGAACAGCGCCGAAAGGATTGCGGCCGGAAAATCTCCCCGCGGGACTATCTCGCTTTCCGCGTTCTATGACAGCGGCTGCGTCACGATCTCCCTGGGGGACGACGGCAGAGGGCTGTCGGTTGACGATATCCGCGAGAAGGCCCTTGCCAAGCGGCTGTTCGACCCGGAGACGCTGGCCGGCATGTCCCGGGCGGAGATCATCGACCTGATCTTCATGCCCGGTTTCAGCACGAGTCCGATCATCACCGACCTGTCCGGCCGGGGTGTGGGGATGGATGTTGTCAGAAAAAGCATCGTAGAAGAACTGAAAGGGACTGTTTTCGTCGAAACTGCGGAAGGGAACGGAACCACCTTCCTGCTGCGCCTTCCCCTCAACCTGGCCGTGTTCCCACTGTTCCTGCTCTCCGCCGGCGGCAGGATCTGCGCCCTGCCGGCAACCTCACTGGTTGAAATGCTTTCGGTGCAGCGGGGGGAGATCATCGAGATCGTCAACAAGCGGGCGATCCGGCTGCGGGAACAGATCATCCCGGTCGAGAACCTGGCCTCTCTCCTCAAGCTCTCCGGAGAACCGTCTGCCGGGACCGAAGAGGTGACAATCGTCATCATCAGGGATGGAGAAGACCAGCTGGGGCTGATCGTCGACGAGATCATCGGCCGGGAGGAAATGGTGGTAAAGCCGCTCCCCCCCCACCTGAAAAACCTGCGCATAGTCTCGGGCGTCACCATCGGGGAGCGTGACAGCATCATCAACGTCCTCCACGTCCCCGAACTGTTCAAGCAGTCCCGCGAAATAGGGGAGCCGCGGAGAGCCCCTCAGGACCGGGAAGCCCGTACCGCAACGGTGCTGGTGGTGGATGATTCCGTCAACACCCGGGAGATCGAAAAGAGCATCCTCGAGGCGTACGGCTATATCGTGGCGACGGCGGAGGACGGCGAAGAAGCGTTCGAAAAGACCCGCGAGACCCTGTATGACCTCGTCATCACCGATGTGGAGATGCCGCGCCTTGACGGTTTTTCGCTGACCAAGCGGCTGCGCGACGACGAGCGGTACCGGAATGTACCGATCATCATCGTGACTTCGCTGGAGAAGGACGAAGACAAAAAACGGGGCATCACGGTCGGGGCGAATGCCTACATCGTCAAGGGGGCTTTTGACCAGTCGAACCTGATCGAAACGGTCCAGAGCCTGATCGGATAACGGAGGAGAAGATATGAGCGACACAGCCGCAACTATTCTGGTGGTTGATGATGATGAATTTACGGCCGAGCTGACCGGGATGCTTCTCGAAGCGGCCGGCTACGGCGTTGCCATTGCCGTCGGCGGCATGGAAGCCATGGAGAAAATGGCCCAGGACCCGACGATCCGCATGGTGGTCTCGGACATGAACATGCCGTTCATCGACGGGGTCCAGCTCTTCGCCGAGCTGCGGGAACATGGGTACCATCAGCCGTTCGTGCTCCTCACCGGAGATGAAGCCGCCCCGCTCAGGGCGGCCCATCCGGGTATGGATGCCGTGCTGACGAAGGATGAGGATCTGCAGGAGTCGCTGCCGGAGCTGGTTGAATCGCTTCTGTCGCGCAGTTGAAAAGGAAGAGAGAATACTGAAGGATTGAAGCAACGGGAATAGACCTTTAGTTGTTTCAATAAGGAACTTGGGCATCGAAATGGGAGTGGGCATGGTTCCTTATACAGGGGATAAGTTACCTATATTAGGAGCTTGCAGGGTAAGTAAAAAAAACTGCCAAAGCGACCTATATAAGGAATTTGAGAGATTACCTGCGAATCGACGCTACATTCCAGAAATATATAAGGTCATCCTCTCTTTTATTTCGGTTGAAAGCAAACGGGGTGTCATCAACTTTATATTGCCTCAAAACAATATAGTTGCTATTCTTTCCACATGAAAGCGAGGCTGCTCCAGAAGTCTAAAGAAGAGTTTACGGGCGGCGTTATTGTTGAGACAGTGGTTTGGGAGCTGGCGGAAGCCACGCCGGATCGCCCGCACAGTCTGAAATATCGTTTGTATTGCGGCAGAAATGGCAAGTGTATCGTTCGATATGACAACGAGACCGGAAAAGGTGATCATCGGCATTACGGAACTCGCGAGGAATTGTATCGCTACACCACGTTTTCAAAACTGGTAGAAGACTTTTTGGCGGATGTTGAGCGCTTGACAGGGGTGAATTTATGAATAAGGCAATCATCGGAATTAGTGACTGGACAACGACGCGTAAGGGACTGCTCGGGCTTGCAAGTAAACTTGATTTGAAGGAGCGCATGCCTGATGCGGATTATTATCTGAATTTTGCCACGCCGACTCAAATGTTCTCTGAGCTGACTCCAAAACGGATGGAGCTGTTATGCCGCCTAAAGCAGGAGGGGCCCCTGTCCGTCTACAGACTTGCAAAAGAAACCGGGCGCAATTATAGCAACGTACATGCCGATATAATCCGGCTTTTGGAACTGGAACTGGTGTCCAAGAACGAAAAAGGGCGGGTTTTTGTGCCGTGGGACGATGTGGAAATTCACGCATCGTTGAACACGCCGGCAAAATTGGCAGCATGACCTGGTTTTGTCTTCCCACATCGGCGAGAAAAATAAGTGGGCGAACTCAACTTTGGACAATTGCCGATTTGATTCCGCCTGTCGACCCGAAAGCAACCACTTAGATGATTGTCCTGACGTCAGTACATGCTGGAATTGTTGCCGTTTTACGGAGGGCAAGATGACTGAAAAACCGAAACTGGCGGTCTACTGGGGGGCATCGTGCGGCGGATGCGAGATCGCCGTTGTCAACCTCCATGAAAAGTTATTGGACGTGGATGCGGCGCTGGACTTCATGTTCTGCCCCTGCCTGCTGGACACCAAGAAGAAGGATATCGAGGCGCTCCCGGACGGCGCCATTGCCGTGACCCTCTTCAACGGGGCGCTCCGAACCGTGGAGAACGTGGAGATGGCCCGCCTGCTGCGGCGCAAATCCCGGATCCTGGTGGCCTTCGGCTCCTGCGCCAAGGGGGGATGCATCCCGGCCCTGGCCAACTTCACGACAAGTGAGCAGCTTCTCAATACGGTCTACGTTGACAACCCCTCGGTCGATAATCCGGCGGGAATCATCCCCGCCGGCACAACCTCCTTTCCTGAGGGGGACATGCATCTGACGCCGCTCCTGGGGAAGGTGAAGCACCTGGCCCAGGAGGTGGAGGTGGATTACAACATCCCCGGCTGTCCTCCCGAATCCGGCCAGATCTGGAACGTGATCGAGACGATTCTCTCCGGCGACCTCCCCCCCGGCGGGAGCACGATCGGCTGCGGCACCCTGACGGTCTGCGACGACTGCGACCGGACCAAGGAGGAGAAGCGCATCACGGCCTTCCGGCGCAATTACGAATTCTACCCCGACGCAAAAGCCTGCCTGCTGGAACAGGGGCTGCTCTGCATGGGGATCGCCACCCGGAACGGCTGCGGCGCCCCCTGCACCAAGGCCAACATGCCCTGCACCGGCTGCTACGGCGCACCGGAAGGGATCAGCGACCAGGGGGCGAAGATGGTTGCGGCACTCGGCTCCGTCATGGATATCGGCGATACGACCGGCCTGTCGGAAGGTGAGATCGCCGCGCGGGTGGACGCCTTTCTCGCAACGATTCCCGACTATGCCGGATTGTTCTACAAATACACCCTGGCCAGTTCGATACTGGGCGGCAGGGTAGGGAGATAACTGATGGCGCGTATCACGATTGACCCTATCACCCGCCTGGAAGGGCATGGCAAGATCGACATCTTCCTGAACGATCAGGGGACGGTGGAGAACACCTACTTCCAGATCCCGGAGCTGCGCGGTTTCGAGCAGTTCTGCGTCGGGAGGATGGCCGAGGAGATGCCGGTCATCACCAACCGGATCTGCGGGGTCTGCCCCGAGGCGCATCACCTGGCGGCCACCAAGGCGCTGGACGCTGTCTTCGGC
The DNA here is from genome assembly GCA_964524835.1 of uncultured Geobacter sp. Lineage (GTDB taxonomy): Bacteria > Desulfobacterota > Desulfuromonadia > Geobacterales > Pseudopelobacteraceae > JACRCG01. The sequence continues at coordinate 29,450 of CAZGEG010000026.1, forward strand.
GCCGAACCGACCCCTGCCGCTAAAAAACTACGCGAAACGCTGTACATGGCTTTTTTTGTCACCGATCACACGACCCACTTCTACGCCCTGGGCGGACCGGACTTCATCGTCGGCCCGGATGCACCCCCCTCGGAGCGCAACATCCTGGGGGTGGCCCGCAAGGTCGGCCTGGAGGTCGCCGGCGAAGTAATCGCGTGCCGCAAGCGCAACCACGAGATCATCACCTTTCTGGGAGGGAAATCGATCCATCCGGTGGCCGGGATTCCCGGCGGCTGGAGCCGTGCCATCACCGGGGCGGAGCGGGAGCAGATTGAAGATACGGCCCGCAGGAACATCGAATTTGCCCGCTTCACTCTCTCGCTCTTCGAAAAAATAGTCCTGCAGAACCCGGTCTATCTGGATCTGGTGACTTCTGACATCTACCTGCACCGCACCTACTCGATGGGGACCGTGGATGCGAACAACCAGGCCAATTTCTATGACGGCATGATCCGGGTGGTGGACCCGGAGGGGGGGGAGTTTGTCAAATATCACCCGTCCGGATACCGCGAGCATATCGCCGAGCGGGTGGAGTCGTGGACCTACCTGAAATATCCTTACCTGAAAAAGGTGGGATGGAAGGGGCTGACCGACGGCATCGAGAGCGGCATCTACACCGCGACGCCGCTGTCGAGACTGAATGTCTCCGAGGGGATGGCGACGCCGCTGGCCAATGCCGAGTACCAGCGGATGTACGAGACCTTCGGCTGCAAAAAGATCACCGCCGCCCGGTACGAACCGATCCATCACCGTCTCGCCACCCACTGGGCGCGGCTGATCGAGCTGCTCTACGCTGCGGAGCGGATGCTGGAGCTGGCGCTCGACCCGGAATTGACCTCGCCCGAGACCCGAAATATACCCGATCCGGCCCGCTTCACCGGCGTCGGGATCGGCTCCGTCGAGGCCCCGCGCGGGACGCTGACCCATCATTTTGAAACCGATGCACGGGGGGTGTTGACCAGGGTCAACATGATCGTCGGCACCACCAACAACTATGCCCCCATATCCATGTCGATCAAGCGTGCCGCGGAGAGGCTGATCACGGGCAACGCCCCGGACGAGGCGATCCTCAACCGGGTGGAGATGGCCTTCCGGCTCTATGATCCCTGCCTCTCCTGTGCGACCCACTTTCTCCCCGGCAAGATGCCGCTGACCGTGTCGATCCGTGACAGCGGGGGCGGTCTGCTGCGGGAGATGCGGAGGAAGGGATGAGGGCAGAAACGTCCGGAACGGTTATCATAGGGATGGGGAACCGGCTCCTCTCTGACGATGGTGTCGGCTACGCCGTTGCCGTGGCCGTGGCGGAGCGCCTGAGAGGGCGCATGGATCTGACCGTGACGGAACTGCAGACCGGCGGGATCCGTCTGATGGAGGCGATGGCCGGTTTCAGGCGGGCGGTGGTGGTGGACGCGATGCTGAGCGGCGCCCCACCGGGCACGCTGCAGCGTTTCGACCCGAAGGAGTTCGTCACTACCAAGAACACGTTTTCGAGCCACGATACCGATTTTGCCACCGCCTATGACCTGGGGCGGATGGCCGGAGTGCCCCTGCCGGAGCAGGTCTCCTTCTGGGGCGTCGAGGCGCGCGAGTTTGACCTGTTCGGCGAACGGTTCACCGCTGAGGTGGCCGCGGCGGTCCCTGCGGCTGTGGAGCGGATCATTGCGGAGATTACCGGGTGGGAGGGGGCAGCGTGAAGACAGGAATATATTTCTGCAACTGCGGCAGCAACATCGCCGAAAAAATCAGCGCCGAGCGCATAGCCGAAGCGGCCGGATCCTTCCCGGACAGCCCCTATTTCACGACCGTGGATTTCATCTGTTCGGAAGAGGGGAGAGTGCAGTTCGAGCAGAGCCTGAAGTCGGAGCGTCCGGACAGGGTGGTCGTCGCCGCCTGCTCGCCGCGGGACCATGAGGCCACCTTTCGCCGCTGCCTGGCCAATGCGGGGATAAATCCATACCTGCTGCAGATGGTCAACATCCGCGAGCAGATCGCCTGGGTGACCGAAGATCCGGCGGTTGCGACCGAAAAGGCGACCCAGGCGATCCGGGGGGCGGTATCCCGGGTGCGGCTGCAGCAGCCGCTGGAGAAAAAACAGCTGGAGATTTGCCCCGACGTACTGGTGATCGGCGCCGGCCCGGCCGGCATGAAGGCAGCCCTGTCGCTGGCAGAAGCGGGGCGAGCGGTGGTGCTGGTGGAGCGGACGCCGTTTATAGGCGGCCTGCCGGTCCGCTTCGATGAGCTCTTCCCGTCCCTTGAGTGCGCTCCCTGCATGCTGGAGCCGCTGATGGGGGAGCTGCTTCACGGTGACTGCGCCGGGAAGGTCGAGCTGCTGACGATGTCGGAACTCGTCGAGGTGACCGGCTTTTATGGCAATTTCATTGCGAAGATCCGGCAGAGGCCGCGCCACGTGTCGCTTCACGACTGCATCGGCTGCGGCGAGTGCGTGGAGGCGTGCCCCGCGACCACGATGAATGAATTCAACAGCAACGCCAGCGAGAGGAAGGCGATCGACTTCGCCTTTGCGGGTGTCCTGCCGAATGCTCCGTTCCTGATGGAGGAGGCCTGCGTCCGCAGGCGGGGCGAGGAGTGCCGGGCCTGCAAGGATGCCTGTCCGATGGGGGAGGATGTCGTCGATCTTGAAGAGGTGGAGAGTGTTGTCGAACGGAGGGTCGGCTCCATCATCCTGGCCACCGGCGCCGGGCTGTACGATGCCTCCCGCGTGGCCGGCCTGGGGATGGGAACGCTGCCGGATGTGTATGATGCGCTGCAGTTTGAACGGATACTCTCGTCCACCGGACCGACCGGCGGAGAGATCGTGACCAGGGACGGACGGGCCCCGTCATCGGTGGCCATCATCCATTGCGTCGGCAGCCTGGATGATGAGCACAAGCCGTACTGCTCCGGCATCTGCTGCCAGACAGCGTTCAAGTTCAATCACATGATCACGGCCAAACTCCCGGAAACATCCATAACCCATTATCACCGTGAACTGGTCGTACCGGGGAAAGAGGCGCACATCCTCTTCAACCATGCCGCCCGGAACAAAAACAGCACGATGAAACGATACGGCGGCATCAGGGATCTTGCGGTGTCACAGGATGCTGACGGCCGGCTCCAGGTCAGCGTCAAAGGGGAGGCCGCCCCTGCGGATATGGTGGTTCTCTGCCCGGCCGTGATTCCGGCGAACGGGGCTGATACTCTTTCCGGCATGCTGGATGTCAGCTGCGACTCATTCGGGTTCTTCCGCGAGCTGCACGGACGGATGGATGCCGCCCAGAGCACCATGAAGGGGGTCTATCTGGCCGGGGCCTGCCAGGAACCGATGGATACCAGGTCGGCGATGCTGGGTGGAATGGCGACGGTCGGGTATACCCTGTCCGGACTCCAGCCGGGGCGCTCGATCGAGATCGAGCCGATCTCCGCCGAGGTGGATGAGGTCCGTTGCGCCGGCTGCCGTCTCTGCGTTTCGGTCTGCCCCTATCATGCCATATCGTTTGACCATGAACACAACGCTTCGCATGTCAACGCCGTCCTCTGCCGGGGCTGCGGCACCTGCGTGGCCGCCTGCCCGGCCGGAGCCATCACCGGCCACGGCTTTACCAACGAGCAGATCATGGCCGAGATGGAAGGAGTCCTGAAATGACGTCAGACGGGTGTTTCGAGCCAAAAATAATCGGCTTCCTCTGCAACTGGTGCTCCTATGCCGGCGCCGACAAGGCGGGGGGGATGCAGCAGCCGTATCCTCCCAATGTCCAGGTCATCCGGGTCATGTGCAGCGGCCGGGTTGACCCGCAATTTATCCTTTCCGCGCTTGTAAAAGGAGCCGATGGTGTTATTATTCTGGCCTGCCACCCGGGAGACTGCCATTACAAGGAGGGGAACTGCCGCGCCCTGCAGCGTCACAGCATGTTGAACCTGATGCTGGAACAGCTGGGGGTCGAAAAAGAGCGCTGCCGTCTGGACTATGTCTCCGCCGGAGAAGGGGAGAAGTTCAGGCGGGTCATCACTGAAATGGTTGAAACAGTTCGTACCCTGGGACCGCTTTTGTTGTCACCGGAAGATTGCAGGCAGGATTCGCGTAATGTTGTCCTGATTGAGACATCCCTAAATTCATAGAATAAACCACAAAAGGAGAAATATCATGGCTGTTTCCGTACTCGATGCACGGGGGCTCAAATGCCCTCAACCGACCCTCAAGATCACCGTATTGTCAGTAAAGATGAAGCCGGGCGATGTCCTTGAGGTTACAGCCGATTGTCCTACCTTTGAAAAGGATGTCCGTGACTGGTGCTCACGCGCCAGAAAGACCCTGCTATGGGTCAGGGAAGAGGGGACGGCAAAGAAGGTGCAGATCCAGTTCTGACAGGTACATTTTGTAACTTATTTAAAAAGGATGTCCCGCCTTGAGCACACCAACAGCAAACGTGGAATCAAAACTCAAAAAAATCCGCGAGGCTTACATTAAGCAGCTTCCCGCGCAGCTGGAAGGAATCCGGGCCTCCTACTCCGAGTTTGTCCGGGGGGAAAAGGGGAGCGCCCCGCTGGAGGAGCTGCATCGCCGCATCCACTCCGTGAAAGGGGCGTGCGCTTCGTTCCGCTTGAGCATGTTGAGCTCTGCCGCCATGGCGGGGGAGCTCCTGGCAAAGGAGGCGCTGCAGGCAGAATCAGCTCCTGACAGATTCTGGCACCAGAAGATGCAGGAACTGTTCGCCCGGATGGAACAGGAAATTTCCGCTATCGATCCGCTGCAGGGGATGGAGTCGCAGATCCAGGAACTGGCGATAGCCGCAGACGGAACAGCTGAAAGGGACCGGAAGCTTGTGTACCTGTGCGAGGACGACTCGTACCAGCGTCTGACGCTGGCAACCCAGATAGGGTGCTTCGGTTTCGAGGTGCTTTCTTTCGGCGAGCCGGAACAGCTGGTGAATGCCGTGAAGAGTGCCCCGCCCGACGTGATTGTCATGGATATGATCTTCCCCGGCAGGCCGCTCGGCGGTTCCGATATCATGCAAACTGTTCAGACGGGGCGCGAGAAACCGGTCCCGACGGTCTTCATCTCCTCGCAAGGCTCGCTCGCCAATCGCTTGTCTGCCGTGCGGGCCGGTTCAAGTGCCTATTTCGTAAAACCGCTCAACATGACGGAACTCTGTTCGACCCTCAGTCTGCTGACCTCGGCGGTCAAACCGGAACCGTACCGTATCATGATCGTGGATGACGAACCGCAGTTGGCTGAATTTCACGCCTTGATTCTCCAGGAGGCGGGAATGATCACCCTGACGGTGAACGATCCGCTGCAGGTCATGTCGCCGTTAATCGAATTCAAGCCGGACCTGATTTTAATGGATATGTACATGCCGGGCTGCAACGGCATGGAACTGGCCAAGGCAATCCGGCAGATCGGCGCCTATTTCAGTATTCCGATCGTCTATCTTTCCAGCGAAACGGATATAGACAAGCAGTTTCAGGCGATGCAGATCGGGGGTGATGCGTTCCTGACCAAACCGATCGAACCCCAGCGCCTGGTTTCTTCCGTGGTCGCGCGTGCCGAGAGGATGAAGATCATCCGCTCCTACATGGTGCGGGACAGCATGACCGGCCTGTTCAATCATACCACTACCAAGGAGCTGCTGGATTCTGCCATAGCCCTTGCCCAGCGCAAGCAGGAAGAGGTCTGCTTTGCCATGATCGATGTGGACAAGTTCAAGGGCGTGAATGATACCTATGGGCATCCGATCGGCGACCGGGTGCTGATTGCCCTTGCCCGCCTCATCAGGCAGCGCGTGCGCAAGGCGGACACCGTCGGCCGGTTTGGCGGCGAGGAGTTTGCCGTTATTCTTCCCGGCTGCAGCATCACCGAGGCGGTTTCCCTTCTGAACGAAGTTCGGGAAAGTTTCGCTGCCGTCATTTTCCAGGCAAAGGACGAAACCTTCTCCTGCACCTTCAGTTGCGGCGTTGCCCCGCTGAACCTCTATGGAGATGCAACGGCCCTAAACGCGGGGGCTGACGAAGCGCTCTATGCCGCCAAGGGCGGCGGCCGCAATCTGGTTGTTGCTGCCAAGGGCATTAAAGGGTTGAAACAATAAAAAAATTGCAGGTATCTCTGCTACCCGGTTTGCTGCTATTGCTGAGGGAGTAGTGCGGAGAGCGCGAGGGACTCAGGATCATGCTGTGAAAGGGATAGTGGCCTGTTCCGGACGCCTCATCTGTTTGCGCCGGCGGCCAGCATCTCTGCGGCGTGTGCGAGGGCGGAATCGGTGACGGTCGTGCCGGCCAGCATCCGGGCCACTTCGCGGGTACGTTCATTCCGGTCGAGCTCGCTGATACGGGTGGTTGTCCGTCCGTCCGCAATCAGTTTCTCCACCCGCAGCTGCTGGTCGGCGAAGACCGCCACCTGCGGCAAATGGGTGATGCAGAGCACCTGCTGCCCGGCAGCGACATTTTTCAGCTTCCTCCCGACCAGCTCCGAAGTAGCTCCGCCGATGCCGGTGTCAACCTCGTCAAATACCAGGGTCGGGACGTCCCCCTCCGGCAGCACCTGCTTGATCGCCAGCATCAGCCGGGACAGCTCGCCCCCGGAAGCGATCCTCCCCAGCGGACGCGGTATCTCGCCCGGATTGGGGGAAAAGAGGAATTCAACCCGTTCGAAGCCGCTTGAGCGCGGTTCGGCAAGCGATTCCAGCGCCGGTTCGATAATGGCGCCTTTCATGGCAAGCAGGTGCGCCTCGCTTTCCAGCGCATGTTTGAGTTTTTTGGCAGCCTGAATCCGGGCGGCCGACAGTTCCCCTCCGGCCTGTTTCAGTTCCACTTCCATCCGGTCCCGCTCCGCTTCCAGTGCCTGCCTGCTCTGCTCACGGCTCTGCAGCTGCTCCAGCTCTGCGTCGATTCCGGTCTTGTACGCCAGTATCTCTTCAACTGTCGGACCATATTTCTTTTTCAGTCTGCCGAGCTGGTCGAGACGGTCGTCAATCTGCCCCAGCGCCGCGGGGTCGGACTCGATCCGGGAGGAGTAGTCACGCAGGGTTATGGCGGCATCCTCCAACTGCAGATAGGCTCCCTCGATCGATGCGGCCGTACCCTGCAGCGAAACGTCGATGGCGGACAGTTCCGCTATCGAGGCGGAGATGCGCTTGAGCTGCCCCAGCAGGGCGCCGTCACCGCCGTACAGCCGGTCAAAGGCTTCGCTGCTGACGCCACCCAGCTTCTCGGCGTGTGCCAGAAGTCCACGCTGTTCCTCCAGCTGTTCCTCTTCCCCCGCTTTGAGTGCCGCTTTAGCAATCTCGTCCGACTGGTAGGAAAGCAGGTCGAGGCGCCGCTCGGCCTCCCGTTCGGCATGTTCCAGGCCGGCGAGCTCCTCGCGGACAGACCCCAGCCGGTTGAACAGGGCGGTGAACGCCTGCCGTTTCTCCCCGGTGCCGGCAAAAGCGTCCAGCAGTCGCAGGTGGTTTTCCGGCTTGAGCAGGGTCTGGGAATCGTGCTGGCCGTAGATGTTGATCAGGCGCGGGGCGATGTCTGACAACAGCGCCAGTGTACCCATGCCGCCGTTGATGAAGATCCTGTTCTTACCCCCCCGTGACAGGGAGCGCTTGATCAGCAGTTCCTCTTCGCAGTCAAACCCGGCCTCCATCAGCTGCTGCCTGATTTCCGGCAGGGCGGAAATGTCGAACAGCGCTTCGACGACCGCCTCCTCCTCGCCGGAGCGGATCAGGTCGCTGGAAGCGCGCCCCCCCATGATCAGCCCGACCGCATCGATGATGATCGATTTGCCGGCTCCGGTCTCGCCGGTCAGCACGGTCAGTCCCGGCCTGAAGGTGATCTGCAGGGAGTCGATGATGGCAACATTTTTAATGGTCAGGTCGGTTAGCATAGGGTCTCAGCGCTCTCCCCACTTCAGTTTGGTCCGCAGGATCTCGAAGTAATCGCGGCTGCGCGACATGACCAGCGAAGTCGTTTTCAGCGCCTTGCGCACCTCGATCGAGTCCCCCTCCCGCAGTTCGAAGCCGACCTGGCCGTCCAGCGTCAGGTACACTTTTTCATCAAATGAGGAGGTGACGGTTATGGAGATGATCGATTCATCCGTGACGACAATCGGACGGTTGGTCAGCGTGTGCGGGCAGATCGGGGTGATGGCGATGCAGCTCATCAGCGGGTGGATGATCGGCCCGCCGGCGGAGAGGGAATAGCCGGTGGAGCCGGTCGGGGTCGATACGATCAGGCCGTCGGCCTTGTAGGTGGTAAGGAAATGGCGGTTTACCTTGGTTTCAAGATCCACGATCCGGGCCAGCGCCCCCTTGTTGATGACCACGTCGTTCAGGACATGGAACTTTTCCATATCCTGCCCCTCCCGGTGGAGGGTCACTTCCAGCATCATCCGGTCCGAAACGCGCGGGTTTCCCTCCAGGCACTTCTCCAGCCGGGTGTACAGCTCCTCCACGGTGATTTCGGTCAGAAAGCCGAGGCTCCCCAGGTTGACCCCCAGAATGGGCACCTCTTTGCCGCTGAAGAGCCGGGCCACCGAGATCAGCGTCCCGTCCCCCCCCAGCACCACCACCAGTTCTGCCTGGTCGCGAATCTCCTCAATCGTCAGGGCATTCGGGCAGCCGAGCTGGCGAGTCAACAGCACATCGGGCATGGGGGTGCAGCCGCGCTCCTCCAGCCAGTGAATCAGGTCGCCGGCGATTCCGAGACAACGGGGATCATGGACCTTGGCGAATATGGCGACGTTCTGGATCTGCTGCATGGGTCACCTACTTCATTTTTCTGATCTTGTCCAGACTCTCTTCCAGCACCAGCTTCTTGCCGTTCACATCCGCCAGTTTCTGGCGCTCCTTGGCGACAATCTCCGCCGGAGCGCGGTCCACAAAGGCGGGGCTCTCCAGCTTTTTGGAGAACATCTCGATCTCGCGGTCGATCTTGCCGATCTCCTTCAGCAGCCGCTCCTCTTCGGCGGCCACATCCACCAGGCCCTTGAGCGGCACATATATCTGCACATCGCCGGCTACCTGGATCGAGGCGTCCTCCGGTTTTTCGATCCGGAAGCCGATGGCGAGGTCGGAGACCCTGGCCAGGCTGATGATGGCGCTTTCGTTGTGCTTCATCGTGCGCCGGCTGGCCTCGCTGTCGCAGGAGAGGACCACGGCGATCTGTTTTGAAGGGGGCACCTCCATTTCGCCGCGGATATTGCGGATGCCGCCGATGACGTCCATGACCCGTTCCATGTCGGCGGCGTCTTCAGGGAAGGAGAGCTCGTTAAGATATTCAGGATATGACGCCAGCATGATGGTTTCAGGTAATTCCTCCTGATCCTTGTCCCTTGACCCTTTACCCTTTGGCAGCGCCTGCCAGATCTCTTCGGTGATGAACGGCATGAACGGGTGCAGCAGTCGCAGCAGGTTCTCCAGCGTGTACCAGAGCACGTACCGGGTAGCCAGTTTCCGCTCCGGCGTACCGTTGTAGATGTCCTGTTTCGACAGCTCCAGATACCAGTCGCAGAATTCGCTCCAGGTGAACTGGTACAGCGCCATGGCGCTTTCGTTGTAGCGGTAGCCGGTCAGGGTCTCATCGACACTCCGGGCGGTTTCGTTCAGCCGGTGCAGGATCCATTTGTCTCCCTGTGATAATTCCAGCGTGTCAAGGCTGATACCGTCGGGATCGAAACCCTCAAGATTCATGAGGGTGAAGCGGGCCGCATTCCAGACCTTGTTGCAGAAATTGCGGTAGCCGGCGATCCGCTCTTCGGCCAGCTTGATGTCGCGTCCCTGGGCGGCAAAGGCGGCCAGCGTGAAACGGAAGGCATCGGTGCCGTACTGGTCGATGACCGTCAGCGGGTCGATCACGTTCCCCTTCGACTTGGACATCTTGTGCCCCTGCGCATCGCGCACCAGGGCGTGGATATAGACGTCCGTGAAGGGAACCCCGTCCATGAAGTGCAGCCCCATCATCATCATGCGGGCCACCCAGAAAAAGAGGATGTCGAAGCCGGTCACCAGGCAGGAGGTCGGGTAGAATGTTTTCAATTCGGCGGTACAGTCCGGCCACCCCATGGTGGAGAAGGGCCAGAGGGCCGACGAGAACCAGGTGTCCAGCACGTCGGTTTCCTGGCGGAGCTCGTCGCTGCCGCATTTTGAACACTTTGTCGGCGCTTCCATCGCCACGGTAATCTCGCCGCAATGATCGCAGAACCAGGCCGGTATGCGGTGCCCCCACCAGATCTGGCGTGAGATGCACCAGTCGCGGATATTCTCCATCCAGTCGTAGTAGGTGTTTTCCCACTGCTTGGGGAGGATGCGGGTCTTGCCGCTCTTCACCGCGTCCAGGGCCCGTTCGGCCAGCGGCGCGACCTTCACGTACCACTGCAGGGAGAGGTACGGTTCGACCACGGTCTTGCAGCGGTAGCAGCCGCCTACCGACATGGCGTGGTCGTCGATTTTGTCCAGATAACCGGCTTCTTCCAGGTCGGCCACGATCCGCTTTCTCGCTTCGAAGCGGTCCATCCCCTCGTACTGGTGCCCGGCGGCGTTGACCACGCCGGACTCGTCGAGGACGTTGATCCGGTCCAGGGAGTGGCGGAGGCCGACCTCGAAGTCGTTGAAGTCGTGGGCCGGGGTGATCTTGACGACGCCGGTGCCGAACTCGCGATCGACATAGTCATCGGCGACAACGGGAATCTCCCGGTTCAGGAGCGGCAGAAGAACCTTCTGGCCGACCAGGTCTCTGTAGCGTTCGTCTTCCGGGTGCACCGCCACGGCGCTGTCCCCCAGCATGGTTTCCGGGCGGGTAGTTGCCACGACCACAAAGCGTCCCGGTTGACCGACGACGGGATAGCGGATGTGCCAGAGGTGCCCCTTGTGATCCTCATGCTCGACTTCGATATCGGACAGGGCGGTGTGGCAGCGCGGACACCAGTTGATCAGGCGGTTGTCGCGGTAGATCAGGCCGTCCTCGTACAACTTGACAAATACGGTACGCACCGCTTTCGAGAGCCCTTCATCCATCGTGAAGCGTTCCCGCTCCCAGTCACAGGAGGCGCCGAGGCGTTTCAGCTGGCCGATGATCTGGCCGCCGGACTCTCCCTTCCACTTCCAGACCCGCTCGATAAAGGCTTCGCGCCCCAGGTCATGGCGATCCTTCCCCTCGGCGGTCAATTGCCGCTCCACCACGTTCTGGGTGGCGATGCCGGCATGGTCGGTACCTGGCATCCAGAGGACGTTATACCCCTGCATCCGTTTCCAGCGGCAGAGGATGTCCTGCAGGGTGTTGTTGAGGGCGTGCCCCATATGCAGGGCGCCGGTTACGTTCGGCGGGGGAATGACTATGGAGTACGGTTTTTTGTCCGAGGTGGCAGCGGCTCGGAAATATCCCTTCTCTTCCCACTCGCTGTACCATCTCTTTTCGACGTCATGCGGTTCGTAACCTTTTGCAAGTTCTTTGGACATAATTTGGATAATTACCTTTGCGGATATTTTTTTGAACGCACACTATAAAAAAAACAGGGGGATAATGCAACATCCCCCTGCAATAAAAACCGGATTGTCAATAATAGCTATCTGAAAATCTCTGCAAAAAACTCCCGCATGGCTTCCCATGAACGGCGATCGGCCTTTTCGTTATAGGCCGCTCCCTTGCTGTTGTCAGTTCCGGCTTCCCTGTTGGTGAAGCTGTGCACCGCGTTTCCATAGGCGACAAACTGCCAGTCGACGGTCCCTTTTCGCATCTCATCCTGGAAAGCGGCAACCTCATCCGCTTTGACAAAGGGGTCATCCGCACCATGCAGTGCCAGGACCTTTGACTTTATGCTTTTCGCATCCTGCGGTGTCGGTGTTGACAGCCCGCCGTGAAAACTGACGACCCCCTTCACGTCGGCGCCGTCACGGGCCAGTTCCAGCACCGTAGTTCCCCCGAAGCAGTAGCCGATGGCGGCAATGCGCCCCGGATCGACATGCTGCTGCTTTTTGAGCTCATTAAGCCCCGCCTGCACCCTGGCCCGCATCAGGGGCCGGTTATCTTTGTATATTCCTGCTGTTTTTGCCGCCTCCGGCTGGGTTGCCGGTCGGACTCCTTTGCCGTAGATGTCGGCGGCAAAAGCGACATATCCCAGTTTTGCCAGCATTTCCGCCCTCTGCTTCATATGCTGGTTGATGCCGGTCCATTCATGCACGACCAGCACCCCCGGGCGCTTCGATGTATGGGCATCATCCCAGGCAAGGTACCCTTCAAGAACGTCGCCTCCCTGCCGGTATTCGACCAGTCGTGTCTTCACTGCGGCATCCGCATTAGCTGCCAGGCAAATAATTCCCGCAAGTAAAAGCAGTATACTTTTCATGGAACACCCCCTCTAACATATCGAAATACTTATGGTTACTTTATACTCCCTTTGCGGTGGCCGGTCAAGCAGTTTGCTTTCGCCATAGCCTCAAGGCGCGTTCCAGGTTTCGGATACTGTTTCGTTTATCTTGACGGAAGAGCTGTGCTGTATTACTCTAAAACGACTAAAGCTGTCCTATTGTGCAATGGAGGGTGGAATGAAGCGAATATCCTTTGGAACATCCGGTTGGCGCGGCATCCTGTGTGATGACTTTACCTACGATAATGTCAAGACCGTCATTCAGGCCATTGCCGACAATATCAAGGCAGCCGGTGAACAGGACAAAGGGGTTGTGATCGGCTGTGACACCCGTTTCATGGGGCAGCGGTTTGTCGAGGCGGCCGCCCGTGTTCTTGCCGGAGCCGGCATCAAGGCGTATCTGTGCGAGCGTGATACCCCCACGCCGGTCATATCATTCGAAATCCTGCGTCGCGGCGCGGCCGGCGGCATCAATTTTACCGCCAGCCACAATCCTCCCGAGTATAACGGAGTAAAATTTTCACCTTCATGGGGTGGCCCTGCTCTGCCGGAGACCACCGGCGACATCGAACTCCGCGCCAATGCGATGGTCGGGACCGGATGCTACAAGGAGCTGTCCCTTGAAGATGCCGGCAGACAGGGGCTGGTGGAAAACATCAACCCGCATGGCGCCTATCTGGAAGCGCTGGAACAAAAGGTGGATTTCGACGCTATCGGCACGCTGGGGCTGGTCGCACTCAATCCGCTCTACGGCACCGGTCGGGGGTATCTGGACGAGCCGCTCCGTAAACGGGGGATCCCGTACGTAATCATCAATGACCGTCCCGACCCCTACTTCGGTGGGCACCCGCCTGAACCGTCCGAGGCGCACATCCCCGATTTTATTGCCCTGGTCAAGAACAACCCCGATATCAGGCTCGGTCTTGCGACCGACGGTGACGCCGACCGCTTCGGTATTCTGGATGCCGACGGCAGCTACATCGAGCCGAATTATATCATCGCCCTGCTGCTGGATTATCTGATCCGGGTGCGGAGGCTTGAAGGGGGCGTGGCACGCAGCGTCGCGACCTCGCACCTGATCGACGCCGTGGCGAAAATGCATGGTGTCCCGGTCTACGAAACGCCGGTAGGATTCAAGTATATCGGGGAACTGATCAGTCAGGACAAGTTGGTTATCGGTGGTGAAGAGAGCGCCGGCCTGACGATCAAGGGGCATGTTCCTGAGAAGGACGGTATTCTGGCCTGTTTCCTGGTTGCCGAAATGGTGGCCCGTGAAGGGAAGAGCATCCGTGAACTTCTTGACCGGCTGTACGGCGAGGTGGGGCGATTTGTCACCCGCCGGGACAATCTCACTCTGTCTCCGGAGCTGGAGCTGGCCTACGGCAACAAGATTACCGCTCTTCCTGCCGAACTTGCCGGGACCAAAGTCAGGGAGATCATCAAGATTGACGGAACCAAACTGCTGCTTGACGACGGGAGCTGGATGCTGTTCCGTAAATCGGGAACTGAGCCGGTAGTGCGGCTGTACGGTGAGGCGGGCAGTGACGCGCGCCTTGCAGAAGTCATGGCGGCCGGCCGGAAATTTATTCTAAGCTGAGTTAAATAACTACTTTCAGGAGGAGCTACATCCATGTGGGATTATACGCCGATTGTTAAGGACCATTTTTTGAACCCCCGCAATGTCGGGGATATCCCCGATGCCGATGCTGTCGGCGAGGTCGGTAGTCTGGCCTGCGGCGATGCGCTTAAACTCTATCTCAAGCTGGACGAAAACAAGGATAAAATTGTAGACGCCAAGTTCCAGACCTTCGGCTGCGCCAGTGCGATCGCCTCTTCATCCGCCCTGACCGAGATGGTCAAGGGGAAGACCCTCGATGAGGCACTTGCCGTCAGCAACCAGGATATTGCCGATTTTCTCGGCGGTCTGCCGGAAGAGAAGATGCATTGTTCGGTCATGGGGCAGGAAGCGCTGGAGGTGGCGATTCTGAAATATCGCGGGTTGGAAATACCCCCGCATGACGGTGAACATGACCACGGACATGCATACCCTGATTATGAGGGAGAGATCGTCTGCAAATGTTTCGGCATTACCGACGCGTTTCTCAGGAAGGTCATTGAGACCAACCGGTTGACGACGGCCGAACAGGTTACGCACTTCACCAAGGCCGGCGGTGCCTGCGGCGGCTGTATTCCCAAGATAGAGGAACTGATTGCCCAGGTGCTGGGAGATGCCGATGTCCAGCCGCGCCAGCGCCCTGAAAAGCTCTCTAATATGAAGAAAATGCAGCTGATTCAGGAGGTTCTGGAGCGCGATATCCGGCCGCTGCTCTGGGCTGACGGCGGCGATCTGGAGCTGATTGATATCGACGGCTCCAGGGTCCAGGTCGCCTTCCGCAAGGCCTGTGCCGGTTGCGCCTCGTCCGGCAACACCGCCCGCATGGTCGAGACCAAATTACGAGACCTGGTTGCAGAGGATATCACGGTAGAGGAGGTCTCTCAATGAAAGAGATCTATCTCGACAACAACGCCACCACCAAGGTCGATGAAGCGGTCTTCGAGGAAATGCGCCCTTATTTCTGCGAGCTGTACGGCAACCCCAGTTCGATGCATTTTTTCGGCGGCCAGGTGCAGAGCAAGGTCAACGAAGCAAGGATTCGTGTTGCGGATCTGCTGGGAGCGTCCCCCGACGAAATCATTTTCACCGCCTGCGGCACCGAGAGTGACAACGCCGCGATCCGTTCGGCTCTGGAGGTGTTTCCCGACCGTCGCCACATCATTACATCCCGCATCGAACATCCTGCCGTGCTGACCCAGTGCCGCAACCTGACCCAGAAGGGGTACCGGGTGACGGAAATCGGGGTTGATGGTGCCGGTCGGCTGGATATGGAAGAATTGAAGGCAGCGGTCGATACCGACACGGCGATCGTCTCGCTGATGTGGGCCAACAATGAGACCGGCGTCATTTTCCCGGTAGAGGAGGCGGCCGTCATCGCCAAGTCGAAGGGAGCCCTCTTTCACAGTGATGCGGTGCAGGCTATCGGCAAAATCCCGATCAATATGGCCGCTTCGAGCATCGACATGCTCTCGCTTTCCGGTCACAAACTGCACGCCCCCAAGGGGATCGGCGTGCTGTATCTGAGACGCGGCACCCCGTTCCGTCCGTTTCTGGTCGGTGGTCATCAGGAAAAGAGCCGCCGGGCCGGCACCGAGAACGCCGCAGCCATCATTGCGCTGGGGAAGGCCTGCCAGCTGGCCGACCAGCATATGGAGGTCGAGAATACAATCGTCAAAGCCATGCGTGACCGCCTTCAGGAAGCCCTGATGGCGGCTATTCCCCATGCCCGCATCAATGGCGGCGGCGCCGAGAGGCTGCCCAATACCACCTCGATCGCTTTCGAGTTTGTCGAGGGGGAGGCGATTCTACTGCTGTTGTCGGAGTTCGGCATCTGCGCTTCGTCGGGAAGCGCCTGTACGTCCGGTTCGCTGGAGCCGTCTCATGTCCTGCGCGCCATGGGTGTTCCCTTTACCTGCGCCCACGGCTCGATTCGCTTTTCGCTGTCGCGCTACACCACCGACGCCGAGATCGATACGGTCATTCGTGAGTTGCCGCCGATCATTGCCCGTCTGCGGCAGATGTCGCCATTTGGCCGCGAGTTTCTTATGGCTTGATTGCGCACTGCTGAATGTAAAGCGTGCGGTTGCGGCAATAATAGCAGCTCTCTGTCGAGTTGAATCGGCAGGGGGCTGTTTTTTTTGCCAGCCAGTCGGTGAAATGACGTATAATTCTAAGCGGCTTAAAATTAAATTTATCTTGCATGGCCAGATTATTACATGATATCCACGTACTATCTCCGTAGCTGCCTGCCGTGTCTTTAGATGATTCGAGCGGTTAATAAAGTGTCATCAGGTCAAATAGATGAAAAACTTTATCAGACGGTCTTCAATCAAGCGCAAAATCATGCTGATCACCCTCGGAACGAGCTTTCTGGTGGTTGCCCTGGTTTCGCTCACCCTGATCAGCAACCAGATGATGCGCTACCGCCGGGATCTCCAAAAAAATCTTGCCATTGTCGCCGATATGGTGGCTTTTTCCTCTTCCGCTCCTCTCATGTTCAGTGATCCTGCGGCAGCCGCTTCCGTCCTTTCGTCGCTCAGCACCAATCCAACCATTCTGAACGGTCATATTTTTACTGCAGAAGGAGTACTCTTTGCCTCTTACCAGAGTCCTGCCGCGCGTGAGGTGTACCAGTTCCCGGAGATGATCAGCAGGAACGAGAGCGCTTCGCAACGGCTGGCGCTGCTGGAGGAGCAGGGCAGCCTCGGGTTCAGGTTTTTCGGCTCCAGTTACGATATGGTCCGCCCAGTCAGTCTTGAAGGGAAGAACATCGGTTTCGTTCTGCTGCACTCTTCGACAGCCCCGCTCCGTGACATGTTTGTCAAGGTGGTATCCTTCTCGGCTGTCATCCTGTTCTTTGCGCTGTTTCTGGTCTACTTCATCGTTTCCCGGCTGCAGATTATGATCACGCAGCCGATCGTCTCCCTGGCCGGGGCTATGCAACAGGTTTCCACCATCAATGACTACTCGCTTCGTATTGTAAATGATAACAAAGACGAAACAGGCCAGCTGATCGACGGCTTCAATGCGATGCTGTGCCAGATTGAAGAACGTGATGCCGAACTCGAACGCCAGCGGGATACGCTCGAATCCACCGTCGAGGTGCGCACAGAAGAGCTCCGGCAGATTGTCGCCGACCTCGAGGAGGCGCGCGATGCAGCAGAATCCGCCAGTCGGTCGAAATCCGAGTTTCTGGCAAATATGAGCCATGAGATTCGTACGCCGATGAACGGAGTACTCGGAATGACGGAACTGCTCCTCGGAACGGATCTGGCCGACAAACAGCGAAAATTTGCCCAGACAATCCATCAATCCGGTACATCGCTTTTGGGCATCATCAATGACATTCTTGATTTTTCCAAGATCGAAGCCGGCAAAATCGAGCTGGAGACCATCTCCTTCGATCTGCATGAGATGGCCCAAGCAGTTGTTGAGCTGTTTACAACCTCCGCCAGCCTGAAAGGTGTTGCTCTGCGACTGTCGATTGATGCAGCTGTTCCTCAGATTGTCGGTGGAGACCCGCTGCGGGTGCGACAGGTGCTGTTGAACCTTGTCAACAATGCGGTCAAGTTCACCGAACAGGGCGAGGTAGTTGTAACGGTAAGCGTACGGGAGAGAAGCCGGGATGACATCATGCTCTGTTTCTCCGTGCGGGATAGCGGCGTCGGCATCAATCCGGAGTTGCTGGCAAAAATCTTCGAAGGGTTTACACAGGCTGACGGTTCCATGACCCGTAAATACGGCGGTACCGGGCTTGGCCTCACGATTGCGCGGCAGTTGGCAGAGATGATGGGGGGGAGCATCGTCGTGGAGAGCACACCGGGGATCGGCTCCTGTTTCTGTTTTAATGCCCGCTTTATCTGCAAATCCGCGGCAGAACCGGTAGTTGCGGAGCTCGAGCCAAATGTGGCGACCGGCCCCACGGCCGATGGGCAGGGGGTTGCAATTCTGCTGGTGGAAGACAACCCGGTCAACCAGTATGTCGGCAGGGAGATGCTGGAGTGCCTCGGATACCGGGTAACGGTATCCGCCAATGGTCGCGACGCTCTGGATTGCCTCGCCAGGGACCGCTTTGCAGTGGTGCTGATGGATTGCCAGATGCCGGAACTGGACGGCTATTCGCTTACCCGGATTTTGCGAGAGCAGGAGCATGCGTTGCAGGCCGGTGGAGGTCCGGCCACTCGCCAGGTGGTGGCCGCACTTACCGGCCATGCCGGCGTAGAAGACCGCCAGATTTGTATGGATGCCGGTATGGATGATTATCTGTCGAAGCCGTTTTCGATGAAGCAGCTGGATTCCGTGTTATCCCGCTGGCTGCCGCAGGATGCAGTCGGATTTGTGCCGTCCGGACAGACCGCTCCGGCATCAGACCCGGGTCCGGTGGTGCCTTCCTCTCCGGCGGAACAGCCCGCCCGCAGTGCCGCTGCACGTTTACGGGATGCTTCGCACCTTGATCTTGGCTACATCGACAGCATTCGCATGCTTGACCCGCACGGTCAGAAAAAGCTACTGCACACGGTTGTCACGAAGTATATCGAAGAAGCACCCGGTCTGCTTGCGGCGATCCAGCATGCAGCCAGCACCAGCGACATGGAGGGACTGTTTAAAAAGGCGCACTATCTTAAATCCAGCAGCGCCAATCTGGGAGCAGTCAAATTGGCAGAGCAGTGCAAGTTGCTGGAGTACATCGGCAGAAACAATTCAGCCATGGAAGACACCGCGCTCCTCACCCGTCTTGAATCAGAATTCAACGCCGTAGCCATGGCACTTGCCGACCTGTTGCAGCGAGAAACACCATGACCCCAGAAAATATCGACAATGAGCTACCGGCATTGCCGGAACGACCGGAGCGGGTCCTGGTAGTAGACGATGACGAAACTGTCAGGCTTTTGGCCCGAATGACGCTGGAAGCGGCAGGCTATGCCGTCAGCGAGTCCCCGGACGGTACGACGATGCTGGCTACGTTCCTGGACGTTTGCCCCGATCTGGTCCTGCTGGATGTGCTCCTGCCCGGCAAGGATGGCTTCACTCTCTGCCGGGAGATCCGAGCGCTTCCGCAGGGGGCGGATGTCCCGATCGTCATGATGACCGGTCTGGACGACGTTGAGTCGATCAGCAAGGCATTTGGCGCGGGTGCAACCGATTTTATCGTGAAGCCGATTAACTGGCAGATTCTGGCTTACCGGGTCCAGTATATATTCCGGGCCAACCGGGCGTTCAAAGTGCTTCGCAGCAAGGAGATCCAGTTGTTGCGGGCCAAGGAGGCGGCCGAGGCTGCGAGTCTGGCCAAAAGCCAGTTTCTTGCCAACATGAGTCATGAGATTCGTACTCCGATGAATGGAGTAATCGGCATGACAACCCTGCTCCTGGATTCGGGACTGACCAAAGAACAATGCGAATATGCCGAGATTATCAGAACGTCAGGAACGCATCTGGTACGGCTGATCAGTGACATTCTCGACCTATCGAAAATTGAGGCGCACAAACTGGAGCTGGAATCGTCCGCTTTTAACCTGAGGGAGTTGTTTTCAGGCACGATTGATATACTGCAGCTTCATGCCCGTGAAAAAGGTCTGGAACTGTGTGTCCGGATAGATCCCGACATCCCGCTGCTGCTGCAGGGTGATTCAGGGAGACTCCGCCAGGTGCTGACCAACCTGATCGGCAACGCCATCAAGTTTACCCCGAGCGGTACCATACATGTTCATATCCGGAATGACGGCGAGGATCAGGATTACGTCACCCTGCGGTTTCTGGTTCGAGACAGCGGTATCGGGATTTCCCCCGAAAAGCTGGATCTGGTCTTCGAGCCGTTCATCCAGGCTGACGGTTCAAGTACCCGGGAATACGGCGGCAGCGGTCTGGGTCTGGCAATCTGCCGACAGCTGGTAGCGTTGATGGGCGGTGAAATAGGCCTGGAGAGCCTTGCAGGGGAGGGTTCCTCGTTCTGGTTTGCGGTCCCGTTGAAAAAACAGCCGGCTGTCATCAACGCGCCTCTTCCCCCCCCAACAGTGGCTGGTCGCCCTGGGGGTTCGGGTCCGACCGGAAACGTCCTTCCCCTGCTGCTGGCTGAGGATGACCCCACCAGCCAGAAAATGGTGCGGGCGTTCCTTACGAAACTCGGCTATACGGTCGACGTTGCAGGAAATGGACATGAGGTCCTGAAAGCTCTCCATGAAAAAGAATATGCGCTGGTTCTCATGGATGGCATGATGCCGGGAATGAACGGCTACGAAGCGGCCGCCGCCATCCGCGATCAGGGATCATCGGTCAGGAACCGTAACATACCGATCATTGCGCTTACGGCAAATGCCATGCGCGCTGATCGTGAAAAATGTCTTGCGGTCGGGATGGATGATTATCTGGCCAAACCGCTGGAATTCGCCGACCTGGTTGCCATGCTGGAAAAGTGGTTGGGTAAAAAGGGCTCTCAATGCAGTTGAAAATGGTCGCAATAGCTGTCCTGCTGCTGGTCTTCACACTGTCGCCGCCGGTTGTCTGCAGTGCCCAGCCCCAGGAAGCACAGCTTAAGGCCGTGTTTGTGTTGAATTTCGCCAAGCTTACCGAATGGCCTGACGATATCCGCACTGACGCGGGCACCTTTACGGTAGCAATACTCGGGAAAGAGCCACCTGCCGCATTTATCAACATGCTGAAGGGGCAGACGGTTCATGGTGCACGGGTCAACGTCCGGCATATTGAAGAGGTTGCCGAGGTCAAAGGAGCCCACCTCGTCTATATCTCCGCATCGGAACGCAACCGCCTCACCCGCATTCTCCGGGAATTGAACCAGCAGAATATTTTGACAGTGAGTGATATGTCCGGTTTCTGTGAGAGCGGCGGAATGATCGGTCTGGTTCCTGTTCAAAACCGGCTCGGCTTCGAAGTCAACCTGGCTTCGGTCCGTAAGACAAAGCTGGCGGTAGGTTCACAACTCCTGAAACTGGCAAAAACCATTTATGGCAATTGATGGAAGCGTAATTGCCGTTTAATTCTGTGTCTATGGGGGAAAAGTAATGGTTAGTTCGGTAAAGAGGCTGATAATGGGATGCCCCGTTTCCGCTCCCAGGCGATCTCTGTCGCTCCGCGCGGCGGGTGTTTTCTGCCTGGTGTTTTTTGTCGGAACGACGGCTCAAGGCGCATCGCTGCCGAGCGAAAATGAGCTGGTGCTGCTCTCGCTGGAAGACCTGATGACCCTGGAGGTAACGTCAGCGAGCAGAAAGTCGCAGTCTCTTGCAGTTACTGCTGCGGCGGCCTTCGTCATCACCAGCGATGATATACGCCGCTCCGGGGTTACGAATATTCCCGATGCCCTCAGGATGGTGCCTGGAGTAACCGTAGCCCGGATCGATTCAAGCAAGTGGGCGGTAACCGTCCGCGGCTTCAATGGCCGTTTCGCCAGGAAACTGCTGGTTCTGATCGATGGTCGCAGCGCCTATTCACCGCTCTTCTCCGGTGTGTTCTGGGACGCGCAGGACACCCTGCTGGAAGATATCGAACGGATTGAGATAATCCGCGGTCCCGGTGCCACGATCTGGGGTGCCAATGCGGTTAACGGGGTCATCAACATCATCACCAAAAAAGCGGCAGACGCAACCGGCGGTCTGGTCGTTGCCGGTGCCGGCAATTACGAACGCGGCTTCGGTGCTGTCCGCTATGGCGCTGATATCGGCGATTGGGGCGCGGTCCGTGCCTATGGAAAATACTTCAACCGGAATGAGCTGGAGGCGGAGGATGGCCGCCCGGCTGACGACGGCTGGGACATGGGGCGCGGCGGCTTCCGGATGGACGGGAAATCAGGGCAGAACTCGTTTACGCTGCAGGGTGATATCTACAACGGCACCGAACGGGAAACGATTGCCTTCCCGGACTTAGCTTCCCTTGCCACAGGATATATGACTGCCCGCACAGCAAATACCACCGTCGGCGGCGGCAACCTCCTTTCCCGCTGGACCCGCTCACTGGCCGACGAAGCCGAACTCTCCCTGCAACTCTACTACGACAGAAGCAAGCGGGATATTCCGCAGCTTTTCAACGACACCACCGACACCGTCGATCTGGACCTGCTGCACCGCTTTCAGTGGGGGAACAGGCACGAGACCGTCTGGGGGGGCGGCTTCCGCTTTATCGACGAGCGGATCACCGGATCAGCTACCCTCAGCTTCAATCCGGCCCACCGCAATGAAAAGCTGTACAGCGCGTTTCTCCAGGATGACATTACCGTCGTTCAGGACAAGCTGCACCTGATCATCGGCTCCAAGTTCGAGCATAATGTCTACACCGGTTTTGAACTGCAGCCGAGCGGGCGCCTGATCTGGACCCCTAACGAGCGGCTATCATTCTGGAGTGCTGTCTCCCGTGCTGTGCATACTCCTTCCCGCGGTGAATCGGATAATATGCTGAAACAGTTTGCCTTCCCCGCTCCAAATCCGATTGATCCAGCCGGACAGCCAATACCGATGGTCATTGCCGTACAGGGCCCGGGAAATCTGCAGGCCGAAGTGTTGATGGCCTACGAAGCCGGGGTGCGCATCAAGGCAAGTGACCGTTTCACGGTAGACCTGGCAGGTTTTTACAACAACTACCGTCGATTGATCGGGGTAGAGACGCCGACTGATCCCCAGTTCGTTCCCGGTCCTCCATCCTACTTGGTTCTTACCAATACGCTTCGCAATAAAGATCGTGGCGAAACGTGGGGGGGGGAACTGGCAGCCGATTGGCAGGCTGCCGAGCCATGGCGTCTGGCGCTTGCCTACTCGTACATAGCCGTCTCTGAAATGGCCGGCGAACGTGCGCCGGCCCACCAGGTGTCGCTCCGCTCCCAGCTGGAACTGGCGAAAAATATCGAGCTGGACCTGTGGGGACGCTATGTCGGTGTAAGTCGGGATTATCTGAACAATACGCTGGACGAATATCTGAACCTTGACGCGCGTCTCGGCTGGCGGCCGTTGAAAACACTGGAGTTGTCCCTGGTCGGCAGGAATCTGCTGCATCAACGTCAGCAGGAGTTCCGCCCCGAATTTATCCAGACGCTGCCATCCGGGACTGGACGTGAGGTCTACGGCAAGGTCAGCTGGAGTTTCTGAGCATCGTATCTCCCGTGATGTAAAAAGCCTGCGTTAAGGGCGGCCATTCCGGCCGCCCTTAACTTTATCTGGAGAATAACTGGAAATACGCTAGAATATCCATTATACATTGCGGGTGGCAGGTGGATTTTACGGAGATCCGGAGATCAATATGGAAATAAAGATTCCTGAAGTCGGTGAGTCCGTGCGCGAGGCTTTGCTGGCGAAGTGGTTCAAAAAAAACGGCGAGAATGTAAAGCGGGATGAGCCGCTCTGCGAGATAGAGACGGACAAAATTACCCTGGATCTGAATTCAGAAGTCGCCGGAGTTCTTACTATTTCTGTGCCAGAGGGCACGACGGTTGGAGTCGGGGCGGTTATCGGCACCATCGAAGAATCAGTTCCCCCTCCGGAAGCGTCGTCAGTTACTTTTTCTTCTGCTGCAATACCGGCCGAGAAGCACGCTGCGCCGCCATCTTCACCCTCATTGCGCCGCGAGATGCGGGAAAATAATATTTCTCCGGATGAGCTGTCTGGAAGCGGCAAGGGGGGGCGCATCACGCTGGACGACCTGTTTAAGAGCATTGAGGAAAAGTCGAAAATGCCGCCTGCTTCCCGGCCTGTTACGATTGCTGAACCGGCCGCGGCTGTGTCCGTTTCGCAAGCTGCCGCTCAACCGCCTGTCCCGCCGGTTATTGCCAAGCCGTCAGTGCCGCTTTCAGTGCGGTCGGAAGAATCACCCGCCTATTCATCCGGTCGCGAGGAGCGCCGTCCCATGTCGCCCCTTCGCAAACGGGTCGCAGAGCGGCTGGTGGCAGCCCGACAGCAGACCGCCATGCTGACCACCTTCAACGAAGCCGACCTGACTCATGTCAAAACGCTGCGCAGCACGTATCGTGAACATTTTCTGCAGCGGCACGGCATCGCCCTCGGTTACATGCCGTTTTTTGTCAAGGCGTGCATAGAAGCTCTCAAAGAGTTTCCGCAGGTGAACGCCAGCATCGATGGAGACGATATCGTACTGCACCATTATTATGATATCGGCATTGCCATCGGCGGTGACAAAGGGCTGGTCGTGCCGATCATACGTAACGCCGACCGGCTCAAGTTGTTCGAAATCGATCAGGCGATCTCAGCTTTTTCGGAGAAGATCAAAACCAATCATCTGGCCATCTCTGATCTGGAGGGGGGCACATTCACCATCAGTAACGGCGGAGTGTACGGTTCGATGCTGTCCACGCCGATTCTGAACCCTCCCCAGAGCGCCGTGCTGGGGATGCATGCCATTCAGGACCGGCCGGTCGTGAAGGACGGTCAGATTGTCATTCGACCGATGATGTATCTGGCACTCTCCTACGATCACCGCATCATTGACGGTCGTGAGGCGGTTGGATTCCTGAAAAAGATCAAAGAGTACATTGAGGAACCGGAAGAAATGCTGCTGGAAGGATGAGGAAATCAGGGCCAAGGGGTTAGTAGCATCAAAAAGCTGACTTGCCCCTTGACCCTTGACCCTTGACCCTGATTTTTGGAGGTTTAAAGATGTCCGAACAGATTTATGACCTTATCATCGTCGGCGCCGGGCCGGGCGGGTATGTGGCCGCTATCCGCGCAGCCCAGCTCGGCATGCGGGTCGTCGTCGTTGAAAAACGCGCTGCAGCGGGGGGAGTCTGCCTTAACGAAGGGTGCATCCCCAGCAAGGCGCTGCTCGATTCCAGCGAACTTTTTGCCCTTGCACGAGACCGGTTCGCTCTGCACGGCATTGCAATTGATCCCCCGCACCTTGACCTGGATGCAATGTTGCTGCGCAAGGAAGATGTCGTCAAGAAGCTGACGGACGGTATCTCCTATCTGTTCAAAAAAAATAAAGTTGAGAGGCTTCATGGTAATGCTGTTCTCACGGGGGTCAATGCTTCCGGGCAACATCAGGTTGAGGTGGCTCTGGCGGCGCCTTCACCTGTATCAGCCGGCCAGCAGAACCTTCTGGAGCCTGTCCCGCCGTCGACCGTCGTTCTGGTCGCTCCTAAGGTGATTCTTGCGACCGGCAGCGAGGCAACCGCCCTGCCGGGTATCCCGTTTGACGGCCAGCTTGTCGTTTCTGCACGTGAAGCTCTCGCCTTCGATCAGGTGCCTGAGCATCTTATCGTGGCAGGTGGCGGTTTTATAGGGCTTGAGCTCGGTTCAGTCTGGCGACGGCTGGGTGCCCAGGTAACGGTGATGGAGATGCTGCCTCAGATTCTGCCGAATATGGACCGCCAGGCTGCCGACATGCTCTACCGCTCTCTTCGCAAGCAGGGGATCCAGTTCAAGCTGGATACCCGCATTACCGGGGTTCGCCGGATCGGTTCCAAAGCGATTGTCCTGTTTAACTCAGGTACCGGCAGTGAAGAGGTCGATTGCGATAAAGTTCTGGTTGCGGTCGGACGACGGCCATTGACCGGCGGTCTCGGCCTTGAAGCCGTGGGCGTCGCGCTGGATGAGTCCGGGAGGGTGGTTGTCGATGACTCATACCAGACGTCGGTAGCAGGCATCTTTGCCGTCGGTGACCTGGTGGCCGGTCCCATGCTGGCCCACAAGGCTTCTGAAGAGGGGATTGCCTGTGTCGAGCGGATGGCAGGCATGATGGCAGAAGTCGAATACGGGTTAATTCCGGGCGCCGTCTATACCTGGCCGGAAGCGGCTGGCGTGGGGAAAACGGAGGAACAGCTCAAGGCGGCCGGCATTCCCTACCGGAGCGGACGCTTTAATTTTGCCGCTCTCGGCCGGGCCCGCTGCATGGATGAAACGGAGGGTTTTGTCAAGATTCTGGCCCACCAGGAGAACGACCGGGTACTGGGTGTCCACATCGTTGGTCCCCGGGCATCAGACCTGATTTCAGAAGCGGCTGCGGTGATGAGTTTCGGCGGCACTGCCCGCGATATCGCGCTGATCTGCCACGCCCATCCAACCCTCCCGGAGGCGATCCGTGAGGCTGCGCTGGATGTGCATAAAGAGGCGATACATGCCTAACCCGATTTGAATAAGGAGGCACTTCATGCCAAAAAACCTGACCACCAAAATACTTGAAAGCCATCTCGTTGCGGGGGAATTGGTTCCAGGTACTGATATTTCGATTAAAATTGATCATACCTTGCTGCAGGATGCCACCGGTACGATGGCGATGCTTGAGTTTATCGCCATGGGAGTGCCACGAGTGAAGGTAGAGCTGGCAGCTCAATCCATCGACCACAACCTGCTGCAGACCGATTTCAAGAACGCCGATGACCATGCCTTCCTGACCAGCGCGGCCATGAAGTTCGGAGTATATCTCTCCAGGCCGGGTAATGGCGTCTCCCACCAGGTGCATCTGGAGCGTTTCGACGTCCCTGGCAAGATACTGCTTGGGGCCGATTCTCATACGCCAACTGCGGCTGGACTCGCCATGATCGGGATCGGAGCCGGTGGTCTGGATGTGGCTTTGGCCATGGCCGGACATCCGTTCAACCTTCCCTGCCCGAAGGTTATGGGGGTCAGGCTCACCGGCAAACTCCCCGACTGGGTTTCGGGCAAGGATGTGATTCTTGAGATGTTGCGTCGCCATACCGTCAGTGGGGGCGTCGGCAAGGTGATCGAATATTATGGTCCCGGAGTGGCGACGCTTTCGGCGACCGATCGCGCCACTATCGGCAACATGGGGGCCGAATTGGGGGCGACTACTTCCATTTTCCCTTCGGATGAACGAACGCGCGAATTCCTCGTTTCGCAGGGGAGGGGTGAAAGCTGGCAACCGCTGGCGGCAGATGCTGGGGCAGGTTACGACCAGTACGATGAAGTCGATCTCTCTGCACTTGAGCCGCTAATCGCCTGCCCTTCATCTCCGGACAAAGTTGTGCCGGTTCGTGAGGTTGCGGGGACGAAAGTGGATCAGGTCATCGTCGGCAGCTCGGTGAACTCGTCTTACCGCGATCTGATGACCGTCTGCCGGATTATGGAAGGGAACCGTGTTGCACCCGGAGTGCACTTTCATGTCAATCCGGGAAGCCGCCAGGCTCTGGAGAACGTTGCCCAGGACGGCGGCGTATTGATGCTGCTGATGGCGGGTGTCAGCATTCACCAGTCCGGCTGTCTCGGGTGCATCGGCATGGGTCAGGCACCGGGGACTGACCAGGTGAGTCTGCGCACATTCCCGCGCAACTTTCCCGGACGGAGCGGCACTGCGGGCGACAAGGTGTATCTCTGCTCCCCGGAGACGGCGGCGGCGTCAGGTATTGCCGGTGTCATTACCGATCCGCGTAAATTAGGAGAGTTAAGATCATATCCGGCGGTGCAGAATCCCGAAAAATATCTTCTGGACGATTCCGGCATCATTTTCCCGCTGGAGGATGGTTCTGAAGTCGAGATTAAGACCGGTCCCAATATCGTGCCGTTCCCGGAGTTCGAGGCGCTGCCAGATTCCCTGCAGGCCGGGATCGTTATCAAGCTTGGCGATAACATAACAACCGATCATATCATGCCGGCCGGTAACAAGGTATTGCCGCTGCGCAGCAATATCCCGGCCATAGCTGAGCACGTCTTCGAGCAGGTGGACAGCGAATTTCCGACGCGGGCAAAGACAACCGGCAACGGTATTGTGGTTGCCGGCGAGAACTACGGACAAGGTTCTTCCCGCGAACATGCCGCCATTGCACCCCGTTACCTGGGGATTCGCGCCAAGATAGTCAAAAGCTTTGCCAGAATCCATAAGGCCAATCTGGTAAATTTCGGCATACTGCCGCTGGTTTTTAAAAACCCGGCTGATATAGACCTCTTTCAGCAGGGAGATCCGGTCTCCTTTCCCGGCGTGCGCCATCTTGTCGAGAGCGGAGCCGGTGAAATCCCGGTGGTGGTCGGCGGCCATGAAATAACCACGCTGCTGGAGGTCTCCGGCCGGCAGCGTCAGGAGCTTCTCGCGGGCGGTACGCTTAATTTCGTGAAACAGAATCAACATTGAAGGAGTCAGGATGCCCAGAACAATCCGCAAAACCAAGATAGTGGCAACAGTTGGACCGGTAAGTTCATCGCCGGAAATGATTCAGAAATTGATGAAGGCCGGCGTCGATATATTCAGGCTGAATTTTTCGCATGGTGAAAATTCCCAGAAGCTGGAACTGATCGATACCATCAGGCAGGTATCGGACAAGTTGGGTCACCAGGTCGGCATCCTGGGTGACCTTCAGGGACCGAAGATCAGGACCGGCAAAATGGCGGGGGAGAGGATGTCCCTTCTCAAGGGTCAGGAGGTGGTCATCACAACAGATGACGTGCTCGGAAGTGACGGGGTTATACCGACGATCTACCGCTCTCTGCCGCACGATGTTCATCCCGGTTCGAGAATCCTGCTGGATGACGGGCTGCTGGAGTTGAAGGTACTTGGAGTTGAAGGTGAACGGGTGCGCTGCCTGGTCATTGCCGGCGGGCTGCTCAAAAACAACAAGGGGATCAATCTTCCCGGCGTGAATGTCTCGGCGCCCTGCCTCACAGAAAAGGATCTGATAGATCTCGATTTTGCCCTCGAAGCGGGCGTAGATTTTATCGCGCTTTCATTCGTGCGAACCGCTGAAGATATTGAGCAGATCAAGCAGCTAATCGCTGCAAAGGGGAAAGATACACCGGTAGTGGCCAAAATCGAGAAACCGGAAGCGCTGCGCAACTTCAAAAAGATCCTTGAAGCGACCGATGCCGTCATGGTGGCGCGTGGCGATCTGGGTGTCGAGATTGAACCGGAAAAGGTGCCGATCTATCAGAAAAAAATCATCCAGGCATGCAACAGGGCGGGCAAGCCGGTCATAACAGCGACTCAGATGCTGGATTCCATGATCCGCAATCCGCGCCCGACCAGAGCTGAGACATCAGACGTGGCCAATGCGATAATTGACGGCACTGACGCCATCATGCTTTCGGCTGAAACAGCTTCCGGTGATTTTCCGATAGAATCAGTTGAAACTATGGTGCGCATCGCCAAGGATGTGGAGAGTGCAGACCTGCATGCTACAGATGGCCATTTTAATGCCGAAATGTCAACAGCACGGGCGGTCGCAGAATCGTCCTGCCGTACCGCCGCCACTATCAAAGCGAAGGCTATTGCCGTATTTACCAGATCCGGCGGCACCGCCGCCCTTATGTCGGCCTTCCGGCCATCGACCCAGATCATCGCCTTTACCGCCTCTCTGGAGATTCACCGCAGGCTGTCTATCTACTGGGGCGTGCACTGTACTCAAGTCGGCATCATGGAAAATACCGACCAGCAGATACATGAGGTGGAGAAAAAGCTGCTGGCTACAGGCTTTCACAACGGTGATCAGATTGTCATCACCATGGGTATCCCCATTGAAACACGCGGATCAACAAATCTGATGAAAGTGCACAAGCTGGGAACTCACGGTTTCTACGAAGTATTTGAGGAAAACAGTTGACAGCCTCCCATTTATTTTCATCCTTCTTCATTTTTCTTTTGACAGTGGTAAATTGTTTATG
>CAZGEG010000027.1:0-55441 GCA_964524835.1 uncultured Geobacter sp.
AGTCCAGCATACAACAAAAAATCGTATGCCCAAGGGGGGCCTTACATAGTATCCACATTACACCGACCGCACCCCGACGAGGGGGCGGCGAAGAAGGAAACAAGCAATGGTCCACAAGAAGAAACGCACCAAAATCAGTTCGCCCGGCCTGTCGGAACTCCCCCCGCTGCCGCTGGATGCACTTTCCCTGATCCACGATTATCGCCGCTATTTCACCTACAGCCTCGGCCAGAACAAATACTGCCATTCGGTCAGTTATTTTTACAAGGCGCTGGCGCTAACCGTCCGCGACCGGCTGATGGAACGGTGGAAGAAGACCCGCTACCACTATGTCGAGTCCCGCTGCAAGCAGGGGTATTACCTGTCGCTGGAATTCCTGATGGGGCGGACGCTCGGCAATGCGATGCTGAACCTCGGCATTACCGACGCCGCGACGGAGGCGATGCAGCAGCTCGGCATCAATCTGGAAGAGCTGGCCGAAGCCGAGATCGACGCCGGTCTCGGCAACGGGGGGCTCGGGCGCCTGGCGGCCTGCTTCCTGGACAGCTGCGCGACGCTGCAACTGCCGGTCATGGGGTACGGCATCCGCTATGAATACGGCATGTTCCGCCAGCGCATCGTGGATGGCCGCCAGGTGGAGGAGCCGGACCACTGGCTGCGTGACGGCAACCCCTGGGAGCAGGAACGGCCGGAATACACCCAGCGCGTCCGCTTCGGGGGGCGCAGTGAACATATCCTCACCGAGACCGGCGAACGGCGGGTCCGCTGGGTTGACAGCCGGGATGTGCTGGCGGTTCCTTACGATATCCCGGTCCCCGGTTACCGCAACGGCACGGTCAACACCCTGCGTCTCTGGAAGGCTGCCGCCACCGACGCCTTCGACCTGGGTGAATTCAACGCCGGCGATTATGCCGAATCGGTTGCAACAAAAAACGAGGCCGAAAATATCACGATGGTGCTCTACCCGAACGACGCCAGCGAAAACGGCAAGGTGCTCCGCCTCCGCCAGCAGTATTTCCTCGCGTCTGCCTCGCTGCAGGATGTCGTCGAGCGCTGGGTGATGGTGCACAAGGGGGACTTCAGCGATTTTGCCGCCAACAACTGCTTCCAGCTGAACGACACCCATCCTAGCTGCGCGGTGCCTGAACTGATGCGGATCCTGATGGACGAGCAGGGGATGGGGTGGGACCGCGCCTGGGGGATCGCCAGCAGTACCATGGCGTACACCAACCACACCCTGCTTCCGGAAGCGCTGGAAAAATGGCCGCTGCCGCTGTTCGGCCAGCTTCTCCCCCGGATCCTGGAAATCATCCTGGAGATCAACGCCCGCTTCATTGCCGAAGTTTCCAGCCGCTGGCCCGGCGATACGGAGCGGATGCGGCGCATGTCCATCATCGAAGAGGGACCGGTCCCGCAGATCAGGATGGCATACCTGGCCATTGCCGGGAGTTTTTCCGTCAACGGCGTTGCCGCGCTGCATTCCCGGCTGCTGGTGCAGGGTCTGTTCCGCGATTTCTTCGAGCTCTGGCCGCATAAATTCAACAACAAGACCAACGGGGTGACGCCGCGCCGCTGGATCGCCCGCTGCAACCCGGAGTTGAGCAAGTTGGTGAGCGAAAAGATCGGTGAGGGGTGGGTGGCCGACCTGCAGCAGATAGGCAATATTGCCGCGCTCGCCGATGACCCCGGGTTCCGGGAAAGGTGGCATGACGTCAAGCAGGGCAACAAGGCGCGCCTCTCGGCCCTCGTCCAGACGAAATGCGGCGTGGCCTTCAATCCGGAGGCGATCTTCGATGTCCAGGTCAAGCGGATCCATGAGTACAAGCGCCAGCTCCTCAACATCCTGCATGTCATCCATCTCTATGACCGGATCAAGCGGGGCGATACGGCGGTCTGGACCGACCGCTGCGTGCTGATCGGCGGCAAGGCGGCGCCCGGCTATGCGATGGCGAAGCTGATCATCAAGCTGATCAACAACGTGGCCCAGGTCGTCAATGCCGACCCGCTGGTCGGCGACCGGCTCAAGGTGGCGTTCCTTCCCAATTACAGCGTGACCGCCATGGAGGTCATCTGTCCCGGCACCGACCTGTCGGAGCAGCTCTCCACGGCCGGCAAGGAGGCGTCCGGCACCGGCAACATGAAGTTCATGATGAACGGCGCGGTCACCATCGGCACGCTGGATGGCGCGAACATCGAAATCCGCGAGGAGGTCGGCGAGGAGAACTTCTTCATGTTCGGCCTGACGAGCGAGGAGGTGGATGAACTGCGCTGGCAGTACGACCCGCACTCGGTCATCAGCCACGACGACGACCTGCAGAGGGTCATGAACCTGCTCCGCTGCGGCCACTTCAACCTGTTCGAGGGGGGGCTGTTCGAGCCGATCATCAATGCGATCTGCTCACCGCACGACCCCTGGATGGTCGCCGCCGATTTCCGCAGTTTCATCGATGCCCAGAAGGACGTGGCGGCAGCGTACCGGGACCGCGAGCGCTGGACCCGCATGAGCATCATCAACACCGCCCGGAGCGGCAAGTTCTCCACCGACCGGACGATCAGCAATTATAACGAGGAGATCTGGCACCTGAAGCCGATGCCGATGGGGTGTGAATAAAATCCGGCATTTCACGAGCTAACAAAGATAAAAGGTGATTTCTATGCATCTGGTTCAATTGCTGCTCCCTCTTTGTGACAATGATGGGCATCCCTTCCCGCAGTCAATGTACCTCCAGGTGAGGGACGAGCTCACCGAACAGTTCGGGGGGATAACTACCTATGTGAGGTCTCCTGCAGAAGGGTTGTGGAAGGAGGGGAAGTGCTGCGCTGTCAGGGACGAGATTGTAATTTACGAAGTCATGGCAAAGGAATTAAGCCGTGAATGGTGGAAAGAGTTCAGGGAGAAGTTGGAGTGCCTATTCAGGCAGGAGTCTCTCATTGTCAGGGCAAGCCAGATAGATATGCTTTGAGGATTGTTCCTCTGGAATACTCGGAAAAGGAATAAGGGGTCAGCCCTTGATGCGGACAGAGTTCCGGGGACAGGATACATAATTCAGAAAGTTCTGGGGACATACTTAATTCGGAGTTAGTAGGGACACTCCCCAGTTATTCCCTTTAATTGGAGGGCGTGTCCCAATTCGATCTCAAATAAATCTTTGAATTGGAGGCCGTATGCCGCATCTGCAATTTGAATTCAACCAATCCCTGCCGGACGATCAAAAAATCACGTTTGCCGAACAGGTCCGGGCGCTTTTTTCGGAGATCATGGAAACGGGAACCGACCATATCAGCATTTCAATCCGCGAGTACGGCACCTACAACCTATCCATCGGGCGGGTCACGGAGCCGGAAAAGGGAGTGGCCGTCGTTAATGCCGACATCCGGGAGGGGCGAACCATGGAGCAGCACAGGGCCCTGACCCTGGGATTCATGGAGCTGATGCACAAAACCATGAATATTCCGGTGACGAACATGTACGTTACTCTCACCGAACACAAGGGTGAGGATTTCCACCTGTTTGAAAAATACCTGGCAGGCTGGCAGGCGGGAGAAGACCCGCTAGCCGATTAGACGAGTGCAAGAAGGGGGGACGTCTCAAACGTACGCAGCTCCCGGTTTTACCCAAACTTCCTCCTTCTTGAATTTACGTTCAAATAATATCTGCCGCGTTGTATAATATTCCCGCAATCCTGTACTTATATTGAATGGACAGTGAAGGGAGAAACGTCATGGAAAAGACTAATCTAGGATGCTGGTTTGAGATCTACGTTCAGGACATTGCCCGTGCCAAAGCGTTTTATGAGTCCGTGTTCCAGCTCAAGCTGGAGCGCCTGAACAGTCCGGACGTTGAACTGTGGGCCTTCCCCATGGAGATGGGCAAGTGGGGGGCTGGTGGGGCGTTGGTCAAGATGGAAGGGGTACCATCCGGCGGCAACAGCACGATAATCTACTTCTCCTGCGAGGACTGTGCTGTGGAGTCCGGACGTGTCATTGCGGCTGGCGGAAAGATCCAGCGGGAGAAATGGCCTATCGGAGAATACGGGTTTATCGCCCTGGCTGTCGACAGCGAGGGGAATGTGATCGGGCTGCATTCGTTGAAATAATCAGCCGGATGCGACGCCAAGTCATCATTCCGGTTTATCAGATTGAAAAGGGGGAGCAATTACGTTGCTCCCCCTTTTTGTGCCCTGAATAATCTGAAATAAAAGCCCCCGCATTTCCACAGGGGCCTCCTTTCGTGCGCCCGCCAATCTACTCGGCGGGCTAAATTCTGCATCCCTCTTTACAGTGGGATACAGGGCGGATACGGAACCTTATCGTGTTGCCCATTGGAGCGATCTCCTTTTTACCTCGTACGAGTTGTGCTTCTACGGTTACTGTACTCCTGCCAGGAGAGGATCGTCAAACATAATAGGAGCGTACCGCTCTTCTTGGCTCCCTGCCCCTGTTCTTCAGCGGCGGTCTTACGAATGCTTCACTACGACCCGTCCATGGCTTTCGCCCCGGAGCATCGCCTGAATCTTTTCTTCCAGTCCCTCCAGGGAGACCTCTGTTACCATCTCCAGCAGCCGTTCCGGTTTCCACTCCCCGGCAACTCTTTTCCATACCTGCCTTCTGGTGTCGGCCGGGCATTGAGCCGAATCGATGCCGATGAGACTCACCCCCCGCAGAATGAAGGGAAAAATATTCAGGGGGAGATCCGTCGATCCGACCAGGCCGCAGCAGGTGACCGCCCCGCCGTAGCGGGTCGCCTTGACGGCTGCCGCCAGGGTGTCGCCTCCGACGACATCCACGCAGCCGGCCCACCGCTCCTTCATCAGCGGGCGTTCCGAGCCTGCCGTTACCCCTTCGCGCGGTATGACCTCCGCAGCCCCCAGACCGCGAAGAAACAATTCGTCGGAACTCTTGCCGGTGGAGGCGACTATCCGGTATCCCGCCCGGGCCAGGATTGCCACGGCGAGGGCACCCACGCCGCCTGTTGCCCCGGTGACCAGGATATCGCCGCCTGGAGGCGTGACCCCGGCCTGCTCCAGTTTCAGCACCGAGAGCGCCGCAGTGAACCCGGCCGTGCCGAGCGCCATGCCTTCCTGCAGTGTCAGCCCCGCAGGGAGCCGCACCGCCCACTCCGACGGAATGCGGATATATTCCCCCCAGCCGCCGTCGGTTTCCATCCCCAGGTCGTAGCCGGTGATGATGACCTTGTCGCCGGCGGCAAAGGCGCCGTCTTCGCACGAAACGACCTCGCCGGCCGCGTCAATGCCGGGGGTATGCGGGAATTGCCTTGTTACCCCCGGGTGCCCCGTCGCCGAGAGAGCATCCTTGTAGTTGAGCGAGGAGTAGCGGACCCGCACGACCAGGTCACCCGGCGGCAGGTCGGCGATGCTTCGCTCCCGGATCTGCCGCAAGAACTGCCCATCATCTGTTTTCTCCACTACCAGTGCCCTGAACCCTGTTGATGTGTCCATGTTTTCCCCCTTCGCAATCAGACTGATCATTAATAGCAGGTGTCACCGGGCCGCATTTTACCACAGGGAAAATATAGCACCAACCGCAAATACAAACGCTATCCATGTTATGATTGCAAATCATGCCGCGACATGGGTACAATTCCCGCACGAACTTGCATTTTCGTAGCTCCCGGGTGACCATGGACGTTATCACAACCCATACGAATGCCGACTTTGACTGCCTGGGCGCCATGACGGCGGCGTTGAAGCTCTATCCCGGCGCGCTGCTCTCCTTTCCCGGTTCGCAGGAGAAGGGGGTGCGCGATTTTGTCCAGCGCCATCCGGAGTACCTGCCGCACTATACCCGTTCCAAAGAGATCAACCTTGATTTGATCAACCGCCTGATCATCGTCGATTGTCAGCATTCCTCACGCATCGGCCGCTTTGCCGAAATTCTGGATCGCCCCGGCCTGGAAATCCACATCTACGACCACCACCCGGTGTCGGAGGAGAGTATTCGGCCGACCGGGGGAGAAATCGCCGCCTGCGGTTCCGCCTCGACCCTCCTGGGTGTCAGGCTGATGGAGCGGGGCGTTGTCCTGACGCCCGAAGAGGCTACCCTGGTCATGCTCGGGATTCATGAAGACACCGGGCGGCTGCTGTTTGCCTCGGCAACGCCGGACGATTACCGCGTCGCGGGGTGGCTGCTCGGGCAGGGTGCCCGACTCAATATCGTCGGTGAGGCGCTGACGCCGGAGCTGACCAAGGCGCAGATGGGGCTGCTGAAGCAGCTGCTGACAACCCTCAAGACCAGCACGGTAAATGGCGTGGTGGTCTCGATAGCGCACGCCACGTGCGATCATTACATCGGCGATATCGCCTCGCTGGCCCACCTGATGCGGGACATGGAAAACATGGATGCCCTGTTTGTCGCGGTGGCGATGGAAGACAGCGTCTACCTGGTGGCCCGCAGCCATATCCCCGAAATCGATGCCGGTGAAATCATGAAGGGGTTCCAGGGGGGAGGTCACGCCACTGCCGCTTCGGCGGTCGTGCATGACCGGTCGCTGAAACAGGTGCTGGAGAGGCTTGACGGGCTGTTGCTACTCTCTGTCAGGGGGGAGGCGACCGCGGGGAGCATCATGTCGACCCCGGTCAAGACCATACCGGACACGGTCAGCATTGCCGAAGCCCGCGAACTGCTGACGCGATACAATTGCAACGCCATGCCGGTTATGTCCGGGGGGGCGATGGTCGGCGTCATCTCGCGCAAGACCGTAGAGAAGGCGCTGCACCACGACTTGGGCGGCTCGCCGGTGACGGACTTCATGCACACCGAGTACCTCTCCGCAACCGCTGACACCCCGCTTGCAGATATCCAGTCGTACATGGTGACCGGCAACCGCCGCTTCGTCCCGGTGTTTAAGGGGCCTGAGCTGACCGGAGCGGTGACCCGGACCGACCTGATGCGCCATATCTACGGCGGCCGCCGCGGGGGGAGCGGCTCGCTCTATGACCTCGAATCCCTGGAGGTTCCGACCCGGGTCCGTTCGGTGGCGGGACTGCTGGGTAAACGGCTTTCGGCGGAGATACGCGGCACTCTGCACCGGCTGGGTGCGGTCGGCGACGGGCTGGGGATGTCGGTCTATGCGGTCGGCGGCTTTGTGCGCGACCTGCTGCTGGGGATCGACAACCTGGACATCGATGTCACGGTTGAAGGGGACGGCGTCTTCTTCGCGGAGCGCTTTGCCGAAATCCACGGCGGCCGGGTGCGGAGTCACCGGAAATTCGGCACGGCGGTGCTGGTTCTCCCCGATGGCCACAAGATCGACGTGGCCAGCACCCGCCTCGAATATTACGAATCCCCCGGCGCCCTGCCGACGGTCGAGCGGGCGTCGCTCCGGCATGACCTGTACCGGCGCGATTTTACGGTCAACACCCTGGCGCTCTGCATCAACGGCGACCGGTTCGGCCAGCTGACCGATCATTTCGGCGGCCAGCAGGATATCCAGGAGCGGGTCGTCAGGGTGCTGCACAACCTGTCGTTTGTGGAGGATCCAACCCGCGTCTTCCGCGCCATCCGCTTCGAGCAGCGCCTCGGCTTTCACCTCGCGCCGCATACCGAGAACCTGGTGCGCAGCGCGGTACGGATGCATCTGCTGGACAAGCTGGGTGGAGAGCGCCTGCTGAGCGAGCTGGTGCAGATCATGCGGGAGAAGGATCCGACGGCGGCGGTCGGTCGCATGTCTTCCCTGGGGCTCCTCCCCTTTATTCATCCCGCGCTGAAGCTGGTGCCGGCCACGGAGCGGGTACTGGAGGAAACGGGACAGGTGATGGCCTGGTTCAGGCTGCTCTATCTGGAGGACCGCTGCGAACCCTGGCAGGTCTATCTCCTGGCGCTCTGCGAAGGATTGAAGCCCGATGAATTCAGCGACGCCTGCCTCCGCCTGGCGATTCCCGGCCGTCTCGCCGCCCGACTCTGCAGCCAGCGCCGTCTGGTGCACACAACCTTGAACGCGATCAAACGGCGCCTGAAACAGGGAGGCGAAATACACAACAGCCAACTGTACGCCTGGTTCAGCGCCCTTACCCTGGAGATGCTGCTGTACCTGGCGGCACGGGCCAGCAGCGAACAGGTCAGGCGTTACGTGTCGCTGTATCTGACCCGGCTGCGTGCCGTTTCCCCGCTGCTGGACGGGGAAGGACTGCGCGGACTCGGCCTGGAGCCCGGTCCCCTGTTCCGGCGCATCAAGGATCGCCTGCTGCAGGCGCGTCTCGATGGTGAAGTCAGCAGCAGGGACCAGGAAGAAGCGCTGGCGCTGTCCCTGGCACAAACCGGAGCAAAATCTGGTAATGGCAGTAAATACGGTCAGTTACAAAAAACCGGCTTGACGGGGTGACCGGTTGCATGCTAGAAGAGCGGTGCAGAAAATTACATTTATTCATACGGGGATATGACACTATGAAAAAGTTAAAAAAACTTGTTGCTGTTTTGACGCTGGTTTCGCTCCTTTCTGCCTCCACTTCGGCGTTTGCCGCAGATGATACGATCAGGGAAGTTTTCACCGATGCATTTTACGGCGCTGCCATCGGCGGTCTTATCGGCGGTGCTATCATGGTATTCAAGACGAAACCGCTCGACCACCTCAATTATATAGCATACGGCGCCGCATCAGGCGTTCTGGTCGGCACAGCCTACGGGCTGGCCAAATCGGCCCGCGCATTCGCCGAGGTTGAAAACGGCCGCGTCAAGGTCGCATTCCCGACGGTTATCCCCGAACTGGTCGTTTCACCATCTTCAGGCCAGACAACGGTTGCCTGGAGAGCCGACCTGATCCGGGGCACATTCAACTGATCGACCGCTTCAGTCGCACGTAACCGGAAAAACCCGCTGTTGAACGATGGCGGGTTTTTTTTATCCCGATGCAGAACCCAACCACAGAAGCTCGTCATTTCCGGGAGGATACCATGTCAGAATTCAGGAACGTTACCGTCGTCAAGAAGGCCAATATCTATTTTGGCGGTCAGGTCGTCAGCCATACGGTGCTGTTTGACGACGGCAGCAAAAAAACACTGGGCGTCATGCAGGCCGGAGAATATGAATTTTCCACCGGAGCAGCGGAGATCATGGAAATTCTTTCGGGAGAGCTGGAGTGGAAGATGAAAGGGGAGCGGGAGTGGAAGAAGGTGGCCGGCGGCGAAGCGTTTGACGTACCGGCCGATTCGGTCTTCCTGATGAAGGTGCCGGTTGTGACCGATTACTGCTGCTCGTTTGTCGGCTGAGGAATAAGCCGGAACCGGAATAATCTGTTTCACGCGGAGACGCGGATTCGCGGAGAAAACCAAGTTTAAAAGATTACAGTCTTTGGGGGTAATCCAAAAAAACATGTTGGTTTTGATTTTCTCTGCGTCTCCGCGACTCCGCGACTCCGCGTGAGGCCGGGTTTTCTGTAGATTATGCTCAAATCTTGTAACGGCTCAAGCAGGATAACCCGCCATGCCCAATAGCACTGACCACCATATCGTCGGACGGTTTGCCCCCTCGCCGACCGGTGCGCTGCATACCGGTTCACTGGTGGCGGCGGTCGGGAGCTACCTGATGGCGAAAAGTGCCGGCGGCCGCTGGCTGCTGCGGCTCGATGACCTGGATGCGCAGCGCCAGGTGCCCGGCATGGCGGATGACATCATGCGCACCCTGGAGTCGTTCGGTTTGGTCTGGGACGGGGAGATTGCCACTCAGAGCGCGCACCTGGAGGAGTACCGCCGGTTTTTCGAGGCGCTGGGGGGGGCGGGGGTCGTTTACCCCTGCGGCTGTTCCCGCAGGGAAATCGCCCGAAGCGCCTCCGCTCCGCACCTGGAGGACGACTGCATACCGTATCCCGGCAGCTGCCGTGGGGGAATGAAGGCCGGTTCGACGGTGCGTTCCTGGCGGGTCAGGGTGCCGGAGGAGGAGATCTGCTTTACGGATCGGCGGAAGGGGAGAGTCTGCCAGACGCTCACCCGCTCTTCCGGAGATTTTATCCTGAAGCGGGGCGACGGCGAGTTTGCCTACCAGCTGGCGGTTGTTGTCGATGATTATCTGGCCGGTGTGAACCAGGTCGTGCGCGGGGATGATCTGCTCTCTTCAACACCCCGCCAGATCTATCTGCAGCGCCTGCTCGGATTTCCGCAGCCGGACTATTGCCACCTGCCGCTGGTGGCCGGTCCCGATGGTTCTAAGCTGAGCAAGCGTGATCATCTGGTTTCACATCACCTGGGCAACCTTGCAGGGAGGGAGCAGGGGCTGCTCGCGGCGGTGCTCCGTTTTCTCGGCCAGGCTCCCCCCGCCGGTCTTGCCGGATGCTCCTGCAGCGCTATCCTCCAGTGGGGGGTGGCTCATTTCAAGCCGCTCCGGCTCCCCGCCCGGGGAGGTGAACTTGATGCCTAGTACAACCGGCGCGGTTCCTCGCCGGCGCCTCCCGGCGGCCGGAGCATGAACCTCCCGTCGCCGATTTCGCTTTGATAGGGATTGGCCGGTCGCCCCGGGAGCGGCTCGGAGGCGCGGAAGAGGCGGATTTCCCTGGCGGAAATGAGCGGATAGCGGTAGTCAACCCCTTCCAGTTTCTGGATTTGCTGCCCTTTTATCTCTCCGATGACCGTAACCAGCGAACCGGGGCGGTAGAACAGAGGATCGAGCAGTTCGCCGCTGAACGTCAGAAAACGTCCTTCAGAGTGTGACGATTCGTCCGGGACACCATTTGTAAACAGGTCAAGCTGCGCCACTTCAAGTTGCAGCACATCGCCGCTGCTGCGGGTGCCGGCGATGACTCCGCCGACAAGAACATTCTTTCCCGCCAGCGCTTCCGGATTTTTCCTGATGTCGGAATAGGAAATCGAGCGGTCAACCGTTGCGCGTCCCGCCTCGCTCATAACGTGCGAGCACCCCCCCAGGAATCCAGCCAGAGCAATTACAGACCACACCAGACGCTTCATAAAACCTCCCTTTCATGCAGAAAAACCTGCTTTACAGGATCATCCGGACCCTGCACCGGAACTGCCGTTCGTACTCCGACCAGTATAGTGGGGGCGCCGGCTTCTGGCAATAGAATCTATTCCAGTTTACACCTTGATTATACGATAGTTGCGTGGTATTTGTACCAACCGTACATGCTGAATGCTGTGTGGATTTCACATAATAAAGCACTCGAGGGGGAAGAAATGGAAAAGCAGAAGGTTCATTACCGTGAATTGGGGTTGACCAACACCAAAGAAATGTTCCGCAAGGCGATGGCCGGTAATTATGCCATCCCTGCTTATAATTTCAATAATCTCGAACAGCTCCAGGCGATCGTGACCGCCTGTATTGAAACAAATTCACCCGTGATCATTCAGGTTTCCAAGGGAGCACGCAGCTACGCAAACGAAACCATGCTCCGCTGCATGGCGATGGGGGCCGTGCAGATGGCCCGTGAAGCCGGTTCCGATATCCCGATCTGTCTGCACCTTGACCACGGCGATACGTTTGAATTGTGCAAATCCTGCGTCGACAGCGGTTTTTCATCGGTCATGATCGACGGTTCGCACCTCCCGTTCGACGAGAACGTGGCACTTGCGAAAAAAGTGGTCGAATATGCCCATCAGTTTGACGTCACGGTTGAAGCGGAATTGGGTGTGCTGGCCGGCATCGAGGACGAAGTGTCGGCTGAGCATTCGACCTACACGAAGCCTGAAGAAGTTGAAGAATTTGTAAAAAAGACCGGCGTCGATTCGCTGGCTATTTCCATCGGGACGAGCCACGGCGCCTATAAGTTCAAGGCCGGCCAACCGGTTCCGCCGCTCCGCTTTGATATTCTGGAAGAGTGCGAAAAGCGTATTCCCGGTTTTCCGATAGTTCTTCATGGCGCCTCTTCCGTCGTTCAGGAGTATGTCGAACTGATCAACCGCTATGGCGGCAACCTTGAAGGGGCGGTCGGCATCCCTGAAGACCAGTTGCGCAAGGCGGCAGCAAGCTCGGTCTGCAAGATCAATATCGATTCCGACGGTCGCCTGGCGGTAACCGCCAAAATCCGCGAATATTTTGCCAAGGATCCAAAAGAATTCGATCCGCGCAAATACCTGGGCGAGGCGCGCAAAGAGCTGGTCAAACTGGTCAAGCACAAGAACGAAACTGTTCTCGGTTCGGCCGGCAAGGCCTGATTTCTGCCTACAGCATCTCGTTGCCGCAGGAGGTGACATATGAGTACCCGCAAGTTCTCCCGTGTGCGATTCAATGTCGGGGCGACGATCAGAGCTGCTGATCGGCAGTTTCAAGGCACGGTAGAAAACCTCAGCATGACCGGCATGTTTCTCGTGACGGGTGAGCGGTTGGCTGAAGGAGATTCCGCCAATATTACGATGGTACTCACCGGAACCTATCCGGAAATCGAGGTGCACTTCACCGGCATCGTCACCCGCCTGACCGAGGATGGCGTCGGATTTACCTTCGAGAAGATGGATCTTGATTCGTACATGCACCTGAAGAATATTATCGCCTATAATATTGATGACGCAGAAAAGGTCATGGAAGAAATCGGCCATTCCATCGATGAAAAACTTGCTACAGAAAAATAACGGATCGGTCACAGGCTTGGGGATGGAATCATGAAAAGGCATTCAACTCTGTTTTCTGTCGGCGGATTTCTGCTTGGCGTTTCAGCCCCGGTCGGATGGGTCGCGATCAGGCTGCTCTTTTTTTATGATACCAAGCTTGGTTTCTTCGAGCAGATCATCCATGACGTCATAAAAGACGGCAAAAATTTTGCCCTGTACAGTTATATGGGAGGGGGCACCGCCATTGTCCTTGCGGTTCTGGGATACATGATCGGCAAAAATGGTGACGAACTGAGCGAGCGGGCTGCAGAACTTGATGTACTCCACCAGGAAGTTCACGAACAGAAAGAGATTTTCGAAAACCGCTATAAGGTCCTGGACAGGAACATCAAGAATTTTCACCAGATCAGCAGCAAAATCCAGAAATCGCTCAATCTCGATGAAGTTCTGCTCCTCTGTGGCGAGGGCCTGCACGACGTCCTGGGGTACGAGCGCGTCAATATCTTGATGGCCGAAGAAGGAAAGCGGCTCCGCTTCTTTGCCGCTATCGGGACCGAGGGGTTTAATCCGGCCGACGTCGTCATGCCGATAGATTCGAGCATCGGGGTCATCGGGAAGTGTTTCCATGACCACAAGGTGTATCTGATCGACGACATCTCGCGCTACCCGGAAGACTACCATCTGCAGTCCCCCCACAACAATCTGACGCCACTGCGCTCAAAAAGCTTCATACTCTGCCCGATCGTCGTCAAGAATGATACAATCGGCGTCTTCGGGATAGATAACAAAAACAGTCACCGCGCCCTGAATGATTCTGATGTCGATACGATCATGCTTTTCGCCGATCAGGTTGCTTCTGCGATCACCCGGATCAATCTGCTGACCTCAATAGACACGCTGACATCCGAGATGGAATCCTCGTTCAAATTTCTGCTGGGGAGCCGCGACCAGTACTCCAGGAATGTTGAAAACCTGCGGGACGGCGTCGATTCAGTCGCCGATGGAACTTCAATTATCGCGTCCGCTTCCGAAGGCGTGATGGCCTCGATTGACGAAACCAGTTCTGCCGTCAACCAGATTTCGGTCGCAATAGAGCAGGTGACCCGGAACCTGGATCACCTGGCCGGGGTTGTCCACCAGTCCGCTTCCGCCATGGAACAGATCCACAGCACCATCGGTAATGTCGAGCAGAATGCGGCCATTTCACACGAAGTATCGTACCAGGTAAAGGAGCGGGCTGAAGAGAGCCGTGCCGTAGTCACGGATACGATCGCCGCACTCGATGAAATCAAGATTTCGGTCGGCCTTTCATTTGATGCTATCCAGCGCCTGGTCGAGAACAGCACCCGCATTGAAAATATCGTCAACGTCATCAACGACATCACGAAACGCACCAACCTGCTGGCGCTGAACGCTTCCATCATTGCCGCCCAGGCCGGCGAATACGGTAAGAGTTTCGGCGTCGTGGCTGATGAAATCCGCAACCTGTCGCTCCAGACCGGCCATTCGACCGGCGAGATCACCTTCATCATCGAAGAAATCATGAGCGAATCGAAAACGGCGGCCAATAATATCAGGACAACCAAGGAACTCGTTCACCGCGGCGTTGAACTGGGGCATACCACCGGGGAATCGCTCAAGGCGATTTTCGACAGTTCCGACTGCTCGCTTGACATGACCAAGCAGATCAAGCTGGCGACGCAGGAGCAGGTGACCAGTGTCCAGCTGGTGGCCCGGTCCATGGAAGAGATCAGTTCCATGACGTCACAGATTTTCGCCGCATCGACCGATCAGTCCAAAGCCACCAAGAGCATAGCCAGGTCAATTGAAACTATCAAGGATATGATCCACGAAATGGTCAACTCCACTTCCCGGCAGGTTGATGACGGCAAGCTGATCCGGCGTAATGTGGAAATGGTCAGCAGCATGGTGGCAGAAATGTTTGATAATATGGAGATGCGCCGGGAGCAGAGTGCAGACGTCGTCAAGGAACTGGAACAGATGAAAAACCTGACCTGCCCGCTCTGAACCGGTTGAGCCGCCGGGGTTGTTAATAATATATATCTGGATTTAATTTATCCGGTCTGATAGCGTCTTGCGTTGCCATGACGGCTACCCATACGGGAGTTGATCAGGTGTCGGCAGAGAGCAGCAGTACATACCGCACGGATTCGGAAGCGAACCGGGACGGAAGGGGTAACCCCCACAGAGAGGTGTTTCAGCACACTGCCGATCTGACCGTTCACGACGCGCCCACCGGCGCGTTTTTTGTTAGAGGAGCTCCATGAAAAAGAAAACTACGATCCCCGATATACTGAAGATGAAGCAGGATGGGCAGCGCATTACAGTGCTGACGGCGTATGATTTCCCCTTCGCGCGTCTCGTCGACGGCGGCGGAGTGGATGTCATCCTGGTGGGAGATTCGGCCGGTGTCGTGGTTGCCGGCCATGATACGACCCTTCCGGTTACGATGGATGAGATGCTGTATCATGTCCGGGCGGTGGTACGCGCCGATCCGAAGGCCCTCGTGGTAGCCGACATGCC
This sequence comes from uncultured Geobacter sp., assembly GCA_964524835.1. Classification (GTDB taxonomy): domain Bacteria; phylum Desulfobacterota; class Desulfuromonadia; order Geobacterales; family Pseudopelobacteraceae; genus JACRCG01. Next base: position 15,054 of record CAZGEG010000027.1, read on the forward strand.
TTTCATGTCGTACCAGACCGGTATTGAGGATGCCTGCCGGAATTGCGGTCGGATGATCAAGGAGGGGGGAGCCCAGGCGGTCAAGGTCGAAGGGGGGAGCAACATGGCCCACGTTATCCGGGCCGTGTCATCGATCGACATCCCGGTCATGGCCCACATCGGTTTGACGCCGCAGTCCGTACACCGCATGGGAGGTTACAGGGTCCAGGGGAGAAACGACCAGGCCGAGCGGATCAAGGATGATGCCTTTGCCGTGCAGCACGCCGGTGCGTTTGCCGTAGTGCTGGAGGGGATACCGGCAGTGCTGGCGGCAGAGATCAGCAGCGAGTTGACCATCCCGACCATCGGCATCGGTGCCGGGCCCTCCTGTGACGGCCAGGTGCTGGTGATCCACGACATTCTCGGTTTGTGTGAAAAATATTCGCCCAAGTTCGTCAAGCGCTATGCCGATCTGGGACCGGTCATATCCGCCGCGGTCGCCCAGTACGTTGCCGAGGTCCGGAGCGGCGATTTCCCGACAGAAGAACATTCTTTCAGCTGATCCTTCGACTACTTCGGCTTTGCTCAGCACAGGTCCGCTCAGGGAGCAATCGTTTGCTGAGCGGAGTGGAACCATAGGAACTATATGAAAATAATCAACAGTATCGTACATATGCAGGCGCTTGCAATAGCCCCCGAAAGGGAAGGGCGCCGCATCGCGTTTGTCCCGACGATGGGGTATCTGCACGAGGGGCATGCCTCCCTGCTGCGTGAAGGGCGAAAGCGGGGAGATGTGCTGGTGCTCTCGATATTCGTCAACCCGATCCAGTTCGGGAAAAATGAAGACCTGGACAGCTATCCGCGCAACATGGACCGTGACTGCCAGATAGCCGAGGCGTGCGGAACAGACATCGTCTTTATCCCGACCGTCGCGGAGATGTATCCGGACGGCTTCCAGACCGGGGTCACCGTGCGGGACATTTCCATGCCGCTCTGCGGTGCCAGCCGTCCGGGACACTTCGACGGCGTAGCAACGGTTGTTGCCAAGCTGTTCAATATCGTCCGTCCCGACACTGCGCTCTTCGGCCGCAAGGATTTTCAGCAGCTTGCCGTTATCCGCCGGATGACCGCGGACCTGAACTTGCCGGTCGAGATCGTGGGGATGCCTATTGTGCGCGAGGCGGACGGCCTGGCGATGAGTTCTCGCAATGCCTACCTGTCACCGGACCAGCGGCAGAGTGCTCTCTGTCTCTACCGCGCCGTCACGCGGGCCCGCGAGCTGTTTGCCGCCGGGGAGCGGTCGGTGGCAGTACTGGAAGGCGAAACGCGTGCCGTTATCGAAAAGGAAGCTGCAGCAGCGGTTGACTACGTTGAATTCCGGGATGGAGAGACATTGAAGGAGTTGGAAGTTGCCGACGGCGGCACACTGCTGGCGCTGGCGGTGAAAATAGGACAAACCAGACTGATCGATAATACCGTTCTTGGAGATGATTTGTAATCATGCATAAAACGAAGTAGTTAACGCACATACCCTGTTTTTCAGTAATGACAGCTGAATCGGAATTAAAGCAAATGAAGCGGCGATAAACCACGGTTTTTCGCCGCTTCGTTACTTACATCATTACCCACGCTACATATCCCAGTACGACTGCCGTCCCGCCCGCCAGGGCGACCAGCGACGACGCCACCCGCCCGGTGCTCCATCCGGCCGGCAATTCCCCCAGCCGCATCACCGCGCGCGCCAGACCGTCCAGAGTGCCGTCTATGGCGGCTCCGTCAACACCTTTCCACAAGAAACGACTGCACCTGACAAAAGGCCGGATGAACAGCCAGCGGTAGAGTCGGTCCAGATACCAACCGTTCTGCAGGAACAGGGCAAAGGGGAGGCCGGCCTCCTCACGGTTCAATGATTCCGTCCGGCGCTGCCCGGTATAGCGCGACCAGGCCAACCCCAGGCCGAGCAGGCTTGCCGTCGCGGCAATGATCTGCAGAGCAATTTCGGTAGCGGTTGACACGTGGGTCGAAGGAACAAAGCTGGGCAGAGCGCCGATAAAACCCGCCAGCAGGCCGTGACTACCCAGGTATTCGGGAAGATTGAGAAATCCGCCGAAAAGTCCCAGCAGCGCCAGCGGGATGAGGGTGAGGGGCATGACCGGTTCGATGCTGATGTCCGGATGGTGTTCAGGGGGAGTCGAAGCCTCGCCGTGAAACACCACGAACAGCATGCGAAACGTATAAAAGGCGGTCAGCAGTGCGGTTACGAGGCCGAGGGCGAACAGGGTGCCGTAGAGAAGACCGCCATGTTCAAATACCGCCCCGAGAATGGCGTCCTTGCTGAAGAAGCCGCCGGTCAACGGGAACCCGGCCAGACAGAGCGCCCCGGCCAGAAACGGCCAGTAAACCGCCGGGAGCCGGGACTTCAATCCCCCCATTCGGTAGATGTCCTGCTGGTGGTGCAGCGCGGTGATGACGCACCCCGCACCGAGGAACAGCAGTGCCTTGAAAAAAGCGTGGGTCAGCAGGTGGAAAGTTGAGGCGGTCAATGCCCCGGTCCCGACCCCCAGCACCATGTAGCCGATCTGGCTGATCGTGGAGTAGGCCAGAATGCGCTTCAGATCCCGCTGGACACAGGCGCAGGTGGCGGCGTAGAAGGCGGTCAGACCGCCGGTGACGGCGATGGCGGCCAGCGCCGTCGTTGAAGAGCCGATCAGCGGAAACATGCGCGCCAGCAGGTAGACTCCGGCGGTAACCATCGTGGCGGCGTGGATTTGGGCGGAGACCGGCGTGGGGCCGGCCATGGCATCAGGCAGCCAGACCGAGAGCGGCAGCTGGGCCGATTTGCCGGCCGCGCCGATCAGCAGCAGGATGCCGAGCGCGGTAATCACCCCGGCCGGCATCAGGAAGCCCATGCCGTTCAGTTCGGTGATGGAGACCGTGCCGAAGAGCTGGAACATCCAGACGGCGGCGATGCCGAAGGCGGTGTCGCCGATGCGGGTGACGATAAAGGCCTTGCGACCGGCGGTGGCGTTCTTCTCCTCCGTATACCAGAAGCCGATCAGCGCATAGGAACAGAAGCCGACCCCTTCCCATCCCAGGTAGAGGAGCGGCAGGTTCTCGGCAAGAACGAGGGTCAGCATGGCGAAGACGAAGATGTTCAGCAGGGCGAAGTAGCGGGCCGGGGAAGGGTCGTCCTTCATGTAGCCGACGGAGTAGAGGTGGATCAGGCCGCAGACGAAGGTGATCATCAGGGTCAGCGACAGGGAAAGCTGGTCCAGGTAGAGGGCAATGGGGGCCTTGAAGTCGAAGTCCGACAGCCAGGATGCATATTCGATTTTTTCCGGCGACGTGAATTCGAGAAAGGCCGACAGGGAGAATGCGAATGCTCCCCAGATCGCGCCGCAGGCGACGGTTTCGACCAGCCTGCGCGGCAGACTGCGGCCCAGCAGGGCGTTGAACAGGCCGCCCGAGAGGGGGAGCAGGAGTATGAGGGCGAGGTAGAGTTTCATGTCACCCCTTCATCTCGCTGAACATGTCAGTATCCACAGTCTTGCGACGCCGGTGCAGATAGACCACCATCGCCAGTGCCAGCGACACTTCGGCCGAAGTCAGCGCCATGATGAAAATCGCAAAGAGCTGGCCGTCCGGGTTGCCCCACCGGGCCGAACCGGCCACGAAGACCAGCATGACCGCATTCAGCATGACCTCGATGCAGACCAGCATCATGATCAGGTTGGCGCGCCAGGCCAGCAGTCCCCCCATGCCGATGAAGAACAGCAGGCCTGCCAGGACCAGGATATGTTCCAGTGGGACGATCATCTCCCCTCCCCTCCCGCTCCTCTCCTTTGTCTCCCCAGATACAGCGCCCCCACCAGGGCAAACAGCAGCTGCAGCGACACGAGCTCCACCGCCAGGCCATGCTCCTGGAAGAGGCGTCGGGCGACTTCGCGGATCGGCAGAGCTGCAGGATAAATAGTTACCGAAGCATGACGTGTAACTATCACGGCAACCAGCGAAGCGATGCTGGCGGCTGCAAGCAGCGCCGCCGGGAGCCATTCCCGCCAGCCGGGCGCCATCCCCCTTTCCGGGTGCCCCAGATCGAGCATCATGATCACGAACAGGAACAGCACCATGATTGCTCCGGCATAGATGATCACCTCGAATGCGGCCACCAGGGGCGCCATCAGCAGGTAGAAAATGATCGCCATGCTGAACAGGGAGGTGACCAGGTACAGGATGGCATGAACCGGATGTTTTTCCGTGATGGCCAGCAGTGTGCCGGCAAGAGCGACAACGGCAAGTATATAGAAGACGGTTTGTTCGATCATGGCATCAGCGACCTGACATCCACCGGCGGCGTCTCTTCCAGCCCGTTACCCCGGAGTTGTGTCACGCCGATCCCCGCGTGATGGTAGAAGTTGTAGGAGGAATCCTTGCCGCAGCCGTCGATCAGCAGATCCTCCTTTTCATAGACCAGATCCATGATGTCACGCGTGCAGATCTCATAGTCGGGCGTCATCTGGATCGCCAGGGTCGGGCAGGCCTCGGCGCAGAGTCCGCAGAAGATGCAGCGCGAAAAGTTGATCCGGAACCATGCCGCATAACGGCGGCCATCCTCCTGCTCGGCGGACTGCATCGATATGCAGTCAACCGGACATGCGGCCGAGCAGAGATAACAGGCGACACAGCGTTCACCTCCGTCCGGATCGCGCGTAAGGACGATGCGGGCCCGAAAGCGTGGGTAGGGGACCCGTTTCTCTTCCGGATACTGGATCGTCACCGGTTTGCGCAGCATGTGTGCGAGCGTAACGCGAAAACCGCCCAAAATGGCTATTGTGTCGGAAAATATGCTCATACGATAAAAACAGAACGCGGAACCTGCCGGATATAAAATGGTTAACGCGGATACAGGCAGCTATACGAATTTAGGTATCCGATAACATCCGCGCAACTTAAATTGAATCCGCGAAATTCCGCGCTCCGGTGCCTTTCTTTTCCGGATTTTCAGGCGTTGCCAACCTTTGCCCGCTCGGCCTTTTTCAGCAGTGCCGATGCCAGCGGATGCGAGTTGTACTCCGCATACAGACTGGCGGTATTGCCGGCCGGCGTTTTTATGGCCGGGTTTGCACCGCCATCGAGCAGCGCCTGCACCGTCTGGTTGCAGCCGTATATGGCGGCCAGCATCAGCGGCGTATGCCCTTCGCGATCCCGGATATCGACATCGGCCCCTTTTTCAATCAGCATCCTGGCGATCTCGGTATGCCCGTTGGCAGCGGCATAGTGGAGAGCGGTCTTGCCCTTGTCGCTGCTGGCGGTAATGTCGGCACCACGATGCAGCAGGTCCTGGACAAAATCCTTGAGCCCCTCTTTGGAAGCGCTGATCAGCGGGGTATGGCCATGACGGTCTTTTGCATTCACGCTTTCCATGTTTTACTCCTCCCGTGGGTACATGATCGGGCAACATTGCCCGTAAAGAGTCACTTCAATGCGAGCCACCAGCCGGTTACCAGTATGTTCACCAAGGCCAGCGGAGTCAACACCTTCCACCCCAGGTGCATCAGCTGGTCATAGCGCAGCCGGGGCAGCGTCCCGCGCATCCAGATGAAAAAGAAAGCCACAGCCAGTGTCTTCAGAGAAAACCACACGGCCGGAGGAAGCAGCGGGCCGTGCCATCCTCCCAGAAAGAAGGTGGCAGCCAGTCCCCCCAGTACGATGATGTTAATGTACTCCCCGACAAAAAACAAGCCGAAGCGCATGCCGGAATATTCGGTATGGAAGCCGGCCACCAGCTCTCCCTCAGCTTCGGGGAGATCGAACGGGATGCGCTTGCACTCGGCCGTAATACTCAACAGAAAAATAATGAACGCCAGCGGCTGGTAGACGATGAACGGCACGCTTTCCTGCGCCGCGACGATATCGGTGAGATTGAAGGAGCGCGACAGCATCACGATCGGCACCAACGAAAGTCCCATTGACAGCTCGTAGGATATCAGCTGTGCCAGTCCGCGAATGCCTCCCAACAGGGAGTACTTGGAGTTGGAGGCCCAGCCGCCGATTGCCACGCCGTAGACCGCGATCGAAGAGAGCGCCAGAAAGAAGAGCAGACCCACATTAAGGTCGGCAACCACCAGCGGCAGGGTGTGCCCGTATATCGTCAGCGGTGCTCCGAACGGGATCACGGAAAAGATTAAAATGGCGGGGATGGCGGCCATGGCCGGGGCAAGATAAAACAGCCAGCGGTCGGCGGCGGCAGGGACGACGTCCTCCTTGGTGAGGAGCTTGATCAGGTCTGCCAGCGGCTGCAGCAGGCCAAAGGGGCCGACACGGTTAGGGCCTTTGCGGTCCTGTACCCAGGCCAGGATTTTCCTCTCTGCAAACACCAGGTAGGCGGCCAGGGTGAGGATGACGAAGAAGACCAGCGCCAGTTTGGCAGCAAAGAGAGCTATGTCCAGAGAGAATGCCGTCATGTGAACCCGCTGGGAACAGGCAAGAGAAATAAGCAAACCGCAAGGAAATAAGCTGTTTTTTATATACCATACATTGGGAGTGAACACCACGAGCTATTTAGTCAGTACGAAGATATTTTCTGCAATTATCCGGCAGAAAATATCTTCGTTAACGCACTTATCCTGTTTTATCAGGGCTAGCGGAAGGACAAAAATGCCATCGCCGGAATTAAGCGCTTGAATCTGAAGGGTCCGGAACACTATAATGCACGATTCAAGGAGAGCAACCATCATGAATGTATTTCTGGCCGATTTCATAAAAAGCGCCGCAAAGCCGAAAGACTATCCACCGCCGGGGCTGCCGGAGGTTGCTTTCGTAGGGCGTTCCAACGTCGGCAAATCCTCGCTGATCAACGTGCTGGCCGGCCGCAAGGGGCTGGTGCGGACCAGCTCGACCCCCGGCCGGACGCAGCTGATCAATTTCTTCGACATCAACAGCATCCTGACCCTGGTGGATCTACCCGGGTACGGCTACGCCAAGGCCCCCCCGGCGCTGCGCAAACAGTGGGGACCGATGATCGAAGCGTACCTTGCCTCCCGCGAGAGCCTCAAGGCGGTCGTGCTGATTCTCGACATCCGTCGGGTGCCGTCCGACGGCGACCTGCAGATGCTCCGCTGGCTGGAGCTGTACAATATCCCGCCGATCCTGGTGGTGACCAAGTGCGACAAGCTTTCAAAAAATGAGCAGGCCAAACAGAAGGCGATTATCGCCGCCGCCATCAAGCGTGACAAGAACATGCTGCTGCCGTTTTCGGCGCTCTCCAGAGAGGGGCGGGACGCCATCTGGAACGAGATCGGTACCGTGCTCGAAATCAATCTGAAACCGGAAATAAAATCATGAAAAAAACAGCCGTACCTTCCGGCGCGCCCCCCATGCCGGACATGCAAAAGCGCCCCGACACCCGCCGCATACCGATCGCCAAGGTCGGGGTCAAGGACATCACCTATCCGATCGTGGTGATGGACAAGAACCGCACCCTGCAGCATACGGTGGCGAAGATCAACATGTACGTCGATCTGCCGCACCAGTTCAAGGGGACCCACATGAGCCGCTTCGTGGAGATTCTCAACAAGTACCGCGAGCAGATCGCCCTTGACAAACTCGAGACGATTCTTGATGAGATGAAGGCAAAGCTCGGCTCGGAGAGCGCCCATCTTGAAATCCAGTTCCCCTACTTCATCGACAAGGCAGCGCCGGTTTCGGGCGCCAAGAGCCTGATGGAGTACACTTGTGAATTCAGCGCCTCCATGACGGACTCCCTCGATTTCGTGCTCGGCATCAAGGTGCCGCTCACCTCGCTCTGCCCCTGCAGCCGGGAACTGTCCCGTTTCGGGGCCCACAACCAGCGCAGCATCATGACCGTCCGGGTGCGCTATCGCGACTTCATCTGGATCGAGGACCTGGTGGAACTGATCGAACAGTGCGGCTCCAGCCCGCTCTATTCGCTGCTCAAGCGCGCCGACGAGAAGTACGTTACCGAGCAGGCCTACGAGAACCCCCGTTTCGTGGAGGATATGGTGCGCGAGGCCCATTCCCGCTTGTCGGCACAGGGCAACATCACCTGGTTTTCGGTCGAGGCGGAGAATTTCGAATCGATCCACAACCATTCGGCCTACGCCGCCGTGGAGCTGGACCGACGATGAAAAAAGGGCTGATCGTCTTCGCCCGCGAGCCGCTCCCGGGAAGAGTGAAGTCCCGGCTCGCCGCCGCGCTCGGCGATCAGGCTGCCGCTGATCAGTATGAGACCATGCTGCAGGATGTGCTGAAGGGCGCCCGTCAGCTGAGCGACGTCGATACCGTTGTGTACTGGGCGTGCGAAGCGAGATCGCTTCCGCGTCTGGCTGGACGGTATCAATGCAGTTCCCGACTTCAGGTGTCGGGTGACCTCGGGCAACGGATGCAATCAGCCTTTGGAGAGATGTTTGCCGACGGCTGCGAGCTCTGCTGCATTATCGGCAGCGATGCCCCAGACCTGCCGCTGCGGTACCTTCAGGAAGCCTACCGGCTACTGGCGGAGCCGCAGAACGATGTGATATTCGGCCCCTGCAGGGACGGCGGCTATTACCTGCTCGGGATGCGGCGGGTCTGGCCGGAACTCTTTACGGGTATTCCCTGGGGGAGCGCTGCCGTACTCGATCGGAGCCTGGCTGCGGCAGTGGAATCAGGGGTGTCGGTTTCCCTGCTTCCCGTCTGGCAGGACATCGACACGCTCGAAGACCTGCGGGAGTTCCGGGAACGGACAAGGGAAACCATATGAAACCGGTTGTTATCATAGCGGCAGTGCGGCAGGAAATCGAACTGCTGGAAAAGGTGTTGGAGTACTCCGGCAGGGTAAAAGCGGGCGGTTATGAGTATGTCGAAGGGACTATCGGCAATCTGAGAGTTGTTGTCTGCACCGGAGGGGTCGGCAAGGTCAATGCGGCAGCCGCGGCTGCCGTCATGATCGACCGCTACCATCCGCACATGGTCATCAACACCGGCTGCGCCGGAGCATACATAGGGAGCGGCCTCTCAATCGGCAATCTGGTTGTGGCGAGCGAGGAGGTTCTGGCAGATGATGGCGTGGCCGTCACAGCCGGCTGGAAAGATCTGCGCTACATGAATCTCCCCTCCGTCGAACAGGGGGGGCTCAGCTGTTATAACCTGCTGCCGCTTTCCCGGCATGCGTCGGAAAAGGCGATGCAGCTGGCGGATTATTACGGCGTGTTTTTGATGCGCGGGCGTTTCGCAACCGTTTCAACCTGCAGCGGCACCCGAGAGCATGGCGACCTGCTGTCGCATCGCTGGAATGCCGTCGTAGAAAACATGGAGGGTGCGGCGGTGGCACAGGTCTGCCTGCGTTGCGGCGTTGACTGTCTGGAAATCCGCGGGATAAGCAACATGGTGGAAGAGCGTGATTTGAAGAAGTGGGACATGCCGCGTGCCGTAGAGGCTGCCCAGCGGTTTGTGCTGAAATATCTTGAGGATATGGATCGGCCTGAAGTTGTGTCGATCACGAAACCCGTGCCGGAATTGTAACTGTCAGCGTGACCCGAAAATCGCAGTGCCGACCCGTACCAGGGTTGCCCCTTCCTGAACTGCCGCTTCAAAATCCCCCGACATCCCCATGGAAAGTTCTGCCATGTCAACACCCACAATCCGCTGTGCGTCAATGGTGCATGCCAGGCGTCGCAGCTCAGCAAAACAAGGGCGGGCGGCATCAGGGTCATCGAAAAAGGGGGGCATCGTCATCAAACCCCGCACTCTGATGTATGGGAGGAGCGCACAAGCCCGCACCAGCCGGATCGCCCCCTCCTCAGTCGTTCCCGACTTGGTGGCCTCGCCGGAAATGTTCACCTGGATCAGCACGTCGCATATTTTTCCGAGTTTCCCCCACTGTCGATCGATCTCCTGTGCCAGTGAAAGGCGGTCCACCGAATGGATCATCGCCACCCGGCCGGCGATGTATTTCACCTTGTTGCTCTGCAAATGGCCGATAACGTGCCACTGCACGGCTTCCTGCACCTCGGCCAGCTTCGGCACCAGTTCCTGGATGTAATTCTCCCCGAAAATTGTCTGTCCGGCCTGGAAGGCAGCAGCGATATCTGCTGCCGGGCGGGTTTTCGACACCGCAACCAGGCGGACGGAGGAGGGATCGCGGCCGGCCGCTTCCGCCGCGGCACGGATGCGCCCGTTGATGTGGGCAAGATTGGCGGAAATGGTCATAAAGTCCTTACTCCACAGCCTGCATGGTCTGCAGCACTTCATACAGCTCTGTCATCGGCAGGCCGATCACATTGGTGTATGAGCCGTTGATCGAACGGACAAAATGCACCGCCCCTCCCTGGATCGCGTATGCCCCGGCCTTGTCCATCGGGCAGCCTGTGGCGATATACGCGGCGATCTCTTTTTCTGCCAGCTTCTTGAAGGTCACTTCCGTGCAGACGTTCCGGCTGATGTGGATACTGCTGATCTTGTCAAAAACCGTGAAGCCGGTGATGACCTCGTGGACCCTGCCGGAGAGGCCGGACAGCATCCGCAGCGCATCGGCAGCGTCTGCCGGTTTGCCGAGTATGGCGCCGTCCAGTACGACTATCGTATCCGCCCCGATGAAGAAGCGGCCGTCGTGAGTTGCCGCCACCGCATCGGCCTTTTCGCGCGAGAGGCGTAATACATGGTCGGCAGGCGCTTCTCCCGGCAGTACGTCTTCGCAGATATCGGCCGGTACGACGCTGAATTCGATGCCGGCCAGCGCCATCAGTTCGGTGCGGCGGGGCGATGCGGACGCCAGAATGATGGAGCCGTGATTATTTCCCATCTTCATCAGCTTTCCGCGCCTCGTCGGCAGCAATTTTTCGCAGTGCTGCACGCTCTTCAAGCGACCTGTGCTCGGCCTCCATGTCCTGCCAGTGCTTTGTCCAGTCTCTCTTGCGCACCTGATGAAGTATGAACACACCCGGGATGATGACGCAGCCCCAGAAAATATTCATGGTCATATCGTTGATAATACCGTAGGCCAGAGAGGCGATTCCCATCACCAGCAGAAACGCTTCCATTGACAGAATGCGTCCTATCAGCGAAGCCTTTTGAATCTCGTTTTGTGCGTCGTGCGTCATGAGTTTTCTCCTACCAGGGAAACATCTTGCCTGGATTCAATATATTTTTTGGATCAAGAGCAGTTTTGATGGCTTTCATGGCGGCGATCTGGTGAGGTGACAGCTCCAATTCGATATAGGGTGCCTTGGAAAGCCCAACCCCGTGTTCGCCGGACATGGTGCCGTTCAGGTCCAGCGCGGCCTGGAAGACATCGCGGATCGCCAGGTGGGCCTTTTCATCCATGCCGGGGACTGATTTGTCGACCATGATATTGACATGGATATTGCCGTCACCGGCGTGGCCGAAGTTGACGATCGGGATATCGTATTTCGCCTGGATCTTCTCGATGGTGCGGATGATGTCCGGCACTTTGCTGCGCGGCACGACGACATCCTCGTTGTACTTGGTCGGGTTGATGTCCCGCAGTGACGGCGACACCAGCCGCCGCACCCGCCAGAGCTCTTCCGATTCGGCGGCATCCTTGGCCGCACGGAACTGCACCAGTCCCAGCGGCTTGATCAGCTCATGGATCTGCGCCGCCTGCTTCTCGATCAGGTCGCGGTCGCCGTCCACCTCGATCAGCAGCACCGCCCGCCCCTCGGCAGGAATCCCCAGGTTGAAGCGCCGTTCGACGCACTGCAGGGTGGCATAATCCATGAATTCGAGCGTGGTCGGAATGATCTTGTTGCCGATAATCGTCGAGACCGCCTTGGCCGCACCGTCGATCGAATCGAAGATCGTCAGCATGGTCTTCTTTGCGTCCGGAAACGGCAGGATCTTGAAGATGATCTTGGTGATGACCCCCAGCGTACCTTCGCTGCCGCAGAGGAGGCGGGTCATGTCGTAGCCGACCACCGCCTTGTAGGTTTCGCCGCCGGTGCGGATGATCTCGCCGGTCGGCAGCACGACTTCAAGGCCCATGACGAAGTCGCGGGTGACGCCGTACTTGACGCAGCGCGGTCCCCCGGCGTTTTCGGCGACGTTCCCCCCCAGGGTCGAAAACTTGAGCGAGGCGGGATCCGGAGGATAGAAGAAACCGAGCTTTTCGACGGCGATCTGGAACTGCTCCGTCACCAGCCCCGGCTCGACCTCGGCGATCAGGTTTTCGGTATCGATCCGCAGGATACGGTTCATGCGGGTCGTCACCAGCACGACCCCGCCCCCCTTGGGAAGCGCCCCCCCGGTAAAGCCGCTGCCGGCGCCCCTCGGGAACACCGGAAAACCCTCCCGGTTGGCCAGCTTCAGAACGGCCGAGACCTCTTCCGCATTGGCCGGATGGACTACCGCATCGGGCAGAAACTCCATCTGGGTGGCGTCATAGCCGTAGCAGATCATATCCTGTTTGCTGGTTGTAATGTTGTCAGGGCCGACGATCGAAGTCAGGTCATTGATCAATTGTGCTGCAAGCATGAGGCGATCCTTTCGGTACGGATTCAGCAATCCAGAATACATGATATGGCGGCAACACTGCAAGGCAGTTCTGCTCATGCACAAAATCCCTGTTGCCAGCGGGAGCGAAACCCTTTATCCTTACCGGCAGTTGCAACCAACCACTCAGGAGGTTTATTCGAATGAAACGTTTCAGCACATTTGCAGCAGCAGTTACCATGGCAGCATTGCTTGCCGTCCCGGCTTTTGCCGCACTAGAGGCAAAGAAAACAGTGACAACCTCTTCAGGCCTCAAATACGTTGATGTAGTCGTCGGCAAGGGAGCAACCCCGACCGCCGGTAAATCGGTGAAGGTGCATTACACCGGGACTCTTGAAAACGGTAAAAAGTTCGACAGCTCGGTTGACCGCAACGAGCCGTTCTCGTTCACGATCGGCGTCGGCCAGGTAATTAAAGGGTGGGATGAAGGTGTCATGACGATGAAAGTCGGCGGCAAGCGCAAGTTGATCATACCTTCCAATCTCGGCTATGGTTCCCGGGGCGCCGGTGGTGCCATTCCTCCGAATGCCACCCTGTTGTTTGATGTGGAACTGCTCGACGTCGCAAAGTAATATTCATCTTTACCCTGTCACAAAAAGACAGCCCGCTCATGCGGGCTGTCTTTTTTCCCGCACACCGGAGTTGCGTACATGACGAATCTTATTTCTGCCGAGGGTTTGAAAAAGCTGTGTGACGAATATGACTACCTCTGGAAGGTGGAGCGCCCCAAGGTTGTCCGTGGGGTGTCCGACGCCGCGGCGGAGGGTGACCGTTCGGAGAATGCCGAATATATTTACGGGAAAAAAAGGCTGCGCGAAATTGACCGCAAGCTGAAGCACATCGGCTCACGCCTGAAAGTACTTAAGGTGGCGACGGTGCCGGCCAACCCCAAACAGGTTACGTTCGGCTGCTGGGTCACCTATGAAGAAGATAGCGGAGAGCAGCGTTGCTATCAGCTGGTCGGCCCGGATGAGATCGATGTCAGCATCGGCCGGATCAGCATGGATTCGCCTGTCGGTCAGGCGCTACTGCACAAAAAACTTGATGATGAGGTGATCGTCCGCAAGCCGGGGGGGGAGATAACGCTGTATATTACCGGCATCAGCTCGACAAAACCGGAGTTGTAGGAAAGGAGATATTCAAAGGAAGCAAGATGTACGGCAAACCGGTCTCACGCGGAGTCGCGGAGTACGCGGAGAAAGCCAAAAACAGGATTTGAGTTTAAACGCAAAAGTCTTTAAGAATGCGTTCTTGCTTTACCTCCGCGTTATCCGCGTCTCCGCGTGAAACGCCTACGTTGTATAATCTTGTTATGAACCCCTTTCCGCCTCCAGCACCCTGAGCCGTTCCTTCAGCTCTTTTTCCTTCTGCCAGCGCACCGAGACGTCCCTGATGATCGCCGCGACCCCCAGCATCTCTCCCGCATCATCCTTTACCATCACCATGGAAAACTCGGTGGAAATGCGTGCCCCGCCCTTCTGCAGGGCCGGCGCCGAGAGCAGGTCGGTGCTGTAGCGGCTGGTGCCGCTCTCCATGACGCGGCCGTAGCCGTCCCAATGTCGTCCCCTCAGGTTTTCGGGGATGATCAGATCAAGCGACTGTCCCAGCGCCTCTTCGGCGGTGAAGCCGAACATCTTCTCCGCGCCGCTGTTCCAGAGGCGGATGATCCCTTCGCGGTCGGAGAACATGATCGCGTCGCTGCTGAGGTTGACGATTGTGCTTGCAAGCCATTCCTGTGTCGGTGTCTCGTGCATGGAACCCTCCCTGTCATAAAACTGCAAAGTTTCGATGCATTAAACACAAAAAACATTTAACGCAGAGTACGCAGCCAACTGTAGGCGCTTCTAAGCGAGGTACGCAGAGAAAATCAAAGAGATAGTAAAAACAAGATCTTGATTTGGTTTCCTCTGCGTCCTCTGCGGTTAAACTGCCGTTCAGTGGTTAATGTTTTCCTGCTCATACCCGACGACTGCCGCCTCGTAATACGCGCTGAAATCCGGTGCCGTGCGGGCTTCCGCCGCCGCATATCCGGCGATGATGTCATCTCTCATGGTATCAGGGATAACTCGTTCTGCAAGCGGATACAGGATCTCGTCCTCTTTTGAGATGTGTTCCCGCAGCAAGGCCGCATAGGCGAGGGCGTTGTCGGCAATGACCTTCTCTCTGCCGCTCCCGCCGTCCACGGCCTCAAGGGTCGCCGTTTCCATGGCCATGACGAAAACGCGCCCCTGGTCATGCTCCATCAGCATCGCCGCAATCGGGCTGTTCTCCCGGGGCATGCCGTTTTTTATCAGCGCCTCGAAGAGGACGTCCTCCTCCTTGGCATGGTGGAAGCGGTCGGCGTAGTTGCGGATGAAATCGACGCCGTCCAGATAAAACTTCCAATTGGAGTAGCTGCCGGTCGCTGTCAGTGCGGCATTGCGCTCCAGCAGGGTGATCATCCGCAATATCAGGCGATGCTCGTTCACCAGCGCCTGGGTGATGTTCTTCTTTTGGTTGGGATTCCCGTTCATCAGTTCCTCCGTTCTCCGTTGATGCCGATGGTGATGCTTTCCAGCGGGATGTCCATGCCGCTCTTCGTGAGTGCCTCACGGACCATGATATCAAGACCGCGGCAGCAGGGGACTTCCATGATCGCCACCGTGATGCTCTTGATGGCATTGGCGCTGAAGATGTGGGCCATTTTGTCCACGTACGCGGTGGTGTCGTCCAGTTTGGGGCAGGCTATGGCCAGCGCCTTTCCCTTGAGCAGGTCGTGGTGCATGCTCCCCATGGCAAACCCGACGCAGTCGGCGCAGATCAGGATATCCGCGTTCTGGAAATAGGGGGCGTTCGGCGGCACCAGGTGAAGCTGTACCGGCCACTGGCGAAGTTCCGACGGGGCCTGCCCGCCTGCTGTTCCTGTTGTTTCCGGTCGTTCGATTACTCTGGCCATGCTGCCCTGGCAGCCGCATTCGTGATTTCCCATGATTATTCTCCTTTTAGTGTCAAGTGGTTGTTGATTTCGAGTTCGATTTTTGCTTCGTCATCCTTGGACAGTCCGTGGATAGATACGACGTCTTTCAGCAGGCAGATGCCGACCTTGCAGGTGACGCAGCCGATCTCGAACCTGTTCAGTATCTCGCCGATCTCCGGATACGTCTTCATGACATCCTGAATGGCCATGTCGCCAAGATTGTTTTTAAATTCCATCTCTGCACCTCCGCGCTTGTGATGTTCTGACAATAGCGCAGTCGGCGGATGATTTAGATGACCTGGGTCAAGATTTGGAAGTATTTCGGCGAGTGACTGAAGTATATACTTTGCCATTGTGGATGTGGTGGCAGTTCTAACCGCCAGCGTTGATGCAGGCGCATACTGGCGAAAGCTGAAAGAACGGCTAATCAAAGAGGGTAATGAAACTGTGACAAATTGTCACAGTTTGAAAATGACAGCAGCAGACGGTAAACAGCGGAAAACTGACGCTGCTGATGCTGAACAATTACTCAGGCTTATTCAGTCGATTCCATCTCCCAAGTCCGAACCCTTCAAACTTTGGCTTGCACGAGTAGGGTATGAAAGGCTTGAGGAAATAGAAAACCCCGAGCTTTCCATGGAGCGGATGCAGGCGCTATATGAGAAAAAGGGGTATCCAAAAGAGTGGATTGACAAGCGGATGCGCGGGATTGCCATCCGGCAGGATTTAACTGACGAGTGGAAAAAACAGTATTCACAAGGGGCCAGACCTACGCATTTGACTATTTATCATTATTTTGTCAAATGCGTAGGTCTGACCCTTGAAGGTTCACATAAGGGCTGGGTATTTTGTGGAATTCCACTCGACAATTCAACCCTTCCAATTCAATCAAACAAAAATTACCTGGAGCATCAGGTGGGATACGGGAAAGAAGTGAAGACATTGAGATGGCAGAGGTATTGACCAAGTGGACACCCTTGTGAGTTGTGTACTTCGGTTGGTGGCGGTGTCCAAACACATAGAGCAGAGGGAAGAAAGTCAGGGCATAAAGTCGATCGTGGGTTACCAACACAAGGTCTTCAACATCAATTTGGTGAACTGAAATATAGATGCTCAATTCCTCTAAAATCAGGGCCTTGCAGTAACTCTCATAGGACCCAAACTTTCGCTTGTTGTGACGGCGGTTGCTCTGGTAGGTGGCATAAGAATCACTGAGAGTCGGATGGCCCTTGTATTTATTCGCCGCGCTTCCGCTATAACCCAAAAATATCCACTCGCCAATCTTTTGATGTTTCAGATGGATGTGGATGGCCTGCTTATGAAGGCTCCCTTCGTAGGAAAAACTGTCCCAATTGCCCATTACATAAAAAATCGGTTTGCCAAAAGCGGCGAGTTTCTGAAAAATAATTTTGGCCTCTTTTCGTTCCCCCAAATCTCCAGCAATCAGAACCACATCAAAATTCAACTTTGGCAGTTGCTCAACAAAAACACCAAAATCCTCAAGTTCACCGTGGATGTCAGAAATGGACAGGATACGCAAAGGTTCTCTCCTGAAACGAGTGAGTCATGGCAATTCCATTTGTTGCCTCTGCCGAAAGATAAGAAAAACTCGGGTTTTTGCCTTTAAATTTTTTCCATCTGTTCATCGCAATAAGCTTGACCGTCCGGTTTTGGGCCGGTCTTGGCGCTGGTTGATTTCTACGGTTTTAGGCTATTCCAGTGGCAGATTACGTTTACGAGTAATTCCGGCTTCAAGCATTTGTTTGTTTTCCTGTCTGGCCTCATTCAGATTGATGCGGGCTTGGTGGCCGTGCTTTCATCAAGGGCAAGAGCGCTATTCATATTGCCCGAATGTACCTTGGTCAGAAGAAGAACTATACCGGCATGCATTTCTGGGCACGGGGATACTTTGTATCAACCGTAGGCGCAGACGAGGAAACAATTGCCAACTACATCAGGAACCAGGACGACGAAGACAAACGTTTGGACCAACTGACATTCTTTACCGAAGGATGACCACCACCGGTGGTCAGATAATCTTTTGAACATACCGCTTCGAGCGGTTCACGATTTTGAAAGCCCCCGGTTCTGCCGGGGGATGCTTACTATAAGCCTCATTCAATCTTCCTTTATTGACATAACGTGCATGGCTTTGACCTGCCGGGTTTTCGGGCAGGTCGTAAGCCTGGTTGAGCTTTTTGAAATTTTGAGCGTTGCCCCTCCACTGGTTATGCTCTAACGACTAAAAAGGACACGACGGCTTTCTGGAGGAATGCTCACAATATAAGCGCTTTCAAAGTCTTTTTTTGCCTGGGCAACTGTAGGCAGCAGTGCACTTAATGAGCTTTTGATATTTGTTATTGAGGGGTTGGCTGAGCACATAGAAGATGTAGGCATTTGTGCATTCTTAGAAATAATTGAGGCGAAGACACTGTAAAAATTGTTAACTTCTTGAATTAATGATTCATACTCTGCAATATACATCTTGACATTTTCTACTTGATAACGAAGTCGACTGATTCCTTGCGGAGTTGAGTCGGCTAAGCTTGAGTCAGGCAATGCTTTAAAAAAAGTATCTGTTAAGGATGTAACTGGGTCTTGACCATCTTTTAGTTTATCCACCTGATATTTATCCCAATCATGATCATATGCAACAGTAGCTGCATAATTCTTAAAACGTTCTTTTTTTGTTGTTGTATTAAAAGCACGTAAACGTTCATCTAATTTACCTATCCCACTGTCAATTAATTGAAAGTCAGATACTGTTTTTGACGTAAAATCAGTTACACATATGACATTTTTTAATTGCGTCAATCGTTCTTGTGCCTTTGCGTCAGCCCCAAATATAGGAGTATCACTAACAAAAACAGTAACCACACTCATGACAAGTGACACATATGGGTTAGCCATAAGACCACTTATTGCTGGACTGTCTAATACCTTACTATTCACTTTATTAAGGCCGGCTTGTAGATTTTTTATTTCGCTGACGAAACTTGTATCGTTCATAGGATTAAGTGTGCTTTGAAACCCACTAAGCGATACACCCAATCCAGTAGCAACCTTTAGTGTTGAAGATTTTTCAATAAGTACATTTAGAATATTTTTGCCTGTTTCAAAGCGAATTTGATCTAGATTTCTAATGTTTTTTTGACGTTGTTGGTTTAACTGTTCAAGCAAGTCAATGCGAGTTTGAAGTTGCTCAATCTTTTTTTTGGGATCCTGACCGTCCGTCTTTAGTGCCGCAATCTGCTCTTGCAGTTTTT
This sequence comes from uncultured Geobacter sp., assembly GCA_964524835.1. Taxonomy (GTDB): domain Bacteria; phylum Desulfobacterota; class Desulfuromonadia; order Geobacterales; family Pseudopelobacteraceae; genus JACRCG01. The sequence continues at coordinate 33,762 of CAZGEG010000027.1, forward strand.
CGATTTCTTTACGGTTGTTATTCACAATTTTATCAAATTCAATTTGTAACTTCCCGAGCTCAGTTGCCGTTGCTGTAGGTTTAGTCACGACACTAGCTGCGGGTTCAGTGCTAGGTCCCGGCAATGTTGCCGAACTAGTTGCCGAAACTTCGGAGGCTTTCTTGTCTTCCGGTTCAGCATAAACCGGTACCGAAACAATCATGATTAAAATTAAAATCAAGTACCTCATTTGTGTCTCCTTTTTTTGATAATCCGAACGAAATAATGATGCTGTTTTATACTGTCGACTGGTTATATTGTGCTTTATAAACTGTTCAACGGCTCGGCCGGTGACCCGGCGCAGATTTATAGCGACCGGGTCCACTGGCCTTGTTGGGATATCTCACTTATTTTGCTAGATAATTCTGCAAATGTCCCATGTCGAGGGCTGACTTCTCAGCTTTAACTACCATCGTTGCGGCTTCATAGCCATTGACAACTCACTACGTACCGCTTTCCTATATTCTTCGTCCATCGGTTCTTCGTTATAATAGAATGCTGATTTCCCAGACAGGTCTCGACCGCCGCGTTCGCGGACGCCGTATGAAAGAAGCTCATCAATGTTCTGCTCAGCAATAATCTTGCTCCAACTGTCATCTACGCCTGAAAACCAAACACTCCCTAGATTATCAGTCCGAAGACGTTCCTCTGCTTCTTCCCGCGACATTCCCCGTTGTCCGGTTTGGCCCAATCGGCCCAATACATCACTGAAAATACGACCATTGAAGGTTCTATTGCCATGCGTTTCTTCAACAATTCGACATTGATCCATCTCAAGGTATTTCTCAATCCTTGCAAGAAGTTCTGCTTCGTGTTGAGTCAATTCACGGAGGTCTTTGAGCCATGCCAGCGCCTTTGCCAAAGTTGACCAGAGGCCGTGGCGAAGCAAAAGAACAAGCGACTCTTCCAGCAATAGAGTTGCCTGCTGTTTTTGATTTAGGTACATCGCATTACCTGGGTCGGCGATAAGAATTTTGGTTTTAGTTTTAGTCGTGGGCGAATGTCGTGGGAGAGCAACTCCAATGGATAAATGAGCATTATTGGGTTTACTAGAAGCCTTATCAGCGAGATTTTTAAGAAGAAGTTTGCCTTGCTCTCCGTCTGACCGAAACGATGCCCATCCTTGAAGCGCTTTCACCTCTAGCTCGACAATTGCACCTGAAGCTGTTAGACCTCCGATGCTCGCACCAGCCGCTGTTAACTCCGCGAACGATACCCTAGCGCGAAAATCCGGACGTGAGCCGCTAGCCGATATAAAAAACAATCGATCTACAGGAATATGCAACAATGATGCGGCAAAGTGTACAGCTAAGCCATAAGCAAACATTTCCGAGTGCCTTCGACGTGCCTCAAAGTGATAAACAGCTTTTGAGTCGGGTACTTGTTCAATAGATCCGACGGCGCTCTTTGCGAACTCAAGTCCCCATTCATAACGAGTGAAGAACAATATTGACAAGTAATCTGATAATGCAAACGTGTTTATCCCCCCGGACCTGTAGAACCGAAGAGAGGCTTCTGTAAGCTCTACCAGAGAGGCTGTGTGGGTAGTTGGAAGTGCAGAGAGAACTGGCGCAAGAAGTGCGGATGCTGAAAGAGAAAATTTGGTGCCGTCTTTCAAAGTAAAAGAGCCGCAGGCATTATTATCAACTTTGACTTCAAAATCATAATTATCCTCATAAAATGTTACCGGTTGAGGTAATTCCACTTCTCGCCGATGAATCACGGGTTCCTCCTATGGCTTAAGTCAGTTCAACGGCGAGCCGTTGAACCGGCGCAGTTTTATCGAGACCGTCAAGGGCAGACCAAACTGTATGTACTGGTGTTCAATCCTTTAAGGTCCGGTCGATTCGGTACGATTAATCCGTATGTACCCTTCATCGGCTCGGCCTTATGTGTTTGTACATTTAGACCAGTTTCATTATTCATATTATTTACACAATCCAATACAGTTTTATAATCATCATCATCCATTTTCATGCCAACAATTACCGAATTCAAAATGCTTCTGTCATAATGATGGATTCCTTGCCCCCTAACATAATCTATAACTCGTTCTTCCTGTTCATAGCACCAATCATGGCCCTTTATTAAAAAGTACTTTCTTCTCTTTTCCTCATCATCATCGAAAAAGCTTACCAGTGGCTTGTTTTTTTGGTATTCAACTTCGTGGGGGACTAGAAGCTCAAATATGTACTCTTGTGAGAGTTGAGTATCGACAGTTGAAATTGTGACTGGAATATCAAACTCGATTACAAATCCGGTATGGTGTTGAGCGTAGTGCGCCCACATAAGCAGGCTCAAAGGGTCACGAGATAGGCTGCATATTCCAACGTTTTCTATCAGGTTTCGACCAAAAGTCCCGTCTTTGACTACAAGTTCAAACTCTGTAACCATAGTGGATTTCTTCTTTTTAAGTTCTTTTTTGGATAACTTGAGATAGTCCCTGACTTTATTTAAAAGGTCTGGTCTGCTATCAATATATTTATTTATGTCGTCAGTTTGTAAATCTGGTGCGCAGTCGAAAGGATCATTGACCTTGGCGGGATGGCTGAATTTCATGGTTCCGTCTTTTATGATGTTAAGGGACCCCGCGTTAAATGGGACATATTTATATCGACGAATTCTTTCTTCTACTATCATTTAATGCTCCGCTTTTTCAGCTTTCTTCACCATTTAATTTGCATCCCATCTCTCTGCCAACGGGCCGGGAGTTGACCGGGCGGTTTTTAGGCCCGGTCTTACTTCCTGGTTGGGTCGCCTATTTCTGATTTTTTTGTTCTTTCAGTCCTGACCCAGATGCCTATATTGACCACTTTTCAGAACTTTTCATGCTGCCTTGAAATCATGTTTTGTGTATGTACCGTTACATTCACTCTTCTGTCCTGGCGTCGCTCCGCAGCGATCGCAATAAACGGATTGATAACGTAAAATATTTTTCGCTTTTTTAAAAAGAGTCACGGCAGTGCTTCAAATTGGTTAGAATTGTGTCGCCAAACGCAAATCCCACCCAAAAGGAGAACACTGCCGTGGACGAACATTCTACTAAAAAGGCGCAAATAATCCAACTGAATGAGAGCGCAGTACGCGATCACCTCGGGGAAATGGTCAGAAATACTGTTGAGGACACTCTCAACAACATGCTCGATTCCGAGGCAGATCGTCTTTGCAATGCCGAGAAGTATCAACGTCACGATGCCAGAACCGATACCCGGGCAGGCCACTACCAGCGCAAGCTTCACACAAAGGCGGGGGAAGTAACCCTCAATATGCCGAAACTACGGCAACAGACCTTTGAAACAGCAATTATCGAGCGTTACCGCCGTCGGGAAGCTTCAATCGAAGAGTCACTGATCGAGATGTACCTGGCCGGGGTTTCAGTTCGCCGTATTGAGGATATTACCGAAACCCTGTGGGGAACCAAGGTAAGTCCCGGCACCATTAGCAACCTTAACAAAAAGGTCTACGCCAAGATTGAAGAATGGCGCAATCGCCCCATTAAAGGCGACCATCCCTATGTCTACCTGGACGGCATAGTCCTGAAGCGTTCCTGGGGCGGCGAAGTCTGCAACGTATCCGTATTGGTGGCCATTGGCGTCAATGAGCATGGTTACCGCAAGATTCTCGGCGTCTGCGAAGGAGCCAAAGAAGATAAGGCCGGTTGGTCTAACTTCCTGCATCATCTGAAAGAACGCGGCCTGACAGGCGTTCGCCTTTTCATTACCGACGCCTGCATGGGTCTGGTGGCATCCCTGGCAGAGTACTATCCGGAAAGCAAATGGCAACGTTGCACAGTCCACTTCTACCGCAACGTCTTCAGTGTCGTACCGGCCAAGCGAATGCCGGAGGTAGCGGCCATGCTCAAGGCGATCCACGCGTCGGAAGACAAGCAAGCGGCCATCGAGAAGGCTGAGTCTGTCGTTGCTAAACTGGAAGCTATGAAGCTCAGGGAAGCCGCCAAAAAGGTTCAGGAATCGATTGTTGAAACCCTGTCCTATTACGACTTTCCGCGTGAACACCGAGTCCGAATCAGAACCAACAACGCTCTGGAACGGATCATGAGAGAAATCCGGAGACGGACAAGGGTTGTTGGGGCATTCCCGGACGGGCACTCAGCGTTGATGCTATGCGCGGCGCGGCTCCGTCACATTGCCGGGACCCAGTGGGGATCGAAACGCTATCTGAATATCGATCTTCTCAAAGAACAGGAACTGGAACTGAAATTCGAAATCGAAGAGGCGGCCTAACTGAAAAAGAAGCACTGCTAAGATAAAAGCGAAAAATTCTTTACACTACCAACGGATTCTCTCAGCGGAACGAAATCATGTTTAGTATAAGTGCCGTTACAATCACTCTTCTGTCCTGGCGTTGCTCCGCAACGATCGCAATAAACCAATTCTGTCACCGGTGTGAAATCGTGCTTGGTAAAAGTGCCATTGCACTCGCTCTTTTGACCAGGGATTGCACCACAACGTTGGCAAAACACCTTGTATGAAATTGAAGGGTTAGATTTAATTGTAATCGGCGATTCGGATGTATTGCTATCATTATATATTGAATCTAATCGACTACTTATCTCCAGTAAACTGTCAAATTCCTCATCAGTTATATTGATTTTGTCACTATCGCATTTTGTTAACTCTGCTAATTTAGATAATAATTCATTGACTTCAGCTTTATCTTGTATGTTCTTGCCTTGGAATATCGTCATTGGCGCTCCAAATTCCCCAGGCTTGACTCCGGACCAAACCGGAATCAAGCCACTTTTTTCAAAACCGGCGCCGGACTCAAACCATAACCACGGTGAAGTGACAGATCTTTTTGTACAGATTGCAAGAACAACAACACATTTGGCCAGATTTTCGTGCAACATAGTTTTGAATGCATCATCGCCAGCCTTTATGTCGCGCTTGGCAATAAATGTTTTAACACTTTTGTTGAATACTCTATGTAATATGCCATCAATTGCCTTAACCAGTTCCAAGTCGTCAGTGTCATAACTCATGAATATCAAAGGTTCTTTGGCAGCCTTCGGCTGAGAGGTCATAAATTCCTTTTCGTTTATTTTATCCAGCAAAAGAGGATAATATGCGGATCCTTTGTCATTAATTAAATGCGCTTTTGCTAACCTTAAGTCTTTTAGAGGAATCAAATCAATTTCTGTGAAATCTTCAGTTTTAAGTGCCTTCTGAAATTTTGCCATGATTTCCATAAATTTTTCAGGGACTACCATTTAAGACGCTCCTTTGCTTTATTATCCAACTCATTATTGACCGGTTAGAGCCGGCATCTAATATTATATCTCTGCATCTAATAGTATATGCCTGCATCTAATATTAGATACCGAGTGAGCATATAATATTAGATGCTTTAGCTTGTTTTGTTCTTCATCGAAGCATCTAATACTATATGCTTTTCCAAATTTGTACCCTTGATTTTCCCGTATTCTGGGGACATCCATGATAAGTTTTGTCAAGGGGAAAACGGAGATTTCCCATAACCTTCCGAACTCCACCGGTGGCCCTGTATTACTCCTCCATGCCGTCCAGTCTTTTTAATCTTTCCAAGTGGTCCGCATGATCATGCGACCAGACATCCATTTGCCACACCTGAAGTTTTTATTACCTGTTGAGTGTCAGGGCATCGTTATCGATGTTCTGGCACTCAACAATTACCCCATTGCAGAAGATTGAGTTAGGGTCAACCCGTCGGCCTCGAAACACCATAGATGGCGGGCAACAGTTTCTGTTCACGCAGTCCCCAGATCGGCGAGACCCGACGGGAAAATTGTTACGGCATAACGGCTATGTTTGCTTTGGTCAGACAGCCATCTTTATGGTCTCAAAGTCAGTTTTGCGCCTATCAACGGCCAGCATGAATTCAACCAGCTTGCGCGCTACCGCCAAGGTAGCGCGGTTTCTGTTGCCACGAGCCAACTCTTTTTCATGAAGTTGCGCCAGTTGCTCATTCCAGTGAGGCGCTAGTTTGGCGGCCTCGACCAGCATGGTCTGCAAATGTTTGTTGCGCTGCTTGGAAATCGGGCTACGCTGTTCTTTCCCCGCTGATTCATGTTGTGCGCTGCATAACCCACAGTAGCTGATTGCGTGGCGAGATGAGCTGAATCGGCTCGGTTCACCTATTTCCAGAACCCAGGTTAGTGCCGTAACTTCACCAACTCCAGGGATGCTCATAAGCCGCTGCACCCGTTCCTGGATCAGTTTGTTTTTGCGCAGGGCACTCACCAGCTTCTTCTGGATGTCATCATACAGCTCAAAGCCGCTACGGCTTAATTTCAACAACTCTTTTACGGAATCCGGGACATCTTCGACCCGCTCTAAAAGTGCGCTGAAGTATTTCTTGCCATACAGCCGCTTCTTGTTGTATTGCGCACCAACCTCCATCAATAGGCCGGACATCTTGTTCTTCATCTTAACAGCGGTACGCACGATCATGTTCCGGTAGCGCAGTATCCGTCTGAGCTCCCGCAGTTCTTCCGGCATCATGTGGCATTCCGGCAGCAGGTTCACCCTCAATAGATCGGCTATCTTTTCGGCGTCAGCCCGGTCGTTCTTTTTCTTGGCTGCCGTGATCGCCTTGAGCATGGCAGGGTGAGCTACCTTGAGTTCAACGGCGTATGGTTTGAGGAAGTCATAGACCCAGCCAGTGAAGATGGTTGCTTCCATTGCTCCGTACCAAGGGCCGGGAAGCTCAGATTGCCACTGCTGCAAAGCCTTGCGTTCAGCGGGAACGGTTCCTTGCCGAATGAGCTCACCATCAATCCGCTTGATGCAGTACGCGATTGTCTTCTTGTGAATATCCAGGCCAATGTAGTAAATTGCATTCATGGAAGCCTCCTCGTGGTAGTTTGATTCCGGACGGCATTGCCGATCCGACCGCTTGCTCATACAAGCTATTCAATACCACCGGAGGCTTCCACCTCAACTCTTACTTATGCATTCAAACACCTTACTTATCTCGCTTGAATTAATAAGGTGTCCCCCGAACTAGGTGCCCGGTTTGTTTGTCTCCATCAGGTAGCTGGTCAGCCTCCGGATTTTGCCGTTTTCCAGTTCAAAAACGTCGCAGAACGCAAGGGGGAGGGCCGTTCCGTCCTCGCGCTTTGCAAGCACCGTCCCTTCTGCGACCACAACGTTATTCTCCTCGGTCATTCGGGTTATACTGATGACGGGATTCCCGGCAAAACCGGGATCGACGATATGGTCGTTGAATGCAGCCTTTCCCCGGGAGTGAAACAGTCCCGGGATTTCCCACTCCACATCATCGGTCACGCACGACAATATCATCTCACGATCAGTCTGCCTGAAGCCTTCCATGTACTGTTGAACCGTGTGTTTGTTCTCTGTCATATCCGGGCTTCCTTATATCAGGCCTTTGAAGAACTCCCTGGTTCTCAGCTGCAATCAACTCAGTATTTCAGACAACAATTCACACCTCATCCTGACTAAACCTTTTCTCATCAATAATCAATCGTAAATTCAATAAGTTACCAACATTAAAAGTGTAAAGTTTCTTTACACTTTTTCAAAACATCAATAATAACAGTAAATTATGTGGAATAAAATTCACCAAAATAACGCCATATGGCGGAACCAGCGAAAAAAACTTTTCGGGACAAAATAAAAAGTGGGAGAAACTCCCGGAGCTAGGGGGGGCTTGAGCGGTGCGAGAGGCGGGGTGGCGAATGATTCAGTATTGTTTCTGCGGCATCCATCGGGATCGAACGGAGCGGATCGGCAGCTTCAGCACACCAAGCACGGTGGATGGTGCGGGATCATTTCAACCCTTGATGCCCGGTTGACGGTTTCACAGATATGTTGTTGCGAAGTAGATAACCACCGACAGGCTTAACGGGCTGAACAGTGTGGTGAAATAGACAATTCTGGATGCATATTCGGGTTCATTATTGTATTGGAGGGCCAGGATGGCCGTATTCACCGCAGTCGGCGTGGCAACGCCGATTACCATGGACTGGGCCAGCACCCCCTTTACGCCCAGGGCCAGAACGATCAGGTACCCGAGCAGCGGCGACAGCAGCAGACGGATGCAGCAGGGGAGCAGCACGTCGCCGAACTTGAAATCAAGCTTGATCTCGGCCAGTTGAACCCCCAGCGCGATCAGGGCGATCCCGATGAAACCGTCCGCTATGTATTTGAGCGGCACCAGAATCTGCTCCGGAACCTGGATGCTGAACAGTTTCACGATCAGCACGACAGCCAGCACATACAGCGTCGGCATCTCCAGCATGTTGCGGATGGATTGCCGGTGGGAGGAACTTGCCGAACTGGCCTGAAACACCCCGAAGGTGTTGGAGGTGACATTCTGGATCAGCATGATCAGCACCTGGATGGTCATGGCATTGGGGAGCCCCTTGAACACCAGGTCGGCCAACGGCAGGCCGTAATTGCCGCTGTTGAAGAACATGAGCGAATTTCCCAGGGCCTTTCCCTTGCTCCGGGAATAGGCGAACATGCGTACGATACCTGCTGAAATCGCCAGCATCAGCAGCTGGATAGCCATGATGTATGCCAGTATGAACCAGACCTCCTTCAGTGCGACGCTGGCATAATAGATCTTTATGAAGAAGACGGCCGGTACGAAGATATAGATGAAAATTTTGGCAAAGGTCCGGGAGTCCAGGTTCAGCTTTTTGTTGGCAATGAATCCGACCGCAATCAGGATCATGATCGGCAGCATTATTTTCAGTAAAATATGGGCGAATATGGCCATCTCTGCTATTCCAGCCTTTCTTCTGCTACGGGTATGAAACGGTGGCTAGACTCCCTGAAGCTTCCGCAACAGCTCCAGTTGTCCGCTCGCGCTGTCAGGACTGGCAAGCCCGGCACGTTCCAGCAGCGGCGCCACTGCCGGTTCCGGCGCGATGCGGGGATAGGCGCGGTCGCTCAGTTCGTGGATGAGGCGCATGGTGCGGAAAGCATCAAACCAGCCGTGAAATGCGGTCAGAAATCTATCTGCTCCCCGGTTGTTCTTCTGCAGGTTTTCCCATGCAGCACCGAAGCCGATCTCCTCCATAAACATGCCCAGGACCGGGTCAATTCCGCTAGCCGCATCCAGCATGGCAGACGCATCCGCTTCACAACTATTCGTTACACAGCCCAACCACTTTTCCACTATTGAAAACACCACCGGCTGATAGAAAAGGAGCCGCTGCTCGCCGTCGCATAGCATATCGCCGACGGAACGTCCGGTGCCGAAGGGAACGCGATGCGACGAACGGGGGGAGGGGTGCACGACTGTTCCGGTCAGCGCTGCAACGCCGGACGATTTGTGAACCTGCTGCAAAAAGTAGAAGTCCTCACCGGCCAGGCGGCGGTTCATGCCGCCGGCGGCGACGTATGCCGAAGCACGGCAGGCCATGGCGCTCCCCACGGTGTGGAAGGCATAGGGGGAGCCGGCCAGTGACATGCCGAGCACGTAGACCCGCAGGAACAGTTCATAGCGGTCGATGGCACTCTGTCCCGCCGGGTCACTTGCCGGGCGGTGCCGATAGGGGATGCTCGCCCCCCCTGCTGACGAGGATGCAAAATGTTGGGTTATGGCGAGGAGATAGTCGTGCTGCACGGTCGTGTCGGCGTCGAGGCAGATCAGGAGCGGGTCGCCCGCGCAGTAATCCAATGACCGGAGAGCCAGGTCGAGACCGATCTTGCGCGCCAGGCCGACGCCCTGCTTGGGGGGCAGTTCCAACCCGGACGTAGCGGCATCTACCCAGAACAGGTTGCTTAGTCCGAACTGCTGCTGCCAGAGCGGTAGGCTCTCCAGAGTCTGAATATTATCGGCTGCTTCCGCCGCTGACGCATCGGCGCGCTGATTGACCACGACCAGAATCATGAAACGATCCATAAGTTCGGCGGGGTTGCCGGAGAGTGATTCCAGTGTCTGCGGGAGATTGGCGGCTTCGGCCAGTGAAGGGATAACAATTGCGCCGGAGTAGTTGCGGGAGGGAGCCTCGCTGATACTCCAGGGAGGACCAACAGCCCGTTTATTCTGATAGGCGGCAATATGTCGGGGAAGGTATGTATCAGGCATGGTCACTTTTCATGCAAAATATTACTCACGCGGAGGAGCGGAGGACGCGGAGAGAATCAAAAACACAAATTTTGGTTTAAACCGGAAGACGTATGCTTTTGATCCTGGTTTCCTCCGCGTTCTCCGCGTCTCCGCGTGAAACATTCTTGATTCCGGTTTGTACAGCCAAGGATCACTCCGTACCCCACCGCTTGTAGAGGTCGTTTTCGACCCCCAGCTGGTCAAGCACTTTTCCCACGACAAAATCAACCAGGTCCAGCACCGATTCCGGCCGGCCGTAGAAGCCGGGCATCGCCGGTATGACCCGTGCTCCGGCGCGGGAAAGCTTGAGCATGTTCTCCAGATGGATGTCGGAAAGCGGCGTTTCCCTGGGCACCAGCAGCAGCGGGCGGCGCTCCTTGAGCATGACATCGGCGCTCCGCTCTATCAGGTTGCCGGAGATTCCGGCGGCTACCCGGGCCAGCGTCCCCATGCTGCAGGGGCAGACCACCATGGCATCCGGAGCCGACGAGCCGCTGGCCGCGCCGCAGAACAGGTCGTCCGGGTGCACCAGCGTGATCCCGGAATTTATTTCAAGGTGAGCGTACAGCCGCCCCAGCGCCTTGTCCAGGTCACCGGAAAGATCGAGACCGGTCTCTTCCCGGCAGACCGCCGTGCCGCTGCAGCTGGCGCTGAACGTCACCTGAAAGCCGTTCAGACAGAGCTGCTCGGCGAGGCGGAGTCCATACATCGAGCCGGATGCGCCGGTCAGGGCGACGAAAATGTGTTTCTGCATGGTAGCTACCTCGCCAGAACATCGGCCGCCGTAAAGAGGACAATGGCAACACTGATGTATCCGTTCATGTTGAAAAATGCCGCATCAAGCTTTTCGAGATCTCCGTCTTTCAGCAGCCAGTGTTCATACAGCAGCAACGCGACGGCGGTCAGGATGCCGACCAGAAAGAGAGTCCCCAGATGCATGATAGTGAACAGGGTGAACAGCAGTCCGATCATGATCAGGTGGAAAAGCCTGGCCGCCCAAAGCGATCCATTCACGCCGAGCAGCACCGGTATGGAATGCAGTCCCGCCTCCCGGTCGAAATCGAGATCCTGGAGCGCATACAGGATGTCAAAACCGGCCACCCAGAACAGCACGACCCCTCCCAGAACCAGCGCCGGCGCGTCAATCGTGCCGCGAATCGCGATCCAGGCTCCGATCGGGGCCGCCGCCAGGCAGATGCCGAGCACCACGTGTGCCAGGGCCGTGAAGCGTTTGCAATAGGAATAGAGCAGCAGGAAAAACAGGGCGACCGGCGAGAGCATGAGGCAGAGCGGGTTGAGCATCTGCGCGGCAAGCATCATCAGGGCAACAGCTGCGATAATGAAGAACAGCGTCAGCCCCCTGCCGATAAGGCCTGCCGGTATGGCTCTGGCCGCTGTCCGGGGGTTGCGGGCATCGATTCCGGCGTCGATCAGCCGGTTCATCGCCATGGCTGCCGTGCGTGCGCCGACCATGGCCAGGATGATCCAGGCCGTCTGGCGGATGGAGGGAACTCCTCCTGCGGCCAGCAGGGCGCCGGTCAGGGCGAAGGGGAGCGCAAAGATCGTGTGGGAAAACTTGATCATTTCCAGAAAGATGCTGATTTTTGCTATGATGCCGGTCACTTGTACTCCTGGAATATGCGCAGGATGCCCGCCGAGACCCGGTCCATTTCACGGTTGATCAGGTCGAGGTCAAACATGCTGGGATACTCTTCGTAGGGATAATGCTTGTACATCGTACCGACCTGCCCCTCCTTGTTGAAGGCGTAGGAGGTGCGGATCTCGAAATTGTAGTGAGAAAGATGAGCAGTAACGGTGCCGTTTAGCTGCTGAACTTCAATCCGCAGTTGGGTGTAGTATTTGCGCCCGCCGGCCGGCTGGCCGAAGCCGGTCTCCGTAGTGAAGTGATAGGGGGCCGTTATGAGAATCGTCCCGCTGCTGTCGGTCTTCAGAATCCGGCACTTCCACTTGTCTTCGACCAGTGAACGGATTTTTCTGACAGCATCACCCGCGCCCCCCCGTACGGTGATAACCCGCGTGGCTATCGGTTCCGCCTCGGCCCGCATATGATAGCAGGCCGGAAGCAGCGGTAGCGTCAAAAGCAGCAGCAGGAGGAGGTTACGCAATTCCGTACTCCTTCCAGCGGCGGTCGACGAGGGCGGCAGTCTCGGCGGAGTAGCTCACTTCCGGACGGGGCGCACGAGTTCCGGTCGCATCGACGGCAACACGACCGGTGGCTTTGTCATGGTAGATATCGTCTGTAAATTCGGTCACGTTGATGGCTCTCCAGGCTATGTGCGAGAGCTCGACCTTTTCTGGTCCGGCAGACACGAACAGCAGGACCCGTGCCGCCCTGAACCACGGCAGAGCCCACAATCGGGCGGAAATGTTCCGTACCATGCCGGGATGCGGTTTTTCAAGGGAAATGACGGCACTCTGCTGAAAAATCCACTCAAGCGGGTAGCGGATGTCTGTGATCGCCGGCTCCAGCTTCCTTAGAAACGCCAGCTGCAGCCGTTCCCACGCCTGCGCCATCCAGCAGTCCTCCATCGGCGGCGGGCCGACAACCGTCGCCGGGATGACGGCATCCTTGCGGTAGCTTATGGCCGTTACCCGCATCAATGCCGCCGGAGCGGCGGGAGCATAGAAGCCGGTGTGGTTGCCGAAGGGGCCTTCGACGGCGGTTTCACCCGGTTCGACATACCCTTCGATGACAACCTCGGCGCCGGCCGGAACTCGCAGCGGGACACTCCGGCAGGGGGTCGTCATGAGCGGTGCGCCGCGCAGAAAACCGGCAAAGGTCAGTTCGTCAAGATCGCCGGGGAGGGGGAACATGGCGCTGAACAGTGCTGCCGGGTCGCCGCCGAGGGTAATCGCCACCGGCATCGCCCGCCCCGCCAGGCGGTACAGTCCGGCGTGCCTGGCTGCGCCGCTCCCTGCTTTCCACTGGATGGCGGCTTCACATCCGCCGCGTATCTGGACCCGGTACACCCCGCAATTGTACGTACCGCCATCGGGATCGGCCGTAACAACCTGCGGCAGGGTGATATAGCGTGGGTGGCCGTCGGCCGCGCCATCGTCCGGCCAGCCCTGCAGGAAAGGGAAACAGGCCAGATCCGGCGGGTTCATCGGGATCAGGGCCGGATCCGCTTCCATCGCTTCATGTGGGGCAAAGCGGCTGAATTCGGGGAGGGCGTCAAGCTGGCGGTCGAAACATGATGCGTCGGGATCAGGTATCCGTTCGAGGAGTGCCGAGAGAAGACCGGTCAATTCGTCGAGGTTCGAAACGCCGAGCGCACGGCAGACGCGCTCCCGTGATCCGAACAGGTTGGTGGCGACCGGGAACTGGCTCCCCGCAGGATGTTCGAAAAGCAGCGCCGCTCCTCCGTCCGGCTCCTTGCAGATCCGGTTCGTGATGGCGGGAATTTCCAGAACCGGATCGACCGGTACGGTTATGCGGGTCAGGTCTCCGGATGTTTCGAACCGGGAGATTAATTGGTGGAGAGGAGATGCTGCCATGAATTAGTCGAAGCGGTTGCGGTAATATTCGACACCCCGTCGGCGAAGGATGGCAAGTCGGTAGAGCTCGTCATATTTATGTGCTGCGGCTTCCCAGGTAAAGCGTTTGCTCATGCCGTTTTTGCGGAGCGCCGCCAGACCTTTGGGGTTGTTGAAAAAGGTCCAGGCTGCCCAGCCTACCGTGTCGAACAGCGCCGTGGCGCTGTGATTCCAGAACTTGAAACCGTCGCCGGTCATGACCGCTTCGTTGAAATTTTCGACGCTGTCGTCGAGGCCGCCGGTGGCACGGACGATCGGGGGGGTGCCGTAGGCAAGGGAATACATCTGGTTCAGCCCGCACGGTTCGAAGGCGGACGGCATCACGAAAAAGTCCGAGCCCGCTTCCACCTTGTGGGCCAACTCTTCGTTGTAGCCGATGTAGCAGGCAAATTTTTCTGGATGCAGGGCGGCGATGTCGCCGAAATAAAAATGCGCCCATGGTTCGCCGTTGCCGATCACCACAAACTGGCAATCCATCTCCAGGATGCGGTGAATCGCTTCCGCCAGAATGTCGGTTCCCTTCTGCGTGACCATGCGCGAAACGACCCCGAACAGCGGCACATCGTCACGCAGCGGAAGTCCCATGGCCGCCTGGAGATCGCTTTTGCAGGCCGCTTTCCCCTTCTTTACGGTGCGGGCGGTATAGTTGGCGGCGATGAAAGGGTCGGTCGCCGGATTCCACTCCTCATAATCCACGCCGTTCAGAATGCCGCTCAGATCCGCAGCCCGTTCCCGTATCGCCCCCTCAAGCCCCCAGCCGAACGCGGCGGTCTGGATTTCCCGGGAATACTCCTCGCTGACCGTATTGAGCAAGGTGGCGTGATAGATCCCCCCTTTCAGCAAGTTTACCTGATCGTCCATTTCCAGCTCAAGGTAGTTGAAATGCTTCCAGCCGATGCCGAGCACCTCCATGAGGCCGGGGTAGAAATTCCCCTGATGCTGCATGTTGTGGATGGTCAGCAGCGACGCGGCGTTGCCCACATATCGGTCGTGCAGGTAGGAGCTGTTCAGCAGCACCGGAATGACTCCGGTGTGCCAGTCGTGGGCATGGATCACGTCGGGAGCCCAGTCCAGCATCTTGCAGAGCTCAAGCGATGCCTTGGAGAGAAAGACAAAGCGGTTGTCATTGTCCAGGTATCCCTCGCCATCCTGCTGGTAGAGACCGGAGCGGCCGTAATAGGCTTCGTGTTCGAGGAAGTAGACCGGCACGTCACACCCCGGCAGATGGCCCTCCCAGACGCCGCAGTACTGGTGGCCGATAATTCCCATCGGCACGACCAGTGTTCCGGGCAGCAGCCTGAGTCCGTACGTTTCCGGCTTGACGCTGTAGTAGCGCGGCAATACGATCCGCACATCATGCCCCATGCGGGCCAGATATTTGGGGAGCGCGCCGACAACGTCGCCAAGCCCCCCCTCCTTGGCAAAAGGTGCTGCCTCGGAGGCGGAGAAGAGTATGGAGAGCGGTTTGAAGGTTTTCTTTGTCTGGGATGCAGTCATGCTATTTCGGTACGTTCTCCCAGTCCTTCAGGAACTTTTCGATACCGGCATCGGTCAGCGGGTGTTTGGCGAGCTGGATCATGACCGAGTAGGGGATGGTCGCGATGTCGGCGCCGATCAGGGCCGAATCGAGGACATGTATAGGGTTGCGTACACTGGCCACGATGATTTCGGCCATGTAGCCATAGTTGTCAAAGATGGTGCGAATCTCGTCGATGATCCCCATGCCGTCCTGGGAAATGTCGTCAAGACGGCCGACAAATGGGGATACATAGGTGGCGCCGGCTTTGGCGGCCAGGAGTGCCTGCATGGAGGTGAAGATCAGGGTCACATTGGTCTTGATCCCTTTGTCGGTGAGAACCTTGCAGGCCTTGAGCCCTTCGGGGGTCATCGGCAGCTTGACAACGATATTCTTGTGGATCTTCGCAAGTTCTTTGCCTTCCTTGATCATGCCCGGTGCATCCAGCGAGATCACCTCGGCAGAGATAGGGCCGTCAACGATGGAGACAATTTCCTTGATGACATCCTTGAACTTGCGCCCCGATTTGGCGATCAGCGACGGGTTGGTGGTTACTCCGTCAACGAGGCCGAGTGCGTGAGCTTCCCGAATTTCCTTTACATCAGCGGTGTCGATAAAAAATTTCATGTTTCCTCCAGATTATGATGGTGAAGAGTGGTCAAGTTGTTCGCGATATTTTTCCAGACAAGCCATGGAGCAGAAATAGTGACGCTGGCCGTCATGCCTGCCGATTACGGCCGCTTCAGCGGTCACGTACAGACCGCAGACAGGATCGCGGTAGGTCTCTTCGCAGACATCGCGGCTCCCGGCAGATTTGGCCTGCGGCTGCTTGGAGGTGATCAGCGCGATAATTATACGGTAGCCGATATAGAGCATCAGGCTGATAACCAGAAATCTGATCACACTCGTTCCTCCGGTTACAATTTGACTACAATCTCGTCGGACTCCAGTGAGGCAAGGAGTTCGCGTATGCTCTTCCCTGTCAGGGGATGCAGCAGGTCTGGAGCAATTTCGGAGAGAGGCTGCAGGACGAAGCGGCGCTCCGCCAGGCGAGGATGAGGAACTACGAGGTCTTCTTCGTTGATAGTCCGGTCGCCGTACAGCAACAGATCGAGATCCATCCTGCGCGGCCCCTGACGAATCGTCCTGACCCGCTTGAAGGTCTCGTCTTCGATCCGCAGCAAGCGGGTCAGCAGGGAGCGGGGATCAAGCCCTGTCGAGAGCCTGAGCACGGCATTGTAGAAGGCGTCCTGCTTTACAGCCCCGACCGGCGATGTCTCGTAGAACGACGAGAGTGCCGTCACCCGGCTGTCCGGCAATCTGCCGACTTCGGCAACCGCCCGCAGCAGGTTGAGTTCACGGTCCCCGAGATTCGAGCCCAAGGCTATATATGCTTCAGTTTCCACTTCGCGATTAAAGCATAACGGGTACTGTGCGTCAACCGTAACCCCTGCGCTCCAGGAAAAAAACACCCTGGCAACTAGGAGGGGAAGTCACCAGGGCAAATGAGAGTTCGTTGGAACCCTCGCAATATTTTCGTTAGGCTAAATATATCAGTTATAAGATATGTTGGCAAGCGCAAAAAATGATAACATAGCGGCATTACATATAAAAACACGTTAACTTTACTCTTTTGCTCGTGATAGCTGACGGGCATGACGGCGATGCTGTCACCGTGCCGCCACAGAATCCGTCCGGGGAATTGAGGCCGCCAGCCCCTCCTGCAGAGTGCCGTAGCGCAGTTTCACATCCAGCCGGTTCAGCATCCGGCGGTTGTCGACAACCCGCGATTGACTGACATAAGAAAACATCAGCGGCGACATGACCCGGCGCGCTTCATCCAGGGTTACCTGTCGCTGGCGCGGCAGACCGAGGGCGTCCGCGCAGGCGTTGAAATAAGACGTCATGCTCGACGGGCTGCCGTCGCTGACATTAAAAATCTCGCCGGCCCCCCCCTTTTCAGCTGCGGCAACGCTGACCGCAGCCAGGTCGTCGGCGTGAATGCGGTTGCTCGGACCGGACTCGTCCTCATTCAACAGCGGCTGCCCCTGGCTGATCTGCATGAGCGGCAGGCGCCCCGGTCCATAGATGCCGCTTACCCGAAGGATCACGACCGGGACAGCGCCGGCGGCGCCATATTCCAGAAAAGCCGTCTCGGCATCGAGGCGGCGCTTGCCCATCGCCGAAGCGGGTAAAGTCGGGGATTCCTCCGTTACAACGCCGCCATCACCGCCGCTGTAAACCGACGTTGCACTCATGTAGACGATCTTCGCCGGCTTTTCCGTGTCGGTAATTCCGGCGATGAAGTTTCTGGCGCGGCTGTCCGCAATCCCCCCTCCCGGCGGCGGCACGAGGTAGAACAGGATGCTGCCGGACAGGTTCAGTGGCGGCAGATTCAATCGGTCATCCAGAGTGGAAATTACCGTGGTGAAACCTGCAGCTTCGAGTTGTGCGCCACGTTCAGCCGATCTGACCATGCAGGTAACGTCCTTCCCGGATTCCCGGCATGTCCGCGCTATCCGTTCACCAATGTAGCCGCATCCAGCGACAAAAACCTTCTGCATGGCAATCTCCATGTTCTTTACGTCAGAAATGCTTTTACGATAGGAGACATCGCACCGGTTGCGGATTCTACCGCCGTTTTCCGCTCGGCCGTGCTCAAGAACTGCTTTAAGTATTTGCTCGCCTTTTTCCTGTTGCCCGCGATCGTCTCGGACATTTTGCATAGTATTCCGATCGGAAGCCCGTTGCGGTATCCGGTCACCAGTTTTTCAATTTCGTCGCTGCGCTGCTGTTCAGTCCAGGTTTTGTACAGAGCCGCGCCCAGGTCATTGTTTGTATCAAGCATGTTGTCCTCGGAGAGTGAGATTAAAAAAACCCCGCAGATTGCTCTGCGGGGCCTAATTGTATCATTACTTAAGGCAGGAAACTACTTTTTCTCAAACGTCAGCGCCGCAAGCTTCTGGTAATATTCGAAGCGGCTTGCAGTCCAGGCCGTTGCCTTCTTCATCAACACGGCCGCACCTTCCGGATTGGACTTCTGCAGCACCTTGTAGCGGTTCTCGCCGTAGGCATAGTCCTCAAATGTAGTGGTTGGGGACTTGCTGTCCAGCTGCAGCGGGTTTTTGCCTTCAACGGCCAGGGCCGGATTGTAACGGTACAGCGGCCAGTATCCGGAGGAAACGGCTTTCCTGTTTTCGTCCACACCCTTGGTCATATCGATGCCGTGGGCGATGCAGTGTGAATAGGCGATGATGAGCGAAGGCCCGTCATAGGCTTCCGCTTCGATGAATGCCTTGACCACCTGGGCCGGATTGGAAAGAGCGACGTTGGCTACATAGACGTTGCCGTAGGCCATTGCCATCATGCCGAGGTCCTTTTTGGCCATGGCCTTGCCTCCCGCCGCAAATTGCGCCACGGCACCGGTAGGGGTCGATTTGGATGCCTGGCCGCCGGTGTTGGAGTAAACCTCCGTGTCCAGAACCAGCAGGTTGACGTTCTTGCCGGAGGCGATGACGTGGTCGAGACCGCCGTAGCCGATGTCGTACGCCCAGCCGTCGCCGCCGACACACCAGACCGATTTCTTGACAAGGTAATCAGCCAGCGGCAGCAGCTGTACGGCGGCCCTCTCCTTGCTCCCCTTGAGGGCTTTCTTGAGGGTGGCGATCCGTTCACGCTGTTTTTCGATTCCGGTCTGGTCGGACTGGTCGGCGGCCAGAATTTCTTTCAACAGCGGCAGGATGGATTTTGAGGCTTTACCGCTGGAGAGCTCGGCCACCAGTTCGCGTGCGGACTCGGCGAACTTGTCCACCGCCAGGCGCATACCGAAACCGAATTCGGCGTTGTCTTCGAACAGGGAGTTCGACCAGGCCGGTCCGCGGCCGTCGGCACGCTTGGCCCACGGTGTGGTGGGGAGGTTGCCGCCGTATATGGAGGTGCAGCCGGTGGCGTTGGCAATCATGGCACGGTCGCCGAACAATTGTGACAACAGTTTCAGATACGGTGTTTCACCGCAGCCGGCACAGGCACCGGAGTATTCGAAGGTCGGACGGACGAGCTGGCTGCCGCGCAGGGTGTCCAGTTTGAGCTTGGTTGGGTCCATGTCGGGCAGTGACAGGAAAAAGTCGTAATTGGCGGCTTCGGTGGCCCGTAATGGAGCCTGGAACGTCATGTTGATTGCCTTGTGATTGGCGTCTTCCTTGCTCTTCGCCGGGCAGTTGTGAACGCAGGCGCCGCAACCGGTGCAATCCTCCGGTGCGACCTGAAGGGTGTATTTCATCCCTTTGAATTCAGGAAGTTTGCAGTCGGTTGATTTGAAAGTCTTGGGGGCACCCTTCAGCAGTTTGCCGTCATAGGCCTTCATGCGGATAGTGGCATGCGGGCAGACGAAGGAGCAGATGCCGCACTGGATACAGAGCTGCTCGTCCCAGACCGGGATGTCTACGGCGATGTTGCGCTTCTCGTACTGCGAAGTGGCGGTCGGGAAAGTGCCGTCAACCGGCATGAGGGACACCGGCAGCTCATCGCCGAAGCCGGCAATGATGCGACCGGTGACGTCCTGAACAAATTTAGGAGCGGTCTTGGCAACTGCAGGCGGCATTTTGAGCTTGCTGGTCGCCTTGGCCGGAACCTTGACCTCGTGGATGTTTTTGAGTGCTTCGTCCACAGCGGCGTTGTTCATCGCGACGACCTTGTCGCCGGACTTGCCGTAGCTCTTCTTGATGGCGTCCTTGATCTCCTCGATGGCCAGCTTGAGAGGGATGATATTGGAGATTTTGAAGAAGGCGGTCTGCATGATGACGTTGATGCGGGCGCCCAGGCCAAGCTCTTCACCGAGTTTGATAGCGTTGATTACGTAGAACTTCAGCTTCTTGTCGATGATCTGCTGCTGTACCTCTTTAGGCATCTTGTCCCATACTTCGCCATGAGCAAAAGGTGAACAGAGCAGAAAGGTGCCGCCCGGCTTGACTTTGCTGACCATGTCGTACTTTTCCAGAAAGGAGAAGTTGTGGCAGGCGATGAAATCGGCGTGGTCGATCAGGTAGGGGGCGTTGATGGCCTTTTTCCCGAAACGCAAGTGCGATGTGGTGATGGTGCCGGCCTTTTTGGAGTCATACACAAAGTAGGCCTGGGCAAAGTTCTTGGTGGTCTCGCCGATGATCTTGATCGTGTTCTTGTTGGCGCCGACGGTGCCGTCGGAGCCGAGACCGAAGAACATGGCCTCGTAGGTGCCGTCCATGGTATTGCGGAAGGATGGCGTGTAGTCCAGGCTGCAGCCCGTGACGTCTTCCTTGATGCCGACGACGAAGTGGTTTTTCGGTTTGGCTTTTTTGAGGTTGTCCAGCACCGATTTGGCCATGGCCGGGGTGAATTCCTTGGAACCTAAGCCGTAGCGGCCGCCGACGATGGTCGGATATCCCTTGAAGCTGAATTTGCCGGCGGACATCGCTTCGCCGATGGCGGTGCGTACGTCCAGGTAAAGCGGCTCGCCCAGGGAGCCTGGCTCTTTGGTGCGGTCCAGGACGGCGATGCTTTTGACGGTTTTGGGCAGAGCCTTGATGAAGGCGTCAAGCGGGAAGGGACGGTAGAGGTGGACTTTGACGACGCCGACCTTCTCGCCCTTTTTGACAAGGGTGTTGACGGTTTCCTGGACGGTATCGGCGGCGGAGCCCATGACGACGACGATCCTTTCGGCGTCTTTGGCGCCGACGTAATCGACAAGTTTATATTTACGGCCGGTGAGTTTCCCGAGTTTGTCCATCTCTTCCTGAACGATCTTGATGCAGGGTTCGTAAAACTGGTTGACGGTTTCGCGACCCTGGAAATAGACATCAGGGTTCTGGGCGGTGCCGCGCATGACGGGACGGTCGGGGGAGAGTCCGCGCAGACGGTGGGCATTGATCAGTTCGTCGTCCATCATGTGACGCATGTCGTCAAAAGTCAGCTCCTCCACTTTCTGGACTTCATGCGAGGTGCGGAAGCCGTCGAAGAAGTGCAGGAATGGAATGCGGCTGCGCAGGGTGGCTGCCTGGGAAATCAGGGCAAAGTCCATGACTTCCTGGACGTTGTTGGAGCAGAGCATCGCCCAGCCGGTGGAACGGCAGGACATGACGTCGGAGTGATCGCCAAAGATATTCAGTGCGGCAGCTGAGATCGCACGGGCCGACACATGAAAGACAGTGGAGGTCAGCTCGCCGGCGATCTTGTACATGTTCGGGATCATCAGCAGCAGTCCCTGGCTGGCGGTAAAGGTGGTGGTCAGAGCACCGGTCTGCAGAGCGCCGTGAACAGCACCGGCAGCTCCCCCCTCGGACTGCATTTCGGTTACCAGCGGGATTGTACCCCAGATGTTCTTTTCGCCGGCGGCGCTCTTGGCGTCGGAAATCTCGCCCATGTTTGAAGACGGGGTGATCGGGTAGATGGCGATGACTTCGTTGGTGGCGTGGGCCACGTGGGCGGCGGCGGTGTTGCCGTCAATGGTTAC
>CAZGEG010000028.1:0-25585 GCA_964524835.1 uncultured Geobacter sp.
TGTGTTACAAATGGTATGAATTAATTTATTTAAGTAGTCGTCACGGAGTCAGGATTATTATTGCGCCATTTTCGCAGAAATGATTCTGTGAGACGCACTTGGCCCGTTTATCGGGGATGAGACCCTGACCTGAATTAATGTCACGCACGATGTGGTCAATTTTGCATCAATGATCTGGAGGCTGTAGGATGCGTTTCCTGCCGAAAGCAAATCCGTTGTACGAAAAAATTGCTGCCAATAATATTGTTATTCCTGATGTCCTTGAAAAACTGGGAAACGGCGGATTTACCGGGTATATCAATCATTCGGCACCCGACTTTGAATTCTATGGCATCTTTGCCAAAGGAAAGCTGCTCTGCGCCGTCAGCAGCGATGCCGGGGTGGACAAGACCGGTTTTGAAGCAATTGTGCTTCTGTTTGACAAGGTCATCTCGGCCGGTGGAGAGATAAATGTTTACCGCATGACGGCGGATTTAACCGTCTGCGCCCATGCTCTGGCCCTTGGCACTCGTATGCTTAACGGCGAAGAGGTCCGGAATGTTGACATCAAGGGTGTGCTTGCCCGCCTGAAGGGGCAGGGGACAAACGGAGTCGTGCGCTTTTACACCGTTGAACGGTCTGCCATGATGTTTTACAAAGACGGCCTGCCGATCGGTTTTTATCACGATGGTGCCAGTTCGATTGAATCGACTCCGGAGGAATCAAGGAAAGTTGCCGCTCTGCCCGGTGCACGTGTTGAAATCTGTTCAACGAAGCCGCTTGCAGAGCTGATGCAGTACGATCTGCTGCAGATGGTCAACCTGCAGAAACTGTGGGACTCGGCCTCGTCTCGCAATGAAGTGACACGCCCGAAAGATGCCCCGCCAGCAGGTTCGTCCGTTTCAATGCTTAGTGAGCAGAAACTGCTCGAACTCGTTGATGATATTTCCGAAGTCGCCTCTGCCTATCTATCCAGGGCGGGGCGGACCATTGTCGAGAAGAGGATCAAGGACAACGGCGGACCCGCACAATTGCTGGATGCCGCGAAACGGGCGCTTTTTCTGGCCCAGGTCGAGGCCGATGCCATTGCAACCGACTCCCACTCCCGCATTGACGAAATGATGGATCTGATGAAATCAGAAATCGCCGGTCGCCTTGCAGTTTAGCAGCCGCTGTTACAGGGGTTGATAGTGCATGTTCAGCAGATCCTCAAAGAGTACCTGGAGCTTCACGGATACTGGGTACTGTTCGTCGGTACCTTTCTGGAAGGTGAAGCGATCCTGCTTCTGGCCGGTTTTCTAGCCTTTCAGGGATATATGAACATCCTGGGTGTCATCTTTACCGCGTGGGCCGGTTCTTTTCTCGGAGACCAGTGCTATTTCTACCTTGGGCGCTTCAAAGGAAAAGGGCTGCTCAAACGCTTCCATTTTATTGCCAAAAAATTCCGTGAGGCGCTCAAGCTGATCGAAAAGTACGGGAATTTCGTTGCGTTCATTTCCCGTTTCACCTATGGATTCAGAATTGTCCTCCCCATAATTCTCGGCATTACCAATCTTGCCCCCCGCACCTTTCTCTGGATTAATCTTGCCAGCGCTTTCACGTGGGCGGTTCTCTTTTCCCTGGGGGGGTATCTGTTCGGCAAGAGCGCTTCGCTACTATTGGACAACGTCAGCAATTATGAACATTACCTCGTTCTGGCCCTGTTCGGCTTCATCTGCCTAGCGTGGTGCGTCCATGCCTATCACGTCTGGACACTCAAAAAACCGGCCAGAGAACGGCTTGCCCGGATGCGGGCTGCACATGCGTTACGAAGGACTAACTCTTGAACAATGACATCACAATAATTCTGGTTGAACCGCAATCGCCCGGCAATATCGGCATGACCTGCAGGGCCATGAAAAACATGGGCTTTACCCAATTGAGAATCGTCAAAGGGTGCGATCGCTTTGACCCGGAAGCGCTCAAATTCGCTGTCGCGGCGCGTAATCTGCTCGAATCGGCCCAAATTTTCCCCGATCTGTCTTCAGCCCTGGCCGACTGCACCCTGACAGTCGGCACTACGCGGCGCCATGGCAAATACCGCCAGGAAATCCTTTCCCCTCCGGAGGTTGCTGGTCTTCTCAGGGAGCAGGTTACTCCGGAGTGTCGGGCGGCACTTGTTTTCGGGCGTGAGGACAGTGGTCTGACGACCGAGGAGCTCTCCCTCTGCCGCTGGCATGCGACCATACCAACATCCGATCAGTACGGTTCGCTCAACCTGGCCCAGTCGGTGCTGCTGTTTTGCTATGAACTAGGCAAGGCCAGTGAATCGGCGGGGGGAGGGCGGCCGCTGGAATTGGCAAAATCAGAAGAGATGGAAACGCTCTTTGCCCATTTTAATGCAACTCTGAACAAGATCGGCTTTCTGAATGAGCAGAATCCTGCGCATATGATGCGCTCGCTCCGGAGGATTTTTTTTCGGGCGAGTCTCGACAGTCGTGAAGTCACCGTACTCCGCGGGATGTTGACGCAGATTGACTGGGCCAGTTCGGCATTTGACGGGAGGAAGCGTTCGTGAATCCGACGACGATCGGACTTGTGGCCGGAATGCTCACCAGTATTGCCGCCATCCCGCAAGTAATCAAAACATTGAAAACCCGCCATGTCCGCGATATATCCATCTGGCAGCCGCTCCTGCTGGCGTTCGGCGTTGCGCTTTGGATGGTGTACGGAATTCTTATCAACGATTTCCCGCTGATTGTGGCCAACATCACGCCGCTGATCTGCAATGTCGTTCTGACCGGCATGAAGATACGCTATGGCAGGGAAGAGCAGAATAACTAACAACCGCGTAATTCTGGTCGAGCACCATGAAATAATTTACTGCTCTTTCGCTTTCAGTAAAGCGTACCAAGCGAGCGCCTAACGTGGATATTTTTTCTGAAAAGACAATCCTCACAGTCAGTCGTCTGACTTCTCTGCTCCGCGGAGTGCTTGAGGAAAATTTCGAGCAGCTCTGGGTGCAGGGAGAAGTATCAAATCTTTCCTACCCATCATCCGGTCACTGCTATTTTACCCTCAAGGATGCCGGCGCCCAGTTGCGCTGCGTGATGTTCAAGAACGCCGTAAAAAATCTCAAATTCCGGCTGGCGGACGGGATGGCGCTGATTGTGCGCGGTCGTATTTCGGTATATGACCAGCGGGGTGAATATCAACTGATCTGCGAATACATGGAACCGGCCGGCATCGGCGCATTACAGACGGCTTTCGTGCAGCTGAAGGAAAAGCTGGCTCTCGAAGGGCTGTTCGACGAGGCTCACAAGATCGATCTGCCGCGTTTTCCCCGGAGAGTCGGAGTGGTTACGTCACCTACCGGTGCTGCCATCCACGATATTCTTAATGTGCTGAAGCGCCGTTTCGCTTCGCTGGAAGTACTGCTGTATCCGGTGCGAGTGCAGGGAGATGGCTCGGCACTGGAAATCGCACACGCCATTGACGAGTTGAACCGGCTGGCCGAGGTGGATATCATTATCGTCGGCCGCGGCGGCGGTTCGCTCGAGGATCTGTGGGCTTTCAACGAGGAGGTCGTCGCCCGGGCGGTGTACCGCTCAAAGATTCCGGTCATCTCGGCAGTTGGGCACGAGACTGACTGGACTATTTGCGATTTTGTCGCTGACCTGCGGGCGCCAACTCCGTCGGCGGCTGCCGAACTGGTTATCGGTAGCGCTGAAGAGCTCCGCAGCCGGATAGAGTCGTTATCCGGCCGTTTGCAAAGATCGGTGGAGAACCTGCTGTCCGGGCATGACGGACGTCTCGAGGGTCTGCGACGGGCATTGCATGATCCACGGACAATGCTGGGCCATCTTGCCCAGAGGATGGATGACCTGAACGGTAGGCTTGAGTCCGGTCTGCGCGCGGCTGTTTCACGCCGTCGTGACCGTTTTGAGCGCCTTCGGGACGCATTGCGGCATAACGATCCGAAGTGGAGGGTCGAAGCCCTGCGGCAACGGATTACGCTTCTGTCGATACGGGCGGATGGTTTACTGAACCAGCGGCTGGAGTCGATCCGGCAGGGGTTCGGTGACAATGCAGCGCGTCTCGAGGTGCTTTCCCCCCTCAAAACTCTTGCCCGCGGCTACGCGATTGCGACGCACGGCGAAACCGGTGCTGTGGTGACCGATGCGGGGTCGCTGGCCGTCGGCGAACAGCTGCTGCTGAGGCTGCACCGCGGCCAGGCTCGCTGCCGGGTGGAAACGCTTGAAAACGGCAAAGCTTGACGACCTCTGGCATACCTGTATACAATTATTCCATTTGACTACGCGGGGCACCGACTATGGCTACTGATAAATTTGAGGCTTCCCTGAAGAAGCTGGAGGAAATCGTCAAGCGACTGGAAACCGGTTCGCTTTCACTGGAGGATTCCCTGAAAGCCTTTGAAGAGGGGGTGAAGCATGCCGCCTTCTGTTCCGGCAGACTTGACGACGCCGAGCGGCGGATCGAAGTTCTTCTGAAACAGAAGGATGGTTCCCTGAAACGGGAGCCCTTTGAATCCGGGGAAAACTGACTTAGGGGAGCACTGATGGATTTGAAAGCATATCTGAAAGAGCAGTGTGCCTTGGTTGATGCGGCACTTGACCGTTATTTGCCGGGAGAAACGGAACTGCCTCATAGTGTTCACAAGGCGATGCGCTATTCGGTTTTCGCCGGCGGCAAACGGGTGCGGCCGATCCTGATGCTGGCGGCCTGCCAGGCTGTTGGGGGCGATGCCGCGCGTGCCCTTCCTGCTGCCTGCGCCATGGAGATGATACACACCTATTCGCTGATACATGATGACCTCCCGGCCATGGATGACGATGATTTCCGCCGCGGCAACCCCACAAACCACAAGGTGTTCGGTGAGGCGATCGCGATTCTGGCCGGCGATGCGCTTCTGACCGAGGCCTTCAAGCTGGCCAGTGATCCCCGCAATGCCGGCGGATGTGAGCCATCCGCCCTTCTGGCGGTGATCCACGAGATTGCGAGTTGCGCCGGCTCCTACGGCATGGTTGGCGGCCAGGTGATTGATATGGAGAGTGAAGGGCGAGCGGATATAGACCTGGCGACCGTTCAGTATATTCATATCCACAAGACCGGAGCCCTGATCAAGGCCTCGGTCGTGGCCGGAGCACTCCTTGGCGGTGCCTCCGGGGCGCGGCTGGCGGCGATCACCCGCTATGGTGAGGCGGCTGGGCTGGCCTTCCAGATTGCCGATGATATTCTCGATATCGAGGGTACGACCGAGGAGATCGGCAAGGATGCCGGCAGCGACCAGGCCCGCGGCAAGGCGACCTATCCCGCAGTCATGGGACTGGCTGCCGCCAAGGAAGAAGCCCGGGCAATGATGGATGAGGCCCTGCGGGCACTGGACATCTTCGGTGCAGAGGCTGACCCGTTGCGGGAAATTGCTCGGTATATCGTGCAGCGAAAAAACTGAAACCAAGCCACCCCTGGCCCCTCCTGGTTCAGGAGGTGGATTTTATCCATAAACGGGCGTATGCAATGTCGATTCTCGAAACAATAGACTCACCTGACGATCTCAAGAAGCTTCCGGTTTCCCGGCTGCCCGAACTTGCCGCGGATCTGCGGCGGACCATCATCCGAACCTGTGCCGCCAATGGGGGTCATCTGGCGCCTTCGCTAGGGGTTGTGGAGTTAACGATCGCCCTGCACAGGGTGTTTACGACTCCGGCAGACAAGATCGTCTGGGATGTGGGACACCAGGCGTATGCTCACAAGCTGCTCACCGGCCGCCGGGAAGATTTTGCTTCGTTGCGCACCTTGAACGGCATCAGCGGCTTTCCCAAGCGTCACGAGTCACAGCACGATGCCTTCGATGTCGGGCATTCCTCAACCTCCATATCCGCTGCTACCGGCTTTGCGGTTGCCCGCGATCTGGCCGGGCGGAGCGGCAAGGTGCTGGCGGTCATCGGTGACGGTTCCATGACCGGCGGCATGGCTTATGAGGGGATCAACCACGCCGGACATCTCAACAAGGACATGATCATCATCCTGAATGACAACGAGATGTCGATTGCCGAAAATGTCGGTGCCCTCTCCAATTTTCTGATCCGGACGGCATCAAGCGAATTTGTCCAGCGTTTCAAGAAAAGTACCGAATCGTTTCTGAAGCGGCTTGAAGTCGGCAAAGGAGTCCTCCATGTTGCCCGCAAGATGGAGGAGTCATTCAAAGGGCTTTTTACACCAGGCATGCTTTTCGAGGCGTTCGGGTTCGAATACATTGGGCCGGTTGACGGCCATGATCTGCCGGCACTGATCGAGACACTGGAGAATGTGAAGAAATTCGACAATTCCGTCCTCATTCACGTTCTGACGAAAAAAGGGATGGGATATAAACCGGCCGAGGATAATCCGGCGCTGTTTCACGGGGTCGGGCCGTTCGAAATCGAGACCGGCAAGGTGCACAAGGGGAAGGGGGGGGCAGCCTCATATACCGCAGTGTTTGGCGCGGCACTCTGCAGGCTGGCCGCCGAGGATGACCGGATTGCCGCCATCACGGCAGCGATGCCTGAAGGCACCGGACTCGCCGGATTCGCGAAAGAGTTTCCCGAACGCTTTTTTGATGTGGGGATCGCTGAGCAGCACGGTGTTACGTTTGCTGCCGGTTTTGCCGCCGGCGGCTACCGTCCGGTTTTTGCCGTCTACTCCAGCTTTCTGCAGCGCGCCTATGACCAGGTTTGTCATGACGTCTGCCTGCAAAACCTGCCGGTCACGTTTGCGATAGATCGGGGCGGGGTTGTCGGCAGCGACGGCCCGACCCATCACGGCGCCTTTGACCTTTCCTACCTGCGCCATCTTCCCAACCTGACCCTGATGGCCCCCAAGGACGAAAACGAACTGCAGCACATGCTGGCAACCGCCATCAGTCTCGGGAGCCCGACTGCTCTGCGCTACCCCCGCGGAAATGGTTATGGTGTCGCACTGGACCAGACCCTTGATATCCTTCCGGTCGGGCGTGCCGAACTGCTGCGCAAAGGCGATGCCGCAGCAATCCTGGCCCTCGGCACGATGGTGTATCCCGCTTTGGAAGCCGCTGCCGCCCTGGAAGAGGGAGGAGTCTCCCTGAGCGTAGTCAACGCCCGTTTCGTGAAACCGCTTGATGAAACATTGATCGTAGCGTTGGCGGAGAAGTGTGGGATTCTTGTAACCATTGAAGAAAATGCACTCCAGGGCGGCTTCGGTTCCGCCGTACTGGAACTCCTGGAACAGCGCGGTCTGAGCGGGACACGGGTGCTGCGTCTCGGCTATCCGGATGCCTACATTCCCCAGGGTGAACAGCACGAGTTGCGGGCAATGCTCGGTCTGGACTGCGCCGGTATTACCTCGTCGATTCGGACCTTTCTCGCACATCCATGACACCCTCCATCCGGACAATATCCAGATATGCCCCCGCCGCTGTCTGCCTGGTGTTGCTGATGCTGAGCAGCGCTGCGGCCGGACCGATGGACAGCGACCCGGTCATGCGCAGCGGCTATGGTCGCGAGCTGCTCCTGCGCGGAGAGTATGAAAAAGGCATCGAGCAGTTGCGGGAAGCCTACCTGCTTTTTCCGCTCAACACGGTCTTCAAACGGAACCTTGCCGAAGGATATGCGGCCTATGGCCACCAGCATTTCAAGCAGAAACGCTACGAACAGGCGGATGAAAACTTCATCAAAGCCCTTGAGCTCTACCCCGAAGAGGCCGGGTATGCCTTGTTGCGCGGCATCTGCAACTATCATTTGAAAAAATACGATGTGGCGCGGTATGAACTTGAGCGGGCGAAGGCACTAAGGCAGGACTCCGTCGAGGTGCTGTATTATCTCGGACTCGTGCAGTTTGAAACCGACAACCGGCCGCAGGCGCTGGAGTTGTGGGAGCAGGCGCTCAAGCTCTCACCGGGGCGTGCGGAGATTGTTGAACTCCTTGCAAAATCCCGCCGTGAAAATGCTGTGGAATCCAGCATGGATCAAGGCCACAGCTCACGATTCGACCTTACCTACGATCCCGGAGTTGATGCCGGATTTGCCCGGGCAGTTCTTGATGTTCTGGAATCGGCTGCGAACCTGGTCGGAGCCGAACTAGGGCTGTTCCCTGAGGCCCGCGTCCCGGTCGGCATCTATAAGCGTGCCGATTATAAAGCTGTCACCGACTCCCCCGACTGGTCGGGAGGTTTCTATGACGGCAAAATCCGGTTGCCGTTCGGTTCACTGAACGAGATTACCCCGGCGATGCGCGGCGTGCTGTATCATGAGTATGCTCATGTGGTTGTCTTTGAGCTGACCCGCGGCAACTGTCCGCTCTGGCTGAATGAGGGGATTGCCGAAATGTTCGGACGAATGCAGCATAACCGGCATTTGCCGGAGTTCGGCCGGGCTGCCCGTGCGGGAAAACTGATCGACTTCAGAAAGCTGGAAGCCGGTTTCAGCGAGTTATCCACCTCAGCCGCCGCCCTGGCGTATCAGCAGAGTTACGCCATGGTTAACTATATGGTGACTTCGTACGGGTGGCACCGGATCAGGCAGATCCTGTCAGGGTTGGGAGGTGGGCTCTCGATTGATGAATCTCTTCGTACGACACTGAAGGACTACAACCTGACTTATGATACCCTGGTGGCGGAATGGCGCGCTTCGGTGGAGAAGGAAATGACGGGGAAGTGATAAAAGTCTTGCATGGCAGTGGCAGCCATGCTATACAATCTGTCTTTCGTCGGTGAGTAGCGCAGCCTGGTAGCGCACCTGCCTTGGGAGCAGGGGGTCGCTGGTTCGATTCCAGTCTCACCGACCAGCAAATTCAGCGGCGTACGATTTTTATCGTACGCCGCTTTTTGTTTGTATTACTTCATCAGTATTCTTAACGCCTGTTTCAGTAGACCCTCCACTGAAACTCCCCCTCCGGCATCAAGGCCTGCAAGGGCTTTTCGTACCTGCTGCTCTTTATAGCCAAGGTTGATCAGGGCCGAAATTACGTCCTCCGCTACATCGTCAGCCGGGATCTCCCGGGCCTCGGCTGCTGGAAGCGAAGAGAGATCAAGTTTGCCGACCTTGTCTTTCAGCTCCAGCACCAGACGCTCCGCCGTCTTCTTCCCGATGCCGGGGATTGTGGAGAGCTTGCCAAGATCACCTTGAACCAGTGCCTGCGCCAGCGGTCCGGGGTGAATGTTGGAGAGGATGTCGCGGGCCAGCTTGGGACCGACTCCGGAAACGGCGATCAGCAACTGGAAGAACGTCTTTTCAAGCATCGTGCGGAACCCGTAGAGCAGTATCGCATCCTCTCTGACGCTGGTGTGAATGTGCAGAGATGCAGTGCCACCCTCTTCAGGGAGCTCGTAGTAGGTCGAAAAGGGGATGTGAACCCGGTAGCCGACCCCCTGCACGTCGAGGATGATATGGTCGGGCGATTTATGGGCGATTCGGCCGGTTAATAGTGCAATCATAGTTTCATGTCTCTCCAGGATGTTTTTTGCTTTTTTGAGTTGATACGGCCACCGGCTGCCTGTTTAAGGGCGAAAGAATTGATGTGGCAGATTGCAACCGCAAGTGCGTCCGAGGCGTCGGCCTGGGCGATTTCCGGCAAACCGAGCAGCGCCTTCAGCATCTTCTGCACCTGTTCTTTCTCTGCCCGCCCCTGGCCGACAACTGCCTGCTTGACCTGCAGCGCGGTGTACTCGGCAACCGGCAGGCCGCAGTGCACCGCCGCGACAATGGCGGCACCGCGGGCCTGCCCCAGTTTGAGGGCGCTCTGGGGATTGGTTGAAAAAAATATGTTCTCGATGGCAACCTGATCAGGGCGATACCGGGCAATAACCTCCAGGAGACCGTCAAAGATTTTTTTCAGCCGTCCGGGGAAGTCTGCAGCCGTATCGGTAAAAATAGCGCCATTGTCAATGTGGACCAGACGATTCCCGGCCTTCTCTACAAGGCCGTATCCGGTAATGCGTGACCCGGGATCTATGCCGAGGACAATCATGGTACGGTTCCTTTTTCAACCTCTGATAATCGGGACAAGTGCGATAACGAAGCTGTCTTCGCGGAATGACCGCAGGAAATGTTTTCAAAAGTATTAAAAAAAAGGCGCCCATTTTATTGGACGCCTGATGCGGAAAATTCCGGTGCCGGAGACTATTTGCGCAGGACTTTGATGACGGCGGAGAAATCCTCTTCTCCAAAACCGGCATCAACACCCGCCTGGTAGACCTTGCTGGCTGATTCCGCTGCCGGCAGTTTCAGCCCGACGAGCCGGGCGGCATTCATGACCATATGCAACTGGTCGTTGACATATTTGAGGGCCAGGCTGCGGGAGAAATCGCCACGGGCCATGGCGCGACCTTTCTGGTGGAACAGCGGTGATGCGACGCCACGTGTATCGAGCACTTCCAGGATCTTGTCGGCGTTGAACCCCATCTTTTCGCCGAACACCAGGCCTTCCGCCAGTACCTGTACCAACTCCGCCTGCACGAGGTTAACGATAAATTTCATCTTGGTGGCATCGCCGACCTGGCCGACATGGATCGTGTTAAGTCCGAAGAACGAGAACGGTTCGCGGCATTTTCCGGCCAGAGAAGGGTCACCGGCCGTTATGATTGTCATGAGCCCGTTGACCGCGTGGTCTTTGCTTCCCCATACCGGCGCATCAAGGTACTGAATCTTCCTCTTTGCACACTCTTCGGCCAGTTTCATGGTGGTTTCAAGAGAATGGGAACCCATATCGGCTAGGATCGTTCCGCTGTCGATTCCGGCAATAATGCCTTTGTCACCGAAAAAGAGCGGCCCCAACTCATCGCCTTCAGGAACGATCGCGATGACCAGATCGCGCCCCTTGGCCGCTTCTAATGCCGAAGTTGCCGCCTTGGCACCCAAAGCAACCAGTTCCTGTACGACAGCCAGTTCAGTATCATACACTGTCAGTTCATAGCTTCCCTTGGCCAGATTGGCGGCCATATGTCGTCCGACAGTACCAAGTCCGATAAAACCGATTTTTTGTAACATGCGATACCTCCTGTATGTGGCTGCCATAAAATACTGTTTCAATTTATATCAGTTTTCGTAAACTGGCAATAATCAAATAGCAACCGGCCTCGATTTTTGTCTGCTTTGTGTCAGCGGGACACGCTGACGCCGATGCGGTCACAGATGCCCGCTAATTTGCAGGTCGAACAACGGGGCGAAACCGGGTGGCAATGGTTTTGTCCGAATGCGACAAGGAGGTCGTTAATCTCGATCCAGTATTCAAGAGGGAGCTGTGATCTCAGCGCCCGTTCGGTTTCATCAGGATTCTTTGCACAAACGTATCCGAGGCGGTTGCAGATGCGATGAACGTGGGTATCTACGCATATACCCGCCTTGCCGAAGCCGAGGGTCACCACCAGATTGGCGGTCTTCCTCCCGACGCCTTTGAAACGGAGTAGTTCATCGATGTTGTCCGGAACGGCCCCGCCATACTCATCCACCAGTATCCGGGACAACAAGGCTATCTGCTTCGCTTTGGTGCGATAAAAACCGGCCGGGTAGATCAGCTGCGATATCTCGTCGGCAGAGAGTTCCGTCATCTCTTCCGGGGTCCGGGCCAGTGCAAAAATCCGCGCTGAAGCACGAGCCGTCACCTCATCCTTGGTGCGCAGCGAGATGATGCAGGAGATCAGTACCTTGAAGGGGCTGCCGTTGCACTGGGCAATGATTGTCACAGCGGGAGTTTGCCACCCAGCGTACTCTTGGCGCAGGGTCTTGATGACGGTATGTATCTCGCTGAGCTTCATTTCCGGATTCTATCGTATGCAGAAGTTCTCTGCAATAGCGGTTTTACTTTTTGTTCTAGGCGCGCTAGTATGCGCGGTATGAATATTGACCTGCATCTACACTCCAGTTATTCGGATGGAGCTTTTACACCCGCCGAGCTTGTTGCCCTTGCTGTAAATCATGATGTGCGCGTAATTGCCATTGCCGACCACGATTCGGTTGCCGGGGTGGAGGAAGCGGCCGTTTCGGGTGCGGACACCGGAATTGAAGTCCTTCCTGCCGTCGAGCTTTCCGTGCAGTTTGAAGAGTGGCAGGATGTCCACCTGCTCGGGTACGGCATCGATTGCCGTGATGAAAAATTCCTCAGGGCTCTTGACGGTTTCAGATGTCACCGCGAGGGGCGTAACGATGAGATTCTCGGGCGCGTGAACGACTGCCTCCGGGCCGAAGGGCGTATGGTGCTGGACCGCGAGAGCGTGCTGGCCTTTGCCCGCGATTCCATCGGGCGTCCGCATATTGCCCGGGCTTTGCTGGAAAAGAGATATGCAGATACGATGGAAGATGCGTTTCGCCGCTATCTCGTACCCTGCAATGTCCCCAAAAGATATTGGCCGATGGATGAGGCCATAGCTGAAATCCATCGCATCGGCGGTGTTGCGGTGCTCGCCCACCCGACCAGCATATCAAGGGATCCGTCCGTGCTCGGTCCTGTCATAACATCCCTGCAGCTGTCAGGTCTCGATGGTATGGAGGTGTTCAACAATATGGGGTGGCCTCTTGAGATCGAATACCTGAGGCGCACTGCGGAGGAGCGCGGACTGCTGGTGACAGCCGGATCGGATTTCCACGGGATAGAAGGGGGGCTTGAAATCGGAAGGGGGCGAGAAGGTCTGCGCTTTGACAGTGCCCTGCTCGCCCCCCTCTATAAACGGATGCAACAGATCAGAAGCTGAACAGCTACATTTTTTCCTTGTAGGCCTTGTAATCGACGACGTGAATATCTTCACTGACCGAAGTTACCCCTTTGACCGCTTTGACAACCTCGATGGCCGCCTTTTTCTGGGTTTCGGAAATGATGTAACCGCCGATTGATACCGCACCCTTGTCGATGGAAATGGTAAAAGGTCGATAATCCTCCAGGACAGGTGAATTCAGGAGGGCCGTTTCGATCTTCTTTGACAGAATGACACTGTCGATGACGGCACCGGCCGACTTGTCGGAATCCTTGATGGATGGTTCCTTGACCGCTGCAATAATACAATCGACGATCGTCGCCTCCGAAAGGCGGGACGTATTAAAAACCAGGTCGTAATAGTTCGGATCATGCCAGTCACGGTCAAAGTAAAAATGAATAAAGCCGCCCCGCTGGTGATCACTGCGTCGAATCAGCGAGCGCGCCATGTCCGGATCAATCCATTCCCGTTCGGCAAACCGTTCCACCCGTCCCTCGAAATCCGCTATAAAGCGGAGGCGGAGAATGCTTTTGCAATCCTTCAGTAAATCCTGACCGCCCCGTCCATAAATGACAACATTCCCTTTGCGGGACAGATCTAGAATGATCAATTCGATTGCATTGAGGGCTGCCGCACGCTTGCGGTCTTCTGCCGTGACATAGGAAGGGGGCTTTTCGTCGACCATCTGAAGCATCTCTTGCGTCAGGCCGTATTTGGCGGCCAGCGATTTGATTCGTGGACCGTCTATGAGGGTGTATTTGAGTCTCCGGGCAACCTCCGAGGCAATCTGATAGGCCCCAGTGCCCATTTCGCGTGATACGGTGATAATTGCCATTATCCAGCCTCCAATAGGGTGATCAGTTTGGTCGCTTATAGCATGTAATACTTCCGTATACAAGCCGCTCGTGATGAATTAAACCGGTTGTAAATAACCTGCTCCTTCATGGGGCTGTTGACACGATTCCGGACTGCTATTCCAGCTCGACATTCACTGTTACAACCAGTCTGCGCCGTTCGTCTCCTTGAGTGACTTCCAATGGAATCCGGATGGTCCCGCCTTCGGAAACAACCTCGTGCGATAAAAGCGCAACCTGAGGGGAACCACAGTGATGCGGCATGTCCCGGGGAGGGGCGTCCCTGTCATATCGGGCCGCTTCAATCATCTCATCCACTGAAGAAGCGGGTGGCGGGTTGCTCTCCGCTTCTGAACCCTCATTTCCTACGTTGACCCGGTCGAGTAACTGGCGGGATAGCGTCGTCAATGCCTCAAGAAGACCCTCGCCGCTGGCAGAGTTTGAGCGGCAGGCCGTCACGGAGGCAAGATCAAGTGCGGCGATAATCTCTGCGGCCTCATCCGGACGGTCCTCCCGGGAGAAGCTGTTGAGTTGCAGAACGACAGGCGTTTCGTGAAGGCCTACGCCATAGGCAGACAGATAATCCCGTAACTGGGACACGCTCTCCCTGGTCTCAACCGTGTGCTCTGCCGCCGGATTAACCATGATTATTATCCCGTCGGCACCTTTGAGAGTCATTTTCCAGGTTGCCGGATTGGTGACGACTCCGGTAAGCGTGTAGACATGGAGCCGGACACGATACCCGTGCGGAAGCGGGGTTTCAAACGGACTGAAATCAAAAAACAGCAGATTGTCGGAACCAGCCGGGACGCTCTTTAATTCACCGCGCAAGGATGTTTTTATCCGCGAATAAATATAGGTGAGGGCGGTACTTTTGCCGCTTCCGGCGATGCCGAAATATACTATTTTGGCGTTGATCTCTTTTTTTGCATGATTAACGAGTGCCATGACGAACTCCGGTAAGAACTACTTTTTCTTGTTCAGCAGAAGCCGCTTTGCCATGGTCGAGATTACCGAGCCGATGTTTTTGCTTTTGGCAAAATACGCCAGATCCTTCTCACCCATAGTCCCCAGATATCTCATGGCATTCTGGACCGGTGTCCGGTTGTTCTCGACAAGCGCTTTTCGGATCTTGTAGCTTTTGATCCATTCCTTGTTGGCGCAGATCAGCCGCATGATCTCATCATTCTGTATGCCCGCCTTGATAAGCGTCAGGATTTCACCCTCAGTGATCCGCGGATTTTTTATGACACTGCCTGAAACCAGTTTGTTGGCGTCCTTGACAAGAATCGAGCGCCACTCTTTGTCGCCGGAAAGCGCCATCTTGATTTTTTCGCCGATTCCCATGAGCTGGGCCGTTTTATATTTGCTGAGAAACTCTTCGTCTTCTTCGTCGACCGGAGCTTCTTCCTCAGTCTCAGCGTCCTGGACGACTTCTTCCTGTTCAGCTTCCGGTTCATCATCAACTTCACTCGAGGGCGCTTCGGGTATCGGTGATGGCACGGGACGCGGCTGACAATAGAGTTCTAATGCATCGAGCACCAGGGGATGGGGTTGCGGGCAATTCCTGTACTCTCTGATGACCTCAGCCGGTAACCCCTTCAGTGCGGAAATGGCTGCAGCGCGGACCGCCGGTTCGACATCTTTCGAGAGGCAGAACAGCAGCATGAGCCGGTCTGCGGCAGGCATGCTTCCGGCAGCGGTGCATCCCTCCAGCCTGACCTCAGGAGGTGTCCCCGGCCGGACGTATGCCGCCACAACCGGGGATATGGTCAATCTTATTTTTTCAGCCATCAGGATGATATCATCGAGAGAGTGACGCTTTTATTCCAGCGCCCTTCAGTTTGCCGCGTGCGGCGTCTGCGGCTTTCTTGCTGCTGAAAGGACCGATTGACAAGCTCTGGGAGGGGATTGCGATATCGGCATGTTTGACGATGGTCGTAAAGCCGGCTTCTTTTAGCCGCGCTTTTTCGGAGCTCGCCGCCTCACTCTGCAGGTATGATCCTGCATATACGACAAATTTACCCCCCTGCTCAATAACGAACGCATCCGAGGTGTGACGCTTCAGTTTTTCCAGTGTTGACAGGGCAGTGCCTCGATCGTTGTATTCAGCTACAAGCAGACGGTTCATCGTCGTTTTTTTGCGGGCGGATGGCTTGACAACCGGTACCAAACCCGCTTTCCGTACGCGGCCCATGTCGGCTGACAGGGCCTCTTCGAGAACGTAATTGCCGACCACAAGCACCCACGGGCCATCAGCGGCCTTTTTGGCTGTTACGGCAGTTCCCTGCTTATCCGCCGAATCGGAACCGGCTCTCTTTTTGTCATCTATTGCAGCTGCGGGCTTCTTCGCATCTACGGGCGGCTTTTTTGCTTCAGCCTTGGCAACAGTGGTTTTCACATCTTTTTTCACCGCGACCGGGGGCGGCTGAGGTTTCTTGTCGGCCGGTTTTGCCGCTTCAGCTTTTTTTGGTTCTTCTTTCGGTTTGGCCGGAACCGGAGCAGCCTTTGCGGCAGGGACAGGCTTGGCAGGTACCGCAGCAGGTACCGCAGCAGGTGTTGCCGCTACAGCCGGGGCGGTTGCTGCTTTTGGTGCTTCAGTTTTCACCGGGGCTTTCCCTTCCGGTTTGGCGGCTTCACTCTCGCGGGCCGGCAGCGGCATTTTAACAACCTCAGGTGCTGGAGCGGGCGCATTGGCGGTTTTTTGCGTTTCCTGTGGCTTGATCAGGTCGGTGAAAAAATAGATGTACGTAAAGCCGCCGACCAGAATCAGCAGAAGGATGAGCAGAGAGCTCTGCTTCGTTTTTTCGCCGGGTGCTTCCTGATGTTGAGATCCACCCGCATCTTTACCGAATTTAAAATCCATGAAAATCCTCCAATGCAGCTCATGATGGTGCGATTATTTTTTTTCCGCCTGCGTCTCGGCAACAATCTTTTGTGAAAGATGCGAAGGCACCTCTTCGTAATGGGAAAACTCCATGCTGAACAACCCACGGTCGCTGGTCATGGATTTAAGGTCGTTGGAATAGGCCAGAACTTCAGACATCGGCACGATCGCACGGATAATTTGGGAATTTGCCTTCGGTTCCACGCCGACGACTTTGCCGCGTCGTGAGTTGAGGTCACCTATGACATCGCCCATATTCTCGTCCGGCACGGTGATTTTCATATTCGTGATCGGTTCCAGGAGGACCGGTTTGCAGAGTTCCATCGCCTTTTTGAAAGCCATCGAACCGGCGACCTTGAACGCCATTTCCGAAGAGTCCACGGTGTGGAAAGATCCGTCGTAGAGGGCAACCTTGAAGTCAACCACCGGATATCCGGCCAGAAAACCTTCCATGCTTGCTTCCTGAACCCCTTTGTCTACGGCCGGAATGTACTGGCGGGGGATGACCCCGCCGACGACCTTATCCTCGAAAACATACCCTTCTCCACGGCCGGTAGGGGACATTTCAATCCAGCAGTCACCGTACTGGCCACGGCCTCCCGACTGTTTCTTGTATTTTCCCTGTACCTTGGCCGTTCCCCGGATCGTTTCAAAATAAGGCACTTTTGGCGTTTTAAGCAACACCTCCACTCCGAACTTGCGCTTCATCTTTTCGACAATAACTTCCAGATGAACCTGTCCCATGCCGGAAATGATAAATTCCTTGGTCTGGGGGTCGCGGTGAGACTCCAAGGTAGGCTCTTCCTCGATCATCCGGTGCAGAGCGTTGTGGATCTTGTCTTCGTCGGCCTTGGTCTTCGGCTCGATAGCATATGATATTACGGGCAGCAGCTGTTTTGCCGGTTCAAAGATGATCGGTTTGGCCGGATCGCAGAGCGTGTCGCCGGTAATGGTCTCCTTGAGTTTGGCAACGGCGACGATGTCGCCCGCAACAGCCTGTTTGATCGGGTGCTGTTTTTTCCCCTCAAGCTCGTAAATCTGGCCGATCCGTTCCTCAACCCCCTTGGTGGAGTTGAATACCGTCGAGTCCGAGTTGAGCACTCCGGAGTATACTCTGAAAATGGTGATCTTGCCGGTGTACGGGTCGGACGTAGTCTTGAAAACCAGCGCGGAGAACGGTTCCTTCTCGTCCGGAGCACGTTCGATGATCTCTTTACTCTTGGGGTGAGTGCCGACCGCCTTGGTTCGATCCAGCGGTGAAGGGAGGTAGGCACAGATCGCGTCCAGCAGGTGCGCAACACCGATGTTGGGGGTCGCGGCACCACAGAGGACGGCGGTAAATGTGTTGCGCATCGTGCCGACCCGGAGTCCGTCAATGATTTCCTCGACCGTAAGGTCGCCGTTATCAAGATACTTTTCAGTCAAGGCATCGTACGCCTCGGCAACCGTTTCGACCATCTGCTCTCGCAGTCGCGCCGCTTCCTCTGCATACTCAGCTGGTATCGGCCCCTCGGTGTATTTACCAGAGCCATCCTTGGCATACAGACAGGCCTTCATCGTTATCAGGTCGATAACCCCTTCAAAGTCGGCTTCAAGACCGATCGGCATCTGGATGGCGACCCCGCGTGCTCCCAGCATCTTTTCCATGTCATCTATGGCCCGCAGGAAGCTGGCCCGTTCGCGGTCGAGTTTGTTGACGAAGGCGATACGCGGGATTTCAAACTCGTTGGCCCAGCTCCAGAGATCCTCCGTCTGGGCTTTAACCCCCGAAATCGCCGAAAGAATGATGACGGCACAGTCCAGGGTGCGCATGCAGGCCCTGGTGTCGGCAATGAAATTGCCATAGCCGGGGGTGTCGACAATATGGATTGAATGCCCCTTCCACTCGCAATGGTCAAGGGAGGAAGTGATGGAGATTTTACGCTTGATCTCCTCCGGTTCGAAATCCATGGTTGACGTGCCGTCATCAACCCGGCCGAGCCGGTCGATCCTGCCGGTGTCAAACAGGATCGCCTCTGAAAGCGAAGTCTTGCCGGCGCCACCGTGCGCGATGATGCCCAAGTTGCGGATTTTGCTGGTTTCAAACTGTCCCATAGAACTGCCTCCTTGCGTGCAATATGGATGTAACTGTCTGTCCAACTCCAACTGATTTTCCGGAGAATCTCATCGGGTACAACGATCAGCAGTTTCGCTCATACAATATGCGCAAACCTTCAAGCGTCAGGTTTTCATCGACTTCATCAATGGTCCTCGACTCCGGGGCGATCAGGGACGCCAGGCCGCCGGTGGCGATCACCCGGAAATCCTCGTGGGATTCGGCCCGGATATGCTCCACTATTCCATCCACCAGGCCGACGTAGCCGAAAAAGATTCCGGCCTGCATCGAGTTGACGGTGTTCTTCGCGATGACATTGGGCGGCTTGATGATATCGATCCGCGGCAGCTTGCTGGCCCGCTGAAAGAGCGCCTCCACTGAAATGGCAAGTCCGGGAGCGATGGCGCCGCCGCAGTATTCTCCCCTGCCGTTGACATAGTCGAAGGTGGTGGCCGTTCCGAAATCGACGATGACCAGAGGGCACTTGTGTTTTTCATAGCCGGCCACGGCGTTGACAATCCGGTCGGCGCCGACTTCCCGGGGATTGTCGTAGTGGATCGGCATGCCGGTCTTGATCCCCGGGCCGACGACATAGGGGGTCAGGTTGAAGAAATCGTGGGAGATTGCTTCCATGACGCCGGTCAGGGGGGGGACGACCGAGGATATGATGGAGGCCTTGACCTCGGAAAAACCGAGACCTGCCTGGTCAAACAGGCTGTGCAGAAGCACCGCATATTCATCCGATGTGCGGGACTTGTCCGTTGACAGCCGCCAGCTGCGGACAAGCAGCGCCCCGTCATACACTCCCAACACGATATTACTGTTGCCGACGTCAATAACGAGAAGCATTCTAGATTACCCTCACATCTCCACAGGTGATTCGGTGCAGTACATCATCTTCGGACCGGAGCAGCATCGCCCCATCCGAATCGATACCGATAAATTGCCCCCCGGTGCATTCAGTCCCGGAGTCGCTGACACGTACCTGTCGTCCGCTGGCATTGCAGCGCCGCTGCCACTCTTCCCGGACCGGCCCGAAGCCGTGCTCCAGAAAGTCGGCATACAGCCGATCAAGCTCGCCCAGCATCGTACTGGTGAAGCGGGATCGATCAACCCGTGCGCCGGACTCCAGCAGGAGGGATGTTGCCGGGTGGCGCAGATCATCGGGAAACAGGTCTGCGGTCATATTCAGGTTGATGCCGATGCCGAGGATAACGAAGTTGATGCCGTCGGTTTCCGCGCTCATCTCATTCAGCAGGCCGGCTACCTTCTTTCCGGAGACCAGCAGGTCGTTGGGCCATTTGATTTCCGGGACCAGCTTCGTTGTCAGTTCGATTGCCCGTGCGGCAGCCACCGCGGAAAGAAAGGTCAGCTGCGGCGCCTCATGCGGCATTATTCCGGGGCGCAGCACGACCGAACAGTACAGGTTGACTCCGGCAGGTGACGCCCAGACCCTGCCACGCCGTCCCTTGCCGCCGCTCTGGGAGTCTGCCAGAACAACCGTTCCCTCAACCGCACCGTCTTCCGCCAGCCGGAAGGCATCGGCGTTGGTAGATGCAGTTGTTTTCATAAATTCCATCCGCCGGCCGATCCTGGCGCCGTCCAGCTGGTCCCTGACTTCGTCCGGGTCGATACAGTCGGGTGAGGAGACCAGCCGATAGCCGCGTGAAGGAACCGCCTCGATGAGATGGCCGTCTTTTCTCAACGCAGACATGTGCTTCCAGACTGCGGTCCGCGATACCCCGAGTTCTCTGCTGATGTGCTGGCCTGACAGATATCCCTGTTCGGTACGAAACAAACGCAGTATGGTTCCGGCTTTTGGGTGCATCGTGCTACCTCGGTCGCTGCCTGAAAGTGCCTCGATTCTAGTCCAGGAGCATCGAGATGTCCATCGCCCGCGGCGAATGAGTCAAGGCTCCTACGGAAATAATGTCAACGCCGGTCTCGGCGATCGCCCGCACACGCTCAAGGTTGACGCCCCCGGAAGCCTCCACCTGGGCCCGGCCGCCGATGGCGGCAACGGCGGTCCGCATATCATCCAGGCTCATGTTGTCAAGCATGATGATGTCAGCACCTGCGGCGAGGGCCTCGTCAACCTGGGACAGGGTCTCGGTCTCTATCTCGATCTTCAATGTGTGGGGGATATAGGCACGGGCGCGGCGGACCGCTTCGGTGATGCCTCCGGCGGCGACAATGTGGTTTTCCTTGATCAGGACGCCGTCATACAGGCCGGTGCGGTGATTGATGCCACCGCCGACCCGTACGGCGTATTTCTCAAGCTGCCGCAGTCCGGGGGTTGTTTTGCGGGTATCGACGATCCGGGCTCCGGTGCCGGAGACAGCAGTGACAAAGCTGGCCGTCAGCGTCGCGATGCCGCACATCCGCTGCAGTAGGTTAAGTGCCACCCGCTCGCCCATTAACAGCTGAGCAGCCTCTCCATGAACCGTTGCAAGCACAGCACCGGACTCCGCCGTATTGCCGTCAGCCAGGCATGCTTCGAAGCGGATGCCAGGATCAAGCGTGCTGAATACCCGGGCGGCGATGGCGAGGCCGGCGACCACCATCTGTTCTTTGGCGATCAGCTTCGCTGAGGCGGGGCGTTTTCCCGGAACTACCGCCAGGGTAGTGATGTCTCCGGTATGAATGTCTTCAAGGAGAGCCTGCTCGATCAGACGGTCAATCATTATCATTATGGTCACCTGGAGAACAAAAAGTGTGATGATCTATATCACACCGCAAGAAGCGTATCAACCGCTATGAAGAAAGCCTGTCAACTACGTAACGGCTGTGATCGGAGTCCTTGGCCAGCTTCTTCAGTTCGGCGGCAACCTCGGAAACTTTTGCCGAATGCGTGAGTTTGGGCATATTCATCGGCACAACGCCGATGGATACCGAGAGTAGAGGTATCTGTTCCTTTTCACCTTTGCGGTTAGTGCCCTGGTAGTAGCCGATCCGCTTTGTTTCGTCATCAAACAGGTCGAGCACGATCAGGTCAAAATGGGCAATGATTGTCTGACAGATCGATTCAGCCTTGTTCAACGGCACAATACAGACGAAATCGTCGCCGCCGATATGTCCGCAGAACCCCCCGCCGGCATCGCGGACGGTATTGAACATGATCCGGGCCGTCATGCGGAGGACTTCGTCGCCGTGGGAGAAACCATATGTGTCGTTATACGGCTTGAAATGGTTGATATCGATATAGCAGACCGCCGTGTGCGTGTCGAGAGCGGCCTCAATAGCCATCTGAATCGAGGTGTTACCGGGGAGCCGGGTCAGAGGATTGTTGTCAAAGATTCGTTTAAGGCGGGAAAAAGCAAGGGATATGCGGCTGAACAGCTCGTTGAAATCAAGCGGCCGGGCAATAAAATCATCAATCGGGCACCGCTCCCAACCGGGCGTATTTTCGTCAATTGCGTTGAGCAGGCCGATGATCGGAATGGCGCTGAAGAAACTGTCGCTCCGGAGTATTGAGATGAGAGCGAGGCAGCACTCGGTATCTGTGGCAAGGTCCACGATCAGCAGATCCGGCGGATCTGCATAAAAACCCCCCAGCGCGGATTCGCTACAGGCCATTGTTGCTGTCTGCCACCCCTTGCTGTGCAGGTGGAGTTGAATGTGTGAGAAAAGTTGAAAATCTGAGGAGAGAATTGTAATTCTGGATGGCAGAACCATCAGTCGCTCATCAATTCAAGACTGAAGTTTTTTACTTCAACCAGCTTGTCTTCGATTTCATCGACGAGTTCGGCCAGCAGTTGTTCATTCATTTTGAGCGTGTCCCAAGCGATTTCCTGGATCGGGGGGACATAACTGTCCCCGCTGTTGCCGAACCCGCTGGCTTTGATCAGTACATCGGCAACATGAACCACCGCTGTTTTGATGCGATGGTTTTTGGACTTTGCCACGTCATGGTGACAGGCAATCGGTTCGCTCAATTTGTCGGGTAGAAACCAGCTCTTTGACAGCCACTCTCCAACCTCCGTATGATCGGTGTCGATAATCTCCTGCTCTGCCTCCAGGGCATAAATCCGGCGCTCGTTGACAAGTTTCTTGATCTCTTTCTCGGCCTCACTGCACTTAAGGGAGATTATTACTTTGCCGATGTCGTGCAACAGGCCTGCAGTCGCAATTTCCTCGCACTCGGGCAGTCCTAGTTTGCGGGCGATGAGATTGGCGGCTACGCCGACGCCCAGTGAATGTTCCCACAGACCGACACTCTCTTTTTCCATGATCGCAAAAATTGATGAAGAAAGCGCCAGGCTCTTGACGACGTTAACTCCCAGCAGAATCATCGCGTTGGAAATGGTGGATACGCGGTAGAATCCATACGACGGGGAGTTTGCCAGGCGGAGGATACGGGCGGAAAGCACCTGGTCCGAGGAAACAATCCGGGACATTTCCTGTACCGACGATTTCTCATTGTCAGAGAGTGAATTCAGTTTGTGGATCACTCCGGGAAGCGTTGGCAACGTCTTGGTGTCCATAATGATTTTTTTCAAATCACTACGCTTGTCGGTCACTGTCGCCCCCCATCGATTTGATCAGGTATGCTCTGTAGATATCGTACAGCATCGCATTCAGCGGTTCATGGAGGGTTTTGCTGAAACGGCCCTCAAGATCAG
This sequence comes from uncultured Geobacter sp., assembly GCA_964524835.1. Taxonomy (GTDB): domain Bacteria; phylum Desulfobacterota; class Desulfuromonadia; order Geobacterales; family Pseudopelobacteraceae; genus JACRCG01. The sequence goes on from CAZGEG010000028.1 coordinate 23,138, forward strand.
TGAGGAGATCGTCAAAGGTACGCTCCCCCTCTTCCCAGACAGGGTGTCCTTCAACGTGGACGGTCTGGATGTCAAGGTTTTCGAGGCGCGCAATCAGGACGTCCGTCAACTCCGTGCCCTTGCCGCAGATCGGGATTCCGATTGGCGAGTCACCGCGAAAAACATCACGGGCCAGGTTCATCCCTGCTTTGGCGAGTATTAGTGGTATTTTTTGCATGACTGGTTTACCCGCTCAGATTAAATGGCCGTAGTGAGTGAAAAATAATACTGAATGCAGGGAAATAAGTCAATGGATTAAACCTCTTGCGTCGAACCGTTCGTGAGGGGCCGTTGTTGGGTAGCTGAACAGGAACCGGATCGGTCCCCGGGATATGCGACGCTACGGAATATGCGTATTACCATGCGGTATACGTGCCGATTGTGTGCCTCAGTAATATCAATGCGTCCATGATGTCGATGCTGCCGTTGCCTCGTGGCTTTTCAGCTTCCAGTGGAGCGACATCGAGCCACAGATATTCATCAGGTTTTGGAGATGCGATTTTTACGGCATAGCGCAGCGCCTGAAGTGCGTCGGCCAGTGTGTATGCGGCAAACGATGCACTGATGCTGTGCGCTGACGTTACAGCGGCAAGCGAATAGCTGTTCTTGTTTGCGACGGCAGAGAGAACGTTAACGCCGTTGTCCGTCAGAGTTGAGAGATGATACCCTTTGTCCGGTGTAATGAGGCAGTTCGCGTTGTCGCCGGAAACGGCTGGTTTAGAACAGGCGATGTTGCCGTTGCCGTTGGAGACTGATGCAGGCGCGGTAATAAAGGTAGCTGAAATGGAACAATTACCATTGACTAAACCCGTGGAGTAACTGTCCCCGGACAATGCCCCACCGCAGCCACTTACCAGGCCTATGAAGTAGCCTGGAGACGGAGTCACGGAAAAGGACGCCGAACCGCCATGCAGGGCAGAACGTGTTCCGGGAGTAATGATGCCGCCATTTCCAGCGGTGGCGGTCACAGTATACTGATTGAGCGCAAATTCTGCCGAGACTGTACAATCAGCAGTTATCGGAACGGTCGTATAGGTGGCACCGCTCAATGTTCCCCCGCAACTGCCGCCGACGGGGGAGACGATGTGGTACCCGGTGTCAGGTGTCAGAGTGAAGCTGGTTGTATTCCCGCGAGTGACAATTTGAACAGCGTTCGGGGTTGCCCTGCCATTGGTGCCGGCGCTGATCGTGACGGCATAACTTTTTAACGAGAAAGCCGCCGCCAGGGCGTGATTGGCGGTTATGTTGCTGACCGTGTATGACGCCGTGCCGGCGGTTGTAGGCACATCAAATCCATTGTCAACCAGGGTGGCCAGTTGGTAGCCGTTGACAGGAGTGACGGTGCAGGAAACAGACGAACCATAATCAGCAGTAGTAGGAGTGCAGGAAATGGCGCCGTTTCCGCCAGGGATACTGGTGGTAATGCTGAAACTTTTGATCTTGAAAACTGCGGATATCGTACAATTAGCGCTTATCGCAGAGGTGGTATATGTGGTGCCGTTCAAGGTGCCGCCGCAGCCACTGACGCTGGCAATGTTGTAGCCGTCAGCCGGGGTTATCGTAACGCTGGCTGTATTCCCATGTGTGACTGAACTACTGTCTGGGTTGATGCTGTTGCCATTGTTGTCGCTACCGGTGGCGGCCACCGTATAGATGTTAATGGCAAAACCGGCTGAAACGGTACAGTCGGCGGTTACCGGAGCAGTGGTATAGGTAGTGCCGCTGACCGTTCCGCCGCAGGTTCCGCCGACGGAATCGATGTGATACCCGGTGGCCGGTGTCAGGGTGAAACTGGCGACACTGCCGTAGTTCACCGGCTGGCCGACGGCAGGCGCGATTGAACCGTTGGCAACGGCGGAAGGGGTTACCGTATAGCTGTTGATGGCAAAGTTTGCCGTGATTGCCTGCGCTGCCGTTACGTTGGCAACGGTGAGGGGATTGGCCGTACTGGTAACAAAGCCTCCCGTGCCGGTCCAGTTGACAAAATGATAGCCGGTGGCAGGGACGGCAGTGACTGCGGTTGCTGATGCGCCGTAGTTGATGGACTGGCTGGCCGTGCCGGTCAGGGTGCCGTTGCCGCCGCTGCTGAAGGTAAGCGTAAAGGTATCGACGGCAAAGTTTGCCGTGATTGCCTGTGCTGCCGTTACGTTGGCAACGGTAATGGGATTGATCGTACTGGTGACAAAGCCCCCCGTACCGGTCCAGCTGACAAAATGATACCCGGTAGCAGGTACGGCGGTGACTGCGGTAGCAGATGCGCCGTAGTTGATGGACTGACTGGCCGTGCCGGTCAGGGTGCCATTGCCGCCGCTGCTGAAGGTGACGGCAAACGTATCAATGGCAAAAGAGGCTGTAACGGTACAGTCGGCGGTTACCGGAGCAGTGGTATAGGTAGTGCCGCTGACCGTT
>CAZGEG010000028.1:25685-52710 GCA_964524835.1 uncultured Geobacter sp.
CACTGCCGTAGTTCACCGGCTGGCCGACGGCAGGTGCGATTGCACCGTTGGCAACAACAGAAGGGGTTACCGTATAACTGTTGATGGCAAATGTGGCGGATACCGTGACGGGCCCGGTTGCCCCTGTGGAGAACGTATAGCTGCCCACCGCACCGACAGATACACCGCCAACGGTTACGTCGCTGACATGGTAGCCTGCGGAGGGAGAGAAGATATAGGTGGGTTTGTCGCCATAGTTGACCGCCGCTGGGCCGGAAATGGTGCCGTTCGGACCGCTGATGAGAACAGCCGGGTATTGGTTGATTGCAAAAAGTGCCACCACATCGTGATTTGCTGTGACGTTGGTAATCTGATAGGTGCCGCTCGTTACGGCAGATGTTCTGTCAGTGCCGTTATCATTGAGGGTTGTAAGGTGATAGCCCGAGCTTGGGATTACTGTGCAGGTCGTATTCCCCCCCGACGTTACGGTTGCTTGGCAGGAAACTGCCCCGCCGCCACCAGGGGTTTGTGATGTAATGGTATAAATGCCGGTGGTAAAGGCAGCTGAAACGGAGCAATCACCGGTAATTGCCGCAGTTGTAAAGGTGGTGCCGCTGAGGGTGCCGCCGCAGCCGTTCACGGAAACAGGTGCTGGAGAGAGATTGAAGCTGACGGTATTTCCGTAGGCAATCGTTTGAGCCGTATTGGGAGATATGCTTCCGTTTGCATCGGCAGATGCGGTCACCGTGAACGAATTGATGGTGAATCCGGCCACAATGGCGTGGTCTGTCGCAATATTCAGAATTTGAAAGGCGGTACCCCCGGTTACGTCCCCCAGAATGTTTGTTCCGTTGTCTGTCAGTGTGGTAAGCGTGTAACCGGCATTTGGAGCAATTGAACAGACAGCGTTTCCCCCGTCGCAGACTTGAGCAGGGCAGCTGATGGTGCCGTTTCCGCCCGGAACCGTAAATGTAATGGTGCGCATCGCATTGGCGGTAAAGATGGCGCTGATTGATTTGTCTGCTGAAAACGGGTTAACCGTACAGAACGCGGATCGGGTTCCCCCTCCCGACTCGGAGTCGCACCCGGTCCAGTTGACAGTTGAACAGGCATCGCCAACGGCATTAGTGATAACGCTGATTCCCTCGGGAACGCGGACGCTGCCGTTTACCGGTGTCGGATCGGTGTACTCAAGGTTGAACGGCCAGTTAATGTTTCCAGATCCGCTGCCGGATACGTCGACTCCCAATACATGCCTGGTGCCTGACAACGTTGCCAGTGCTTGCGGAGAACTCCCATTCGGGAGGGGAATGAGGGTGGGGGCGGCGGCTAACGAGCTTGTATTATACGACCGGATAAGGTCATCCGATAAAGAGGTGATGTAGAGCCGCAGACTGTCACTACGTTCGATGATAGCGCCGGGGAAAGGGGTACTGAACGAGAAGGTTTGGACCTTGGCTACCGGATCAACCAGCGACACAGTATCCAGATAGTCGGCAACATAGATCATATTGGTTGCATTGCTGACTGCAATTGCATTCGGGAAGTTTCCGACGGCCAAAGGGGTCGGGTCGATTTCCATCGTGACCGGGTTAATGAAGGTGACTGAGTTTCCTGTCAGGTTGACGACATAGAGAAATGTGCCCTGGGTATGCATTGCGAGAGCGTAGGGGGCGTTTGTGTCGAGCAGCGGAGTGGTGGAGGTGACCAGTTTTGTTGAGGTGTCAATTACCGAGATGGAGGGTGCCGCCTGGTTTAGTACATAGGCCTTAGAACCGGTTTTGTTGAAAACGATGGAGCCCGGATTATTCCCGACAACAGTATCTAACTCGCTCAGGGAAAATGAAGCAGTGTTCAGGTACATGATGCGCGAGGTTAAGCCGTCGTTGTCGTTGTTGCCGACCAGCACTACAGTTCCTGTGGGATCACAGGCAATTGTTGTCAGTTCGGTAAACCGTGGACTTGAAAAAGTGTTGACCACGGTCTGGTTGACTGTATCGATGGCCGATATGGAGTTGGTGCCCGAGTTCAGGATATAGGCGCGGGGGGTGACCGGATTAAGGCAGAGAGCTGTTGGTCTGGAACCGGATGGCAATGTAATTGTGGCAGTGACACTGTCGTGCCCGGTGTCGATTGCGCTTATTGTCCCATTGTTGTTAGCCGTGTAAATAGTGTCGGCTGCGGCAGGTGTCGCCTGTAGAAAAAACGGCAGTGTAAAAAAGATCAGCAGGCCGTATAAAAATTTTTTTCGAAGTTGAATCACTGATAGCGTCCTTTTAAGTATCAGGAATATCATTATGACTGAAGCCGTGTCTGAAGTGCTGCCCCGATGAAATATGAAACAAATCGGGAAAAAGATCTGACGATATCCGACTCGTAAGAAGCAAAGATTGTGCCCGCTATAAAATAATGGTTGTTTTTTTTCAGCTCCAAGATTAACTGCTTGACAAGTGCATTTCAAGAAGTCTATTATTTTTCACTTTCAGTAAAAGTCGAGTCGTAATGTTTCAAAAAAGTGAACCTGTTTTTTAACTAAACTAAAAAAATGGAGATTGAAAATGGCTAAATTTAAAGATTCGCTAGAATATCACTCAAGCGGCCGAAAAGGCAAGATCGAGGTGATTTCCACCAAGCCGTGCCAGACCGCCGAGGATCTTTCTCTGGCGTACTCCCCCGGTGTAGCCGAGCCCTGCCTGGCGATCCAGCAGAATCCCGAGGACGCCTACAAATACACCGCCAAAGGGAACCTGGTGGCGGTAGTTTCCAACGGCACCGCCGTGCTGGGCCTCGGCAACCTGGGCGCCCTGGCCGGCAAGCCGGTCATGGAAGGGAAGGGAATCCTCTTCAAGCGTTTTGCCGACATCGACGTATTCGACATCGAACTCGACACCGAGGATCCGGACGAGATCATCAAGGCCTGCCAGTTGCTGGAGCCGACGTTCGGCGGCATTAATCTGGAAGACATCAAAGCTCCGGAATGCTTCTATATCGAGGAGACCCTCAAGAAAACCATGAACATCCCGGTCTTTCACGACGATCAGCACGGCACCGCCATCATCTCATCCGCCGCCCTGATCAACGCCCTGCACCTGGTGGACAAGAAGATCGAAGACATCCGCATCGTCGTCAACGGTGCCGGCGCTTCCGCCAACTCCTGCGCCAAGTTGGCGATCGCCCTCGGTGTACAGCCAAACAACATGATCATGTGCGACACCAAGGGAGTCATCTACAAGGGGCGCGTCGAGGGGATGAACCCCTACAAGGAACTCTTTGCCGCCGACACCCATTTCCGCACCCTGGAGGAGGCCGCCGCGGGGGCCGACGTCCTGTTCGGCCTTTCCGTAAAAGGGGCATTTACCAAAGAGATGGTCGCCAGCATGGCCCCCAACCCGATCATCTTTGCCATGTCCAACCCCGACCCGGAAATCACTCCTGAAGACGCCCATGAGGTACGGAAAGACGTCATCATGGCCACCGGCCGCTCCGACTACCCCAACCAGGTCAACAACGTCCTCGGCTTCCCCTTCATTTTCCGTGGAGCCCTGGACAGCCGCGCCAGTTGCATCAACGAAGAGATGAAGCTGGCCGCCGTCAAGGCACTGGCCAGCCTGGCCCGCGAAGAGGTACCCGACTCCGTCAGCAAGGCCTACGGCAATGTCAAGTTTGCCTTCGGCCCTAACTATATCATCCCCAAGCCGTTCGATCCCCGCGTGTTGCTGCATGTCGCCCCGGCCATCGCCCGGGCCGCCATGGAGAGCGGCGTTGCCCGCCAGCCGATTGAGGATATGGCGAAGTACATCGAGCATCTTGAATCGACCCAGGGCAAGTCCAAAGAGATCATGCGCATGGTCATCAACAAGGCCAAGAGCGACCCGAAGAAGGTCGTGTTCCCTGAAGGGGAGCACGAAAAAACCCTCAGAGCCGCCCAGATACTGGTAGAGGAAGGGATCGCCAAACCGATCCTGATCGGCGACAAGAAGAAAATCGAACAGAAAATGGCGGAACTCAATATCGAACTGGACGTACCGGTCATCGATCCTGCTGAATCGGAGCTGACCGAGAAATATGCCGAAGAGTTATACCACCTGCGGCAGCGCAAGGGGCTGACCCTCTCCGAATCCCAGCGCCTGCTGCGGCGCAAATCGCGCACCCATTTCGGCGCCATGATGGTTAATATGGGAGATGCCGATGCCCTCCTTGGAGGTATCGACACCCACTATCCCGAAACGATCCGCCCGGCGCTGGAAGTCATCGGCAAGCAACAGGGACTCTCCAGCGTGCATGGCCTTTACATGATGGTCTTCAAAAATGATGTCTACTTCCTGGCCGATACCACCGTCACAATCGACCCGACCGCCGAGGAGCTGGCCGAGACCGCGATCCTGGCCGCCGAGAAGGTCCGCATGCTCGATATCGAACCCCGGGTTGCCATGCTCTCTTTTTCAAACTTCGGCTCCGTCAATCACCCGCAGTCCAAAAAAGTTCGACAGGCGGTTGAAATTGTCAAGGAACGTGCCCCGGACCTGGTCATCGACGGTGAGATGCAGGCTGATACCGCAGTTGTTCCGGAACTGCTGGAGGGTTTCACGTTCTCGAAACTTAAAACAAACGCAAATATCCTTATTTTCCCTGACTTGAACTCCGGCAATATCTGCTACAAGCTTTTGCATCATCTGGGGGGGGCAGAAGCGATCGGTCCGATTCTGATGGGGATGAATAAACCGGTTCACGTTCTGCAGCGTGGTGACAGCGTTGACGATATCGTTAACATGGCTGCCATTGCTGTTGTGGATGCTCAAACAGCATAGTTTTTCATGTATGGCACATAATTTGTGTCTGCCTATCTTTATTAAAAGGCACGGGGATAGCTTCAAGCTACGTCTCGTGCCTTTTAATTTAAAAACAGTATGTTGCGCCTGATGCGGATGGTTGGTGCCAACATCAGGCTGTTGGCCGATAACGTTGAAACGCCAGACTTTGGATTGATACTACGGTTATTCGCCGCACAATATTCAGTTTATAGCTTTCCGGGGGATAATTCCTAATTATATCCGACATTAAAGATTTGACATGCCATGTAAATTACATTAGTTTCTAGGCCGTTGTGAAAATGAGTTATTCCAGGAGGCTCAGATGTTCCTTCTCCCCAAGGGCAGCCCGTTATTTGAAAATCTGGCGGTTTCGAAGCTGAAACTTCCTGATGTTTTAACAAAGCTGAGTAATGGTTCATTCACCGGCTATGCAAGTTTTGTCTTTCATTCAAGTACGGCTATCCTGGTTTTTGAAGCGGGAAAACTGGTCAGCGTTCTTGTGGAAGGGCAGAATGGCCAGCGGGAATCAGGTTTTCAAGCCCTGTCCGCGCTTGCGGAATTGATGGTTACGACGGGAAGCGGAGCACTTAACGTCTACAAACTTTCCAAAGACCTCACCATGTGTATTCATGCCCTTCTGGAAGGAGAAACACTTTACAAGGCCCAGGAGTTAAAGCTGATCGACATCAAGACTCTGCTTGAAAAAGTCAAGGATGATCAAATGAATGGCTGTTTGCGCATCTACACCGATGAACATTCAGCCATGATTTTTTATAAGGACGGCAATCCGCTAGGCTTTTTTCATGACGGTTCAAGTGACATAGAAACATCATCTTCCGAATCGCAAAAGATTGCCGGGTTGCCCGGAGCCAAGATAGACCTGTTTTCCACGCAAAGCGCTGAAGAATTGATGGGAACGAACTTGCTCGAGGTTGCGAATGTCCAGAAAATTTGGGATACCTGCATAATTCAGCACAAATCCGAGATTGAGAAAACAAATATTGAACGCCAGGAACGCGACAGGAAAGTTGTATCGCAGAAACTTGCCGAACTGGAAGAACAGGTGAAGGCAATCGTGGGTGAGTATGTCGGCAAGGTCGGCCGTGGTATCGTTGACAAGGAAATATCCGATAATGGCGGAAATTCATGTCTGATAGATGCCGATGGGTCAGAAAGGTTCATGAAAGGTGTAGAGCGGGCAGCAAAACTTCTAGTCAGCGGCACAAATATCAGGACGATGATGGAGAAGCTTACTTCCGTGATTTCTATTGCCAAATCAGAGATTTAATCTTATCGCTACGCACTGGAGGATATAATGGAAAAGTTTTTAGAACTGTTGTCTCAAATGAACCCGTTCGACCTTGTCCAGGTACTTTTCTGGGGAGTAGCGGGTGCGATCAGTTTTTACTTCAGTATCGGCAATGCCCGTGTCTGGACAAGTATTTCGATCGGTTTCTTTCTGATCTTTATAAGTCAGGCGTATGGAATTAACCCTTGGGGGCACTACCAGAAGCTTACGGCATTTCACTATATCGTCGGTACGGTGGCGATTATGATCATTACTCACGGGTTTCTCGAATACTACGTTTTCTGCCGTACCTTTGAAATATCAGGGAACAAGCTCGTCGTGTATTTGAGCACGATAGCAATTTTATTGCTTTCAGGTGCATTCCTGATTATCAACCCGACGCCCAGCCCCAACACGATCAGAAACTTCAAGATGGTTGAAAATGCGATCTGGGTCATACTCTGTATTATGAACCTGGAAGTAGTCCGAAAAATATATACAGCGATCAAGGGTTCGGATATCTCCAATGGGTTCATTGCCTTTGGCATAGTTTTCGTCTGTATATTTGTCTGGAGGGGCTCAGACCTGTATTTGCAGATATTCCAGTGGGATAAGGATTGGCAGGATATTATTGCCATCATGACGGAAGAAACCTCCGACATCGAAGAATATTTCGGTCGTGTTACGTTTTCCCAGGAGGTGAGCCGCTATGCCGGCCTGTTATCCGGCGTTTCGGTTGGTGGAGCGTTTACCTATATGTATAGATTGCTGAAATAGTGTTTTTTTGAGATAAGCACCCATAAAAGGAGATAGCATGACTCTTACGAATAAATTTTCTGCATACAGTATGATTGCGCTCTTGTCTTTGACACTGTACGGATGCGGAGAAAAAACCGTAACCGCCTCCAGTTCGTCCAAATCTGAGGAGTCACAGAGTTGCGTCGACTGCCACTCGTCATATCAATCACCCATTACCGGGAAATTTGTTACCGAAGAGTGGAAAGTGTCCGCCCATAATTTGAAAAACAAGGCTGGCTGCGCCGATTGTCATGAACCGGAATTTGGACACCCGACAAGCTGCAATCTGTGTCATTCCGGAACCCCTGCGGGTGCCCCGGATTCGTCTGCTCATGCCACCAAAAACCCTGACAACACCGGCAAATGCGCCAAATGCCACACCAGCGTTGCAGGATTCAGCATGAGTGTTTACGACAACATAACAACCAACACGCTTACTAATCATTTTTCAACACCAACACTGGCCGCTTACACATCTGGAACTTACAAAGCTCGTTATGTAACAAAAAAATATGAAAATAACTGCAGGTCATGCCATAACCCCCATGATACGACCTCAAAGATAAGCATTTTACGCCAATGGGCACGTAGCGGTAAAGGAGATGTTACAGCAAAACCCTGGAGTGACAGAAACTTTAGAGCCAACGGAACAGCTGCTCCTGCTACTCCTGCGACCTCATTCGGAACAGACTGTGTCCGTTGTCACACCGCAACTGGATATATTAACTATTTGTCCGATAAGACAATTGCCCGTGTTGGCGGAAACTCCAAGACGGAAGGAAAAGAAGTGTTGGCTTGCAACGCCTGTCATATTGACTACAGCTATGCAAGGCGGAAGGTTGGCGCCATCACGGCGTACTACAACAAATCCACAGCCAGCAAGATGCGGGTCCGGATTTCAGTAACCTACCCCGATATCGGTGAATCCAACCTCTGTCTTAACTGTCATGTTGGCAGGGAAACAGGTAAAGTCATCAAGGAACTGGCCGACCCGACGCTTACCGCCAACAAAGTCATAACTCCCAGCGGTCCCTATAACTTCAGAAACGCCTCTTTTGAAAACTCGCACTACCTGACTGCAGGTGCGACAATTTTCAAGACCAGCGGTTTCGAGTTTTACAGTTCGCAATATTACAACAATCCGTCTTTTTATGCCCATGACAGGATCGGTGTGTCAAATTTCAATAATACCGGCAGCAGCGGCCCTTGTATCACCTGCCACATGCAACCGGGTAATCATACCTTCCTCCCGGTTGCCAAAGACAAGGGCGGTAAAGTAACCGCCCTGACCAGCACGGTATGCAACAACGCCCTCTGCCATAAAGGCAGCATGAGTGCCACCGAAATCGAGAATCAGAAAGAGTTGTTCAATGCCGCATTGGCTGCCCTGAAAGCGATGCTGCAGGAAAAGCTGTTCATATATTTCGCCAATGTAAATCCTTACTTCTTTACAAAACCATACGTCGTCAATTATGTCGAATCCGGCAGTTGCTTGAACCAAACGGTAAGAAATTGGCTGACTGGAGCGACAACAACCGATCCTACCTATAATCCATCAACAAATAGATGCACAAGTACCATAACCGGAGGCACAGACGGTACTGGACCCAATAACATGGGAGCGGCCTTCAACTATAACTTGCTCTATCATGACTTTGGCGCCTTTGCCCACAACCGGTTCTATGCCAAGAGGCTGATATACGACTCTATCAGTTGGCTTTATGACGGCAATGTCAAATCTGTAACCAACACTCAGGGGTACTTTTCGGATGTTGAAGCAGCGATCCAGAATTCCAGCCAGCTAACGGCTCAACAAAAAAACGAAGCCTGTAATTATCTTTTTACCAGTTTGACATATACAACCTATATTGCTAAAGATCCGCGCAACTGGCGACCTGGCAGTAGCTCGTCAAACCCTGTGTATTGATATTGATAAGATGCCTGTTGTCTAAGAACATCATATGATTCTGGAGGATTCATGAAATTTATAGTTTTTTTCGCTGCAAGCACCTTGCTGACCATTTTCTATGTGGCGACATCCCACGCCATCCCGGCATTTACCCGTGCCAATAACGTGGAATGCAGCACCTGCCATACGATATTTCCTGAACTTAACGAGTATGGTGAAGCATTTCTTAAAAACTCGTATGTCTACTTCGGGAAGGGCAAAAAGAAAGCGGCAGAGAAACCTAAAGCTGCTCCCGCCGCTGTTGAGGCGAAGCCTGCTGCTGCCCCGACCGGTGGCACTGTTGTAAAAGGGGACGGCGATGCCGATCTGCTGAATAAACTGAAAGCGGGGATGATGGTTTCCTCCGATGCTCCGGGAACTGCGGTAACTCCCGCTCAAAACGTCGAAGCTGATGGCGGTAACGGTGCCGCAGGTGGAGAGCCTAAGTCAGAGGGTATTGTACTCTCGGGCGTGCCGGAGCAGTTGCCGATTTCGTTTACTGCAAATATTCATGGTACCTACAACCGCAGCCAGCCAAACGAATTCGATCTGTCGACCCGAACGCTGAAGCTCAATGCCGGTGGACATTTCAAGGAAAAGGCCGGTTTCTTCGGCACATATCTGGCGTATACCGAGAACGCCACCGGTATTACCAACACGTCGCAAACACCAAGTAATGGTAAAACCGATATTGGAGAACTATTTCTCATTTGGCGACATGCCATGGAAACTCCGGTCAACCTGAAGGTGGGCCGGTTCCAGCCGAAACTCGGTCTCTGGAAGTTCAACAATAAGCTGTCTACCACAAATTCCTATGCTACCTACGCGTACACCGTGAACGGCTCCCTTTTTAAAGCTGAGCAGCCTCAGGATGCTGTCGAGGCCAACATGATTGTAGCCAACCGTCTTTTTCTGGCGGGAGGAGTGGTCAACCGCAAGAATCAGAATACCAAGGAATGGTATGTTCACACATCCGTGAAAGTTGGCGGCGCCGATTATCTTGCCAATGAACCGGAAATCGACCTGAACAAGGAAGAAAGCATATTTGATTATCTGACTGTGACTGTCGGCGGGTACGGCTATGTGGGGACGAACGGAGACCCCAACACCACCGCAGGGGTAACCCCTCGTCAGAACGATTATTATCGCGCCGGTGGAGACCTTGATCTGCTCTATAAGTTGTTCCGGTTGAAGGTGTCAGGTGTTATAGGGCATGATGACAATATTGCCTTAAATGGTTCAGTTCCGACGGTAAAATCATATGTTGTCTCAATCGAGGGTGAGTATACATTTCAGCTGAATCTGATCGGATCGTTCCGTTATGAGTACCAGGATGATGGTTCAAATGTAGTTGATCGCTACATTCCGACCCTTGCCTATGCACCGATAGAAAATCTGAAAATTGTGGCAGAATATAAACATGAAACCGGGACTTCCTGGAGCTCATCTGGAAAATCGGAAATTGACAACCAGGTCGGAACTCTCGGCGTTACTTTCAGCTTCTGATTTTTTTATGGTCATTACTGGATAGTGTTTCTTATTCTGATATACTTTTTCAGCTATTAAAAACGCATTAAGGAGCATCTAATGAAAAGGCATGTTATTCTGGCAGTACTCTTGACACTTGCTGTCTATTCTATCGCTGATGCACGGGTAAAGGTTTCGGGGCGTGGCGCCAAAATGAATTTCAATGTCGAAAGTATTCCTGAAATGTACAAGCCATCTTTTGAGCTTATGCAGGTTAAATGCATTAAGTGCCATACGATGGAGCGAACGGTGATTGCCATCCAAACCGGCAGGGCTCCGATTACGGGGCAGCCTTTTAACAAGCAGGCGGTTAAGGCGTATGGGATAAAAATGCTGCGCAAGCCGAATTCAGACATGAATAAAAAAGAAATTCGGGATCTTGTTGTGTTCCTTAATTATCTTCTGGATGAGAACGCGAAATAGGTTTGGTATCAATCGACCACTTTGGGAGTTATGCTCCCTGAAACAAATAAAAAGGCCATGCTCAAGAGCATGGCCTTTTGTTTAGTTGATTCTGAATGATGGTTGGAGGCGCGTGTCGGATTCGAACCGACGTTAACGGTTTTGCAGACCGGCTCCTAGCCTCTTGGATAACGCGCCACGATCAATCAAGTAATCTTTATAACGAATAGTCAGCGGTACTGTCAACCCCTATTTTACCTATTTGAATTTAATCGCAAATCCTGTGGCAATATATTCTGTAGACGGGATAATGCCGTAAATGGTCCTGTGACCGATGACTTCAGGGGACATGATTGCATCCGCGCCCATTTTTTCTGCTTCCTGGCGAACTGCCGCAAGTCCCCACGCTTTAATGTCGGGTGACAGGGTATAATCGGACCCGTACGTTTCGCGGGTTACCTGAATCCTGCCAAGTTTTGTATAGGGGCGGATTACCTCGTCCTGTGAAAGAATCGGAAGTCCGTCGTTTTGCGGGGTCTGTTTCGTCGTGCTGCAGCTATTCAGCAGCAAAGATACGATGAAGAAAAATACAAACAATATGGAGGAGTTATTAATCAGTTTCATGTCAGTCACGCCCTTCTGTAAATAAATTCCCTCTGGACAGGCACAATGTTACATGGTAATGTTTCTCACTTTTTTAGGCAATAAAAAACTCGTTGATTATTCATTCCCAAAGGAGCAGGAGCGATGTCGGGTCATAATAAGTGGAGCACCATCAAACACAAAAAGGGCGCTGCCGACGCAAAGCGTGGAAAGCTTTTTACCAAGTTTATCAAGGAAATCTCAGTTGCCGCAAAGCTGGGGGGAGCTGATCCCGCCGCCAACCCTCGCCTGCGTACTGCCGTAGATAAGGCAAAAGCGGAAAATATGCCCAAAGACAATATCGAACGGGCAATAAAAAAGGGTGCCGGCGGCATGGAGGGGGTCACTTACGAGGAGATCGTCTATGAAGGGTATGGTCCAGGAGGCGCCGCCGTTCTTGTTGAAGTTCTGACAGATAACCGTAATCGTTCCGTTTCGGATATCCGCAGTATCTTTTCAAAGAGCAACGGCAACATGGGTGAAGCTGGCTGTGTTTCCTGGATCTTCAGCAAAAAAGGGGTGATCGGCTATGATAAATCGGTCGATTTCGATCAGCTTTTCGAAGCGGCACTTGAAGCCGGTGCAGAAGACGTTGCCGAGCAGGATGATTGTTTTGAGGTCACATCGGAACCGGCATCATTTATAGAGGTGAGGGAAGCACTGGCTGCCAAAGGGTTCAAGCATTTAAATGCCGAGATCACCATGATTCCGCAGACCCAGGTCAAGCTGGAAGGAAAGCAGGCCGAAAGCATGCTCAAGTTGATGGATAAGTTGGAGGACAACGACGATGTGCAAAACGTATATGCCAACTTCGATATCTCTGAAGAAGAGATGGAAAAACTGATGTAGTTTTAACTGGGCCCTTCGGGGCCCTTTTTTGTTTAGCAGACTGGAAGTTCGGCAGCACCATAGCACTTATCTTGTTAATCTGGTTTCTGAGGGGTAAAACATGATCGAATTGGCCACTTTTGCTGCCGGCTGTTTTTGGGGCGTTGAAGATGTCTTTCTGGCCGTTCCCGGAGTTGTCTCGACTCGTGTTGGGTACTGCGGGGGTCATACGAATAGCCCGACGTATCATGACGTCTGCGGTCACGGTACCGGTCATGCCGAAGCGGTGGAAGTCGCTTTTGACCCACTTCAGACCAGCTATGGTGATCTGCTGGCGGTTTTCTGGGAATGCCATGACCCTACCCAGTTAAACAGGCAGGGGCCGGATTTCGGCGATCAGTATCGTTCAGCGATTTTTTATCACTCTGAAGAACAACATACCGCTGCACTGGCCTCTCGTGCCGACCTGGAAAGCAGGCACACGTTTCGCCGTCAAGTCGTTACTCAAATTGTACCCGCTACAGTTTTTTGGGAGGCTGAGGCCTATCACCAAAAATATCACCTGAAAAACGGCGGCGGATGTGGTTTTTAGCCTCGACTTGTAACGACTTTATCTGCGTCGAAAGCACGGGACCTGGATTGTGAAATTATTAAATTAAGGGAGGGTAAGTATGGAACTGCCATTTAAACCCCGGCCCGTATATGTAGCTGCTTCCTGGATGGCTCCTGTTGGCAGGTACAACGGTAAAGATAAACAAAAACTCTCTTTTCTGGAATTATCAGAGCTCTGTGGAGAGGTGTTTACCGGCAGTCCGGTTAGGCGTCGTGATATTGAGGCGGTGGTTGTCGGCAGTCAGAATCCATCCGCTTTCTCAGGTGTTGACAATACGGCTGCCAAGATTGCGGGTATATTGGGCATTTCCGGAGCCCGTTCGGTGCTTGTTGATACCGCTTCTTCTTCGGGGGCATCGGCATTCGAAAGTGCCTATCTGGAGATTGCATCGGGGAGATACGATTCGGTACTCGCAATCGGCGTCCAGAAGATGAGTGATGCCTCGACACTTGAATCAACCCGCATTATCGCCGGTGTGATTGACCGTGATGAAGCCGAATTCGGGCTGACAATGCCCGCATGCGGCGGATTGGTCGCACGGGCCTTGAAGGAGCGGCTCGGCCTTTCAGATGAAGAGTGGACAGCCTATTCTGCCCTCCTGACTCAACGGAGTCAGCGATTTGCAGCCAGGAACCCGGACGCACATCTGAACGCACAAATTGAACTGCACGACTATTATCGACAAATTGTCGACGGCAGAAACTATAGATACTGGTATCCATTGCGCTACCATGACTTTTGTCCTATGTCTGACGGAGTTGCAGCGGTCGTCCTTACCGCGCGACGTCAGGATGTTCGGGTCAGTGGTGTCGGGAGTGCTACCGATATACCGACGATTGCAGACCGAAATTACTTCCACTCCTTTCCGGCAACCGTCATCGCAGCCGGATATGCCTATGGTATGGCCGGCATCAGGGATATTCGCTCACTCTCAGGCAAGTTGCACGTCAATATGCATGACCCATTTAACGGGTTCGGGCCAATCAATATGGTCGATCTCGGTATTGTCAGCAGAGGCCGGTTAATGGACGCCCTGCTGGATGATTCACTGACCGGAGAAAACGGTGCCTTTCCTACAAATCTTACCGGAGGGTTGAAGGGGAGGGGGCATCCGCTGGGAGCGACCGGTATGATTCAGATCGTTGAAAACCACCGACTGATCAGAGAGCATGGCTTTGCAGCAGGTCTGTCGCATTCCATAGGCGGCCCGATAAACAATAACGTTGTGACGCTGCTGGAGAGGAGTGAGCACTATGATACGAGAACTCACGAACCGTTCAAGCCGTGGGGAATGCCGTCTCTTGGCAAAATGAAGCCAAAGGGGATTAATCTGGAGTCTCTGCTGGCTTCAGGTTCGACCGTGTCTGGTTCTTTTGTTTCCGCTACCGTTCGCAGCCATCATAAAACCGGTCACCCGGAAGTTGCGATTCTCATAGTAGCGTGCCGTTTTGATGGTTCAGTCTATAAGTTTCTGTTCGGTGTTTCCGGGGAGCATTTCGGACAGATATCCGCATGTGTCGCCGGAGATCCGGTATCCATCGAAACGGCGAACGGTTCGCTGCTGGTCAACAGTATGCCTGTTACCAGGTTCTACACCCGTACAATCAACGGCCTTGTCGAGTTGGCCGGCAGCCGTTGGAAAAAACTGACCGGGAAGGGTGTTGATTCAATCTGAACAAAAAAACGGCCGGAAGGTAATCTTCCGGCCGCTGTGATATGTTTTTCTTCTGCGAGCTATATTTATGCAGCTTCCAGATCGGCACCCTCACCGGCATCGCCATAGCCGGCTTCTTTTACCGCACCTTCTTTCGGAGCAAGAGATTCGGCCACCAAACGCAGATTGCGGTAGTGAGCTATCCCGGTTCCTGCCGGTATCAATCGGCCCATGATAACATTCTCTTTGAGTCCGCGCAGGTAATCGATCTTTCCTTCAATCGCTGCCTGGGTCAGCACTTTCGTCGTTTCCTGGAAGGATGCGGCGGAAATGAATGACTCGGTGGAAAGTGATGCCTTCGTGATACCGAGCAGCAGCGGTTCAGCGACTGCCGGACGTTTCCCGTCACGGAACGCCTTTTCATTTTCCTGTTCAAAAACAAAGCGCTCGACCTGATCATCTACCAGCAGATTGGTGTCACCGGTGTCCTTGATGCGGACGCGCCGCAGCATCTGGCGGACGATAACCTCAATATGCTTGTCGTTGATCTTGACGCCCTGCAGACGGTATACTTCCTGGACTTCGTCTACGAGGTATTTGGCAAGTTCCTTGACACCGAGCACCCGCAGAATATCATGCGGATTGGATGAACCGTCCATGAGCGGTTCACCCGCACGGACGTGGTCGCCTTCGTGAACACTGATATGCTTCCCTTTCGGAATCAGATACTCCTTCGGCTCGCCCAGTTCCGGCGTGACAATGACTTTTCGTTTCCCTTTGGCGTCTTTACCGTATGACACGCGGCCATCGATCTCGGTAATGACGGCAAAGTCCTTCGGCTTACGTGCCTCAAAAAGCTCGGCAACGCGCGGCAAACCACCGGTAATATCCTTCGTTTTAGTCGTTTCACGAGGGATCTTGGCGATAATATCGCCGGCACTGATGACCGTGTCGTCAATGACGGAAATATTGGCTCCGGCCGGCAGGAAGTAACGGCCGATAGTGCCGCCGCCTTCACCGGATGCATCTTTGATGGCGATGCGCGGGCGCTTGTCGGTATCTTTGGTCTCGATGATAACCTTACGGGAAAGTCCGGTTACATCATCTAGCTGCTCTTCCATCGTTACGCCTTCTAAAATGTCGGCGAACTTGACCCGACCGGCGACTTCAGTAAGGATCGGCATGGTGTAGGGGTCCCATTCTGCAAGTGTGGCCCCCTGCTTGACCGCTCCACCGGGAGCAATCTTGATTTTTGCACCGTAGACGACAGTATATTTTTCACGTTCGCGGCCGGTTTCGTCAATAACGGCGATTTCACCGTTGCGGTTCATGACGATATGGTGCCCGTCATTGTTAATAACGGTATTGACGTTGATATAGTTGATCACCCCGTCTGCGCGGGCTTCAAGGGAAGTCTGCTCGGCGTGACGTGATGCGGTGCCGCCGATGTGGAAGGTACGCATTGTCAGCTGTGTTCCCGGCTCACCGATCGATTGGGCTGCGATGACCCCGACAGCCTCACCCATGTTGACACTGTGACCGCGGGCAAGATCGCGGCCATAACATTTGGCGCAAATTCCGCGTTTGCTCTGGCAGGTAAGTACGGACCTGATCTTGACCTTCTCGATCCCCGCATCTTCTACCCGTTTAACCAGGTACTCATCGATTTCCTGATTCATCTCGACCAGTATTTCGTCGGTTAACGGATCGTGGATATCATCAAGGGCAACTCGCCCAAGAATACGGTCACCGATCGGTTCGATAATTTCTCCCCCTTCTGTCAGGGAAGATACGATCAGGCCATCCAATGTTCCGCAATCTACCTCAGTGATGATTGCATCCTGGGCGACGTCGACCAGTCGGCGGGTCAGGTATCCGGAGTTGGCCGTTTTGAGAGCCGTATCTGCCAGACCCTTACGGGCGCCGTGGGTCGAGATGAAGTACTGGAGAACCGTCAGACCTTCGCGGAAGTTGGCGGTGATCGGAGTTTCAATGATCTCGCCGGAAGGTTTGGCCATCAATCCACGCATACCCGCAAGCTGGCGAATCTGCTGTGCAGAACCACGAGCGCCGGAATCTGCCATCATGTGGATGGCATTGAACGAGGATGTTTCTATTTTGCTGCCGTCACGTGCGGTGACAATTTCTTTCGAAAGGTTTTCAAGCATCTCGTTAGCGATCTCTTCCGTCGCCTTGGCCCAGATATCGATAACTTTGTTGTAGCGTTCGCCGTCGGTGATGAGACCTTCGGTGTACTGATTCTGGATCTCGGTGACCTCTTCGTGGGCCTTCTCGATGATAGCCGGCTTCCCTTCCGGAATGACCATGTCATCCAGGCAGATGGATATGCCGGCCAGATTCGCGTACTTGAAGCCGATTTCCTTGAGACGGTCGGCCAGAAGAACGGTTTCCTTGCTGTCGGACAGGCGATAGCAGGTGTCAACAAGGTTTGACAGCTCCTTCTTGGTCATTACCTTGTTTATCGCGGAGAACGGCACTGCAGCAGGGAGGACATCACGCAACAGTATGCGTCCTGCCGTGGTGTCGATCATCTGGGCTTTTTCATCGGTGGCCAGGTTCTTCATGCGGACTTTGATCAGCGCCTGCATGTTGATTTCACCTGCATCAAACGCTATCCTGACTTCCTCCGGTGATGAGAAACAGCCGGAAACGTTCATGCCGGCCTGTAGTTCCTTCTCGGTAGGACGGTAGTATTCACCCTTGGCGTTAATCCTGTCACGGGTCATGTAGTATGCCCCGAGAACCATGTCCTGGGAAGGTACGATGATCGGTTTGCCGTTCGCGGGCGAGAGAATATTGTTCGTAGACATCATCAGAACACGGGCTTCGACCTGACTCTCGATGGAGAGCGGCAGATGGACAGCCATCTGGTCGCCGTCGAAGTCGGCATTGAAAGCGGTGCAGACGAGCGGATGCAACTGGATGGCCTTGCCTTCGATCAGAACCGGCTCGAAAGCCTGGATACCGAGGCGGTGAAGGGTCGGGGCACGGTTGAGCATGACCGGGTGTTCCTTGATGACCTCTTCCAGAACATCCCACACTTCAGGGCGCTCTTTTTCAACCATTTTCTTGGCGCTCTTGATGGTGGTTACCAAGCCGCGCTCTTCCAGCTTGTTGTAGATAAACGGTTTGAACAGTTCCAGCGCCATTTTTTTCGGAAGGCCGCACTGGTGCAGTTTAAGCTCCGGTCCGACAACGATAACGGAACGGCCGGAGTAATCGACACGTTTACCGAGCAGGTTCTGACGGAAACGGCCGGATTTTCCTTTAAGCATGTCGGAAAGGGATTTGAGCGGCCGCTTGTTCGGTCCGGCAATGGCACGGCCGCGGCGCCCGTTGTCAAAAAGGGCATCAACCGCTTCCTGAAGCATCCGCTTCTCGTTGCGTATGATGACTTCGGGAGCCTGCAGTTCACACAGACGTTTCAGGCGGTTGTTACGGTTGATAACGCGACGATAAAGGTCGTTCAGGTCCGACGTCGCAAAACGGCCTCCGTCCAGGGGAACCAGTGGGCGCAGTTCGGGGGGAAGAACCGGGATGCACTCCAGGATCATCCACTCCGGTTTGTTGCCGGAATGGCGGAACGCTTCGACAACCTTGAGACGTTTCGCCGTCTTCTTGCGCTTGGCTTCGCTGGTGGATTCAACCATTTCAGACCGCAGCGTTACGGCCAGATCCTCAAGGTCAAGAGCACGGAGACACTCGCGAATGGCCTCTGCCCCCATTCCGCCCGAGAATGCGTCGGTGCCGTATTCCTGCTGCATCTTGATATATTTGTCTTCCGACATCACTTCGCAAAACTGCAACGGGGTGTTCTTCGGATCACTGATAACAAACCCCTCAAAGTAGAGGACTTTCTCCAGGTCTTTGAGAGTGATATCCAGCAGGTTTCCGATCCGGGAAGGTAATGATTTCAGAAACCAGATATGTGCAACCGGTGTGGCCAAGTCAATGTGCCCCAGACGTTCACGCCGAACTTTCGAAGGGATGACTTCAACACCGCATTTCTCACAGATAATGCCGCGATGTTTCATCCGTTTGTACTTGCCGCAGTTGCACTCGTAATCTTTTGTCGGGCCGAATATCTTGGCGCAGAAAAGACCGTCCCGTTCAGGCTTGAACGTACGATAGTTGATAGTCTCCGGCTTTTTTACTTCTCCGTGAGAGCGCTCCCGAATTTTATCGGGAGATGAAATCGATATGCGTATAGCTGAAAAGTGGAGTGGATCTTTTGGTTTATCAAAAAAGCTGAAATAATCTTCCACGATGCTCTCCTCCGTTTGTCTGAAGCCGCGTGTCTGATGATACAGACTCCGGCCAGGAAATCTTTAGTTATTCTTCTTCGCCTTCAAGCAGATCAACATCAAGGCAGAGGGACTGAAGTTCCTTGATGAGAACGTTGAATGACTCGGGCAAACCTGGTTCCAGAGTATGTTTGCCTTTGACTATCGCTTCATACATGCGGGTACGTCCGGATACATCATCCGACTTGACGGTCAGGAATTCCTGAAGGGCGTGAGCCGCACCGTAAGCTTCCATGGCCCACACTTCCATCTCCCCGAGTCGCTGGCCGCCGAACTGCGCCTTTCCGCCGAGCGGTTGCTGGGTCACGAGGCTGTATGGCCCAATGGAACGGGCATGGATCTTGTCATCAACAAGATGATGAAGTTTCAGTACATACATGACGCCGACGGTTACTTTATTGTCAAAAGGTTCGCCCGTACGTCCATCAAACAGAGTGACCTGGCCTGATGAATGCAAATTTGCCTTGCCGAGCATTCCCTTGATCTGCGCTTCAGTGGCCCCCTCAAAAACCGGAGAAGCCATCGCAACGCCGCGCTGCAGGCGGCGGGCAACCTTAAGTAGTTCGGTGTTGTCAAGTCTGTCAATAAATGTCGCTACTTCGTCGTCACCATAAACTTCTTTCAGATACGTTTTCAAATTATCATCGGAGGTATGCTTTTCAAGCATATCCTCAATTTTCCAGCCGATGCCTTTTGCCGCCCACCCCAGATGCGTTTCCAGGATCTGGCCGACGTTCATACGTGACGGTACGCCAAGCGGGTTAAGAACGATCTCTACCGGCCTTCCGTCTTCCATGTACGGCATGTCTTCTTCCGGCAGAATTCGGGAAACAACACCCTTGTTGCCGTGGCGACCGGCCATCTTGTCACCGACCTGCAGTTTACGCTTGATGGAGATGTAGATCTTGACCATCTTGATTACGCCTGGCGGCAGATCGTCACCACGCTTCAGCTTCTGGATCTTGTCTTCAAAAACATTGTGAATCAGGTCTATCTGGCGGTTAAGGGTTTCAAGAATCTGATGTACTTTGTCATCGGTTTCATTGTCGTCACTTACCGAAATGGTGCTCCAGGCCGAGTTTGCCAGATTCTGCAGCGATTCCTCGGTAATCTGTTTGCCTTTTGCAAGGACAAGATTGCCTTTGCTGTCATCAAGTTTTACCGCCAGGGTTTTGCCGATCAGGAGACGCTTCAGCTTGCCGATGGCAGAATCACGGATGATCCGGATTTCATCCTGCTCATCCTTGCGCAGTTTGTCCTCTTCAGCTTTCTCGATCAACTCCGTACGGGTGTCCTTGTCATTACCTTTGCGGGAGAAAATTTTGGCACCGATGACTGTCCCTTCAACGCCCGGAGGGACGGTGAGGGATGTATCGCGTACGTCGCCGGCTTTTTCTCCGAAAATTGCGCGGAGAAGTTTTTCCTCGGGAGAAAGCTGGGTCTCTCCTTTTGGAGTGATCTTGCCGACCAGGATATCGCCCGGCTTTACTTCAGCGCCGATACGGATGATGCCTGATTCATCAAGATCCTTGAGAGTTTCCTCGCCAAGATTTGGAATGTCGGACGTAATCTCTTCCTTGCCGAGTTTTGTGTCGCGGGCGACGCACTCGAATTCCTCGATGTGGATGGACGTGTAACGGTCATCCTTAATGAGTTTTTCGGAGATGAGGATCGAGTCCTCGTAGTTGTATCCTCCCCATGGCATGAAGGCAACGACGATGTTCTGTCCAAGGGCCAGTTCACCCATGTCTGTTGACGGCCCATCGGCGATTACTGCTCCGCGTTTGACCTTGTCGCCGACCTTCACCACCGGCTTGTTGTTGATGCAGGTGTTCTGGTTGGAACGTGCGAATTTGATCAGGTTATAGATGTCGACGCCGGTGCCGTTCTCATCGATTTCATTTTCATCGATCTTGACGACAATTCGTGCGGCATCGACGGACTCGACTTCGCCATTGTGCTTTGCAATGACCGAAACTCCCGAGTCACGGGCAACGATGCGTTCCATGCCTGTTCCTACCAGAGGAGAATCGGCACGCAGCAGCGGCACCGCCTGACGCTGCATGTTCGAACCCATCAAGGCACGGTTGGCGTCATCGTTCTCAAGGAACGGAATCAGAGCGGCTGCTACCGATACCAGCTGGATCGGGGCGACGTCCATCAGGGCAATTTCATCACGGTGAACAAGGATGAATTCGCCGCTTTTACGCGCAGAGTTGTAATCGTTGACAAAACGTCCGTCTGCGTCGACTTCTGCGTTAGCCTGGGCGATTGCATGACCCTCTTCCTCAAGAGCTGAGAAAAAGCGGACTTCATTGGTAACTTTGCCTTCCTGGACGATGCGGTACGGAGTTTCAACAAAACCATGATCGTTGATACGTGCGTAAGTCGACAGGGAAGCTATCAGGCCGATGTTCGGGCCTTCAGGAGTTTCAATAGGGCAGACGCGGCCATAGTGGGTGGGGTGAACGTCGCGAACCTCGAAACCGGCGCGCTCACGTGTCAGGCCACCTGGTCCCAAAGCCGAAAGACGTCGTTTGTGGGTGACCTCGGAAAGCGGGTTGGTCTGATCCATAAACTGGGACAATTGTGATGAACCGAAGAATTCTTTCACAACTGCAGAGACCGGCTTGGAGTTGATCAAATCATGAGGCATGAGGTTTTCAACCTCCTGCAGGCTCATCCGCTCCTTGATCGCCCGCTCCATGCGGACAAGACCGATGCGGTACTGATTCTCCAGCAGTTCGCCAACGGCACGAACACGGCGATTGCCGAGATGGTCAATGTCATCGATGGTGCCGCGGCCGTTCTTCAACTCGATAAGATACCGGACGATTTCAAGAATATCGTTTTTAACGGCAATCCTGATATCCGAACTGTACAGGTCCTCGAAAACCATTCTGTTGCGTCGCAGAGTTTCAATCATCCGGCGGTTTTCATCAAAGCCACCCTGCTCAATCGCCTCGGATAGTTTGATTGTTGCCTTGGAAAGTCCAAAGTTCGCGAACAATTCCTTTTGGAAAAAATCATTGTCACGAATGAGGTTGTTCAGCTCGAGCAGCAGTTGATCTCTGAGCTTATCCGGTACGGACTGACTCGCCTCAACTTTTTTGAGCGATTTGGCAAGATCGGATGGCAGTTTCATCATCAGGTACTGTGAAAAAGGATCTTTCGAGCCTGCCAGTCGGGCTATAAGGGATTCGAAACTGGCGACGTCTTCGCTGCTCAACATGCAGGGTGCGTTTAACACCATGCAGTCCTGCCAAACCTTGAGGCCGAGTTTATAGTTCAGCTTAAGTCTGCCGACAGCTGAAAGATCGTACCGCTCAGGGTTGAAAAACAGGTTGTCGAAGAGTGCCAGTGAGCTTTTTAATGTGGGTGGATCTCCCGGCCGGAGACGCCGGTATATTTCAATCAGACCTTCATCGCTTGAACTGATCTTGTCAATCAGCAGCGTATCGCGGAATGATGACGTAATGTGGAGGTTGTCGATGTAGAGGGCTTTGAAGCTGCTTACTCCGCGCGCCTTGATTTCATTAAATCGATCGAGGGTGATTTCATCATTGCATTCGACGATGATTTCGCCCGTGGTCGGGTCAACGATGTCGGATGACGCATAACGGCCAAGAATCTCCTCGACAGTTGCAGGAACAGTCTTGATGCCCCGCTCCTGCATCTTCTTGATCGAAGATTTTGTGTACTTACGGTTTGCCTTGACAAGAACTTCACCGTTAACGGGGTCAGTTACGTCAACAATAGTTTTTTGAAGCGTCAAAAGTTCCGGTTCAATGCTTTTGGTGATTGAATCGGAGCCGATGAAAATCTCTTCGCTTTTGTAATAGTAGTTGAGAAGCTGTTCAACAGAATAGCCCAACGCCTTCAGGAGCACAGTTGCCGGCATTTTTCTGCGACGGTCAATGCGTACGTACAGTATGTCTTTGTGGTCAAATTCAAAATCCAGCCATGATCCACGATATGGAATTACGCGGGCAGAGTACAGAACCTTGCCGCTTGAATGTGTTTTACCTTTGTCGTGGTCGAAAAAGACACCCGGGGAACGGTGCAGCTGGCTGACGATTACCCGTTCAGTCCCATTGATGATAAAAGTCCCGTTATCGGTCATAAGCGGGATTTCACCAAAGTAGACCTCTTGCTCCTTGATGTCCTTGATCGCCTTGACGGTCGCGTCTTTACCGGCATCCCAGATGACAAGACGTACCTTGACCTTCATCGGGGCAGCATAGGTCATGCCGCGCTGGTGACATTCGTCGACATCGTACTTGGGCTTGTTAAGCGCGTACGATACATACTCGAGAGAAGCGCTTTCGCTGAAATCCTTGATCGGGAACACACTCCTGAACACGGTTTCAAGACCGGTGTTCAAACGTGATTCAGCAGACACTTCCTGCTGCAGAAAGCGACGGTACGAATCTTTCTGAATGTCTATCAGGTTGGGGATTTCAATTATGTTCTTTATCTTGGCAAAGTTTTTACGCAAGAGGTGATTATTGGCAATAGAATAAGCCATGGCTTCTCCTTTGGCGGGTATCGTAACTGGATCCAGATTGTATGATGTAACGTGCTGGAATGTCAGAAGTATATGTTAATTAAACCGTGCCGAAACAGCACAAGCCAAGGCCGCTCCGGGCGACCTTGGCTCTCATAAAGACAACAATTCGAGGTGCTATTTGATAGATGCTTCTGCGCCGGCTTCAACAAGCTGCTTGACTGCATCTTCAGCTTCTGCCTTGGCAACACCAGTTTTGACAGTGCCGGGTGCGCCGTCAACCAGGTCCTTGGCTTCTTTCAGGCCGAGGCTTGTCAGGGCGCGAACTACTTTGATAACGTTGATTTTGTTGGCGCCGCAGGATTTCAGGATAACGTCAAATTCAGTCTGCTCTTCAGCTGCTTCAACGGCAGGACCGGCAACAGCAGCAACGGCAACAGGAGCGGCAGCGGAAACGCCGAACTTTTCTTCCAGTTCCTTGACGAGTTCAGCGAGGTCAAGTACAGTCATTTTTTCGATAAAGCTGATTACATCTTCTTTAGTGATAGCCATTGGTGAATCCTCCGAATATTATTTTAGTGATATAGTGTGTGCTACAGGTTAGTTTGCTGATTTCTGTACACGGATTGCATCCAGCACGCGTACGAGCGAACCGGGCAGTGCTGCGAGCACGCCAACAAAGTTGGTTGCAGGTGCCTGCATGGATCCGAGCATCTTGGCGATGAGAACCTCACGCGTCGGCAGGTCTGCCAATGCTTGAATCTGCTTGGCGTCAAGCAGCTTACCACTGAGTACAGCGGCTTTAAGCACGAACTTGCCTTGCGGGTCTTTCGCAAACTTGTTCAGTACTTTTGCAGCATTTGCCGGATCGTCATAGCTGATAGCCACGGCGGTCGGACCGGCAAGAAACGGGCTGATGCACTCGATGTCGGTGCCTTTGGCAGCCAGATCAAACAAAGTGTTTTTAAATACTTTGTATTCGACTGACGCAGCCCGGAGCTCATTTCGGAGCGTTGTGGCCTGTCCAACGTTCATCCCGCGAAAATCTGCGAGAAAAACTGCTTTGGCGCGTGTCAGCCGCTCATGCATCTCGGCGACGAGTTCCTGTTTGGTATTTTTGTTCAAGCGACTTCCTCCTTTCTTTTGGTATGTGGGGCATGACCCCGGCCAAAGTCAGGAACGCAAGGAATTTGCGGTACCCAAGTCTCGGCAGGTCCGACGTTCCGGATTAAGCGCAGCCATACGCGCCTGCTGTCTTTGACTTTGGCTAAATTGTTATATTTAGATCTGCGCGGTTACATCGGCAATATCAAGATTTATCCCGGCTCCCATTGTGGAGGAGAGTGAAATCTTCTTGATATAGGTGCCTTTTGCTGCAGACGGCTTTGCTTTGATAAGCGCTTCTACGAGAGCAAGCAAATTCCCTTTGAGCATCTCAGCATCAAATGAGACCTTGCCGACCGGAGCATGAATGATTCCGGCTTTTTCGACACGGAACTCTACCTTGCCCGCTTTCGATTCTTTGACAGCCCTGCCGACTTCAAAGGTAACGGTGCCGACCTTCGGATTCGGCATGAGACCGCGAGGTCCGAGCAGCTTGCCGATCTTGCCGACGACACCCATCATGTCGGGTGTTGCTATAGCGGTATCAAAATCAAACCAGCCGGCCTGTATTTTGGCAACAAGGTCGTCTCCGCCAACGAAGTCCGCCCCGGCGTCAAGTGCCTCCTTCTCTTTTTCGCCCTTCGCAAAAACGAGAACACGAACGTCTTTGCCGAGTCCGTTAGGAAGAACTACCGCACCGCGAACCATCTGGTCAGCGTGACGCGGGTCAACACCAAGCTTGACTGCAACATCGACAGTCTCATCAAATTTTGCATACGCGGTCTGTTTGACAACGTCAACGGCAGTCCCAAGTTGATAAACCTTGTTCCTGTCGATTTTTGACATTGCTTCAGAATGTTTCTTTGCGCTTTTTGACATGATACAACCTCTCTAGGGATCTTGATTAATAGATAGTGTGCCGATTAGACGATATCAACGCCCATTGAGCGGGCAGTACCTTCAACTGTCCTCATGGCGGCTTCAAGAGAAGCGGCATTGAGGTCAGGCATTTTCTGTTTGGCAATTGCTTCAACCTGGGATTTGGTAAGCTTGCCCACTTTGGTCTTGTTCGGAACCGCAGAGCCGCTCTTCAGGTCGAGAGCCTTCTTTATCAGTACCGGCACCGGAGGCGTTTTGGTAATGAACGTGAATGACCTGTCGGCATACACGGTTATAACAACTGGTGTAATGGTACCCTCATCGGCCTGCGTTTTTGCATTGAAAGCCTTGCAGAATTCCATGATGTTGACGCCATGCTGACCGAGGGCAGGACCGATTGGAGGCGAAGGGTTCGCTTTGCCTGCTGGTACCTGTAATTTAATGTAGCCGGTTATTTTCTTTGCCATAAAAGTGCTCCTTTAATATACAGCGTATGCCTGTCATCAACTAACGGATGACTGATTGAAAGCCTAGTTCTTTTCGACCTGCATGAATTCGAGCTCGACAGGGGTTGCGCGGCCGAAAATCGTTACGGTAACTCGCAGTTTGCCCTTGTCCGGCTTGACGTCTTCAACAACACCTGAGAAATTAAGAAACGGTCCATCGACAACGCGTACAGTTTCGCCAACTTCAAACAAAACTTTGGGGCGTGGTTTTTCGGCTCCCTCTTCCATGCGGCGGGTTATTTTAGCAACCTCTTCATCTGCAATAGGGAAGGGGGTGTTACCGCCCACAAAACCGGTTACCTTGGCGGTTTCCTTTACAAGATGCCATGTTTCGTCAGTCAGCTCCATTTTGACCAGAATATAGCCGGGAAAAAACTTTCGCGAAGATGTCTTCTTTTCGCCTTTTTTAAGCTCTACTACAGTTTCGCAGGGGATGAGAATCTCTTCAAAGAAACTCTCCATCCTTTCATTCTTGATAGTTTCAAGCAAATTCAGGCGAACCTTGTTTTCAAAGCTCGAATATGTATGTACTCCATACCATTTCATGGACATAGATGGGCCCTTTATCCTAGTATCAGACGCAACAACTTGGCCAAAACAAGATCACACGCACCAAGATAGAAAGAAATCAGCACAACAATAACAATAACAACACCGGTTGTCGCGATTGTCTCTTTACGTGTAGGCCACGTGACCTTTTCAAGTTCAAGCTTTACTGATTCAAAAAAAGCGGTGACTTTTTGCACAATATAGCTCCTGGCAGTTTACTTATGGCTGCCGATTGTTTTCGAAAGCAGTCTGCTGATCTCCAAAAAGGGAAATCGATTGAATTGTGGCAGGCCAGGAGGGATTCGAACCCCCAACATCCGGTTTTGGAGACCGGCGCTCTACCAGTTAGAGCTACTGGCCTGTACCGTGCAACAATCGGTCGGAACTACTTGGTTTCCTTATGGGGAGTATGCTTGCGACAGAAACGGCAAAACTTGTTGAATTCAAGTTTACCGGGAGTCGTTCTCTTGTTTTTTGTTGTCGTGTAGTTTCTCTGTTTGCACTCTGTGCATCCAAGGGTGATGATGTCTCTCATGATGTGCTTCCTTTTGTATGAAATCAGCAGGCACTGACAGTCGTCATGCCCACATGCGTCAATCTAGACTTGGATTTTATTCAATAATTGAAGCTACAACGCCTGCGCCTACGGTGCGGCCGCCTTCGCG
>CAZGEG010000029.1:0-49227 GCA_964524835.1 uncultured Geobacter sp.
CATCCGGCAGGAAGTGCATCTCGATCTTGATGATGCCGTCGCCGGAGCAGGCCTCGCAGCGCCCCCCCTTGACGTTGAACGAATAGCGCCCCGGCTTGTAGCCGCGCAGCTTGGACTCGGGAAGATTGGAGAACAGGTCGCGGATGTCGCTGAAGACGGCGGTGTAGGTGGCCGGGTTGGAGCGCGGGGTGCGGCCGATGGGCGACTGGTCGATGTTGATGACCTTGTCGAGGTTTTCCAGCCCCTTGACGTCCCGGACCGCGCCGGCTTTCTCGCGGCTGCGGTACAGGCGCTGCCCCAGCACCTTGTGCAGCGTGTCGATCACCAGGGTCGACTTGCCGGAGCCGGACACGCCGGTCACGCAGGTCATGACGCCGAGCGGGATGTCGACGGTGACGTCCTTCAGGTTGTTCTCCGTGGCGCCGACGATACGGAGCGACTGGCTCCCCGTGCGCCGCTTTTTCGGCACCGCGATGGAGAGTTCACCCGAAAGGTAGCGTCCGGTCAGGGACGCGGGATTCGCCATGACCTCCGCCGGCGTTCCCTGGGCCACGACTTCGCCGCCATGCACGCCGGCTCCCGGCCCCATGTCGATCAGGTGGTCCGCCTCCAGGATCGTCTCCTCGTCATGCTCCACCACCAGCACGGTGTTGCCGATGTCGCGCAGCCGCTTGAGCGTGCCGAGCAGGCGGGCGTTGTCCCGCTGGTGCAGGCCGATGGAGGGCTCGTCCAGGATGTAGAGCACCCCGACCAGGCTGGAGCCGATCTGCGTTGCCAAGCGGATGCGCTGCCCCTCTCCGCCGGAGAGGGTGCCGGAGGTGCGGTCAAGCGACAGGTAGTCGAGGCCGACGTTGACCAGGAACGAGAGCCGCTCCCGGATCTCCTTCAGTATCCTCCGGCCGATCTCCTGCTCCTTGTCGGTCAGCGTCAGCTCCTCGAAGAAGCCGAGGCAGTCGCGGATCGAGAGTGCGGTCACGTCGCGGATGGTGACGTCTCCCACCAGCACGTGCAGCGCCTCGGGGCGGAGGCGGGCGCCCTGGCAGGTTGGGCAGGGCATGACGTTCATGTATTTTTCCAGCTCTTCGCGGGCGTTGTCTGATTCGGTCTCGCGCCAGCGCCGCTGCAGGTTGTTCAGGACCCCCTCGAACTCCTTCTGGTAGGTATGGCGGCGTTCGCCGTCCTCCTCCCACCAGAACTCGATCTTCTTGCCCCCGGAGCCGTTCAGGATCACGTCGCGGACACTCTCGGGCAGTTCCTTGAACGGGGTGCGGATGTCAAACTTGTAGGCCTTGGCAAGCGCGTCCAGGATCAGGTGGAACCAGCCGGAGAGGCGCTTTTCCCACGGTGCGATGGCCCCCTCGCGCAGGGATAATTCCTGGTTCGGGATTACCAGCTCGGAGTCGAAGTACATGCGGGTGCCGAGGCCGGTACACTCCGGGCAGGCGCCGTGCGGGTTGTTGAAGGAGAAGAGCCGCGGGGTGATCTCCTGGTATGACAGGCCGCACTCGACGCAGGCCAGTTTTTCCGAGAAGAGCATCTGCACCTGCTTGGCTGTTTTTTTCTTCTTCCCTTCCGGCGGCTCGTCCAGCGGCGGCAAAACCACCTCCACCTTGACGACGCCATCGGCATGGTGCAGGGCCGTCTCCAGCGAATCGGCCAGGCGGCGCTGGATCCCCTCCTTGACGACGATCCGGTCCACGACGATATCGATATCGTGCTTTTTCTTCTTGTCCATCTCTATATCGTCAGCCAGGTCGTGAGGCGTCCCGTCGACGATGACCCGGACAAACCCCTCTTTGCGCAGCTGGTTGAGCTCTTTCTTGTACTCCCCCTTGCGGCCGCGGATCATCGGGGCCAGCAGGGTCAGCTTCGTTCCTTCCGCCAGCGCCATGATCTGGTCCACCATCTGGGACACGGTCTGCGAGGTGATCTCCTTGCCGCAGGAGGGGCAGTGGGGACGCCCGACCCGGGCGAACAGCAGGCGCAGGTAGTCGTAGATCTCGGTGACGGTGCCGACGGTGGAGCGAGGGTTTTTGCTGGTGGTTTTCTGCTCGATGGAGATGGCGGGAGAGAGCCCCTCGATCGACTCGACGTCCGGCTTTTCCATCTGCTCCAGGAACTGGCGGGCGTAGGATGAGAGCGACTCGACGTAGCGGCGCTGCCCCTCGGCGTAGATCGTATCGAACGCCAGGGTGGACTTGCCTGAGCCGGAGAGGCCGGTGATGACGACCAGCTGGTCGCGGGGGATTTCGACGTCGATGCACTTGAGGTTGTGCTCGCAGGCGCCCTTGATGATGATTTTATCGTGTGCCATGTGGATCCTTCTTTCGCAGAATGACATTGAAATATATCACATATCGCTTTCAGTTTGAAGCGACTTTGCAAAAGGGGAAATGATCCGGTTTACCGCATGGTTTGAAGGGGCAGGCGTTTATATATCCGTGATATACATACCGTCAGCTTAAGTTGGAGGAATCAGAGATTGTTTTCGCGCACGCAACGAGTGGGCGAGGCTCGTAAAGGTGCAGATGCAAAAAAAAGGAGGAGTGTCCCTGCTTTCCCGATTTTGCTTCGATACACAGTGTGGAATAAATAGGGGTGCTCGCTGCAGACTTTCAGCTGTTGAACAATTGGATTGACCATTGCTATCTGTAGCCGGTAAAATCATGACATATTTCGTGAAATTTGAGGAAAATTCATTATGAGCCCAACCGTTTTTCGTGAGGCCGGTTTTCGTTTTTACTTCTTTTCCAGAGAAGAATCGAGAATGCATATTCATGTGCAGTCAAGCAACGGAGAAGCCAAATTCTGGATAGAACCGGAAATACAAATTGCCCTAAACCACGGCCTTTCAATGAGGGAACTAAACGAGGCAGACAGTCTTATTAAGGAGCATCGAAATGAAATCCGCACAGCATGGCAACAACATTTTCCCGGCTGAGGTAACTAATATTTCATGCAATGGAATTTGGATGCTAATTGATTCCAGAGAAATGTTTTTGGCGTTTGAGCATTTTCCGTGGTTTCAGGAAGCATCAATAATGAAAATCCTGCATGTCGAAATGCCCTCAGAAAACCACCTTTACTGGCCTGAACTGGATATTGATCTGGATGTAAACAGCATTCTCTATCCAGAAAACTATCCTCTTATAAGTCAGTATCAAATCGAAAAGTAAGACGCGCCTACCCAATTTTCAACCAGGTTGCTGCAGTCGGTAGGCGCAAAAGACCACGTCGCCGCCACGCTCCCGCCCCGTTGCCGCTTGAAGATCATGACTCATAAAAATCTTGCACTATTTCATCGAAAGCCGTAAATTATGCGCATACAAAATGCGTATAAGGAGTGCATCATGCACCTTAATTTCTTTAACCCGAACGCACAAAAAAAACCAACTAATTTAAGTATCAACAGCGATTTGCTCCAGCAAGCCAAAGAGCACCATGTTAATTTGTCACAGACATTAGAGCTGCGCCTCGCGGAAATATTACGGGACGAGAAACGGCGAGAATGGCAGGTGGAAAATCAAGAGGCTATTGAAGAATATAATAAACGCATTGAAGCCCGGGGCGTTTTCAGTGATGGCTTGAGGCAATTCTGATGGCTCAGTTCGATGTGTATGCAAACCCGAATCCTGTAACAAAACGTGCAATTCCCTATGTGCTGGACATACAGACCGACCTCTTGAACAACCTGGCAACACGCGTTGTTATTCCTCTCTATACAGTCTCTGCCATGGGCAAAGCTGCCAAACACTTGAACATCCAATTTTCCGTAAAACGGACCACTGTCATAATGTCAACGGCTGAATTGGCTGGAGTTGCGGTACATACCCTTGGGGATAAAGTATGTTCCCTCAAGGAACATCGTAACGAAATAATAGCTGCCATTGATTTCCTCGTAACCGGCTTTTGATACGTTCAGCAACCATCGGTACGACCGGGTCGAAAAGACCGCCCGCCCGGCCTCAGCCCCGCTAAAATTCGACAGGAGAACACCATGAACACAACATATATTTTACGTCAATCAGACAGCCTGGTTTTTGATACCGATAGTGAAACCTTTACCTTTACGGCCAGGAGATTGGCGGATGTGAAGCGCAGGGCATTTCGTAAGCAGTTTCATGAAGATTCCAATCTGCGGCTCGAGGATGAGAACGGTAAGGTTGTCAGCATCAAGCGCAGCGGTTTCAAATGGGAAGATAAGCTTTAAACACTCGTGGATAAGACCGATTATGGAAACAATCTCGGAAGATGTGCCGGGGCGGCTTGTTTTCCAGGTGCGTTCACCACTGCAAAATGCGGTCGGCGGCCTGGGGCTGTTTTTTCTCGGCTGGCTCATTGTCCACTGGCTGACCCGCCACCCCAATCACGAGCGGCTGATCGGCCTCATCGGCGCGAGTATCACCTGCCTGCTGTTCCTGTTATTGTCCGAAACGAGCGATTTAATATTTGATGCCGGAACCGGTCGTCTCTCGTGGACCAGGCGTATGGGACTTGTCCGCCGCGCCGGGACGGTGCCGTTCGAAGCAATCGAGCACGTTGTTATCCGTACGGCACTCGGGAGTGATTCCGTTGCTCCGAGCCAGCGCATCGTCCTGCTCACACGCAACGGCGAACTGCCCCTGACCGCGAGTTACAGCCCGAGCGATGCGCACGCAGAAAATGCCGAACGGTTGCGCACGTTCCTGGGGCGCACCCGGGGTGATCATCTCCTGGATTCCGTCAATGCCCTGGTTGCAGCCGGGCGCGACGTGGATGCAATCCGGGAGCTGCGGCTGGCGCGCGGCATGTCGCTGACCGCTGCCCATGCCGAGGTGGCCCGCATTCGCAGGATAAAATCGGTGATCGAATGAACACGTATATCGCACTTTTTAGAGGCATCAACGTCGGCGGGAAAAATTCTTTGCCGATGAAAGAGATCTTTGCCCTTCTCTCGGATATGCAAAATAAGGGACATGGCACGCGAGTAACTTGCCAGAAACCGTTGACTTTAGCATAAAATGCATTGTAATGGTTCTAGAGATCAAACAGGCCCCATAGATGGTCTACAGGAAATTCCGGAGGTTGTAACATGAAAAAATGGATCATTCTAGCTCTGGTAATCGCTCCATTCATATATGCCAATCACAAAAAGCCCCTGTTACTCAATCATCAGCAAAAAATCTATCAAATGGCCACCGGCTCGACAGAGGCTGTTGACGAAACGGTCTATGCCGAGCCCCAGTGGGAGGGGCTTGAATTTGTCGACTGGAAATTCGTGACGGCTACCCGTGACAAAAACAAACAATCCCTCGTTTCATACGGGATCGTCGACTACATCAAGGTAGTAGACAAAGAGTGGGCACCCAAAGCCTTCGGGCTCAAATCCAGGGAATCTGACGGGGGGGCAAAGTAGCAGTCCGTTTCATTCGCGATCTATCTGCCAAGGCGGTTTCATGCCGTGCCCAACAGAACCGCTGCAGCCGTTGGGCACGCCCCGCTTTGCCCAACCTACATTTTGATGTTTCAGATAGGTATGTATGCTCGCTAACTACCCGCTCCTGACAATCCTGATCTTCCTTCCGCTGGCCGGCTGCCTGCTGCTCCTGCCGCTCTGGAGCCGCGCGTCGCTCGCCCGGTCGATTGCCTTCGGGACTGCGGCGGCCGAGCTGGCGCTGACCGGGTGGCTCTATGCCTCGTGGCGGGGACTGGAGAATGTGCCGACGAGATTACCCGGCTACCTGCTGCTGGAGGACGCCCCCTGGATTCCGTCCTTCGGCATCCGCTATACCCTTGGACTGGACGGGATCTCGCTGCTGATGGTGATGCTGACCTCGTTCATCTTTTGCGTGGCGCTGGCGGTCTCGTGGAACGCCATCAGGGAGCGGGTGGCACTGTTCCTGACGCTGATGCTGGTCATGGAGGCGGGCATCATGGGGGTGTTTCTCTCTCTCGACCTGGCGCTGTTCTACCTGTTCTGGGAAATCATGCTGATTCCGATGTTCTTCCTGATCGGGGTCTGGGGGCATGGACGCAAGATCTACTCGACGATAAAATTCTTCCTCTTCACGATGTTCGGCTCACTGCTGATGCTGCTGGCAATAATCGCGCTGCACCTGCTGCACGCCGGCCAGAGCGGAGTGGCTACCTTCGCC
Source organism: uncultured Geobacter sp. (assembly GCA_964524835.1). Lineage (GTDB taxonomy): Bacteria > Desulfobacterota > Desulfuromonadia > Geobacterales > Pseudopelobacteraceae > JACRCG01. Next base: position 6,135 of record CAZGEG010000029.1, read on the forward strand.
CTGCACGAACTGCTGCAGACCCGACTCCCCTATGATACCCAGCTCTGGCTGTTCGCCGCCTTCTTCCTCGCGTTTGCCATCAAATTTCCGCTTTTTCCGCTCCACACCTGGCTCCCCGACGCCCATACCGACGCCCCCACCGCGGGGAGTGTGATCCTGGCCGGTCTGCTGCTCAAGACCGGCAGCTACGGCCTGATCCGCTTCGGTTACCCGCTCTTTCCGCTGGCGGCCCAGGCGCTGACCCCGCTGTTCTACACGCTGGCGCTGCTCGGCATCTTCTATGCGTCGCTGGTCGCCTTTGCCCAGGAGGACATGAAACGGCTGATCGCCTACTCCAGCATCGGCCATATGGGGTATGTCGCCATCGGCATCGCCGCCTGGGAACCGGTGGCGCTTTCCGGTTCGATCCTGCAGATGGCCAACCACGGGGTGACCACCGGGGCGCTCTTCTGCCTGATCGGGATGCTGGACGAGCGGGCCCATACCCGGGAGATCGCCGCTTTCGGCGGATTATGGGGAAAGATGCCGCTCTGGTCGTTCTTCTTCCTGATCTTCTCGGTAACGTCGATGGGTCTGCCGGGCCTGAACAGTTTCGTCGGTGAATTTCTGATTCTGGCCGGAACGATCAGGCAATCGCCCGTCGTCGTGGTACTCTCCTTCGTCGGCATAATTCTGCCGCTGATCTACATGGTGAGGCTGCTGCAGGAGGTGCTGTTCCAGAAGGAGCGGCAACCGCTCTCACTGACGGACCTCTCTCCCCGTGAGGTCGCAATTCTGGGTGCGCTCCTGCTGCTTGACTTCTGGGTTGGCGTACATCCGGCGCCGCTGCTCGACATGATCCACCTGCCGGTGCAGCTGTTGACAGGAGGGGCGCCATGACTTGCGCTGACCTGTTGGCCCTGATACCGCTGATGATCCTGGCCGGCGGCAGCGTGCTGGTTCTGCTTGCCGGCGCGATCAGGCCGGGCGGCTATCTGTACTGGCTGACCGGGGCGCTGATCATCGCCGCCACCCTCTGGAGCCTGCCGACCCCGGCCGATGCGTTCATGCCGGGCCTTGCTTTCACCCCGTTATCGCGTTTCTTTGCTCTTCTCCTCAACTCTGCCGGTCTGATCGCCCTGCTGCTGGCCTCCGGCTACAATCGCCGCCGGGAGATTACGGGCGAGGAATACCCGGCGACCATTCTCTTCGCCCTGACCGGCATGGGGGCGGCGTGTGCCGCAACGAACCTGCTGATGCTGTTCCTCGGCCTGGAATCGTTCACGTTCGCCTTCTACATTCTGGTGGCCATAAAACGCGATTCCTCCCGGGGGGGCGAAGCGGGATTGAAATATCTGCTGAACGGGACGCTGTCGGCGGCCATTCTGGCAATGGGGATGGCGCTGGTCTACGCTGCCCGGGGGACTCTCAAACTGTCCGAACTGGCAGCAGCGAACGGAGCCCCCGAACCGCTTTATCTTGCGGGGTGCTGCCTTATCCTGCTCGGAATGGCGTTCAAATTATCGCTGGTGCCGGCCCATCTCTGGACTGCGGATGTTTATCAGGGTGCCCCGGCGCCGGTGACCGCACTGCTTTCCACCGCCTCCAAGGGTGCCTCGCTGGCGGCGCTGCTGCTCCTGCTCCCGCTTTTCGGCGCGTGGCACGGCCTGCATGACATCCTCTGGCTGCTGGCGCTGCTCTCCATGCTGGCGGGCAACCTGGCCGCTCTCGTGCAAAAAAATCTCAAACGGATGCTGGCCTGGTCGTCGGTCGGGCAGATGGGGTATGTCGCACTGGCTCTCGTCGCCGCTCCTGCCGGCGGAACCGGGGCTGCCATTTTTTATCTGGTGGTCTATGCGGCTGCCGGAGTGGCCGCCTTCGGTGCAATATCCGCCCTCTCGGAAGGCGAAGAGTGCGAAACCATCGAGAATTATCGCGGCCTGGGATACCGTAACCCGCTGGCGGCCGCGGTCCTGGCCGTCGCCATGTTTTCGCTCGCAGGGATCCCGCCGGCAGCAGGTTTCATGGGCAAGTTTGCCGTATTCGCCGCCGCGCTGCGGGGAGGGGAATACGCCCTGGCGCTGGTCGGCATTTTTTCGGCGCTGGTGGCGGTTTTTTTCTACCTACGAATAGTGGTGGCGCTGTATATGAAATCGCCAGCTGTCATGGATGAACCGGCCCGTACGCTGGACAATGCTGAAACGATAGCCCTTCTCGTGCCGGCGATTGTCATGGTACTGCTCGGTGTGTATCCCCAGCCGCTGCTGGAGCTGCTGCAGAAAATCCTGATTTGATCATTACGACCATTTTAACCTGTATACGGAAAGGAATTCATGAAAGACGACCTTAAACCAACCTCGCCGGCAGGGTCCGGAAGCAGGCGATCGGCGGCGTTGCTGCTCGCCACGGCACTGGTCTGCGGTGCAACCGTCATGATTGTCGAGATTCTCGGTTCCCGCGTGATCGGCCCGTTTTTCGGCGCCAGCCTGTACGTCTGGACGTCGCTGATAACGGTAACCCTCGTTGCGCTTGCTGCGGGATACTGGGGGGGCGGGATTCTCTCGGATCGCTGCAGGAGCAGTATCGACTGGCTGTACGCGCTTATCGGTCTGGCCGGCATTTTTGTCCTCCTGGTGCCGCTTCTGAAAACCCCGGTAATCAAAATGGTCCTTCCCATGGGGTTGAGACTCGGCTCGCTGGTCTCCGCCGGCCTGCTGTTCGGCCCCGCCCTGCTGCTGCTCGGAATGGTGTCGCCCCTCGTCGTCCGGATTGCGGTGCGTGAAACGGCAAGCGTCGGCAGGACGGTCGGCCTGTTCTCTTCGGTATCGACGGTGGGGAGCTTCGTCGGTACGGTCTGTACCGGTTTTGTTCTTATCGCCTATTTTAATGTGGACCGGATTTTTATAGTCGTGGGAAGCGGCCTGCTGCTGCTGGCTGTTGCCTATGCTGTCCTTTACAGACGTTTCTGGTTGTGTGTGCCGCTGCTGGTGCTGCCGTTTTTAGTGCCGGAAGCGGGTGGGGAGAAGACTAAACTTCTTCCGAGCGGTACCCGCGTAACCCGGATGTTCTTCAAGGATTCGTTCTACGGCAACATGCAGGTGCTGGACTATTCCTTTGGCAGCCAGCGCACCCGCGAGCTGGTTGTGGATGCGACCATCCAGGGGGGGATCGATACGGCTTCCGGGGCTTCCATTTATGAATATTCATATTTTCTGCAGTTTATCCCCCGGGTGATACAGCCGGAGGGGAAGGAATGCCTGGTCATCGGACTCGGAGCCGGTCTGGTGCCGATGTGGTATGAACGGCAGGGGGTACGGGCCGATGTTGTCGATATCGATCCGCTGGTTTTCGATGTCGCGCGCCGGTTTTTCTCATTCAGTGTCAGCGGCGAATCGATCGTTGAAGATGCCCGCTATTTTCTTAACCGCACCGGGAAGCGCTACGATTATGTCATTCTTGACGTGTTCAACGGCGACAACACACCCTTCCATGTGCTGAGCAGGGAAGCGCTGACGACGGTCAAGCAGCGCATGGCTCCGGGAGGGGTGCTGGGGATAAATATGTGGGGGAACCTGCGGGGGGATACCTACATGACCGCTTCGATCGTCCGGACTCTGAAAGAGGTGTTCAGCACGGTGGATATATATCCCGTTTTTGATGTTGCCGCCTCCGACGGCATCGGCAATCTGGAACTGTTTGCCTATGACCGGAGTCCGGTAACGATCAATGCGTCCCAGCTGGCAGGGTATGACGTACACCCGATGGCAGGAGCCGTTCGCGGCCTGATGCTGAAAAAGTTCGAATTTCCCGCCGATACTCCGGCGATAACCCTGACTGACGGGTATAACCCGATCGATTTCTATGATGTGAAAAGCAAGGAAATCAACAGGAAGCGGATTATGGATGCGACCGATCTCGATTTTCTGATGGGGTGAGCAGATGTCCGGCCATCGCGAACTTCCTGCCGGAAATCCGCGAAGACATCAATAAAACAGCAGCCAGGCATCCAGGAAGAAGAACAGCCATCCTGCGTTGCAGACAAGGGCGATGTACCAGAGGTAATGTCGTTTGGTCAGGCTGGCGATGGATGAGAGCATCAGGGCGATCTGCAGGAAGATCAGCGCATAGGCGAAATTTCCCCCCATTTCCTGTGACTTGAGTTTGACCGTGGCGATCCCTTCGGCTTTTTCCTTTATCTCCTTCTTTTCGCCTTCATACCGCTTGACCTCTTCGCCGTTTTGTCCAGGGTGCGCCGGTATTCTGCCGCCGCTCCGGGTGACACCCCCTTTTGGGTATGATATAGCAGTTCCAGCGTCTTCCTGTTCGTCTCGAAGGTATGCCCCTTGATGCTCTTGGCCTGGTAGTGCGCCCACTGGTCGCTCTCCTGCCCCTCCTCCCTCCCGGTTCGCATTCGATTGCCTCTGAGCACTCAACCAGACCCGCTTCCTTTAGAAAAAAATCCTATTCGCTTAAACCCCTGCGCGGTGAAACATTAATTATGCGGCGTTCTTGACATTCAAACCTTCGGTATTACCCTTATATGGAATTAGAACTGAAATGAGAGAACGCAGCAGTACCGGTACATAGAGAACGGTGGTGGTTATGCTCCATGAATCTTATATGCATGCGATGGTATTGGAAGAGGCTGGCCGGCCGCTCGCGGCGAGAAAGCTGCCGATTCCGGCTGCTTCTGCCGGGGAGCTGCTGATCAAGGTGCAGGCGTGCGGCATCTGCCGTACCGATCTTCACGTTGTTGACGGGGAACTCAGCGAGCCACACCTGCCTCTGATACCGGGACATCAGATCGTCGGAGAGGTGGAGAACGTGGGGTTTGGGGTCAGCGGCTTTCATCCGGGCGACCTGGTGGGGGTGCCGTGGCTGGGTGGGACTTGCGGGGAGTGCATCTACTGCCTGTCGGGCCGCGAGAATCTCTGCGACGATCCCGAATTCACCGGCTATCAGCGCAACGGCGGATTCGCCGAATACTGCACCGCCAACGCCGCTTTCTGCTTCACCATCCCGGACGGCTATTCAGCGACCCAGGCGGCCCCGCTGCTCTGTGCCGGGCTGATCGGCTACCGTTCCCTGCGCATGGCTGGAGACGGGAAGCGGCTGGGAGTATATGGCTTCGGTTCGGCAGCCCACATTGTCACCCAGGTGGCACGGTGGGAGGGACGGGAGGTTTACGCGTTCACCCGCGAGGGAGACGAGGCCGGGCAGCGGTTTGCGACGGAAATGGGTGCCTGCTGGGTCGGAGCGTCGGTGGAGCGACCCCCGGCTGAGCTGGATGCGGCGATCATCTTTGCCCCGGCCGGCGAGCTGGTGCCGGCGGCGCTGAAGGCAATCCGCAAGGGGGGGATGGTGGTCTGCGGCGGCATTCACATGAGCCCGATCCCCGGCTTTTCCTATGAATTGCTGTGGGGGGAGCGGAGCATCATTTCGGTAGCCAATTTGACCCGCCGGGACGGCGAGGAGTTCCTGGAGCTGGCACCGCGGATACCGGTGAATACTGAGATAGAGGTTTTCCCGCTGGAGCATGCCAACCAGGCGCTGGCAGCGATGCGGGAGGGGAGGATCAGGGGGGCGGGAGTCCTGGTGCCGTAACATTACAGAGGGGAGAAATAATATGGACATGTCAATCAGAAAGACCGAGGAGAAAGGGCAGCGCACTCCGCGCAGCCTTGACGTCTACCGGAGCAAGGACGGGGTCAGTGGAGCGGTGTACTGCGCATGCGGCGCGGTATTCAGCAACAAGCGCTGGCAGTCCCAGGGAAGGGGCGCTACGGCGCACGGCGAACAGCGGGTCGTCTGCCCGGCCTGCCGCCGGGTTGCGGACCACAATCCGGCCGGCATCGTAACCCTGAAAGGGAGTTTCTTTGCCGCTCACGGGGAGGAGATCGACAACCTGATCAGGAATACGGTAGAAGCCGCCGTCATGAAGAACCCGCTCGGCAGGATCATGGACATCAGAAGGGAGCAGGAAGGGGTTACCATCACCACCACAGACGTAAAGCTGGCCCAGAAGATCGGGCGGGAAGTTTTCAAATCCCATGGCGGCGATCTGCAGTTTACCTGGAGCCGTGCCGTGGGGCCCGTCAGGATCTCCTGGTCACGCTAGCTGCTTGCCGAACAATAATGCGGAACCGTCACATGCCGATTCCGGCGATGGCGCCGCCGCAGTCCGGACAGGTCCCGTTCCGGATCCTGTTGGTGCCGATGGCAAAACCGTAGCGGTTTATCAGCAGGGCCGAACAGGATGGGCAGATGGTGTTCTCGCCCCCTTCGCCGGGGACGTTCCCTTCATACACATAATGCAGCCCGGCAGCGAGGCCGATGTCGCGTGCCCGGCGCAGGGTGGCGATCGGGGTCGGGGGGCGGTCGGTCAGTTTGTAGGTGGGGTAGAATCCGGTTACATGCCAGGGGGTGTCAACTCCCAGGTTGGCGGCAATGAACGAGGCGATACCCTGCAGTTCGGCATCCGAGTCGTTCAGCCCCGGGATGACCAGGGTGGTGATCTCGAGCCAGATCCCCTGTTTGCGATATTCGATGATCGAGTCAAGCACCTCGGACAGCTTGGCGTGGACGATGTCGCGGTAGAATCCCTCGGAAAAGCCTTTCAGGTCGACATTGGCCGCGTCCAGAACGGGGGCGATCGTCGCCAGTGCCTCCCTGCTGATGTAGCCGTTTGTGACGAACAGGTTGCGCAAGCCCGCCTCGCGGGCAAGGCGGGCCGTATCATAGGCAAATTCGAAGAACATGGTCGGCTCGGTGTAGGTGTAGGAGATCGAACTGCATTTGGTGTCCTTTGCCCGCTGCACAATTTCCGGCGGCGTTCGCGGCGTACCGGTGACAGGAGCATCGGGGCGGTGCTGGGAGATGCTGTAGTTCTGGCAGTGGCGGCAGTGGAAATTGCATCCTACCGTGGCGATGGAATAGGAACTGCTTCCCGGCATGACGTGGTAAAGCGGTTTCTTCTCGATCGGGTCCACATGTTCCGCGCAGAGTTTGCCGTACACCAGGCTGTAGAGGGTGCCGCCGCGATTCTCGCGGACGGCGCAGATGCCGCGGCCACCGTCGCCGATCAGGCAGTTGAAGCGGCAGAGCCGGCAGCGTACCCGGTTGTCATCCTCCCGTTCGTAAAACATCGCTTCTTTCATCGCTTCCTCCGATCGCCAGTGCGGCAGGGAGAGCATCTGTGCCGATGCGGCAATATAGATGCCTAAATGTTTTCTGTCCAAATAGTACCACATATTTCCGGATTGTCGTGGCAGTGGTTCCCGGAAATGAATGTATGGTAGCCGTTCAACTGGTAAACTGAATCCGGCACCACGGGCCGGATGGTGTATTTCGCAACAGGAAGGCTTTGTCCGGAAGAAGCGGCGTTTGGCCGGAGGCATCTCTTGAGACTTTTCATAGCCATAGAATTGCCCGATGATCTCAAATCCGCCCTGGACAGTCTCGGGATGGATGTTCCCGGTGCCCGCTGGGTGCCTCCGGAACAGCTCCATCTGACCCTGGCATTTTTGGGGGAGGTGGAAGAAAAAACAGCGGAAGAGGTGAGTGAGAGGCTCGCACTCATAGATTCGCCATCCTTCCAGTTCTGCTTTTCTGGGACCGGCTGCTTTCCCAACCGCCGGCGGCCCCGCGTGTTATGGGCCGGCCTGGTACCGAGTCCCGGCCTGATGCGCCTTGCCGGCCGGGTGCATGGAGTCGTGCTTGCCTGCGGCATTCCCCTGGAGGAGCGACCCTTTTCTCCGCACATCACCCTGGCACGGCTCAGGTTTCCGGCCGCCATGGAAGTTGAGGCATTTTTCTCCATGCCGCAAAAACTGAAGCTTCCACCGTTTTCCGTACGGGAATTCACCCTGTTTCAGAGCCGCTTGACACCGAGTGGTGCCGTGCATATCCCCATCAGGACCTTTCCCCTGGCTGGGGGCGGCAAGGTATCAGCTTGAACGCTTATTGGAATTATTCAACGCAGAGAGTGTGCTGTATAAAAAACTGCGTGAAACCCGGAACATAAACAGCTGGTTCAGCAAGGTCAATATGAAGCATCGCATTCCCTTTCGCTATATCGAGCCGGCTTTTTTCGGCGGATTGCTGGACGATCCTCTTCTCTTTCTGAGGATCCGTCCCCTGAGGAGAGCGCTGCTCTTCGACTGCGGCCAGATCGCCCACCTTGCCAAACGGGTCGTTAAGGCGATAGACACCGTCTTCATCACTCATGCCCACATGGATCATATTATGGGTATTCCTACCCTGGTCCGCCATCATCACGCCTCGCCCCGCCCACTGGATATATACGGTCCGCCGGGGATCTCCGAACGGGTTTACCACCTCCTGATGGGGTACGACTGGAACCTGTGCGAGCCAGACTGGTTTACCCTGCGCGTCCACGAAATCCGGCAGGATACGATTCGCCATTACAGCTTCAGCGGCGCCGAAGGGTTCGCGCGCCGCTTCGACGGCGAAGAGCCGCGCAGCGGGCGGGAGATCTGGTCATGCCGCTATGTCTCCGTCGAGGCGGAACTACTGGATCACAAGATTCCGGTTCTGGCCTTCAAGATCCTGGAAAGGCCGCATTACGCGATCGATTCCCGCCAGATGGAGCTGCAGGGGCTTGTGCCGGGCGACTGGATACGCGACCTGAAGAGCCGTGTGTGGAAAGGACATACGGAACCTCGGGTTGTCGTGCCGCGCCGTGACGGGGGAGCGGTGCGGGAGGAAACGGTGGATGATCCGCACAGCTTCTACGGCAGCATCGAGGCACGGCAGTCCTGCGCCTCGATCGGGTATCTGTGCGATGTGGGGTGGACTGCGGAAAACAGGGAGAAGATTGAAGTGTTCCTGACAGGTGTTACCCTGCTTTGCGCCGACTGCACCTTCCTGGCGGCCGACGTTGAAAAGGCCCGGGCCTCGTACCATCTCTGTACGGAAGATCTGAATGATCTGGCAGGGCGGCTGGCTCCGCGCTTCCTGCTCCCGATGCACCTCTCCAAGGGCTATCTTCTCCGGACGCCGGTTCTTTACGATGAACTCCGCCCGTCGGAGGGGACCACCATCCTGCCGCTGCCGCGACATCTCGTTCCGGCGCCGCTCATGGTTCAGGATGTGGACCGGTGGCTGCATCCTCCCGGCGAGGAATAGTCTTTGGTTGATCAATGCCGGGATGAAACTGATTTACCTGCCAGATCTTTTAGCATTGTCAGGAGGACGATATGCTTATGCGAACCATTTTGATTGCTGTAGTTTCGTTGCTAACCCTGTCGAATCCTCTTGCGGCCACTGACTCCTATCAGGACCAACGCCGGAAAATGGTGCAGCGCGACATCAAAGGTCGCGGTATCAGCGACCGCAATCTGCTGGCGGCCATGGAGAAGATCCCCCGTCATCTACTGGTGGGAGAACGCTATCGGGACGATGCCTATGTCGACCACCCGTTGCCGATCGGCGAGGGGCAGACCATCTCCCAGCCCTATGTGGTGGCCCTGATGACGGAGGCGCTCAAATTAAAGCCCACCGATCGGGTGCTGGAGGTCGGGACCGGGTCCGGTTATCAGGCGGCGGTTCTGGCGGAAATCGTCAAGGAGGTCCGGAGCATAGAGATTCGCCAGGGGTTGGCTAAAACAGCTGCCGCTCGACTGAAGGAGCTCGGCTACGGCAACGTAACGGTGAAGTATGGCGACGGCTACTTCGGCTGGGAGGAACAGGCACCCTTCGATGCCATCATCATCACCGCAGCGGCGAATCATATTCCTCCGCCGCTGATCAAACAGCTCAAGGAGGGTGGGCGGCTGATCCTGCCGCTCGGGAGCACGGTTTTTTACCAGACGCTCACGCTGGTGACAAAACGCAAGGGGGGCGAACTGGATGTTCAGCAACTCGATCCGGTCAAATTTGTGCCGATGACCGGCGAAGCCCAGAAAAAACATTAGTGATTGGCCGGCTTGACACCTATAAGTCTGACAGGTCCGGTTCGCCGCAGTGGCGCAGAATTTCAGTCCTGGCCGCGTTCTTCAGCCTGATGGCGGCGTCCCAATCCCTGTTATCATCATTCAAGCGCTGTCCTACGGTAATATTTACCGCCCCTCTGCGCGGGAACCAGTGCCCGGGATGCAATATCGAACGGGTCCCCCTGATCGAAACCGGTACAACGGTGGTCGAAGTTTGGGCGCCGACCAGAAATGCCCCCATCTTGAACGGCATCAGGCCGGGTCTCCTGCTGAATGTTCCTTCCGGAAAAAAGATCAACGAGCGCCCTCTTATGACTGACTCTCTCAACCTGCCGGTGTCATCAACCCCCTGTTGAAAGTCGAAACGTTCCACGAACTCACTTCCCATGCGTTGCAGATAAAGCCTGGAGATGATGCTGCCTTTCAATTCCCGCTTTGCCACAAAGCCGTAGCTGCCTCGCAGCGCGGCAACCAGCACGAGTCCGTCAAGGTAGCTGGAATGGTTTGCCACCAAGATGCAGGGGGTATTTTCAGGTATATTGCCTGTCCCCTCGATGTCGAGCCTTATCCCGGCCAGACGGAGGAATGTGCGAGCTGCCGTGCGACTGACCATCCAGCTCCAGCTTGGAAACGGCATGAAACAGGCCATCAGCCATGCAATCGGGGCGATTATCGCAATAAGGCACCAGACGTATCCGGCATAAAGGATCTCCTGCACGGTGGACATCAGATTCCGACTCTGCGTCAAAGCTCCTCTCCATGCCAAACGGGTGAACTGAAGCCAGACCGGAGCGGTGCGAACGGTTCGGCCTCCCTGTTCGTAGAACTGGCGGCTGGCCGCTCTGCGTATTTTTCCACTGGAGGTTTTCAGCACGGTGTGGGGCGGCGCCAGCACGATTTCGTCCGGAGGGGAACCCAACAGGTCGAGCGCCAGTCCGTTGATCAGGTCGCGCAGCCGCTCCTGCTTTTCAGGTACATTTTCACGCGTTTCGGCCAGGACGATAAGACGCTCGGTTCCCGAGACGGGATCGCTGCTGCCAAAAACGGCCACGCACCCTTTGCGTATGCCCGGAACAGCGCCGACCGCCTCCTCCAGCTCATAGGGATACATGTTCCTGCCGGCCTTGATGATAATATCCTTTGAGCGCCCGGTGATATAGATCTCACCTGCAGCCTGGTAGGCCAGGTCGCCGGAATCCAGCCACTCATCATGAAAGAGGCGCTGGGTTTCCTTCTGGTTGCGGAAGTAACCGCTGGTTGTGGAGGGTCCGCAGAACTCAAGGCGTCCCTCCTTCCGTTCCGGGAGTTCATGTCCCATGCCGTCAATGATCCTGATCTGGTGGCCGGGTAGCGGGTATCCGGCGGCAGCGAAGACCAGCGCATCCCTGTCGGAGTCTGTTGCCGGTACGGCATGGCCGGTGGACATGAATTCATCGCGCCGGATCCGGTCCACGTGCAAGCCCCGCCCCACGGGAGGGAAAGCCAGTCCCACCGAAGATTCCGCCAGTCCGTATACCGGGGCGATCGCCTCGGGGCGGAAACCGTATGCCGCAAAGCGCTCCCCGAAGGCGATCATGCCGGCGACACTGACCGGTTCAGCGCCGTTACAGGCCATACGCCAACTGCCAAGATCAATGCCTTGTATATCGCTGTCCTTGACTTTTTTCAGGCACAACTCATAGGCAAAGTTGGGTGCTGCCGAGAGTGTTCCCCGGTAGCGGTGGATTGCCCGCAGCCATCGTTCGGGACGGGTCAGGAAGTCAAGCGGCGACATGATCACCAGCGGTGCGGCGTAATACAGGCTGCCGAGCCAGGCGCCGATCAGCCCCATGTCATGGTACAGCGGCAGCCAGCTCACGAAGACGTCAGTTGATCCGATCCGGGTCGCCACTCCCATGGCGCGGATATTGGCCAGAAGGTTGGCATGGGACAGGACAACCCCCTTCGGGTTGCCGGTGCTGCCGGATGTGTATTGCAGGAAGGCGGTGTCATGGGTGTTTATCTGCGGATACAGCACCTTGTCCCCATCCTGACTCAGTTCCTGCGGAACCAGTACGGAGCGCAGATCCGTTGTCTGGGATTTGAGCAGCCATGCCACGGAGCGCGCTTCGGGCACGGTGATCATGGTCGTGACCTGGGCGTTTGACAGGATACCGGCGTGGCGGCGCAGGTGGTCCTCTATCTGGGAGAGGCGAGTCGGAGGATAGATCGGAACCGGAATGCCGCCCGCCAGCAGGATACCGAAAAATGAATAAAAATACTCGGGGCTGGTCGGGAGCATGATCGCGACGGTCTGGCGAGGCTCCAGACCGCGCCTGAGCAGTCCGCGGGCAATTTTTTCGGCACCGCTCCGAAGATCGGCATAGCTGATTTTATCTCCATCTCCCGTATCATCGTAAAGGATTATATGGATTCGTTCCGGGTGGGCCTGACAGTGCAGTTCAAGAACATCAAGCAATGTGGAGGCTGTGTCCGAAACCAGCTCCGCCGCTTCAGGCGCTTGCAGCTGTATTACCGGACCGAGCCTCGGGCGGATTTTCTCCTGCATCGACGAAATAGCGCTAAGCAGGTCACGGAGCGTTTCGGCACTTCCAAGAAGCTGTTCCGGAAGTGATACCTCAAAAGAGCGTTCAATTCTGGAAAGCAGCTCCACCCGCCCCAGGCTGTCCAGCCCCAGATCCCGATCGAGGCGGCTGTCCGGACGAAGCGGAGCGCCGCCACTCCGGTTGGGACGCATTTCCAGCATCAGTTGCGAGGCGATCCGGAGCAGTTCATTCGAAATCGCGTCGATCTGTTCTTCCTTCACTGCCGTCTGCTTTGTTTCGTCCAAGGGTAACTCCTTTTTCAGAGCCGCAAGATGCCGGCATCCTTCAGAAAACCGGTTATGATCCGGTAAAATTCCCGCCAGTCAGGCGGAAAATCATTGTGGCCGCAATCAAATTCCACATGTCGGGCGTGGGGCGCCAACCGCTTCAACTCGCGGCTGTGTTGCGGTGGTATTACGGTGTCGCGGCTGCCGTGCAAGAGCAGAATCGGCTTCAAGTATGCGGCCAGCATCTTGCCATTGTCAAACACATCCCTGACAAGAAATCCCGGAATAAGGAAGCTGCGCGCAAAGGGGCGGGTTGACGTGAACGTGGATTGAAGTATCAGGGCCGCGCTCGGGCGCAGGGCGGCGAGCGCGCAGGCCGCCCCCCCTCCCAGCGAACGCCCGAAAAGTACGATCCGCTCCGGATCAATCTCTTCACGCCGCAGCACGGCATCATAGGCGGCAACCGCGGTATCCGTGATACTGCTTTCGGTTGGATTTCCCGATGATCGGCCGAAGCCGGGATACTCCACCAGCAGCACCCCCATTCCCGACTCGCGGAATCCCTCGGCCTGTTCGGGAAGATAATCGATGACCTCGCCGTTGCCGTGAAAGAATATCACCAGCGGCCTCCGCTCACCCGGTTTCCGCCGGAGAGGCGGCATGAACCACGCCTCGCCCCGCTCCGTTCCGGCAACCACCATGATCGGCACAATGCCGGGTGGCGGCCGGCCGCTCACCCGTATGGCGCGGCCGGGGTAGATGATCTGGCGCTGCATGAAAAAAACCAGCAGGGCGTAGCCCGCATACGCAATGCCGGCGATCGTGAAAATTCTGAGTAAGGAATTTGATGGCATCGGTTATCTCCTTTAGGTGGCGGACAGCAGTTTCCTGTAGATCAGAAAGCCCAATAGATAGGAGGCGCCTCCCAACATAAGTACTGCCATGAAACCTGCTGCCATGGCAAACATAACCGCCAGAAGCGGAGCCAATACTGAAAAGGCACCGTTTACGGCCCATGCCCAGGGAATAAGCTCAGAGTCCACCTGGCCGAGCTGTTTGAGGCCTGCCGGGAATGGGATGCCCATCAGTGAGCCGGGAATGGAAATGAGAATGCAGAGGAGCGCGCCCCTGAACGGCAACGGCAACGAAGTGACTCCGGTGGAAAGTGGCGGCAGCAGTAAGGCACATAGTACGATGCACATAACCAGAATCAGAATTGACTCAGGACGCGCCAGAAAAGGATAGCGGTGACTGAGCAGGCTGCCGAGTCCGGAGCTGATCAACAGCGACGAGAGCACGGCCGCCACGGCCAGCGTGGGATGTTCAAGCGGCAGGATCAGCTTCTGGATCAGGGCCACCTCAACAAACATGTAAGCCAGACCGAGCAGGGCGAAATAGGACAAGTAGAGTGTCCGGTTCTTGCTGACCCCCTGCTTGCCCCTGATCCATGCCAGCGCCGGCAGTGTTACCAGCAGGATGGTGATCACAAGAACCTGCAGAAACACAATCGGAAGGATAAAACCCTCTTCAAGAAAGAACTGCCACTTGCCCCCCATGTTTCGGTAGGTTTCAGGAATCCTGTCCGGCTTCAGATAAAGTGAAAAGAAAGGCGCACGGTCCCGCACCGGCCTGACATCGAAGAGATAGCCGGCAAGATAGGTCTCTCTCTCCAAAGGGGAGAGGATGGCCCGAAAGGAGCCGAAATAGTCTGCGTCCCGCGTTCTGATGTGAACATTGCTCTCCTCTGCTTCCATGCCGGCAAGCCAGGCAAGATCGAAGCGCTTTTCACGGGCAAAGCTCCTGACGGCCGCCGTTTCATCCGGCGTGAGCGGGGATCTTTTGGCCAGTATGGTAATAGAGCCCCAACTCCTGATCGCCGCCAGATGGACGGCCGGTTCCGGCGCCCCCAGCTCTTCCAGGGCCGTTGCCAGAGTGGCCAGAATCCGCAGTTCGGTCCTTGGCGGCGGTATGATGAAGAGGTTGAAGGTCAGCACTCCATTGCCGGTCAGGTGTTTCAGATACTCCTTGAATGCTTCCACGGTAAAGCGGTAATCCTCGGCAATGCCGAAGGACGCCGACGGTTCCGCTCCCTGGAGGGTGATGTCAATCAGGTCGAAATGCCGTGGACGGCCCGCCAGCCACGATCTCCCCAGACCGCTCCGGCTCTCCAGGCCATGGAACCCTCCGCTTGTCTCCCGTAAATCGTCTCGAATTATTTCTCCCAGCGAGTGCACGCTCTCCACCGTCGCAACATGCTGCGCCCCGAATCGGCGTGCCATCAGCACCGGCAATCCGCCCCTCGGATCGAGTATCAATACCTCACGGCGCAGACCGAGCGCATAGGGAACGGCGGCGGGAAGATGCTCCAGAAAAGCCAGTTTCTCCGGATTTGCAACTGCCGTAACGGCATTAACCTCGCCGCCGTCAATACTGATCCCGATCTGCTCCGGAAGCGGTTCCTGATAGCGCAGGCTGAGACCTGGAGCATAACGAACCGCGGGACTCCTGAATGCATCGATCCTGGCAAAAGCGGTATTCCAGGTGCGGAGATGCTCTGCGCCGGGATAGCGCATGGCCGATTCCAGACCTTTATAGGGAGATATGACAGGACGGATAAAGTGCGGGTGGAGAATCAGGAGACCAACAATGATAGAGCCGGTCGGAAGCGCCGCAATCCTGACTCGCCGCTCCCCCGTCAGACATGAAGCTCCGATTACCAGCAGGGAGATCAACAAGACTCCCTGCTCGGGCGGTACGAATCCCATCAGCAGCAGGATGCCGAGCGACCCGGTTCCGGCGCCTGTCAGATCGGCACAGTAGAGCAATTCGGCCCGCCGGCTCTCCACGCTGAAAGCGGTGGCAATAACGAGACCGGAGAAGAAGAACGGCAGTGCCAGACAGAGATAGGTCAGCAGGATATTGAGGAGTTCCAGTTTTTCCCAGGCCAGCCGGACCGGATCGAAGGCAACAAGATTGGCAAGCAGGAAGCCCGCCGGCATGGCAATTCCCAGGCAGAGGATATACCAGCCGATGCGGTCAAGCCTTTTTAGGCCCGGGTAAAGGGCCAGAAGTGTCCCGCTGGACGCGAAGCCAAGCATGGCGATGCTGATGACCATGAAAGCAAAGTGGTACCAGAGGGTGATGGAAAAAATGCGTGTCAATAGAACCTGGAAAGCGAGACTCGCCATTGAGGTGAGAAATATCAGCAATGGAACTCTCGCTTCCAGCTTCATCATCGGATGCTCCGGAACAATGGCCGGGAAACAATGTCGTTCCACAATGCTTCGCAGCGGCCGGAAACAGCTACACATCCAGCACCACGACCGCCTTCCAGAGACTGTCCCTGAACACGACCTGCAACCGGTGCAGCGTTGCCGCCTTGACATCAACCAGCAGGCGGTGCCGGTCTGAATCGATCTCTTCTCCGCTGAGGGCCGCCTCCAGGCGGAAGAGCTCTTGCCGCTTCTCTATCATCACGCTGTCGGCATGCAGCAGCCGGCGGGCATCTTTATAGAAGATCAGCTCCTGCAGGTAGGAAAGCAGCAGCAGATCCAGCTCTTCATGCTCAAGCCGGATGCTGAGTGCCTCCCGCCGCGCCACCCGCTCCGGAGCATCGGCCATCGTGCTCAGCAGGGCGGCGGCACTGGAGATGAACAGTTCCTCCAGAGTTTCGCCCCAGGCCTCGAAGGCGACATCGGCGGTGGAGATTTCATTATTAAAGCGGAATGGCATGTCTATCCCTTGATGTTCCCGATCGGCACCAGCTTCACGACCCTTCTGCTCAGTCCCGCCTCTTCCGCTGCCCGTGCCACGACGTCGATGTCCTTGTAGGCCAGGGCGGCCTCCTCAGCCAGGCCGCCGTACGAGGCGGTGCGGACATGAATCCCGCGCTGCTCCATCTCCCCCAGCAGCTTGCGCCCCTGGACCATCTTCTTGGCCTGGTTACGACTCATGGTCCGGCCGCTGCCGTGGGCTGTGGTGTAGAAGGTCGGGGCGGCGCTCGCCAGTCCGGCCAGCAGGTAGGAGCCGGTCTCCATGCTGCCGCCGATGATGACCGGCTGACCGGTTTCACGGTAGCGGTCGGGGAGGTCGGGCATACCGGGACCCAGGGAGCGGGTCGCCCCCTTGCGGTGCACCAGCAGTTCGCGTTCGCTGCCGTCGATCAGGTGTTTTTCAAGCTTGGCGGTGTTGTGGGCCACATCGTAGACCATGCTCATTCCCAGATCCGCCGGTGAGCGATGAAACACCTGGGAGAATACTTCCCGGATGCGGTGGAGGATGACCTGGCGGTTGGCGAAACCCATGTTTGCCGCACATTTCATCGCCGCAAAGTAGGCCTGTCCCTCGGGGGAGCGGAAAGGGGCGCAGGCCAGCTCCCGGTCATACAGCTTGATCCCGTATTTGGCCGTCATGACCTTCAGGAACGAGTTGAGGTAGTCGCTGGCCACCTGGTGGCCGAAGCCGCGGCTGCCGCAGTGAAACATGATCACGATCTGGTTGGGAACCGCAATGCCGAAGGTCCGGGCGGTCGCTTCGTCAAAGATGTTCTCCGGCCGGGCCACCTGGATCTCGCAGTAGTGGTTGCCGGAGCCGAGGGTGCCGATCTGGTCGTACCCCCGCTCTATTGCCTTGTCGCTGCAGGCGTCGGCATCGGCCCCCTCGAAGCAGCCGCCCTCCTCGGTCATCGCTAGATCATCCGGAAGCGCGTAGCCGTTCTCCAGGCACCAGCGGGAGCCGCTCTCGATCACTCGGCGGAACTTGCTGCGCGAACAGCGGACGAAACCGGTGCAGCCGACTCCGGTCGGTATTGCGTTGAACAGCTGGTCCACCAGTTCGCGGATGCGGGGTCGCACCTCCTCTTCAGTCAGGGTCGTCAGGCAGAGGCGCATGCCGCAGTTGATGTCGAAGCCGATCCCGCCGGGCGAGATCACCCCGGTGTCCGGGTCAAATGCCGCCACGCCGCCAATGGGGAAACCGTACCCCCAGTGGCCGTCCGGCATGCACCAGGAGTATTTGAGGATGCCGGGGAGGCAGGCCACGTTGGCGGCCTGGTCAAAGACACCGGCCTCCATTCCATTCAGAAGCGATTCCGGGGCGACAATCCGTGCCGGGACACGCATACCCTCCTTGAAGGTGACGGGGAGTTCCCAGATGGTGTCGGATGTTTTGCGGAGTTGGGGAGGGAGTGGCATGGCGTGTTCCTCCGGGCTGATTTTAGTGTGTCCGGTCAGATTGTTTACGACGTTGACTCCAGAGACGAGTATAGATCGCCAGATTGATCAACAGCGCAGAAATGCCGAATACCAGCTGTGTGTGCCGCGTCAGGCCGAGAGGGTAGAGGAGCGGGTTCAGGTACCGTTCAAGAAAGGTTGCGCTGTAGGCGTCTCCTCCCCCCATCCGGCGGAGATAATTTTCCAGGAAGGTAAGGGGGCATGTCCACCCGCCCAATTCTACGATGGCTCCCCAGAGCACGGCAGGAAGATGGAACCATGCAAGGCGCAGCCAACGTGACACCGCTAGCCCGCCGAAGATCACGAAGAGCACGAAGGATAAATGGAGGAGCAGCACCATGTCGGCAGATACCAGGTAGCGCATCCTATCTGCCGGGCACTTCCGGTTGCAGCAGCCCCTCCAATCCCTTCACCGTGGCCAGCCGTGCCCCAGCAGTTGCCATTTCCTCGATGGCCCCGGCCGAGGCTCCTGGCATGAGTTCTACCCCGGCCAGCATGGTCAGTTCGTACAGGTCCGTCAGTAGCGGCGGGTAGCGCATGGAATGCCCCCTTGTTTCTGTGCATAAAATGATAGCACAACTTTCCGGTTTTTCTCGGACATGGAAGAGCGCTTCGCCCGCCCCGTCAGCCATTGCAGTCACCCTCCCAATCTTTTCGCCACCGCGGCCACCAGCAGCGAGATTCCCAGCGCCGATACGAGGATGATAAACGAAACCATCACGCTGTTCAGGAGTGCCGGATTGACGAGCAGGACAACTCCGAGTCCGAACATCATGGTGCCTGAAACGAGCTTCAGAACCCTTCCCTGCCATTCGGACAGTTGGCGTTTGCCGAGCGTGAGAGTGAAACCGAGAACGATGATGAACATCGGGATGACATACACGATATTGTACAAGGCGAGATACAGGTAATAGGTCGATGTGGAAAGGGTGTTCAGGGTGAGAATCCGGGTGAAGACCATCGGAAATCCGGCCGTACAGAGCAGTTCATAGGAATTGGCGACGACCGCAAGAACTGTAGTGCCTAAAAGGAGTGTGACAAGTGAGCTGGAGCGGAGCAGTTTCCGCATCCGGTCAAACAGCTTCGGTTTGGCGCTGTCGGGAATAGTCAGGGAAACACCCTGTTTGAACAGGAAAAAGTCCTTGATATTGATCCCCGCAATGAGAAGCGAGACACTGCCCGCGATGGTGGTAATGAACGCAATATGGCCCATGATGAGAAACAGGTTCAACCAGGCAGCCATGAACAAAAAGTAGATGAAGCCGGAAAAGAACACAAAGACCCCGCCGATCAGCAGCATTTTGTTGCGTGATCGGGCATGCACCAGCAGGCCGAGCAGGGAAAGCAGGACAAAAAATGCACAGGGATTGAAACTGTCCATCCCGGCAATAACCAGTGTAAGCACCGGCAGGGGGGAGTTGCGGGTATCGAAGGCTCCCATCAGCGGAATATTGACGGATGTATCGGTTTCCGTTTTTGATGCCACTGGAACAGATGGCAAGTTCTGTGTGACCTGTCCGGAACTGCCGAGGTCAGTCAGCCTCTCAGCCGGATCGCCGCATGTGGCTATTTTGCACTCTTCGACGGCCTTTTCTATCGAGGTCCTGGTCTGTGCCGTAAAACCCGAAAACAGCCGATCATGTACAATCGTGACAGGTACTCCGGAGGATTGCACACCATACGCCCGGAGCATGGCTGCCATCAGTCCGGCATTCTCCCTGTGGTACCAGACCTCGTACTCCCTGAACTCCAGCAAAGGTTGGGACCGTTTCAGACCATCGAGAAATTTTTTTTCCTCTTCACAGTGGGGGCATCCCTTCCCCCAGAAGAAATAGACGATGGTCCTGTTTTTTGAATCCTTTGGCTGCCCTGGGCTGGCTCCGGAGGTCCGTTGGGCTTCATCCCATCCCAACCGGCTGTGCTGCAGCTGAAGCAGCAGCGGAAGCGATCCCTCCGGCACGGCAGGGGTGACGGCTATTTCCGGATCCGCACAGATTCCGCCTGAATCCTGCGGTTGTCCGCCCCCCGGCGCGCATGCCATCTCAGACGTTGCAGGATCAGATGCGAGAGCGGCCATTCCGGCAAAAAGAAGGCAGGCCATCAGAGTCAGTATGTGGATTCTGATCGTCATTCTCTGCTCCGCGCTTTCATCTACCTGCTTGCGTGAATGCCGCTAACCCGGCATCCCCTCCACGATGACCTCTGCGTGGGTGGCCTTCGCCAGGGGGGTGAGGTCGATAATTGGGAACTCCCGGCCGGTTACCGCGAAGAAGATGTCGTGCAATTCGGGAAGAGCCATGGGGCGTCCAAATGGACCCGCCCCGTCACCATCCCGCCGCGCCGATCAGCGGGACAAAACGGACGGCACAGAGTTCTTCGGTGCGGAAATCTCGGTCGCCGATCCGGCGCACCCGGACAAGCATCTGCACATCCGAGGATTTCCCGACCGGTGCGACCAGTCGTCCACCCGGGGTAAGCTGTTCGAGAAGGGGCTGCGGCACGCGTGGTGCGGCGGCGGTGACGACGATGGCATCGTAGGGCGCATGGTCCGGCCAGCCGAGGGTGCCGTCACCCTCATGGATGATGATATTGGAGTAGCCGAGCCGCCCTAGACGCTCCCGGGCGCTCTGCGCCAATCCGCCCAGTCGCTCGACGCTGTACACTGTCGTCACGATCTTGCTCAGGATAGCCGCCGCATACCCGGACCCGGTGCCGATCTCCAGAACCCTGTCTGACCGGGACAGCTCCAGCGCTTCGGTCATGTAGGCCACGATGTAGGGCTGTGAAATGGTCTGCCCGCCGCCGATCGCAAGCGGATGATCATCGTAGGCCTGCTCCACCAGATGCCCGTCGATAAATGCCTCGCGTGGCACCTCCCGCATCGCCCCGATCACCGCCTGATCCCTGATGCCGCGACCGCGCAGATGTTCCCTGATCATGACGTCGCGTTTGTGATCCAAAGTCCCGACAAATGGCAGCTTCATTTCGTCTGCACCGGACACGGCCCGGACGGCAGCAGGCCGCCGGACGTCACGCCAAACCGCTTACCCAGAGTCATGATTTCCTCCTCGAAAACATGGTATATTGAGTATACCAGTCGAAAGGTAACGGTCAAATCCGGACGCCGTGCGCCCGCGGCGTCGAAATGCGCCGAGCGCTTGCGCCGAACCCGCTCTCTGGTATGCTTGGGGTGGCGCAGATCCGTGCCGCAGGAAAAGGGGGTGAATGCAATGCTCGAGTACGTGAAACCGGCCTTTTTTGTGTTTCTGATAGTGATTATCCCGGGAGTGGTCGGCGGCATTATGGCCGCCAACAGAGGGAGGAAGGTTGTCGGCTGGTGCCTTCTGTGTGCCCTGTTTCCGCCGCTGCTGCTGTACATCTATTTTGCCAGGCCGTTATGCGAGGTCGAGGGACAGTTCAGGAAATGTTCGAATTGCGGGGAGCTGTTCAAGTGGGACGAACCGGTCTGCACGTTCTGCCGGTCGTCTCAGGGTGGGGTAAAACATGATGCGGGGTGAACTGTCGTGCTGCGGTACGGGAGGAAATTTCCGGCCGGCGCCGGAGTCAAGGCCGGTTGTTGACCGGCCTCTCCGTCAGGCAAAGAGCGGCGTAGCGGTTGCCGGAATTAGACCGGCCTCTTCGGCCCGCTGCAGCAGGCAGGTGATCGCGCGGATCCCTTCTTCCCCCAGGTCGGCCGAAAAATCGTTGACGTACAGCCCGATGTGGGCGGCGCAGACCTCAGGACTCATCTCCTGGGCGTGTTCGCCGATATAGCGGGCCGCTTCGTCCGGGTGGCTCCGGGCATAGCCGACCCCCGCCTTCAGTGCCCGTTCGACGGCGGCAATCGTCTCCGCTCCCAGTGAACGTCGCGCCACGATCCCTCCCAGCGGGATCGGCAGACCGGTTTCCCCTTCCCACCATTCCCCCAGATCAAGCAGCTTGTGCAGGCCGAACCCCTGGTAGGTGAAGCGCGATTCGTGGATGATCAGCCCGGCATCGACGTTGCCGCTCAGCACCGCATCCATGATCTCGTTGAAGGGCATGACGATGAACTTGTCCAGGCCGGGGTCAAACAGCCGCAGCAGCAGCTTGGCCGTGGTATAGCGCCCCGGCACGGCAATCGTCCTGCCGCGCAGGTCGGCCGGGTCGATCCTGTCCGTCGCCACCAAAAGCGGCCCGCAGCCGCGCCCCAGGGCGCTGCCGGCGCGGAGCAGGGCGTAGTTGTCGCGGATATGCCCGAGGGCATGGTAGGACACCTTGCTGACATCCAGCTCCCCCGCAAGCGCCAGACGGTTGAGCGTCTCCACATCCTCCAGCCGCTCCCGGTAGGAAAGCCCCCCCGTGTCGACCAGGCCATGCACGAGCGGGTAGAACATGAAGGTGTCGTTGGGGCAGGGGGAGAAGCCGAGGGAGAGAGTTTGGCTCATGTCGGAGTCCTTTAGCACGTCAGGCGTAATTTATGCTTCTTTCCGGCGGACATACAGAATTTTTCTCACTTTTGCCACAATCCCGCCACTTTCATCAACTATTTTCAGGTCAAATTCCGGCAGGTATTTCCGGCCAGCGGCGGTGTTTTTCCTGATATCTTCCAGTTCGGCATCGGAGACCGTGATCGTAGATGTCACGGTTCCCCTGCCGGGGCGGACGAACTCGATCTCCGCACCCTTGTCCCAGACCGTATAGTCCGGGCCCAGGCGCTGCATCAGCAGCAGCATCAGGTGCGGGTCGATCATGGAATAAAGGCTGCCTCCGAACTGGGTGCCCATGATGTTCCGGTTGTACCAGCGCAGCTTCATCTCGACCCGGAGCTGGCTCCAGTCGTGGCTGATGCGGGTTATCCTGATCCCTGCACCGAAATAGGGGGGATAAAACCGCAGCAGAAATTTCAGAAGACGGGGAGTCCAGTTCATAGCCGGCTGCTACCTTTCCAGGATAAATGTTACCGGCCCGTCATTGACGAGCGAAACCTGCATATCGGCCTGAAAGATCCCGGTTTCGACCGGCACGCCGCTCCGCATGGCAGCGGCGACAAAGTAGTTGTACAGCCGCTTCCCTTCGTCCGCAGGCGCCGCCGTATCGAACGAGGGGCGCTTTCCCCTGGCGCAGTTGCCGGCCAGGGTGAACTGGGAAACCACCAGCAGGCTGCCACCGATATCCTTTACGGAGAGGTTCATCTTGCCGTCACAGTCGCTGAACATCCGCAAGGCGGTGATCTTTTCCGCCAGCCAGTCGGCCTTCGCTTCATTATCCCCCTTCTCCACCCCCAGGAGGATCATGATGCCGCTGCCGATCCGGCCGACGATTGAGCCTTCGACAGTCACCGAAGCCGAAGTAACGCGCTGAATAACCGCTTTCACCTGTTCATTCCTTTCACGCCTTCTTGACGAATTCCGATTTCAGCTGCATTGCGCCGACGCCGTCGATCCTGCAGTCGATATCGTGATCGCCTGAGACGAGACGGATGATCTTGATCTTGGAGCCGACCTTGACAACCGCCGACGAACCCTTGATCTTCAAATCCTTGATGACGGTTATCGAATCACCTGCCTTCAGTTCATTCCCGAAGGCGTCACGCACGACTGTAAAGGTATCCGCGCTCTCCGCAGCACTCTTTGTCCATTCGTGGGCGCATTCCGGACAGACGAACTTGTCTCCGTCTTCATAGGTGTATTCGGAACTGCATGACGGACATTTCGGCAGGTTGCTCATTTGGTATCCTTTTCAGTGTGTTTTGCAATGTTTCCAGGGCAAGCGAAGCCGCGCTGTTTGCGACATCCGAATCCCGCCATTGTCAGATGCGTCTGTATTCCATATACTCCGCTGTCTGTCGGGCAGTTTCTTTGCCGTACAGCAGTTCTATGACGTACAGACTCATATCGATGCCGGCGCTGATGCCGGCGGAGGTAATGACGCTGCCGCTGTCCACGAAACGGGCATCCCGGACAATTTCAGTTTTCGGAGCAATTTCGGCGAGTGTTTCAAAGGCGCTGTGATGTGTCGTTGATTTTATTCCGTCAAGCAGCCCGACTTTTGCAAGGAGAAGGGCGCCGGTGCATACCGAAAGGACTTTCTCCGCGTTATGTGCGGAACATGTTATCCAGGCGAGCATATCCTGCTGCAGCAGGAGAGGCCGGGTGCCGCTACCTCCCGGGATAATCAGGATGTCCGGTTGCGGAGCGTCAATAATTGAATAATCGGGATTGACCGAAAGGCCGTTCCTGGCTGTTACCGGAGCTTTTTCTCCGGCAACTGTGTAAACGTTCAAGAGGGAATAATCGTTCAGTTCGTTTGTGACGGAAAAAACCTCAAACGGTCCACAAAAATCAAGAACCTCTACGTCATCAAATATGAGGATTGCCGTGTTGAGTTTTTTCATCCAAGTTCCCTCTAGGCAAATAACCTGTAATTGAGCAGAAAACGCTCATCCACACGAACGCTACACCTTCACCAATTCATACTTCCTGCTCCCCAGCCCGATCTTCTCCCCATGCTCCAGCTGCACCTCCCACGGGATCTCCGGCCAGACGCCGCGGAATTTGTCACCCCCCGGTTCGTGTCCGCTCTGCAGCGCCGACCCCTCGTTGCCGCGCGCGCCGTTGACCAGGTCGGCGCACGCCTGGTCGATCGCCACCGGATCGGTGGAGGCGCAGATGCCGATGTCGTTGACGATCGGGGCGTCGGAGTGCCCGTAGCAGTCGCAGGCGGGTGAAACCTGGGTGATGAAGTTGATGTAGATCGCCTTGTCCGTCTTGCCGGTCAGCGCCCCCTTGGTATATTCGGCCATCTTGCGCATGACCAGCTCGGAAGCCTCGTTCCACTGGATGTTGATCGCCGTGACCGGGCAGACCGTGATGCAGCGGGAGCAGCCGACGCATTTCTGCGGATCGATGATCGCCTTGCCGCCGGTGATGACTATCGCATCATGGGCGCAGGAGCGGGGGCAGATGCCGCAGCCGATGCAGACCTTGGCCGCTACCTTCGGGGCCACGGTGGAGTGCTGCACCAGCTTTCCCTTGCGGCTGGCGCAGCCCATCCCCAGGTTCTTGATCGCGCCGCCGAAACCGGTCAGCTCGTGGCACTTGAAGTGGGTCATGGCGACGATCGAGTCGGCCTCGACGATCTCGGTGCCGATGTAGGTCTTCTTCAGCAGTTCGCCGTCGATGGCGACCTCCGTTTCCGTCACGCCCCGCAGGCCGTCGCTGATGACCAGCGGCGCGCCGACGCAGGCATAGCCGAAGCCGTTCTCGATCGCGCAGGTCAGGGCGGAGACCGCCTCCTTGCGCTGGCCGGGATAGAGCGTCGAAGAATCGGTCAGGAAGGGCAGCGCCCCCAGCTTCTTGATCTCCTCCACGACCCGCCGGGCAAAGACCGGGCGCAGATAGGTGTGGTTCCCCTTTTCGCCGAAATGGATCTTGACCGCCGTCAGGTCACCCTCGGCGATGATCTGCGGTAGCCCCGCCAGAGTCAGCAGTTTTGCAATCTTGTCGAACAGATTTTCCTTGTGTCCTGCGCGCATATCGCTAAAGTAGACCTTGGACATCGGATTTCTCCTTTAAATGTAAATTTTTTGACAACCGTCAAGTATTTGCCCGGAAAGTCGGTATACTGTTCCTACCATATTAACAAAAAAAACTCACCAAACGAGTTTAGCATCAACCAACGAAAGGGAGGAAACAGAAATGAGCATGTTTTGTAATCAATGTGAGCAGGCAGCAAACGGAGTCGGGTGTAACATTTCCGGCGTATGCGGCAAGAAACCCGATGTAGCGGCACTGCAGGACCACCTGCTGTACGGCCTGAAGAGTCTGGCGCTGTATGCCGACAAGCTGGGGCGCAACGCCGAGATCGACCGCTTTACCATTGAAGGGCTCTTCACCACCGTCACCAACGTGGACTTCGAGCCGGCCCGCATCGGCGGCATGATCAAGCGCTGCTACGAGCTGAAAGTGAAAGCCAAGGCTGCCGCCGGCGTGACCCTTTCCGGTCCGGTTGCCGACTGGAAGCCTGCTGACGATCTGGCCGGCATGACGACGCAGGGCGAGGCCCACGGCATCAACACCCAGCACGTCAACGAAGACATCCGTTCCGTGATCGAGATCCTGATGTACGGCCTGAAGGGTATGGCCGCCTATATGGACCACGCCATGATCCTCGGCAAAACCGATGATGAAGTCATGGCCTTTTTCCAGAAGGCGCTTGCATCTACTACCGACGCCAACCTGGGTCTGATGGACTTTGTCGGCCTCGCCATGGAATGCGGCAAGCAGAACCTGACGGTCATGGGCCTCCTGAACACCGCCCATACCGATGCCTACGGCCACCCGGTCCCGACCGCGGTTCAGCTCGGCACCAAGGCCGGCAAGGCCATCCTCGTAACCGGCCACGACCTGAAGATGCTGGAAGAACTGCTCAAGCAGACCGAAGGGAAGGGGATCAACATCTACACCCACGGCGAGATGCTTCCGGCCCACGGCTATCCCGGCCTGAAGAAATACACCCATCTGGTCGGCAATTTCGGCGGCGCATGGCAGGACCAGGCGAAGGAATTCGTCAACTTCCCCGGCTCGATCATCTTCAACACCAACTGCATCCAGAAGCCGTCCGATAGCTACAAAGATCGTCTCTACACCTGGGGTCTGGTCGCCTGGCCTGACGTGAAGCATGTTGACGGCTGGGACTTCTCGGCGGTCATCAACAAGGCCCTTGAACTCCCCGGCTTCCCGGACAACCCGGGCCAGGAGATCCTGACCGGCTTCGGGCACAACGCCGTACTGGGCGTGGCCGACAAGGTCATTGCCGCCGTCAAATCCGGCGCCATCAAGCACTTCTTCCTGATCGGCGGCTGCGACGGCGCCAAATCGGGGCGCAACTACTACACCGAGTTTGCCGAAAAGCTCCCCCAGGATACGGTCATCCTGACCCTGGCCTGCGGCAAGTACCGCTTCAACAAGCTCGAATTCGGCGACATCGGCGGCATCCCGCGCCTCCTCGACGTCGGTCAGTGCAACGATGCCTATTCGGCGATCCAGATCGCCGTCGCCCTGGCGGGCGCCTTTGAATGCGGCGTCAACGACCTGCCGCTGTCGATGATCCTGTCCTGGTACGAGCAGAAGGCGGTGGTCATCCTCCTGACCCTGTTCCATCTGGGCATCAAGAACATCAAGCTCGGACCGACCCTGCCGGCATTCATAACACCGAATGTACTTAACTTCCTGGTCGAGAACTTCAATATTGCACCGATTACCACAGCTGAGGCAGATATCAAGGCTATTCTCGGCTAGTTTTCGAATGTAGTACGTTTGCCGCAAGCGCCCCCGTCTGAGATTCCGGCGGGGGCGCTTGTTTTTCTTCTTTCCCGCACTGCTCCCGCGGGATTAGAAATTGTTTGCATTACCTGCCGGTGATACTGTACAAAACGCCTCTATGAAATCTTCCACCAACCAGCAGCCATCATATGTCCGTGCGGCACTGACCTTGTGCATCGCTCTCCTTTTATGCGCCGCCACGGCGTCTGCCGATGTCAGGCAGGAAGCCGAGTCGGCGCTGTCAAGCCTGCAGCAGAATGTTGACGCCCGGAAGTTTCCGGACGACATGAAAAGCCTCGAGCTCGTCTTTGAGGTTGCCCAGCGCTATTCTTCGAATAACCAGCCGGAAACCGCCGACAGGTTTTACCTGCTGGCACTTCAGAAATCCCGGATTATTGAGTCGATGCTCAAAATGTCCGAAGTAGCGGATGCGTCACCACTCCCTGAACCGGAGACGCCGGTTGAGCCGGCTGTTGCTGAAATACCTGCTGAGACCGCTTCCGATCGGCTTGTCGGGGCAAAAGGCGTCTACACGGTCGTCAAGGCGGATACGGTCCGCCTCGTCGCTGCAAAACTGGGGGTAAGCCAGCAGCACCTCCGCAGCATGAACGCCCTGGATGCCAGGGCATATCTTACGATCGGCCAGAAACTTGCCTATAACAATCTCAAGATCATACCCCGGCAGATGAAGGACGGCATTATCATCAATATTCCCGACCGGACGTTGTACTACTTCAAGCAGGGGGCCCTCGTCACGTCGCTTCCCGTAGCGCTCGGCTCGGTGGTAAAAAATGAAAAGTACGTCTGGCAGACCCCGGTCGGAAAATTCAAAATCACGGCAAAGATGAAAGATCCGATCTGGACGGTGCCGCCATCGATCCAAACCGAGATGGTGGAACAGGGGAAGGAAGTTATTACCAAACTCCCCCCAGGGCCTGAAAATCCGCTCGGCAAATATGCGATCAGGACCTCGATCCCCGGTATTCTGATCCACAGCACCACCAGGCCGTCGTCGATTTACAGCTTCTCCAGCCATGGCTGCATCAGGCTCTCTCCTAACCAGATGGAAGAGTTATTCCCGCAGATAAAGGTGAATACGAAGGGTGAAATAATCTACAAACCGGTGAAGCTGGCGGTGACCGAAAAAGGGCGGGTATATTTGGAGGTGCACCATGATGTCTATAACAAGAGCACCAGCCTCGTCGCCGAAGCACGGCAGATGGTGGAGAAACAGAAGCTTTCGGAGCTGGTCGACTGGGAAAAGTTCAAAGCGGTTGTGAAGCGTAAAAGCGGGGTTGCCGAGGATATTTCGTTGTAAACCGAGGTGTTAACCTGACCGGACAAACCGCTAGCCAAAAGCTTTCACGCGGAGACGCGGAGTCGCGGAGGAAGTCAAAAACAAAATACTTTTGGATTAACCAAAAAGACCTTGAGCTTTTAGACCAGGTTTGTTCCGCGGCCTCCGCGTCTTCGCGTGAGGACGATTTTGCCTTGAATTTGCTTTCCTCGAGTTAATCGTACGAAGACGGCTCCGTCCCCTTGATGAAGCATTCCATGACCGCCCCCGCAGTGCCTTCCTTGGCAAGCTTGCCGGTGCGCGGGTTTATCAGGACAAATGAAACGTTTTCCGGTGCCGCAAAATCCTCCGACGGCAGGTTCATGATTGCCCGCTGCATGAAGTCACCCCAAATCGGAGCGGCTGCCTGTCCGCCCGTTCCCCCGCTTCCCAACGAGCGCTCCTGATCGTAGCCTACCCAGACGCCGGTCACCAGTTGCGGAATATAGCCGACAAACCAGGCATCCTTGGCGCCGTTGGTCGTGCCGGTCTTTCCTGCGACCGGCCGGCCGATGACGGAGGCACGATGGCCGGTGCCGCTGGCAACGACACTCTGCATCAGATTGGTTACGACGTAGGCGGTTTCGGGTGAAATTACCGGGACCGGTACGGGGGGAGGCGTCTCCTGCAGCACCGTGCCGTCTGTGTCGGTGACCCTGGTGATGAAGTATTGCGGGGTCATCACGCCGCCGTTCGCAAAGACCGCATACGCCGAGGTCAATTCAAAGGGGGAGATCGAGGCTGCTCCCAGCGCCAGTGCCAGGTTGGCCGGAATCTGCGAGGTGAACCCCAGCTTTCGCGCGTATTCAGCAGCGTACTGTGCCCCGATCTGTTCCATGATCTTGACGCTGACGATGTTAATGGAAAAGGTCAGCGCTTCACGCATCGTCACGGGACCACGGAACTCATGGTCGTAGTTCTGCGGTTTCCAGACGCCGCCGGCACCGTCCGGGTACTCTACCGGCGCATCTTCGATGACCGTGGCCGGTGTCAGCCCCTTGTCCAGAGCCGCTGCATAAATAATCGGCTTGAATGCCGAGCCGGCATTGCGTTTGGCCTGCATCGCACGGTTGAACTGGCTTTTCCTGAAGTCGTAGCCGCCGACCATCGCCTTGACCCCTCCGGTACGTGGGTCAATGGACACCAGGGCCGCCTGCACCTCGGGTGTCTGGTCGAGCGCAAACTGGGCTCCTTCCTTGTTTAGTTCGGGAGTGACAACCGATACCTCGATGACGGAACCGAGCGTCAAGCCCTTGCCCCCTTTTTCAGGTTTGCCGTAACGGCTGGTCATGCCGACCCTGCCTGCCCATGACATGTTTTTCCGGGATAGAACGCCCTTGCGTTCTCCGACCCTGACCAGAGCCTCCCCCTTTTCGGGGTTGAACCCGACCACAACACCCTGGTAGGTTTCGCCGCTTTTCAGGGTGACGGAATCGATCCCCTCCTCGATTTTGCTGCAAAAAGCGTCGACTTCCGTTTCGCTCAGATATTTGGCCGGACCACGGAAACCCTGGCGTTTGTCCACCTCCTTGAGCCCTTTGCGGAGGCTGTCGTAGGCCGCCCGCTGCATGCCGGCATTCATGGTGGTGTAGATCTTCAGGCCACCCTTGTAGAGCTGGTCCTCGCCGTATTTCTGTTCCAGCTGGATCCGCAGGTGTTCGAGATAATAGGCGGACTGCTCGTTGTTGACCTTCTTCATCGGTGTCAGGACGATGGGTGTCTTTCTGGCGTGGTCGGCCTCGACCGGCGTGATGTACCCCTCCGCGGTCATGCGATCGAGCACATACCTCTGGCGTTCACGGGCTTTTTCAAGATGCTTGATGGGTGAATAGGCGTTGGGTGCCTTCGGCAGGCCGGCAAGCATGGACATTTCGGCCAGGTTGAGCTGCTCGACATTCTTACCGAAATAGGTCTCGGCCGCCGCCTGGACACCATATGCGCCGCTCCCGAGGTATATCTGGTTCAGGTACAGGTAGAGAATTTCGTCCTTGGAGAGCCGCTCCTCCATCCGTTTGGCGAGGATGGCCTCCTTGATCTTGCGGGAAAACTTTTTCTCCGGCGACAGCAGCATGGATTTTGTCACCTGCTGGGTGATGGTGGAGGCGCCCTCTTTTTTGCTCATGGAAATCACGTTTTTAAAGGCCGCTCGCAAAATTCCCAGATAGTCGATCCCCTTGTGGGAATAGAAGTTGGAATCTTCTGCCGAGACAAAGGCCTGAATCAGTTTGCGCGGCATCTTGTTGACCGGCACGACGATGCGGCGTTCCAGATAAAACTCGCCGACCAGGGTGCCGTCATCGCCAAACACCTGCGAGACGATGGGGGGTTTGTAGTCAGCCAGCCGGTCGACACGGGGAAGCTTTGCCATCAGATAAAACACGTAGCCGGATACACCGAGGAGTGCAACTACGGCCAGCGTCACGGCAAGCAGCAGCAGCGTCGGCAGAAAACTGTTTTTTGAAGCCGGGGAATGCATCTTTCTATCCATTGAACAAACCTTCCTGTAAAACTCGAAATATCTGCGACCGACACTGCTGTATGATCGCTGCAAAATAGCATATCATTTCAGGAATTCAAACATATTCAGATCGTGAAGCCGTTGACGAAGCATGACGGCAGCGGTTCGGCGGGCAAAAAAATCGTGTCACGCAGAGCATGTTTGTGGTAACATGTTCAGAATTTAACACGTGCCATTAAAAGGTGCTGAGGAGAGTATTTATGTGCGGCATTGTTGGATACATCGGCGGGCAGCAGGCGACCCCGATCATTCTGGAAGGGCTTAAAAAGCTTGAATATCGCGGCTATGACTCGGCCGGTATAGCCACACTGGCGGACGGCGTCTCCGCCATCCGGAGAAGCCAGGGGAAGCTGGTCAATCTTGAAAATATGCTGCGGGAACAGCCTCTGTCCGGCACGGTCGGTATCGGCCACACCCGCTGGGCCACGCATGGCCGTCCTTCCGAAATTAACGCCCATCCACACAAGGCCGGCCAGGTTATTCTCGTCCACAACGGCATCATAGAAAATTACCTGCAGCTCAAAGAACAGTTGAAACAGGCCGGCCATACATTCAAGAGCGAAACGGACACGGAAGTCATCGCGCACCTGATCGAAGAGAAACTGAAAACTGAAGTTGATTTTGAAAAGGCTGTCCGGGAGACCCTTGAACAATTGCGCGGCGCCTATGCGGTCTGCATTCTCAACGAAAAGGATCCTGGTTGCCTGATCGCCGCCAAGCTCGGTTCACCGATGGTAGTCGGGCTCGGGGAGGGTGAATTCTTCGTCGCCTCGGATATTCCGGCAATTTTGGCCAATACCCGCGAGATGGTTTTCATGGAGGATGGCGAGCTGGTTGTTTTCAGGGACGGCGCGGCCCGCTTCACCACGATTGCAGGCGCTTCCCTGGATAAAACCCCGCGCCATATCGACTGGTCCCCCATGATGGCGGAAAAGGGGGGGTACCGGCACTTCATGCTGAAAGAGATTCATGAACAACCCCGTGCCGTGCGCGATACCATCGCCGGCCGACTGCTCGAGGACGAGGGGGATGTGTACCTGGAAGACCTGCAGTTCAGCGACCGTCAGCTGGCGGCGGTCAAGCGGATCATCATCATCGCCTGTGGCACCTCCTGGCACGCGGCCCTGGTCGGCAAGTTCTATATCGAGGGGCTCTGCCGCATTCCGGTCGAGGTGGATATCGCCTCCGAATTCCGCTACCGCAACCCGGTTGTGGATGAGGGCACACTGGCCATCGTCATCTCCCAGTCCGGTGAAACGGCCGATACGCTGGCGGCCCTGCGTGAGGCAAAATCACGCGGAGCCATGAACATGGCGATCTGCAACGTGGTTGACTCTTCCATCGCCCGCGAGTCGGCCGGTGTTATCTACACCCATGCCGGCCCGGAGATCGGCGTCGCCTCGACCAAGGCGTTTGTTACCCAGTTGACCGCCCTTTACCTGTTTACGATTCGTCTGGGCCGCGCCACCTGCATGATTGATGTTGTCCACGGTCAGCGGATGATTGCAGCGCTCAAGAAAGTGCCGGGGCTGCTGGAAGAGACGCTGAAGCTGAACGAATATACTGAAAAAGTTGCAAAAAAATATATGAACGCCCGTGATTTTCTGTATCTCGGCCGGGGAAAAAACTTCCCGATCGCTCTCGAAGGGGCGCTGAAACTTAAGGAAATCTCCTATATCCACGCCGAGGGGTACCCGGCCGGCGAAATGAAACATGGCCCGATCGCCCTGATCGATGAGGAAGTGCCGGTAGTTGTGCTGGTGCCCAGGGGAAGCTCCTACGAAAAGACGCTCTCCAATATGGAGGAGGTCATCACCCGGAGCGGACGCGTGATTGCCGTTTGTTCGTCCGGTGATGAAGAGGTGCGCGGCAGGGCGGAAACGACCATTGAAATTCCGAGCCTTGACGAAGCTCTCGATCCGCTGCTGCTTTCGGTACCGCTGCAGCTTCTGGCATACCATATTGCCGTGTTGAAGGGTACCGATGTCGATCAGCCGCGGAACCTGGCAAAGAGCGTCACCGTAGAGTGACCGGCCGTGCCGCCTGAAACCGTACTGATACCGCAAATATCCCCTGGCTTTGCCCGGGGATATTTGCGTTTAATGCAAAGGAGACAGCCATGGAACGTGCTCTGAGTGAAGAGATTTGCCGTTTCGTCCGGGAAGAGGGCGCCAACCGCTTTCCCGGCATCGGTGAACGCTATTTCGATGACCCGCTGATCGGCTTTGCCGCCGCAACAGATCCCCTGTTCACGGAGTATAAATCCGTAATCGGCGGGTTCCACCTCACTCCGGGCGAGCTCGTCGCCGCCTCGACCCCGGAGGATCCCTGGACGCCTGCAGCGGTGATCAGTTGGGTGCTGCCGATTACCGACCGGACCAGGGCTTCCAACCGGAAAGAATCCGTCTATCCGTCGCGGGAATGGGCGGAAACGCGGAATTTCGGTGAACAGTTCAACAGTGCCCTGCGCCGCCATACGGTCGACTGGCTGGCCGGGAGGGGATATCGTGCCGCCGCTCCACAGCTGATGCCGGCCTGGCGCGAGATGGGCGAAACTACCGTCGGCATCGCCTCTGCCTGGTCGGAGCGGCACGCCGCCTATGCCGCAGGTCTGGGCACCTTCAGCCTGAACGACGCCCTGATCACGCCGAAAGGAATTGCCCACCGTCTGGGGAGCGTGATCACCGATCTCATTATTGAGCCGTCGGAGCGGCCGTATCCGGAGCGCCGCGCCAATTGCCTGTACTACCGGGAAGGGACATGTGGCGCCTGCATCGGCCGCTGTCCCGTTGGCGCTCTTTCCCGGGACGGCCACGACAAGTACCGATGCCGTTCGTATGTCTACGGCACGATTCCCGAAGCGGTAGCTGAACGGTATGGCGTAGCCGCGACCGGATGCGGCCTGTGCCAGACAAACGTTCCCTGCGAAGGGCGGATACCGGCCGGCAGGGCTCCCTATCCGGCCTGACCATCAGTTGAAATATGTACCCATGATTCCGAGGAGACGGCAGCCATGATCGACCCGTTAACGATCCTCCCCGATACTCCGGAAAACCGCAGGCTGGCCGCTAATGTACACCCACCGGAGTGGATCAACCCGGAACCGACCGGCATCTACAACCTGGTGGTGATCGGTGCAGGTACGGCCGGTCTGGTGGCCGCCGCCGGGGCCGCCGGCCTGGGAGCGAAGGTGGCACTGATTGAACGGCACCTGATGGGAGGAGACTGCCTGAACACCGGCTGCGTGCCGTCCAAGGGGGTTCTCCGGGCATCCCGGGCGCTGTACGATGCGCGGCACAGCGGGAAATTCGGTGTGCTGAATGGTGACGGCACCGGTTTCGACTTCGGCGCCGCGATGGAGCGAATGCGGCGCCTGCGAGCGGATATGAGCCGGCACGATTCGGCACAGCGATTCCGTGACGAACTGGGGGTCGATGTTTTTATCGGAGAGGGGCGCTTTGCCGGGCCTGATCGTGTCGAAGTTGACGGCAGGTCGCTGTTCTTCAAAAAGGCTGCGGTATGTACCGGTGCCCGTACCGCAGCGCCGCTTGTCCCCGGCCTGGCTGAATCCGGTTTTCTTACCAATGAAACCGTATTTTCCCTGACAGAGCTGCCGCCACGATTGGCGGTGGTCGGGGCCGGCCCGGTCGGTTGCGAGCTGGCTCAGGCGTTCTCCCGCTTCGGCAGCCGGGTGACGCTGATCGAATCAGGTTCCCACATCCTTGGACGGGAGGACCGTGATGCCGCCGGAATCCTGCACACCGCTTTCGTACGTGAAGGGGTCGATCTGCAGGTCGGCGTGAGAATTCTGGGTGTTGAGAAAAAGGGGAGCGAGAAGTTTCTGCGGCTGGAACGTGACGGACAGGTGGTGGTCGTGGCCGTGGACGAAATTCTGGTCGGCGTCGGCCGGGCTCCCAACTTCGAAGGGCTCGGACTGGAAAAAGGGGGCATCAGCTTTGACCGATCAGGGGTTACGGTCAGCGACACCCTGCAGACCTCCAACCCGCGTGTTTACGCCGCCGGCGACATCTGCTCCCCCTACCGGTTCACCCATACCGCCGATGCCCAGGCGCGCATCCTGATCGCCAATGCGCTGTTCATGGGACGGCAGAAAGTGTCGCCCCTGACAATCCCATGGTGTATCTATACCGACCCGGAGATCGCCCATGTGGGGATGTATGAACGGGATGCCGGGGAAAAGGGGCTCGAGGTAGTCACGCTTACGGTCCCGCTCTCCGAAATCGACCGCGCCGTTCTTGACGGCGAAACGGAAGGGTTTGCCCGGGTCCACCTGCGGGCGGGAACGGATAGAATCCTGGGCGCCACGATTGTCGCCCGCCATGCCGGAGAGATGATAGGCGAGTTATCGCTGGCCATCACCAACGGTCTCGGTATTTCTGCCATCGGCCGGACCATTCACCCCTATCCGACCCAGGCCGAGATCATCAAGCGGCTGGCGGACGCCTATAACCGGACGAGGCTGACACCGTTCGTCAAGAACCTGCTTGCCGGCTGGCTGAAGTGGCAGAGGAAATAGCATGAACACAAAAAAAATATTAATCGCAGCCGTCGCTGTTGCTGCCGTCGCCCTCTTCTTCTGGTCGGGTCTGCAGCAATACCTCTCCCTTGACGCGCTCAAGGCCAACCGGCAGACGCTGATGGATTATCATGCAGCGCACCGGATGACCATGGTGGCGGGCTTCATGGCGCTCTACATCGTGCAGACGGCACTGTCGCTTCCCGGCGCCGCCATCCTCTCCCTGGCGGCCGGGGCGATATTCGGTGCGCTCATGGGCACGGTCTATGCCGTTATCGCCGCCACGACCGGTGCGACCCTGGCCTTTCTTGTCACCCGCTACCTGTTGCGTGATGCCGTCCTGGGCAGGTTCGGGGATAAGCTGGAGCGGATGAACCGGGAGTTGGAGGAGCGGGGCTTCAATTATCTGCTGTTTCTGCGCCTCGTGCCGCTCTTTCCCTTCTTCCTGATCAACCTGGCTGCCGGCTTGACCCGCCTGCCGCTGCGTACCTTTTTCTTCGGCACACTGCTGGGGATCATCCCTGGGGGCTTTGTCTACGTCAATGCCGGGGCGAGCCTGGCTACCATCGATTCACTCTCCGGCATCGCCTCTCCGCGCGTGCTCGGCTCGTTTGTCCTCCTGGGGCTGTTTGCCCTGCTGCCGGTGCTGTACAACAGGTTCAAGAACAGGGAGCATTCCTCTGTATAGCCACAACAACCGGACATCGGATGAAATGAATATGGACATGCAGGCATACACCTCCAGATGGAAGCTGCAAATGGCGCTGGCCTCCTGTCTGCTGACGGCGGGACTGTCGTTAGCGCCCGCGAGCAGCTCCGCAGAGGAAATTCAGGTCAGCCGTTTCGGTACCGATGGGCTGGCGGGGTGGGAATCCAAGAGTTTTAAAGGGGTTACGGAATACCGGCCGATGAAGGAAGATGGCCGAACTGTCGTAAAGGCCACCAGCCATGCCGCCGCTTCCGGTCTGGTACGAAAGCTCCGCTTCGACCCTGCGAAATACCGGTATCTGCGCTGGAACTGGAAAATTGCCCACACCGTCAAGGGGGGAGACGAGAAGTCCAAGGCGGGTGATGACTACGCCGCCCGGGTGTACGTACTTTTCCCGGGCCAGTTTTTCTGGCAGATGAAGGCGATCAACTACATCTGGGCGAACAGGTTGGCCAAGGGGAAATCCGTCCCGAATGCATTTGCCACGAACGCGAAGATGGTGGCCGTAGAGTCAGGGAATGAAAAGGCCGGGTTATGGCTGACCGAGGAGCGCGATCTGCTTGCAGACTACCGCACCCTGTTCGGAACTGACCCACAAGAAGCCGAGGCGATTGCCATCATGACCGATACCGACAATACCGGCGGGAGTGCGGAAGCGTGGTACGGGGAGATTACCCTCTCAACGGAGGGTAGGTAGTTCCGGGTGCATCGCATACCTTACCCGCAACTCTCCATCATCATACCGACGCTCAACGAGGCGGAAGCGCTCCCCGGTCTCCTTGATGACCTCAGGAAACAACGGAACATTTCCCTTGAGATCATAATCGGCGATGGTGGTTCTTCGGATGCAACCCGGTCAATTGCCGTAGAGTATGGAGTTGACTTCGTACGTGGCCGGCGGGGCCGTGGAACGCAGATGAACGCCGCTGCGGCACGGGCAACCGGCGACTATCTCCTGTTTCTGCATGCAGACTCACGAATTGATGATGTCGCTCTTCTTGGCAATGCCGTACATGCCATAACGCAAAAACTACACGGGCAGAAGCGTAGTGCGGGCCATTTCAGTCTGCACTTCATGCGCACTACCCAACGCAATGCGCTGGCCTATCGTTATGCCGCGGAGAAGAGCGCACTCAACCGCGCCAACACCACGAACGGCGACCAGGGGCTACTGCTGTCCCGGGAGTTTTTCAAGGCACTTGGCGGCTTCGATGAATGCATGCCGTTTCTGGAAGATCAGCGCATTGCCGAGAAAATCCGCATGCAAGGGGAATGGATTACGCTTCCCGGTGTTCTGAAAACGTCAGCTCGCCGGTTTGAAACGGAAGGTTTCCATCGCCGCTATATCCTGATGAGTATGATGATGGGCATGCATTCTGTTGGTGTGGAGACTTTTTTTGCTCATGCTCCGGGGGTATACCGAACGCAGCAGGAGACCGGCACGCTTTTACTGACACCGTTCTTTTCCCTTGTACGGCGCATGATGTCTGACGAGTGGGGAGTCGGCGGTTCAATTCGTATCTTTTACCGTCTGGGACGATATATCCGGCAGAACTCCTGGCAGATGTTCTTTTTTCTCGATGTCCTGCTGCGACCGCTGCTTGGCCCCGGACGGTATCCGTTTTTGAGATTTCATGACCGGCTGTTCGTTCCCTGTACGAACTTCAGAATATTCAATGCAGTGACCGGGATTGCCTGCTTTATCTGGTTTATGGGGATACTCGCGCCCTTTTTCCGGCTGGCAGACCGTAGAGAACTGAAATCAGACCCGCTGACAACATAGCGAAGTAAAGGAAGGATACAATGGAGCTTTCATTCAAAGATCGCCTGC
Organism: uncultured Geobacter sp.; assembly: GCA_964524835.1. Classification (GTDB taxonomy): domain Bacteria; phylum Desulfobacterota; class Desulfuromonadia; order Geobacterales; family Pseudopelobacteraceae; genus JACRCG01. Next base: position 44,346 of record CAZGEG010000029.1, read on the forward strand.
AGGCGGTAAATCCGGAATATGATACTTTTGGAAGTCTGCAGACACTGCAGGTTAACCTTGGCAATCTCTGCAATCTGCACTGCAGCCACTGTCACGTGAGCGCCTCCAGCCGCGGGACCGAGGTCATGGGGATGGAGGTCATGGAGCAGATAGCCTGGTTTCTGGAAAGTCACCCGGATCTCACCCTTGATATAACAGGCGGCTGCCCCGAGATGAACCCGAAATTCCGCTATTTCATCGAACGCACAGAAGGTCTGGCTCCGCGCCGGCTGCTGCGAAGCAATCTGGCGATCATGGCTGAAGAGGGGTGGGAATGGCTGCCGGGATTCTGCCGCGCCCATGATATCACCATTGTCGGTTCGCTCCCCTGTTATCTGGAAGAGAATGTCGACCGGCAGCGGGGAACTGGTGTCTACCGGAGCAGCATTGAGGTTTTGAAGCGGCTGAACTCCCTCGGCTACGGCACAGATGTGGAGCTGAACCTGGTCTACAATCCGGGGGGGGATTTCGTCCCCGGCTCGCAGCACAAGCTGGAAGCGGCCTACAAAGCGGAACTGTTTTCCCGCCACGGGATAGTTTTCAATAACCTCTTTACAATAACGAATGCGCCGATCGGGCGGTTTCGGGATCAACTCGAAGCTAGTGGCACCTATGCCGATTATCTGCGCCTGCTGGCCGGCCGCTTCAACCCGGAGGCCGCGGCCAAGATCATGTGCCGCTCTTTGATCAGTGTTGACTGGCAAGGGAAGCTATATAACTGTGATTTCAATCGGGCATTGGATATGCCGGTTACGGCCGATGACGGTTCCGAAATAAGCATTTCTGCACTGGACGAAGGGGGGATGAACGGCAAAAAAATACGCCTTTCCCAGCACTGTTACTGCTGCACCGCAGGTGAGGGCTCCAGCTGCACCGGGGCGCTGGTGAGGTAGGTGGAAACGTCACCCCACCCCCATTGTTGTGAATTAACCGCCGGATGCTATACTTGCTCGTATGGCGGCCCATTCATGATATTGACTCATAGGTGGCGTGCATGGCGGTCCTGTTTATTTCACACGACAATCTGGAAGCACTGTTAGAATCTATGCGCAGGTATGGCGCCGTGCATGCCCCCGTTCGTGGTGATGACGGTGTGGTGCGTTTCGCCGCCCTCACTTCAGGTATGGTCCCTGATCTTTCTGTAGTCCGCACCCTCCTCCCTCCCAAAAAATATCTGCTGCACCCTCAGGAAACGATTCTGAACTATACGGCAGGTTATCAGCCCCCGACGGAGGGAAAGCGTCCCCTTATTCTGTTCGGCCTCCACCCCTGTGATCTGGCAGGAATCAACTATCTTGACCGGATTTTTACCGGTAACGACCCGGACCCTCTGTATGCTGCGCGTCGTACCTTCCTGATTCTGATCGGCATCTCCTGCACCCCTGATGATCTCTGCTCATGTCATCGGGTAACCTCCCCGCTGAAAGCGGTATTTGATCTGTTTCTTCACGCGGTGGATGGCGGCTTTGCCGTCACCGGCGCTTCTCTCCGTGGCGACGAGTTCCTCAAAAGGGCGTTAGATCTGCTTGAAGAACGGGCAGTATGCATACCTGACGATTCCCGCCGTTTCTTTGGCCGCACCTTTTCGGAACAGGTACGCGGAGAGCCTGATGCGACGCTGCCGGAGTGGCAGGAGCTTGCCGACGCTTGTCTGGGGTGCGGGGCATGTTCGGTCTGCTGCCCCACCTGTTACTGTTTTGATGTGCTGGAGTTCGGCGGACTGGATGGCTGTTCTGCCGAGAGGGTGCGCCGATGGGACAACTGCCTGTTCAAAAGTCATGCCCAGGTGGCTGGAGGGATAAGCTTCCGAAAGGATCGGGCAGACCGTTTCCGTTATCGCTACAATCATAAATATCGAGGTTTCGGGCCGCTTCAGGGAGTTCCCTCCTGTGTCGGTTGTGGCCGTTGCCGGGCTGCATGTCCGACATCTCTTGACCTGCGTCCGCTGGCGGAACGGTTGGAGGGGGTGGCTCCGTGAACAACAACCTTCCCATCCCGGCGGTGGTAGCGGCAATCCGCTCGCTGACGGCCGATACCTCGTTGGTTACGCTCCGAACGGAATTGTCACACCCCGTCGCATCATCATTCCTTCCCGGACAGTTTCTGGAACTCTCACTTCCCGGGGTCGGCGAGATTCCACTGTCGTATTGTGGCTCCCCCTCGTCGGAGGGCCGTATTGAGCTCTGTATCCGGCATGTCGGGCATGTAACAGCGCCGCTGAAAACAGCCGCTCCGGGAGATGCCGTAGGGGTGCGAGGCCCATACGGCAAAGGGTTCCCGGTGTCGGAGTATACCGGCCAGGACTTGCTGCTGATCGCAGGCGGTTTGGGGATTGCTCCGCTCCGCTCGCTCCTTTTGGCGCTCCTGAATCAGCGAGAGCGTTGGGGGCGACTGACCGTTCTGTACGGTGCCCGCGAGATCGGGGCACTGCTTTTTCTGAATGAACTGATGGATTTGCAAGCGCGCGGGGAGATACACCTGTTGCTGGCGGTCGATCGTATCGGCCACTACCTTGAAGGGCCTCCTGATTGCCGGATTGCCCTGCTCCCAGCCCTGCTGGACCAGGTTGTTGTCGATCCGGGTCGAACTTGCGCGGCAATCTGTGGTCCTCCGATGATTTACCCGCTTCTGGTGTCCGCTTTGCGACTGATGAAGCTGGTGCCAGACCGGATTCATATCTCCCTGGAGCGGCGCATGAAGTGCGGTGTCGGCCGCTGCGGGCACTGTGCCGTGGGAACCCGTTTGTGCTGCGTTGATGGGCCGGTGTTCAGCACTGCAGAGCTTGCCGGGGTAGAGGGGGCTTTCATATGAAAAAGCTGCGGCTTGCCATTGCCGGGCTGACGGCCTGTTCCGGTTGTCAGCTTTTACTTCTGAACTGTGAAGAAGAGTTGCTTGGGCTGTTGGAAAAGTTTGAGTTCAAATTGTTTCCCCTGGCATGCTCACCTGCTCAATTGGCAGGAGAGTACGACGCCGCGCTGGTGGAGGGGTGCATTTCCATGCCGCATGAAAGAGAGCTGGTTCAGGAGCTGCGGAGGCGGAGCGCTTATCTGATTGCCTTGGGGACCTGTGCCGTCTGGGGCGGAGTGGCAGCACTTCGAAATAGTGAAGACCGTGAATTGTTGTGTCAGCGTGTGTACGGGCATCATCCGGTTGGCGGTGAATCGTTTGATCCATTGCCGCTGAAGAATATCGTGAAAGTGGATGCAGTTGTAACCGGCTGTCCGCCGGAAAAGGAAGAACTGCTCAGACTGCTGGCGGGATTGCTTCGGGGGGCGCTTCCCGTCGAATGTGACTACCCTGTCTGCACCGAATGCAGGATGCGGGAGAACTTGTGCCTGCTGACGGAACGCGATCAGCTCTGCCTGGGCCTTCTGACGCTGGGAGGCTGTTCTGCACGTTGTCCAAGCCTGGCGGTCCCCTGTGAGGGGTGCCGGGGCCCGGTCCCGGAGGCAAATCTGAGTGAAGCACTTGTTATTTACGCTCAAAAAGGTTTCGATAGCCAGACCGTACTGGGAAGATTGCGCCGCTTCTGTCCCGAGTGGATACTATGAGTAGTTCGAGCCAAATAGATATGCTGACCAGGGTTGAGGGGCATGGCACTGTCGAACTGATCTGTGACGGGGAGAGGGTGGTGGATGTCCGCCTGAACCTGTACGAATCACCACGACTGTTCGAGGCGCTGCTGGTTGGCAGGCGCTTTGATGAAATAGCAGATATCGCCTGCCGGATCTGTTCAATCTGTTCTACCGTTCACAAGGTGGCGGCACTTCAGGCGGTTGAGCAAGCCTTGGGGGTTACCGTATCAAGCCAGACCGGTCTGCTGCGGGAACTCGCGGTACAGGGGGGACAAATAGAGAGTCATGCCCTGCACATATTCTGTCTGGCATTGCCTGATTATCTGGGGGTGAATGGTGTTCAGGAGCTAGCAGCGTGTGAACCGGTGATGCTGCAGACGGGACTCAGGCTCAAAAAAATGGGTAACCTGATTCAGGAAATTGTCGGAGGCCGAGCCATACACCCGTTCAATCTGCTCCTGGGGGGATTGGGGAAGGTGCCGGAAGTGGATCAAGTGCGGTTTCTTAATGAACGGCTTCTGGAGATGCGGGATGATATGGCTGATTGTATTGCCTATGTGTTCGACCTGAAAGATATTCTGCCGTCGTTGCCAATGCTTCCCGTCTGCGCGGTCAGCGGCGGCTCTCAGCTTTTTGGTGATCGATTGACCACGTCAGCTTCGACGACCGTTTCTGCCAGTTGCGCCACTGCCTGGCTGAACGAACAGGTCGATCCTTGTAGCCACGCCAAGGTCAGTCGTTTTGGCGAAACAGCACTATTTATGGTAGGGCCGCTGGCTCGACTTTCCTTATCGATGCCGACGGCGTATGCGTACCATTTTACAAAATCTTCGATCGGATCATCTCTGAAAGCAAGAATAATTGAACTTCATCTTGCAATGGGGCGGGCAGAGGAGTTGATAGAGCAACTGCTTGCTGCCGGGCTGAAACAAGAGCGGCCTGTCATGGTCGTTCCGGTAAAAGGTGAAGGGACGTCACTTATAGAGGCACCGCGAGGGGTGCTTCTACATAATTACCAGTTCGATGCGCGTGGTATCTGCCGTGCCGCTAACATTATTACCCCGACCGCCATCAATCAGGGAGCAATGGCGGCGTCGCTGAAGCATCTGCTAGGCGCGATGGAACAGGCTGAATTCACACAGATAAAAAACGCCGCAGAAATACTGATCCGCTGCTACGACCCCTGCGTGTCCTGCGCCGTTCACTGAGCGCCCCCATTTATTTTCATCCTTCTTCATTTTTCTTTTGACAGTGGTAAATTGTTTATG
>CAZGEG010000030.1:0-48785 GCA_964524835.1 uncultured Geobacter sp.
TGATTTGGGATTTCAACCGATTTTGGCCATTTACACAATCTATTTTACAGGCTCCTGAATACGGATGTTTATTGTTCGACCTGAAAAGCTGTTTACCTGCGTACAAATACTGCCCCATTGTTGCCGCTGTTGACCATGCGCCAATCCGCATCCGTTTCCAGTGCTTTTTTTAGCGGAGCGGGTTGGTGTGATTCGTCCAATATCGGTATGATGGCTACCCGTATATCGTATTTATCGAAAATCATTTTCCAATTGTCCATGCAATAAAAATATTCCCAGGAACGCGCCGGGTCAAGCTGCCTCCCGTCGAAGAATACTTTTTGTTGTGGCGAGAGTCTCCATATTACATAGCCGCCCCAATTCATGGAGGTAAAAACGTTGCCATTAATACCATTGGCATTGATGTAATCGCAACCCTTTACAGGGAAATAGGATGCCGGCACCCAGCCATGCATTGAAACTTTTTTAAGATTTACCGGGGCTTTAGATAGTGACAAGGCAACAACTGTTATGAAAAAGGCGAATATGACAAAGCCGGTTTTTTTGCCAATAATTTTCGCGTCAAAGTGTTGTATGGCAAACAACGTGACACAAATGAGAAAAAACGGATAATACCTGATGTGACTCAAACCCATATACCCCAACAGGATCAGCAATCCGATCCAGGTAATGTTTGTGCGGTTCCGGGAGCTGAACATCAAGAAGAGCGCGAAAACGTAGGTGCAAATAGCAATTACCGGTTCATAACCTCCCGTGCTCTTGAAGTACTCATACATATTCGAGAATTCGACAATCGATGTATAAATGAAACTGCTTGCTTCTCCTGAAGGGAGCAGCATTTCAAGGCTGTGCATGTGGTTGGGGTTTACGAATGAAATGAGAATTGCAGAACAGATTGAGGCGGCAAGCTTCAAAAATTCCCTGGCGGGGAGGGGTGATAATATGGGGTGCAGGAACTTGAAAGCTTCAGCCAGCAGGATAATTGAAAGCAGAATCAGTCCCAGCAGGAAACCGCCATGCATGTTGGCCCAAAAAAGCATGGTCAGGCAAAGCGGCATCATGAGAGCCGGGAATCCGCATTTTCTTTCCCTTATCCGGGTAAATATCAATGACAGGATAAAGGCGGTACAAACGAACGAGATGAACTGGGGGCGCTCCGGAAATTGTGTAGCCAGTATTTGAGTTATCCCGATGCCTGCGGCAAGAGCCGTGAATAAATTTTTACTGACGGAAAAACGATAAAACAGGGCTATGAATATGGCAGCCAGAATGAATCTGAAAATAATAATGCCGTTAAAGCCACCCATTTTATAAAATGCAGCTAACAGCAGTTGAAAGAGCCAGTAAGAAGAAAGTATGAACCGGGTTCTATGGGAGTCAGCCTGCTGCGGATTGATGGAAAACGGGTCGATAGCGGGAAGTCCTTTGTGGTCCCAGATCCAGAAACCGGTTTTCAGGTGCCAGTAGAAGTCCGGATCATACAAAGGTTTGAGCAGATGGAGTATCAAGGCAATACAGAATGAAACTAAAATAACGGTCAGGAATCCTGACCTGATTCTCTTGTCTTCAGAGAGTAGTTTCAGTTTGTGGATGTTTATTATCATCGGGCCCGTCTTGCCGCAGGTGAATTTTCGGGATTATTGCCTACCTTGTCCGTTTATCCGGTCGCTCGATCTCAAACTTGTCCAGGCGGTACTGCAGGGTCTTGTAACTCATCCCCAGCAGCGGCGCTGCCTTGCCGATCACCCATTCCGCCCGTTCCATCGCCTTGATGATCAGCCCCTTTTCGAGCGACTCGAAATCGATCCCCTCCGCAGGGAGATCGAAATTAATACCACCCGCCAGTGAACCGCCGGCGGTGATCTCGCCCGGAAGGTCGCCCGGTTCGATATAGTTGCTTTCGGCCATCAGGACCGAGCGTTCGATCACCGATTCCAGCTGCCGTACATTGCCGGGCCAACTGTAGTTCATCAGCAGCTTCAGCGTCTGCTTCGAGATACCGTCAATCGTTATTCCGGCTGCCGTGCTGAATTTTTCCAGGAAAAATTCCGCCAGAGTCTTGATGTCGCTTCCCCGTTCGCGCAGGGGGGGAAGATTGACGCGGATGACGTTCAACCGGTAGAACAGATCCTCGCGGAAGGTCCCTTTTTTTATTTCCTGCTCAAGTTCCTTGTTGGTGGCCGAGACCAGACGCACATCCAGCCCGATATTGACCTTTCCCCCTACCCGGCGAATCTCCTTTTCCTGGATGGCCCGCAGCAGTTTGGACTGCATGGCGACGTTCATCTCGCCGATCTCATCCAGAAAAACCGTGCCGCCGTCCGCTGCTTCGAAGATGCCGATTTCGCGGGCATTGGCGCCGGTAAAACTTCCCTTTTCGTGGCCGAACAGCTCGCTTTCGATCAGTGTGTCCGGAATAGCGGCGCAGTTGATGGCAATAAACGGTTTGCCTTGACGCGGGCTTCCTTCGTGGATCGCCCGGGCTATCAGCTCCTTGCCGGTTCCCGATTCACCCATGATCAGGACGGTCGAGTTAGAAGGGGCAATCCTGGCAACGACACGGAAAACCTCCTTCATTTTGGGATGCTCACCCTGCATGGTGGGTATAGTCGCAATCGATTCTATCCGTTTCTGCAGCACGCGATTTTCACGCATCAGGCCGATTCGCTCGAAGGCGCGCAGGAGCGTAAGCACCAGATTGTCGCGCTCCAGCGGTTTTTCCAGGTAATCGAAGGCCCCTTTGCGCATGGCCTCGACGGCTGAATCAACCGAGCCGTGGGCCGTCATCATGATGATGCACTGCTGGGGGTCGTCGGCCAGAACCTTTTCCAGCAGGTCAAGTCCGCTCTGCCCCTGCATCTTGAGGTCGGTCATGATCAGGTCGAACTCGCGTTTTTCCAGCTGTGCCAGCGCTTCGCGCACTCCGGGTACATCGACGACATCGTACCCCTCTTTTTTCAGGATCAGGTTGAGGATATCCCGCTGTCCCTTCTCATCGTCAACGATCAGTATGCTGCCGCTATTCTTCATAGTACCTTGATCTCCGACTCCCCCCTTTGTGAAAGGGGGGCCAGGGGGGATTTCGTTTTCAGGTTTCCATCGGTTGCAGCGGCAGGGAAACGGTAAAGGTCGTGCCGCTGCCGAGAGTGCTTTCCACTCCTATCCCGCCGCCATGCTCATTGATAATCCGCTCGGTAATAGCCAGTCCCAGGCCGATGCCGACATCCTTGGTGGTGAAATAGGGCTTGAATATCTTGCCGATGTCGTCCGGAGCTATGCCGCTCCCCTGATCGCTGAAGGTCAGTTTCACCTTGCCCCCTTCGAGCAACGCTCCCAAGGTGATCGTTCCTCCCTCCGGCATCGCCTGGGAGGCGTTGGAGACAAAGTTAAGGATGCAGTTCCGGAACAGTTCTCCGTCGATCCAGAGCGGCGGAAGATCGGATGATATCTGCAGATCAACAGCAATATGCTGCTCGGTCAGCCGGCCCTGCAGCACCGGCAGCACCTTGGCCAGCAGTTCCCGATAGACAACCTGCGTCCGCCGCAGCTTGAGCGGCCGGCCGTAGTTCATGAAGTTCACCACCATGTAATTAGCGCGGCGCACCTCTTCCTTGATTTTCTCGGTCAACTCCTCCAGTTCGGCGCATTTGTCGCCGCAGCAGGGGAGCATCTCGGTTTTGAGGTGATCAATCGCCAGGCTGATATAGTTAAGCGGGTTGCGGATTTCGTGGGCAATGCCGGATGCCAGCTGGCCGACCCTCGAGAGGTGTTCGGCCTCATAGAGACGTTTTTCCAGCGCTTCACGCTCACGCAGTTTTTCAACCATGTTGTTGAAGCCTTCCGCCATCTCTCCGATTTCGTCGCTGCTCTCCACCGGAATCGTCACCGACAGGTCGCCGGCCGAGACCCGCTTGAAATCCTCCACCAGGTTCTTGATCGGGGTAGTATAGCGGCGGGCAAGAAAAATGATCAGGGCGATTCCGACCGTGAAAACCATGCCGGTTGCAAACAGGCGGCGGATAAAATTGGCCCGCTGAATATCACGGATATTGTCCAGAAGCATGTTGATCTGGACATATCCCAGCTGTTCGTCGCCGACAATAACCGGCACCACAACTTCATACGGTTTCTGGGAAAGCACCGCGCCGCCGACCGGCCGACGTACCGCGTGGATCCCCTTCTCCAGTTTTTTCAGCTCGCGCTTTTTGCCGATCTTCTCAGGATCGGAGGAGTCGATGATTTCCCCCTCCGTGTTGATGATGTTGATCTCGTTGATCCCTTTTTCCCGGGCCTTGATCAGGTAGTCGGTCAGCCGGGAGGTCTCGGTCTCGGAGGTGAGATCTTCGATACTCATCTGGATCGCCTTGGAGATCTCCTGGGAACTGTCCTGAATCTCGTTCACCAGGGCGGTCTGGGCATACTGGTTGAGGATGAAGAGCGTCAGCATCGCCAGGACCAGCAGGGAGAGCATGATGATAATCAGCTTGGCGTTGAGTTTCATGAGTGACCGGCTATTCCACCATTTCGCCGATCAGGTCATAATCCGATGAGTCGGTGATCTTGAGCGTGACTATGTCGCCGATATCGGCGGTTCCGGAGGTGATATAGACCAGGCCGTCGATGTCGGGAGCCTGTCGGGATGAGCGCCCCTTGAGCAGCAGTTCGGTCTCCTCGCTGTACCCCTCCACGATAACCTGTTCGGTCGTCCCGATCAGGGTGCGGTTATGACGGAAGGAGAGCCGCGCCTGGGCGCGCATCAGCTTGCGGTAGCGCTCCCGCTTGACGCGCTCCGACACTTGATCCGGCATCTCCGCTGCCGGAGTCCCCTCTTCCCTGGAGTAGCAGAACACCCCCAGCCGGTCGAAACGGGTCTGTTCAACGAAGTGAATCAGGGTGGTAAAATCTTCGAGGGTTTCGCCCGGAAAGCCGACGATCAGCGAGGTGCGCAGGGCGATGCCCGGGATTTCGCTCCGCAGCCTGGCGATCAGATCGCGAATCTGCTGCTCGGAGCTCCTCCGCTTCATCGCTTTCAGCACCGGATCGGAGATGTGCTGGATCGGGATGTCCAGATACTTGCAGACCTTGGGCTCGTCCCGGATCAGGGCGATCAGGCTGTCGGTGATCCCGTCCGGATAGGCGTAGAGCAGCCGGATCCAGCGCAGGCCTTCAATGGCCGTCAAGCGGCGGACCAGTGTTTCCAGCGTGGTGCCGTCATTCATGTCGCTGCCGTAGCGGGTGATGTCCTGGGAGATCACGTTGATCTCCTTGACCCCCCGGGCGACCAGCCGCTCAGCCTCGGCTACCAGCGCATCGATCGGGCGCGAGCGGTAGGCGCCGCGCAGTTTCGGAATGATACAGTACGAACAGCAGTTGGAGCATCCCTCACCGATCTTGAGGTATGAAAACCAGGCCGGTGAGGAGTTCAGGCGCGGCAATGTTTCGTCGTAGATGAAATCCGGATCGCCGATATAGCGCAGCTGCCCTTCGGTGCCGCTCTTCTCGGCCAGAATTTCCGCGATGCGGGGATAATCCCCGGTGCCGATGAAGATGTCGACTTCCGGCAGCTCCTTGGCCAGCTCCTCCTGGTAACGCTGCGGCAGGCAGCCGGAGACGATCAGGGTGTGACAGCGCCCGTCATGTTTCCGTTCGGCCAGGTCGAGAATCGCGTCGATGCTCTCCTGTTTGGCTTCCTTGATGAATGAGCAGGTGTTGACGATGATGACATCGGCATCCTTCTCGTCCATGGTGATCTCGTAATGCTGCTTCGAGAGCACCCCCAGCATGACTTCGGCATCCACCAGGTTTTTCGGGCAGCCGAGGCTGACCATGCTGACTTTTTGCTTTGCGATTTCGCTCAAAATATCCCTCGTTCCTACTCTCTGAAATTAGTAAACTGCATCTCTACATCCAGATCTTTCCCTTTAAGCGAGGCAATAGCTTCCTGCAGATCGTCGCGATTTTTGCCGGTTACCCGTACCTGCTCATCCTGTATTTGTGCCTGTACCTTGAGCTTTGATTCCTTGATGACGGCAATGATCTCCTTGCCCTTCTCCTTGGAAATGCCCTGCTGGACGGTGATGATCTGGCGTACCATGCCTCCCGATGCCTGTTCAACCTTGCCGTATTGCAACGCCTTGATCGAAATGCCGCGCTTCATGAATTTTGACTGCAGTACGTCGATGACCGCTTTCAATTTGTAATCATCATCAGCCAATACCTTGACAGAATCTTTCTCAGGGGTGATAGAGCTCTTTGATCCCTTGAAATCATAGCGCTGGCTGATCTCTTTGGACGCCTGAGTGACGGCATTGTCAACCTCCTGCATGTCAACTTTTGATACGATGTCGAATGACGGCATGATGAAACCTCCACAGGTATATTACGGTTTTATGACCTCGACCCCTTCCGGGACCTTAAAATTGAATTTTCCATCGGCAATCCCCCTGTTGACCCGCGCGCGGCTGTAGTCGATGCGGGTCCGGTTGCCGCCGGCGTCGTGAACTATCGAAGAGACGATCGGGAAGACGTTTTTGACCTCCCCGGACGTCCGCATCTGTTCAACGGCTTCAGCGGATACCGTCAGCTGGAGCCTGGCCAGAACCGGACTCGGTTTTTTCGGGGTCAAATCCAGCTGATAGTTGCCGTTTTTGTCCTGCGGTTCCGCCGCGAAGGCGACCTCGAAGTCGCGGGAAACGTGGCCGAGGCCGGTCAGATACGACAGGGCGATGGAGTTGCCCCCCGCGAACATGGCGGCGACGCTGTTGACCATCACCTGCCTGTTTTCCGGTGTATAAAACCAGACCTGTTTGCCGTTGGAAATGATCTGCTGTTTCGGTTTGGAATAGTTGAAGCGGAACATGGCGGTTGCCGATGCGGGGCGTTTCAGCAGCACTTCGCCGCTCCCCTTCTGTTCCCGGTTGACGGCGGAAATGGTGGTCTTTTGGGAAAAATCCGCCTGAACATCCTGCAATCCCGCATACCCCTTCTCAAGGGATGCGACAACCTCCTTGAGCGTTGCAGGCGAAGATGCTGCCGACAGCGGGAGAGCGAAAAACGACATCAACAGGCATGCAGCGGTACAGGTTCTCAACATTGGATACGGCCTTTCTCAGCGGGGCTGATTGCGTTCGGACGGTTTTACAACCTGGACTCCGGGGGGGATCAGGAACGAGAAGGCTGAGTCTGCGGGCTGATTATTGATTTTAACATTGGCAAATTCCATCGTCGTGCTGTTTCCCTCCTGGTCTTCCACCGTCGTTGATAGAAGCGGGAACGGGTCCGAAGTCCCGCCGAACGCCGGCATCCCCGCGAACGGCGCGGGGGTGGCAAAGGGTGACCGGGTCGCTGGCGGAAGTTTGGGGACTCTGGGGTCAGCCGGAGCCGGTCCGCTGGTGAGAGGAGTCGCACCGGTCACATAGGAATGGACGCTGTCCCGGCTGACAACCAGCAGGATACGCCGCGTATTGAGCATGGCGCGCCGCGGACTTAGTTCCAGGACGTAATTGCCGGCGGCATCGTTCCTGCCGCCGGCAAAATTGATCTGGAAGTCTTTTGAGATGCGACCGAGCCCCTGCAGGAAATTGGCCGCGTTGTCACGGTCGGGATTGAAGCCGGGGCGGTTGAAAGCCGCGCTGACGTCAGACAGGATGACCTCCCTGTTTTCAGGGTGGTAGATCCAGAGGGACCTGCCGTCGCTGACGATTTCCTGTGCATTGGGTCGATAGTACTGGAAACGGTACATCAGCGGCGAGCTGGCCGTGGCCAGCCTTACGGAAACCACTCCGTCGCCGCGCATTTCGCGGTTATCCTTTTTCAGCAGCGTGCGCTGGAAAAAATCCGCCGTAAAGTCACTCACCGGCGCCTGCCCGTTGCTGCCGGCCTTGAACGATTTTTCTACGGTGGCAATGACATCATTCAGCCCCACGTTCACCTGCTGTGCAGCGTGCGCCGCACAGGTCATGAATGAAAAAAACAGGCCGGCCAGCAGTACAATCATGTGTTTCATAGCGCTCTCCCCCTCTTCGAATCTGCACGGTACCGTGTTATGCTGCACCGGTGTCCGATTCTGCCATATATGTGCGCCAGCCGCAACCGTTTCAATGTCCGTGCTCACGACCGCGGAGCGAAGCGTACCGTGCCACCGTTCTGTTGCCGCATGTATCCGGTTATCCGGGTTAGGCCAGCACGCTCGCATCGGCGACGAAGAGTACCCGGCCGTCGCCGGTGATCGTTGCCCCGCCGACTCCCCGAAGATGTGAAAGCGGCGAGCGGAGAGGGCGGACAAAAATTTCCTGCTGTCCGGAGATGCGATCGCCGCAGAATGCGACAAGTGTGCCGCCGACATCGCAGATGATCGCCGGCAGTAGGGCCTCTTCCGTCCCTGACGGCTCCGGCAGCTGCAGAGCCGACCGGAGACTGCGGACCGGTATGGTGTGGTTGTCCAGAATGGTCGTGCAATGTCCAGATTCTTCAATGATATCCGACCGTTTAAGTTCTACGGTCCGAGTGACGACAGCCAGCGGAAATGCGATCTCGAACGGTCCGCACCGGATCGTCAGGGCATGAATGATTGAAACAGTTATCGGCAGCCGCAGTGTAAAGCGGCTCCCCTGTCCCTGCTGCGACCGGATGGTCAGTACCCCGGCCAGTGCGTGCACCGCTTCGCGAACCGAATCCATGCCGACGCCCCGTCCGGAAATATCGGTAACGGTTGCGGCGGTTGAAAAACCGGGTGTGCAGACCAGCTGGTATGCCTCCTGCGGAGTCATCTGCGCGGCCTGCTCCGGCGAGATGAGCCCCTTGTCGACGCCCTTCCGCTTCAGCAGTTCCGGGTCCATGCCGCGCCCGTCGTCGGCAATGATTATTTCAACATGATCTTTATCCCGACAGACCGTCAGGGCGATCGTGCCGCCGCACGGTTTGCCCGCCAGCAGCCGTTCATCGGCGCTTTCCAGGCCGTGATCGACGGCGTTCCGCAGGATATGGACAATCGGCTCGGCAATCTCCTCCAGAATCCCGCGATCAAGTTCGATCTCTTTCCCCTCAAGCAGGAAGCGGACCTCTTTTTCCTGTTTACGTGCCAGGTCGCGCACCAGCCTTGGAAAGCGTTCGGCTATGAAGGAAAACGGCAACATGCGCGCCTTGAAAATCTCGTCGCGCAGATTCCGTAGCAGTGCCGTCAACTGGCCCAGCGGCTCCCGGCATTCGTCCGCCCCGGCCCGGCGGACCGCTTCGGTCAGGCGGTAACGGTTGGTAATCAACTCTCCGGTGATGTTGACCAGATGATCGAGAGTTTCGGTTTTGATGCGGATGCTTTTGAAGGAATCGGTCTGCCTGAATTGGTGTGGTGCAGAAGCCGCAGTATCCCGGGAAGTGTCCCCGCGCCCGTGCGGCCGGTCGGAGCCGGCAGGCGTCTGCGCTTCGGCGGCCGGAGCGAACGCCGACAGCCGTCCGACCAATCCGGCGGTATCTTCAGGGGAACCACTTCCCGATTCGACTCCGGACACCAGGCGGGTCAGCGTATCGCACCCTTCCAGCAGGAGGTCTGCAAGGGGGGGATTCAGTACGGATTCTCCGCTGCGAATCCTCCCCAGGTGGTCCTCTATGAGGTGGGCGATACCCACGATCTGCTCAAAGCCCATCGTCGCCGCCATTCCCTTCAGAGAATGGGCATGGCGAAAAAGCTCATCGATTGCGGCGGAGTCGCCGGAGGAATCTTCCAGGCGCACAATCAGTTCACTGAACGCGGAGAGATGGGAGCGGGCTTCGGAGATGAACAGTTCCCGATAGGGGGACATGTCCATGGGTCAATCCTCCAGACTTGCCAGTATTTCGGCGACCTTCTCGGGGGTGAACGGTTTCTGGATAAAGGCTTTTGCGCCCAGGTCGAGTGTTTTCCGGATGACCAGCGGCTGCCCGATCGAAGAACAGACCACAACTTTGGAGTCCGGGCAGGCCGTGATGATGGACTTCAGGAGGTCGAGGCCGCTTGAGTCCGGCAGGACGATGTCCAGCAGGATGATGTCCGGGTGCCTGGCATGCAGGTTTTTCATGGCCTCTATACCGCTTGCCGCCTCGGCTGCCACGATGTACCCCCTTTCCACAAGGATACCGCGCAGAATCTTGCGCATGAAGAGAGAGTCATCGACAATCATCACCGTCCGGCTCATTGCTAACCTCCTATGTCAGGGGCCTGTCGCGTCCAGGAAGGATTCCATGAGTCAGCCAGGCTCCTGCCCCTTTAATTTGTTCAGCAGCAGTTCGTTGACGACCGACGGGTTGGCCTTCCCCCGGCTGGCCTTCATGACCTGGCCGACAAAGAAGCCGAATACCTTCTCTTTGCCGCCGCGATACTCTTCCACCTGCCCGGCATTGGCAGCCATGATCTCGTCGATGATTCCTTCTATCGCGCCGCTGTCTGAAACCTGCAGCAGTCCCTGCTCTTCGACAACTGCCTGCGGCGTTTTGCCGCTCTTCCACATTTCATCAAAAACGGTTTTGGCAATCTTGCCCGAAATGGTGCCGTTGTCGATCAGCTTCAGGAGTTCCGCCAACTGCCCCGGAGACACCGGACATGCTTCAATCGATGTCCCGCTGTCGTTCAGGGCCCGGGTGATTTCACCCATGATCCAGTTGCCGACCGCCTTGGCGTTGCCGCCGGCGGCGACACCCGCTTCAAAAAAATCCGCCAGCGCCCGGCTGGAGGTCAGCACTTCGGCGTCATAGAGGGGGAGTCCCAGCACGGTCATGAAGCGGTGCTGACGCTGTTCCGGCAGCTCCGGCAACTGGCTGCGCGAGCGCTCGATCCATTCGTCGCTGATGACCAGCGGTACCAGGTCGGGATCGGGGAAATAGCGGTAATCGTGGGCTTCTTCCTTGCTCCGCATCGAGCGGGTTGTGCCGCTGTTCGGATCGAAAAGGCGCGTTTCCTGAACGACCGCGCCGCCATCTTCAATCAGGTCGATCTGGCGCTGGATCTCATATTCGATGGCCTGTTTGACAAATTTGAAGGAGTTGACGTTCTTGACCTCGGCCCGCGTGCCTAATGTTTCCGATCCGACCGGCATGACCGAAACGTTGGCGTCACAGCGGAAGCTCCCCTCCTCCATGTTCCCGTCGCAGATTCCGAGCCAGGTTACGATCTGGTGCAGCTGCTTCAGATAGGTCACCGCTTCGTCGGACGAGCGGAGGTCCGGTTCGGAAACGACCTCGAGGAGTGGTGTGCAGGCGCGGTTCAGGTCAACGCCGGAACCGTCAGCGGAATCTTCAAGGTCGCCATGCACCAGTTTGCCTGCGTCCTCTTCCATGTGGATGCGGGTGATGCCGATCCGCTTCGTCTCCTCCCCCTCAATCTTGATGTCGAGCCAGCCGTGCTGGCAGATCGGGTCTTCGAACTGGCTGATCTGGTATCCCTTGGGAAGATCGGGATAGAAATAGTTCTTGCGGGCAAAAATGCTGCGCGGCGTGATGGAGCAGTTGGTGGAGAG
Source organism: uncultured Geobacter sp. (assembly GCA_964524835.1). Taxonomy (GTDB): domain Bacteria; phylum Desulfobacterota; class Desulfuromonadia; order Geobacterales; family Pseudopelobacteraceae; genus JACRCG01. Next base: position 11,487 of record CAZGEG010000030.1, read on the forward strand.
GCCGGCCTTGATGGCGAATTCCACGACCTTCTTGTTGAGCACCGGCAGGGCGCCAGGCATCCCGAGGCAAACAGGGCAAGTCTGGGAGTTCGGCTCCGCACCGAAGGTTGTCGAGCAGCCGCAGAATATCTTGGTGTCGGTCAGGAGCTGGACGTGAACTTCAAGGCCGATGACGGGTTGGTATTTCATAGTATGCTCCGGAGGTTAAATCGTTGCTTTCCTGGTGTGCCACTCGGTGGCCTGTTCAAAGGCGTATCCCGCCCGCAGGATCGTCTCCTCGCCGAACGGTTTGCCGATCAGCTGCAGCCCGATCGGGAGGCCGGACGCCGAAAAGCCGGCCGGGAGGGAGATGGCGCAGGTGCCGGCCAGGTTGACCGGAATCGTAAAAATATCGGACAGGTACATCTGCAGCGGATCGCCCACCTTCTCGCCGATCTTGAACGCCGGTGTCGGTGCGACCGGGGTCAGCATGACATCGACGCCGTCAAAGGCGGTCATGAAGTCATTCATGATGAGGGTGCGCACTTTCTGGGCCTTGACGTAATAGGCGTCGTAATAACCGGAGGACAGGGCGTAGGTGCCGAGCATGATGCGGCGCTTGACTTCGCTGCCGAATCCCTCGCTGCGGCTTCTGGTGTACATTTCCAGCAGGCCGTCCGCTTCGGCGCGGTGCCCGAAACGGACCCCGTCGTAGCGTGCCAGGTTGGAGCTGGCTTCAGCGGTTGCAATGAGGTAATAGGTTGCCACCGCGTAGTCGGTATGCGGCAGGGAAATATCGACAAATTCGGCGCCGAGACGCCGGTAGGTTTCAATGGCAGCGTCCATCGCCCGCTGCACGTCCGGGTCGAGGCCGGAGATATAGTACTCTTTCGGCAGGCCGATCTTCAGCCCCTTTACCCCGTTTTTCAGCGTGGCGGCGTAGTCAGGCACCGGCGTGTCGATGCTGGTGGAGTCCTTGGGGTCGTGGCCTGCAACCGCCTCCAGCATGACCGCGCAGTCGGCCACATTACGGGTCAGCGGACCGACCTGGTCCAGTGACGAGGCGTAGGCGATGACGCCGTAACGGGAAACCCGGCCATAGGTCGGTTTCAGGCCGACACAGCCGCAGTGCGAGGCGGGCTGCCGGATGGAGCCGCCGGTGTCGGTGCCGAGCGTCGCGACCGCCTGGCGAGCTGCCACCGCCGCTGCCGAGCCGCCCGACGATCCCCCCGGGATGCAGGTCGTATCCCACGGGTTGCTGGTCGTGCCGTAGGCGCTCGATTCGTTTGAGGAGCCCATGGCGAATTCATCCTGGTTCAGTTTTCCGAGCAGCACAACGCCGCGCTCTTTCAACTTCTCGTAGGAGGTGGCGCTGTAGGGGGGGATGAAATTGCCCAGGATGCGCGATCCGCAGGTCGTGCGAATCCCTGCGGTCAGAAAGATATCCTTGAGGGCGAGGGGAATCCCGGTCAGCAGGTCCATCGTGCCGGCGGCAATGCGGCTGTCGGCGGCGGCGGCATCGGCAAGAGCCTGCTCCGGTGTAACGGTGATGAATGAGCCGACCTTAGGCTCAACAGCTTCAATGCGCTCCAGCATGGCTTTTGTGACTTCCGTCGACGAGATCATCTTCCCTTTCAGTGCGCCGTGGAGCTCATGGATGGTCATGTCTATAATATTCATGGTTGATTGTATCCCCTGCTTATTCGATAACTTTCGGAACGGCAAAAAATGAGCCGGAGCGCAGCGGCGCGTTGGCCAAAGCCTTCTCCAGGCCGATGGAAGGATATACCGCATCCTCGCGGAAGGCATTTTCCATCGGCACCGCATGGGAGGTCGGCACGATCCCCTCGGTATTAACCTCTTTCAGCTTTTCCACATAGCCGAGGATCGCGTCCATCTGCCCCGCGAACAGCTCTTTTTCTCCAGGGGTCAGTTCGAGCCGTGCCAAACGTGCAACATACTCGACATCTGCTACCGTTATCTTCATAGTACGGTCTCCGAAAAAATCTGATAATTGCCGCGCGGTTGTAACATGAAAACGGCACGGTTACAACATCGATCAGATCAATTAATTCCCCTGGAAATTTTTCCCTTGACACGACCTCACTCTTTCAGTAAGTTACACCTCTTCAAAAAAATCATGGCCTGTAGTCTCTACAGGTTGTACCGCGGGCGAGGAATTTATGAAAACAGAAGTAGCTAAAGCAGAGAATGTAGTACGCGACTGGTACATTGTTGATGCACAGGATGCGGTTCTGGGGCGCCTTTCCACCCAGATAGCAAATGTCCTGCGCGGGAAAAACAAGGCTCTCTACACACCCAGTGTTGATACCGGCGATTTCGTCATCGTTGTAAACGCTGAAAAGATCGCCCTGACCGGCCGCAAACTGGCCGACAAAATTTATTACAGCCACTCGGGGTACGTTGGTGGACTGAAAGAGATCACGGCGGGCAAGCTGCTTGAGAAAAAGCCGGAAGAGCTCATCAAGAAAGCGGTCAAAGGGATGCTCCCGAAGAATAAACTTGCACGGGCCATGCTCAGCAAGCTTAAGATCTATGCGGGACCGAGCCACCCACACGCTGCCCAGCAGCCCAAGAACCTGGCACTTTAATACTCCAAGGAGAACACGATATGGCAGCAGTCAGTTATTATGGAACAGGCAAGCGCAAGAGCTCGATCGCTCGTGTATGGCTTAAGCCTGGCGATGGCAAGTTTACCGTAAACCACAAAACCCTCGACAAGTACTTCGGTCGCGAGACTTCCAAGATGGTTGTGCGCCAGCCGTTTGAACTTGTTGAAAAAGTCGGCATCTTTGATGTGTACGTCACTGTTTCCGGCGGCGGCGACACCGGCCAGGCCGGCGCCATAAAGCACGGCATCACCAAAGCCCTGCTTCTGCATGACCCGGAACTTCGCGGCGTCCTTAAAAAGGCCGGTTTCATCACCCGCGATTCACGCATTAAAGAGCGTAAGAAGTACGGCAGAAAAGCTGCCCGTGCACGCTTCCAGTTCTCCAAGCGTTAATAGCCGGACGAGACTGCACTCGTTGTCACATGGGGAAATCCGCAAGGGTTTCCCCATTTTTTTGCCCGAACGCTCCGTATGAGGAACTGCGTAACTATGGGGAGTAATATTCTACTTGACAACAATACTGCTTTATAATAACTATAGCGTTAATAGACTATGATATCCAAAAAAACAAAATATGCGCTCAAGGCGCTGGGTTATCTTGCTGAACACTCCACGGGTGAACCGATTCTTATTTCCGAACTGGCGAAAGAAGAAAATATTCCCCGGAAGTTTCTTGAAGCGATACTGGTCGCCTTGAGAAAAGGCGGCGTACTGAAGAGTAAGATCGGCAAGGGGGGCGGCTACATGCTGGCCTTGCCGCCCGCCGGCATCACTATCGGTAAGGTAGTCAGCGTCCTCGAGGGTGGTTTTGCGCTGGTCGAGTGTCTGAACGACAATGTCAAGGTAGTCTGTGATGAGTGTGGTGACCCGGCCTGCTGCGGTATCCGCCTGGTCATGAGCGATGTTAAGAAGGCGATAGACTCGGTACTCGAATCCACAACGCTGGCTGACATGGTCGAAAGAAGTGACAGTGCCCGGCAGCAGAAGTCAAAAATCATGGATTTCAGTATATAAAGTTTTTTTGCCGAATATTCCTACTTGGTCTATAGGGCTGAATAAGCACAAAAGGAGAAAAGCATGAGCACAATTTACTCGGACAACTCGCAATCGATCGGCAACACCCCCCTGATTAAGCTGAACCACATCGTTGGCAACTCAAAAGCCACCATTCTGGCAAAGATCGAAGCCCGCAACCCTGCCTATTCGGTAAAATGCCGCATCGGCGCCAACATGATCTGGGATGCTGAGAAACGCGGGGTATTGAAGCCCGGCGTCGAGATCATCGAGCCGACCTCGGGAAACACCGGGATTGCGCTGGCGTACGTTGCTGCTGCCCGCGGTTACAAGCTGACCTTGACCATGCCTGAAACGATGAGTATCGAGCGCCGCCGTGTGCTGGCCGCCCTGGGTGCCAATCTGATCCTTACCCCCGGTGCCGAAGGGATGAAGGGTGCCATCAGTCGCGCTGAGGAGATTGCTGCTGCCGAACCGGGAAAATATTTCCTGCCGCAGCAGTTCAAAAACCCGGCTAATCCGGAGATTCATGAGAAAACAACCGGCCCCGAAATATGGAATGACACCGATGGTGCCATTGATGTGCTCGTTGCCGGGGTTGGTACCGGCGGAACAATCACCGGTGTGTCGCGGTACATAAAAAACACCAAGGGGAAAAAGATCATCTCGGTAGCGGTCGAACCGAAGGAGAGTCCGGTCATCACCCAGCATCTGGCTGGTCTGCCGATTCAGCCTGCCCCGCACAAGATTCAGGGTATCGGCGCCGGGTTTATACCGGAAACACTGGACCTCTCCGTAGTCGACCGCGTCGAGCAGGTTGAAAGTGCCGAAGCTATCGAATTCGCCAAACGTCTGGCCAGGGAAGAGGGATTACTGGTCGGCATCTCCTGCGGCGCAGCAGTGGCAGTTGCAGTACGTCTTGGCCAGCTGGATGAATTCGCCGGCAAGACGATCGTGGTGATTCTGCCTGACGGAGCTGAGCGCTATCTTTCAACGGCTCTGTTTGAAGGAATTTAGGCAACGGGCATCAAGCCTCCCGCCAAGAGCGGGAGGCTTGATGCCCGTTGCCTGGTAGCTAGCTGCGGCTGCAGGCAGAAATACCATATTTTTGTGCCGCAGCGTTGATCTTGTCTTTAAGCTCCCTCAGTTCAGTTTCAATAGCGCTGACTTGGTTGATATTGATACTGTCATGGCTGTATTGCTCCCGCAGTTCGATATTTCTGGTTCTAAGGGCGCTGGTCAGGGCGGCTGTCTCCTGGGTAAACTGCTGGACGGCCTGTTTGTCTGCGCATTTACCGCACGATCCTGCGGCTGAAGCCGACACCGCGCCAACTGTGAGAATCCCAGTTGCCAATGCAATTCCTACGATCATGATCTTTTTCATTGTCCTAATCCCCTTTGTATAGTTTGTCAGGCAAGAGCCTGTTTGCTATGTTTAGCTATATCAACATGTGTGCCACATCGTCCGTGGTGCATAACGTGCTGAAATAGCAGAACTATGGTATTGCAGTTGTTGCAGCGGTTAGTAAGTCGGTAATGAATATGCCGCATTACGCCTCTGTAAGCGGAGAATTTTCTGCAATTGCCTGCCCGACGAAGAATGGTATGGCGACAATGCAAAAGGCTGATTTGGTTTGCAGGGGGGAAATCTGGTGACAACACAAAGCGACTCACGAAATAAGTTCATCTTGATTGCAAGTCTAATTGGAATTATCGCCCTGTTGCACTATGCAACACCCACCGAACCGCACTATTACCACAAAATCCACATTGTGCTGCGCAAGCTCTATTTCCTTCCTCCCGTAATTGCCGCCGCCTGGTTCGGATTGAGAGGAGCGATAATAACGACAACAGTCGTGAGTATTCTCTTTTCCTTGCATGCCTTGCTGGACTGGCCTGGTAATTACATGGAACAGGCGAATCAACTGGGAGAGCTGGCCGGTTTTTGGGTCATCGGGCTCATACCGGGCTGGCTGTTCGACCGCCAGCGGTCACTTCTGCTTGATCTTGCCAATGCCAACGAGGAGACCCTTCTCGGACTTGTTGCAGCGCTGGATCTTCGTGAACACAACACCCGCCTGCATTCCCAACGCGTACGGGAATATACCGAACTGATTGCCGACCGTCTCGGAGTTGATGAAAAGATGAAACGGGAAATAGGTTTCGGTGCTCTGCTGCACGATGTGGGAAAGATAGCAGTGCCGGACCGGATTCTGCTGAAGCCGGGCAAACTGGCAGACAATGAATGGACCGAGATGCGCAAACATCCCGAGGCAGGGTATCGCATTGTGAAGCGGATCGGTTTTTTGAAGGAAGCCGCTGAAATAGTATATGCGCACCATGAAAAATTCGATGGCGGCGGCTATCCGCGTGGGCTGAAAGGAGAGGGTATCCCGTTCGGGGCACGAATGTTCATGGTGGCTGATGTTTATGACGCGTTAACGTCCGAGAGGCCCTACCATTCATCCATGAGCTACGTGGAGGCGGCAGCGGAGATCAGGAGCTTGTGTGGCACCCATTTCGATCCGGTCGTGGTGGATGTATTCCTTGCGATAGCGCCGGCACTGTTGCAGGAGATAGCCGATCGATATCAGGATGTCGCTCCAGCCGAATCGCCAGCTGCCTGAATTACGGCTGTTAGCCGCAAGCGGAATCTTGCTCCAGCCTGATCAGTATCCGGAAAGTAACGCCGATCTTGCAAAGCAAGAGGGCTTTGTTGTTCCGGTTCGCTGAACAGTGAATACCTGTGTCCGATGCCTGTGTTTGACCGGAACGAAATACCCTTCCGCCGGGAAAGAGCTTCCCTGCCCAAATTCCGCTCCAGGGTAAACGTCACAGTGCCGGCATCAAAACCGGAAGAAATAGCACCCATATCCCCGGATTTTCCCCTCAGTGACATCTATTGCACCTTCGGACATTCAGGCAATATTCGGCCACGCATGTCCAGGCAGCTTTCAGCTGAATATTCGGCACAGGTGCAGGATATTCTACACTGCGGCAGCAGGAAGATAACGCTGTTGAAATATATTATATAAAAATACCGGCATGTTATGTGGCATGTCACATGTGGCACGTTCCTTGATACCAGTGAAGGGCAATAACAATATTCAAGGGAGTCAAAGATGAAAAACAGAATAGTCAACGTGTTGATTCTTGCCTCTGCAGTCATACTTCTGTCCGTTCTCGCTTTCTATGTCAGAATCGGGGCAACCGCCGACTCGGTGGCGGTCTTAAGAACAACCGGCATGACCTGCGGCAGCTGCTCAAGCAAGATCACCAAAACACTTGAAACGCTGAAAGGTGTGGCGGTTACCGAGGTGGACGTAGAAGGAGGCTGGGTGGTTGTGGGGTATGACACGAAAACAGTCAAACCGGACGCTCTGGCCGCGCAGGTCAGCAGCAGCGGTTTTGGCAGCGCTGTGCACATGGTGCTGACACCGGAACAGTTCAAACAGATTACCGGCAGGGATATCGGCAAGAACGCCACTCCTTCGGGTGGGTGTGGAGGGTGCGGCCCCAAAGGTGGTTGTGGTACCAACAAACAGAGCTGAACACCCCCGATGAACTGGGTAAGTGCGTTATCAAAATTAATAAAAGGAGACTTGAATGGCGACAAATCACACGAAAAAGTTTGTATGGGCAGGTGTTGTTACGGTGGCGCTGCTGGTCGGAGCAGCCGGTGTATTTGCCTTCTCGCTGGGTAAGTATGAAAAGGTGCAGGCTAGCAATGGGGCAATCACCCTGCCGGCAGCAAAACTGGCTGACGGCAAGGCACGCTTCTATAAATTCGAGGATGGCGGCAAGGAGATCACCTTCTTTGCGGTCAAGTCGGCTGACGGCAGTATAAAAACCGCTTTTGATGCCTGCGATGCCTGTTATCAATCCAAAAAGGGGTATGAACAGCAGGGGGACAAGATGAACTGCAAGAACTGCAACCAGAAGTTCGCCGTCAACCGGCTCGGTCCCAACGCCACCGGCGGCTGCAACCCGGGTTATCTGCCGCACCGGCTGAACGGCAGCACCATTTCTATTACAGTTAATGACCTCAAGGGCGGAGCGAGATACTTCTGATGAAACTGCACACCATCTCCATCAACAATCTGAAGCGCCGCAAGGCCAAGATGGCCTTCCTGACGATCGGCCTGATGGTCGGCATCGCCACCATCGTCACCCTGGTGACCCTGACCCGCTCGATGTCCAGCGATATCGAGCGCAAGATGGACGAGTTCGGCGCCAATATCCTTGTCACCCCCCAGAGCAACGGCCTGGCCATGAATTACGGCGGCATCAGCCTGGGGGGGGTGACCTTCGACCAGCGCGAGATCCTGGAAGAGGATCTCGCCAATATCAAGACGATCAAAAACAGCAAGAACATCTCCGCCATCGCGCCGAAGGTGCTGGGAGGCGTCAAGGTCGGGACCCACGACGTACTGCTGGTCGGGGTCAACTTCGAGAGCGAGCTGAAGATGAAGCAGTGGTGGAAGGTGTTCGGCCACGAGCCGAAGTCGGCTAACGACCTTTTGCTCGGCTCCGATGCATCCAGGGTGCTTAACGTCTCTCCCGGCGACTCCCTGACCATCAAGGGGGAAACGTTTGCGGTCGCCGGAGTGCTGGATCAGACCGGCTCCCAGGATGATTCGCTGGTCTTTGCCTCGCTGGGCAAAGCCCAAAAACTGCTGGGCAAGGAAGGCAAAATAACCCTGGCCGAGGTGGCGGCGCTCTGCTCCGGCTGCCCGATCGGCGACATGGTCACCCAGATCGCCGAAAAAATTCCCGACGCCAAGGTGTCGGCCATTCAGCAGGTGGTGGAGGGACGTCTCAAGGCGCTGGATCAGTTCAAACGCTTTTCCTACGCCATGGCCGGCGTGGTGGTTTTCATCGGCTCGCTGATCGTCTTCGTCACCATGATGGGGAGTGTCAACGAGCGGACGGTCGAGATCGGCATCTTCCGGGCCATCGGCTTCCGCAAGAGCCACATCATGCAAATCATCCTGCTGGAAGCCGCGCTGGTCAGTCTGCTGGCCGGAATTCTGGGGTATGCCGTCGGCATGGGGGGCGCCAAGCTGGCATTGCCGTTCATGGCTGAGAGCAAGAATGCCCAGCTGGTCTGGGATACTACCGTGGCCTTTGGTTCGATCGGCCTGGCATTGACGCTGGGGCTTCTGGCCAGCCTCTACCCGGCGCTGCATGCGAGCAAGATGGACCCGACCGAGGCGCTGAGAGCATTATAGGGTCAAGGGGCAAGGGTCAAGAAACAGCTTTAGACTCTCCTTGCCCCTTGCCCCGTGACCCTGATTTATACGAGGAAACCATGGCACTTATCGAGATCAAAAACGTAAAGAAGCACTATAGCAGCGGCGATGAAACTGTCGAGGCGCTGCGGGGTGTGGACATAACCATCGAGGCCGGTGAATTCATCACCATCATGGGGCAGTCCGGCTCCGGCAAGAGCACCCTGCTGTCGGTTCTGGGAGGGATGAACCATCCCACCTCCGGCGAGGTCGAGATGGCCGGCGTAATGCTGTATCAGCTCCCCGGCGAAAAACTGGCCGACTTCCGGGCGCAGAATCTGGGGTTTGTCTTCCAGTCGTTCAACCTTATTTCCTATCTGACCGCCATCGAGAACGTCATGCTGCCGCTGGCCATCGTCAAGATGAGCACGGCGGCAAAGAAAACCGCCGCCCGTCAGGCCCTTGAACGGGTCGGCCTCGGCGGCAAGCTGGACCGTCTCCCCAATCAGCTCTCCGGCGGAGAGCAGGAGCGGGTCGCCATTGCCCGGGCCATCGTCAACAATCCGCACATCCTCCTGGCGGACGAGCCGACCGGCAATCTGGATTCAAAGACCAGCGAGGAGGTCATGGCGCTCTTCCGTGAACTGAACGACGCCGGCCAGACCGTGGTCATGGTAACGCACAATCCTGGTAACGGGGTGTACTCGGACCGTACGATCACCCTGAAGGACGGGATGGTGATAGGGGCGCAAGCTTGACAAATGGCGGGATCGGGTATGAAAAAGCTTGGCGTGTTGGTAATCGATGACGACAGTGCTGTACTCTCGGTCATAGAGAGGATGTTCAGCCACTTCAAGGTCAGAGTAGATTCCGCCAAGAGTGCAACAGAGGCGTTTGAACGCCTCAAGACCAAAGAGTACAGAACAATGATCACTGATCTGAATTTTCCGGGGATGGGCGGACTTGAGCTGGCCCGCAAGGCGCGGGAACTGTTTCCCGAATTGAACGTCATCCTGTTTTCCGGCAAGACCGCGGAACAGGTCATAAATCTGGTTCTTGACCCCAAGGTGTCGGACCTATCCGGAGAAAATCGCAAGCCGTGCGACCTTGGCGCGATATTGAAGGGCATCATGAATAAAGAAACGGGCAAAACCTTTCTGCTGGAATAGGTTTTCGCACTATCAAGATTTGGAGGTATTCGATGGATGCCATGATGATAAGCGCTACCGCCCTGTCTGCGGAGCGGACAAGGATGAACCTGATCGCCGGCAATCTTGCAAATGCCAATTCCACCCGGACACCGGAAGGCGGACCTTACAAACGCAAGGACGCCATGTTTGCAGCCATGCCGATGGAAAACTCTTTTTCATCCATGCTGGACAAAAAGAGCCAACCGGACGCCAAGGGGGTCGAAGTCATGGAAAAAATGGAAGACCATAACCCTCCCCGGCTTCAGTATGAACCCGGTCATCCCGATGCAAACGCTCAGGGTTATGTGGCCTATCCGAATGTGAACGTAGTCGAGGAGATGGCGGACATGATGACGGCGACGAGGGTATTTGAAGCGAATCTGACGGCATCAAAGGCATCCATGGGTATGCAGATGAAAACACTTGAGCTGCTTGGGAGGTAACTGCCTCCTTTAAGGTAAGAGAGCATGAATACTATTTTCAAGTCTGATAATCGCACTATCTTAAATATGATGAAGCCGGTTTTCTTTGTGATAATGGCGCTCTTGAATCTGCCGGCGGCAGCTCTGGCGGATATCGACCTGCCGGTAGAGAACGGCGTCGTGACCTCAGGCGTGGGATGGCGGGTAGACCCGTTCGGAAGCGGCAAGCTCGCCTTCCACCGCGGGATCGATATCGCCGTCCCGGTCGGAACGCCGGTGCGGGCCATCCGCAAGGGACAAGTCGTCTTCGCCGGCGATCACCGGGGCCATGGTTCCACCGTCATCGTTGAACATGCCAACGGCGACCGCACTCTTTACGGGCACAACTCTTTAGTTCGAGTTCAACCCGGTGAGTTGGTGGAATCCGGCACGGTCGTGGCTTTTTCGGGGAACAGCGGCAGATCGACCGGACCTCATGTGCATTTCGAGCAGCTGCCGAGCGGTCGCCCCGTTATCGAACCGGCGGAAACGGAAGAAACGACGCTGCCGCAGCTTGTTGACAACAACGACCAGCGTTACCAGTTTGAACAAAAAATGGATGAGTCTGTGAACTCTGTTCTCAGGACAATCAACAGCTTTGGCACTGCCGGACTAGGCGGATAAACTTCCATGTCCGGGCATTACAAAAAACAGGAGATCTCACATGAAACAACTGATCTTGCTTCTCATCCTGATTACTCTTCCCGGCGCCGCCTTCGCTCTTGAACAGAGCTTTACCCAGCAAGGGCTCAAGGCGACAATAAAGCTCTCACCAGAAAAACTCGAAACAGAATCAAAGGTTCAGCTTTCGCTTAGTTTGAGCAAGGACGGAGCAAGCCTTACCGACAGGGACGTGACGCTGGAAGTATATGAGCGAAATGCTGAACAACCTATTATTACGCGCCCGGTAGATGTTCTTGATACGGAGTATGTCGATTCCTGGAAGTTCGAGAAAGCGGGTGACTACAAGGTGGTCATAAAAATCGCTGATCATCGGACGCCGGATCAGATTATCCACTATGAGATCAATGCAAGTATCGCTGACGCAGGCGGGGAACATGGCGATCATGGATTCTTTGCACATCATTTTAGCGGCAAAGGCAAATGGGGTTGGTGGGGAACCGGTCTGATGCTCATCATGATGGTGCCGATGATGGTTCTCGTGCTGTGATATCTGTACGCAATCGTTTCAGTCCGGGTGATATCCACGTGAACAACAAAATCAACATTATCGACAATATCCCCAACACAAGAATCAGTGAGAGCGCTATCCACGGAAATGGGCTGTTTTCCACGGTGTCCATTCCGGTCGGTGCTATACTTGCCGTGCTTGATGGCCAGCTGATCCCCTTATCCGGACAGCATATTGACTCCGCCGACATCTGTGCGGCGCATTGCGAATGGAACGCCGTTAGCAAAGACATGCTCCTGGTGCGGGCATTCAGAACCAAGTACAGCTTTGTCAATCATAGCCATTGTCCAAATCTGAGGCTGGAATACAATCCGTTACGGATAGTTGTCACCCGAGACTTGATCAGTGGCGATGAACTGACCCTGGATTACAACAAGGAACCTCTGCCGGAGCAGTATCTGGAGCTTCACGGCAGGCACTTTTTATAGATAAATCCGGGGCCCTGCCCGTTAAGCGCTTGCTATAATATCAGCATCAGCTATAGTTTTCTTCATGTTCTGCGGGCCTCTGGCTCAATCCGAAACGTCCTTGACACAATCAAACTATAATTTACCGGGTGTTATGAAGATACTGGTGCGGCCATCCATACTTTTTTTGTGCGTCATCGGCATCAGCCTGCTGCACTACCTGACCCCGCTGAATCTGCCGTTTCTGCACGATATCTATCAACGGCTCTATTATCTGCCGATCATTCTGGCCGCTTTCTGGTACGGCTTCCGCGGCGGCCTGGCCTGTTCCCTCTTTGTCAGCGTGGTCTACGCTCCCCACATCCTCTTCCAGTGGGGTGGGCACCTGACGATGGAGATGGAAAAATACCTGGAAATAATACTTTACAACATTGTCGGCGGCATAACCGGTTTCCTGTCTCAGAAGGAGCGGGAGCGGAGCGCCGAACTGCAGGAGACCGCCAGGGGTCTGGACGAATCCTATAAAAAGCTCCAGGCCCAGTCGGAGCGGATCATCGCCATAGAGGAGAAGCTGAGAAGGTCAGAAAAACTCTCCACCCTGGGCGAGATGGCGGCGGTTCTGGCCCACGAAATCCGCAATCCGCTCGGCTCCATCCGGGGAACCGCCGAAATCCTGAAGGACGACTACAAGCCCGGCGATCCGAAGCATGAGTTCATCGAAATCCAGATCAGGGAAACCGAGCGGCTCAACCGGGTAGTGGAGGATTTTCTTCACATGGCGCGTCCGCAACCGGCTGATATGCGGCCATGCCAGGTTCAGGACGAGCTGGACACAATACTGTTCCTGGTGTCGAACGATGCGCGGGAGCGGCAGATAAATCTGGTTCTGCAGCCTCCCGCTGTTCCGGTGATCATCACTGCGGATGGCGAGAAACTGCGCCAGGCGTTTCTGAACATTGCCATCAACGCCCTGCAGGCGACTCCGCCCGGCGGCAGCGTGGTCATTTCAACAACGGTTTACCGGGGAACGCTGTGCGAGATCCGTTTCCGTGATACCGGGCCGGGAATTGATGCCGAGACCCTCGGCCGGATATTCGAGCCCTTTTATACCACCAAGCCGGACGGAACCGGCCTGGGACTGGCAATCACCAGGAAAATCATTGAAAGCCACGGCGGCACTTTGCTGGTAGAGAGCGAGCCGGGGCGCGGCACAACCGTCACGGTCAGATTGCCGCTGCAGGATGCAGCCGATGGAGGAATGCCTTGAAAGCGAAGATCCTTGTAATTGACGACGACGCCTCGCTCCGGCGGGTGCTTGAATATAACCTCCAGGAAGAGGGGTATGAGGTTCAGGCCGCTTCTTCGGGTGAGGAAGGTTTGTATCTGTTCGGACAGTCCCGGCCCGACCTGGTCATCACCGACATGAAAATGCCCGGCATGGATGGGTTGATGGTGCTCAAGTCCGTCAAGGAGCGATCACAGGAGACCCTGGTGATCATCATCACCGCCTTCGGGACTGTAGACGTCGCCGTGGAGGCCATGAAGGCCGGAGCCTACGACTACATCACCAAGCCGTTCAACAGGGATGCCCTCAAGCTGACGGTCGGCAAGGCGCTCCAATTCAGCGGGCTGGCTGAAGAAAACAGGCGACTGAAGAGCGAGTTGTCGGATAAAGCCGATTTCCGCACCATAGTCGGCACATCCAAAGAAATGGAGAAGGTCTTTGAGGTGATCCGCAAGGTGGCCGACACCGAGGCGGCCGTGCTGATCACCGGCGAATCAGGCACGGGGAAAGAACTGGTCGCCCGTTCCATCCACGCCAACAGCTCCCGCAGGGAGGCCCCTTTTGTCGCGATAAACTGCGCCGCCATCCCCCGCGACCTGCTGGAGAGCGAGCTTTTCGGCCACGTCAAGGGGGCCTTCACCGGTGCGATCAGGGACAAGACCGGGAAGTTTCAGCTGGCGGAAGGGGGAACGCTCTTCCTTGACGAGGTAGGGGATCTGCCGGTTGAACTGCAGCCCAAGCTGCTCAGGGCGCTGCAGGAAAAGGAAGTGGAGCCGGTAGGCGGCACGAAGGTGCAGAAACTGGATGTCCGCATCGTATCCGCCACCAATCTGGACATCGACAAGGCGATCTCGGACGGCTCCTTCCGCGAAGATCTCTATTACCGTTTGTCGGTTATTCCGATGCACTTGCCGCCGCTCCGCGAGCGGCGCAAGGATATCCCGCTTCTTATCAGATATTTCTGCGCCAAGCACGGCAGCGACAAAGTCACAATTGATAAAGACGCCCTTGAGACCTTGGTAATGTATCATTGGCCCGGAAATGTGCGTGAACTGGAAAATACGGTTGAACGGCTGCTCATAATGCGGAACAGTGATGTCATTGGTCTTGACGAACTGCCGGAAAAGTTTTTGGTAAATGGTGCTTCCGGCAGTTCGATTATTAACCTGCCTGACGCAGGCTATTCACTTGAACAGCTGGAGCGGGAAGTTGTTGTGATGGCTCTGGAAAGAAGCGGCTGGAATCAGACCGCCGCAGCCCGCTTTCTGAGGATTCCCCGCCATACGCTCATCTACCGGATCGAAAAATACGGCATTATTTTGCCCAAATGAGCGCAACTGTTGCGGAGTATTCGTCCGGTAGTGAGGAATATTCTGCACTGTCCGTCCGGAATCTAATTGTTATGTCAGTAATATCAGATAGATAGCAATTGGCACAATCTGTGTAATTACGTATGCGCCGACACACTCGTCATCAGGAGTTCCCATGAAAATATTTCGCGCAGTTGCACTACTGATGCTGGTATTTGTTCCATCTGCCTTTGCTTGGGCGGAAGAGCCGAAATTACCGGCCGAAGAGTTGGCTAGTCTGGTTGCCGCGGCGATCGCCGACAATCCGGAATTGAAGTCATCCCAGTCCCGCTGGCGGATGTTCGCCAATAAGGCCAAGCAGGCCGGCGCTCTGGAAGATCCGATGTTCATGTTCAAACTGCAGAACATGCTGGCTCGCGAGCCTTTTGTTTTCAACAAGGACCCCCAGTCAGCCAAGGTGATCGGCATCTCCCAGCAACTCCCGTTCTGGGGCAAGCGAGCCATCAAGCAGGAAGAGGCGCAGCACGAGGCCGAGTCATACAAGTGGGCCATCGAAGAGCGCAAGCTGGAACTGACCCGCATGGTCAAGGAAACCTGGTATCAGCTCTACGCCGTGGACAAATCCCTGGAGATTGTTGACAAGAACCTGAGGATTCTGGCCGACTTCGTGACCATTGCGGAGTCTAAGTACTCCGTCGGACAGGGGGTGCAGCAGGACATCTACAAGGCCGGGCTGGAAAAATCCAAGATGCTCGACATGCAGATTACCCTCAGGCAGCAGAGGAAAAGCCTGGAAGCCAATCTCAACTACCTCCTCTATCGTCCCGGAAATACCCCGGTCGGCACGGTCGCCGCTTTCACCCTGCCGCAAATCACGCTCTCCGCCGAACAACTGAACCAGATCGCCCTTGAGAAGCGGCCCCAGTTAAAAAGCCTGGTCAGTCTGGCAAACAAGGGGCATGCATCCTACCGCCTGGCGCAGAAGGAATTCTATCCCGATTTCAACCTTTCATTCGAGTACATGATCAAGGAAGCGGTTGCGACCGAAATGATAACCGATCCGGGCTACAACATGTTCACCGTCGGCGTGACCTTCAATCTCCCCTTCCAGCAGGAACGCCGTCGGGCGATGCTGGCCGAATCAACGTCCGGGATGAACATGGCGACGGAAGAGTTGAACGGCTTGAAGAACACCATCTCTTATACCATCAACGACACCCTTGCCCAGCTGGACCGGCGCAGGAAACTGGTGGAACTCTACCAGGGGGGGATTATTCCCCAGGCGGAGCAATCCCTGGAGTCGGCGGTCATCAGCTATCGTGTCAACAAGGTGGATTTTCTGACCCTCCTCGACGGCAGGATGAACTTGTTTAACTACGAGCGCGAGCTGTACGAATCGCAGGCCGAATATATGATGAAGCTGGCGCAACTGGAAGCGGCGGTAGGGATGGAGCTGCAGTAGAAGGCAATTATGAATTTTGAATTTTGAATTTTGAATTAAATTCAGAATCCTGATTCAAAATCAAGAATCCAAAATTCAAAATTTACATTTGAGGTACGACCATGGCCCTGAACAAGAAAATCGCGATTCCCCTGGTGGTAATTATTCTGGCTCTGGCAGCGGGTGGCGGCTGGTACCTGTGGCAAAAGAAACAGCCCGGCACGGCAGGCGAACAAAAGGCGGCTCAAGGCAAGCAGCTGTACACCTGTGCCATGCACCCGTTCATCATCAAGGACAAGCCCGGTACATGTCCAATCTGCGCCATGGAACTGATCAAGAAGATTGAGGGAGCCGCCGATGGCGGCATTCAGACCGCGGAGCAGAAGCAGCAGGCCGATATGCTCGGTCATGTCTCGCTTTCGCCGACCCAGCGGGTCATGGCCAATGTCGCCACCGTGGCAGTGAAACAGGCCTCCCTGAACAAAGAGATCAGCGCCGTCGGCATCGTCCAGTACGACCAGTCGCGGCAGGCCAAGGTCACCGCCTGGATCGCCGGCCGCATCGACAAGCTCAATGTCAACACAGTGGGGGCCTACGTCAACAAAGATAATCCGGTGGCAGAGTTGTATTCTCCCGATCTCCTGGCTACCCAGCAGGAATACCTGCTGGCGGTCAAGAGCCGCGAGCAGCTGAAAAACTCGCCGATCCCTTCCATCTCGCAGAACGGCGACGGCCTGGTGGAGTCTTCCAAACAACGGCTCATGCTTTTCGGAGTCAAGGAGAGTCAGATTGCCGAACTGGTGAAGGCCGGCAAGCCGAATATCCGTCTGCCGATCTATACGCCGCAATCCGGGGTTGTCATCGAGAAGATGGTGCAGCAGGGGCAGTACGTCAATACGGGTGACCCCCTGTTCAATATTGCCGACCTATCCACTGTCTGGGTGGAAGTGGAGGTCTATGAAAACGAGTTTCCCAATATTCACATCGGGCAGCAGGTGGAGATTCGTTCCCAGTCATTCCCCGGCCGGCCGTTCGCCGGTCGCATCTCTTTCATCTACCCCTTCCTCGATCCCAAGACCAGGACCGTCAAGGCCCGTGTCGAAATGCCGAATCCCGGCATGAAGCTGAAGCCCGACATGTTCGTTAACGCCATCATTAAAGTACCGCTCGGTTCGGCAATCGTCGTTCCGGTTACGGCGGTCATCGATACCGGAAAACGGCAGGTGGTCTGGATCGAAACCTCGACAGGGATGTTCGAGCCGCGTGATGTCCAGGTAGGACAGACAAGTAATGACAAAATACAGATTCTGTCCGGTCTCAAAGCGGGCGACAAAGTGGCGGTATCCGGCGGTTATCTGATTGATTCCGAAGCGCAGCTGAAAGGTGGCGGCAGCGTGGATCACAGCCAGCATACCGGAGGGGCCAAAGCGGAATCAAAGGGGCAGCCGTCCGCACCCCCGGCGAAGAAGGATGCTTTGAAGATGGATGATATGAAGATGTAACAGATTCCCCCCTTTGAAAAAGGGGGGCCAGGGGGGATTTGACGTCAAACCAAATCCCCCTAAATCCCCCTTTTCCAAAGGGGGACTTCAAGTCCGACAAGGATCATTCCCATGATAGAAAAAATTATCGAATACTCCGCCCGCAACCGGGTCATCGTCCTGATGATGTTCGGCCTGATCATCGCCTGGGGTACCTGGTCGGTTTACCGCACACCGGTGGATGCGATTCCCGACCTGTCCGACAACCAGGTGATCGTCTTTACCGATTACCCCGGCCGTTCACCCCAGGTGGTGGAGGATCAGGTCACCTACCCGCTGGCGGTCAACCTGCAGGGGCTGCCGCAGGTCCGTGCCGTACGTGCCTCCTCCGCCTTCGGCTTTTCGATGATCTACGTGATCTTCGAAGACAAGGCAGACATCTACTGGGCACGTACCCGTGTGCTGGAGCGGCTGAACTATGCCGCATCCCTGCTCCCACCCGGCGTCGTCCCGACGCTTGGCCCCGACGGCACCGGCGTCGGCCATGTCTTCTGGTACACCATCGAAGGGAAGGGGTATGACCTGGAGCAGCTGCGCACCCTGCAGGACTGGTTCGTGCGCTATCAGCTTAACACCGTGCAGGGTGTGGCCGAGGTAGCCTCCATCGGCGGTCTGGTGCGGGAATACCAGATTGATCTGGACCCGACCAGGTTGCTTGCCTACAACATCAAGGTCGGCAAGGTCATGGATGCGGTCAAGGCTTCCAACAAGGATGTGGGTGGCAGGCTGATCGAGCAGGCGGACGCCGAGTACCTGATCCGGGGCCGGGGTTACGTCAAGTCAAAGGCCGATCTGGAAAACATCGTCGTCGGCGCCGACATGCGCGGTACCCCCATTTATCTCAAGAACCTGGGTGCCGTCCAGATGGGGGGCGCCATCCGGCGCGGCCTGCTGGAGATGAACGGCGAAGGTGAGGCGGTGGGCGGCATCGTGGTCATGCGCTACGGCGAGAATGCACAGGATGTCATCGACCGGGTCAAAGTCAAGATTACGGAGTTGGAAAAAGGCTTGCCCCCGGGGGTCAAGATCATGGTTTCCTACGACCGCTCCGACCTGATCCAGCGTGCCATCGATACCCTGAAGACGAACCTTCTGGAGGAATCGGTCGTAGTCTCATTGGTAATTCTGGTATTCCTGCTCCACTTCCAGAGCGCTCTGGTCATCGTGCTGACCCTGCCGATCTCGGTGCTGATCGCGTTCATTACCATGAAACTGATGGGGGTCAGTTCCAACATCATGTCGTTGGGTGGCATCGCTATTGCCATCGGCGTGCTGGTGGACGCCGGGGTGATCATGGTGGAGAACTGCTACCGGCACCTTTCGGAAATGCCTCCGGAGGAGCGAAACGAAAAAAGGCTGGAAGTCATCATCACCAGCGCCAAACAGGTTGGCCGGGCGATCTTCTTCTCGCTGGCCATAATCGTGCTCTCCTTTGTGCCGGTCTTCCTGCTGGAGGGGCAGGAGGGGAAGCTGTTCCACCCGCTGGCCTTCACCAAGACCTTCTCCATGATGGGGTCCGCCCTGATCGCCATCACGCTGGTGCCGGTACTGATGTACTACTTCATGCGCGGCAAGATGCCGCCGGAAAGTTCCAACCCGGTCTCGACCTTCTTCATCAGGCTCTACTCACCGGTGATCCGCTGGGTGCTGGTCTGGAAAAAGACCACCATCGCCCTGAATGTAGTGGCATTGCTGGTTGCCGTGCCGCTGTTCATGAAACTGGGGTCCGAGTTCATGCCGCCGCTGGATGAAGGATCGCTCCTCTATATGCCGGTCACGCTTCCCAACGTCTCGATAACCGAAGCCAAGCGGATTATCCAGGTGCAGGACACGATCATCAAGAGCGTGCCCGAAGTTGAACATGTTCTCGGCAAGGTGGGCCGGGCCGAGACCTCCACCGACCCGGCGCCGGTCTCCATGTTCGAGAGCATCATTATCCTGAAACCGAAGGACAAGTGGCGTCCGGGGATCAAGAAAGCCGATATCGTGGCCGAACTGGATGGCAAGCTCCGGCAGATCGGGGTCAGAAACGGCTGGACCCAGCCGATCATCAACCGTATCAACATGCTCTCTACCGGGGTCAGAACCGACCTGGGGGTCAAAATATTCGGCAATGACCTGAATGTGCTGAAAGAACTGGCGATACAGACCGAGGCGATCCTGAAGCCGATCAACGGCGCGGCCGACGTGGTCGCGGAGCGGGTCACCGGCGGCAACTACATCGATATCGACATCGACCGCGAGGCGGCCGCCCGCTATGGCGTGAGCGTAGGGGATATCCAGGATGTCATCGAGACCGCCCTTGGCGGGGAGATGCTCTCCACCACCGTTGAAGGGCGCAACCGCTTTCCGATCCGCCTTCGTTACATGCGGGACTATCGCGACAATATCCCGGCCATCCGCCGCATTCTGGTGGCCGGTATGGAGGGCGCCCAGGTGCCGCTCTCGCTGGTGACGAAGCTGAACATTTCCACCGGTGCGCCGGAGATCAACAGTGAGGGTGGCTTATTGCGCTCGCTGGTCTTCCTGAATGTCCGCGGCCGCGACATGGGCGGTTTTGTCACCGAGGCCAAGCAGGTCCTGGAGAAAGAGCTCAAGCTGCCGCCCGGCTATTATGTTGCCTGGTCGGGGCAGTGGGAGAACCAGATCCGCGCCAAGGCCCGCCTGCAGATGCTGGTGCCGATCGGCATTGTGATCATTTTCATCCTGCTCTACTTCACCTTCCACTCGGCCCTTGAGGCGAGCATGGTCATGCTTTCGGTCCCCTTCGCCCTGGTGGGGGGGGTCTATCTGGTCTCGGCCCTGGGCTACAATCTCTCGGTAGCGGTCTGGGTCGGCTTCATCGCCTTGTACGGCATCGCCGTGGAGACCGGGGTGGTGATGGTCATCTACCTCCATGAAGCCCTGGACAAGAAACTGATCAACGGCCCCTGCAGCGAACAGGATATTTATGACGCGACGTTCGAGGGGGCGGTGCTCCGCCTGCGTCCCAAGCTGATGACCGTGGCCGTGGCCCTGCTGGGACTGCTGCCGATCATGTGGTCAACCGGCACCGGTGCCGACGTGATGAAGCCTATTGCCGCGCCGATGATCGGCGGGATGATCTCGTCGGCGGTGCATGTACTGATCATGACACCGGTCATCTTTGTGCTGATGAAAAAGCGGGATCTGAAAAAGGGTCGGCTGCACTATTCGGGGATGAAGCACTAATCAAACAAAGGGAGTTCAGCATGAAAAAAGTATCGTTACTTTTCGGTTTGTTGGTAATCGCAGTGATGATGTCCGGTTGCGCTGCGTTTGATCACTCCACTGGCCGCTACGACACCGGCAACAGCAACAGCAGTCGCGGTGGCCACTCGGGTCACTAGCACGAACAGACGGAGAGTTCGACTGTATTGTGCCTGCGCGGAGATGAATGCGCCGTATGAAAAGCGGAGCATCAGGACTGAGCGATGACCAAAGCCCCTGCGAAGTTCAGTTGGCTTCATTATGATCAGCGAGGAGAGCTTTATGACAACTCATGGCGCAGCACATCCCGCCCTCCATGACAATCATCAGCACCTTGACCCGGTCTGCGGCATGGAGGTTGACCCTTCCGCACCGGCCGCCATGCTGCTGCATGAAGGCACAACCTACCTCTTCTGCAGTACCCATTGTCTTGATAAATTCAAAGCGGCTCCAGGCCGCTTCACCGGAGCCGGGATAACAAAAGCGGAACATGCGCACACACCCGCCGGCGAGAGCGGTTTTCAAACCGGCATCTTCACCTGTCCGATGCATCCGGAAATAGAGCAGGAAGGTCCCGGTTTCTGTCCGAAATGCGGCATGGCCCTTGAGCCCATCACAGTGGCGGTGGAGGAGGGGGAAAACCAGGAGCTGGTGGATATGCGCCGGCGTTTTTACCTGAGCCTCCTGCTGACGGTTCCGGAATTCATCATCGCCATGGGGTACATGCTTCCAGGGCACCCGTTGGCGGCGTTGGCATCACCTCGCACCTATGGCTGGATCGAGTTGCTGCTGGCGTCGCCGGTGGTGCTCTGGGCAGGCCGGCCGTTTTTTGTCCGCGGCTGGCAATCCCTGGTTAATCGCAGCCTCAACATGTTCACCCTGATTGCTCTGGGAGTGGGCGTCGCCTATGGCTACAGCGTCGTAGCCACACTCTTGCCCGGCCTGTTCCCGCCCTCCTTCCGTGGCAGTGCCGGAGAGGTGGCCGTCTACTTCGAGGCTGCCGCCGTAATCATCACGCTGGTGCTACTTGGCCAGGTGCTGGAATTGAAGGCCCGCAGCCGGACCGGCGCTGCCATCAAGGCGCTGTTGGGACTTGCCCCCAAGACCGCCCGGCTGATCCGGGATGACGGCATGGAAGTTGATGTCCCTCTCGGCCAGGTCCATCCCGGTGACCGCCTCCGGGTGCGCCCCGGCGAGAAAATTCCGGTGGACGGCGAGGTGATCGAGGGGACGAGCAGCGTGGACGAGGCCATGATCAGTGGTGAAGCCATTCCGGTGGAAAAAGAGGTCGGCAGCCGGGTTATCGGTGCCACGGTCAACGGCACCGGCAGCCTGATAATGCGTGCCGAAAAGGTTGGTGCCGAAACAGTACTGGCACAGATCGTCAAGATGGTTTCCGAAGCCCAGCGAAGCCGCGCCCCGATCCAGAAGCTGGCTGATGTGGTCGCAGGCTGGTTCGTACCGGCGGTAATGCTGTCGGCCATAGCCACCTTCATAGTCTGGGGCCTCTTCGGACCGGACCCCCGCATGGCCCACGCCCTGATCAACGCTGTAGCGGTGCTGATCATTGCCTGCCCCTGCGCCCTCGGCCTGGCCACTCCCATGTCCATCATGGTCGCTACCGGCAAAGGGGCAGGCATGGGAATTCTGTTCAAAAACGCCGAAGCGATCGAACTGCTGCGCAAGGTGGATACCCTTGTGGTTGACAAGACCGGCACGTTGACCGAAGGGAAACCGAAACTGGTTGCAGTTGAAACCGTCGAAGGATTCGATCAGCAGAAACTTCTCCGTCTGGCGGCGAGCCTGGAACGGGGGAGCGAACATCCTCTCGCTGCCGCGATTGTTGGCGGTGCGGAAGAACGCGGCGTTAACACTGCCGCTGTTGACGAATTTCAGTCGATAACCGGCAAAGGTGTTACGGGGCACATCGACGGCATTATGGTGGCACTGGGAAACCGGAAGCTGCTGGAAAATCTGGGAATAGATGCTCAGGAGCTTCTGGGCAAGGCGGAGTCGATGCAGGCTGCAGGGCAAACCGTCATGTTTGTCGCAGTTGATGGTAGACCGGCCGGACTGCTCGGTGTTGCCGACCCAGTTAAGGAGACCACAGCCGAAGCATTAAGGCAGCTGCATGCGGAAGGAATCCGCATCGTCATGATGACGGGCGACAATCGGGCCACGGCCGAGGCGGTGGCAAAGGATCTCGGCATTGACGAAATCCTGGCGGAAGTTCTACCGGAAGAAAAATCCGCCAAAGTGAAACAGCTCCAGGCAGAAGGGCGTTTTGTAGCCATGGCCGGAGACGGTATCAACGATGCCCCGGCGCTTGCCCAGGCCCAGGTAGGCATTGCCATGGGTACCGGAACGGATGTCGCCATGGAGAGTGCCGGCGTCACTCTGGTCAAGGGGGATCTGCGCGGCATTGTGCGTGCCCGGCTTCTAAGCAGGGCGACCATGGCCAACATCAGGGAAAACCTGTTTTTTGCGTTCTTCTATAACGCCCTCGGCATTCCCCTGGCAGCCGGCGCCCTGTACCCCTTCTGCGGCATTCTGCTCAGCCCGATGATCGCCGCAGCGGCCATGAGCTTCAGTTCCGTCTCGGTGATAGGCAATGCGCTCCGCCTGCGCCGGACAAAAATATGAGAATACTGCTGTTGGGGTACCCCGGAACCTGGATCCACAACTAGAGAAAATACTACACCTGCTGTTGAATAGTCTTCAGCAGCACAACCGCTAAGAGTAAAATGTACAACAATTACGGCATGTTTAATCTTGGCATGATGAATGCTAGTTTTCATTATGAAGATACACACCAACAAAAAGGAGACTTACGCAATGAAAAAACTGACGGTACTGTTTGCAGCTGTTCTTGCCCTTTCGGCCCCACTGGCCGCCCGTGCCATAGACCACGGTTCCATGAAAATGGATCATGGCGACCATAAGGGGGACGTTGCCCATGAGGAAGTAGTGGATGGTGTCAAGGCGACCTTCAAGGTCATGAGCATGAAAGAGCACATGAAAGCCATGGATATGGCAATGCCGAAAGAGATGAAAGAGACCCACCACATTGCTGTCGAGTTCAAAGATGCAAAATCGGGGAAGGCTCTGACCGAAGGTGAGGTTAAAATTAAAGTGCAGAACCCGGACAAGTCGGACCAGTCGAAGGAGTTGGTGGGTATGCAGGGGCATTTCGGGGCGGATTTCGAAATGTCGAAAAAGGGGAAGTATGGCGTGATGTCAAAGTTCCAGTTGAAGGATGGCAAAGTACGCAGCGCGAAATTCTGGTATACTGTCAAGTAGGGTACCTAATCCAAAGGAGGATACAACAATGAAAAAGACACTGGTAATTCTCATGGCAACATCACTCTTCGCAGCAGCGGCTCCGGTTCTGGCCGAAGATGCTCATCAGCACGGCGCGTCTTCCCAGGCTCAAAATGAACAATATGCCAAGGAGTGCGACATGCTCCTGAAAAACTGCGCCCAGGAAGTGGACAGCATTCAGGAACGCATCACTAAACTTAAAGATGCGATCAGCAATAAGGGCGCAGACAAATATACTGTGGAAGAGCTCAAGATCCTCAACAAAAAGTTGAAAGAGGCCAATGAGACCATGCGTGCCCTAACCAAGCCGGGACGTTAACCTGACTTTTCCGGTACAGGGCGAGGAATAATTCTAAATGTATGGCTGCAGCGGCACGGTTTTTCATAAAGAGTGTAGCTTTTATGAATTTCCTAAAAGGAGGAAAAGGTTATGAAGAGATTGGTATTAGTACTGATGGCAGTCGGACTGTTCGGAGCAGTGCCGGCGTTTGCTGAGCACCCTGAAATGAAGATGGAGCATGAGGGTGTAAGACAGTGCGCTTTACAGGCAGAAACGATCCAGGAAAAGATTAAGCGGCTGGAAACTGAAGTTGCAAAGGGTGAGAAGAAGTATGACGCAAAGACGCTGAAAAAACTTGAGCAGAAATTGAAAGAAGCCGATGCAATTCTGGATCAACTGAACAGACCTTGAATTCAACTATCCGGGGCGGGCCCAAAGGCCCGCCTCAAACTTTCCAGCCAGGTTACCATGAAAAAATCGATATCCATTGTTGTAGCTATAGTGTTAACCGGATTTCTGATCTACGCCATCACCTTTCACAACAAAGAGATTCCGGCCGAAAAATCCGGAAAGGTGACTGCGACCTCTGCCTACGAGAAGTATTTCGGGGCTGCGCCGTCGGTTGACAAGGGCGCGGCCTTCGCTTTTGTCATCTACTTTCCTTCTAGCACAGAGACGGGCAAAGTTGTGCCGTTCCCCTTTTTTACCTTCGACGAGGGGAGCATCAAAAAAGTTGCTGTTGAACGTCTCCTGGGCGGCATGGACAGCGGCAGTTACCATGGAGAATTCATTCCCTTTCCAGGTGGGAGTCGTCTGATAGCGATCAACGATGATAAGGGAACAGTAACATTAAACTTCAGCAAGGAATTGAACATTTCGGCCGAAGCAGCAATCGCTCATGCATTTGCCTTGACCCTGCTCCAGTTCAAGGGAGTCAAGGAGATCCGGCTCCAGGTGGAAGGCAGGGAAAGTCCGCTAGGCGCCTTGGTAAAAAATATCGGTGACAGTGCTGTCCGGCAACCATCACCCCCACGACTTCTGAGTGTTACCGCCATGCGGGATAAAGGGGCCAGGGACATCGAAGAGGTGAACGCCTTTTTTGACCGACCGGTGGAAGTGAAAGAGTTAAAGCTGATTTCCAGGAATGGGCGGCAGTTAGAAGGCGACCTGTATCACTCGGTTTTCGATATGGCGGCAGTGCTCAAGCCGAAAGAGCCGGGGCTGTTCAAGGAACGCATGCAGATCAAGGTGCGCTGGAAGGTGGTCGATAAACTGGGCAGGCAGTCGGAGGGTGATAGTGTCTGGTTGCTGGAAATTAAGGAGCATTGAGCAAATATGTCCGGAGGGATTATGAAAAACAGGTGGATCGCTATCACATTAAGCTTGTTGACGGGACTAGCAACTGTTGCATTAGCCCAGGGCATAGATTCTCGTGGCGGCCATATGGATGCCCGGATGAAAAAGTTTCATGCCATGATGCCGATGTTTTCCGTTGCGTCAGCCAAGCTGGAAACCGCTCTGGATAACGGCGACACAGCTGCTGTTGAGGCGGAAGCCGGTAAGATGCTGGCTGCAACTCCTGACTTGAAGAAATCGAAACCGCATAAAAATGTTAAACAGCGGAAGGAATTTGTGGGACTTGCAACTGATTTCGAAAAAACGGTAGCTTCCACGCGGGATCTTGCCGGAAAAGGAGATTTTGCCGGGGCGAAAAACGCTTTCAAAAAGGCTGAGGAAGTATGTGTCGCATGCCATGCCAAATTCCGTGACTGATCCTGCGCCGGCATCATATTCAGTGGCTTATTAAGGCTGGCGGGAAGCTCACATGAGGCACAGGTGGCAGGAAAATAGCGCGTGCAGTTATATTAACTATAAAATAGATAGACAAAATAAAATAATATTGACAAGGCTAGTGCGTCTTTGGTATTTATTGTACCACAGTAAATCAGTTGGTAACTATCGTGAGTGGTGGAGGGAAAGGCCCTGCGAAGCCACGGCAACCGGCTCATCATGAGTGCTGGTGCTAATTCCTGTCTTGCCCCGATAAACGGGATAAGTGCGTTGACAAAGTTATTTCCTGCTTGAAACCGCAGAAAATAACTTTTACTTACTAAGGCACGGATGAGGTCAGATCGCGGAGCAATTTCGCGGTTTCAGCGCCCATTTCTATTCGGATGGGTTTTTCTATTTTGGGGATTCCGTCATGGAACAGACACTTCGATTTGACTCACTGCTGGTCCATGGCGGCCTGGAGCCCGGGCCTGCCGGCGCGACAGCCGTGCCGATCGTCCAGTCCAGCTCTTTTGCCTACCGGAGCGCCGAGGACCTGGAAGACGTTTTTCGCGGCAGGGCTGTCGGACAGGTCTATACCCGGATCGGCAACCCGACCACCGAGGCGCTGGAGCGGCGTCTGGCGCTTCTGGAAGGCGGGGGTGCGGCAATTGCCACTGCTTCCGGTATGGCGGCAATCACGACGGCGGTCATGACAATCCTGCGTGCCGGCGATGAAATTCTGTCGTCGTCATCCCTGTTTGGCGGTACATTTTCACTCTTTCGCGATACACTTTCCAATTACGGCATCACGGCGATTTTTGTCGATCCGCTCGATCTGGACGGGTTCCGGAACGCCATCAACGACCGCACCCGCCTCCTCTTTGTCGAAACGATCGGCAACCCCAAGCTTGACGTGCCCGATGTTCCGGCACTTGCCCGGATAGCACACGAAGCCGGAATTCCGATTATGGTCGACTCGACGGTTTCAACGCCGTATCTCGCCGGCGGTGCAGGGCTTGAAGCGGATATCCTGGCCTATTCCACCAGCAAATACATCAACGGTACCGGCACGACCATCGGCGGGGTCATCATCGACCGGGGTGTGTTCGACTGGAACAGCCCGAAATTCCCTCATTTCGAGCAGTTTCACAAAAAATACCGCGCCTTCGCCTTTACCGCCCGAGCCCGCAAACTGGTGCACAAGGATGTGGGGGCCTGCGCCGCTCCTTTCAACTCCTACCTGCTGACCGAAGGGGTCCAGACCCTGGCGCTGCGCATGGATCGGCACTGTTCCAATGCCCTGGCCCTGGCACGCTTTCTCAGCGAACACCCCAAGGTCTCCTGGGTCAGTTATCCCGGACTGGAAGATTCACCGCACCACCAAGTTGCCACGAGGCTCTATGGCGGACGCTACGGTGGTCTGTTGACCTTTGGCGCCGGAGATAAAGCCGCCGCGTTCAAGATCATCAATGCCCTGAAACTGGCAAAAAATCTGGCAAACATCGGCGATGCGAAGACGCTGGTCATCCATCCTGCAAGCACAATCTGCGCTGACTACAATGCGGAGGA
The DNA here is from genome assembly GCA_964524835.1 of uncultured Geobacter sp. GTDB lineage: Bacteria > Desulfobacterota > Desulfuromonadia > Geobacterales > Pseudopelobacteraceae > JACRCG01. Next base: position 39,341 of record CAZGEG010000030.1, read on the forward strand.
AAAAGCTCTGATGGGAGTCACGGAAGACCTTGTACGGGTTTCGGTCGGCATCGAAGACTGCCGGGACATCATGGAGGATTTCAGCCAGGCGCTGGATGCAGCCTGAATGGAGAGCATATCATGTTGTCGATAAAGATAAACGGGAAAGAAGAAAAAGTGAGTATCGGCTGCAGGACGTTTGTCTGTCTTGACGTTCTGCTGAATATTCTCGAATCCAGTGCCCGGCAGGTTACGCTCAACGGCGTAACAATCGGGAGTCACGAATTTGCACTGACCACCGTACATGGCGGCGACATCATCAAAACGATTATTGCGCACAGATAAAGAGTGAGGAGCTGCATCATGAAAATAACCATCAACGGAAAAGAAACCACCATCCCTGAAAACCCGAACCGCACTATTGACTCACTGCTTGAAGAGCTGGATGTCTCCCAGCGTCTCTATGTAACCGTGGAGCTGAACGGAGAGGTTCTGGACCGTCCTGCCTTTGAAGCCAAGCCCGTCAGTGAAGGGGACGTGATTGAATTCCTCTACTTCATGGGCGGAGGCCGCTGACATGCTGACAGAAGCGCAGATTGAACGTTATTCGCGCCACATCATTCTGAAAGAGGTTGGGGGCAAAGGGCAGCAGAAACTGTTCGACGGACGGGTGCTGATTATCGGTGCCGGTGGTCTCGGCGCACCGATTGCCCTGTATCTCGCCGCAGCCGGAGTCGGTACTATCGGCATCGCCGACGCAGATGATGTGGACCTTTCCAACCTGCAGCGACAGGTGATCCATTTCACTCCCGACATCGGCAAGCCGAAGGTGGAATCTGCCCGGGAAAAGATGGAAGCCATCAATCCTGACGTGAAGGTTGTAACCTATAAAGAATGGGTATCGGCGGCAAATATCAACCGGATCATCGCCGACTATGACTTCATCATCGACGGCACCGACAACTTCGCCGCCAAGTTCCTGATCAACGATGCCTGTGTCCTGGCCGGCAAGCCGTATTCCCATGGCGGCATCCTGCAGTTCGATGGCCAGACTATCACGGTTATGCCAAAAGAGTCGGCCTGCTACCGCTGTATTTTTCCTGAACCACCGCCGAAAGATGCCATTCCCACCTGTTCCCAGGCCGGGGTAATCGGCGTATTGCCCGGTGTCTTGGGCACAATCCAGGCCACTGAAGCTATCAAATTCCTGCTGGGCAAGGGTGAACTGCTGACCGACCGGCTTCTGACCTACAGTGCGCTGCGGATGAAGTTCCGCGAGGTGCCGCTCAAGCGCAAGGCGACCTGCCCGGTCTGTGGTGACAACCCTACCATCACCGAGGCTAGGGACGAGTTGGATGCCCTGACCGTGTGCGATCTGAAGGGGGCCTGACATGATCCGGATCCCAAAGGCTATCCATGACGATATGATTGCCCACGCCAGGGAAGGCTTTCCTCTTGAGGTGTGCGGGATACTTGGTGGCACCGGTGAGTCCGTCTCGGAGATGTATCGCATGACCAACACCGATGCCAGCAATGAACATTTCATGATGGATCCGAAGGAACAGTTTGCCGTCATCAAGGATCTTCGGACCAAGGGCCTCGCAATGCTGGCTATCTATCACTCACACCCCGAGACCCCAGCCCGACCTTCGGAAGAGGACATCAAGCTGGCGCTGACGCCGGATGTGTCGTACCTGATCATCTCGCTTGCCGATGCGGATATTCCGGTCATCAACTCCTTTAAAATAAATTCCGAAAGCGTACTGCCTGAAGCAGTAGAGACAATTATATACTAAACCTGTAGATAATATTTAAATATTCTTGACAGCTGGAATTAATTTGGGCATTATCCAGACCATACTACTTTGGAGTTATACCGATGGCCGATGAAAAACAGACAAAGCTGGACCTGGGCAACCTTAAAGCCGGCGGCTTCATCAAGGAGCGCGGCAAGGATCTCTTCACCGTGCGCCTGCGCGTGCCGGGCGGCAGGATGAGTGTCCCCCGTCTGAAAAAAATCGCCGAAGTGGCTGAAAAATACGGCGGTGAGTTCGTTCATCTGTCAGTGCGGCAATCCATCGAACTGATCAACATCAACTTCAGGGATTTCGATGCGGTTGTCGAAGCGCTGGGAGAGAAAAGCCAGAAGGTTGCCTCGTGCGGGGCCAGGGTTCGCGTGCCGGTCGCCTGCGGTGGCTGCGAATACAACCCCAACGGACTGGTCGATACGCAGAAATCAGCCCTGGAAGTAGACGAAAAGCTGTTTGGAACTCCGACCGGCCACCACAAATTCAAAGTAGCCTTTGCCGGTTGCCCCTTTGACTGCCCCAAGTCGGCTACGAACGATATCGGTTTTCAGGGTGCCATATACCCTGCGCTTGACAGGGATGCCTGCATCAGTTGCGGCCTCTGCGCCAAGAGCTGCGTACCCAGGGCAATCGTCATGGGAGAGGACAACAAGCCGGTGTTCAGTAATGATCCCTGCATCTGGTGCGGCGACTGCGTCAAAGTTTGCCCCACCGGCGCCTGGAGCGAAGCAAGGTGCGGCTACACCGTGCGCATCGGCGGCAAATGGGGGCGCAACCCCCTGGTAGGCACCCTGTTCGCCACTTTCCTGCCGGAAGAAAAGGTTGTGGACTTCATAGCTGCAGTGCTGGAGTGGTACAAGTTGAAGGCCGAAGGGCTTGGTCGCATCAGGCTGGGAGACACAATCATCAAGGAGGGGGCGCCGGCGCTTCTGGACCACCTGCGTGGTCAATTTCCCGGATACACGGTATCCGAAACGATAGCTCCCCAGGTTATCGCAACCCAGATCGGAATCTCAAAGCCCTGACGAGCGGGGTGAATGCGTTAACGACACTGTTTCCAGCAATAAAATGCAGAAATCAGTTTCCAACTTTACACTGAAAGGAGAGTGCTTATGCAGTCCATAGACCTGCGTGGCGTAACCTGTCCAACAAACTTTGTCAAAGCCAAGCTGGCTCTGGAAGATGTTGATAACGGCACGATCGTCCAGATCCTGCTGGATGACGGCGAACCGGTCAAAAATGTCCCCCGCAGTCTCAAGGCTGATGGGCACAGACTGATTGGTCTGAAGCAGGCCGACGAAGGATATTACGTTCTGGAACTGGAAAAGATCGAAGAGTAAGCCGATGTAATTTTTTTTGGCAATAATGTCTACTAAACCTATAGAACAAAAATAGGAGGAAAAATGAATATCAGAATAATCAAAACAATCATAGCCGCAGCAGCACTGGCGTTGTCGACAGCAGTTGCCGCTTTTGCCGCAGACGTCACCCTGTTGAACGTATCCTACGACCCGACCCGTGAACTGTACGCCGACTTCAATAAAGCCTTTGTACAGTACTGGCAGAAGAAAACCGGTGACAAGGTCACCATCAAGCAGTCCCACGGCGGCTCCGGTAAGCAGGCTCGAGCCGTCATCGATGGGCTGGAAGCCGATGTCGTTACCCTGGCGCTGGCTTATGATATCGATGCGATTGCCGAAAAGGGGCTGATCAAACAGGGGTGGCAGAAAGAGTTGCCGCACAACAGCTCTCCGTACACCTCCAGCATCGTCTTCCTGGTGCGCAAGGGCAATCCCAAGAAGATCAAGAATTGGGACGACCTGGTGAAGCCTGGTGTGGCGGTCATCACTCCCAACCCCAAGACTTCCGGCGGCGCCCGCTGGAACTACCTTGCTGCATGGGCCTTTGCCCTTCATCAGAAGGGTGGCACGGAGGCCAAGGCCAAGGATTTTGTATCGAAACTTCTCAGGAACGTGCCGGTGCTTGACTCCGGCGCCCGCGGCTCCACCAACACCTTCGTTCAGCGAGGCATCGGTGATGTCCTGCTGGCTTGGGAGAACGAGGCGTTCCTGGCAATAAATGAGCTGGGACCGGACAAATTTGATATCGTAACGCCTCCGGAGAGCATCCTGGCCGAACCGCCGGTTACCGTTATCGACAAAGTGGCCGACAGGCACGGAACCCGCAAGGTTGCGGAAGAATACCTGAAGTACCTCTACACCGATGAAGGTCAGAAGATCGCCGCCAAGCATTACTATCGTCCGATCAACGCCAGGATTCCGACAAAACTTGCCAAGATAAAAAAACTGTATACCATTGACAAGGATTTCGGCGGCTGGCAGAAAGCCCAGAAGACACATTTTGCCGATGGCGGTACCTTTGACCAGATCTACGCACCGACGAAATAGCATACAATCGGTAAGCGGGGCGGGTTTTCGCCCGTCCCGCAGCTTCAACCCTGATTCAGCATGTTCCCGGGAATGAGGATGTGAATGAAACTGACACCCCCACCATCCAAGGAACGTCAGCTTCGTTTGCCCCCTCGACACAGCCCTTGCCAATAGGAAGCACCCATGAAAATCTTCAAGAGACATAATAATGTCCTGCCCGGTTTCGGACTGACCTTGGGCTTCACGGTGTTCTACCTGAGCGTGATCGTGCTGATACCGTTATCGGCGCTGATCTTCAGGACAACAGGACTGACGTGGGGCGAGTTCATCAGCACCGTTACTGCTCCGCGGGTAATGGCCTCCTACAAAGTGACCTTCGGCGCGGCCATCATTGCGGCGGTCATCAACTCGATTTTCGGCGTACTGGTGGCCTGGGTACTGGTCCGCTATCGCTTTCCCGGCCGGCGGATGATCGATGCGCTGGTGGATCTTCCCTTTGCCCTGCCGACCGCCGTTGCCGGCATCACCCTGGCGACGATCTACTCCCCCAACGGCTGGGTGGGGCGCTACCTGGAGCCGCTCGGTATCAAGGTAGCCTTCACCCCGCTCGGCATCGTGCTGGCAATGACCTTCATCGGTCTCCCCTTCGTGGTGCGCACCGTGCAGCCGGTGGTGGAGGAGATCGAGGTGGAACTGGAAGAGGCCGCCGTCTGCCTCGGGGCCAATCGCTGGCAAACCCTGAAAAGGGTGATATTTCCGATGATGCTGCCGTCGATCCTGACCGGCTTTGCCCTGTCATTCGCCCGTGCCGTCGGCGAATACGGCTCAATCATCTTCATCGCCGGCAACATGCCGATGGTCTCGGAGATCACCCCGCTGTTGATCATCACCAAGCTTGAGCAGTTTGACTACCAGGGAGCCACGGCCATAGCCTGTGTCATGCTGCTGGCATCATTTTTAATGCTGCTGATCATCAACCTGCTGCAGAAATGGAGCAGAAGGTATGCTGAATAAACATATATGCATTCACCACGAAGCCACGACCAGAAGTAGGCGCTTTTAAGCGAGTACACGAAGAACTTCAAAGACTTTAAGGGCTTTACCTTTCGGACAGATTTTGTTTCCTTCGTGTCCTTCGTGTCTTCGTGGTGAGTAAGATTTTATAGAGGTTTTTATGTCCGCACCGACCAAAACATACTCTGCAAAAAGCTCGACAGGCCGAGCGCAGACCGAACCGGCTGCCGTGCGCTGGCTGTTGATCGCCATTGCCCTGACGTTCCTGGCCCTGTTCCTGGCTCTACCTCTTGCTGCAGTCTTCAGCCAGGCCTTCGAGAAGGATCTTGCGGTCTATCTGGATGCGCTCAAGGAACCGGACACCTTGTCATCAATCAAGTTGACGCTCATAACTGCGGCCGTGTGTGTGCCGCTCAACCTCTTCTTCGGCGTGACCGCAGCCTGGGCGATCGCCAAGTTCAGCTTTCCGGGAAAGAACCTGCTGATCACCCTGATCGACCTCCCCTTCTCGGTGTCGCCGGTCATCTCCGGTCTGATCTACGTCCTGATCTTCGGCCTGCAGGGATGGATCGGCCCATGGCTGCAGGAGCATGACATCAGGATCGTCTTCGCCGTGCCGGGGATCATCCTGGCGACGCTCTTCGTGACGTTCCCCTTCGTGGCACGCGAGCTGATCCCGCTGATGGAGGCACAGGGGAAGGAAGAGGAGGAGGCGGCCCTGGTGCTTGGCGCCACCGGACTGCAAACCTTCTTCCGGGTGACCCTGCCCAACATCAAATGGGGCATCATCTACGGCGTAATCCTCTGTAATGCCCGTGCCATGGGAGAGTTCGGCGCCGTGTCGGTCGTTTCCGGCCATATCCGCGGCATGACCAACACCGTTCCGCTGCATGTGGAGATTCTCTACAACGAATACAACTATACGGCCGCATTCGCCGTGGCATCGCTGCTGGCATTCCTGGCGCTGATCACCCTGGCGATCAAGACGGTGGCCGAGTGGAAAGTGCGACAGCAGTTGGAAGATCAATTATAATCCATCTCACCACTAAGGCACGACCAGAAGTAGGCGCTTTTAAGCGAGGGCACGAAGAACAACAAAGGCGTTTTATGTTTTTTTACAAAGTTTTTGATTCCCTTAGTGTTCTCAGTGTCTTCGTGGTGAAAAGAATTTGGTTTAAAAGGTGATCGCATGAGTATCGAGATTGAAAATATCAGCAAGCAGTTCGGAAGCTTCGCGGCTCTGAATGACGTCAGCCTCTCCATCCCCTCCGGTGAACTGGTGGCGCTGCTGGGCCCTTCCGGCTCCGGCAAGACCACCCTGCTGCGGATCATAGCCGGACTTGAGTCGGCCGATAACGGCCGGATCCTGTTCAACGGGCAGGACACTACCGACTCACATGTCCGGGAGCGCCAGGTAGGCTTCGTCTTCCAGCATTACGCCCTGTTCCGCCACATGACCGTCTTTGAGAATATCGCCTTCGGATTGCGGGTCAGGCCCCGTGCCACGCGCCCTTCCAGCAGCTCGATCAGCGACAAGGTCATGGAGTTGCTGCGTCTGGTGCAGCTGGATGGAATGGCCAAACGCTACCCGGCTCAGCTCTCCGGAGGTCAGCGTCAGCGCATCGCCCTGGCCCGCGCCCTGGCGGTGGAGCCGCAGGTGCTGCTGCTTGACGAACCGTTCGGAGCGCTTGATGCCCAGGTGCGGGCCGAACTGCGCCGCTGGCTGCGAAAGCTGCATGATGAGATCCATGTCACCAGCGTCTTTGTCACCCACGACCAGGAGGAGGCCCTGGAGGTCGCCGACCGGATCGTCGTCATGAACAAGGGGAGGATCGAGCAGGCCGGCACCCCCGACCAGGTCTACGAACACCCGGCCAACCCTTTTGTGCTCAACTTCCTAGGCAACGTCAACCTGTTCCACGGCCGACTCAACCAGCCTGGCACCGCTCAGCATGGTGCAGATGATTGTGCGGTGTCATACGTCCGATCACACGATCTGGAGATAGACCGCACCCGGCACGATTCTACATCACTTAAGGCCGAGGTCAGGCACATTCAGAAACTGGGTCCTGCGGTTCGGGTTACCCTGGCTATCGACGGCAATACGGAGTATGTAGAGGCGGAGCTCACCAGGGATATTTTCCAGACTCTCGGACTGCAGCAAGGTGAGTCAGTCTTTGTGCGTCCGCGCCAGGTCAGGGTGTTCGTGGAAGATTTCCAGATTTGACAGTCATGAAGTCATCTTGCTGCTTTCCGGCAGAATATGACTTCGATCATTCACGTTCCCTGCATGTCAGGGAGAGGAGCTTAACATGCCGAACATCATCCCAGAAATAGCGCCCGGCACCAATGCCGCCGAAATCCTGTGTGCCGGCATCGAAGCGGCCGGCGGACCGGTATCCCTCGCCTGTTCCTTCTCGCTGGAGGACGTGGCTGTCATCGACATCGCCCACAAGGCCGGTCTCAATCTGGGGGTCTTCGCCATCGACACCGGTCGGCTGAACGAGGAGACATACGAAGTTGCCGATGCTCTTGCGGAACGCTACCGCCTGAAGATAGACTGGTATTTCCCCAGGCATGTAGAGGTGGAACAGCTGGAAAGTGCAGAAGGGTTGTTCTCGTTTCGCGAATCGCTGGATAAACGCCACACCTGCTGCGCTATCCGCAAGGTGGAGCCGCTTTCGCGTGCACTGAAGGAGCTGAAGGGGTGGGTTACCGGCATGCGACGCGAACAGAGCGTCACCCGGGGCGACCTGAAAGCGATTGAACGGGACGAGCTGAACGGCGGCATTCTCAAGATCAATCCATTGATCGACTGGAGCGAGGAGCAGCTGCTCGGCTACACCGAAGAGCACCATCTGCCGAAGAACCGCCTCTACAGCCAGGGGTACCGCTCCATAGGCTGCGCCCCATGCACACGGGGGGTCCAGCCGGGTGAGGATGCCCGGGCGGGGAGGTGGTGGTGGGAGAACCCGGAGAACAAGGAATGCGGGCTGCACAGGAGATAAATGAAAGAATCCGGTATGAGCCATAAGCGTGTTGTAATAGCCATGAGCGGCGGTGTCGATTCCTCGGTCAGTGCGGCACTATTGAAAGAGCAGGGTTACGAGGTGACCGGAGTGTCGCTGCAGCTTTATGATCCGGTGCCGAGGGAACCAGGCTGCCGGTTGAAAACCTGCTGCTCGCTCGATGATGTCCTGGATGCCGGCAGGGTGGCAAAAAAACTGGGCATTCCCTTCGAAGTAATCGATATGCGTGCCGAATTCAGGGAGCAGGTGATCGATTACTTTATCGCCGAATATGCGGCTGGTCGCACCCCGAATCCCTGCATACGCTGCAACGAATTGATCAAGTTCGACCTGCTGCTGAAGAAGGCGAAAGAGATGGGGGCAGAGCTGCTGGCAACCGGCCATTATGCCCGCATAGCTGAGGATGAGAACGGCGGGAAACGGCTTCTGACCGGTCTCGACCCGGCCAAGGACCAGTCTTATTTTCTTTTTACCCTGACCCAGGAGCAGCTGCATCACGTCATTTTCCCGGTCGGCATGATTGAAAAGACAGCCGTCAGGAAGCTTGCCTCCGAATACGGGCTCCCGGTTGCTCAAAAGCATGAAAGCCAGGAGATCTGCTTCATTCCCGACAATGACTACGTGAAATTTCTGGAGAGTCACGGCGTCGCGCAGAAACCGGGGGACATCGTGACCGGCGACGGCAACGTGGTCGGTCGCCACTCCGGATTGCACCGCTATACGGTCGGGCAGCGAAAGGGGCTGGGAGTGGCCTGGAAACTGCCGCTGCATGTATGTGCCATCGATACGGAAATGAACCGGGTTGTGGTCGGCGAGCGTGATGAACTGAAAGTGTCATCGCTGACTGCAGCACGCGCCACCTGGAGTACGGCTCCGCCGGCGGCCGGGTTTCGTGCCGCCTGTCGAATTCGCTACCGGCACACACCGGCGCCCTGCAGGGTGGTCATACTGACAGATGACCGTTTTGAAGTGCATTTTGACATTCCACAGACGTCCGTGACGCCGGGGCAGGCTGCCGTGCTCTATGACGGAGAGCGGGTACTGGGCGGCGGCTGGATCGAGTAGTACGGATGTGGCTTTTACGCCAGAGCTGCGTAAGTCATCGGGATCCCTTGCAATCCCTCGACAGTCTTGCTCTGACGAAAAATCCGCATCCGGCAGGTCACCAAGGAGAATTTAAATGAACAAAAATCTGACCCACCTGCAGCAGCTTGAAGCGGAAAGC
>CAZGEG010000031.1:0-43546 GCA_964524835.1 uncultured Geobacter sp.
GAACGTAGAATTCAACTCGTCTGAAGTCAATTTCAGACTTTTTCAGGATCGACTATTTAGTCGTCGTTGCATTTTATCGTAATCAGATAATGCTGTCATCACGTTTTCCCCGAGGAGACCGCATGACACCTATCGCGTAGACAAGCGAAGGATTTGAGTTGCGCCAAACCAATCCGGATAACCGGAGAGGGGTTTTCATAAGAAGCACAAAAGTCTCCCGAAGTCAGAAGAAATTCCGTGGCATGCTTCATCTGTCCACGAAGTTATGGCTCGCTGGATACACGTCCAAACGGCTTGAATGGCAGTGAAGTCGCGGAACGGTTACAACGCTTCGGCGCCAACAGCCTGGCCCGGAGCGGAGGAACCGGCCCCTGGCTGATCTTCCGGCGGCAGATCAATCCGTCTTTATCGGCATCGGCCTCCTGCTGCTCCAGTCATGTTTCATCTACCTACCGCCGCTGCAGACACTTTTTGCTTCGGCAGCGCTCGACGGCAGGACTTGATTGTATGACATGGCAGCTGGAGCGATCGTGCTGCCGGTGATATCGCCGGATAAATGGATCAGAAACCGCAGGGTCAAGGGAGCAGACGGCTAAAGTTGAAAGGAAATACCTGGTAATTCATCGCCACTAGGCTGGGCAGCAACATTTTACAGAAAGCCTCACTAACTGAATGAAGAGAGCCCATGATGTGAGTATTCATCATGGGCTCTCCTGGTCTGACAAGTTAATAGGGAGGTTAGCCCCATAGCTGTTTGAACTATTCGATCACTTTTTGTGACAGTCTCCGCACTTGGTTGGTCCCTTTCCCATCGTCTCGTGGCATCCCTTGCAGGTCTTGTGGGCCCAGTCCTTGCCAAGACCGGCAATTTTTCCGCCTTTGTCCGTCTCGTGGCAGGCGGTACACCCTTTTTCCTGCTTGATCGCCATATGTTTTGAGTGAGGAAAGGTTACATTGCCGTTCTTGGCGGGGAGGCTGATCGTGTCGGCGGATAGAACAGTTCCGGCTGCGAACATAACGAGGGTGATGCTGAGAACTAAATACTTCATGGTGACGTCTCCTTTACGGGTGGGTTCTTGCCACTATAAAATCCGGAGCCGGGTGATGTCAAGTAAAGACAGCCTGCTGATTTAGTTCTTTTGCCCGGCAACGGCTCCGCTCTTGAATTTATGACAGGTTATGATATCGTAGGTTGCCGTTTTTACCGGAAGAAGTAATTTTTATCGGAGGAGGCATATGCCCGAGAATCTACTGATACCATCCGTCGACCTGCGCATCGGCTCGCTGGAAGAATACAACCGCAGGCAGAAAGAGAAAGCCGCTTCACAGCACAGAAAGCCGAAACCCCGCCCCTGTATCACCATATCACGCGAATTCGGCTGCGAAGGGTATCCCGTTGCCGAGCGATTGCGTGAACTCATGATGCAGAAGACGGGCGATGAATGGGTGATGATAGACAAGGCTGTCCTTGAAGAGGTTGCCCGGCGACATAACATCTCGGAGGAGATTCTCCGGTCTCTGGGTGAAAGCAACAATGTCCTGAACGAGGTGCTGGCGACCTTCTCGCCGCGCTGGAAGAGCGACCAGGATTATTTCCGTCTTTTATCCCGCCACGTCGTAGCGCTGGCGGAACAGGGCAACGTCATCATCGTCGAGCTCGGCGGCGCCATCATCACCCGGCATATCGAACATTCCTGCCATTTCAGGATATACGGTTCCGGTGCCTTCAAAATCGCCTCACTTGGCCGCCGGTTAAATATGGAATTGGAGGCTGCCGAAAAGATGATGCATCGTGAGCAGAAGGCCCGCGATCATTTCACCAGGGATTTTCTCGATCAGGACGCCCATGATCCCGCTCTCTACGATATGCTCTTCAATAATGACCGCATCACATCGGGCGGAATAGCCCACACGATTGCCGATTTTATGTTGGCAAGGCATTGCTCGTGACGTTGCCAATGAGAGTCGGCGTGAGCGCCTGCCTTTTGGGGGAGCAGGTCCGCTACGACGGCGGCCATAAGCATGACCCATATATCACCGATACCCTCGGGGCCTATTTCACCTTCGTGCCGGTCTGCCCGGAAGTGGAATGCGGGCTGCCTGTCCCCAGGGAGGCGATGCGGCTGGAGGGTGATCCGGGCTCCCCGCGTCTGATTACCTGTCAGACGCGGGTCGACAGGACGGAACAGCTGCTGGCCTATTGTTCAGAGAAGATCAAGGAACTTGAGAGTAAGGATATTTGCGGATTTATCTTCAAGGAACGTTCGCCCAGTTGCGGTCTTGCAGCGGTTCCACTCCACGACAGCGGAACTTCTGAAATGTTTGCCGCCGGACTGTTCGCAAATGAGGTAGTCCGCCGTTTCCCGTTGATGCCGCTGGAGGAGGCGGAACGCCTGAACAATCCGCGTATCATGAAAAACTTCATCGATCGTCTCCGTCTCTATCAACTCGGGAAGAATGTCCCGAAAAAATGAACCCTGCAGTGACCATTCTTCGCTGAAAGCAGAACATAACCTGAAATCACCTTGACAAAAACAGGGTCGCTTATTACCTTGGAACTGCTAGCACTCACCAGTGACGAGTGCTATTTTTTTGGGAGCAAGGCACGGTTATGGAGCTTTCCGCCCGCAGTAAACAGATACTTGAAGCGATTGTCGAAGATTATATTGCGACCGCCGAACCGGTCGGCAGCTGCGCCGTGGCGCGCCGTCATGCACTGACACTTTCGTCGGCGACCGTGCGTAACGTCATGGCCAATCTGGAAGAGATGGGGCTGCTGACGTCGCCGCATACCTCGTCCGGCCGGATTCCGACTGAAAAAGCCTACCGTTTTTACGTCGACTCTCTGGTCGCCCTGCGTCAGGTCAGCCGCATCGAAAAACGCCAGATCGTCAGTCACTGCCGACAGGCCGGTATCGGTCTGTCAGGTATTTTGAAAGAAACCAGCCGGACTCTGTCACAGCTTTCTAATTATATGGGAATTGTGGTTGCTCCCAGCTTTACCGCCGACGTGTTTCGCCATATAGAATTTATCCGTATCGGCCAGCGTAAAATTCTCGCCATTCTGGTCTCCAGCAAAGGGGCGATACAGAACCGCCTGATTGAGACGGAGGAAGAGTATGCCCCTGAAGAACTCGTCAGGATGGGCAACTACCTGAATGACAGGATGCAGGGTTTGACGATCACCCAGGTACGCAAATTGATTCTGGAGGAGATGACATCCGAGAAGGCGCGGTATGACCAACTCCTGTCACGCGCGCTTAAGATCAGCGAGCAGGCGGTGAGGGTGGAAGGGGACGAAATATTTGTTGAGGGGCAGGCCCGGATACTCGACCAGCCCGAATTCAGTGATGCGGCCAGAATGAAGGAGATTTATCAGGCCTTCGAACAGAAGGGACAGCTCGTTCAGCTCCTGTCGCGCTGCATGAATGCGGACGGGGTTCAGATTTACATCGGGTCGGAAACGTCGCTCAGCCAGTCAGCCGGCATCAGTCTGATCACCTCCCGATTTGTCACCAGCAGTAACACGGTCGGCATGCTGGGGGTAATCGGCCCGACCCGTATGGGATATTCCAGCGTGATCCCGATTGTGGATTACACCGCCAGGATGGTGAGCAAGCTGTTAAGCGAAGCATGATTCTTATTATATTTCAGTAAAAGGACGCCGCCTTATGGATACAAAGGATATCGTAGAGATTGAACCACCGGAAACCGTTGCCGAGGAGGAAACCCCTGTAGATACCGCTGCAGCGGATGGCGGGCTGTCGCTTGAGGAACAGCTGGCGGCCAAGGAAAAGGAGGCGCGTGAGAACTGGGACCGTTTTCTGCGGGAGCGTGCCGATCTGGAAAACTACCGCAAACGGGTAGGGCGGGAAAAGGAGGAGTTGCTGAACTACGGCAACAAATCGCTGCTGGAAGAGATCCTGCCGGTTATCGATAACCTGGAGCGGGCTCTTGCGCACGCCTCGGAAGATGGTCTGGGGGCTGTTGTCGAAGGGATCCGCATGACTCACGCCATGCTGCTGACGGCACTCAAGAAGTTCAACGTCACCCCGATTGAAGCCGTGGGGACCCCCTTTGACTCATCCTTCCATCAGGCCATGGCACAGGTTCCTACCGATCAGTACGAACCCAATACCGTCGTTGAAGAGTACCAGAAAGGGTACATGCTTAAAGAACGTTTGCTGCGGCCATCGATGGTGACCGTGGCGACACCGCTAAAATAATTTTATCGAGACCTTGTTTTTTATACACGCGATGAATATCTTGCAATCAGAGTGTCCAATAAGGAGGACTATACATCATGAGTAAAGTAATCGGAATCGATCTGGGAACAACCAACTCTTGTGTTTCAATCATGGAGGGTGGTGAGCCGGTCGTCATCGCCAACTCCGAGGGGGGACGCACGACACCTTCAATGGTTGCCATTTCCGACAGCGGTGAGCGCCTCGTCGGCCAGCAGGCCAAGCGTCAGGCTGTCACCAATCCGGAGAACACCCTCTACGCCATCAAGCGCCTGATCGGGCGCAAGTTTGATTCGGAGGCGGTTAGAAAAGATATCGCAATTTCACCTTTTAAAATTACCAAGGCAGATAACGGCGATGCCTGGGTGGAAGTACGCGACAAGCGCTACTCACCGGCTGAAGTTTCGGCGATGATCCTGCAGAAAATGAAAAAAACCGCCGAAGACTATCTGGGTACCACCGTCACCGATGCAGTCATCACCGTACCGGCCTACTTTGACGATTCCCAGCGGCAGGCGACCAAGGATGCCGGCAAGATCGCCGGTCTGAACGTGTTGCGTATCATTAACGAGCCGACCGCGGCCGCTCTGGCATATGGTCTGGACAAGAAAAAGGATGAGAAAATAGCCGTATTCGACCTTGGCGGCGGCACGTTCGATGTTTCCATTCTGGAACTGGGTGACGGTGTGTTTGAAGTGAAATCTACCAACGGCGATACTTTCCTTGGTGGTGAAGATTTCGACCAGCTGATTATCGACTGGATAGCCGATGAGTTCAAGAAAGACCAGGGCATTGACCTGCGTGGCGACAAGATGGCTCTCCAGCGTCTCAAGGAAGCCGCTGAAAAGGCCAAGTGTGAACTTTCCAGCTCGGTTGAAACCGATATCAACCTCCCGTTCATCACTGCCGATGCCTCAGGACCGAAGCATCTGACCTTGAAGCTTTCCCGTGCCAAACTTGATTCGATCTGCGCCGAACTGATTGCAAAGCTTGAGGGCCCCTGCCGCACCGCCCTGAAAGATTCCGGGTTGACCGCCGGCCAGATCGATGAAGTCATTCTGGTGGGGGGCATGACCCGCATGCCCGCTGTCCAGAAGAAGGTGGAAGAAATATTCGGCAAGGTGCCGAACAAGGGCGTTAATCCGGATGAAGTGGTTGCCATCGGCGCCAGCATCCAGGGTGGGGTTCTGAGGGGTGACGTCAAGGACGTGCTGCTGCTCGATGTCACGCCGCTTTCTCTCGGTATCGAGACTCTGGGCAGCGTCATGACCAAACTGATTGAAAAAAACACCACGATCCCCTGCCGCAAGAGCCAGGTCTTTTCAACGGCCGCCGACAACCAGCCGGCGGTTTCAATCCACGTTCTGCAGGGTGAGCGCGAAATGGCCCGCGACAACAAGACGCTAGGCAACTTTGAACTTTCCGGCATTCCGTCGGCACCCCGCGGTCTGCCGCAGATCGAGGTAACATTCGATATCGATGCCAACGGCATCGTGCATGTTTCCGCCAAAGACCTCGGCACCGGCAAGGAACAATCGATCAGCATCACCGCATCTTCCGGGCTTTCCAAGGAGGAGATCGACAAGATGGTGCGTGACGCCGAGATTCATGCCGATGAAGACCGGAAAAAACGGGAAGCGATAGAAGCCCGTAACCACGCAGACAGCCTGGTCTATAGCACCGAGAAGTCGCTTAAGGAGTTCGGCGATAAAATTGATGCCGTTGAAAAAGGGAACATCGAAAACAAGCTGTCCGAACTCAAGAAGCTGATGGAAGGCGAAGACGCCGAGGCGATCAAGAAGTGCACCGACGAACTTGCACAGGCGTCCCACAAGCTTGCCGAGGCCGTGTATGCCAAAAAAGAGGGCGCAGAGGGTGGAGCAGACTCCGGAGCAGCGCAGGCTGGTGACGCCAAGCCGAATGAGGACAAGGTTGTTGATGCCGATTTTGAAGAGGTAAAAGAAGAGAAAAAATAGTCCCGGGGGCTTCACCGGTTCAGCACAGTAGGGGCGGGCTCAATTCCGCCCCTACACGCATTTCAAGATATAAAGGAACCTACTGTGGCAAACGGCGAAAAACGTGATTATTACGAGGTGCTCGGAGTTCATCGCAACGCCTCCGAAACAGAGATAAAAAAAGCCTTCCGGAAAGTGGCTATCCAGCACCATCCTGACAAGAATGCGGGAGACAAGGATTCCGAAGAGAAGTTCAAGATAGCCTCGGAGGCGTACGAAATCCTTTCTGACCCCCAGAAGCGTGCCCAGTATGACCAGTATGGCCATGCCGGTGTTTCGGGCCCGGGCGGCTCTTCAGGCGCCGGTTTTGGCGGATTCGGCGCGGGAACCCCGTTTGGCGATATTTTCGGCGATATTTTCGGCGACATTTTCGGTGGAGGCGGCGCCGGCCGGGGGCGCTCCCAGGGAAGGCGGGGAGACGATCTGCTCTACAACATGGAGATCAGCTTCGAAGAGGCGGCCTTTGGTGTAGAAAAAAAGATAGATATCCCGTTTGCAAAACGGTGCGTCACCTGCAACGGTTCCGGCTCAAAGCCGGGCACCGACCCCAAGGTATGTCCGACCTGCCGTGGCGCCGGGCAGGTTCGCTATCAGCAGGGCTTTTTCAGCGTCAGCAAAACGTGCGGCCAGTGCAACGGTGAAGGAAAGGTCGTTGATGATCCCTGTCCCGCCTGTCGCGGCAAGGGGAGCACGAAAGAGACCAAGACCCTTTCGGTCAAGATACCCGGCGGAGTTGAGACCGGTTCGCGGCTCAAGGTAACCGGGGAAGGGGGGCAGGGCAAGGGAGGGCCAAGCGGCGACCTGTATGTTGCGATCAATGTCAGGGAGCACGCGATCTTCCAGCGTGAGGACAATAACGTTATCTGCGAAGTCCCGATCAGCTTCATCCAGGCTTCGCTCGGGTGTGAACTGGAGGTCCCGACTCTGGACGGCAAGGTTGCCATGAAAATCCCTGATGGAACCCAGTCCGGGAAAATATACCGCCTGAAAGGGAAAGGAATCCCTTCACTGCAGGGATACGGCCGTGGCGACCAGTTGGTCGTCATCCGGATCGAAACCCCGACCAATCTCAACAAGAAGCAGAAAGAGCTCCTGGAAGAGTTTGCCAGAATCAGCGGCGAGGACGTTCACCCCTTGAAAAAAGGGTTTCTCGATAAGGTGATGGATTTTATCAGTTAGCGATTGATGAACCCGCTGTAAGGCGGGCTCATTTATTACTTGCCTAAGGAGGCGATCTATTTTAGTATCCTTGATCGATTCAGGCGGTTTTTAGTGAAATTGAGATGTTTTCTGCGCTTTTTTGGCTAAGACACTTCGTTAACGCTCGTATCCTGTACAACAGGGCCCAGGGTAATCCATGGACAAACAGCAGCTGGTCGAAAAAGCCACCGAAGTGCTTCGTCCGTTTGAAACATCAAACCTGATTGAGACCATGCAGCACCTGAGTGTCAAACAGGTTTTTTCCCATCCTGTTGTACTCATTATGATTGCCTTCATCTTCTTTTTCGGCGTTGTGAAGCGTTCCAAGACCGTCCTGCTGAGCCTTTTTTCGCTGGTCTGCATCGCCGCGCTCATGCGCTATGCCATGCCGGCACCAGGCGACGACCTCTCGATGTCGTCGATGCTGCCGTTTATTGGCGGCGGCTTGGTGATCGGTTGCGTCATTATCTATTTTTCACTCATAAAAACAGATTGATGCGCATGTCCTGATAAACAGGCCATATGCTGCAACGGAATTATATCCTGCTCAGAACACTGTAAACTGTTTCTGACTTGCTAAAAGGAATTGGCATGAAAATCGATAAGCGTGATTGGCTGTTTATAGCCGTGATAGTTGTGGTGCTGGGGATTTTCATCGGCATTTCAGGAACAGAGAAAACAACACTGGTTCCGAACGACCAGATGCATAAAATATCTTACGAAGCCGCATTCAAAAATGCACCCGGTCCTGACGCTTCAATCTTCAAGCGGGCTTTTTACAAGCCTGACAAGAAGGGTGCCGAAGTGTACTGCGAGCCGTGTCACAAGGAAAAAGGAGTGCCGTTCCCTCCGAATCATCCAGCAAAAAACCGTTGTCTCTTCTGCCACAAGCTCAAGAAGTGAGCGTCAACCGGTGCCGGTCTCATCGATTGAAATAGCGATTTCTGCAGCCTGAACCGGTTCTTCGAAGCTGATCCGTCCGATTTTCCCCCCCCGCAATTCCCTCAAAAAAGCCTCCGCAGCGCGGTGTACGTCAATCTCCCCTCCCGCCATCAGGCATCCCAGGCGCTTCCCGATAGCTTCGAGCATGCCGGTAGGCGTGTCAGGCAGCTCGGGCAGCTTGTATCGAGTCTTTAGCATCTCCGGATACCTGTCCATCGTGTACTCGGCGGCGAACAGGCCGACGCAGGTGTAGTCTAGGGCGCTTGCCCCGATAGCGCCACTTGTTGCCAGACGATACGCCACTCCTTGGTCGTCCATATTCGGCCAGAGGATGCCGGGTGTGTCCGACAGGACGATACCGTTCCTGAGGTCGATCTGCTGACCACAGGTGGTTATCGCCGGCTTGTCGCCGACCTTGGCCATGCATTTCCCTGCGAGAGTGTTGATCAGGGTGGATTTGCCGGTATTGGGGATTCCGAATACCATGACCCGCAGCGGCCATCCCGGCCGTCCGCGATGCGGGACCGTTTTCTGGCAAAGCTTGATCAGCTGTTTTGCGTCGGCATGAACCCGTGCAGACAGCGGCAGGGCGCAGACCCCGGACTCCCGTTCGAAATGGCGAACCCAGGCCTTGGTGACGGCGGGATCGGCCAGATCATGTTTGTTCAATACCTTGATGCAGGGCTTGTTGCGGCGCATCTCCTCAAGCTGGTGATTGGAGCTGGATAAGGGGAGGCGGGCATCAAGCACCTCGATAATCACATCGATCTTGCGGATCGCCTCGGCCATCTTCTCCTGCGCCTTCCCCATATGTCCCGGATACCATCTGATCGTCATGTATATTTATTCCTCTTGGAGTATCTTATTAGTACAAATCGTACTTCAGCAGGCGACATTCAATCGCTCCGTTATACAGAACGTAACGACGCGAGGCCTTGAGTCCGATATATTTGGCCAGCTCAAGGTTGCCGGTCAGGACGTAGCCGGTCCAGCCTCGACATTGTTTCTTCATGACATCGCCGATCTGGCAGTATAGTTCCCGCAGGTCATCTTCTTCACCCAGCCGCTTGCCGTAGGGTGGGTTGAGAATCACCACGCCCTTGTCTCCTTCCGGGCGGAATTCCTGCAGTGCGGCGTGGAAAAAATGGATTTGCCCTTCCAGTCCCGCCTTGGAAGCATTCCTCCCGGCAAGCAGAAGAGCCCTGCTGTCCAGGTCATACCCGGTTATCAGCCCGGCCGGCACCCTGCTGATCCCCGCATCAGCCGCTGCACATATTCCATCCCAGAGCAAGTGGTCGAAATCCAGCCAACGCTGAAACCCGAACTGGCGATGCCGCCCGGGCGGGATATGTGCCGCCACCAGCGCAGCTTCAACCGGAATCGTGCCTGAACCGCACATCGGGTCTGCCAGCGGAATGGAGCCGTCCCAGCCGGTCAGAGCGACAACTGCTGCAGCCAGTGTCTCTCGCAGTGGTGCCTCGTTCCGTTCCAGCCGGTAGCCGCGGCGATCAAGCGAGTCGCCGGAACTGTCGAGGCTGATCGTGCAGACATTATTATGAAGATGGACATTGATGCGGACATCAGGAGAAGCCGTATCGACATTCGGGCGGCTGCCGCACGATTCGCGGATACGGTCAACAACTGCATCCTTGGTCTTGAGCGCCACAAAACCCGAATGAGTCAGGGCCGAATCACGCAGGGAGCAATCCACCGCCAGGGTCATGTCGGGGGTGATCAATTCCTGCCATGCTATCGCGTGTACTCCGGCATACAACTCGGTCGGTCCCGTGCAGGGAAAGGTCGCCAGCTGGACCAGCACTCGACTGGCCGTCCGCAGCCAGAGATTGGCACGGTAAAGCCCTGCCCTATCAGTACGGAAGGCCACCCCCCCCTTGCCCGGTTTCGCATCGACGATACCCAGCACTTCGAGCTCCGCCGCGGCAAGCTCTTCGGCACCGCGAGGCACGGCGGCAAAACAGGCCATCAGCCGGTCATGTTCAGCTGCGGATGTTGCGGTAATCGCCGTTTTTGTTACAGCCGGTGAAACTGCCGCACGCGAGCCTGATTTTTCAGGTCGTGCCGGAGGTCGTGTGCCCGGTCGTAGAATGTGATTCGGTTTACTCATTAAGTCTCCCAGTTTCCTTTGCCCAGGCCGCTTCCAAAGCAATTCTTGTCTGCGCTTCGGTCCCGCTGTTGTCGATGACCACACTTCCGCAGCGCTCCTTTTCGGAGAGCGGCATCTGGCTGTCGACTATCTGTTCGGCCTGCTTGCGGCTTATGCCGTCACGTTTCATGAGCCGCTCCAGCTGTACCTCGGGACGGACTGTCACCACCCAGACGTCGTCAACCCGGCCGCCGGCGCCCGCTTCAATCAGGAGCGGCGCCATGTAGATCACTCGCTGGTGACCGGCTTCGGCCGCCCGGGAAATAAGCTCTTCAGCCCGTTTCCGTATTTCCGGATGAAGGATACCTTCAAGCTGGCGGCGCTTTTCCGGTTCCTTGAAGATCAGGGCGCCCAGACGTTTGCGATCGAGCAGGCCGTCATTCAAAAGCATCCCGCGACCGAAGAGTTCAATGATCCGTTCCAGTGAGGGGCTGCCCGGCAGCACAGCATCGCGTGCGATCTGGTCGGCGTCAATAACCGGCACCCCCCGTTCTGCAAAAAAACGGGCAACCGAGCTTTTGCCGGTGGCAATTCCGCCTGTCAATCCTATGACCCTAATTCCGGGTGGCATTACTTTAATGCCTTCAATTCGTGATACGCGCGTCGGAAATTGACATCAAAAAAAGCCCGGAAACCGGGCAGGTTTTGATACTGCGGTAGAGAAAACTGGCGTCTGGCAGCCTCAACCTCAAGGCCTTTGCCGGTAAGGCGCAGAACCTCCGTGGTGAAGGCGCGGAAGAATGTCTGGAACTTCAGGATGCCGTCTGTTGTTGTTACATCACCCAACCCGGGGACTACGGAGCGGGCATCGATACCGGCGAGCATTTCAAGGGTGACGGCCCACTCACGGAAGGTGGCGTCTCCCATATAACCTGCCACATCATGAAACACGAGGTCGGACGTGAACAGCACCCCCTCATCGGGCAGGTACACAATGACGTCACCCTCACTGTGGGAGCGTTCTGTGGCATTCAGCACCAGAAGTGTACCTCCCCGTTTCATGGTAAGGCTGCGGTCAAAAAAGGTGACCTGGTTGTTAATCTGGCGGAATTCACTTTTCAAAGCCTGCCATGTTTGGCCCGAAGCTATGATCTCAACGTTGGCGGGCAGATCAAAGTCAACGTGGTTGAAGCCGCGATGGTGGTGAGTCAGGATAATGTAACGGACTGGAATCGGCGTGATCGTCTTGACATATTCAAGCAGCTCTTTGGTCGTTTCCGGAACAAAATGGGAACCGGCAACAATGACCTGATAGCTTGTGACCACTATCAGCGAATTGCTGGCGGCCTTGCCGCCCG
The DNA here is from genome assembly GCA_964524835.1 of uncultured Geobacter sp. Lineage (GTDB taxonomy): Bacteria > Desulfobacterota > Desulfuromonadia > Geobacterales > Pseudopelobacteraceae > JACRCG01. The sequence continues at coordinate 11,864 of CAZGEG010000031.1, forward strand.
GTTCTGCAATGGCCGCATATACGCCGTCCCGTACGTTCTTGAAGGTAAAATTGGCCGCCGAGGCCGCCATTGGCATCAGCACCATACAGAGTATCAACAACGCTGTTCGCTTCATGGTAGACCCTCTTATCCGGCATCATACCAGAGCAAACAGTAAAAAGACAGATTTTTGACTTGAGTTGGCGGGCTAAATAGTGTAATAATTTTTGACTTAAGAATATTTGTGTGATTTGATGTACGGGCGGTTAGCTCAGCTGGATAGAGTACAGGCCTCCGAAGCCTGGGGTCGCGGGTTCGAATCCCGTGCCGCCCACCAAATATCGCGAATATGTAGCCGTTGCCGCCGCAGGCTTTCCGGCTGTAACAGTCTCTGTCCGATTGTTACGAAATGAGCATTATCCTGTAGCCTCCCTTCATTCAGCCCCCGTCGGACCTGCTTTCTTCACCTTATTGTCCGATGAAAATCAACAGCGTATGAAGCATCTGACCTGACAGAGGAAAACTGATGAAAATTGCACTCTTTCTTTTGCTCGCGCTGCTGGCAGGCTGTAACAATGTCCGTGAAGAGGAGCTGAAAGCCAAAATCGACGTCTGTACTGCTGCGGGGATGAATTATACATATCTGCGCGATTTCAGGGGTAAGCCCTATGATGTCATGTGTGTTGCCAAACGGTTGCGATGATTGTTAGCAGTCAATGCTAATGAAATGCGTGTACCAAATGCATGCGTTATTCTGGTGCTGCTTTAAGCACTCGAATAATTCCCGCACCGGGCACCCCCGTGATTAACCGCCTTCATCAAATAACCGTACAGACCTTTTCATCCCGCACCCCGTCGGTGACGCTGCTGTTCTGTTCCGTTTTTCTTTTGCTCCTCGGTTGGCTCGACATCATCACCGGTGACTATTCCCTGATAGTCTTTTATCTGATCCCGGTGTCTCTTGCCGCCTGGTTTGTCGGTAAGCGGAGCGGGCTGCTGTTCTGTCTGCTGGCCTTGGTTGTCCGTGGAGTTGCCGTTGAAGGGTCTCGGCCGTCCTCTGTGCCTCATTCCGCCTTGCACTACTGGAACGAGGTGATCGAGTTCATCTTTCTGCTCATCATGAGCCTGCTGTTTTCGGCCCTTAAAAATAATCTTGAAGGCGAGAAAGAGCTCGCACGACGCGACCCTTTGACGAATACCCTTAACCGGCGGTCGTTCTTTGATCTGGCCGAGCATGAGATCAACCGCTCACACCGCTATGGATTGCCACTGACCGTGGCGTATATTGACCTCGACAATTTCAAGGTAGTAAATGATCAGTTCGGGCACCAGACCGGGGATGACCTGTTGATGGCGGTTGTCTCGACCATTCGTTCATATACCAGAAGCTCGGATGTCCTGGCCCGTTTCGGCGGGGATGAATTTGTGATCCTGCTGCCGGATACTCCCGGAGATGCTGCGCTTACATTTCTGAACAAGCTGCACGATCACCTTGATCAGGCTATGGCGAGCAAGGGGTGGCCGGTCACTTTCAGTATCGGTGCCGCTACCTACCCTGTAGTGCCGGATTCAGTAGATGAGGTTATCCGTCACGCAGATGAACTCATGTATACTGTCAAACGTGGCGGTAAAAACAGGCTGCTGCATAAGGAAATCTGGGAGGTTAAACATGGCTAAGGGTGGTTTCGACGGTACTGATCTGATCGCTCCTCTGATGCTTCGTATTCCGCTCGGGCTGATCTTCATGGCTCACGGTTCACAGAAGCTGTTGGGGCTTTTCGGCGGTCAGGGATTAACCGGGACGTTCAGGACCTTTGAAGATAAGATGGGGATTCCGCCCATCTTTACCCTGTTGGCGATAATCGCCGAATTCGGCGGAGGTTTCGGCATACTGACCGGCTTTATGACCCGCATTTCAGCGGCGGGCATCTCGGCGGTCATGCTTGTGGCTATCTATAAAATCCACTGGGCCCACGGTTTTTTTCTCAACTTCAATTGTGTTGTCGGTCGCGGACATGGGATCGAGTACAACGTCGCCCTGTTGGGCATGGCCCTTTATCTGATGATCGCCGGAGGCGGCCGATGGTGCCTTGACCGGCTGGTGTTCCGATAGCGGAGTACACCTCTGCACCGTTGTTTTTCTTCAGGCGGGCTTGCCCGCCTTTCGATTGCCTGCCCCCAGGCCGCTGATATAATGTTTATCGTACTACAAAGGAGCTACACCGAGTGGAACTGTTCAATCAGATAGAAGTCGAGAAACGCCGTACCTTTGCCATTATCAGTCACCCCGACGCCGGCAAGACCACCATCACGGAGAAACTGCTGCTTTTCGGCGGTGCCATTCAACAGGCCGGTGAAGTCCGTGCCCGCAAGAGCGCCCGTCATGCGACATCCGACTGGATGGAGCTGGAAAAGCAGCGCGGCATTTCGGTCACCTCATCGGTCATGAAGTTTACCTACGACGGGTGCGAGATCAACCTTCTTGACACACCCGGCCATAACGACTTTTCCGAAGATACCTACCGCGTACTGACCGCTGTAGACTCCGTATTAATGGTGATCGATTCCGTCAAGGGGGTCGAGAGTCAGACCAGGAAGCTGCTGGAGGTCTGCCGGCTGCGCCATACCCCGATCATGACCTTCATGAACAAGCTGGACCGTGAAGGACAGGAACCGTTCGACCTTCTGGATGATATCGAAAAGAACCTTCATATGCAGACGGCACCGATAACCTGGCCGATCGGGATGGGCAAGCGGTTCCGCGGCACCTATCATCTGTATACCAAGGAGCTGACGTTTTTCGACGCGGATGCGGACAACGGCACCGGTGAAATCATAACGGTTAACGGACTGGACGACCCGCGCCTTGATGAACTGCTGGGGAGTCAGGTGGAAGAGTTGCGGAATGACATAGAGCTGCTGGAGGGTGCGGCACATCCCTTCGATATGTCTGCGTATCTGGCAGGGCGTCAGACGCCGGTTTTCTTTGGCAGCGCCATCAACACCTTTGGCGTGCAGCAGTTGCTGGACGCCTTTGTCCAGTATGCGCCGCATCCGCTGCCGCGCGAGTCCGCCACCCGCTCCGTATCTCCCTACGAAGAGCCCTTCAGCGGCTTTACCTTCAAGATTCAGGCTAATATGGATCCGGCCCACCGTGACCGGATCGCCTTTTTCCGGATCTGTTCCGGCAAATTCACCCGCGGCATGAAGGTGCGCCATGTCCGCCTGGGGCGCGATGTCCAGATCGCAAACGCGACGATCTTTATGGCCCAGGATCGCACCAACGTTGAAGAGGCCTGGCCGGGCGATATTATCGGCATCCATAACCATGGCACAATCAAGATCGGCGATACCTTTACCATGGGTGAAGATCTTAAATTCACCGGCATCCCCAGCTTCGCCCCTGAGCACTTCAGAAAGGTGCGCCTGCTGAATCCGATGAAGTCGAAGGCCCTGGAGAAAGGGCTGGTGCAGCTGGCGGAAGAGGGTGCCACGCAGGTGTTCAAGCCGCTCATGGGGGCTGACTGGGTCATCGGGGCGGTAGGCCTGCTGCAGTTCGAGGTGGTTATGCACCGACTTGAACACGAATACAGCGTTAAAGTCGCCTTTGAGCCGGTCAGTTATGTAACGGCGCGCTGGGTAACGGGTGAGAAAAAAATTATCGAGGATTTTGAGAAGAAAGAGGCCATGCACGTCTATATTGACGGGGAAGGGAAGCTGACCTACATGGCCGGCAGCCAGTGGCGTCTCGATAATACCATTGAGGGGTGGAAGATGCTGGAGTTCCACGAAACCAGCGAGCACAGCTAGAGAATGGAATCAAACACAGAAACACGGAAACGCCGGGAAAAACCTCATTCCACGAGCCTCAAAGCGACAGTAAGCGCACTTGCGGGTATGTCATACACCCATTTCCCGCTGGTTCTGGCCGGTGTTCATCCCCTGGTCGCGCCGCTCATCATGTTCCGCCTCAAACGCCGCGGATTTTCAAATTGCCGGGTCGAAGTGACAGAATCAGGGCTGGTCGTGTACGCTGACCGCTAAAACGCTGAAGGGCGGCCACGCCGGCCGCCCTTCTCTGTATTGATACGCAGATCACTTCATTGAATCACATGAACTTTGATATCTCGAAGCCGATCTGTCCCAGCGGCAGCACTTCATCGGCCACACCACCGTCAACACAGGCCTTCGGCATGCCGTAAATCGTTGAGGTCGCTTCGTCCTGCGCAATGGTAACACCACCCTTCTGCTTGAGCAACTGCATCCCCTTGAAACCGTCATTTCCCATCCCGGTCAGAATCACCCCCAGCATGGCTCCTCCGGTAGCTTCGGCCATGCTGGACATCATCAGGTCAACTGAAGGGATGTACACATATTGCGGGTATGAGCTGGTAGGCTGAGTTCGGACAACGATGTGGCTCCCCTGGCGAACGAGCGTGGTATGCATACCTCCCGGCGCAATCAGCGCCAGTCCCGGTTTGAGAATATCGCCGTCAACCGCTTCACGGATGGTCATGGAACACTTGGCATTGAGCCGGTCAGCATACGGCCCGGTAAACGCTTTCGGCATGTGGATGCCGACCATGACGCCATAGGGAAAATTAACCGGAATGCGTGAGAGGACCTCCTGCAGTGCGACAGGTCCGCCGGTGGAAGCTCCGATGCCGACGTACTGGATCTTCTTGCCGAGGAACTTTGATGACGTCGGCCGCTGCGGCGCGGCGGCAGCAGGAGTTGCAGTACGCACCATCGCAGAAGGGGTCCCGGGTGAACGATATACCCGTGAGGCAATAGCTTCCTTGATCTTGCGAATCAGCTCCTGCCGGAAAATATTCTGGGCATCAGTCGAGTCGGTAACATTTTTGGGGATATAGTCGATAGCTCCGGCATCAAGCGCTTCAAACGTTGACTTGGCACCTTCGTTGGTCAGTGTCGAGACCATGATGACCTTGGTCGGTGCTTTGGCCATGATCTGTTTCAGGGCGGCAATCCCGTCCATGCGTGGCATCTCGACATCCATCGTGATGAGATCCGGTTTGAGGGCGATTGCCTTTTCGACACCTTCCATGCCATCGGCAGCAGTACCGACTATGTCAAACGAGGGATCTTTTGACAGGACGCTCCGGATAGCCATTCGCATAAAGGAGGAGTCATCAACGATCAAAATCCGTGTTTTTGCCTGCGTCGTTGGTATCATCAAGACCTCACCTTGTCGGATGAGTTGAAAATCGAGGAGACGAGCTCTTGAACATCGGGAATGGCATCATCCAGCTCGTAACAGAAACGTTCTATATCCATCTGTGCAAATGCGGGTGATTCTTTTTTAAGGATCGCCCAGGCCTCTTCGTCACTCAGGTTGAAGCTGATCCATTCGCGGCCGCCGTAGTTCAGGCCGCGAACCGTACAGAACAGGTCAGACAGATTGACGATGGCACAGAGAATCGGATCGACCCTGGCTTCGCCCGGGGTGTGGTGATACGCGATCACATCACAATAGGCCTCGGGGAAATTCCACTTGCGTGCCATGCAGAGGCCGATTTCGCAGTGGGTCGTACCGAGCAGCTCCGCCTCGGCATCGACAAGTTTCACCGGGTGGGTTTTGGTGTATTCCAGCACTTCCATAAAAGGGTCGCGCAGGAAGTTGCTTAAAAACACTTCCCCCAGATCATGGATTATTCCGGAAATATAAGCCTTCTCGAGGTCCTGGTAGCCGATCTTCCGGGCGATGATCTTCGAGACCATGCCGACGCCGAAGGAATGCTCCCAGAACGCATTCAGCTCAAGTGCTCCCGATGTTCCGTCGAACGCATTGATAACCGACGTTGTCAGTGCCAGTTCCCGGACATGACGCAATCCGAGGTACACAAGAGCGCGTTTCAGGGAGGTGATTTCCTGAGCCGGCTTGTAGACGGGAGAATTGATCAGCTTCATGACCCGTGCGGTCATGACCTGGTCTGTCAGCATCAGGTCGGCTATCTCTTCGGTGCTGACATCGGGATCATCAAGCAGCTGCAGTACCTTGGTTGCGACAATCGGGATGGTGGGAAGATCGTCAACAGCCCCCACCAATATTTCGGCCCGCTCCATCATCAGATTCTTATCCATACAATAAAACCTCTCGGGCTATTTTTTGTAGCCAAAACCACCGGGAAAGTGAACCGTCTTGAACTTGTCGTTGACGCCGTGCAGGGATTCGGACTGGCCGACAAAGAAGTAGCCGTATGGCTGCAGGTTGTTGTAAAAGTGCTGGACAACTTTTGATTTCGAAGCGATGTCGAAATAGATCAAAACGTTGGCGCAGAAGATGAAATCGAAGCTCTTCATAAAAATCATTTTGGAATCTTCATACAGGTTGAGCTTGTTGAAGGTGACAAACTTTTTGACTTCCGGAGACAGGATGAATTTACCGTTTTCCTCACGGATATATTTACGTTTATACATCTCCGGGATGTTCCGGACGGAATAGGCGTTGTAAATGCCTTCCTTGGCCTGGGCGATGACGGTTTCATTGATGTCGGTTCCGACAATTTCAATGATCCAGTCTTTCAGCAGGGTTGGCCGCTTTTCGAGGAGGATCATCGCCATGGTGTACGCTTCTTCTCCGGAGGATGAGGCGGCACTCCAGATCCGCAGCTTGCGGAACCCCATTTTGTTTTTTGCTTCAACAAGTTCGGGGAGCAGTTTGTTCTCAAGAGCCGCGAGCTGGGGGACATTGCGGAAAAAATACGTTTCGTTCGTGGTGATTTCATCCATCAGAAATTTTAATTCTTCAGAACCGCGTGGTGATTTGAGCAACAGAAAATAGTCCTGGTAGGTCTTGCTGCCGGTGGCTTCCATGCGACGGGTGAGACGGCTTTCCAGAAAATACTTCTTGGTGGTGTGAAAATACATTCCGCATATGTTGTAAATAAAATCGCGGAGTTGTTCAAAATCCTTATCACTGATAGCCACGTTTCACTCCTTGGGCGTCTTTAAGCTGCTGCTCTGCTGCACTTTGACGCTGCAGCAGGTGATGCGTCGAATTATTCGCCAATCTCTGACATTGCGACCGGATCAATGATCAGTGCTACCCGTCCGTCGCCCAGGATGGTGGAACCGGCAATGCCGGGGATGTTTGCCAGATAGTTGCCTAGAGACTTGATGGCGACTTCCTGCTGTCCAACCAGCCGGGTTACCACCAGTCCCATCCGCTTCTCGGCGGCACCGACCACGACGACGTAACAGAAATCATCGGCCTCGCCGTGCGGCTGGACATTGAATACTCTCTGCAGCCGGATCAGCGGCAGCACGATGTCACGCAGCTTCAGGACCTCCTGCCCGCCGATCAGGTGGAACTGCCGCTGATCTACCCTGATGGTCTCCAGGACGGACGAGAGCGGGATGGAGTAGATCTCTCCCACGACTTCAACAAGCAGAGACTGGATAATTGCGAGAGTGAGCGGCAACCGCAGAATAAATTCGGATCCGTGACCTTTGCTGCTCTTGATTTCAATCAGGCCGTTCAGCTTTTTGATGTTGGTCTTGACCACGTCCATGCCGACGCCGCGCCCCGAAAGGTCGGTGGCTTTCTCCTTGGTTGAAAAGCCGGGGAGAAACAGCAGGTCAAATACTTCCCGCTGGCCCATGGCGGTGAATTGTTCTTCAGTGATGAGCCCTTTCTCGATCGCTTTGCGCCCGACCCGCTCGGTATCAATGCCGCGGCCGTCATCCTTGATGCTGATGATGATCTGGTTCCCTTCGTGTATCGCCGCCAGTACGAGTGTGCCGCTGCGCGACTTTCCCGCAGCCAGGCGTTCATCCGGAGTTTCAAGTCCATGATCCATGGCGTTGCGGATCAGGTGGATCAATGGATCGCCGATTTCGTCGACGACCGATCGATCCAGTTCGGTCTCTTCACCGACAATCTGCAGATCAACCTCTTTACCCAGATCACGAGACATGCTGCGGACGATGCGGGGGAACTTTTTAAAGACTTTTTCAACCGGTATCATCCGCATTTTGAGGACCTGCATCTGCAGTTCGGAGGTGACGAAACTCATCCGTTTGGTCAGTTTGCCGAATTCCTCGTTAAAATCGGCGCGGTTCACATCGCTTTGCTGCAGATCCTGATTGATCTGAATCATGCGATTGCGCTCGAGCACCAGTTCGCCCACCTGGTTCATCAGGTCGTCCAGCCGTTTTACATCGACCCTGACAGTTGTGTTGTCGGAGAGGTCATCTCCCTTTCCCTCGACCTGTTTGGGGGGAATAGCTGTTTTTTTCGGGGAGGCTTCGGCAGCTGCTTTGGGTACAGGGACAGGAACAGCCGCCGGGTGCGGAGCAGGTGATGACTCAGCGGCTTCTTCCGGTGCAGCAGATGAGTCTGTCGCTGTCGATGGAGCCGCCGCGGCCTCAACAGATGCCGCCGGCTGCTCCTGCTGTTTTGCGGCTACCGGCGCCGGCTGGGAAGCCCCGGTCGCCTCTGCAAGGAACGGCAGCAATTTACTGATGGTTCCTTCCGTTTCCCGCTCCTGGATATCGCCCGCTTTTATGTCACTTACCAGGAGTTTGACGAGGTCAGTAGCCTCCAGGATGACATCCATGATTTCGGGCGTCACAACAAGCTCCCCTTTGCGGAGCCGGTTCAGGACATCCTCCGTTTTATGGGCAACCTTGACCAGCAGATCGAATCCCAGGAAGCTCGAAGCGCCTTTGATAGTGTGAATCGACCGGAATATCCGGTTCATCAGCTCGGTGTCATCGGATGACTTCTCAAGTGTAATGAGGTCGTCGTCCAGTTTTTCAAGCAATTCGGTGGTCTCGGCAAGAAAACCGTCAAGAAGTTCCTGATCTTCGCAATCAATTGGTGGCATGGTGTGCTGCTCCTGAAAAATGTATTGGAGGTAAGGTGTGGCTACATCCCGGTGAATAAATTCTTCTCATCACGGGAAAACATCTTCTCCAGATTAAGTAACACCAGCAGGCGTTCAGCCTGATTAATGACTCCGGCGATACATTCCTGGTCAATGCCGCCGGCAACCATCGCAGGAGACGGCTGAATCTCGCTGCCGGAGATCCGTATGACTTCAGACACCGCGTCAACAATAAAACCCATCAGTTCGCCGTCCATGTCCATAACCATGATTCTTGTCTGCTTATCGTTTACAGATGCAATCAGGCCGAATTTCTTCCTCATGCAGATAATTGGAACTACCTTGCCGCGCAGATTGATAACCCCCTCCACATAGTGCGGGGTGTTGGGTACGCGCGTGACAATCGGCATGCGGATGATTTCACGAACCTTGAGTACATCCACTCCGTACTCTTCCTGTTCAAGGTTAAAGCTTACCAGCTGGATAAGTTCATCATGACTGTCATCATTTTTAACCGGCACCAGTGCATTCTGCATCTACGATCTCCTCAAACAAAATGGATGTCCACCGTACTGAAATTCATACTGATGCTGCTTCAATATACGTACATCACGGCAATTTATCATGCATATCAATCTATATCAAGCAACATGCAACATTGCCGGCCTTAGTATTAAATAATATTACTTGGTCTTCTGTCCCGTGACGATAAATCAATCGCCAAGTCATTTTATTGACATTTGTCGCAATGTATGTAGTATGTGGAATCAGGTATGTATTCCAGGGGGACTCGTCAAGCGATGCGCGGAAACGGCACTATTTTCATAGCAGACAATGACGTAAAAACACGCGACCTCGTGTCGGCTTTTTTGACATATCAGGGGTACAGTATCACCGCAACTGAAGGAGACACTCCTTTTTTTGACACTCTGCAAAATAACAATGTTGATATTGTCATCGCGGAGTTGGCGCATCTTCAGTCGATAGCTCCCGATTTCAAGGAGCGCTTCTCTCTGCTTAATCCGCTGTTGGTCCTTATCGGATATGGCGAGGCAGGCGCCGCCGATCTCAAGAAAACTGCCGGCGATACCGTCTTTACACTCCCGAAGCCGCTTAATCTGGATGAACTGGAAAGTCTTGTCATGCGGGCTCGTGAGTACCAGTCGATGAAAATGTATGACCGTCTTGCCGGCACATCCGCTCATAATCAGCTCCTCTCATCGACCATGATAGGCACAAGCCCGCCGATGAGGGCACTGTTCGAAATGATTTCCAAGGTGGCGGCCTCTAACGCAACCGTCCTGATACAGGGCGAATCCGGTACCGGCAAAGAACTTGCAGCTAGAGCTATTCATCAGCTGAGTGACCGGCATGCAAAAAACTTTGTGCCGGTCAACTGCGCGGCGATTCCGGATGATCTGCTGGAAAGTGAGCTGTTCGGCCATGTCAAGGGTTCCTTTACCGGAGCCTACGCCAACCGGATCGGCCGCTTCGAGATGGCTGACAAGGGCACGCTTTTTCTTGATGAAATAGGAGATATGAAGGCCAACCTGCAGGTAAAGCTGCTGAGGGTCCTCCAGAACAGGGAATTTGAGCCGGTCGGAGCCTCAAAATCGCAAAAAGTCGATGTCCGCATCGTTGCCGCTACCAATAAGAATCTTGAAGAGCTGGTTGTCAGCCGCGATTTTCGCGAAGACCTGTATTACCGGTTGTCGGTTATTCCGATCACCATCCCCCCGCTTCGCGATCGGCGGGAAGACATTCCGGTTCTGATTCATACGTTTCTGGCCCGCTTCAATGCCGACAAGCGTCATGCAGTTAAAGGATTCTCACGCGACTCACTTGGAATCCTCTGCAACTATGAATGGCCGGGGAATGTCAGGGAGCTTGAAAATCTCGTGGAGCGGCTCGTTATCCTGAAGGGGAGCGGTCTGGTCGTGCCGGACGATCTGCCTGAGAAATATCTTTCAGGGAAACAGTCGTACTCCCGTCAGGTTCAGGTGTCCGCCCTGCCGGAAGACTCGATGCTTCCTGAAGGGGGTATTTGCCTTAATTCAGCTGTGGATGAATTTGAAAACAATCTCATAATGCAGGCTCTAGCCCGTTCAGGTGGCAATAAAAAGGAAGCTGCGCTTCTTCTTAATCTGAAGCGGACGACTCTGATTGAAAAGCTGAAGAAAAAGCATCTGATTTACAGCGAGGAATAACCGGTATGTCGATATCAGTTGAAAATCTTTCTCTGCTCGGGTCACTTGCCCCGCTTCGGCAATTACCGGAAAGAAATGTCGTTCAGCAGGAAAACGGCTTTTCGAAGAGACTCGCAACAGCTCTCGGCAGCGGAGTATCTCCCGAGTCGGGCGCAAGCAAAAATGCCAGGGATATGGCGGAATCTCTCACCCTGCAGATGCTGCAAAGCTCACTAAGCCTGGCAGGCGATACCCCCTTGGAGAATGCAGCTCCATCGGGTTTGGCACCTTTTTCTTCAGCACAAGCACTTCTGCAGACCTATCGTGCCAATCTTTCCGCAGGAGCAGAGCCGGCATCGTCCGCATCTGCCGCATCTGCCGTTCCACTTACGCAGCTCCATGAATTAACGGCTGCTGCCCCTGCTGCTGTCCCTCCTGCTGTTCCAGCCGTGCCGCCACCCCAGCGACGCACCGATGAGGCATGGCTTGACCCTATTATTTCCCGGGCGTCCCGGAAGTATGGTGTTGATGTCGGTCTGATCAAGGCGGTCATCAAGGCCGAGAGCGACTTCAACCCTCAGGCCGTCTCACACGCCGGAGCACGCGGGTTGATGCAGCTTATGCCCGCCACCGCCCGTTCACTCGGGGTCAGTAATTCATTTGACCCGGAACAGAATATCATGGGCGGCACCCGTTTTCTGAAAGACCTGCTACGGCGTTATGACGGCAACGTAGATGCTGCATTGGCCGCCTACAACTGGGGTCCTGGAAACGTAGACAAGCGCCCCGATCATCTGCCGAGGGAGACGCGCAGCTATCTGGTGCGAGTCAAGCAGCTGTACGCCTCATACAACGGCTGAGAATATTTGCCGACTTCCCCTTTCCCGCTTGCTACTCCACGGAGTGGTGTGTAAAATCCACGGTCATTTTCGAACATTAACTAACCCCACTAAAGAGGAATTCATGGCACCACTTTATATCGTCGGCACCGGACCGGGCGACCCCAGTCACCTGACTGACGCAGCCAGACAGGCTATAGCGGCTTCCGACATCATCATCGGGTATGACAGTTACATTGAACTGGTGCGCCCGCTGCTGGAAGGGAAGCAGGTCGTGTCAACCGGCATGATGCAGGAGGTGCAGCGTTGCCGTGAAGCAATCAGGCTGTCGCGTGCCGGAGAATCGGTCGCTCTGGTTTCGGGCGGAGACTCCGGGATCTACGGTATGGCAGGTCTGGTGCTGGAGCTGGTGGAGATCGACACCACACAGAATCCGGATTTGCCGGCCATCAACGTCCAGATTGTTCCGGGAATTTCAGCTGTACAGGCGGCGGCTTCGCTGCTTGGGGCCCCTCTGATGCACGATTTTGCCGTAATATCGCTTTCAGACCTGCTGACCCCATGGGATCTTATTAAAGCCAGGCTTGAAGCGGCGGCACGGGCAGACTTCGTTGTCGCCATCTACAACCCGCGCAGTAAAAACCGCAGAACGCAGATACAGGAAGCGCAGAGTATCCTCCTGGAACATCGTCCGGAATGTACTCCGGCCGGGATAGTCCGCAACGCCTGCCGTGACGGGCAATCGGTTGTCGTGACAACGCTGGGCCGGCTGCTCGATCATGAGATCGACATGACCAGTATTGTGCTGGTCGGCAATGCCAGTAGTTTTATCGATGCCGAGGGGCGTATCGTAACCCCGCGCGGCTACGCCGCCAAATATGGCCCGGCAGCCGCCAAGGCAGAAGCAATCACGGAACAGGAGCCACTTATTCTGCCGGGAGCTGTCATGTTCTGCGGCACCGCCTCGGATGTCGGAAAATCGATTGTCACATCAGGCTTTTGCCGCTGTCTGGTCAAGCGCGGAATGGTCGTCGCCCCCTTTAAATCCCAGAATATGTCTCTTAATTCCTATGTTACACCGGAGGGGGGAGAAATCGGTCGTGCCCAGGCGGTGCAGGCCCAGGCATGTGACATCAATCCTCATACCGATATGAATCCGGTCCTGCTCAAACCGAATTCCGACACCGGCAGTCAGGTGATTGTTCAGGGGAGGCCGGTCGGTAACATGTCTGTCCATGAATATGATGCCTACAAGCCGATCGCTTTTCAGAAAATCTTGGAGAGTTTTGGCCGCCTTCGTCAGGCATATGAGTTTATCGTTATTGAGGGGGCGGGGAGCATCGCGGAAATAAACCTGAAAAAAAACGACATAGCCAACCTCAAGATCGCTTCTATGGCTAGATGTCCCGTGATACTTGTGGCCGACATCGACCGCGGCGGTGTTTTTGCCCAGATCATCGGCACGCTGGAGCTGCTGGAGCCGCTGGAACGCTCCTGCATCAAAGGGATCATAATCAATAAATTCCGCGGTGATGTTGACATCCTGAAGCCGGGCATCGATTTTATAGAGCAACGCACCGGTGTGCCGGTGCTGGGAATCCTTCCCTGGCTTTCTGATATATCCCTGCCGGCTGAAGACAGCGTTGCTCTCGGCCAGCGTTCCAAGATTGTCAGCATCATGACCGGTCTCAAAAAAATTCATATCGGAATCCTCAAGCTTCCGAGAATTTCCAATTTCACCGATTTTGATCCGCTGCAGAATGAGCCGGATGTTCATCTCAGCTATGTGGAGATGCCTGACCAGCTCCACGGCCTGGATATCCTGATCATTCCCGGGAGCAAATCGACCATAGCGGATCTTTATTTCCTGATGGAGCGCGGGCTGTACGATGTCATACGGGACTTCAAAGGGCATATAGTCGGAATATGCGGTGGTTTCCAGATGCTGGGAACCGCGGTACTCGATCCTGACGGGGTTGAATCGGCTATTAAAGAGGCGCAGGGGTTGGACCTGCTTCCATCGACAACGGTTATTTTGATGGAGAAGGAAACTCATCAGGCGTTGACGTATCTGGATGAAGCAGGCTTGGTTGTCGCTCCTGATTGTAACGGAGTCATGACCGGCTATGAAATCCATATGGGGGTGACAACGCTTGACAAGGGAACTCGTCCTTTTTCCCGCATTTTCCGGCGCGGCGATACATCCGTATCGGTAGAAGACGGAGCGGTTTCTCACGATGGCAGGATATTCGGCACCTATCTGCACGGTCTCTTCGAAAACAGCCGCTTCCGCGAAATATACCTGAACAGTATCCGGCTTGAAAAAGGGATGACGCTCAGGCGAGGTACTGTGAAACAGCCTCAACACGACCCCTTTGACCAACTGGCGGAGCAGCTCGAAAAGCATCTCGACATGCCGCGCATTATGGATATTTGCGGACTGGGCAGTGACGCCCCCTGATTCACTGATCATTCTTCTGGCGTTGCTGCTTGACCTGATAGTCGGGGACCCCTCCTGGCTGCCGCATCCTGTGGTTGCCATCGGTCACCTGGTCCACAGGATGGACCGGGGATTGAGGAGTGACCGGCTTAACCAGCGCCTGGCTGGGGTACTGCTGCTGCTGGTTGTCGTTATCTGTTCTGCCGGCACAATCTGGATTCTGCTGCAGGCGCTCACCGCCCTGCTCCCGTTTGCCGGCTGGATCGCTGCGGTTGTAGTCTCTTCAACCTGCCTGGCCGCCCGTTCCCTGCACCTAGAGTCTGCCCGCGTTGCGTCTGCGCTGCAGTCAGGAGATCTTCCCCTGGCCCGCCGTTTTCTCTCCTGCATTGTGGGACGGGATACCGACGGACTTGAAGAACCGGAGATCTGGCGCGCTGTCGTGGAAACGGTTGCCGAAAACACTTCCGATGGCATCATTGCACCGCTTTTCTGGCTGACGGTCGGAGGCCCGGTAACTGCGATGGCCTATAAGGCCGTCAGCACCCTTGATTCGATGGTCGGTTACAGGAATGATCATTATCTGCAGATGGGGTGGGCGTCGGCACGCATGGATGACCTGCTTAACTTTATCCCGGCCCGTATTTCAGCCCTGCTGCTGGCACTAGCTGCGCCGTTGGCCGGCTGTTCGTTGACCGGCGCCGCACGGATAACGGTTCGGGACCGCCTTAAACACCCTTCGCCCAACAGCGGTCATCCCGAAGCGGCAGCAGCCGGAGCTTTAGGGGTGCGGCTGGGGGGGGCGGCCAGCTACAGCGGGATTCCGTCATGGAAAGAGTATATTGGCGACCCGCTGAAGCCCCTTGATGCGCGGGCGTATCGAGATATGATCAGGCTGATGTATATATCAACACTGCTGATGGCTGCCGGCTGCATGATTGTCGCTTTCTGCCTGAGAGGATTCCGTGTCCCATCCTTATGACCATGGCGGCAACTTATTCACTGTTGCCCGAGCGCTTGGGGTTGCACCCGATCGGATACTTGATTTTTCCGCCAGCATAAATCCGCTCGGCATGTCGCCAATGGTACGCCAGGCCCTGTTCAATTCCGTCGACAGCCTTATTCACTATCCTGATGCCAGTCACGCCGAGTTGAAGCTGGCACTGGCAAGATATCATGATCTTCCGTCGGCCCACTTTACGATTGCCAACGGCTCGACCGAGCTGATCTACAATATCCCCGCCATGCTCCCCGGCAGCAAAGCACTGGTAGTATCCCCCTCGTTCAGCGAATATGTCCGGGCGCTGCGACAGCACGGATGGGAAACAGCACACCTAATCCTTACTCCGGAAAGCGGCTTTTGCATAGATATGGAAAAGCTGGAGCGGGCCCTGGCCGGAGGCGTAGACCTGCTTTTTATCTGTAACCCCGGCAATCCCCACGGGAAACTCTATCCGCAGCGTGTCATGGAAGAAATTTACAGCCTCTGCCTGTCTGCGGGCACGTTCATGGTTCTGGATGAAGCGTTTATGGATTTCTGCGAGGAAGGATCGTCCAAGCGGATGATCGTGAAGAGAGATAATGCCGTCGTGCTCCGCTCGATGACAAAATATTTCGGCATCCCCGGCCTGCGCCTCGGCTATGCCATCAGCAATGTCGCCCTTGCCGGGCGACTGGATTCCATGGGTGGCCCTTGGAGTGTCAATACGCTGGCATTGGCCGCCGGAGCGACGGCACTTCAGGATATCCGGCATAATCTGGAGAGTCTGGAGTTTGTTTCCCGGGAGCGGGACAGGCTTTTCGAACGCCTGGCACAGTTCCCGGAGTTCAGGCCGTACCCTTCGAGCGCCAATTATCTGCTGGTTGAAATTGTGGCGGGAATGACTTCCAGCGAACTTACCGAGCGTCTGCTGTCCCACGGCATACTGATACGTGATTGTGCCAGTTTTATGGGGCTGTCAGGACAGTTCTTCCGGATTGCGGTTCGTACCGGTGACGAGAATGATCAACTGCTGGAATGGCTGGAGAAAATTCTGAAATAGGGTGTAGGGAGACCCCTTGCGGTCGCCCATGCGGTGTTGGTTGCCGGCAGTCATGCAATTGCCGCTTAAAGGGGGGCACCCGCAAGGGGATTTTCCTGCCGGGTCACTTGTCCCTGCGCGGCACCACGACAATTCCCGATTCGGTGACGGTATAGCCGTTGCGCAGATCGGATTCGGTATCATAGCCGATAGTCGAGCCGTCTGTAATTACCGCCCCCTTGTCGATAATTGCCCGCCTGATTTTGACGTGCCGCCCGACGGAGACGTTTTCGAACAGAATTGAATCTTCCACAAGACTGTAGCTGTTTATCTTGCAGAGCGGCCCGAGGATCGAGCGCCTGACGGTGCTGCCGCTGGTGATGCAACCGGCGCAGACGTATGAGTCGATGTTTACCCCCCGGCGGTCGCTGTCGTCGAAGACGGTCTTGGCAGGAGGCAGGTTCCCCTGATTGGTCAGAATCGGCCATTTGTAGTTGTACAGGTTCAGTTGCGGAGATACATTGATCAGGTCCATATTGGCTTCGTAATAGGAATCGATGGTGCCGACATCCTTCCAGTACCCCCGCTCTTCAGCCTTCATGCCGGGAATCTGGTTGTCGCTGAAATTGTAAGCGAAGACCCGATCGCCGCCTTCAAGCATCATCGGAATTACATGTTTGCCGAAGTCCAGATCCTCATACTGCTTTTTCCCTTCCAGCAGCACATCGATCAGCTTCTTGGTTGAAAAGATGTAATTGCCCATCGAGGCAAAACAGGTCTCACGTCCGGGGATCGTTTCCGGCACCTTCGGTTTCTCGGTAAATGCGACCACCCGTGCATCGTCGTCCACTGAAAAGACACCAAATCGGCTGGCGTCTTCCGCTGAAACCTCCAGGGCGGCAATGGTGATGTCTGCCCGGTTCATGCGGTGTGCGTTGATCATCTGGGTGATGTCCATCTTGTAGATATGATCGCCGCCAAAGATCGCGACGTAATCCGCATCCGAAGATTCGACAAAGCGCAGGTACTGAAGGATCGCGTCTGCCGTCCCTTTGAACCATTCTTCGCTCTCGCTGCTCGTTTCGGGAGAAATAGCCACATAGAACTCTCCCAGACCGGTCCACTTTCCCCATGACTCGCGGATATGTTTGTTCAGCGAATAGGCGCGGTACTGCGTGAGGATGTACACCTTTTTGATACCGGAGTTGAACAGATTGCTCAAGACGAAATCGATGATTTTGTATTTTCCGCCAAAGGAGACACTCGGTTTGGCCCGGCGCAGGGTCAACGGGCTGAGACGTTCGCCCTTTCCGCCCGCCAGAACCATGGCGATTGTGTTCCTGCCGACATTGTCCATGGAAAACATACACACCCCCGGATTAAAGAACTGATTTCGGCGCAACTCTACCGTATTCCAGTGAACTTGAACATAAAAAATATGCAATTCTCGGCAATAAGTCGCGTTGGACGGCGCGTTGCGGTTATCAGGGTGAATAATGCAGTAAATGGCTTGCCTGAATGAGTTAGAAAAGTATATAATTCACGATTCTTGAAGACATATTTATCAGGCGAGGTGAGGGCGTAGTGACTTGGAAATCGATCGGCATATTCGATTCCGGCGTGGGGGGGCTGACTGTTCTGCGCGAGATAATGCAGGCTCTTCCCCAGGAGGACACAATCTATTTTGGCGACACAGCTCGTGTGCCGTACGGTACCAAGTCACCTGAAACGGTAACACGGTATGCCTGCGAAATTGCTTCGTTTCTTGTCAGACGGGATATTAAACTGCTGGTTGTGGCCTGTAATACCGCCTCAGCGGTGGCGTTGCCCACGCTCAAGCGACAGCTGTCGATTCCTGTGGTTGGCGTTATCGAGCCGGGGGCTCGCCGGGCGGTAGAAGTGTCCCGTTCCGGGCGGATTGGCGTTATAGGGACTGCCGGCACCATCCGCAGCAGTGCCTATACTCGTGCGATCAAGCGCCTGAATCCGGATGCCGAGGTTCTGACCCGTGCCTGTCCACTGTTTGTCCCTCTTGCCGAGGAAGGGTGGATTGACAACCAGATTGCACGGTTGACGGCACAAACCTATCTACAGGAACTCAAAGATTCCGCTGTCGATACCCTGGTGCTCGGATGTACGCATTACCCGCTGCTCAAGCCGATGATAGCCGGTGTTGTGGGCCCGGGGGTTACGCTGGTGGACTCGGCCGAGGAAACGGCCCGTACGGTGGCTGCAATTCTGGCGGAAAAGGGGCTGCTTCGCCCTCCCGCAGAAAAGGGAAACCACAACTATTATGTCAGCGACATACCCGCCGGTTTTGTCCGGGTCGGCAATCGCTTTCTGGGGGGGAAGCTGGGCGATGTTTTCCAGGTAAGTCTTGATGAAGACGAGGGAATCGTCTGATGAACGCTCACCCGCGTAGGAAAGTCACTATCGGCATACTGGTTCCTTCCCTTGTCTTTGTTCTGTTTTTCAGCATCATGATCTGGCATAAGTATCGATCCAGTTACGATGTGCCGGTCGCACCGCCCCGTCAGAACGGAGAAGGCAGCCGTTCCGCCACGCTTTTCTTTGCCGCCGAGGGGACCCGGTTGGCCCGGGAAGCGCGGGAGATCGGATTGTGCGATGATGACAGCGCCTGCCTGAGAAGCGTTCTTGATGAATTGTTGAACGGTCCGGTCGGTGAGTTTGAAGAAACGCTGCCGGAGGGGACCACTGTCATCGACGTTCGCATTGAAGGAAATCAGGCCACCATAGAGTTCAACCGCACGTTTTCCGATGCGCTGCTGTCCGGTAGCTCAGCCGAGATGCTGGCGGTCTATTCTGTCGTTGATACCGTTGCAGTCAATTTTCCGCAGATACAAAAGGTCAAAATAAACGTTGACGGCAACTCCGGGGTCATCCTGCGACATCTCGATCTTTCTGATCCGCTGTTGCCCGACTATTCCCTGGAGCAGATTCCTTCACCAGAACCAGAAAAGGCTTCGGCCGGATCAACGACAAAACGCAAAGAGGGACCGCGATGAAGCCATTTCTTGAGGCACTGCAGGCACAGGTACTGATCCTTGACGGCGCAATGGGCACAATGCTCCAGGAGCGCGGGCTCCAGCCGGGGCAGTCACCGGAAGAACTCAACCTGACCATGCCTGATGTGGTAGCTTCGGTCCACCGCGACTATATCGAGGCCGGCGCTGATATAATCATAACCAACACCTTTGGCGGAACCAGGTTCAAGCTGGCTCATTACGGGCTGGAAGATCGATTGGCCGAAATAAATACCCGGGCTGTTGAGATCGCCCGCTCAGTAGCCGGTTCCAAAGCGTACGTAGGAGCTTCGATCGGGCCGACCGGCCAGTTTGTCGAGCCGCTGGGTGAGGTGTCGTTTGACCGGATGAAGTCGGCTTTTTACGAACAGGCGGAGGCGCTGGTTACGGCCGGGGCTGATCTGATCACACTTGAAACGTTCCTTGACGTCAAGGAGTGCCGAGCCGCTGTTATCGCAATTCGGGAGGTCTCCGCCACAATCCCGATCATTGCCATGCTGACGTTTGATGATAATGGCCGCTCTGTTCTGGGAACCCCTCCCGAAGCTGCTGCCATAACGCTTGCCGCTGCCGGGGCGGATATCGTCGGCTCGAATTGCGGCCTGGGTGTCGATGGCATTTACGACATACTCTGTCGTATGCGTACGGTGACCGCTGTGCCGCTGATCTCGCAGGCCAACGCCGGTTTGCCCCAGCTTGTCGGAGACCGCACGGTGTTTCCCGGCACGCCGGATGAAATGGCCGCGTACCATGATCAGATGATACAAATCGGAGTGAGGATCATCGGCGGGTGCTGCGGTACGACACCGGCACATATCCGTGCCATGAAACAGGCACTGGCATCGAGACAGCAGGCCTGGTCTCCGGACGCCCGACAAAGCCGGGCGACACTCCTTTCCAGCCGTTCCGGCTGGGTAGCGGTCGGCGCAGGCGCCGCCACTGCCATAATCGGTGAACGGATCAATCCGACCGGCAAAAAGCTCTATTCCCAGGAACTGCAGGAAGGGAAGGTGTCTTACATCCGCCGCGAAGCGATAGAACAGGTTCAGGCCGGTGCAGCGCTGCTTGATGTCAACGTCGGTGCACCCGGTATCGATGAGCCTTCAGCTATGCAGCGGGCCGTATTCTGCGCCAGCGGCGCCGCCGCCGCGCCGCTGGTACTGGACTCATCAAGCCCGGCTGCACTGGAGGCAGGACTTAAGGCTGCTGACGGCAAGGTATTGATCAATTCGGTGTCGGGCGATGCCAAGAGCCTTAAAAAGGTACTGCCGTTGGCGAAAAAATATGGTGCGGCCATAATCGGGCTTGCCCTTGACAAGAAGGGAATCCCTGAAACCGCAGAGGGGCGAGTGGCCGTAGCCCGTCGTATCCGCAATGCCGCCCGCCGCATCGGTATTCCGGACAACGATATCATCATCGATTGTCTGACCCTGACGGTGAGTGCCGAGCAGAAACGTGCTGCCGAGTCCCTTCGCGCCATCCGTCTGGTCAAACAGAAACTGGGGCTTTCAACTGTGCTTGGGGTCAGCAATATTTCCTTTGGTCTGCCGCAGCGCCCGCTGATCTCGGCCACTTTTTTTGCGATGGCGATGGAGGCAGGACTTGATGCCGCGATCATCAATCCCAAGGACAAGCCGATGATGGATGCCTGGCGATCTGCAATGGTGCTGCTCAATCGGGATCAGCAGGCGGCTGCCTACATCGAAGCCTACCGCGATATCCAGACGGAAGCCGTCCAGCAGGCGCCACCAGCCGGCACGGTATGCACGGTTTTTGATCGTTTGTCGCAGGCGGTGATCGGCGGTGATCGCGATGGCATTGTCGCCCTGGTGGAACAGGCGCTGTCGGAAGGGTTCGCCCCTCTGGAAATCAGCAGCCAAGGTTTCCTGCCCGGTCTTGAGGAAGTCGGCCGTCGTTTTGAGCGCAACATCTTTTTTCTGCCCCAGGTCATGCAGTCTGCCGATACAATGCAGACTGGGTTCGCGAGACTGAAGGCCGAAATGCATGGCGAAAAGTTCAAGAGTCTGGGAAAAATCCTGATGGCGACTGTCGAGGGAGACATCCATGACATCGGCAAGAACATTGTCTGTACTCTGCTTGAGAACCACGGTTTCGAAGTCTTTGACATCGGCAAGAACGTTTCCGCCGCCACGATTATTGCCAAGGCGAAAGAGTTTGCGGTTGATGCTGTCGGGCTTTCAGCTCTGATGACAACAACCATGTCTGAAATGGACAACGTGCTGAAAAAACTACGCCAAGCCGGGGTGGTCACATTTACCATGGTCGGTGGGGCGGTCGTTACCCAGGAATATGCCGATCGTATCGGTGCCGACCTGTATGCAAAAGACGCAATGGAGGCTGTAGCAAAAATCAAGGTTCTTCTGGGTAAACGTGTTTGAACCTTAAGCGGAGTAAAACTCGCTACAGGTTGTTGCAAACCAAAAAGCTGGCCACACTATTCGCAGCACCTCAAAAGGTCGTTAGAGGCTAAATATGAATGCCCATGTTTTTTTTGCAGTC
Organism: uncultured Geobacter sp.; assembly: GCA_964524835.1. Classification (GTDB taxonomy): domain Bacteria; phylum Desulfobacterota; class Desulfuromonadia; order Geobacterales; family Pseudopelobacteraceae; genus JACRCG01. The sequence continues at coordinate 33,742 of CAZGEG010000031.1, forward strand.
GATTTGCCGTGGAGAACATCGGTTAACTAGTAGTATCAGTTTGCAATTATCTTGCTTGATATGATAGCGTGAAAAGACGTAATTCACTATAAGGGTAATACAATGGTCCTGGGCTTTAATCATAATTTGATGTACAGAGGGGAGGTATTCCACGTCCAGACGGAGGATAGTGGCGTGGCTAACCCGCATATCATAACGCTTCTCTATCGGGGAGGCGTGATCATCAGTTCTAAGAAAACCAGTTATTCCGACATTCTAAAGATGGATAATCTGGAAGTAGTCGTGGAAGAGTTGATGAAAGAACAGCACAAGGAGATGATGCGCCGGTTGAAAACGGGTGAATTTGACGAAAAAGCCTTCTCTTTTAAAGCCCAACTGATCGAAAATTATGAAATTCCTACCCTGGCCCCGGAAGAAGACCAGATAGCCGCACTTTTTTCTGCCGGCTCTTCCCCCGGAACATCATCAAAAGGGGACGTTTCGCTGCTGTTTGAATTGCCTCAGCAGTCCGCAAAACAGGACAGTGCACCTCAACCTCAGAAATCCGTGCCGCCTGATGCCGGCGGTAAGGTTGTAAATATCGATGAAGCAATCCTTTCCTTTTTTGGTCCACGTGAGAAGTAATATTCATACAGGTAATCCCCCGGCAGTGAAGGTTTTCGTATATGTTTCGTAGCCTCACGACCCGAGTAATTGTCACCACCATCTCCCTGCTTGTCGCGGGCATATTCTTGTATACGTCATTCAACGTAAAACATCAGCACGAAATGCTGATTGATACCGCCCGGGAAAGTACCGAACTGCTGCTGCATACTGTCGAGAGCAGTATTTACAACACCATGCATCTTGGCAATGTTCAGGACGTCGGCTCAATCCTGTCGATGGTCGGGCAGCATAACCAGTTGGTTGGAGTCAGGATATTTCATCCCCATGGTATAATCCTGCGCTCATCGATACCGAGTGAAGTGGGCAGGTCTGTTAGCGTGAACGATTACAACATATACCAGAGCCCGAAGAACTACAGCTTGTTTACTGTGCCGCCCCATGGTGAAGTCCTGGCAATGGTCAAGCCGATCTATAACGAGGTTTCCTGCCATCCCTGTCACGGCAGCAAGGCACGGGTCATCGGTGTCCTGAATATCAACTATTCAATGAATCGCACCAAAATGCAGATGCTCGACGCCTCGCGGATCTTTGTAATGTCGTCAATTGCAATAACCGTGTTTCTGGCGTTAACGATATCTTTTCTGCTGGTGAGATTCGTCAAGAATCCACTTGATAATATGGTTGAAACCATGTTGAAAGTTGAACAGGGAGATTTTGCGGTACGGATACCGTACAAAGGAAAAGACGAGATCGGCCGGCTTATCGGAAGTTTCAATTCCATGGTAGATCGGCTTGATGTGGCGCAAAAAGAGCTGGAACAGCTTCATTTTCAGCAGCTCGAACGTGCTGACCGTTTGGCGTCAATCGGAGAGATGGCGGCCGGTATAGCCCATGAAATCAAAAACCCGCTGGCCGGAATATCGGCGGCGGTGACGATCATTAAAGACGATATGCCTGCGGATGATCCGCGGGGAGCTATCCTTGGCGAAGTCATTGAACAGGTCAAGCGACTTGACAAGACCGTCAATGACCTGCTCTTTTTCGGGAAGCCTTCGCTTCCCGAGCTTACCTGCGTGGATATAAATACGATACTGGCGACAACCCTCAAGTTTGCTTCGCAACATAGGGGTGTCGTCCAGATTGAAAAACGGATTGATCTCCGGCCGGACCTGCCTCCGGTGTATGCCGATGACAAGCAGATGCAGCAGGTATTTCTGAATATCGTCCTTAATGCTTATCAGGCGATGCCGTCAGGTGGAGTGCTGGGTATTACATCATCGCTGACTGTCCGGAACGAAATCGAATATGTGCGGGTGGATATTTCAGACACCGGATCGGGCATTCCTCCGCAGATACTGGAAAAAATATTCACTCCATTTTACACAACCAAGGCTCAGGGAACCGGTCTGGGTCTGCCGATCTGCAACAAGCTTGTGAAACTGCACAAGGGCGATATCCGCGTAACGAGTGATAACACGTCAGGCACGGTCTTTACGGTCGAGCTGCCGTCGTGCCACCTTGGATCTACTGATGTGAGTGAGGTAACCGTATGAAACGAAACAAGCTGTTAGTGGTTGATGACGAGCATCTTATCCGCTGGTCCCTGGAACAGAATCTTAAAAAACAGGGATATGAAGTTGTCACGGCAGGAAGTGGTGAAGACGCTTTGCGACTTGTACGCGAGGAGCAGCCGGATCTGGTCCTGCTTGATATCCAGTTGCCTGGTATCAGTGGCATAGACGTACTGGAGAAAATAAAAGATCATGATGAAGATATTATCGTCATCATGGTGACAGCCAACAGCGGTCTTGAAAATGCTGTCAACGCGATGCGGCTTGGCGCGTATGATTACATCAGCAAGCCGTTCAATCTGGATGAGCTGTCAATCGTTGTCAGAAAAGCACTGGAAGCTTCTGATCTTAAGCAGGAAGTCGTCCGCTTGCGCTCGGAAACTAAGAAGAACGGCCCTCCGAACATTATCGGTGAAAGCCGGCAGATAAAATATCTGATGGAGGTGCTTGACAAGGTAGCCCGCAGTGAAGCGTCAACGGTTCTGGTGCAGGGAGAATCCGGTACCGGCAAGGAGCTGGTGGCGAAATGGATTCACTACAGTTCAAACAGGGCTGAAAAGCCGTTCATAGCGATCAACTGTGCCGCCGTTCCCGCCACCCTCCTGGAAAGCGAACTGTTCGGCCACGAGAAGGGTGCGTTCACCGACGCCAAGGCGACTAAAAAAGGGCTGTTTGAACTGGCGGACGGTGGAACAGTCTTCCTCGACGAGATCGGAGACATGGAGATGGGGATGCAGGCCAAGCTGCTCCGCTTCCTCGAAGACCGCTCATTCCGCCGGATCGGCGGCGGCCGGGTTTTTACCGTGGATGTCAGAATAATTTCCGCGACGAACAAGGATCTGCAAAAGTCGATCGAGGAAAAGACCTTCCGCAATGACCTCTATTACCGGCTGCAGGTAATTCCGATCTTCCTGCCGTCGCTGCGCGAGCGCAAAGAAGATATCATCCCGCTGGCCACCCATTTTATCAGTTTGTACAACAAGGATTTCAACAAGAAAGTTCAGGGCATCGCCGGTATGGCGGAGCGGATCATGACCGAGTACAGCTGGCCGGGAAATGTCCGCGAACTGAAAAACGTCATTGAAAGGGCGATCATACTTGGCAACGACGAGACCCTTCTGCTTGAACACCTGCCGCTGGAAATAGTAGCCAAGACATCGCCCCAGAACGGCGCTCCGGTTTCGTCTTTCCGCCTCCCGCCGGAAGGCATTGATATTGAGGAGGTCGAAAAAGAGCTCATCAGGCAGGCTCTTGAAATTACTGAGTGGAATCAGTCCAAAGCCGCAAAAAAACTTAATCTCGGCATTGATGCATTCCGCTATCGGATGAAGAAGTTCGGCTATTTGAAGTGATACAATATTTGGCACCCAAATTGCTTTGTTGTAGATATCGATTTTTATTAGAATATCTAAAAAACGTGATTAATACCAAAAACTCCACAATAACGGAGGCATAGAGATGCTAGTTCGTGCGAAAAAAATTGTAGCGCTGAGTGTTATGACACTGGTGGCAGCGGTGATTTCACTGCCGGTGGTTTCCCTCGCAGCCACATCACCGTCAGTTGCGGTTCTGAGCCCGATGGTGCAAGGGCTCCGTGCGCCGGTAAAGCTGGCGCTTGACGCAGAGGGCAACGTGTATGTCGCCGATCAGCGGGTAGGGGGCATTGTTAAATTCAATGCCTACGGAGTTCCGCTCCTGACCATTCGTACAGCGGCTCCCCCGACCGGCCTCGCATTTGCACAGAACGGCACGCTGCTGGTCAGCCAAGCCTCTTTTGTGGCCCGTTACGATCAGCAGGGACAGGAAGTAGGTCGGTTAAATGGCGGACAGCTTCAAGCGCCGGTCGGCATCGCTGTGGATAATATAACCGGCTTTGTCTATGTCGCAGACAGCCGTGCCAGCCAGATAGAAGTGTATACTGCTTCCGGCAGTTTTGTTAAGGCGTTTGCAAAAGGTACACTCTCCTCGCCGACAGGCATAACGTTTGAAAAAATTTCGCGTCAGTTTGCGGTTGCCGATACGATCAACAACAAAGTGCAGTTTTTTGATGTCGATGGAAACTTTGTCAAAAGCATCGGAAACCCTGTGCCTGCTACACTAGGTGCTTCGGTCGGTGCAATGCAGTTTGCCGCCCCTGTTGCAGTTGCTTTTGAATACAGTAAAGGTCAGTCACCGGTTCTGAACAGAATGTATGTGGTTGACGCGTTCCAGGGAAACATACAGGTCATTGACCCCGCCACAGCAGCGGCTCTTAATGTTGCCGGAACGACAAAAAATTATATCGGCTCGGTTGGCACCTTAAACGGTCAGCTGATGGTTCCGACAGATGCGCAATTTGACGCGGTGAACGGTCGATTGCTGGTTGTGAACGGTTTCGGGAATATCACTATGTTCGGCATCGACGGTGGTGTTAACCCCGTGCTCACGGATGTGACGCCTCCTGCATTCACGGTTAACCAGGTACCTGCTGAAGTAACAGTGAATGCACTGACAATCAGCGGGACAATGGAGGCTGGATCTTCAGTTCAGGTTGTCGCAGACAGTTCTGCAACCGTTGCGGCTGTCGTCTCCGCCGGTTCAACGTGGAGTGTCGGAATCAGTTCTCTAGTTGCCGGAAGTAATAACTTCACGATTACGGCAAAAGACGTAGCTGGAAACAGTGCCGCGCCGCAGGTCGTCAGTGTAAGCTACCTGCTTCCAGCTCCTGCTGTCGCGATCTCACCGATTCCAGCCGTAACTAATAATTCATCGCTAGCAATTTCCGGAACTGTTGATGCCGGCTCTGCGGTTGTTGTTACCAACCAGGCAACCTCCGTCAGCGGAAATGCCGTTGTTTCCGGAACAAGTTGGAGTTACAATGTTGCTCTGGCTGACGGGGTAAATAATCTGAGTGTGTCTGCCCAGAAAACTCAGAGCGCCAAGTCAAATGCAACTGTTGCAGTAACTGTTGATACTGTTGCGCCACTGCTTAATGTATCAGCACTACCCAACGGCAGTTCCACAAGTACCCCGGTTCAAAATATTTCAGGAACGGTGTCGGATCTTAATGGAGCCTCAGTTGCCATAAACGGAATTCCTGCGGTACTGGCCGGCAACGCATTCAGCGTTCCCGTTACGCTTCTGAATGGTTCCAACCAGGTTACGGTTGTTGCCGTGGATGCCGCCGGCAACACCACTGCTGACAGCAGGACATATTACTTTGATGCAACGAAGCCGGTCATAGCCATACAGGCTCCTGTTGATAATTCATTTACCTCGCATGCAACACTGATCATAAGCGGTTCTGTGGATAAGACTGCAGCAGTTTCAGTAGCAGGGATTCCTGCTGTAGTTGAAGGCAATAACTGGAGTGCCGCTGTCGATCTCCTGGCCGGCGTTAATACTATAGAGATCGTAGCTACCGACCTTTATGGCAACAGTTCCTCGGTTAAGCGCTCGATTACATTTGATGGAGCGAAGCCAAGCCTTGCTGTCGCATCTCCTGCCCAGGATGTTGCGGTAAACATTCCTAATGTACTCATATCCGGTACGGTGTCCGATTCTACCGCGCTTACCGTTGAATATTCATTGGGTGGTTCGGTTGTGGCGGTCCCTGTCGCTGGCGGTGCATACTCATTCAATGTTGACTTTACCGCTGAGGGAAATTACCCTGTTACCATTACCGCCACGGATGCTGCTGGAAATACTTCAACGGTAGTCCGTACCGTTATTTACGATATAACTCCACCGGCATTTTCCTTGAACCAGGTTAACGGAGTAATGCCTGAAAAACTGGCAGGTACCGTTGAAGCCGGTTCCACGGTCGTAGTCAAGGAAGGCGCATCGCAAATCGGCACAGTGAGTATTGCCAATGGATACTGGAGTGCTGACCTTGCCGGTGTGGCGTATAGCCCTGAGAACCTTCTGGCTGTTGCAACCGATGCTGCCGGGAACAGTTCTTCGAAAACACTTGCATACAACTTCCCTGACGGGACGCTCTATGCCGGTGACAAGCCGACAGTACAGGACGCTCTCCGGGCGATCCGTCTGGTCGTGAATCAATCAGCGCCGTCTGCTCAGGAACTTGCTCATTATGATATCGGACCGCTGGTTAACGGCAAGCCGAACCCGAACGGCAAAATCGAAATCGTCGATGCAATCCTCATTCTTCGCAAAGCGCTAGGCCTGAAAAGCTGGTAGTTTTCATATAATCTCTCTCATAAGGGTTGTGAAATGAAAATAATATCTATAAAAACTGTTGTGCTGGTAACGTTTGTAGTCGGAGTTCTGTCTAGTTCTCTTGCCATGGCTGCAGTCAACAACGTAGCCAATAGCAAACATAATTTCACAGCAGCCGGTAGTACGGGCGCTTATCACGATGCTGCGAATGTTCAGCCTCAGGTATGCGTATACTGCCACACGCCGCACAATGCCGGTCAGGCCCGTCTTCTGTGGAACAAAGCCAGTGGTGCTGCAACAGCCTTCAGGCTGTATACTTCCTCCGGGACTCTTTCAAACACCGTCCGCACAGCGTCGTCTTTGTCCGCCAACTCGCCTTCTCTGCTCTGTCTCAGCTGCCATGATGGTAAAACGGCCATGAACGTGCTGCATTCCTCCGGTAAAGGCGGCGATGCAACTGCAGCCGGCTTTCCCGGTTCAAAGTTTGCGTTCGGAAATGCTCCGATTGTGATGGAAGGGCCGTTGTGGGTTTTTGGAACATATATTCCAGGTGCGGCGGTCGGCGATGCGGTTAGTCAAGGCGGAAATGGTGATGACCTGACTAACGATCATCCGATCGGATTCAGTTATACTGGGGTGCTTAGTGATAACGCAGCACGTTCATCGAACGCAATAAACGATTTGACTACGGTTGACACTAAAAGTTCCAGCCGTATCCGATTCTTTGGTTCATCAAACAAAGTTGAGTGTTCAACGTGTCACGACCCGCACGTAGATAATGCGAATAACCCGACGCTGAATCCATTTCTTGTTATGAGTAATACAGGTAGTGCCCTGTGCCTGGCCTGTCACAATAAATAGTATTAACTTCTCATGCTTTTTCTAGGAGTGTGCCATGATCAAATGTAAATTTAACTCGCTGGTTATTATGTTGGTGCTGCTTGTGCCTTGTCTGGCATACGCTTTGCCTGGTGCCCATGACCCTGCGGTAAATCCTTCTTATACATGTAATTCATGTCATATTAATCCCGCGACATACGGGAATACAGACGCTAATTACGCCACCAATGTATGTCTGCGGTGCCACTCCGGTACAGGCGATAGCGGGAGAACGGCAAAAACGTTTGCTCCCGAGGACATTGCCAACCCCTTTAAAACTGTTAATAAGACACTCATTCCGGCAGCGGGCACACTGCAGACATCTCATAAATGGTTTGGTTCCGATACCGTACCTGCCGCCGGCGCTGTTGCTCCCATCGATACGGCACTCAGCAACGGTCTGAATAAAAACGCAAGCTTTACCGGAACACTGTTCTGTGCCCGCTGCCACAACGTGCATGGAACTTCGGGTGTTGCCTCAAATGCTTCTCCGTATCTTCGTTACCCCAATGACAAGGACCAGCTCTGTTTGAACTGCCACCGTCCGCGTGATACCAAGAACCATACCGTTGGTACTCATCCGGTCAACGTATCATATACCTCCGCCAGCATGAAGAGCAGAATTCTTGCCGGAGATTTTCTTGCGACTCCCGTCACCAATCCCGGCAACCCTACCGGCCAGGTCAAACTGATCAACAGCAAAATTGTCTGCTCCACCTGCCACCGCACTCATAATACCGACTCCCGTACCTCAACTTTCGACCCCTACTCATCCGGACAGACGTTCGGTCAACTTTCCAGTTCCAAAGGGTATCTTCTGCGCGTTAATGCCTTCGGGAAAACCGCTGCTGATATCAATATCTGTACAAACTGCCACATTTCCAAGAATCATAATCTTGGCTTCAGGGGTGGTAAAGCTCCGGTTCAGTGTAACGACTGCCATTCAGGTCATGTCGAATACGATCCAACTCTTGTCATTGCCGAGAGAGTTCCAAACGTAAATCTCGTTCGTCGTTTCCTGCAGTACTCAACTGCCGGTCGCGTTAGTAAACGTATACTTTACCGTTCCACCACAACAAAAGAATTTTATAATGCCACAGGTAACGGCGTCTGCCAGAGTTGCCATAATCCCCCCGCGGATCATTTTACCGGAGCAGTCGTGGAACCAGGCTATGCAGACTGTTCACTTTGCCACAGCCACAAAGAGGCAACTGGAGCATTCAGTGTCGGCGGCGGCGGGTGTACAAGCTGCCATGGTTATCCTCCAACCACTGCGGCCGCAGGCGGACCGACAGGCAAGGCTTCCGGTTACACAGCGTTTGATGAATCAACTACACCGCATGGAAGCCATGCCACCGGCGGCGGTTCCAATTATCAATTCGCCTGTACCGAATGTCATAAGGGCAACACGCATAACAGCGGCAGTACCTATGCTGATGTGTTTATCGACAAGACCGGCATCAAGGCCGGCGCTCTCGCGGCATACACGTCGCCAAACTGCTCTAACGTCTACTGCCACAGCGATGGAAATGGCGGTTATAAAGCCGGGCAGAACCCAGTCGCCTGGAATGCCGCCAAATTTATCGGCACCGGTTCGGAATGTACAACCTGTCACGAAAATACCGCGATCACAACCGGTTCGCACGCAAAGCACGTGGCAACTCCTCTGTCGTATGGCTGCGCCACCTGTCATGCTGCAACGGTCAGTGGAAATACAACCGTTAGTGACAAAACAAAGCATGTTAATACTATTAAAGAAGTTCAGTTCTCTGGCGTAGCGCCAGCAACCGGCACAACATGTTCAAACGTTGCGTGTCACGGTAACGGTTCACCTGTTTGGGGTTCTGCTTCAACCGGCCAGTGCGGAACGTGTCATGCTACCGCAACAGTGGGCTCTTTTGGTACAACTTCACATGCCACTCACTTTACCGTTATCGGCACCGGCAACGCAAGCTGCACAACCTGCCACGTCTACAACGGCGAGACTGCGGCGCCCCATGTCAGTGGTGGTATAGCTGACCTTAAAACAGTAGCGCTCAGTTGCGCAACTTGCCACGCAGATCCGTACAGCACTACGATAGTTACACCTCCAACCTGGGGTACCTCAGCAACCGGGTGTGCTGCATGTCATAACGGCGGCGGGGTTATTACCGCCAGTGGCCCGGCTACCGGCAGCCACGTTGCCCATGCCGCTTATACTTGTGTTAATTGCCATAGAGCCGGCACTACAGCAACTACCGCGCCGAGCACTGGTCACACTGACGGCGACATCGACGTAACAGCCGGCTATGCCGCCAACGTCGCCAAGCACACCACCGCCAGCGGCTTCGGCACACGCACCTGCTCCGCCGCTTCCTGCCACGCCAACGTTTACGGCGCCGGCACCGTCACAACCCCGGTCTGGGGTGTGGTCACCGACTGCTCCGCCTGCCATACGACCCCGATCGCCGCCAGCGGCCCGGCCACCGGCAGCCACGTTGCCCATGCCGCTTTCACCTGCGTCAGCTGCCACAACGCCGGCACCACCGCGACCACGGCGCCAAGCTCCGCCCATGCCGATGGTGACATCGACGTAACAGCCGGCTATGCCG
>CAZGEG010000032.1:0-42284 GCA_964524835.1 uncultured Geobacter sp.
GGGTGAGGGGTGAGGGGTGAGGGGTGAGGGGTGAGGGGTGAGGGGTGAGGGGTGAGGATTTGACACGAGATGATCTCAAGTTGTACGGCTTGCAGCTGTATCAGCCTCGTCATGGTTATCGCTATTCACTGGATCCCCTGCTGCTGGCTCGGTTCTGCACCGGAGTGGCGCCGGGCGGAAGGATTGCCGATCTGGGTGCCGGCTGCGGAATCATTGCGCTGCTGCTGGCACGGGTCAACCCGGCGGCTCTGGTGGTGGCGGTCGAAAACAACCCCGAAATGGCGGCGCTTGCCGAACTGAATATTCAGCACAACGACCTCGCCGGAAGGGTTTCCGTGCATGCTGAAGATGTCGTCAGACTGCGCAAGAGTTATCCTGTTTCGAACTTTGATCTGGTCGTGTCAAATCCCCCCTTTCGGACTCCGGGAAGCGGTAAAGTCAGCCCCAGGGCCGGGCGTGATGACGCCCGTCACGAATCAACCGCCGGTCTGGCAGATTTTCTGACCGCGGCCAAATACCTGGTAAAGCCGTCGGGGAAGATCTGCTTCATCCAGTTGCCTTCGCGTCTGGCTGAATTCATGTCGCTGGCCGCCCAGTTGAAATTGTCCGTGCTGCGCGTGCGGATGGTGCACAGCAATAACCAGTCACCGGCGACCATGTTCATGGCCGAACTGGCCAAGGGGAGGAACAGCTTGCCGGTAGTGGAGGCGCCCCTGTTTGTGCGGGATATGGATGGGAAATATACGGATGAGGTGTGGCAGTAGCGGGGCGCCAGTCAGGGGAAACCAGGTTTTACTAAAAAAAGAGGCATCCTCGGTCGCGAGGATGCCTCTTTTGCGTCAAACCGTGATTGCTCCGGAAATCACCCCTTGATCAGCAGAATCATCTCCATAGTCTCGCCATCCTCGATGTGGATCGGGAAACTGAGAGCCGTGTAGCCGTCGGGGATCGGCAGTCCGCCGGCCGGCGGGTGAATCGTGACCGGCGGGTTGATGTTCATGATGATCCCCATCTGGGAGGCTTTGGCCGCCACATTGCCGCAGACGACGTTAACAAACTCCATGACGGTGTCTTCCAGCACTTCAACCGGTTCATGATCGACGGAGGGCTCGCTCAGGATCGCCCTGGCGATGGACTTCTGCAGCCCCTCGGATACGGAGATCAGGTAGCGGGCCTCAACATCGCCGCTCAGATCCATGGCCGCCAGCATGAAACTGGGTGCGATCGCTGAGGCGAGCGTGCATTTGCCGGGCCGGAACTGCAGGTCAAGCACACGGGTTATCATCTTGTAGGTAAGGTCGGCCGTCATTTCCCAGATTTTACCGTTGGGGGAGGTGATCGGAAGATCAATGCCGCTCGATACGTACTGGGCCTGATCGGCCTTGAAGGCATCGAGCTGCATCCGGAGTCCGTCATTTGTCAGCGCTCCGATCTGCACCAGCGCTTCGCCGATGTACAGGTGGGTGTTCTTCTGGCGGGTGGCGATGTCATTCACCTGATCGACTGTTAAAAACCCCATCTCCACCAGCAGGTCACCCAGCCTCATGTCCTTGGACATCTGGGCATTATGGGCCCGCTGGATATCCGCAGGGGTGATCAGTCCCATCACGACGGCCATCTCGCCAAGCTTGAGGTTGTTCTTGTCCTGAAGATTGATTGCTTGCAGCAGCGCTTCACTGGTGACGATGCCCTGCTCTACCAGGAATTGTCCGAAAAATTTTACCGCCATATTCAGCCCCTTGTGTAGATCAATATTGTATGAATCAGAGCTCCCGCAGAATCCGCAGGACGTTGTCAGCTTCGAACGGTTTCGAAATGACATTTTTGGCACCAAGTTTAAGTGCCTCGGTAAACTTGTCGCCCACCCCTCCAAGCGATGTCACCATCACCACCTTGACCTCTTTATCCATGACTGACAGCGTACGCAGAGCCGTCAATCCGTCCATGCCGGGCATGTTCATGTCCATGCAGATAATTTCCGGATTTTCGGTATGATTCATCTTGATCGCCTCGGCACCGTTTTTGGCGTGCCCGACGCAGGTGAAGTCGCCCGATTCACTGATGATCTTCTCGAGCTGGCGGGCAACCGAGAGACTGTCATCGACTACGAGAACCCTTTTCATTTCCACGTTTCCTCCTGATGAACTGGCTGCGGTCCGGTTGTGCAAAAACAAAATTGATTGGTACCTAAACCGCAGGTGAATGTATCTGAAAGCAAAACAAATGTCAAAAGTATGTTTGGCTTTTCATGCCCGGATTAGTTGTGCTACAGTATCTGACATCTTATCTCAAGGAGAACCCTGTCCGATGCAGAAAGTACATACAACAGGATGGCTATTGAAAGGATTTCTGGTTGCTGCGCTCATGTCTTGCGGAAGTCTCGCAGCCGCTGCCGCGACGGAAGTAAAAAAAGAGAGTGCCGCTGCGGTTTCCCCGCTGAAGGGGACGGTGGCTCGGGTCAACGGGGCGGCTATCGATGCGATCGAACTGCGCCGTGCAAAAAAGGTTCTGCTGCGCGGGCAGGCGCTGCCGGCTGATCAGGAGGAGGCACTCGATAAACAGGCCGTGGAACAGTTGATATCGGCGGAGTTGTTGTATCAGGCTGCCGCGAAGCTGGAGATTGCCGATCTGGATAAACAGGTTGATGCCAAGATAGCCCAGGGAAAGGCCCGCTTCAAGGATGAACAGGATTTCACAAAAGCCATCAAGAATCTGGAGATGGACGAAAAGGACCTGCGCGAATATACCCGCCGCGACCTTCTGATTTCACGATTCGTGGAAACCTCCTTCGTGGCGAAAACGTCCGTACCAGAGGCGGAAATCCGCTCTTTCTTCGACAAGAACCAGGATAAGTTCAAACGGGATGAAACGGTAAAAGCCAGCCATATCCTGATCGGGACTGACAGTGCTGCATCGGCGGACGACAGGAAAAAGGCCCGTGAAAAGGCTGAAAAACTGCGCAAGGAGCTTGCCGGTGGTGCCGACTTTGCCGCTCTGGCCAAAGGGAACTCCACCTGTCCCAGCAGCCAGCAGGGTGGCGATCTCGGCTTCTTCGGCAAAGGACAGATGGTCCCGCCGTTTGAAAAGGCCGCCTTTGCGCTCAAGCCCGGTGAAACAAGTGATATTGTCGAGACCCAGTTCGGTTACCATATCATCAAGCTGACGGAGAAAAAACCGGCAGCTACAGCCGAATACGCTGAGGTGAAAGCAAGGATCGAAGAGTTCCTGAAAGGGCAGAAGGTTAACGAAGAAGTCCAGAAATACTTGGCAGACGTCAGAAAAACTGCCAAAATCGAGATCCTTTTAAAATAACACGACGTAAACGATACCTTTGCTGCAGATCTCGTGCGGCCGTCCGGGTCATATCCGGGCGGCCGTATTTGTTTTGGTATGTTTTAAAATAGTATTCATAGTTATGTCCGATATGGTATTTAACAGCGAAACGCGCAGAATTTGTACCCCGTAAGAAACAGGAGGTGCCAGGTATGTGTTTGTATCGCGGGAATGTGGTGCGAGCTTTCCGCCGGATTTCAGTGGTTCCACTCCGTGGAGAACGCATCCTGCGGCGCCGTTTTTTTGCGGAAATGGAGTCTTGATGAAAATTATGCGTCGTGACTTTTTCCCGGCCGGCATGTTAGCCGTGCTAATCATGGTCGGAGTCCTGCTATCCCCGGCATCACCGCTTCATGCCGCCGCCGTCCCGCGCATTCTCGTCCTCAATTCATACAACATTGGCTATGACTGGTGGGAAGACGAGCTGGCGGGCTTTCGGGACGGACTTCTCAAAAGCTATCCACGGGTTGAGCTGCATATCGAACACCTGGATACCAAAAAATTCCACTCTAAAAAGCACTTTCCCCGACTTGCCGACCTGTTGGAATCAAAATATGCAACTCTTCATCTCGACGCTATTATCGCCATGGACAATGCGGCGCTGGAGTTTGCGTCACTGTACCGGCAGCGTATTTCTCCCGGCACACCCCTCGTTTTCTGCGGTATCAACGACTACCAGCCAGCCATGATCGCCGGGCAGTCCCGCATTACCGGAGTCGCTGAATATCATGACTCCGGCGGAACTCTGGGGCTGGCTTTGCAACTGCATCCTTCCACCCGCTCCGTGGTAGTGATCCATGATTACACCGACACCGGTCTGGCCATGCGCCGCGAACTGGAAAAATCAGCGCGGCGCTTCCACGGGATCAGGCTGCAGTTCATGGAGGAGATGCCCCTTGAAGAAACGGTTAAGAAGCTGAAGCTGCTCTCTCCTGACAGTATTGTAATGATTCTTTCGTATACCATTGAAAAAGGCGGGCGCACTTTCATTCAATCCGAGGCGGCCAAACTCGTCAGCTCTGCCAGCCCGGTTCCCGTCTATGCGGTACACGCGGCGCAATTAGGGGGCGGAGTCATCGGCGGCCGGATGATGGAGGGACAGTCACAAGGACGGAAGGCCGCCGAACTGGTCGGGCGCATCTTCGCCGGGGAATCTTTTGATGCTCTGCCGGTTATTACCGGTAGTTTGTCTCATCCCATGTTTGATAACCGGGTGCTGGAAAAATTCGACATAGATCCCGCAATGCTGCCCGCCGATACAATTATTATCAACAAACCGCTCTCAACCTTTGCTGTCAACAAAACCGCCTTTAAGTTGGGGGGGCTGTTTGCCCTGATCGGTATTGTGACTGTGATGGCTCTGTCCCTGAATATCCGCAAGCGCCGTCGGCTTGAGGAGCTTCTGCGTCTCAAGATCGACGAATATCAGGAGTCTCAGGAAGAATTGCATGCGACGGAGGAAATGTTGCGGGCGCAGGTGGACGAGTACGTGCAGAGCCAGGATGAACTCCAGGCAACCGAAGAGATGCTGCGGATGCAGATTGTTGAATACCAGGATACCCATGATCAGCTGCTGGCAACCGAGGAGATGCTGCGGATTCAGCTGGAGGTGGTTGATGAGAGTTCACAGAAATTCAGGGCCGTTTTCGAACATTCGCCGGTAACGGTTGCGCTGACGTCTCTTCCGGAAGGGACTTTCAGTGAGGTGAACCAGGCATTCGTCGACATGTTCGGCTATTCACGCGACGAAGCGATCGGCAGAACCACCGTCGAACTCGGGGTCTGGCGGCACGAATCGGTCCGGGGGAGCTATCTGAAGCTGCTGAGGGAAAACGGCCACGTTCACAATTTCGAGGCCGACATGCGCCGCAAGGATGGCGAAGAATTTCCGGTGCTCTTTTCCGGCGTGCTGCTGGAGATTGGCGGCAATTCGTGTGTCCTGAGCGCGGTCATGGAAATTACGGAGCAGAAGCGGCTGCAGAGCCAGCTGCTTCAGTCGCAGAAGATGGATGTCGTCGGCCAGCTGGCGGGCGGCATTGCCCATGACTTCAATAATATGCTGGCCGGCATTATGGCCGCTGCCGAACTGCTGAAGCGGCGACTGCCGGGGGACGAGAGAAACGGCAAGCTGGTGGAGACGATCCTCGAAGCCACGACCCGTTCCGCAGACCTGGCCCGTGAACTGCTGACCTTCTCCCGCAAAAGCACGGCGGTTTCGCAACCGGTTCGCATCAATGACACGATAGCCGCCGTCATGAGCATGCTGGAACGTACGATCGACAAGCAGATACAGCTCACATGCCGGCTGGGCTGCGGCAATCCGGTCGTCATGGGCGATCAGACCCAACTGCAGAATGCGCTGCTCAATCTGGGGGTCAATGCCCGCGACGCCATGCCGCATGGCGGCGCGCTCTCCATTGCAACGACCGTGCGAACCTTGGATGAGTCCTCCTGCCGCACGCTGGGCGTATCCATCGCACCCGGGCGCTATCTTGAAATCACCGTGTCGGACACCGGGGTCGGCATGACGAGAGAGGTGATGGAGCACATCTACGAACCCTTTTTTACCACCAAGGCCGTCGGCAAGGGCACCGGCCTCGGATTGGCCGCCGTGTACGGAACGGTCCGGGGGCACGGGGGCGGCTTGTTTGTGCAGAGCGAACCGGGAGCCGGATCGGTATTCAAAATCTACCTTCCCATGGTTGAAGAGGGGCTAGTCAGTTCGGTCGGCAGTGGCGACGCGGTGGCGGGCGATGGCGGGATCCTGCTGGTTGATGATGAAAAAATTCTGCGTGATGTCGGTCGCGACCTGCTGGAAGACCTCGGGTATACGGTCTTCCTGGCCGATAACGGCGAGCATGCGCTGGAAGTGTTCGGCACGCACCGGAGTGAAATCTCGCTGGTCATGATGGATATGATCATGCCGAAGATGGGGGGGAAAGAGGCCTT
Source organism: uncultured Geobacter sp. (assembly GCA_964524835.1). Taxonomy (GTDB): domain Bacteria; phylum Desulfobacterota; class Desulfuromonadia; order Geobacterales; family Pseudopelobacteraceae; genus JACRCG01. The sequence goes on from CAZGEG010000032.1 coordinate 6,283, forward strand.
CCTGCGGCTGCGTGAACTGGCGCCGGAGCTGAAGGTGCTGTTCTGCTCCGGATTCAGCCGTGAGGGAACCGGTGATGAACTGGTGGGGCTGGGCGCCAGCGGCTTCATTCAGAAACCGTACAACCGGGGCGAATTGAGCCGGGCGGTGGTGGAGGCACTGGGACTTTGAAAGCACGCATCACGGATACGGAGAAACCGGTTATTCTGGTTGTCGAAGATGAACAGTACGTCAGAGAATCACTGACGGCCTACCTCGATGATATCGGTTACCGGGTGCTGACCGCTGAAAACGGCCGGAGCGGACTGGATCTTTTTCGCAGCAGGCGTCCGGACATTGTCATGACGGACCTGCGCATGCCGGTTATGGACGGCTTTGCCCTGGTGGAGGCGATAGCGGCAGAGGCTGAATTCACGCCGATCGTGGTTGTCTCGGGGGTCGGGGCGGTCGATGAGGCGGTGCGGGCAATGCGTCTGGGGGCCTGGGATTATCTGTCCAAGCCGATCGTCAATTTTGAAGAGCTGCAGATAACGCTGGATCGATCTCTTGAGCGGGCCCGTACGAAACATGAGCTGGAACGCCTGCGCCGTCACCTCTCCGATGGGACGCTGGAGGACGAATCCGCTTTCAGCAGCATCATCACAACGTCACCACGGATGCGGGCACTGTTCCTGTATCTGGAGTCCGTCGCGCCCTCCCGCCAGCCGGTACTGATCACCGGAGAGACCGGCACCGGAAAAGAATTGATTGCCAGGGCGGTCCATTCTCTGAGCGGCCTCTCCGGTCCGTTTGTGGCGATCAACCTGGCAGGACTGGATGACGCCATGTTCAGCGACACCCTCTTCGGCCATCAGCGTGGAGCCTATACCGGAGCTGACCGTGCCCGAGAGGGCTTGATCCGCCAGGCGTCGGGAGGAACGCTCTTTCTGGACGAAATTGCCGATTTGTCGCCCGGATCCCAGGTGAAGCTGCTCAGGCTGCTCCAGGAGGGGGAATACCTGCCGCTCGGGTCCGACAAGGTAAAAAAGAGCACCGCACGCATCGTCGTCGCCACGCATGCCGACCTGAAAAGCGCCATGGAGCTCGGCACATTCCGCCCCGATCTTTATTACCGGCTCTGCAGCCACCGTGTGGAGCTGCCGCCGCTTCGCGACCGTCCGGAGGACCTCCCGCTGCTGACGGCACATTTCCTGAAGAAGGCGGCGGCGCTGCTCGGCAAAGCGGCACCGGCCGCACCGGCAGAACTGAACCGCTATCTGGCCGCCTATCGCTTTCCCGGCAATATCAGGGAGCTGGAAGCGATCATTCACGATGCCGTCGCGCGCTCGAACAGCCAGACACTCCCCCTGGAGTCGATCGTGTCGGCGATCGGCAGCGGTCTGCGCCCCCCCGGACCTCCTCTCCAGGTCGTCAGCGTCTGTCCGGTCTGCCCGTTTGCTGAAAAATTCCCGACCCTCAAGGATGCCGAAAATCTTCTGATCTCGGAAGCGCTGCGTCTGGCCGATAATAACCAGCGCCTTGCCGCCGCCCACCTGGGAATCACCCGCCAGGCTCTCAACAAGCGGCTGGCGCGTTCGGGGTGAAAGTTGCCCCTGCGACAATAATTGCAGGTGCAACCAGTGGTGCGGCTTGTAACCAGCCGATACATAGAACATTAACCCGAGATACTCCTTAAACCTGTCAACTTTAGTCGCAGCCCCGCCCCGCAGGTGAATCTCCTAACTTCCGGCCATCACAGTTAAATATTTGTCCGCCCCCTCTGGCACGCTCCCTGCTCTGATTGTTGCAAATCTACCGCTACGCACACCGAGTGTTATGGCGATTTCAGGGGGCAACATGGAATTCAAGGCGTACAAGGACTGGGGAATTTTTGCAAAAATCATGAGTCTGTCGATCCTGACATGGCTGGTACTGGTTCTGGCAACCATGTTTGCACTGGTGCCGTTTATCCGCGGACTGATCATGGAAGAGAAACAGGCGACCGTCAGCTATCTGGTGCAGGAGGCATCCAGCCTGCTGGCATCATATCAGAAGCAGGTTGATACGGGGGTCCTGTCGAAAGAGGAGGCCCAGAAGCAGGCCGCCGAGCGGATCAGTGCGATTCGATATGACGGCACCAACTATCTCTGGATCAACGATCTTGGCCCGAAAATGGTCATGCACCCAATCAAGCCGGAACTGAACGGCAAGGACCTGAGCGAAAACAAGGACCCCAACGGCAAGGCGCTGTTTGTGGAGATGGCCAGGATCTGCAGGGACAAGGGGAAAGGCTATGTTGAGTACGCCTGGTCAAAACCGGGCAACGCCCAGCCGGTACCCAAAATATCCTACGTCGAGCTGTATCAGCCCTGGGGATGGGTGATCGGCACCGGCATCTACATCGATGATGTCACCGCCCACGTCCGCCAGATCCAGATCGGCATCGGGGTCGCCCTGCTGCTGATCCTGGCGCTCAGTATCCTGCTGGCCTGGCTGGTGTCGCGCACCGTTACCGGTCCGATCAAGGCCGTGGTCGATACGATCAGGGATATTGCCCAGGGTGAAGGCGATCTGACCCGTCGACTGCCGATCCTCGGCAGGAACGAGATCGGCGAACTGAGCGAATGGTTCAACACCTTCATCGGCAAACTGCACACCATCATCAGCCAGGTCTCCGACAGTTCGCTGCAGCTGGCCTCATCCTCGCTGCAGCTGCAGCAGACAACAAAACAGATGACCGAGAGCATCGCCCAGCTCTCGTCGCAATCCACCTCACTGGCCACTGCCGGTGAAGAGATGTCGGCTACCTCGGGCGACATCGCCAGCAACTGTCACAATGCTGCCGGCAACGCCGGCGGTGCCACCCGGAAAGCCACCCAGGGTGCGGCCGTTGTCGGCCAATCCATCACCGTCATGAACAGCATCGCCGAGAGGGTGCAAAATGCCGCCAGTACCGTCGATGCCCTCGGCATCCGGTCGGAGCAGATCGGCGCGATCATCGGCACCATCGAAGACATCGCCGACCAGACCAACCTGCTGGCCCTGAATGCCGCCATTGAAGCGGCCCGTGCCGGCGAGCAGGGGCGGGGTTTTGCCGTTGTCGCCGACGAAGTCCGCGCACTGGCCGAGCGAACCACCCGGGCCACCAAGGAGATCGGCGAGATGATCAAGGCGATCCAGAAGGAAACCAAAGCCGCGGTTATCTCCATGGAGCAGAGCGTCGCCCAGGTTGAGCAGGGAACCAGCCATGCTTCCGAGTCCGGCCGTTCGCTGCAGGAGATCCTCGACATCATCAACGACGTGACCGAGCAGATCGGCCAGATCGCCACCGCTGCCGAAGAGCAGACCGCCACGACCCGCGAGATCAGCAGCAACGTCATGAACCTCAACGACCTGGCCCAGCAGAACGACCACGCCCTGCATGAAACCGCGATTGCCGCCAATGATGTGTCCCGTCAGGCGGAAGAACTGAAAGAGCTGGTCGGGCAATTCAGGCTGTAGCAATAACTTCGCCTCTCCGGAGCTCCCTGTATCGGGAGCTGCCGGGGCGGTTACTGAATCGGAGGCATACCAATGACCACACAAGCACTGGCAAAAATCGACGATGCTGCCAAAAACGACGAACTGATCCAGCTGGTCAGCTTCATGCTGGCTGAAGAAGAATACGGCGTAGAAGTACTCAAGGTCCGCGAGATAATCCGTATGCCGACCATCACCAAAATGCCCAACACGCCGCAGTATGTCGAAGGAATAATAAACCTGCGCGGCAAGGTGATACCGATCATTTCGATGCGGAAGCGATTCGGGTTGCCGGAGTGCGAAAGCAGCAGTCGGACCCGCATCATCATCATGGATGTGACGGGCAGCCTGACAGGCTTTATCGTGGATGGTGTCTCGGAAGTCATCCGCATCCGCAGCAGCGAGATCCAGCCACCGCCATCGATGGTGCTTTCCGGCGGAATCGGCCAGGAATTTATCACCGGAGTATTCAATCATGCCGAGCGATTGCTGATCATCATGGATATTGACCGGATGTACTCGAATGACGAGATGGAGAGAATCGGCGAGACCGTGTAGCCAGCTATCCGGATATTTCAAGGTGCGGATGGATTGGTTGACCGGGTGCCACGGATGGTGAACGGAGTCGAAGTCAAAACTGATACCGGGGTCAATATATGCCGCCAAAAGCAACCGAAACCTTTTTCAAAAGTGAATCACGTTACCGGACACTGGTGGAGAACTCCTGCGACATCATCTTCTCGTTGGATATGGAGGGTAACTTCACCTACGTATCCCCTGCCTGGAAGAAGCTGCTCGGGCATGAACCGGATGAAATAGTCGGGCACAATTTGCGGGAGTTTATTCATCCGGAGGACGTCCTTCGCTGCGTTACGACGATTGAAACGGCGATCAAGACGGATTCTGCCCGGGAGGTTACCTACCGCATCAGATCTGCCGACGGCAACTGGCGCTGGCACACCTCTCACGGATCGTCACATGTCGACGAGAACGGGTTGATGACGGTTATCGGCATGGCTCACGATATCACCGAGCGTCTTCGCATCGAAGAGATCATGAGCCAGACCGAAAAAATGATCATGATCAGCGGCATGGCCGCCGGCATGGCGCATGAAATCAATAATCCGCTGGGAGCCATCCTGCAGCATGCCCAGAACATCGAACGGCGGGTATCAGCCGACATTCCGGCCAACGTGAATGCTGCCGCCGAGGTCGGAGTCAGCCTTGATCTGGTGCGCGCCTACCTCGGGAAACGGGGTATCTTTGACTTTATCGGCCATATCCGCAGTGCCGGAATGAGGGCGTCGGACATAATATCCAACATGCTCCGCTTCAGCCGCCGTGGTGATTCCGGCGCGGAATATGTCGATCTTTCTGCTCTGCTGGACAGGGTTCTCGAGTTGGCTGCCACCGATTATGACATGAAGAAAAAATATGGATTTGCCCGGTTCGAGTTGCTGCGTGACTATGTTCCCGATTTGCCGCAAGTGCAGATGGTTGTGGCGGAAATCGAACAGGTGTTGCTGAATATCCTAAAAAACGCTGCCCAGGCCCTGGCTGACCCGGCGCTGCACCGTCAGCCCCGAATCACGCTGCGAACCGGACTGTCGGCGGGAATTGTACGAATCGAGATAATTGACAACGGTCCCGGTATGGACGAAGCCACCCGCCTGAGAGTATTCGAGCCGTTTTTTACCACCAAGGATGTGGGAGTCGGCACCGGCCTGGGCCTGTCGGTGGCGTATTCCATCGTCACCAAAGGGCATCACGGCTCTATCGACGTCACGTCACGAGCGGGCGAGGGGAGCTGTTTCACGGTTAAGCTCCCGCTCAAGTGGAGAGGGTAATGGAGTGTTCCGATATCAGGGTGCTGCTGGTTGACGATGATCAGATGATACGTGACTGCATCACCGCCTATCTGGAAGATGACGGGTTTTGTGTCTACGGTGCCGCCAGCGCCGAGGAGGCTCTGGAATCGATCGCCTCGATCTGTCCTGCGGTCTGCATAGCCGACATGCGTCTTCCCGGCATGAACGGCGAGGAATTCATCAACAGGGCTCACAGGCTCTGCCCTGCGGTTCGTTATCTGCTTCACACCGGAATGCTCTACTCGGTATCGGACGAACTGCGCGCGATCGGCATGACGGCCGATGATGTGCTGCTGAAACCGATACACGATCTTTCGAAACTGGTTGACAAAATCAAGCAGATGGCCGCATCGGGGAGAAAAATGTAATGAAACCGTACGCTGCCAATCCGGTATTGTTGACCATTGACGACGAAGAATCGATACGCAGCGGCGTAGCGGCGTATTTTGAAGACTGCGGTTTTACCGTGATCCAGGCAAGTGATGGACGTGACGGCATCGGGAAGGTCCTTGCCCTGAATCCGGATATAATTATCACCGATCTTCGCATGCCGCTCGTGGACGGGTTGCAGGTCGTAGATGCGGTCAGGCGGCACGATGATAACCTGCCGGTTATTGTCCTGTCAGGCACCGGCGTATTGGCGGATGCGACGGAGGCTTTGCGCCGGGGCGCCTGGGATTACCTGAGCAAACCGGTTGCCGATCTGGTAGAGCTCGAACTGGTCGTTTCCCGCTGTCTCGAGCGGGCTCGCCTGGTGCAGGAAAACAGGGACCACCACCAGAATCTTGAGCTGCAGGTGAAGCTGCGGACCACCGAGCTGCGCAAGCTGAGCACCGCCGTCGAGCAGAGCGCCAACAGTGTCGTTATCACCGATGTCAACGGGATCATAGAATATGTCAATCCCAAATTCACCGCGGTATCCGGCTATAGCAGCGAAGAGGCGATCGGCCGGTACCCCAGTATTCTCAAATCCGATAAGCAGCCGGACAGCTACTACGTAAATTTGTGGCAGACGATCAGCTCGGGCAATGAGTGGCAGGGGGAATTATGCAACAAAACCAGGGATGGTCGCCAGTTTTGGGAGCTGGCCAGCATCGCCCCGGTCAGGGATGAGAACGGCACCATTACCAATTATGTCGCCATTAAAGAAGATATTACCGCTCGCAAGCGCCATGAAGAACAGTTGTATTACCAGGCAAATTTTGATGTGCTGACCGGTCTCCCGAATCGCCACTATTTTCAGAAGCATCTTGAACTGCAGCTGGAGTTGCTCGACCTCGAAAACCAGTATCTGACCCTGATGGTGCTGGATATCGATAACCTCAAATATGTCAATGATACCTTCGGCCACGAATTCGGTGATCTTCTGATCAAGGAGATTGCCCTTCGCCTGGAAACCGTGTGCGGGCACAGCTGTGTTGTCTCGCGCTTTGTGGGTGATGAATTCACGGTGATTCCTCCGCTGTCAACCGATGCCGATGAAGCACGGCAGCGTGCCGAGCGGATCAAGGGTGCCATGAACGATGTCTTTACCGTAAAGGGGACGGAGATCATGGCTACTGCCAGTATTGGCGTGGTGCTCTACCCGGAGGACGGCGAATGTGTGGAAAGCCTGCTGAAAAACGGCGAAGCCGCCATGTACCAGGCCAAGAAAGAGGGAAAGAATACCATCTGCTTCTATTCCCGCGAGCTGAACAGGCAGCTGGAGGAGCGTTTTTCTCTGGAGGCGAAGCTTCATAAGGCGATAGACCGGGGCGAGTTCAGTCTGAACTACCAGCCGCAGATCAATCATGCCCATGGCACGGTGGTCGGCGTGGAAGCCTTGCTGCGCTGGACACCGACCGGAGAGGCGCCCGTTCCACCCGACATCTTTGTGCCGATTCTGGAGGAGAGCGGCATGATCGTGGCGGTCGGCGAATGGGTGTTGTGGCAGACGTGCCGCCAGGCGGTCGCATGGCGGAAGCTCGGACTACCGGAACTGCGCATGTCTGTTAACATCTCCCCCTTGCAGTTCATGCGCAGCGATCTTGATAAAACCGTCAAACATGTGCTGGAAGTTACCGGCCTGGATCCCCACTGCCTCTGCCTGGAACTGACCGAGGGCATGGTCATGGTGGACAGCTCCCGCACACTTGAAAAAATGACCGCTCTGGCGGAAATCGGCGTCATTCTGTCCCTGGATGATTTCGGCACCGGCTATTCTTCGCTCGAATACCTGGGGCGCCTGCCGATCAACGAGCTGAAGATAGACATGTCGTTTGTCCGGAGGATGTTGATCACCAGAAACGATGCCGCCGTGGTCAATACGATCATTGCCATGGGGCAGGGGCTGGAAATGGAGCTGGTGGCGGAAGGGGTCGAGACGGAGGAACAGCTGCGCTATCTCGTGGAACGTGAGTGCGGCGTTATTCAGGGATACTATTTCAGCCGCCCGTTGAAGCCGGACGATTTTGAGAAATTTTGCCGGGAGTGGCGATTAAATCCCTGAAAGCGGCACTTCTCCCTTTATTTTGATAGTTGGACATGCTATTTGTAAACACCGTTCTAATGTAGTCTCTTCCCTTGGAGCAACCGCATGCCGACAGAGTCTTATCACTATATGCGCCGCTGGATTATTTGGGCGTCAACGATATTTCTGCTGTTGCTTGCAGGTTTGTTCGTCTGGCATCTCGCCGGTAAGCGTAACCTTGTCTCTTCAATTGCCGAATCCATAATAGAAAGCGCACTGGTGGTGCTTTTCTGCATACTCTCTTATTTTTTTCTCCAGAAGGTGCGCAAGCTCGAGCAGGCCAATCTCGCCTTGGAGAAGCAGCAGGTAGATCTCGAGCTCAAGGCCGAGCTGCTTGATGCAGCCTCGGATGCCATACTGCTGCTGGATACCCAGGGGCAACTTGTCTATTTCAACAACGCACTCCTGGCGATGTCCGGGTACAGTCGCGAGGAGCTGCTGCAGCTCGGTCTCCACGGGATAAAGCCACCCGAGTATGCCGCCCGGATTCAGCCGAATATCAATGTGCTTCTTGAACGGGGCGAGGCGTTTTTCGAGTCGGCCTATCTGCGCAAATCCGGGAGTATACTGCCGATCGAGGTTCATGGCCGGGTAATAAACTTCAACGGCCGCACACTGGTCTTAAGTATGGTCCGCGATATTTCCGAACGTAAGGAAATCGAATACACGCTTGTAAAGAATATCGATAGTTTGAAAAAAGCGGAGCATCGCGAGCAGACTCGCTCGGGGATACTGGAGCGGATTGCGGGCGGGGAGCCGCTACTGCAGCTTCTTTCATATATTGCTGTCTCGATTGAAAAGGAAAATCCGGAGATGCTCTGCTCGATCCACCTGGTCAGCGACGACGGCACACGGCTGCTGAACGGTGCGGCGCCCAGCCTGCCCGATTTCTACAACATGGCGACCCACCGGACAAAAATCTGCGAGGGGGTCGGCTCGTGCGGTACCGCGGCTTTCCGGAGAGAACGCGTTATCGTGGAAGATCTCGAAGGGCACCCCTTCTGGAAGGATTTTGCGCCCGCACGGGAAGCGGGGCTCCGTTCCTGCTGGTCGGAGCCGATCATCTCATCCTCCGGCGTGCTGCTCGGCACCTTTGCCATCTATCACCGCACCCCGGCAACACCGGACGAGGATGAAATATCCCTGATTCAGCAGGCAGCAGCCTTTGCCGGCATAGCGATCGAGCGGAGCAGGGGTGAGGCCGAGCGGATGGAGCTGGAGCACCTGCTGGGGCAGGCGCAGAAGATGGAGGCGATCGGGCATTTGTCAGGAGGTATCGCCCACGATTTCAACAACTTGCTGACCCCCATCCTGATCTATGCCGACATGCTCAAGCGTTCGTTGCCGGATAATGAAAAGATGCGGTTGCAGCTTGACGGCATCATCAAGGCGTCCGTCAAGGCACGCGATCTGACGCAGCAGCTGCTCAGTTTCGGTCGCAAGCAGGTCATGCAGATGCGGGTGGTCGATCTTAACGACGTCATCCTGGCATTTCATTCGATGGTTCGCAGGACGCTGCGTGAAAACATCAGCCTCAGTCTGCAGCTAGCCGGTCAGCCGGTCGTGGTCCGCGCCGACAGCTCCAAAATTGAGCAGGTTCTTCTGAATCTGATCCTGAACGCTCAGGACGCCATAGCCGCCAACGGCAGCATTTCGATCGAAACGGGACAGGTTCTGATCGACGATGAGTTTGCCCGCCGGCATCCCGGCATGAACCCGGGGCGATTTGTGCTGATGGCGTGTACCGATGACGGCTGCGGCATGAACGCTGAGACCATGGCGCGGATTTTTGAACCGTTCTTCACCACCAAGGAGGTCGGGCAAGGCTCCGGACTCGGCCTGGCAAATGTGTATGGCATCATCAAACAGCACAACGGCTATGTCATGGCCGTCAGTACGGTTGGCGCCGGCTCGACCTTCAAGATCTACCTCCCGCTCTGCGACGAAAAACCGCAGGGCATCGGTGAGGAGAGTGACCCGGGTGAACGTGATCTCTCCGGCAGCGCCGTGATTCTGCTGGTTGAGGACAACGAGATGGTCCGCGTCATGTCGGTCGAGCTGCTGGAAGGGCTTGGATATACCGTTTACAGTGCCGAGCACCCCGAGGGGGCGCTGGAGCTGCTGAAGGATATTCCCGAAAAAATCGATCTGGTGATTACCGACATCGTAATGCCGGGGATGAACGGCCTGCAGCTCTTTGAGCGGATCTCGGCCGACCACCCGGAGATAGACAAGGTGCTGTATATGTCCGGCTATACGAACAATATCATCGTTACCGGCGGTGAACTGGACGACGGGCTGCATTTCCTGCAGAAGCCCTTCACTGTCGATGCGTTGATGGCCAAGGTTAAGGAACTGCTGCAGCCGCAGAGTGGTTGACCGTTTTAATCCGCGCGGATGTAATTATTTTCCAGTCCGGTCACGCCGGAAGGCCCGTACGCGAATGGTGCGGGGCGTTCCGGTTGAGAGGAGAAAGGCCGCTCCATGAAGTTTCCCGCGCTGAGGAACATGGACTATACTTACCGCTTTTACCGCAATCTGAGCCTGGTGATCGCGCTGGTAATAGTGTTGATTTACATCGGCCTGTATCTGCGCAGCAGACAGCTGCTGCTGGAAGCGGTCCGGCAGCAGGCTGCGTCCTATTTTGACCTGATTGTCCGGGTGCGGCGGTGGAACGCCGACTATGGCGGAATCTATGTAGAGAAAAAGCCGGGTGTCGCAACCAACCCGTACCTGCGGGAAGTGGGGATCGAGCCTGATGTCGCCGCCCGGGACGGTCGGGTCTTTACGCTGCGCAATCCGGCGCTGATGACCAAGGAAATTTCACACGTACTCAGTGAGCTGAACGGCATTCAATTTCATATTACCAGTCTGCAGCCGCTCAACGGAGAGAATGCCCCCGACCCGTTTGAGCGGCGGGCGTTGAAAAAATTCGCAGAAGGTGTGCGGGAGTTCTGGGAGATCGAGAGCGGGGCATCCGGCAGGCGCTTCCGCTATATGGCGCCGCTGCTGGTTGAACAGTCGTGCCAGGGGTGCCATTTTAAATTCGGCTACAAGGTTGGTGATATCCGCGGCGGGATCAGTGTCAGCATCCCCTTTATGCCGATTCAGCATGCGATGGATGCCAACCGCACGGCTGTTATTGCCCTGTCGGTTCTGACGCTTGTTATACTGCTTGGCTCCACCTACCTGATGTTCACCCAGCTGCTGACGCAGATCAAAAATGCCCAGCATGCCCTGCAGGAGGCATCCATAACCGATGAACTTACCGGCCTGCGCAATCGCCGCTATCTGATGCTGCGCTATCATGAAGAATTCGAGCGGGCCAGGAGGCTCGGCAGCCCGCTTGGCTTCTTTATGCTGGATCTGGACCATTTCAAGGGGGTGAACGACAGCTGCGGCCACCCTTTTGGCGACCTGGTGCTGAAGAGTGTTGCCGGGGTAATTGCCGAAGCGGTGCGCGAATATGATATCGCCGGCAGGTATGGTGGTGAGGAATTTGCCGTTATCGTCTCGGAGACGTCCGCGGAGGATATGCTGAAGCTGGCGGAGCGCATACGGGAAACAGTTGCCGCGTTGCACATCGGCGATGCCCGAACCTGCATCCGTATCACGGTAAGTATCGGTGTGGCTGCCCTTGGTGTCGGAGATACCACGGAGACGCTGTTGAAACGAGCTGATGTCGCGCTGTACCGGGCAAAAGACGAGGGTCGCAACCGGACGGTGCTGCTCTGATCACTTCCCCAGTGAAACCAACCTGCTTCTCCCGGACGAAATTCCTTCAAATATGAAACTCCCCAGATAGGTCCCGCTCCGGTACAGTCCGGATTCCCCCGGCGGCAGATAGTGCGGCGTGCTGTTCGTCAGCATTCCGGAATAGTGGTTGTAAATCCCTCCGCCATAGTGCTCTTCCGTCACCGGCATCCGGTAGCTGGCCAGAATCACACTTCCGGACAAAGCCGGAAAAATTTCAGCGTCGCTGCTCTCGGCAAGCGATCCCGGGGATACACGGGTCTGAAATCCGCGCCTCCCTCCCGTCACCCGTGCGGAAAGCTGCAGCCCGGCTGTTCCATCACCCGCCAGATGCAGGCTGTACTGCGGCTGCCAGCCCCGTTCCGGAGTTGCATAGCGGAGCGTCACCCTGCCGCGTGCCGGAGCGACCGCTATCCGGATGGTTTCCCCTCCCGGCCGCTTCCCGTTTCCGGCTGCGGCGATGCGGGCGTCGAGGGCCCTTATTTCCTGGGTTGTCCTGCGTCGCGCGGTATAGACCGCTTCCAGCTGGGCTATGGCAAAGTCGGTACCCTGGCGGATGGCCTGCATCGGGTCCGGATTTGCCTTGCTCTTGCGCGGCGCCTTGCCGCTCTGCGCTTTGGCTGCAGAGGTAAAGATAGACTCTCGGGTCTCCAGCGCCTGCAGTCGGTCCTCCAGCTGCTGCCGCCGCTCTGACAGCGCTTCCACATCTTTGCCACCGCCGCTTCCCGACCCGGCTCGATCTGTTTCAACACCGAGAATCGTAGTGCCGGAGGCGGGGACAATCGTGAGCGTATGTTCGAGAAGACCGGCAGCGAGCGGGATGCTGATGATGCCATTGGTTGCGACCGCCTCCTGCCGGAGCAGGGCGCCATCCCGGTAGAAGGTGATCGTATCTGCCGCCGCAGCGGAGATAGCGGAAAAAGCGATACTGCAGAGGCAGATGAGCAAGCCGGCAGTTGTTTTCTGCATTGTTTTGCAGAGAGTAATTTCATTATTGAACGTATCCCGATATATCTGGGGCGGTATGATGCGCATCTAGTTTCCTCCGGGTCGGGAGTTTTTTTATAACGTGACGGTGATGGTATTGCGCATATCGGCTCTTACGGTTATACTCGCCCAAATTCGTTCGGAAAGGCGCCTTGCATGGAAATCGATATAGATGCGGAAGTATCGGTCAAAGACATAGTCAATTTTTACATAAAAATCAATGACTCATCAAAGGCGAAGAAGGATATTGCCCGCCTCTCGTCCAAAGACAAGGCGGCTGCTCTCGAGATCATTGCCGCATCCAATGCCAGCCGTGACTTCCGGATCGATGTGGCGCGCTATTTCATCTACGACCTGGATGCCGTGGTCCGGAGAAAAGCGGAGCGCTTCATGGAGGATCTGGTGCCGGACTGGGTCACCGACCCGGCGGAAAGCATTCTGAAGCTGCTGAAATCTGCCGACGGCAAGGGGACCTCGAGCAGGAATTCGGCAGTCAAATTTCTGTTCGGCATCGTCGATTCAGGCAGTCTGCGGGATACCTTCACCACACTGCTCAACAGCCGCAACCGCGAACATATGGCCGAAATTCTGGCGATCGTCGAGGATTATATCGATTCGTCCTGCGACGAGCACGAGCAGGTTAAAATATTTGACGCCTGCCTTGATATCGTCGTGTCTGATGAAATCGACAACAATATCAAGCATCACGCCTCCAACCTGCTGAGTGTCTTTTTCAAGAAAGTCCAGTCCACCAATCTGGGAGAAACCCTGCGCCGAAAATACATCGAACGGCAAGTTGACAAGGCCGAAGGGGTGTACCGCTACCTCTGCAGCGGCGCCTCCGGGTTGAACAGCACATTTCTTGATGATCTCTTGAGGCCGCTCAAGGAGAGCGGCAGCAGTTACCAGATCAAGATCCTGAGCTACTTCAGGTCCGTTCTGGAAAAAACAAAGAATCCGGAAGAGGCTGACGCCGTTCTCGATACCTACCCGGATTACTGGAACCAGGAAGAGCCGGCCAAGGAAGAAAAGATCCGTTCCGTTTGCAGCAGGATTCTGCGAGCTGTTGATGAATTGTGGGATGTGGCGGAAGATCAGCAGGTCCGGGCTTTGATCGTCCAGATCCGCTTTGGCGAATATGCCAACAAGCGCGATCTGCTGGAACAGATTCGCTTGAAGGGGGACGATTCGTCCCTGACGCCGGCAGCCAGGGAAAAACTTGCCCTGATGCTGCGCTGCTTTCTCCACCCGGAACAGCCGGATGTCCTGAAGCTGCAGGCAGCGCAGTTGCTGCTGTTTAACGTCGGAGATCCCGTAAGCCGTCTGGCGGCTCTGGAGTATCTCGCCTCCTACCTGGAGAACAGCAGCCTGAATTATGCCGAACAGGGGAGCATTGCAACGGTCATCGAATCGCTGCTGGCGGATAAGCATCTGGGGGGGCCTGTCCGCGACAAGGCCCGCTATCTGCTGTTCATTGCCGATCCAAAACGTTTGCATGGAGAAGATGAACTGAAATCCCTGCTCGGTTATCTGCGGGGAATTGCTGAAGGGGAGGGGTTTGCCAACCAGAATGCGGAAAAACGGGTGCTTGAAGCTCTCGGCACGTTTTCGGCAATGGCCGGGCCGAGCGAGAAATTGAAAAAAGCGGCCCTCTATCTGGAATTCAAGATAAAAAACCCCAAGGGTCCCGCCACCTGGGAGGCGGTCTCAGCCTGAACCTGGGCCGGGATACCGCGCTGACGCATTTACGATCCTCCCGCCGCCAAGTACTTCATCTCCCCGGTAGAATACCAGCGCCTGTCCCGGCGTTATCGCCTTCTGTGGCTGGTCGAAGCGAACTTCGCAGCACTCTCCCGCCAAAAGACGAACCCGACAACCCACCGGCTGATGACGGTAGCGGATCTTGCAGGTCGCGGCAAACTCCTCACCCTCCGGCGCGCCGATCCAGCTGACGCTTTCCGCCTGCAGGCCGGCCGCATATACATGCTGCTGCTCCCCCACCAGTACAACATTCCGCTCGGTATCAATCGCCGTCACATACAGCGGTTCGCTCCAGGCGATCCCCAGTCCCTTGCGCTGGCCGATCGTGTAGCGGTGCGTACCGTGATGGCGGCCGACCGTCTGGCCGTTCAGATGGATGATATCGCCATCTGCCGCGTCCAGAGACCCGCTCCCTTCCAGAAAGGCCACATAATCATCATGCGGAATGAAGCAGACCTCCTGGCTGTCGCTCTTTTCCGCGACCGGAAGTTCGAATTCTCGTGCCAGACGGCGCACCTCATCCTTGCTGCTGATCGTTCCGAGTGGGAAAGTGACCTGCCGCAACTGCTGCTGGGTCAGGGTATAGAGGAAATACGACTGATCCTTGCGGGCGTATTCAGCAATCCGCAGGTGGCAGGTACCGTCCGGATCAACCGTCTTTCTGACGTAGTGTCCGGTAGCGAGGAGGTCAGCGCCCAGTTCGCAAGCCTTGTCGAGCAGCAGCCCGAATTTGATGTAACGGTTGCAGCGGACGCACGGGTTGGGTGTGTGCCCGGCCCGGTACTCTTCGATGAAGTCGCCGATGATCAGCCTGCTGAAATCCGGGGCAAAGTCGGCAACGTGGTGGGGTATTCCCAGATGTGCCGCCACAACCGCAGCATCGTGAACGGCAGAGCCGACGCCGCTGCTGTGCGGGGCGAACAGGCGCATCGTGATGCCGAATACCTCGTGTCCCTGCTGCTTCAGCAGGGCGGCGGTGACGGAGGAATCGACCCCGCCGCTCATGGCTACGGCTATCCTGCTCATTGATCTTCCCCTAACAGGATTCTTACCACCTGATTTGCCTGATGGTGCGCGGCAATGCCGACGCGGGGAGCCATCAGGCCGTTTCCCGGCGCCGCTTCCGATACGGAATCACCTACAAGATAGAGACGCCGCGATACTTTGCGCGTTGCGATGATGTTGTTCGGCCCGAATCCGGCCAGTCCGGACGCGGCAACAACGACGCTCTGCGGCATGCATTCAAGGACGGTGTTTACCAGCATCGCCTTCATGTCGGCGCGGTCAAAAGCCTCGACCACGATCCGGCAGTCGGAGAAAACGGCCGGAATGTTCTCCGGTCCGAGATGGTCACGAAATGCATCGACGGTCACGTACGGATTGATTCGCCGCAGGTTGCAGGCCAGTGCGTCGACCTTGTAGCTGCCGATCTGGTCGATGAAATACTGCTGCCGGTTCAGGTTTGACGGCTCCACGACATCAAAGTCGGCAATCACCAGCCGACCCACCCCGACTCGCGCCAGGGCAACCGCCACTGACGATCCCAGACCACCGACCCCGGCAATTCCTACGGTCGCCTGCTTCAGGCAGGCATGAACACCGGGGGTGTGCCGGGCCGCCATCAGGCTCTCCAGCTCGTTTTCCGTCGGCACTTCGCCGCGCCGGATCAGATACAGTTCATCCCCGTCGTGCAGTACCGTGTCGTGCGGGGCCGGAAAACCGTTCAGGACCAGGACGTCGGCGCCCGCCTTGAAACGCTCCGCAACAGTTCCGAGCGTCAGGCCGTCCTCAACAGCGGCCGGCTTTTCGTTGATCCGGAGTTTCATCGTCTACCCGATCGCCTGCAGCAGGTCGGCTATCAGGTCGTCCGGGTCTTCCAGTCCGACCGAGAGGCGTACCAGCGTGTCGGTGATCCCTTTGCGCTCCCGTTCTTCTTTTGGTACTGAAGCGTGCGACATCCGGGCCGGATAGGAGATGATGCTCTCGACTCCCCCCAGGCTGACCGCAAAAGCTGCCAGGTGGGAATTTTCCAGCAGCCGCTTGGTTGTTTCATAGGAATCGAGTTCAAAGGAAAAGACCGCACCCGGGCCGTCCGCCTGACCCGCGTGGACCGTGTAGCCGGGATGTTCGGGTAGACCCGGGTAATGAACCGCGGTAACGCGCGGATGCCCCTTCAGCCAGGAAACAATTTTGGCGGTGTTGTGCTGACTCTGGTCCATTCTGACCTTGAGGGTTTTGACGCCCCGCAGCGTCAGGAAGGAATCCTGCGGCCCCAGGCCGGTCCCGAAGGCATTCTGGATGTAGCGGATGCGCTGCCCAAGTTCCTTGTCCCTGACCACGGCGAAGCCGCAGAGGACATCGCTGTGGCCGTTGATGAACTTGGTGCCGCTGTGCAGGACGATATCACAGCCGAGGTCCAGCGGGCGCTGCAGATACGGGGTCATGAAGGTGTTGTCCACCATGGTGATGATGCCGTGGCGGCGGGCGATTTCCGCGGCGCCGCGCAGGTCGGTGACCTTCAGGAGCGGGTTGGATGGCGTTTCGAGATAGATCCCCTTTGTTTCGGGGCGGATGGCGGCTTCAATTGCCGACAGGTCGGTGGCATCCACAAAGGTGGAGGTGATTCCCATCCGGCTGAATATGGATGACAGAACCCGGTAGGCTCCGCCGTAAACATCGTCGCAGACGACCAGGTGGTCGCCGGGGGAGAAGATCATCAGTGTCGTGGAGATGGCGGCCATGCCGGATGCGAAGGCCAGGCAGCGTGTGCCTCCCTCCAGCACCGCAATCGTATCCTCCAGCGCTTCGCGGGTCGGGTTGTCGCCGCGGGCGTAGTCGTACTTGCTGAAATGATCTACCGACTTCTGGCGATAGGTCGATATCTGGTAGATCGGCACTCCGAGCGCCCCGGTCTGCAGGTCGACGGTCGGGCCGCCGTGGATCAGTTTGGTTGCAAGTTTCATGGCGTTTCTCCTTGTTCTTCCAGCGCCTGCCGCAAATCTTCAATCAGGTCATCGCAATCCTCGATGCCGACCGACAGGCGCAGCAGTACGTTGTTGATCCCCAGTCTGGCCCGCAGTTCCGGCGGGATGTCGGCATGGGTCTGTACCTCCGGGAAGGTCATCAGGCTTTCGACCCCCCCGAGGCTCTCGGCAAACGAGATCAGGCGCGTCTTCAGCAGAATCTGCTCGACCAGTTCATGCTTGTCAACCTCAAAAGCGATCATCGCGCCGAAGCCGCGTGATTCGCGTCCCATCAGGCCATGGTCCGGGTGATCTTTCAGGCCGGGGTAATATACTTTTACTACCCGGGGATGTGCCGTCAGCCACTCCGCGATCCGGCCGGCATTCTGCTGCTGGCGGTCCAACCTGATTCCGAGAGTCTTGATGCCGCGGGTTGTCAGCCAGGAATCCTGAGGCCCCAGGACCGCACCGACCGAGTTCTGGTGGAAGTACACCGTTTCGGCAAGCCGGGGGTCCTTGACGGTCACCACGCCGGCGACGGTGTCATTGTGTCCGGCCAGGTATTTGGTTGCGCTGTAGACGGCGATGTCGGCACCCAGCTCAAGCGGCCGAAGCAGGTAGGGGGTCAGAAAGGTGTTGTCGGCGATCAGCAGCAGATTGCTGCTTTTGCAGAGCCCGGAAATCGCCCTGAGATCGGCGAATTTAAGAAGAGGATTGGTGAGGGTCTCGACAAATACGGCCCTGGTTGCCGGCTGGATGGCCGCCGCCACCGCAGCCAGGCTGCTGGTGTCGACATAACTGAAGGAAAGCCCGTACTGGCTGAAAATCCTGTCAAAGAGGCGGCAGGTGCCGCCGTAGAGGTCTTCGGTCACGATCAGGTGGTCACCCGATTTGAAGAGCAGCAGCAGGTTGGTGATGGCGGCCATCCCGGATGCATAGGCAAAACCGCGGGCCGCCCCGTCCAGCCGTGCCATGCCGTCTTCCAGCGCCTGCCGGGTGGGGTTGCCGGAACGGCTGTAGTCATAGCCGGTGCTCTGGCCCAGTCCCGGATGCCTGAAGGTGGCGGTCTGGTAGATTGGCACGGTGACCGCCCCGGTGCGGGTATCCCATTCGAGTCCGATCTGTACCGCCTGAGTGCTGATGTTCATGGTGTTCTCCCGCCCTGATAAACAGGATAAGTGCGTTAACGAAATCTTTTCTGCCGGAAACCGCGGAAAACTGTTTCTAACTGACTAAAATAAAAAAACCCCTTCCGGGGTGCGGAAGAGGATAGTGACAATGGCGCTCTTCCTTATCTCCCGGAACCGCATGCGGTTCCGCTGGATTTGGCACCTTGCGGTAAAGCTGGTTGCCGCGACATCACAGGGCCAGTCCCTCAGTCGCTCTCGATAAGAATATGTATGTTGAGTAGATCAGTGTATAAACAATGAACTGAAAATATCAGTTGTACGGTAAATGTGTCAATAGGCATTTTCGCATGGCACGACCGGCCGGCACGCGGTGCTGCGGGGTCATATTCCGCCTAAACAGAGGTATTTTACCTCAAGAAATTCTTCAATGCCATAGCGGGAACCTTCCCGCCCAATCCCGGATTCTTTCATGCCGCCGAAAGGGGCGACTTCGGTAGATATCAGGCCGGTGTTGATACCGACCATGCCGTACTCCAGAGCTTCGGCTGTCCTCCAGATCCGGCGTATATCGCGGCTGTAGAAATATGACGCCAGCCCGAATTCGGTGTCGTTGGCCATCCGGATCGCTTCTTCGTCGCTGTCAAACCGGAACACAGGGGCCAGCGGCCCGAACGTTTCTTCGCGGGCGACCAGCATCTCCGGGGTGACATTTATCAGTATCGTCGGCTCAAAGAAGGTGCCGCCCAGAATGTGGCGTTTGCCGCCGAGAATTATTCCGGCGCCCTTGGCGGTAGCATCGGCAATATGTTCTTCAACTTTTTCTACTGCTGCCATGTTGATCAGCGGTCCCTGCTGGACGTCTCCTGTCAGGCCATTGCCGATCTTCATTTTGGCAACGGCTGCTGACAGTTTTTGCACAAACAGGTCGTAAACACCGGTCTGCACCAGCAGGCGGTTGGTGCAGACGCAGGTCTGGCCGGTGTTGCGGTATTTTGAAGCGATAGCCCCTTCAACGGCGGCATCAAGATCGGCATCATCAAAAACTATGAACGGGGCATTGCCCCCCAATTCCAGAGATACTTTCTTGACGGTGGCGGCACATTGTGCCATCAGCTGCTTGCCGATTTCAGTCGATCCGGTAAACGTCAGCTTGCGGACGAGCGGATTGGCGGTCATTTCGTCACCAATGGATGATGCAGAACCGGTGACGACACTGAACACGCCTGCCGGGATTCCGGCACGCTCCCCCAGTTCCGCGAGCGCCAGCGCCGAGAAGGGGGTGGCACTGGCCGGTTTCACGACCATCGTACATCCGGCAGCCAGTGCCGGTCCGGCCTTGCGGGTAATCATTGCGGCGGGGAAGTTCCAGGGAGTGATCGCGGCACAGACCCCGATCGGTTCTTTTATGACAATTATGCGCTTGTCTACAGCGTGCCCCGGAATCGTATCTCCGTACACCCGCTTCCCCTCCTCGGCAAACCACTCGATAAATGAGGCCGCATAGGCGATTTCACCTTTGGACTCGGCGAGCGGCTTCCCCTGTTCTGCGGTCATGATAACGGCCAGATCGTCCTGGTTGGCCATGATGAGCTCAAACCAGCGTCTCAGGATGCCGGCGCGCTCTTTTGCGGTACGTGAGCGCCAGGAGGGGAGGGCGGCGGCGGCGGCATCAATTGCACGGCGGGTCTCGGCAGCGCCCATCTTGGGTACCGTGCCGAGTGCTCCGCCGGTGGCAGGATTGGTGACTACCATAGTTTCATTCCGGTCTGCATCTCTCCAGTCGCCTGCCAGGTAGCAGTGGTGCTTCAACAGGGTGGGGTCTTGTAGTGGCAGCATGCTTTGATTCCTCCGGATCAATGTATTAAAAAAGGCTGCCCGAATTCGAGAAGCCTTTTTGTTGTTATGGCGTCAAACTGAAATGCGATCAGTGCTTGCGGCTGAAATCACGGAACGAACCTGCAGTAGGTGTCGAGGCCGGTTTCTTCGGAGTCGTGGCATCCCAGATCATTTTGGACAAGCCGCGCTCGATGGGCGACATCGTGACCGCCAAAAGATAAATAGCCACGAATGCGAGAAAGAAAATCAAGAGCATTCCGGCAGATACGAGTATAGCCTCCATAATGACCGGCATAAAGCCCCCGCGAAAATATGAATCAATTTGCAATTCAAGTATACACGATGATTGGAAAAATGGAAGAAATCATTATTTAACAGGATTGATGTGGAAAATAAGTAAAATAATGGAGTAAAAAAAGTGGTGCAATTTTTTAGAAATTTGAGGTATTGTTCGAAAGTTAATGAATCGAATTGCAGTACCATAACATTCACTTTACAGAAGTCTGGAGATTCCATTGGCAACTACTGACCGAAGCTTTACTACCACCATCTGGGATTTTTTCTGTTCTCTCAAGCTGACCCTTTTTCTGCTGATTTCGCTGGCGCTAACATCGATAATCGGCACGGTTCTCCCGCAGGGCGCGCTGCCGCCGGAATATGTCGCCCGGATCAGTCCCGCCAAGCTGCAGATATACTCCAAGCTCGGCTTCTTTGATATGTACCACTCATGGTGGTTCATTTCCCTGCTGTATGTATTCAGCCTGAATCTGGTCTCCTGCTCGATCAAGCGCTTGCCGCATGTATTCAAGTTTATCAGTGAACCGGCCCTCGTTCTGGGGGAGGGGCAACGCAATTCATTCCCGCTGAAGAAAGAACTATCGTTCTCCGGTCCCATCGAAAAAGGGAAAGAGCGCTTGGCGGGTTTTCTCGGGAAAGAGTTTTCCGAGCCGACCATCACGGAACATAATGGCGAAATCCACCTTTTTGCGCAGAAAACCGCCTGGTGTCGCCTGGGTGTCTATGTGGTCCACCTCAGCATTCTGGTGATCTTTGTGGGGGCTATCATCGGCTCCCTGGCCGGATACAAGGGGTTTGTCAATATTGTGGAGGGGACCAGCGTCAATGCATTTGAAAGACAGAACGGCCAGCAGATGCCTCTCGGTTTTGAAGTGCTCTGCGAAAAATTCAACGTCGAATTTTACTCCACCGGCGCTCCCAAGGAATTCAGGAGCACGTTGACTGTTCTGGAAAACGGCATACCTGTTCCCGGTTATTCACAGGTAAAGGTTATTGTTAATGAGCCGATGACCTACAAAGGCATTACGTTTTATCAGTCCAGCTATGGCCAGGCAAGCGAGGGGAGCGAGCATTTCATAACCGCCACGCCACGGAATGGCGGAACCCCTGAAAAACTGACCGTTCGTGAAGGCGTAGCCGTTACCCTGAAGGATGGCACGACCTTCAAACTGCTGGAGGCAACCCAGGAAGTCCGTCAGTTTGCTCCCGGATTTTCCGGTCCGGCGGCCCGCATTGAAGTGACTCGAAAAGGGGCGCCGCCGCAGACTTTTATCGCGTTCAAGGATTTCCCGGAGGTTAATGCCCAGCGGGGAGACGCCGTTATCTTTGGTTATGAGGGGACAAATGCCAAGCAGTATACCGGCCTGCAGGTCGCAAAGGACCCCGGAGTCTGGGTGGTCTGGCTGGGATGTGCCCTGATGGTGATCGGCATCGGCGTGGCTTTTTTCATGTCGCATAAACGGATCTGGGTGGTCGTTTCAAAAGGGCATGCCCGTATGTATGGTAATGCCAGTAAAAATCAGGCAGCATTTCAAATGCAGTTCGAAGAGCTTGCTGAAAAGTTTCAGGAAATAAAAATCTAGCGGAGGATACCAGTTTATGACCAGCTCCATGCTTTTTAACGTCACAACCTTCACATACCTGATCTCGACGATCATTTTCTTTGCTTACCTGGCCAGCAAGAGTAAATCAATCGGTATGGCAGGGAGTTACACGGCCTATGCCGGTCTTGTCGTGCAAACGGTGGCCATTGCTCTCCGCTGGAAGGAATCCTATGACCTGGGCGTAGGTCATGCGCCGATGTCCAACCTGTATGAATCAATAGTCTTCTTTTCCTGGACGATTGTCCTGCTTTTTGCCTACATCGACATCCGTTATAAGTACCGGGTTATTGGGGCTTTTGTCGTGCCGTTTGCCCTGCTGGGGATGGCATGGGCGCAGCTGGGCATGAATACCGGAATCGAGCCGCTTGTTCCGGCGCTGCAGAGTAACTGGCTGCTGTACCACGTGATAACCTGCTTCCTTGGATACGCCGCCTTTGCCGTCGCCTGCGGGATTTCAATCATGTATCTGATCAAAACAGCGGTGGAAGGCACTGATACGTCGGCGCAGGCCGGCGGGCTGATGTCGCTGTTCCCCCCGCTAAAGGTGCTTGATGACCTCAACTACCGCTCGATCATGATCGGTTTTCCCCTCCTGACACTCGGCATCATCACCGGAGCAGCCTGGGCCAACTATGCCTGGGGCACTTACTGGAGCTGGGACCCCAAGGAAACATGGTCGCTGATCGTCTGGTTCGTCTACGCCGCCTTTCTGCACGCCCGTATCACCAAAGGTTGGGTCGGAAAACGCGCCGCCTGGCTCTCGGTCATCGGATTTGCCGCCACTATTTTCTGCTATCTGGGCGTCAATCTGTTTCTCTCCGGATTGCACAGTTACGGCGGCTCAAAAATGTAGCAAAGGGCGCGGTTCCGCATGGACTCTTCTTCAAAAAATATGGCCTGCTTCTGCGCTGCAATTCTGATGGGGATTGCGGCCGTTTCGATCGTTGCCAATGTGCGCACGGCTGAAGCTGTCGGCGTGGTTAATTGCGGATGCCACCCTCACAAAGCCGACAAGGCGTTCGTGCATCTGCCGGTCAAAGATGGCGACTGCGCGTCATGCCATAAGCCCTCCGGCCAAAAACATCCCAAGTTCAAAAAAGAGGCGTTCCTGCTGACGGACAACGGCAAAGCCGGACTGTGCAGCGAATGCCATGAGCGCAAGGATACCAGGAAGCATGTCCACCCCCCCGTTGCCGCTGGTGATTGCCTTGCCTGTCATGACCCTCACCAGAGCGGCAACAGATATCAACTGAAAGAGGCGGGGGCGGCACTCTGTTACGAGTGTCACGAAAAAAGCAAGCTTGATCGTCCTTTTCCCCATCAGCCGATTGCCGAGGGTAAGTGTCTGAGTTGCCATGACCCGCACCAATCCGACCATAAATATTTGCTCAAGAACGAGGGAGCAAAGCTCTGCATGAGCTGCCATGACGGTGCCATGTTCAGCGGGAAATCAGTACACGCGCCGGTCGCAGCGGGAGACTGCTCTTCGTGCCACGCACCGCACGGGTCTCAGCAGCGACACCTGTTAAAAATGGTCGTGCCTGATGAAATGTACCAGTCTTTTGACAAGGCAAACTTCGAGCTCTGCTTCAATTGCCATGCGGACACCCTTGCCGACAGCCGGCGTACCGATGTGGAAACGAACTTCCGGAACGGCATGTTCAACCTCCATTTTCTGCACGTGAACAAGGCCGCCAAAGGCCGCTCGTGCAAAGTTTGTCACGACCCGCACGCCGCCAGCCAGCTCAGCCTGATATCAAGTAAAATCCCCGGTTTCGGTAGGTGGCGGATACCGATCCGCTACACCAAGACTGACGTTGGCGGCACCTGTGTTGTCGGCTGTCATAAGCCAAAATCCTACGACCGGATCAATCCGGTTCTGAACCCGTAAGGAGCGCATGATGCTGAATCGGTTGGTGCTACATAGTTCAGTTATTGTGCTCTTCTTTGCGTCAGCTGCCTGGGGCGCGATCGATTTCATTTACCCCTCTCCAAATTCTGTCGTCACTTCATCAGGCCATCTCATTTTCAAACTCAATCAATCAGAAGTTTCTTCACTGCGCATAATCCATAACGGTCTTGTCAGTGACCCGGTTGATGTCGGCTCTCCGGAATATCGCAAGCTCTTCCAGGATTTCTTCATTGCCCAGTCGTTATGGGATCCGGGAGTGAATTCACTCGTTGTCGATCTTTTCAACGGCGGCCAGAAAATTGAATCTGCCGCACTCTCGGTTTTTTATGCTCCCGAAGGAAGCAATAAAAAGGCTCCGCCGGAGTATGTCCCGATTACCATGCATCGTCCGGAAAAGGAGCGTCTCTGCCAGTCTTGCCATGTGGTGAACCCGACTCCGGCGCAGATGAACAGCAGCATCGAGAAAAACAATCCCTGTTATATCTGCCACAAGAAAATGCTGGCGGTAAAATACGTACATGGCCCTGCGGGCACGTATTCGTGCGGTTACTGTCATGCCAGCAAGGGCAACCCGAAGCACGCCGTCCCCAAGCGTGGCGCCGACCTCTGTTATGAATGTCATTCGGATATGGCTATGCAGATCAAGAAGAAGAAGTTTGTCCATGGACCTGTAGAGGCGGGGATGTGCGATGCCTGCCACGATCCGCACGGCAGCCAGAATGAAGCGCAGCTGTTGAAGCCGACCAACGAGCTTTGCCTGTCATGCCACGGCCATATCCGCAATCAGAAACATGTGGTCAGGACTACCGGCGGAGATGGGCATCCGTTAAGCGGCAAGAACGATCCCTCCAAAAAGGGGAGCGGAAGGCAGATGAGCTGCATATCGTGTCATGCGCCCCATGGCGGAGATGTCCGCTATTTCTTTACCAACAACGTTGATGATCGTATGAGCCTGTGTCAGATGTGCCATTACAAATAAGTAATCTGGAGAACGATCACATGAAAAATACTATAGCCCGCTTGCTGGTGATTTTATTAGTGATGTTGGTTCTGGGGGCCTGTGCTTCAGGGTCGAAGATTGTCCAGCCGCCAAAACGCTTCTTCTGGCCGCCCGAGCCTGATCAGCCTCGCGTTGAATGGATCGCAACATATTTTAGCGATCTTGATATCAAGAAAAAAAGTATTATGTCGGCAATTGTCGGTGAGGACTCCTCTGTCAAATTCGGTCGCCCCATTTCAGCTGCCGGTGATGGCGAAGGACGCTTTGTTGTTTCTGACCAGGAGCTGGGACAGGTTTTTCTTTTTGATCTCAATCGGTATGAGGCCTTTCCCCTGGGAGGCAGCGCCGGTGCCGCCAGTTTTATTCAGCCTACAGGGGTTGCCGTTGACAGCGAAGGTAATTTCTATGTCGCCGATACAGCGACCCGAAAAGTGTTTGTTATAAACGGGGATAACACAATATTGCGTGTTCTTGATCTTTCAGAGCACACAAAAAGTATCGGCAGTCTGGCTGTCGACCGTGCCCGTGCAACGCTTGTGATACCGGATGCCAAGGGAAGCAAGGTTCTTCTGTTCACGTTGACGGGTGGACTGCGTTCGACGATTGATGGAAAAGGCTATTTTTCCTTTCCGAATGCCGTTGCCGTTGCCTCGGACGGCAGCATTTTCATAGCTGACACTTATAACGCGACCATACTACGCTTCTCCGCCGAGGGTAAATATTTGAACTCCATTGGCAAGCGGGGTGATTCCGCAGGAAATTTGACACTGGTCACCGGTGTTGCTGTCGATAGCGAAGACCACGTCTATGCCACTGACGGCCGGCTTCACAACGTCACTATTTTTGATATGGTGGGTAACACTCTGCTGGTTATCGGGGCACAGCATTCCGTTGCCTCCGGCAATATCGGGCGTGGTGGTTTCCAGATTCCCCAAGGCATCAGTATTGACAAAAATGATCGCATTTATGTCGCCGACAGCTTTAACCGGAGAGTGCAGGTATTTCAGTTTCTCAGTGAGCGTTATTTGAAGGAACATCCGATTACACAGCCTAAGCCATGAATCCGGATGGAATTACTGTTATTTCACGAACAGCAACAGCCATTATGCGCAAAATATTAAATATTGATCGGATGAATGCGAATGCAGCCTTCTAAATATGTTGATATTACTGAATAAATTTAAAATTATTCCATTTGGCACGCATACTGCTTTTAATTTGACGAATTCGTAAGTTTAATACATTCTGCTGAGAACTTGGGTACACTAATTACTAACCGCTAAAAATGCGGAACACACACAAAGGAGAAATAGCATGAAAACAAAAGTATTATTAGCAGTAACAATGTTGGCTGGATTGGCCGTATCCGCA
The DNA here is from genome assembly GCA_964524835.1 of uncultured Geobacter sp. Classification (GTDB taxonomy): domain Bacteria; phylum Desulfobacterota; class Desulfuromonadia; order Geobacterales; family Pseudopelobacteraceae; genus JACRCG01. The sequence continues at coordinate 32,770 of CAZGEG010000032.1, forward strand.
CAAGCCGCTACTACCATTGTAGGGTCGAAGCATGACCTGTCCAGTGCGAATGTCACTGCGGGTGTCACCGTTAAGTCTACAACTCAGAACCAGACCTGTGTATTTTGTCATGCGCCTCACAACGCTATTACCACTAAACTCCTCTGGAACAGAACTGCTGTTGCTGCCCCGATGAATATCTATACCAGCTACAATACCGGTGCGATGAGGGGTGTTCTGACCCAGAGTACACTCGGCGCTGACAGCTCTTCGCTGCTCTGCCTCTCTTGTCACTCACTTGGTACCGTTGCCGCGGTTATCAACAATACAGCAAATAGCAAAGGCGGAACGGCTACAGCTGCTACTTCAGCAACATTCCCGTCCGTTACTGGTAACATGAATGATCTGACTAACGATCATCCGGTAGGTATCAACTATCAGGCCGCAGCGACTCAAGCCACGGCAGCTAGTCTTACGCCACCGTCAGGGTCCGGAACGGTTGTCAAAAATGGCACTACGCTCAGACTCTTCAAGTCTGCCGTTGATGGTTTGAATACAATGGAATGTGCATCCTGTCACTCGGTTCACGATCCCTCCAACGGTAAATTTCTGGCTGCATCTAATTCAGCTAGCGCACTCTGTATCGTCTGTCACGTTAAATAAAATCTAACAAATCTGTTTTCGTATGTATTGAGGGTGGATACCATAACAGGTATCCACCCGTTTTTTTGTGGCGGTCGCCGTTGACATCCGAACAAATGTTTTATAGTATGCTCAAGTTGTCATATTGAATGTTGTCGGGGTTGTATGCCAAAACGAGTCGCATTGGGTATTGTGTTGCTGTTCTGTGCGGCTTGTGCTGCTCCGCAGAATGTTGTCAGGGATCGATATTTCTGGCCTCCCCCGCCGGATGTTGCCCGCATTGAATGGCTGAAAGCGTACAGCAGCCAGCTTGATATCGAAAAAACCCCATCACAGCGATTCTGGGCTGCAATTGCGGGTGACGACCCGCCCATCTCTCTGCTTAAGCCGGTTGAGGTCAAATCGGTCCCGGAACTGGGCAAATTTTTTGTTTCCGATATCGGCAGATCGACGGTTGTTGTTTTTGACCTTGCGGGGCATAGCCAGAGAAATCTTGATATTCCGGATGGGGCGCCGCCGTTGTTGTTGCCGCTGTCGGTGGCTGTTGATCATGAAGGATCTATTTATGTTCTTGAACGTCGCTCTGCCAGTGTCCTGGTTTTCGACCGCATGGAAAAATACCAGAGAACAATCAGTCTCAAGCTGATATCCGTTACAAGTCCAACTTCAATGATCATCGATAGAATTAACCGCCAGATGTATGTTTCAGATGCGGCTTCCCGCAAAATTGTCGTTACCGATCTACAGGGCGGACTGCTTCGAAACATCGGCGCACCAGGTGATGCCGATGGTCAGTTTAACCTGCCGGTTTCCATGGCGCTGAATTCCAAGGGGCATCTGATCGTTGCCGACGCTTTTAAAGCAGCTATCCAGGTATTCGACCAGACCGGCAACTTTCGCAGCAAGTTTGGCAGGCGGGGTGATTCCCCGGGTGACTTTCAACTCATCAAGTCTATCGCAGTAGATTCTTCGGATAATATTTATGTTGTCGACGGTAGAGGCCACAACATCACCATTTTTAACGAGCAGGGTGAATTGTTGCTTGTCCTGGGCGGATTTTATGCCTCAGCCGAGACCGGCAAGCTTGCTCCCGGTGGTTTTTCTGTCCCTATCGGCATCGATATAGACTCTACGGATAAAATCTACGTGGTTGACCAGATGAATACCAGGGTGCAGGTATTTCAGTATTTTTCCGAAGAGCATCTCCGTCGTTCGCCGCGCCCATGAATCACCTACTCTTTGTCTCTGAAATTACTGTTGTTTCACGCAGATGGCCTGTGAAATAACTGGTAAAACTCCCGGTTAAATCTCGCTCCGGAAATGTGGTGATTTATAAGTAGCCTGACTATGTACCGAGTTAATAATAAGCCGTGTTTGGCGTAATTATTGCACAAAATGCTTCTGTGAAATTATCATTTGCATATAGAGCCTCGTGCTCACTATTGCGCTCCGGATTGAGTCCCCTTTTCTTACTCACCGTCGCCGTCGCACTTTCCATGCTCCTGTTGTTTTCTTCCGTCGCCTCGGCACGCTTGTCCGGTGATGCCTCTCTCACGTATATCGCCTATGATGGTCATGCGGACGGCTCCATCAGCATGTCCTCAAACTCTCTCGTGCAGAATTATTCACTGCTGTATTCATCTAACGGTCCAATCTACAACTCCCGCGTTGGCCGCTATGATATCTCGCTGGGGTATAACTGGACCGCTCTTGATACGACCTTCAAGTCCTCGACGCAGCCGACCGAGAACTACAATGTGACCCGTGGCCATCTCCTGTACAAAGGCGAAATCAATCTTGACCCGAAAGAGGTCCCGTTCAGGTTGACCGCCTTCAGCCGCGATATGTCCCGCAATACCATCACCAGTACCAGAGGCCGTGGTATGCAGAACTTTGCATCTATTTTCGGCTATCGCGATCAGGCGACCGGCATCAACGACGGCATCCACATTGAGACCGGAGCAACGCTGGTGGCCGGCGTGAAGAACGGCATGACCAATGGCTATAACGAGATCCTGCGCCACTTCCCGATGATCCTTCTCGATTACAAGGATACGGTGAATCGTGACCTCCGCTCCTTGAGCCCGGTTGACAATCGGCTCAGCAGATTGGCGTTTGTCAGTCTGAACAAAAAGGATAACTGGTTTCATTACCGCCATACTCTGTATGATGATTATCTCAATAAGAACAATAATTACGTTGAAAACGAGATCCAGCTGGGAACCGTTGACCAGTATATGGCCCGCCGCTGGGTTGATTTCTCCAACTGGATAAAGGTTTCCACGGATCTTCAGTTATCGAAGCGAAAAAGCAATTACCAGGCGAACGCAATCGACGATATCAACCTGAATCTTTATGTTACCGGTGAGCGAAAATACTGGAATGCCCGGACCTTTTCAACTTTCAAACGTTACAAGGACGAAAAAAACAAACTATCGTATCAGACAACGCTCCCTTTGTACGCTGCCGGAGCAGTCAACCAGGACATGTCATGGAATGCCCGTACCGCTTTCCGTGACAATCATGACATTGATGCGCTGGGCGCGAGTTCGAGATTTACCAATATACTGGTCGGATACCGTGTCGACGCTTTCAAGCGTTCGCCGTTCACCCTTAGTCAGAGTTTTGATGTCGAGTCGTCAAAAACGAGCCTGGCGGACTATGTCACGCTTTCCGGCGGTCTCGAGACAACAAGCACGAACCGCTATTCACGCATTGTAACGCTTGGGGCTTCCTACAACATCAAGAACTCGGCGACATCTAATGCCGCCACCACGTCTAATTTTCTCGAACAGAATGTGCAACTGCGCGGCGGGTATGCGCCATCGAATACGCTTCGATTCGAGGCTCGTCAGAAGAATACCTTTACCACGGGGAATCTCACTCCTTTCAGCGGGCCAACCCGCAATTCCGGAACGCAGTTGAGCCAGTATCTCAATCCGAGAGGCATTTCGGCAGCCGACGTCGGTTCGGATAGTTACCAATCCGTTACCGCCCTGTCGGTTACGTGGAATCCAAAGCCGCGCCTGAATGCCTACCTTACCCTGAGTGAGGATATCTATAAAACGGATGTTATTGGTGTAAGCCCTGTGTCAGAGGTGCAGTCTGGGGTCTCGTTTGCCAATGATGCCTGGAGCGTGAGCGATACGTTGCGATACGCCCATGGCAGCAGAGATACTCTGGATGACAATGCAAACTCTATTTCAAACAGCGCTTCATTGAGATATATCCATAGCCGTAACCTTGATGCCAGCGCCAGCGCTTCGTATTCGGCCAACTACTCGAAGGGAGACACGTTGTATAAAACCACTATCGAGCAGCGGCTCAACTACAGCTATTTCACAAAAACCGGAATTACCCGCAAACTACTGGAGTTTAACGAAACCTTGATGTATTCGGACGGCACCGCCAATTCCAGCCACGCATTCAACAAGTATCTGCTGCTCGGCTTCAAATACTATCCGATCAGTCAGCTTACCCTGTCCGGTGGCGTGGGATATTCATACACCGCATCGATCAGGGACTATACCATCGCCTGGAATGCTTCCGCCGTGGCGAACTTTCGCCTGCTTCAGGCTTCGGTTGATTATGTCCACGGCATACGAAAGCTCGATGGGGCCCGCGAAAACAAGTTCACCGGCAATATTCGAAAATCGTTCTGACCTCCCTAGCTCCCTCAAGCTGTATAAACAGGATTTCCGTGAAGTTGCCCGCCTTATTACACCATCCGTGGTTCTCTCTCCCCGTACTTCTGATCTGCTCGTTCCTGCTGTACATGCCGACATTCAGCGGGACATGGGTGATGGATGATTACTCCGTTATTGTCAACAATCCGGATGTCAGGTCATGGGGCAATTTCCTGCTGAACACCTTTCCGGGACGACCGCTCCGCGAACTCTCCTATCTGCTGGATTACTCCCTGTTCGGTCTTGATCCCTGGGGGTATCATTTCCAGAATATATTCTGGCATGCCCTGAATTGCTGGCTGGTATACATCTTGGCGAGCCGGCTTAATCTGAGCGCTACGGTTGCCTGGATTTCATCCCTGTTGTTCCTGGTCCATCCGCTTCATGTTGAGGTCGTCGCCAATTCATCACACAGGAAGGACAGTCTGGCGCTCGCTTTTATGCTGCTGGCGCTTCTGTCCTATATGAAAATATTCGAGAATAAATCGACTACACTGCGGTGTTTCTGGCTGACAGGTACACTGGCACTCTGGATAACGGCCTTTTTTGCGAAGGGTAATTCACTGGTATTCCCCGCTATCGCTCTTGCCTACGAATATGCCCTGGTTCCGGAAGATAACAGGCTGTTCGTCAGATGGAAGCGGATGGTTCCGGCTTTGTGCTTATTGTCAGTAATTGGTCTGATTGCCTGGTATTTCTATATATCCACATTACCCTCTTTTAAAATGGAGATAATCGGGGCGTTTGTTAAAACCGAAAACCTTGCCAGTTTCTCTGTCTCATCGTACATTCTGATGGTACTTAAATCTTGTGCGTTCATGTTTTCAAAGCTGATCCTGCCTCTCAATCTTTCAATGGAATACATCTATGCGGTGCCGAAGTCGCTTTTTGACCCCTGGGTACTATCAACTCTGGTTCTTGTTCCGGCATCTTGCATTCTCGCGTATCGGTGGAAAAAAAGTTCCCCGCCGCTGTTTTTTCTGCTGCTTTTCAGTGCGGCACTTTGGCTGCCGACGGCCAATGTTGTCTGGCATTTTTCCTATTTCGCGGCAGATCGGTATCTCTATGCTCCCTCTGCCGGTCTTTGCATTCTGGCAGCTATTGTCTCTTGGCAAGCGCTTGGTACCGTCAGACAATATTACGTTTTCGGTTGGCTATCTGTACTTGTTGCATGCGCAGTTCTGACATGGAAGCAGAACTACGTCTGGCATAACGAAATGAGTTTGTATTCCCACATGTTGAAAGTCAGTCCCCGCTCTCTTGAGGCAATGGTCGGTCTTTCAAGTGCGTATTATTCAGCAAAAGATTTTGATTCATCCGCCAACTTTGCCCGGCGGGCACTGGAAAGGGATTATACCGATTATCGCCCGTATATGATTCTCGGTAATATCAGCTTTGTTCACAAAAATTTGGACGAGGCGCTTGAACTGTTGCTGGAATCCGGGAAGAAGAACCCGCTCTCACCCGAAGTTCATAATGCTCTCGGCTCTGTATACGATGACCTGGGCAAAACCGGACAGGCCGTCGAGTCGTTCAAAACCGCCTTGAAATTGCGCCCCGGCTATGTTGAAGCTTATACCAACCTGGGTGTGGCGTATGAGCGCACGGGTAATCTTACTGAGGCAGAACTTGTATTGAACAAGGCGCTTGCGGTAAATAACGATTATGTTCCGGCATGGTTTACTCTCGGTGTCGTTCGCTACAGAAAAAATGACAAACAGGGCGCCCGTCATGCTTTTTCCGAGGCCGTGAAGCGTGATACAGCACATAAAGATGCACTTACTAATCTTTCAATAGTATGCAGGGAGATTGGTGACGATGCGTGTTATACTGACGCATTGCGGCGTATGGATTCCATAGTGCCGAAATCCGCAGACAAACTGCATAAACGATAATCAATTCCTCTCCGAGAGTGTTTCTGTGAATTCTTTTTCAATAATTATTCCCGTAAAGCCCGGCGGCTATGTGGCCGCCTGCCAACATCTCAAAAAGATCATGCCCGATGACCCACGGTACGAAATCCTGCTTGCGGAAGGGTGCGCGCCGAGCCAGCAGCGCAACAGCGCGGCGCGGGTGGCGGCTGGTGATGTATTGTACTTCCTTGATGACGATTCGCTGATAATCCCTGATAATCTTGCACTCTGCTCTGCCGGGATGAATGATCCTGCGGTAGCCGTTGTCGGCGGCCCGTCGCTTACGCCCGCCGGCGACAGCCCGTTGCAGCAGCTGATCGGGTATGCTCTTGCCTCTGCCTTCGGTTCGGGCGCCGTACACCATCGCTATAACGCTCATGGTACAACCCGCGAGACAACAGACAAGGAGCTGATACTGTGCAATCTAGCGGTTCGTCGCTCACTCTTTTCAGATCTTGGCGGTTTTAACGAATGCTTGTATCCGAACGAAGAAAATGAATTCCTGGAGAGGGTGGCGGCAGCCGGATATACGCTGCTCCATGACCCGTCCATGCGTGTGTACCGCAGCCAGCGCCGTACTCTGAAGGCATTTATCCGCCAGATGTTTGCCTATGGCCGCGGGAGAGGTCAGCAGTCGCTGATCACGTCTTCATATCCGGTAACCAGCTTCATACCACTGTTTTTTGTCCTGTATCTGGTTTTCGCACTGTTTTGCATAAAGTATGTTTTACTGCTCGTACCTCTCGTGATATATCTGGTTGCAGCTCTCCTCAGCTCGCTCCTGGTGCTGCGCAGGACCGGTCGTCTGTTTTCTTTGCTCCTGGTTGGCGTGTATCCCCTTATGCATGTTGCAAACGGGGTCGGTTTGCTGTGGGGGCTGGCAAACGGAAAGCCCGGCCCGGCTCATGACAGCTCCATACGGGTTAGAAGGATAAAGAGGCTGGGGGAACCTTTTTCCGAACAGCAGGATCAGGTCATTTGATATGCGGTCGGCAAAAACGCAACTGTCGGCAGTTCACTGATGGAGAAAATAACCGTGGATATTAGTATTGTCGTACCGGTATACAACGAGCAGGATAACGTGGAAGCGGTGTATTCCGCGATCAGTTCCGCCCTGCGGGCCATGGGCGGATCATACGAGATCGTCATGGTTGATGACGGCTCTTCCGACAGATCTTACAGTGTGCTGGCCGGGCTTGCCGCCGAAGATTCCGCGCTCAAGGTCATCCGCTTCCGCAGGAACTTCGGCCAGACCGCCGCAATGTCGGCCGGATTTGATTATGCGAAGGGTGATATCATTATCCCGATGGATGGCGATCTGCAGAACGATCCCGCCGATATACCGCGCCTGATTGAAAAAATACATGAAGGTTTCGACGTTGTTTCTGGATGGCGGCGTGACCGTAAAGATACGTTTGTTACCCGCAAAATACCTTCATTGCTTGCAAATGCCCTAATTTCGCGTCTGACCGGTGTGCATCTGCACGATTACGGCTGTACCCTTAAAGCCTACCGCCGTGAAGTGCTGGACGGCATCAATCTGTACGGAGAGATGCATCGTTTTGTTCCGGCGCTGGCATCCCAGTTCGGGGCAAAAGTAGCTGAATTGCCGGTCAATCACTTTCCCCGTCTGCATGGAGTCAGTAAATACGGCATTTCCCGAACGCTGAGAGTCATCCTCGATCTGATGACGGTCAAATTTCTGATGGCCTATTCCACCAAACCGATCCAGCTGTTCGGCAAATGGGGGGTTTACACCATTCTTGCCGGCCTCGGAACGGGTTCAATGACCCTTTATATGAAGATGTTTGAACACCTCAGCATGAACCGGAACCCGCTGCTTATCGTTACGGCATTTCTGTTGTTTATGGGGGTTCAGTTTATTGTGCTGGGCCTGCTTGGTGAACTTAACGCCAGAACCTACTTTGAATCGCAAGGCAAGCCCATTTATGCCGTTAAAGACAGGATAAACCTTGACTGAAGACGCTCTTCGCGTACTCATGATCGCCCCGACCCCCTACTTCTCCGACAGGGGGTGTCATGTCAGGATCTATGAAGAAGCACGGGCGCTGACGAAACTGGGGCATGAGGTCTGCATCGTGACGTATCACCTCGGCCGGGATATGCCGGGGGTCAGGGTGGTGCGAACGCCCGCCGTTCCGTGGTACGACAAGCTTGACGCCGGACCCTCATGGCATAAGCCGTACCTTGATGCCCTCCTGTTATGGAAAGCACTTGCTGAAGCCCGTACATTCCGCCCCCACCTGATTCACGCCCACCTGCACGAAGGAGCCTTGATCGGCTCGGTTCTTAGTCGCTTGCTCCGGCGCCCCCTGTTGTTCGATTACCAGGGCAGTTTGAGCGGCGAGTCCCTCAACCACGGGTTTCTTCGCGAATCATCACTTCTGCTGAAGCTGTTCAAAGGGCTTGAGCGCTTTATTGATCGCCGGGCCGACCGTATCATCACCAGTTCCGACCAGGGGGGGCAGGAGCTGGTGCACGAGTGGGGGATCGCAGTTGAGAAGGTAACCAATCTGATTGACGGCGTCGATACCGGGATGTTCCGGCCCGGTTCTCGAAGCGAAGCGCGTCGTGAGCTTGGAATTCCGGATGAGGTGAAGCTGGTTGTCTATCTCGGCCTGTTTAACCGCTATCAGGGTGTTGACCTGTTGTTGGACGCGATCTCTCTTGTCAAAACCGAAGCCCCGGACGTACGGTTTCTGCTGATGGGTTTTCCCGACAAGGAATACCTGCGGAAGGCGGCGGAGATGGGTATTGACAATATAATCACGTTCACCGGACGGGTGGATTACGATCGCGCGCCGTTCTTCCTTAGTGCCGGTGATCTTGCGGTCTCGCCAAAGCTGGCGCAGACCGAGGCCAATGGCAAGCTGTTCAACTATATGGCCTGTGGACTGCCGACGGTGGTGTTCGATAACCGGGTAAACCGGGAGATCCTTGGCGATGACGGGATATATGTTGAGCATGGAAATGCCGCTTTGCTTGCAGATGCAATTATTTCGACGTTGCAGAACAAGGAACGTATGATTGCGCTGTCAGGCCAACTCAGAGAGAGGGCGATCAGGGAGCATTCCTGGGATGCCAGATCACGGCAGCTGGTGTCGGTTTACCGGGCATTGCTGCCACCGCCACGACGAACAAGCTCTGACTGAAAAACGCCATGCGTGCGAAAAATCATTGACACCGCTATTCTGATTTGCTATATAACGAAGCCTCGCAAGCGGGAATAACTCAGTGGTAGAGTGCGACCTTGCCAAGGTCGAAGTCGCGGGTT
>CAZGEG010000033.1:0-38949 GCA_964524835.1 uncultured Geobacter sp.
ATAACGCCGATTTTGATGTTGTTATTGAATTAAGCAAGAGCCTATAGGATTGCCCGGTCGATCCGGTAGGGCACCTCGTCATCAAGTTCAAGAAAGCAGCTGGCTTCAGAGTTTGTTGTAATGCTGGTATTCCACTTCAACTACTCGGCTAAACGCCTGGTGAAGCGGCCATGCAGCCAAGGCAGATGGTTTACGGCACTTGCTTTTTTTTAGATAGAGAGAATCACTTGCCGACCGAGAATAGACAGATCTTCAACATGCATTTGCCCTCTGCTGCGGACTGATGCGTAAACCGCTCTACAAAAGGAGCAGACCGGCGGCTCGCATTGTCGGAGAACGCGACAACGAAATGAAGGCGGTCGTCAAGGCAATCAAGCGCTCCACTTCATATCTCAACTAACTCCAGTGGTGAGACGATTAATAACATAACGCATTTTAAGAGCTTGCTATTCCAGGGAATGTCAAACTCTGGGGGTCACCCGGCAGAGCCGGGTGTGCACCTAAATGAAATTTGAATACAGCGGGAGTATTCTCACGCAAAAAACTACAAGGAGGTTTTTCAATGAGTGTTAGAACATGTGCAGCTGTTTTGGTAGGAATATGTTTATTGGGTGCTTCGAATTGTTATGCGGTAAGTTTGACAGATTGGGGCAAGGTAACACTCTATGGATCAGGATGGAGTGCTGATCAAGTAAGAGTACAAACTACTGCACCGTTTAATTCAGCCGGTTGCGCTACTTTGACTGACGGGTATGTAACTGTTCCGGGCACTCCAGACAATAAAATTCATGAAGCTACTCTACTTGCAGCTTTTTCCTTAGAGAAAGATGTTCAGCTAGTGCTGCAAGGTTGTTATGGATCACGACCCATAATAATCGGGGTTACAGTACGATAGCAATTTTGGAAGGGCGTACAATGGGGTCATATGACTCTGTGGGCACTTTTAGAAGTGATCTCATTGAGTGCTGCTTTGCTCGCCCGGTTTTTCACAAACTCCGGCAAACACCTGCGTTATAAGTAACCCAATGCAGCCAGCGCCTTCCACACCCCCAGCATCCCGAGCAGGGCAACGATTCCCCCCAGACAGCGCTGGAAGACGCCACGCCCCAGGGCGGACAGCGTTGAGGCGACCTGCCCGTATGCCAGCAGCACCGGCAGCGTGCCGCAGCCGAAAGCCAGCATCATCCCCCCCCCCTTCAGGGCGGAACCGGAGGTGGCGGCGGAAATCAGGACACCGTACACCAGCCCGCACGGCAGCAGCCCCATCAGAAGACCGGTCGGAAGTGCAGCCAGAACAGACCCGCTCTCCCTCAGACGCGAGAGCGGCCCCTTCAGAAAGCCCCATCCCGAACCGTCAAGGGCCGAAATGCCGAGGCTGCGCACGCCCAGGGCGGTAAAAATCCCGATTGCAACGACAAAAAGGTTGGCTCCCAGAAACAGCCACCTGACAAGGGAGCTCAACTGGTCAACCATCCCCGCCCGGGCGGCCAGGCCGGCCAGGAGCCCGAGAGTGGCGTAGGTGCCTATCCGCCCGGCATGGTAGAGAAGATTGTAGAGGAAGCGAACCGCCGCGGCGGAATTGCGCTGCGACAGGGCCAGTGCGGTGACGATGCCGCCGCACATGCCGAGGCAGTGTCCGCTGCCGACAAGGCCGGCCGAAAATGCCAACCAGATTTCCGGCATCTCCTCAGGTTTCCAGCGCGCCGATCAGGCTCTTGATGTCGGCGACACCGTTGGCAATCAGCCACGCTTCCATATCCTCGGCGATTTTTTGAGCCGCACCCGGGTTGATGAAGCTGGCGGTGCCGACCTGGACCGCAGTCGCCCCGGCCAGCATGAATTCGAGCGCATCGACCGCGTTCATGATGCCGCCGATGCCGATTATCGGCACTTTAACCGCCTTCGCCACCTGCCAGACCATACGCAGGGCGATCGGCTTGATGGCGGGACCGGAAAAACCGCCGGTGACATTGGCCAGCACCGGGCGACGCCTGTTCAGGTCGATGGCCATGCCGGTCAGGGTATTGATCAGCGACAGCGCATCGGCGCCGGCATCCTCGCACGCCCGGGCCATGACGACCACATCGGTCACGTTGGGGGAGAGCTTGACGATCAGCGGCTTTTTCGTCGCGGCGCGGCAGGCCGAAACGACCGAAGCGGCACACTCCGGGTCGGTGCCGAAGACGATTCCCCCCTGCTTGACATTCGGGCAGGAAATGTTCACTTCCAGAGCAGCCACTTCGGGAATTTCATCCAGGCGGCGGGCCATTTCGGCGTATTCATCGACGGTATTGCCGAAAAAATTGGCGATGGCCGGGGTGCCCACGGAGCGAAAGTACGGAACTTTTTTGGCGATAAAGGCATCGATGCCGACATTTTGCAGGCCGATGGCGTTCAGCATCCCGCCCGGCGTCTCGACGATGCGCGGCGTCGGGTTGCCGGCCCGGGCTTTCAGAGAAAGTCCCTTGGTGACAAAGGCGCCGATCGATTCCATATCGACGTATTCGGCAAACTCCTCACCGTAGCCGAAGGTTCCGGAGGCGGTCATTACCGGGTTCCGGAGCTTCATTCCGGCCAGATTGACGGTCATGTCAGGTTTCATGGCTGATTTCATGGTCATTCCCCCCACTTCAGTTCGCCCGAATCGAACACCGGACCTTCGGTGCAGACACAGCGGAAATCGGGAGTCTCCGCTGAATGGGAGTGCCCCGGGGCGACGCAGCCGAGACAGGCACCGACGCCGCACGCCATGTACCCTTCCAGCGAAACCTGGCAGGTGATGTTTCGACGCTCCGCGATCCGGGCAACGGCGTTCAGCATGCCGTGCGGGCCGCAGGCGTAGATTGTTGCTTTTCCCCGCAGTTCATCCAGGCGCCGTGTCAGCGCCTCGGTCACCAGGCCGCACTCGCCCAGAGAGCCATCCTCAGTGGCGGTGTAACATTCGACGCCGAGCCGTTCGAATTCAGTGATGCAGAGAATATCATCCCTGGTCCGGCCACCGGCAAAAAGACGCACCTTTGAGGTGGCTGCCAGCTCTTTTGCCAGCAGGTAGAGCGGCGCCAATCCCACCCCGCCGCCGACGATCAGCTTTTCTTCTTCCACCGCCCCCAGGTCAAACCCTTTGCCGAGCGGCCCGAGGACATCGATCAGGTCGGAACCGTGCAGCGTTGACAGCATGGCGGTACCCTTCCCCACCACACGATAGAGCATTTCCAGATAGGGCTGAGAGTTCGCGCCGCTTTGGGCCGGGACATGGGTGCCGACATCGAAAATGCCGAACGGCCGGCGCAGCAGCGGGTCGATGGCGCCATTGACCCGCACCATCATAAACTGGCCGGGACGTGCCGACCCGCATTCTGGAGGAGCGGTCATGCGCATCCGCCAATAGCCGGGCGAAACCTCCACATTGGAAAGAATCATTGCGGTAAACTGCATTTACTGGTTCTCCTTTAGTGATTTTTCCATCAAAACTGCATCTTCGACTGATTCGTAATAGCCGGCACGGATGCCGGTGCGGGTGAAGCCGAACTGCTCGTAGAGCGCAATGGCAGCTGTATTGGAGGAACGTACTTCCAATGCGATTACTTCTGCCCCCCTTTCGAGCGCCAGCCTGAAAGCATGCTCAAGCAGCATCCGTGCGATCCCTCTACCCCGCTTGCCCGGACTCACCGCAATGTTCAGGATCTGCGCCTCTTCAAACAGCGACATCAGGCAGAGATATCCGACTACATTCCCCTCTTCAACGGCCACGAGCGGCCAAGAATAGCGGGCCGCCAATTCGCTCCGGAAATGTTCAAGATTCCAGGGGGTTGCATATGACGCCATCTCTATTGCCGAAACGGCATCAAGATCAGTCTCGGTCATCGGTCGGATCTGAAACTGTTGCTGTTCATTCATGGCGGGACATAATAAGCAAACCGGCTGCTCTTGTAAACGCTTTAAACTCTTTTTACACATTGACAGCATGCATATTATCTGCATAATTACAATATCTCTGTTTACGAAGGACACAACGGCATGTACGACATCGAAAACAGCATCGGATTTCTGCTTGCAAAGGCGTACCAACGGGCGTGGGCCATCATGCGTGAAGAGATCGAGCCGTATGACCTTACCCCGCCGCAGTTTGGCCTGCTCTCGTTTCTCTGGCAGCAGGACGGCTTGACCCAGGTCGAGCTGTCCGAGAAAGGGCAGATCGACCGCTCCACGATCGGCGGGCTCATCGACCGGCTGGAGCGAAACGGCCTGCTTGAACGGCGTCAGCACCCGCAGGATCGCCGGGCGCACCTGATATTTCTCACGGAGCAGGGCAAGGCGATGGAGAACACCCTGTCGGCATGTGCCGAGCGATCGATCAAGCGCATTACCACTGGGCTCAGCGATGCAGAAGTCACAGAGTTCAGACGGATGCTGAATATTTTACGCGGAGAACGGAGGGTCTATGAAATTCCTTCATGCTAGCCTTGCAGCAGCCATGCTCCTTGGTGTGGCGACCGCCTCCTGGGGCGCGCCGCTCTCCCTGCAGGAGTGCCTGAAAAAGGCACACGACAACAACCCGGCATTGAAAAGCGCCTCATGGGACAGCCGAATTGCCGTGGAGGGGAGCCGCCTCGCATCGGTTGCCTCATACCCACGTCTTGATGCCCATGCCGGATACACGATGCAGCTGGAACCGCAGGCGGTAAAGATAGGAGGGCAAACCGCAGAGACCCAGGAGCAGGACTTCGCCTTTGCCGGGGTTGCGGCCAGCTACACGCTCTACGATTTCGGCCGGCGCAATGCCCGGGTGCGCCAGGCAGTCGCCTATACGGAAGCGGCAACAGAAGGGTATCTGTCCAGCAAGGGCGATGTCTCGCTGCAGGTAATCGAAGCCTATTTCAGGATTCTCGAAGCAGGCAGACTGGTCCAGGCGGCGACCGAGGAGGTCGCCCAGATTACTGAACACCGCCGCGTGGCGCAGGTCCTGTTCGAGGAGGGTGTCGTTACCCGCAACGACGTTCTGCAGGCGGACGTGCGCCTTGCCTCCGCCGTGCAAAAACGGCTGGCAATGACAAATACCCGCGAAAACGGCTGGCTGCTCCTCAATTTTCTCACCGGGGACGACCCCGGCTTCCGGGGTGAACTCGATGAAGCCCCCGCCCCGATCGGCTCGAACCACGATGCAACCGCATCAACTGCCGCTCCGGTTAACCGCCATGACATCAAGGCCCAGAAGCAGATGTTAGAGGCGCGCGAGTTCGAGGTGTTGGGAAACCGGGAGAATTATGTACCCGAAATCTATACCCGCCTGGCTGCCGACTATGTCCAGAACGACAAGGTACGCGAGCAGGCCATCTTCTCGGCAACGCTCGGAATCCGCGTCAACCTGTTTGACGGGTATGCGTCCCAGGCGGCGCGGGAGCGGGCGGTCAAGGAGCGCTCGAAGCAGCTGGATGCCCTCCGACTGTCGGAGCAGCGCGCCTTGCTGGAAATCAGGACCGCACGCAACGATGCAGCCGTGGCAAGAGAACGGATAAAAGTGGCAGAAGCGGCAATCAGGGGGAGCGAAGAAAACCTCCGGATCAACAAGGAGCGCTACCAGGAGCGAGTCGGGATCGCTTCGGAGGTGCTTGATGCCCAGACGCTGGCAACCCAGGCCAAGACCGACTACTACAGGGCGCTCTATGACAGCCGGACCGCCGCAGCCCGCCTGCAGCACGCGCTCGGGGAACTGTAATAACAAGAAATACCGGAGGATATATGGCAGTAGACAGCACAGCACCAATAACTGGAGAGCAGACACTATCCGGGCCCGGCCCGGTTGAGCCGGCGCCGTATTCAAAGCAGGGAGGGGGCAAAAGAACCAGAGCGCTGCTGATCCTGCTGGCCGTCATCGTCATAGGTGGATGGTTCGGCCTGAAATGGCTCATCTCCGCCAGGAGCAACATCGAAACCGATAACGCCTTTATCGAAGCCCGCATCGTCCCGGTTTCATCGAAAATTTCCGGAACGGTGGCGCGGGTGCTGGTGGCCGACAACCAGTTTGTCAGGCGGGGCGACCTGCTGCTGGAAATTGACCGGCAGGATTACCAGCTCCAGATTGCAAAAGCCGCTGCCGGGGTCGGCATGGCCGAGAATGAAACCGGGGGCGAGCAGATGAAGGCCGAGGGGGCCCGTGCGGCACTGCAGTCGGCCAGGGCCCGCTTCGACCAGGCGGTACTGGACCTGAACCGTGCTGAAAAGCTCTACAACCGCGATGTCATGTCAAAGGAGCAGCTGGATCGTCTGACGACCGCGAAACGGGTGGGTGAAGCTCAGCTGAAAGAGGCCGAGGAGACGTTCAAACGCTTTCAGGCCGAAGCGGGGCTCGCAATAAAGACCGGCAGCAGGGCCAAGATCCTGCAGCGCAAAGCCCAGCTTGACGAGGCCGAGCTGCAGCTGTCGTACACAAAAATCCATGCCCCCCGGGACGGTTACATCACCCGGAAATCGATCGAAGCCGGCGTCAACATCCAGGCCGGACAGCCGCTGATGGCCCTTGTACCGCTGCAGGAGGCCTGGATCACCGCCAACTACAAGGAACGCCAGATCACCTGGCTGAAACCGGGGCAGAAAGTCGAGTTTGCCGTCGACGCCTACCCCGGCAAAACATTTGGCGGCACGGTAGACAGCATCATGGCCGGTACCGGAGCCGCATTTTCCCTGCTCCCGCCCGAAAATGCCACCGGCAACTACGTCAAGGTCATCCAGCGGGTGCCGGTCAAGATCAGCATCGACACAAATTCCGACCCGGAACGGCTGCTGCGCGTCGGCATGAGCGTGGTTCCGGTCGTACTGACCGGCAGGTCCAGCGGCGACGTAATGAAGGAATTGAATCCCTTTAAATAGTGTTGATACTTAGACTCACGCGGAGACGCGAAAACGCGGAGAAAGTCACAACATACTATTTCCGGTTTAGCCCGAGTAACTTTGTGCTTCTGATTCTGGCTTAACTCCGCGTTCCCCGCGTCTCCGCGTGATAGTTTTAGAAAGATTTTCATGACATCATCCGAAGACAAAAACATCAATAAATGGCTGATCACGATTACCGTCATGCTGCCGGCCATCATGGAGATCATCGACACCTCGGTCGCCAATGTGGCCCTGCCGCACATGCAGGGAAGCCTCAATGCCGGGACGGATGAGGTCACCTGGGTTTTGACCTCCTACCTCGTTGCCAACGCCGTCGTACTGCCGATGACCGGTTGGCTGTCCCGCGTGTTCGGCCGCAAACGCTTCCTGATGACCTGCATCGTCCTTTTCACGCTGGCATCGCTTCTCTGCGGCGCAGCGCCCAACCTGGCGGCGCTGGTATTTTTCCGGATTCTGCAGGGTGCCGCCGGCGGCGCCCTGATCCCGATCAGCCAGGCGATCCTGATGGAGACCTTTCCGCCCAACCAGCGCGGCATGGCCATGGCCATCTTCGGGGTGGGCGCCATGTTCGGCCCGATCGTCGGACCGGCACTGGGTGGATGGATCACCGACAACATGAGCTGGCGCTGGATCTTCTACATCAACCTGCCGATCGGCATCATCGCCATGATCATGTGCGCCTTCTTCATATATGACCCCGATTATCTGCGAAGGAAAACAGAGGCGTTCAGGGTCGATTACTGGGGGCTGTTCCTGCTCGTTGCCGGCATGGGATCGCTGCAGGTCGTGCTGGACAAGGGGCAGCAGGAGGATTGGTTCAACTCGTCCTTCATCATCGGCTTCAGCATCATCACCGTACTTTCCCTGATAGCGCTGATCTGGGTCGAACTGACCCACGAGCACCCGATCATCAACCTGCGCCTGTTCAAAAATTTATCGTTTTCGGCCGGCAACCTGATCATGTTCGTGGTCGGCTTTGCTCTCTACAGCTCCATCATGCTGATACCGCTGTTCCTGCAGACCCTGATGGGATACTCCGCCACCGACGCCGGGATGGTCATGGCCCCCGGCGGAGTCGCGACGCTCATCACGATGCCGCTGATCGGGGCGGCGCTGGCCAAGCGGGACGGCCGGAAAATCGTATTCTTCGGGCTGCTGCTCGGGGCAGCCTCCATGTTCATCATGCAGGGGCTCAACCTGCAGGGGGCGTTCTGGAACTATACCTGGCCCCGCATCGTCCTGGGGTTCGGGCTGGCGATGATCTTTGTGCCGCTTACCACCGTGACGCTGGCCTCGATCTCCCGGGAAGAAATGGGCAATGCCACCGGCATGTTCAGCCTGCTGCGCAACATCGGCGGCAGCGTCGGCATCGCCATGGCAGCCACCATGTTGACGCGGTACCAGCAGTTTTACCAGACCTCTCTCGTGGCCAACATCAACCCGTACAACCCGATCTGGCAGATGCGCTTCGAGGGGCTGAAGCAGACCCTGGTCTCCAAGGGGATTGCAGTCTCGCAGGCCGACACGACCGCGCTCGGCATGATGTACGGCGCCGTGCGCCGCCAGGCGGGCGCGCTGGCTTTCAACCGCATCTTCTTCATCATCGGCCTGGCCTTCCTGGTCATCATTCCGCTGCTGTTCCTGTTGAAGCGCCCGACACACGCCGAAGGCGGGGGCGTGGGGCATTAGCAGCTTCACACGTCCTTCAAACCATTCAATTAAACCAGTGGTCTCGCCTCCGCTATCACCTCATGGAGAGTCCGAAAATGTTCGGGGCGGATGGGTTACCGCGCAGCTACATGGAATACGAGGAGTTCTGCGATGGAGTCTGGTCAAAAGTGACTGCGGGGATTCCAGGCAAGATTCAGTTTGTCAGATATGCCGCAAAACTATGCCATCAACCCGGGCGCGGTGGGAGGTAGCGTCGGAGCATTCCCGTCAACTGATCCAGCGTAAACGGCTTCGTGAGGTAGCCATCCATTCCCGCCTCGAGACACTGCTGGCGATCACCCTCGACCGCGTTTCCGGTCAAGGCGACAATCGGCAGGTGCCTCGTAGTGCCACGCTCCTGCATGCGGATCGCCGCGGTCGCGTCAAAGCCGTCCATTACCGGCATCTGGCAATCCATCAGCACCAGATCGAAATCCTCGCGTTGCACGGCCTCTACCGCCTGTTGTCCGTCACCGACGACCACCGGAGAAAACCCGAGGCTTTCCAGCATCGCCTGAGCAACCTGTTGGTTGACCGGGTTGTCTTCGACCAACAGCAATTTTCCGGCAATGGTGTCGCCCTCCACAGCTTCGTCGGCAGCCGACCGGAATGTACCGTCCGCACCCTCTTGATCACGAGGCGGCACATCCTCCCGCCCGCCCGGGATCGGCGAGGACGAGCGCGGCAGCAAAATTTCGTAGGCGAACTCGCTCCCCTCCCCGTCGCGGCTGACAAGCGTCAGGTCACCCCCCATCAAACCGACCAGATGGCGCGAAATGGCCAGCCCCAAACCGGACCCGCCATGGCGCCGGGTCGTCGTGCTGTCGCCTTGGGTAAAAGCGGTAAAAAGCTTGCCTTGCATCTCCGGCGTGATGCCCGGGCCCGTATCCGTAACAATGAACCGCAGGCGACACTTGCCATCCGCTTCGTCGGCGCTTGTGACGCGTACCAAGACGCGCCCGCAGTCGGTGAACTTGATCGCGTTGGAAAGCAGATTGTACAAAACCTGGCGCAGACGCAGCGGATCGCCGTCCAGCCACAACGGGACGCCCGGCGGCAAATCCGCGCATAGGACAATTCCCTTGTCACGGGCTTGTGGCCCGAACATTTCGATCGTCTCATCCACCAGTTGCCTCAAATCAAACGGGATCGCTTCCAACTCCAGCTTTCCGGCTTCAATTTTGGAGAAGTCGAGGATGTCGCTTATCAGACCGAGCAGGTGCCGTCCGGATTTGTGGGCGGTTTCGGCATAAGTCCGTTGCCGGGGCGACATCTCGGTACCGAGCAGCAGCTCGGTCATGCCCAGCACGCCGTTCATCGGCGTGCGTATTTCGTGGCTCATCGTCGCCAGAAACTCGCTTTTGGCTCGATTGGCCGCTTGAGCAGCCTCCTTTTCAAGATTGATCGCGATGGTCGCCGCCTGCAGACTCTTCACCATATCATTCAGGTTTTCGGCGAGCAGCCCCAGCTCATCATTCCGTGTCACAACCACGCGTGTGTCGAGGGAGCCGTCACGAACCGCCCTCAACGCCGCCACCAACTTGTCGACCGGTGAGGAAAAGCTGCGCGCGAAGAAATAGGCCAACACTCCGGCAAGCATCAACAGGGCGGCGGTAAGACCGGCCGCCCGGCGCAAGTATTCAGCCTGCTGCTGCTGAACCTCGGCCAGCGAGGTCTTGATGTAAGCGAAACCGATGATCTCGCCGTCAGCGGGCATGACCGGCTGAATGACATCGATTGCATCGGGTCCCATCCGCACTGCCGCGAGCTTCGTGTCGCGCGCTTCGCTGACCTGGTCCGGGGCGAGCCCGGTGGCCTGGAGAAAGGCGAAGGTCCGGTCGGGGTCCGCCAGGACGAGCCCGTCCTTGTCCAGCGCCTGGGCGGAAATGACGGTGGGGACCGCTCGCGCCGCAGCCAGAAGGGTACGCATATCCGACACTGACTCGTGGTAGATCGGATTGACCAGATTGCCGGCGATGGCTTGAGCCACGGCAATGGTCTTCTGCGCGGCACCGTCTATCGCTTCTCTCTGCTGCAGTACGACGTCCGTGGCAATCAAGGCACCGCTGGCGAGCGCAGTGATGCCCAGACTGTAGGCCAACAGCTTATGGCGGAGGCTGAATCCGAGCATCAGCGACGCGACGTCTCGCGATCGATTTCGCGCCGCAGGCGCAGGAGAGGGGCCAGCGCCTTTTGCACTCCGCCGGGAATCTCGTCGAAGCGGGTGGTGTTCTCGAAAGCGGCCAATACCTTGCGTCCTTCATCGCTGTTTTCCATCGCCAGCAGCACCTCACGCAAGCGTCTGACCAGCGTCGGATCAAGATCCTTGCGATGGCTGACCAAATGTCTGGGTAGCGCAGGCGTCTCGTGAATCACGCGCAAGGCGTCGGGCTGAAATTTGCGGAACTGTTCGAGATCATGGTGACCGACCGCCCCGGCGGCCACCTTGCCTCTGACCACCCACAGCAAGGTGGTTTCCTTTTCCCCGCTAAACATGTAGCCAACCTCTTTCGGTCCAAGCCTTACGTCGCTGGCAGAGTACTCGCGCACGGAATAGTGAGCGTCCAGCAGCGCGCTTTTCGGCAGAAAATATCCCGAAGTCGAGTACGAGTCCTCCAGCGCAATCATCTTTCCACCCAGGTCGGCGATGCTACGCACGGCGCTGTCGGCGCGAACCACGAACAGCGAGGTGTATTCCGCCCCCCCTTTTTTCCAGCGTCGCAGCAGTATCTTGCTGTCCGCCAGTCGGCTGACGGCGACGGTCGGATACGGGCTGTCGAAAAAAATGTCCACCTGCCGCGCCCGCATCTTCTCCGCCATCTCGGGAATCCCCTTGGCCACGACCACTTTGCCCTGTTCAATGCCCACATCCTTGAGTTGGCGGGCAAGGTATTGGGTCAGGGGGGCGAAGAGTCGAATATCCTTGTCCGGACTGTTCGAGATGGAGCCGACCGTCAGCGTCGATGCCGCCGCAGGGAAGCAGCCAAGCATCAGGACTATCAGCAGGGATACGATCCACAGACACTTCATGAAACCCTCCTGTTCAGAAATTCACCTGACCGCGCAGCGTGATCGCGCTTTCCTTTGACATCAGGCTGCCGTTCATCAGAACGGGCGTGTCATAGCGGGTTCTGATCAAGTTCAGCATCACCCGACCGTAACGATTCAGAATCCACTTCAGGCCGATGGTCCAGGCGTCCGCGCCGTTGGTCAAGCCCGCCCCGAGAACGCCGCTGCCCACGGGATTGGTCAGCGTGAAGTCGGAGGCGTCAAGCTTGCTGTAGCGCAAGCCCAGCTCTACCGCCCCGCGCCCAACGTGGCGCGGATGGAAGTCGGATTCTGGACGGATGCTGCCGAACGCGCCGTTTTTGTAGGCATCGGCATAGTTTTCGCCGGTAATCAGCCAGTGTCCGCTCAGGTAGTGTGCCGCAATTTCTCGGTTGTAGGCGACGCCGGTCGCGTTGATCCCTTCGAAACGGCTGGTGACGCGCTCGCCCTGCAATTTGAATGGCCCCCATGCCAGGGCCGTTTCGATGCCGCGCCGTTCGATGTCGACCGAAGTTCCCGTGAAAGCCGCCGGGTCGAAGAAGCGGAAGCCGCGAGCTTCACTGCGACCTTCGAAGCCGACGTCACCTACCGATCGAGTGCCACTGGTGCCGCCAACACCGAAGTGCAACACGGCATCCATGTTGCCGGTCCATTCGGCCAGATTGGCGGCCACTCGCCCGATCCGGTCCTTGCCGTTGTTTTCGTCGGTATCGGCGCCGCCGTTGCCGTTCGACAGCGCAAGCCCGTAATACAGCCCCTTGAACGGCCGGCCGTGAATCATGATGCCCCGTTCCTTGCCTGGCGCCTGGGCATTTGCCAGCGAGCGTTCCTGGAAATCAATGTAATTGGAACTGGTCAGTTCCTCCAGGCTGAAGGGCATTTTAAACAAGCCGATCCGCAACTGCGCAGCATCGACAAATCGATAGTTTATGTAGGCCGTGTCAACTTTCGACGTCGCGGCAAAATCTCCCGTGATCTCGGCACCAAGCCAGTCATCGTACTCGAACTCCGCACCGAGACGCACTCGCCGTGCCTCGGTTGTGTCGACGGTTCGATTAACCACCGGCGGCCCCTTATAACTCCGAAAGTCCGCATGGACCCGCCCGCTTAGCTTGACTTTGAAGCCGCCGGCACGGTTCTCAAGCGCCACGCCTTCGACAGGAGCCGGCGCCGTCGCGGCAGAAACGGGCCCCGGCGCCGCGGAACCGGCCGCAAGCCGGTCAAACTCCGCGGCGGAGAGAACGCCCTTGTCGCGCAGAATGCTGGACAGATTCGCCTCCGCGGCGGGCAGACTGTGCAAGTGCTGATATTCCTGTTCGGAAAGAATGGCTTTTTGCCGAAGCAGTTCCAGCAAGCCGGGTGGAGCGTCTGCGGCGTATGACTGTGCCGACAGCGCCAGCAAGAAAAGAGCCGCGAGACACGCATGAAACCGGCCTCCCGGCCACTTCGACCGCGAATTCCTGCCGGCAAAGCAGCTGTCGCGCCCCCCGCTCGCGACAGGCCGTCGCAGCACAAAGATGCCGCCAAAGCACGCCATGGCGAAAACATTAGTGAGATTATCCGATACGCTATTCATGGAACGATCCTCTAGGATATAGTAGGATGTTGGAGGGTAGGAATTTGCTTTTTTGAGAGGCTGACAAATACACCCGAAGCAGAATAGTGTCAACGCAATTTCAGAGTAACTGGCGAGATTTCAAGGGAAACAGAGTACCAACAGAGGAGTTTTCGGAATATTAACGGGGCACAACACAGTTAAAACATCTAATTTAAAATTAATATTAAATATCAATTGAAGGGGCTGCCCTTGAAAGTGGGGAAAGGAGGAGGGGTCTCCGGTCCCAGCTGCCTGCATTTTTTTAATTATTTTAGAGGTGGGCGAACCCCACTGTCACTCTCCGGAATTGCAATTGATTATTACCAGGAAAAGGTTTAATCAGGAAGGGGCGAGTGCGAAGACCGGTTTCAGGTCCCTTTCAGGCTCTGCCGGGTTGTTTGCACGGGGCACATGATTGGAATAAGAATCACAAACGGGTAATGGCATGTTGAACGATGAAAAATATACCGGAGAAAAATAGATGCATGTTCCTTGGCCTTATATGGACTTTACCAGCCAAAGTCTATCGATACAAAAGCCACCTGACATGACCCAGGACTCCCATTTCATCTATCGCCCCATTGGCATTCTGCGATCCCCCTATTCCCGCCGCATTGATGCTCCCCATCAAAGCACGGTGGTGGAAGGCACGGAAACGGGTGATTTTGCGATAGCCACCCTGGAACTCGCTGATTGGCTGGACGAGAAAGTCATTCAGGATCTGAGCGGCTTCGACCGGCTTTGGCTGATCTTCGCCTTTCATCTGAGTGAAGGATGGAAAAGCAGCGTCAAGCCACCTCGGGGAGGACCAAAACGGGGCGTTTTGGCAACAAGGTCCCCTCATCGCCCCAATTCTATCGGCCTGTCGGCTGTAGAATTGGTAAAGGTTGAAGGCAGGACGCTGCACCTTCGAGGTGTTGACCTCCTGGATGGCACACCTGTTCTGGATATCAAACCCTACGTCCCCTACGCGGATGCCTTTCCGGACTCCAAAGCCGGCTGGATCGACGAACTGGATGCAACGCTGGGGCGTTATTCTGCGCCTGGTCCTCGAAAGCCGAGGTAATTATCAGACCGACAACGTGCTCGAAATAAATGCCTGACTTATTATTCCTCCGTCCCCCTTGAGGTCTCTCGAACCGCTCCATCCTTTTTGAATTTGACAGAAGGCGGGCCGGTTCGGTATACAGGGATATCCATTTTCTAATCACAGCGCTTCATCTCCTGCGAAAGCACTTTTTCGCCAGATTATTCATCCCTTCGAAAAATCGGTGACTTCATTCCCATGCCCAAATCAAGAGAACTAGCCCAAGCCAATCTGGAGAATATTTACCGGATTTTTACCGTCCCGGAGGCCCCCGACTCCACTCTGGGACGTATCGATCAGGCCATTTCCGATGATCTGACCGGTTTTTTACAGGAGCATATCGTCGCCGTAGAGCGCGACATCGACGAAATAGAGGGGGATTTTTCCCGGTCCCGCATCCCGGAAGAGCCCACCTACGTTTCGGACTACACGGAATTCCTCAAGGAAAAACTCGTTTCCCAATCCGTGCACACCGCCTCCCCCGGGTTCATCGGGCACATGACCTCCGCCCTCCCCTACTTCATGCTCCCTCTCTCCCGGATTCTGACCGCCCTTAACCAGAACCTGGTCAAGGTGGAAACCTCCCGCGCCTTTACGCCCATGGAGCGGCAGGTGCTGGCCATGGTCCATCGGCTGATCTACAGCGGCAGCGACGATTTTTACAGCACGTGGATCCAGAACAGCAGCTACTCCCTGGGCGCCTTCTGCTCCGGCGGCACCATCGCCAACGTCACCGCCCTCTGGGCGGCCCGCAACCGCCTCTGCGGGCCTTCGGGCGATTTCAAGGGAATCTCGCGGGAGGGACTGCTCAAGGCACTGCAGCATCTGGACTGTCGGGGACTGGCCATCCTGGTCTCCCGCCGAGGACACTATTCCCTGGGCAAAGCCGCCGACCTGCTGGGCATCGGACGGGACAACCTCATCGCGGTGGAGACGGACGACAACAACCGTATCGACATGAAGCGGCTCCGGGAGCACTGCGCACGGCTGCGGGGCGAGGGGATCCGTCCCTTGAGCCTGGTCGGCATCGCCGGCACTACCGAAACGGGTAACGTCGATCCGCTGGAGGCGCTGGCCGACCTGGCCGCCGAGCTGGGGTGCCACTTCCATGTGGATGCCGCCTGGGGCGGGCCGACCCTGTTTTCCGATACCTACCGGGGACTGCTGCGGGGGATCGAACGGGCCGACTCGGTGACCATCGACGCCCACAAGCAGCTCTATGTGCCCATGGGTGCCGGCATGGTGCTGTTCAAGGATCCCGCCACCCTCTCCTCCATCGAACACCACGCCGCCTACATCATCCGCCGCGGATCGAGGGATCTGGGGAGCCGCACTCTTGAAGGCTCGCGCCCCGGCATGGCCATGCTGGTGCACGCCGGCCTCTCCATCATCGGCCGCAAGGGGTATGAGCTGCTCATCGATCAGGGTATCGAACGCGCCCGCCGCTTCGCCCGCCGCATCGACGCCCATCCCGAATTCGAACTGGTATCCGAGCCCGAACTCAATATCCTCACCTACCGCTACATCCCGGCCTGGGTGCAAAAGGCCCTGCTCCAGGCTACGGCGGTGCGGGCGGCCCGCATCAACGAACTGCTCGACAAAATCATCGAAACCATGCAAAAACGCCAGCGCGAGGCCGGCAAGAGCTTCGTTTCCCGTACCCGTCTCGCCCCTGGCCGCTACAACGGCACCACCATCACCGTCTTCCGCGTGGTGATGGCCAACCCCCTGACCACCGAAGATATCCTCGCCGCCGTCCTGGACGAGCAATGCGAGATCGCCGCCCAGTCGGATATCCAGACCCTGCTGGAGCAGATCAGGGAAATAGTGGCTGAACTGTGACAGAATAAATTCCATCCGGAAAGTATGTATCGCCAAAAAAAACGGGGTACGCCATTCGGCATACCCCGTTTCCTGCTCATCCTTATATAATCTCTATTTTTCCTTTTTCACCGTAAACTTATAGCCGCTGAACATGCTCGATATCTCGCTGCCGTGCTCCTTGATGTCCATCAGCCAGGCGCTGTAGACATGGTTGATGACAAAGCCGAAAATCAACCACATGCTGGCGTGGTGAGCCAACCGCATCCCCTGGCTGGAAAACATGGCATACATGAAGCCGAGCGAGCGGTGCATGATGCCGCCCGGCGCATGCTCGGCGTACAGGGCAAAGCCGGTCAGGATCATCAGGATATAGAGCAGAAACAGTGAGAAATAGGCCGTAGTCGCCAGCGGGTTATGGCCGATCGTCTCCGGGACCTCCTTGTCCATGAACATATAGTAGCGGAACATTTTGACCATTTTCACCCGCCCCTCGGCGGTCAGAAACGGGAAGAATTCTTTCCAGCCGGCGTATTTGTTGCCGATCAGCGACCAGATGATGCGGGAGAGGACACTGACCGCAAACGCGTAGGCGGCGGTGAAGTGGACAAACCGTATCCACCCCATCGTGAAGTCCGATGCCGAACTGCCGAATGAAACCGGCGTGCCGATGAAAAATCCGGTAACAGCCAGTACCACGATCGACACCACGTTGATCCAGTGGCACCAGCGGACCGGCAGCTCCCAGATGTAGCATTTGTATTTGCAGTTTTCACTCATTTCAGCCTCCCCGTCCCCTAGGACACTTTGACCGTGACTACCTCGTTGCCGTTGACATCCATTACGTGGACGGCGCAGGCAAGGCAGGGGTCAAAGGAATGGATCGTGCGCAGGATTTCAAGCGGTTTGTTCTGATCCGCCACCGGCGTTCCGACCAGGGCGGCTTCGTACGGCCCGCGCTGCCCTTTGGCATCCCGCGGCGACGCGTTCCAGGTAGAGGGGACGACCGCCTGATAATTGAGAATCTTCTGGTCCTTGATCTTGATCCAGTGACCGAGTGCACCGCGGGGCGCCTCGTGGAATCCGTACCCTTTGGCTTCCGCCGGCCAAGTGGCCGGGTCCCAGCTCTCGCTGTTGTGGATGCGGTAGTCCCCCTTGGAGATGTTGCCGATCAGCTCGTCCAGCCATTTCGGTGTCTGCTGGGCGATCAGGAGGCAATCGATGCCGCGGGCGGCGGTGCGCCCCAGCGTCGAGAAGAGCGCCGGAGCGCCGACCCCCAGCTTGCCGAGCACCAGGTCCACGACCGCCTTGGTCTCCTTGTGCCCGGAGGCGTAGGCCACCAGGATGCGAGCAAGCGGCCCCACCTCCATCGATTTTTCCTCATAGCGCGGCGACTTCACGAATGAGTACTTCGCATCGGTATCAAGATTCGTGTACGGCGGCTTCGGCCCGGTGTAGCGGACTTCGGTCTCCCCTTCGAACGGATGCAGACCCTTTCCGGCTCCGGAGCTGTTCTCAAACCAGGAATGATCGACGTACTCGGCAATTTTGCCCTGATCGACCGGAACCACCTTGGAGAGGTCCTTGTTCAGGATCGCCCCGGCGGGAAACCAGAGGTTGCCGGCCGCATCGGGGAATTCTCCGTACGACAGGTAATTGCCGACGCCGCCGCCGATGCCGGCCCAATCCTTGTAGAAAGAGGCGATCGCCAGCAGGTCCGGGATGTACACTTTTTCGACGAAGTCCTGGGCTTTTTCAAGCAACCGCTTGATCTCAATCAGCTTGTCGGCATTGAGGGCGTTCTGGGAATCCGGGTCGATCGGAATCGACATCCCCCCCACCAGGAACGTCTGGGGATGAGGATTTTTGCTACCCAGGATGGCGTGGATCTTGATGACGTCCTTCTGCCACTCCAGCGCTTCGAGATAATGGGCGGTCGCCATCAAGTTGGCTTCGGGAGGCAGTTTGTAGGCAGGATGTCCCCAGTAGGCGTTGGCGAAGGGGCCAAGGCGGCCGGACGCGACAAACGCCTTCACCTTGTCCTGTATCCCCTTGAAATAGGTGGCCGAGTTGTTCGGCCAGTCCGAGAGCGACGCCGCCAGGGCGGCCGTTTTGGTCGGGTCGGCTTTCAGCCCGGAGGTGATGTCAACCCAGTCAAGCGCGTGAAGGTGATAGAAGTGGATGACATGATCCTGCACGTTCTGGATACCCATGATGATGTTGCGGATCAGCTGGGCATTGGGGGGAATCTTGATCTTGAGCGCATCCTCGACGGCGCGGATGGAGGCGATCGAATGGACGGTGGTGCAGACGCCGCAGAAGCGCTGCGTCCAGAACCAGGCATCGCGGGGGTCGCGGCCGCGGAGGATCTTCTCGATGCCGCGAAACATGGTAGCCGAGCTCCAGGCATCTTTTATGAAGCCTCCTTCGATCTCGGCTTCGATGCGGAGATGCCCTTCAATTCTGGTAATCGGATCTACAACAATCCTGGCCATATGTCATCCCTCCTTGGTTTCTTCGGGTTCTTTGTCCTTGCGCAGCGCATTCAGTGCGCCATGAACGGCGAAGGCCGCAGCGGCACCTGCCGCCAGGCCGAGACCGATCTTGTCGGCGGTCGCCTCGATACCGAAGCCGGGGACATTCGGCAGACGGTGGTACATCGGCCCCATGGCATCCCAGAAATTCGGCTCGGAACAACCGGCACAGCCGTGGCCGGAAGCGACCGGCCAGCTGGTTTTTTCGTTGTAGCGCTGGGTCGGGCAGTTGTGGAACGTGGCCGGCCCCTTGCACCCCATCTTGTAGAGGCAAAAGCCTTTGCGGTGGGCATCATCGCCCCAGTGCTCGACGTACTGTCCGGCATCGAAATGCGGCCGGCGCTCGCAGTTGTCATGGATGCGCTTGCCGTATGCGAACAGCGGCCGCCCTTTGCTGTCCATGGCCGGTATTTTGCCGAACACCAGATAATGTACGACCGTCGCGGTCAGGTTATCGGCGTTGCAGGGACAGCCGGGCAGATTGATGACGGTAGCGCCCGGCACCGCATCCCTGACACCGACGGCTCCGGTCGGATTGGGCACGGCGGCGGGAATTCCGCCGTAGGCGGCGCAGGTGCCGATGGCGATCGTCGCCAGGGCGCCTCCGCAGACCCGCCGCGCTATTTCCAGGTGCGTCTTGCCGCTCGTGCAGCCGTACACGCCGCCATCCTTCATGGAGATGGAGCCCTCAACGACGCAGAGGTACTTACCCCGGTACTTGGTAATGGTGCTTTCCAGCGCCTCATCGGCCTGATGCCCGGCGGCAGCCATGATCGTTTCATGGTAGTCCACCGAAAGGATATCGAGGACAAGCTCTCCGACGGTCGGATTGGCGGAGCGCAGCAGGGCCTCGGTGTCGCCGGTGCAGTCCTGGAAGTTCAGCCAGACCAGCGTCGGGCGCTTGACCTCATCCAGGGCCTGGGCGACCGATGGAGCGAAAGACGCCGGCAGCGACATCGCCGCCGTCATTGCGGAGCAGAACTTGAGAAAGTCACGCCGGGACACCCCGCGCTGCTTGAGAATTTCACCGACGGAGTAATCCCGTTTCTCTAAACCCTGTTCTGAATGTTCCGTCACATCACCGTACTTTTGATTACTCATACCCAACCCCCTTTCAGAAGTTTCTGCCGGTCTGCCGTAAATTACTGTTAACAACCAGATTACTGTTTTGATACCTATAAAATATAAACCGGTTCTATAGCAACAATTTTTTTATTGTATTAGAAAGCGATTTGTATCGTTTTACAGGGCCGCGGTCATCACACGCCTCCATACGTTCTATTTTCTCGTCTTTTTGATCTTCTTCTTTTTGAGGCTTTCCCTGACCCGCTTTTCGGCCCGGGCAATCAGCAGCCGGTGGCTCCCTTCGCCCAGCCCGTCCACCGGGGTGCGCTGGACGTAGCTGCCGTCCGGCTGCATATCCCAGGCGGAGCGCTGGTCAGCCAGGTGCGTGTCGAATATCGTGCGCAGTTCCCTGGTAAGTTCAGGCGACTCCACCGGGCAGAGCACCTCGACCCGAGCCTCCAGATTCCGTTTCATCGCGTCAGCCGAAGCGATAAAATATTCCTCGGCGCCGCCATTGCGGAAATAGTAGATCCGGGCATGCTCCAGAAATCGTCCGACGACACTGACCACCCGGATAGTTTCGGAAAGCCCAGCTATTCCAGGTCGCAACCGACAGGTGTCCCGAACGACCAAATCTATTTTGACTCCGGCCATTGCGGCACGGTACAGCCCCCGCACGACATCTCCATCTTCAAGGGCGTTTATTTTGAATTGAATAGCCCCGCCGCCGACCGTCTGCTGCAGGGTGATCTCACGTTCGATTTTATCCAGCAGCGCCTTTTTCAGCATCCGCGGGGCGAGGGCAATTTTTGTATACTTGCGTTTGAGCATGAAACCGGTCGTAAGAAAATTGAACAGCTCGGTGACGTCTTCGGCAATGATCTGATCGCAGGTCAGCAGGCCGACATCACTGTACAGACGGGCGGTATCAGCATGATAATTGCCGGTGCCGATATGCAGATAACGCCGCAGGCCGTTAAAATCCTGGCGCACGACCATGATGACCTTGCAGTGGGTCTTCAGGCCGACGACACCATAGGTGACGTGCACCCCGGCCTCCTCCATCCGCTCCGCCAGACTGATGTTGGTCGCCTCGTCAAAGCGGGCCTTCAGCTCGACGACGACGGCAACCTGCTTGCCGTTGTTTGCGGCCAGAATCAGGGCATCGATGATGCGGCTCTGGCGTGAGGTGCGGTAGAGCGTCATCTTGATGCCGCGAACCTTGGGATCGGTCGCCGCCTCGCGCAAAAAACGCTCGACGGAGGTTGAAAATGATTCATACGGGTGCTGCAGCAGAATCGCACCGGCGTCACGTATGACGTGAAAAATATTGCGGGCCGTCTGCAGTTGGGGATGGTCAACCGGATGGTGAGGAGGGTCGTGCAGCCGTTGAAAGTCGAGCCGCGTCAACTCGAAAAGATCGCGCATTGCCAGCAGACCGGGGACTTCAAAAACGTCGGTCGCTTCGTCCAGTTCCAGTTCGGCAGCAAGGCGCCCGCGATGCAGCGGGATCATGCCGCTGCCGATTTCCAGCCGCACGATCGGGGCAAATTTACGCTCCTTTAGTTCCGACTCGATCATTTCCATCAAATCGTCGGCCTCGTCTTCATCCTTTTCGGTATTGGCATTCCTCGTTACCCGAAAAAGCTCGCACGACACGACTTCCATGCCCGGAAAAAGCATATCCAGGTTGTTCATCATGACCTCTTCGAGTTTGATAAAATGCTCCCCCTTGCCGATCTTGATAAAGCGGGGGGTACCGGCATTGACCGGCACCTTGATCCTCACCAGTGAACTCTGTTTGGCCTTCGGGTAGCGCAGCGACACGAGCAGATTGAGCGAAAGGTTCGAGATGAATGGAAATGGATGGGCCGGATCGATCGATTGCGGCGTCAGGAGCGGAAAGATGTTCAGGTAGTAGAACTCTCGAAGTGACTTTTTTTCCTTGGGGGTCAACTCGGCATAACTCTCGATCAGGATGTTTTTGTCTTCCAGAGAAGCACATACTTCGTGAAACAGCTGCTCCTTGCGCGCCTCAATCTCCCTGATTTCCGCATAGCACTCGGTCACCTGCTGGCGCGCCGTGCGGCCATCGAGCGTCAATTCCCGCATCCCTGCCCCGATCTGCTGTTTCAGGCCGCCGATGCGTTTCATGAAGAACTCGTCCAGGTTGCCGCTGACGATGGCGATGAATTTGAGCCGCTCCAGGAGCGGCGTACGCTCGTCTTCGGCCTCGTGCAGCACACGGCGGTTGAACGACAGCCAGGTCAGTTCGCGGTTAAGGAACCACTGGCTGTCGTGCAGGTCGAATTCCGGAGCGGCCGGAGTCTGGCCGTCCAGCAGCTCGGTACGATCCGGAATTTTGCCGCTCTTTATTTTTTTCGTTTTGACCGTTTTTGCCGCGATGGCAACTTCAGGTTCACGTTTTGTTTTTTTGGGTGGTTGTTTCTTTTTGACTTGGGCTGTTTTCACACACTCTCCAGTTTTACTGATGATGTGACTGTGTTCCTGATTGTACCCCGTTTGCCTGTGTATGCAAATATATGGCTGAAGAGCCCAATTACCAGCAAAAAAACCGCCGTATCAGATAACCTGAGACGGCGGGTATTGGGACAACGAAAGCTGTACTGAAAAGTATCTAGAACTTGAAGCCGATGCCGACCGAACCGTTTAGGTATGAGCTGTCTATCGCATGGATCCTCAGAGCGCCGTTCAAGAAGACTTTCGGGGCTAAAGTATATTCCAGGCCGCCTCCGAACAGCATGCCAACGTTGGTTTCATCCGCCGAAACCTTACCGCCTCCAAAAATAGTTGGAACGGCGACCTCGGCACTGTCAAAGCTGATCTCGAGTCCGGCCTCACCGAATAACCGCAACTGATTCGCGACCGGAACGTAGAGTCGTGCGGCTCCGGAAACAGGGATACGGGTAAACGTAAGATCTGTTCCAAAAGCGTCGTCGCTCCAGCGATTATAGGCGATATCTCCACGGACCTGCAACGTGCCACCCTTGATTGCCGAAATTTTCAACAGTTCGTAGCCGCCACCCACTGACAAATTAAGGCCGGTACCGCTGCCTGAATAAGCCTCTGTAGCAAACCCTAAACCAAAATCAATTTCTTTGTCTCCCATAGCAGCGAACGACGTTGCCGCAAGACTCAATGTGAGCAGCGCTGATGCAGCCAGAATTCTGACAATGTTACTTTTCTTCATGCGTGAAACCTCCCAGGTTGAGTAGTAGCAATGAACTGCAAATGCTCACAAAATATTCCGTCAATTTAATCAGCTGAAAACGTATACATTTTTTTCAGTCGTATTTCAATCAGAAACGGCCCTAAAATAAAGCAAAGACGCATACTGATTTGCACCATACACCCCATTCATGCTACACCACTACCCAATGAAAAAACTCAACCCGCCACAACAACGCGCCGTCAACACGGTCGAAGGTGCCCTGCTGATCCTGGCCGGGGCCGGGTCCGGCAAAACCCAGGTGATTACCACCCGCATCGTCCATTTCCTGAAGGATCTGCGCGTCCCGGCAGAAAACATCCTGGCGGTAACCTTCACCAACAAGGCCGCCCGCGAGATGAACGAGCGCGTGCTCGGCATGGCGGGCAGCCTGGCCAAGGGCATCGTCATTTCGACCTTCCATTCCCTCGGCGTCCGCATCCTCCGCCGCGACATCCGGGCGCTCGGCTTCAAGCCGAATTTCTCGATCTATTCGACCTCCGACCAGTCCGGGGTCATCCGCCAGGCCGTTCGCGAGCGCGACATCGACCCGAAAAAGATCGATCCGGACCGGATCCTCTGGCACATATCCGGCCTGAAAAACCGCCTGATCGGGCCGAAAGAGTTCACCCCGGACCGGAACGACCCGCTGGAGATCGCGGTCGCCGCGGTTTACCCCCGCTACCAGGAACTGCTGAAGGGGTTCAACGCCATCGACTTCGATGACATCATCATGCTCTCGGTGCGCCTGCTGCAGACCACCCCGGCTATCCTCTCCCACTGGCAGGAGCGCTTCCGCTACATCATGGTGGACGAATACCAGGACACCAACGCGTCGCAGTACCTGCTGATTTCGCTGCTGGCCCAAAAGCACGGCAACATCTGCGTCGTCGGCGACGACGACCAGTCCATCTACGGCTGGCGCGGGGCGGAGGTGCAGAACATCCTCAATTTCGCCCAGGATCATCCCGGCTGCGTAACGATCAAACTGGAACAGAACTACCGTTCCACCGGAGCAATCCTGGATGCCGCCAACAGCGTCATCAAAAACAACAAGGTCAGGACGGACAAGGCGCTCTGGACGGCCAGCGGCAAAGGGCGTGAGATCGAACTGATCGTGGCTGCCAGCGAGGAGGATGAGGCGACAAAGGTTTTTGAACAGATAGATCTGGAGCGGTACCGCCACAATCTCCGCTGGGCGGATATGGCGATCCTGTACCGGTCGAACGCCCAGAGCCGTGCCTTCGAGGAAAAATTGCGCCTGGAGCGGATCCCCTATGTGGTAATCGGCGGCCAGCAGTTCTACGAACGCAAGGAGGTCAAGGACGCCATCGCCTATCTCAAGGTTATCGACAACCCGAGCGACGAGGCGTCACTGCTCCGCATCATCAACTTCCCCCGCCGGGGAATCGGCGACACGACGCTGATAAAGCTGAACCAGTGGTCGATGAATCATGACGTACCGCTGTTTGAAACACTGGGGCGGGCGGCCGTCATCGATGAGATTTCCCCGTCGTGCCGGAAAACGGTGCTGGGGTTCCACGCGATGATGAAGGAGGTCATGGCCGGATTCACCTCGCACAACATGGGGGCGCAGGTCAACACCCTCTTCAACAAGCTGCGGATCGAGGACGAGCTGTACCGGACCCTGAACGATGCACCCCAGGCTCGCAAACGGATCGAGAACATCGAGCAGGTCGTCAACTCGCTGGCGGCCTATGAAGCTCAGACCCCGCATGCCACCCTGTCGGCATTCCTCGAGCGGATCTCGCTGATGGATGAGGACAAGCCGTCCGAAGACGGCAAGGAGCACGGCACCAATGCGGTCACGTTGATGTCGCTGCACTCCAGCAAGGGGCTGGAATTCAGCCATGTCTGGCTGGTCGGGATGGAGGAGAACCTGCTGCCGCACAAGCGCTCGATCGAAGAGGACCCGTCCGTGGCCGAAGAGCGCCGCCTCTGCTATGTCGGCATCACGCGGGCCAGGAAATACCTGACGATTTCGCGCTGCATGACCCGCCGCAAGTACGGCGCGGTGGAGGGGCAGAAACCGAGCCGCTTCCTGGCGGAGATCCCGGAGCATCTGCTGAATGGGGCTTCCGGGGATGCAGACGTGGCGGCAGAACCGGTCGATCTGGCGGCGGATTTCTTTGCACGGATGCTGGAGGACTAGGGATGGGCGAAATCGACACCGTCTGAAAGACAACACCGCCCAGATGATACAGCGTCAAAACAGCCAAGGAGAAGTGCTAATGTTCAACCTGACCCGCTACTATTCCATTGCCAGCCTGTTCTGCATTATTATCGCGGCAATAATCCTGGGCATGTTTAGTCGTGACCAATCCATAAAATCACTTACCAAAATGGCTGAAGACCGCAACGCTGCTCTTACCAAAGTGTTCGGCAATGCACTTTGGCCGCATTTCTCGCCGTTGCTCAAAAAGGATCCTGCAAAAGGCCGGATCGATTCTTCCGCACCGGAAATTGTCACTCTTCGCCGAGAAGTTGTAGCCCTTATGAAGGGCACCGCCGTTGTCAAGGTCAAAGTCTACACCACAGAAGGCTTGACCGTATTTTCAACCGAGGCGAAGCAGATCGGCGAAAGCAAGCATACCAACGCCGGTTTACTGGCTGCCGCTCAGGGAAGCATTGCCAGCGAATTGACCAATCGCAACAAATTCAGTGCCTTCGATGGTATTATCGAATCGCGGGACCTTTTGTCCTCATATATCCCTTTCATACCCGAAAACAGCAAACAGATAGAAGGAGTTTTCGAGCTTTATTCCGACATCACCCCTTTTCTGGCTGAAGTAAAACGTGCGCAGTGGTTGGTCTCCCTGTCCGTGGTCAGCGTATTAAGTCTTCTCTACAGCCTGCTCTACCTCGTGGTGCGTCGTGCAAAATTCATCATACGGGATCAGGAAGCCCAGCTGAAGAGTTCCCTTGCCCGCATCGAGGAAGATAACCTGCTCCTGGACCAGCGGGTCAACGATCGTACTGTTGAGTTGCAGGAGCTCAACCTTACGCTGCAGGGCGAAATAGCCGAACGGGAACGTGCCGAAGAAGGGTTGCGCTTGTCTGCAAAGGTCTTTGAAAATACCGTTGAAGGGGTCATAATTACCGATGCCGAAACCAGAATACTGGCAGTAAACAGGGCATTTATCCAGGTTACGGGCTATGAGTTCGAGGATGTAAAAAATCATACTCCTCGAATATTACAGTCGGGTCGACATGATGGCCGGTTCTATGCCGAGATGTGGGAGTCGCTGCAACAGAACGGCCAGTGGGTTGGCGAGATATGGAACCGGCGTAAAAACGGAGAAATCTATCCCGAGCGGCTGACCATCGGAGTTGTCAGGGATGCCGGAGGAAACGTCGGACACTATGTGGGTGTTTTCAGCGACATCAGCGACATCATCCGGTCGCAGGAGCGGCTGGATTACATTGCCCACCACGATCTCATTACCGATCTGCCTAATCGTCTGCTTTTCAATCACCGACTGAAGCAAAGTCTGGCACTCGCACAACGAAATGGCTGGCAAGTGGCGGTCATCTTCATCGACCTGGATCACTTCAAAAACGTCAATGATACGCTCGGACATGATCTTGGCGACGAACTGCTGAAAAAAGTTGCCGATGAATTGTCATTACATGTGCGCGAATCCGACACCCTGGCAAGGATCGGCGGCGATGAATTCATCCTGCTGCTTGATGAAATTGAGGTGCCACGCTACGCGGGAGAAATTGCGGAAAAGTTTCTAACTCTGCTCAATAAAGCCTTTATGGTATCCGGACATGAAATCATCATCTCTGCAAGCATCGGGGTCAGTTTCTTTCCCTCGGACGGCCTGGATGCGATTACTCTTGTGAAGAATGCCGATACTGCCATGTACCATGCAAAGACTCATGGCAGGAACTCCTACCACTTCTACTCACACGAAATGAGCAAATATGCGCATGAGCGGGTTCACCTCGAAGTATTACTGCGTCGCTCAATTGACAGGGGCGAATTATCGGTACACTACCAGCCGCAAGTGGACCTCGCTACTGGACAGCTGGTCGGGGCGGAGGCGCTGGCGCGTTGGAACAGTCCGGAACTGGGATCGGTCGGTCCGGACCGCTTTATCCCGATAGCCGAAGACATCGGTTTTATTTCCACCTTGGGCGAATGGGTGCTGTTAACCGCCTGCCGACAAGTCAAGGAGTGGGAAAATCGTGGTTTCATACTTCCGGGCATTTCGGTGAATCTTTCGGCAAAACAGCTGGAGCATGGCAATATCGTAGACATCGTCAACCATGTCCTGGCAGAAACCGGACTCAGCCCGTTGCGGCTTGAGCTGGAAGTCACAGAATCGGCCATCATGAAGAACAAACAGGCGCTTGATCTACTGGAAGATTTACGTGCTCTTGGAGTGGATCTCTCCGTGGATGATTTTGGCACCGGTTATTCTTCACTCAGCTATCTGCGGCGCCTGCCGATCCAGAAACTGAAAATAGATCGTTCCTTTATCACTGATGTGACCGCAGAGCCGGGTCGTGAGGCGATTGTTCGTGCAATCATCGCGCTGGCAAAGGCACTTGACCTGAACACTGTTGCTGAAGGTATCGAGACGGAAGAAGAAGCGCGCTTTCTAATCAGGGAGGGGTGCCAACAAGCGCAAGGGTACCTCTACGGCCGCCCGCTTCCACCGGCGGAATTCTATTCTGTATGGGAGAACACCTTCAACGGCAAAATCCGGCCGACCGATCAGCAACGCTGATACGAGTTGATTGTCACCAGCCGAATTATCGGCCATAATTACCGTATTGGAGAATATAATACTGTTGGCGTCAATTCCGCAGGAGCCGTTCTGTATATTCCGGCCTGAAATGGAGAAAAAGATGACCTCCCCTATCGACACCGCCGCTTACGTTGCCGGGCTGATGGCGATCGACAAAACAACCCTCCCCGCCGACGGCGGCGATCGCTTCAACCGACTGATCTTCGCCCGCTCCCCCTACCTGCTGCAGCATGCCGAAAATCCTGTCCGGTGGTATGAATGGGGCCCGGCCGCCTTTGACCGGGCCCGCACCGAGAGCCTGCCGATCCTGCTTTCCATCGGCTACGCCACCTGCCACTGGTGCCACGTCATGGCCCATGAATCGTTCGGAGACATTGAAGTTGCCGCGCTGCTGAACCGCCATTTCGTCTGCATCAAGGTCGACCGGGAGGAGCGCCCCGACATCGACGATTTTTACATGGCCGTTTCACAGGCGCTGACCGGGAGCGGCGGCTGGCCGCTGAACATCTTCATGACTCCCGACAGGCGACCGTTCATGGCGATAACCTACCTCCCCAAACGGGGACGCGGCGGCATGGGCGGCCTGATGGAACTGCTCGCCAGTATCGCAACGCTCTGGCGGCAGCAGCCGGACATGATCGAGAGGAACTGCCGGGGCATCATGGAAGCGCTGGAGGGGTCGCGGAAGCGACAGAGCAAGGAAAAAGCCCCGGACATCGCGGCCGCTTCCGAAGCAGCGCTGCAGACCCTGCAGAACCTCTACGACCCGAAAAGCGGCGGGTTCGGCGGTGCCCCGAAGTTCCCGATGCCGATCTACTTGAGCTGGCTGATCGCACAGGGGGAGGCTGGTGACCAACCTGCACGGGAGATGGCGCTCCATACCCTGCGGCAGATGAGGTCCGGCGGCATCTGGGACCAGCTCGGCGGCGGGCTGCACCGCTATTCCGTCGATCAGTTCTGGCTGGCGCCCCACTTCGAGAAGATGCTCTATGACCAGGCGATGCTGGCACAGGTGGCGACGGAAGCGTTCCTGGCCACCGGAGATACGTTCTATCGCACCGTAACGGATGACATCTTCTCGTTTGCGATGCGGGAGCTGCAATCCGCTGATGGCGCCTTCTGTTCAGCTCTGGATGCGGATTCGGAAGGGGTCGAAGGCAAATTCTACGTGTGGAACATGGGTGAAATCGCCGCCTGCCTCGGCGCCGATGCGGAGCTGTTCTGCCGCTACCATGCGGTGACGGAGGAGGGGAACTTCGAAGGACAGAACATTCTTACCGCTCCGGTCGCCCTGGATGAGTTCTGCCGCCGGCGGGGGTTGAATCCCGAAGATACGGGCGAACTGCTGGAACAGTGCCGCGCAAAACTTCTGGAGCGGCGCGAAGGCCGCATCCGCCCGCTCCGGGATGACAAGATCATCACCTCCTGGAACGGTCTGATGATCGGGGCACTCGCCGCTGCAGGGGTTGCCTGGAACGAGCCGAAATACATCGCTGCCGCCTCCCGGGCCGCCTCATTCATACTCGCTTCACTCCGGAGCGCCGACGGCCGGCTGCTGCGCAGCTACCTGAACGGGGCGTCGGATGTTCCCGCCTTCCTTGAGGATTACGCCTTTCTGGCCGGCGGTCTGCTGGACCTGTTTGAGGCGACTCTTGACCGGAGTTGGCTGGATGCGGCACGAACGCTCGCGGAGGAGATGTTGCGCCTTTTCCGCGATCCCGGCACCGGCAAGTTCACCCTGACCGGCCACGACGCCGAGCAGATGCCGGCCCGTATATCATCAGACCACGACGGTGTGACGCCATCGGCTCTTGCTCGTACCGCCCATCTGCTATATCGGCTGGCATGGATCGACGACAGGCCGGTGCTGCTTGAAACTGCACCTAAAGCCCTGGAGGAAATTACGGACAGTATTCAGGGCAACCCGCTTGGGCACCTGGGGGCCCTGCAGGTTCTGGCGCTCCTGGGGTCGGAACCGACAATCGCCGCGTTCACCGGTGGGACCGGCACCCCTGAAGCATCTGCTCTGAACGCCGCCCTGCACAACAGCTCGATCAGGAACCTGATCATCAGGAGCGGGAACGAGCATGGTACCCTTTTGCTTTCTCTCTGCGTGCCGGGCACCTGCTATCCGGCCGTTTCCACCTCTGATGAGCTGGAGCGACTCCTTCAGCAGAGCGGACTATCGAGGCAGCATCGATAAGCCCATTGCGAAATGTGGTTTGCCAGCGGCGCGTCCAGTATGGTATAGCTTTGAACAGATTATACCTTGCACCATCAGGAGCTTACGAAAACATGCTGACCGGAAAACAGAAACGACACCTGCGGGCCCTCGGCCACAAGCTGAAAGCACTCATCCAAATCGGCAAAAAAGAGATCGAAGGCGCTCTGATTGCCGAAACTAATGTTGCGCTTGACCATCACGAACTGATCAAGGTGAAGCTCCTTGAGAGTTGCATGCTGGACAAGCACGAAGCGTCTGAGACCCTGGCCGAAGCCTGCCAGGCCGAGGTCGCCCAGATACTCGGCAAGACCTTCCTCCTCTACCGTGCCGCTAAAACACCCGTGATCGTTCTTCCCAAAGCCGACACACCCCAGAAAAAAAAGCCGGCATGATCATCCGGGCTGTTCTCTTTGATCTTGACGGCACCCTGGTCGATTCCCTGGAAGACCTGACCGATGCGGTCAATCATATCAGGGAAGCTTTTTCCCAGCCGCCGTTGACAACTGATGCTGTATGCCTGTGCGTCGGCAAAGGTGCGCGGCATCTGGTCCAGCAGGTCCTGCCGGGCGCTGCGGAAGCTGACGTGGACCGCGCTCTAGGTCTTTTCCTGGAGTTCAACAGGCTGCATATCGCCGACAAAAGCCGGCTGTTCCCCGGAATTCTGGAAGCGCTCCATGAGTTCGCCGCCCGTGACATCAAGATGGCGGTCATTTCAAACAAGAATGAGGCGCTGAGTGTGCTCCTGCTGAAAACGCTCGGCATTGGCACCCTGTTTAAAAACGTAACCGGCGGGGATACATACCGGGAAAGAAAGCCGTCCCCCCTACCTTTGCTGTACGTGGCCGAAAAACTGGGAGTTGACCCGACCGAGTGCGTGATGGTTGGCGACAGCATCAACGATATACAGGCAGGTCAACAGGCCGGAATTGCAACCATCGGCTGTACCTGGGGATACGGAAACAGGGTAGAGCTGGCCGGAGCGGATGTTCTGGCACAATCTCCCCGGGAACTGTTTGCAGCGATCAGTGCGGGTCTACGGTAAGCGGCCATGAACGGATGGAACGGCACTATACTCAAGGTTGACCTGACAACGGGCACTTCATACCGCGAAGAAATTTCACCCCTGCTTCTTGAAGAATACCTCGGTGGTCGCGGCCTCGGCGTGCGCCTGATGCGCAACTACTATCAGTGTGACCCTTTCGATCCCTCCATGCCGCTGATCTTTGCCGTCGGGCCGTTATGCGGCACGCCGGCTCCGACGTCCGCCCGCCTCTCCGTTGTTTCCCGCTCGCCGTTGACCGGCACGATCTACGACTGCTCCGCCGGGGGGCGCTTTGCGTGGCGCCTGAAAGCGGCCGGTGTCGATGTCCTTTTCATCACCGGAAGAAGCCCCTGGCCGGCGGTACTGACGGTAACGACTGACACGGTTGAAATCATACCGGCTCTCCCTCTCTGGGGGTGTGACATCCCGACAACCGTTGCCGCACTGCGGGAGCGGGGAAGCGTAGCCGCTATCGGTCCTGCCGGTGAAAATGGCGTCCTCTTTGCCAACATCATGATGGGGGAGGGAAACTCCGTCGGGCGCGGCGGTCTGGGCGCCGTCATGGGGAGCAAAAATCTCAAGGCGGTGACGGTGAACGGGGACCAAAAAACCGCTGTCGCCGATCCTGAACTGTTCGAAAAAGCCCGCAAGGACATCATGCGGCTGTTCAAGGCCTCTCCGGTTATCTTCGGCCCCTTGGGCCTCGCCGAATTCGGCACGCCGGTGCTGGTTGACCTGATGGCGCAGCGCCGCATGGCCCCGACCGAAAACTTCCGCAAAACCTGGTTCGAACATACCGCCAACTATTCCGGACCAACCATCAAGGAAGCCTGCGGGGCGAAGAAGGACGGCTGCTACGGCTGTCCGATCCAGTGCAAAAAAACGTCCGGAGCGGGCAAACCTCTCCCGGAATATGAAACAGTTTCCCATTTCGGCGCACTTAACAATGTCCAAGCGCTGCACTCAATTGTCACAGCGAACGACCTCTGCAACGAACTCGGGATGGACACGATCACGACGGCAGCCACCCTTTCGGCCTGGGGAGAAATCAGAGGGGCCTTTCCAACCGCCGCCGAGATTCCCGGACTGCTGGGGGACATCGCCCTGCGCCGGGGGAACGGCGAACTGCTCTCGCTCGGCTCCCGCCGTCTGTCGGAAAAGCTGGGGCATCCCGAACTCTCCATGAGCGTCAAGTCGCTCGAACTGCCGGCGTATGACCCGCGCGGAGCATACGGCATGGCGCTGGCGTACTGCACGAGCAACCGGGGTGGGTGCCACCTCCGCGCCTATCCGATCTCTCACGAAATCCTGCGCAAACCGGTGCCGACGGACCGATTTTCCTTTTCCGGAAAAGCCCGTATCATAAGCATTGCCGAGGATACCAATGCCGCCGTGGACTCGCTCGTCGCCTGCAAGTTCGCCTTCTTCGGCGCCAGTCTGGAAGAGTACGCCGAACTGCTGACCGCCGTCACCGGCATCGTCTACTCGCCACAGCGACTCAAGGAAATCGGCCGGCGGATCGTCCAGACCGAGCGCTTTTACAACTGCAGCAACGGTTTTTCGCGCACCCATGACAATCTGCCGGAGCGGTTTTTCACCGAACCGGGAAGCAGCGGTGACGGCATCGATATCCATCCGCTCGACAGGGTGCGATTCGAGGAGGAGTTGGACAAGTATTACCGGATTCGAGGTCTGAACGGGGACGGCTGTTTTGACGATGGCGGTTTTCTGGAAAGTCAGCCGTGAAGCTGTTCGACTTCGGCAAATCAGAACCTCCCCCCCCAGCAGGCAACAACAAGGGAACCGGCGAACTGGGCGAAGAGGTCGCGGCGAATTTCCTGATCGCACGCGGCTTTCGGGTCCTGGAGCGCAACTTCCGCTGCAAGGGGGGAGAAGTTGACCTCATCGCCCGCGATCCGGGGGACAAGAGCCTCGTCTTTATTGAGGTAAAAGCCCGCCGGGGACTTTCTTACGGAGTGCCGCAACTGGCGGTGACGGCCTTCAAGCAGCGGCAGATTTCCAAGGCGGCGTTGACCTGGCTCTCAAAAAACCGGCTGCATGACACCAACGCACGGTTTGACGTTATTGCGATTCTGTTGCATACTGACGGCCGGCACGCGATTGATCACATCAAAAACGCCTTCGACCTGGCCTATTAGAGTACGTTAGAAACAATCCTGTTTATAAGGGTTAGAAGGAGTCGCCATGGATTTCACTGCCGTTCTGGCTCAAATAAAACCGAAACTCGGCTGCATTGCCGACAACCTGGCAGCCATCGAAAGGGAGATCGCAAAAGCCGGGGAGGCCGGAGCCGACCTGGTTGTCTTCCCCGAACTGGCTCTGTCCGGTTATTTCCTGAAGGACCTCGTGCCCGAAGTGGCGCTGCGGCTCGACTCTCCCGAAATCAAGCGACTGATCGAACTTTCCCGGGGCATTTCCATCGCAGTCGGCTTTGTCGAAGAAACCGAT
This sequence comes from uncultured Geobacter sp., assembly GCA_964524835.1. Lineage (GTDB taxonomy): Bacteria > Desulfobacterota > Desulfuromonadia > Geobacterales > Pseudopelobacteraceae > JACRCG01. The sequence goes on from CAZGEG010000033.1 coordinate 33,499, forward strand.
GACTACCACTTCTTCAACTCGGCCCTGTACCTCGAAGACGGCGCCATACGCCACCTGCACCGCAAGGTCTACCTCCCGACCTACGGCCTGTTCGATGAGCAGCGCTACCTGGCCCGCGGCGGTTCGTTCCGGGCCTTCGATACGAAGTTCGGCCGGTTCGGCATACTTATCTGCGAGGACATGTGGCACCTGTCGGCCTCCTATATCCTCGCTATGGATGGCGCAACAATGCTGGTCTGCCTGTCGAGCAGCCCGAGCCGCGGCATCGAAGGCGACTCTCTCGGGTCGGCCGCTGCCTGGCAGAAACTGGTCTCGACCACCGCCCTGTTTCTCAACTGCCGGGTCCTCTACAGCAACCGGGTCGGTTTTGAGGATGGCGTCAACTTCTGGGGAGGGTCGGAATATGTTGCTCCATCGGGAGAATCGATCGTTCGCGGCAAACTGCTGGAGGAGGATTTCGTCACCGCCCGCGTTGATGAGGGGGCACTTCGCCGTGAGCGCATCTTTTCACCGATGATCCGTGACGAAAATCTGTTCGTGACGATGCGGGAGCTTGACCGCATCGCACATGAAAGGGGACGCTGATGGCCGGGTTGAATGCCAACACGGAACTGCTGAGAAAACTCCTGGTCGGCTTCGTACGGGATGAGGTGCGTAAAGTCGGCATCAGCAAGGCCGTATTGGGGCTTTCGGGGGGGATCGATTCGGCGCTGGTAGCTTTCATCGCCGCCGAGGCGCTGGGACCAGAAAACGTCCACGCGATCTGTATGCCCTACAAAACCAGCAATCCTGAAAGCGAAGCGCATGCCCGGCTGGTTGCGGACTCGTGCGGTGTCAACTTTTCGGTACTCCCGATAACAGCGATGGTGGACGCCTATTTCGACATGTACCCCGATGCGGACAATATGCGCCGCGGCAACAAGATGGCCCGCGAGCGGATGACGGTTCTTTTTGATCACTCGGCGCTGCTGCGCGCCCTGGTACTTGGTACCAGCAACAAAACCGAACTGCTCCTCGGATACGGCACACTTTACGGTGATATGGCTTCGGCCCTGAACCCGATCGGCGATATTTACAAGAGCCAGGTCTGGCAACTCTCCAGAGCGATGGGAATTCCGGCCGAGGTCATCGAAAAGCAGCCTTCGGCCGATCTCTGGGCCGGGCAGACCGATGAGGAGGAACTGGGGTTCTCGTACCGCCAGGTTGATGATCTGCTGTACCGCATGGTGGACCGGCGGTTGACGAGACAGGAGCTGGTTGCCGAAGGGTTTGAAGAAGATTTTATTGATTCGATCTACTCGAAGATCCAAAATTCCCATTTCAAACGGCGCCTCCCGGTCATCGCCAAGGTCTCCAACCGTACGATAGACCGCGATTTCAGATATGCGAGGGACTGGGGAAAATGACAAACTGGTCCGACAGCATCCCTGTTTATTCAACTGAATCGGGGAGGATAAAACAGAACTCTCCCGCACACAAACCGGCACCCCAAAAGAGTGACGGCTTCGTGCGCTTGCGGCGTGAAGTCAAGGGACGGGGGGGCGGCACAGTGATCGTCATATCCGGAATCCCGCTGGCAGCTCCCGGGATCAGGGAGCTGGCGGGTGCGCTGAAGAAGAAGTGCGGCTGCGGCGGTACCGTCAAGGACGGAATAATCGAAATCCAGGGTGATCATCGTGACACACTGTCGGCGGAATTACAGGCCCGCGGATTCAAGGTAAAGCTGGCGGGCGGATAGCAGCGAGGCGGCGTATACCGCCCGAAATCCAATAATTTCTTGACCTCTTCACGATAATCACCTATATTCATAAATCTTTTTATCACGCGAACAATGACCATGATCAATCGTTTCATGGCTCAAGACAGATGCGAGAGTGGCGGAATTGGCAGACGCACCAGACTTAGGATCTGGCACCTCACGGTATAGGAGTTCAAGTCTCCTCTCTCGCACCATCCGGATTTCCCGATGTTTGTTTCGAAGTTTTACGCATGCAAACATTACATTTCACTATAGAAGAGGATAACCATCATGCAGGTTCACGTCGAAGACATCAGTTCGGTTCAGAAAAAGATTACTATCGAAATCCCCGCTGATCGGGTTAACGAAGAGATCGAAAACGCGTATTCCGCCATCCAGAAGAAAGCCAAGATTCAGGGATTCCGTCCCGGCAAGGCACCGATGCAGCTTATCAAGCGCACCTACAGCGATGCCATGCGCGATGATGTCATGCGCCGCCTGTACCAGCAGACCCTTTACAAGGCGCTGGATGAGCACAAGGTCGAGCCGATCGATTCCCCCACTATCGAGAGCGACATCCTCGAACCGGGAGTGCCGTTCAAATACAGCGCCATCATCGAAGTCATGCCGCAGATACTGCTGAACGAGCACACCGGCCTGGTCGTCAGCAAGGAGATCTACGTCTCCAAACCGGAGAACATCGATGGCGAACTGAAACGGATGCAGGAAAACATGGCGCAGCTGATTCCGCTTGAAGAGGGAGCGGTCATAGAAAACGGCCACACCGTGTCTGTCGAGTATTCCATTGCGGTGGAGGGTTCGCCCGAGGAAAACAGCGGCGTTCAGAGTGCGGAAGTTGAGGTCGGATCAAACCGGCTTATCCCCGGCTTTGAGGAGCAGCTGATCGGGATGAAATCAGGTGAATCCAAGGAATTTACCCTTGAACTTCCGGCAGGCGGCGACAGTGCTGAATCCGCCGCAAAGAAGGGGTTGTTTTCGGTTACCGTACGCGAAATCAAGCGCAAAGAGCTCCCCGAGCTTGATGATGAGTTTGCACAGCAGTTCGGTGAATACGACACTATAGATGAATTGCGCGCCAAGATGGTCGAGTACCATGAGAAACATGAAAAAGAGCGGATCGAAAACGAGTTCAAAGAACGTGTTATCCAGGCGCTTATCAAGAAGAATCCGCTGGATGTTCCCGAATCGATGGTCAAGCGGCAGCTGGACCACATGTTCGAAAACCTGAAGAACCGTCTCAAGAGCCAGCAGATGTCGCTAGAAATGATGGGTCTTGATGCGGAAGGGTTCCGGGCACGCTTCCGTGACGATGCTATAGACAAAGTCAGAGGCGGTTTACTGCTGATGGCGCTGGTGGAAAAAGAGAATATTTCCGTATCCGATGAGGACCTGGCTGCGCAGTACGAGAAGATTGCCGCCGGAAACCCGGATATGCTCATCCGCATCAAGGAATATTATTCAACCAACCCGAACGCGAAAAATTCGATCATCTCGGAAATCAAGGAAGACAAGGCCATCTCATTCCTGATTGACCATGCAGTGGTCACCGAAGTAGACGCAGAGCAGCTTAAAGCAGCCTAAGGAGACCACCATGTACATCCCGATGGTTGTAGAGCAGAGCGGAAGGGGCGAGCGGGCCTATGACATCTATTCCCGCCTGCTGAAAGAGCGGATTATTTTTCTCGGCGGCGCGATTGACGATACGGTTGCAAACCTGATCATCGCCCAGTTGCTGTTCCTTGAGGCGGAAGACCCCGACAAGGATATCCACCTGTATATCAATTCGCCGGGCGGCGTCGTCACCGCCGGCATGGCCATCTTCGATACGATGCGCTATATCAAGGCACCGGTCTCTACGATCTGTGTCGGGCAGGCGGCATCAATGGGAGCGATTCTGCTGACTGCTGGTGAGAAGGGAAAGCGCTTCAGCCTCAGCCATTCGCGGATCATGATTCATCAACCACTGGGAGGCTTCCAGGGACAGGCATCGGACATCAGCATCCACGCCAAGGAAATCCTGCGGATGAAGGACGAACTGAACGGCATTCTTGCCGAACTGTCCGGACAATCAAAAGAGAAGGTAGAAGCGGACACTGAACGAGATTTCTTCATGTCCGGTGAAGATGCAAAGGAATACGGCCTGATCGACGCAATCTTTACGCGCAAACAGAGCCCTGGAGACACACTATGAGTCGTCGTGACGCAGTGCTGGAACACCTGACCTGCTCTTTCTGCGGAAAGAGCCAGGAAGACGTAAAAAAGCTTATTGCCGGACCTGCCGTTTTCATCTGCGATGAATGCATCGAACTCTGTAATGACATCATCGCGGAGGAGATGAAGCTGGAGGAGACCACCGGACCGGATCTCAAGAAGCTTCCCAAACCGCGCGAAATCAAAGACATCCTGGATGAATATGTTATCGGACAGGAAATGGCCAAGAAAGTCCTCTCCGTCGCGGTCTACAATCATTACAAGCGCATTGAAACCGGCGGCAAGCCGGGCGATGTCGAAATGCAGAAAAGTAATATTCTGCTGCTGGGTCCTACCGGTTCCGGCAAGACGCTCCTCGCACAGACGCTGGCACGGATTCTAAAAGTTCCATTTGCAATGGCTGATGCAACCAACCTTACCGAAGCCGGATATGTCGGTGAAGATGTTGAAAACATCATCCTCACACTGCTGCAGGCGGCGGATTATGATGTGGAACGCGCCCAGAAAGGCATCGTCTACATCGATGAAATTGACAAGATCGCCCGTAAGTCCGATTCACCTTCGATCACCCGCGATGTATCGGGCGAAGGGGTGCAGCAGGCGCTGCTCAAGATCATTGAAGGCACCGTTGCCAGCATTCCGCCCAAAGGGGGCAGAAAGCATCCGCAGCAGGAATTCATGAAGGTAGACACCACAAATATCCTCTTTATCTGCGGCGGCGCGTTTGCCGGCCTGGAAACCGTCATCCAGCAGCGGATAGGGAAGAAATCTCTCGGCTTCGGAGCGGACATCAAAAAGCGTGACGAGAAGAAACTTGGTGAACTGCTTAAGAGCCTGACCCCAGAGGACCTCTTGAAATACGGCTACATCCCTGAATTCATCGGCCGTCTCCCAATGCTCGCAACCCTGACCGAACTTGATGAGGAGGCACTGGTTCAGATATTGAAAGAGCCGAAGAACTCGCTCGTGAAACAGTATCAGAAACTTTTCGAACTCGAGAAAGTGCGCCTGCGCTTCACCGACGGGTCATTGATAGCCATAGCCAAGGAAGCTCTGAAACGCAATACCGGTGCTCGCGGATTACGGGCAATTCTGGAAAATTCGATGCTCGACATAATGTATGAAGTCCCATCTCAGCCGAATGTACAGGAAGTCGTCATCAATGAAGATGTCATCTATAACAAAGAAAAGCCGATTATTGTCTATGAGCAGGAGTTAAAAGAAGCGGCCTGATTTCAACATACAATTCAGTGTGTTAGACCGGTTTTATTTTTTAAGGCGGGACTTTTTGCAGGCGGAAACGGCAAAAACATGCTCAACCGCCCAGAATATGCATGTTTGCAAGAAAAAACACTTGACACTATTTAAGAACATCTGATAAACAGTGACTCGCTTTGTGTTCAACAATCAAACTTTGGAGGTGTAACGTGACAAAAGCAGAATTGATCAGTTCAGTAGCAGAGCAGGCCGGCCTGAAAAAA
>CAZGEG010000034.1:0-35335 GCA_964524835.1 uncultured Geobacter sp.
AGCAGGATCAAGCCGATAGCCACCGGTCCGATGATCATCAATTTTTTCATGGCCCGCTGCTGGTTCTCGAACTGCCCACCCCAGGTGAGATAGTAACCGGATGGCAGTTTGACCTGCTCCTTGATCTTTTGTTTCGCCTCGGCAACAAAACCACCGATATCCCGGCCAGTGATATTCATCTCGATGCCGATTCTTCTGTTTCCGTCCTGGCGGCTGATCTGCGCCGGCCCTTCGATCATTTTCACCTCGGCCAACTGTTCGAGCGGAACATTGATCCCGGTTTTGGTAGTGATCATCAGATTTTTGATCGCTTCCAGAGAATTCCGTTTTTCTTCCGGCAGGCGCACCGTAATGTCAAAACTGCGGTTCTCCTCATAAAACTTGGAAGCCGATTTTCCTGCGACGGCAATTTCAATGACCTTTTGCACATCACTGATATTCAGGCCATAGCGGGCAATCTTCGCCCGGTCAATATTGACGGTCAGGTAAGGCTGCCCTGAAACCTTTTCCGCAGCCAGATCGGTGCCCCCGCGAACAGTGGAGAGAACTCGCGCAATCTCTGCCGATTTTTCTCTGAGCACGTCGATATCTTCACCAAACAGCTTGAGAATCAGCTGGGCACGCGTGCCGGCTACCAGTTCATCAATGCGGCACTGGATCGGCTGGCTGAAACCAACTTGAATTCCCGCCACCGACTCCAGAGCCTTACGCATCTCGTTGGTAACTTCTTCTTTGGTGATATCCCGTTTCCATTCGCTCTTCGGCTTGAAGATCCCCACATAACCGGTTTTATCCGTGCCCCTGGTATCCATGGCAATCCCGGTCTGCCCGGTCCGTCCCACGATAGTATCCAATTCTTGAAACTGTTTCAGTTTTGCCGCGGCCAGCTGGTTTACTTCCATCGCCTTGGCCAGGGAAACGCCGGGAAGCAGGGAAACGTCCATGTCAAACGACCCTTCATCCATGACCGGGATGAATTCCGTCCCCAGCCGGGTTACCAGGAATAGTGAAACAACCAGGAGAATTGCGGCAACGCTCAGCACCACGCGCTTTGTGTTCATGGCATAATTGAGCAACGGCAGATAGAGCCTGGTTGCATGCTTCATGATGAAGCTCTCTTTTTCCGGGTGCGGTTTTAGGAAGATGATGCAGAGCACCGGAATAACAAATATTGACAGGAACAGTGAGGCAAGCAGCGCGATCGCCACGGTGATGGCCAGCGGGCCGAACATCTTTCCTTCGATCCCTTCCAGAGAAAGTATGGGGATAAAGGTGAGGGCGATGATCAGCTCGCCGAAGATGCTCGGCTTTCTAACCTCCATGACCGCTTTCAGTACCGTCATCAATTTCGGATGGCTACCCCCCTCTTCGCTCAGGTGGCGCTGGACGTTTTCGACCTGGATGATGGTGGTGTCGATGATCATGCCGATGGAGATGGCCAGGCCACCAAGGGACATGAGGTTGGCGGTGATCCCGGCCAGCTTCATAACGATGAAGGTGCCCAGGAGCGACAACGGCAGGGCGATCAGGACGACAAAGCTCCCCCGGAAACTGTTCAGCAGCAGATACAGCACGATCAGCACCAGGATGGAGCCCTCGATCAGCGCCCTGTTGACCGTGCCCACACTCGCCTTGACAATATCGCTGCGATCATAATAGGGAACGAGCTTGATCCCTTCGGGGAGCACGTTGTTTTCATTCATTTCCTTGACTTTTGACGCCACCCGGCGCACCACGTCGCGGCTGTTCTCGCCCCGCAGCATCATGACAATGCCGCCGACACATTCATCCTTGCCGTCCTTCATGGCCGCGCCCATCCGGACCGCCTCGCCGACCTTTACCTGTGCCACATCCCGGATATAGGTCGGCGTGCCGCCTGATGATTTGAGGACGATAGTTTCGATGTCGCTGACATCCTTGATCAGACCGACGCCGCGGACGATGTATTGATCTGTACCCCGTTCGAGGAGGTTGCCGCCGACATTTTCATTGTTGCTGCCGATGGCGGTATAGACGTCATCCACGGTTACGGCGTATTTCACCAGTTTCTCCGGCGAGACAAGTACCTGGTACTGCTTGAAATACCCGCCGAAGGAGTTGATCTCGTTAACGCCGGCGACACTCTTCAACTGAGGGGTGATTATCCACTCCTGAATGGTGCGAAGGTTCGTCAGGTAGGCAATCTTCTGTTGCGGGTCATCCGGCATCTTCCCTTCGAGGGTATACTGGTAGATCTCCCCCATGGCCGTGCCGATCGGCCCCATGGCCACTTCGACCCCCTTGGGGACCTTCTCCCGAGCTTCAGCTAGCCGCTCGAAGACAAGTTGGCGGGCAAAATAGATATCCACATTGTCCTTGAAGACAATAGTGACAATCGACAGGCCGAACTTGGTCACCGAACGCATCTGCTCGATGTCCGGCAGGCCGCGCATGGACATCTCGATCGGATAGGTTACGTTCCTCTCAATCTCTATTGCCGAAAGACCATCGGCATGACTTACCACTTCAACTTGAATGTTCGTTACATCCGGAAAAGCATCAATCGGCAACTTCAGATATGAGTACGTTCCGAATGCAATAATCAGCAGCGCCAGGAATATGACCATCCCTTTCTGCCGCAATGTATATGCAATTATTTTTTCTAACATGAGTGGTGAACTCCCTTATTAGCTATTGTGGTTCAATGAGCCCAGATTCGACCCCCCCTGCCACTCCTTATCAAGGAGGGGAGTTGTTAGTCCCCCACCTGTTTCGCTTAAAAGCGCCAACTTCTGGCAGGAGGGGTTAGGGGTGGTAAGGTTTTATTTGCCATGGCCATGCTCGTCTGTCATCTCGCCCTTCTTGACTTCCGACTTGAGGATGAACGAGCCCTTGATCGCGTAGTTCTCCCCCTCTTTCAGTCCGGAAACGATCTCGACCATGCCAGCTGCAGTACGACCTGACTGAACCGGCCGCGCCGCAAACTCAGTTTCGTTTTCCGCAACGAAGACCACCTTTTTACCATCCAGGTCCTGCAGTGCATCTTCGGGAACCGCCAACACCGGCGGCGCATCGGCTGCCAGTGCCAGTTCGACCGTGGCGAACATCTCTGGCTTCAGCTTCCGTCCCGGATTGGCAACTTCAATTCGCGCCTTGACCGTGCGGGTGGTTTGGTCCACCAGATCGGCGATATAGGTAATTCGGCCTTTCAATTTCAAATCAGCAAAGGCGCCTACAGAGACAATGGCCGTCTGCCCCCGGTGAATTTTGGACAGGTCCTTTTCGTTGATATCGACCAGTACCCAGACGTTGGAGAGATCAGCCACGGTGTAGAGGCTTTTGGATGGGTCGGAAAGCTCACCGACGATGGCATGTTTCTCAGTGATTATGCCGCTGATCGGGGACTTGACCGGCAGGAGCGGCCTTTTGTGGTTGTCTCCCTTAATGTCTGATGGGGAAACACCATACAGGGACAAACGCTCTTCGTCGGTGTGCAGTTCGGTCTGAACGGTTTTGAACTCGGTCTCCGCCTGGAGGATGTCCTTGCGGGCTGCAATCTTCTTCTCTACCAGATTCTTGATTCGATCCATGTTGGACTGGGCCAGGGCCAGCTTGGTTTTTGACTGATGATAGCGCCCCAAAGCTTCGCCCAGCTCGACACTGTCCAGGGTCGCCAGAGCCTGTCCTGCAGAAACGCTGTCACCCAGAGAAGCCCTGACGGCAACGATCTTGCCGCTGATGCGTGGTGAAACATGGGCGATCTTGTCGGCATTGGCTTCCACCTTCCCGGTGACACTAATCACACCAGCCATCCGCTGTTTTTTTGCCGGCGCCACCGCCACACCGTTTTGTTTCTGCACCTCGACAGTCATCTTGACACTGCCGGCCTCGTCGTGCCCTTCATGGCCTTCTTTTTCTTCCTTATGGCCATCTTTGCCTTCTTCATGGGCGCCGGCCTTTTCATCCTTGTGGCCGGCTTCTTTATCTTCGGCATGTTTCGCGCCACCACTTTTACTCTGGGAAGTGAGATAGTAAATACCGCTGCCTAAGGCGACTGCCAGGATAAGTCCGATTACGATTACTTTATTCTTCACTGCACACCTCCAGTAAGTTCTGTTGATACTGCTGCTTCGAGGTTCACGAGGGCTGCCTGACGGTCATGCAGAGCCGTCAGGTAGCCATCGCTCACCTCGAAAAATTTCTTTTGTTCCTGAATGACAGCCAGGATGCCAACTTCACCAAGCCGATAGGCCTCCTGGGTCAGCTTCAGGTTTTCTTCTAGCTGGGGAATAATGTTGGATTTGTAGAGCGAAAGGACTTTTTCGGCATTCATTAAGCCGACGTAGGCCGTTTCCACTTCACGTTCAGCGTTTCTGATGGCGGCCGTTAAACGGCTTTCGGTGCTGCTCCGCCTGGCGCGGGCTTCCTGAACACCGGCCTGATTCCTGTCAAACAGGGGAATGGGCATCGATAGTTTCAAACCTATTATATAGTCCGCATCCTTGTGTTCCACACCACCGATCTCAATAGCTGTAGCGTCACGCCTCAAAGCAAGGCCCGCCGTAAGGTTCGGAATCCTTTCAGATCGAGCAAGGATAATGTCCGATTCACCCCTGTTCTTTTCAGCCTCCAGGACTTTCAGATCCGGTCGATTTCCATGCGCCAACTGCTTCAGATCAACCAGGTTTTTAGTCATGGGGGTTTCAGCTTCCAACGTTCCGACAATCGAAGGGGCTTCGCCCAGTGGAATCCCCATAAGTGTAAAGAGTTTAGCCTGGTTCTGATTGAGCGCTTTTTCGACGTCGATGCGGGCGCTTTCGCCCCGTGCTAGTTCCACCTTGACCAGGTTCATGTCCAGTTCCGGAATATCACCTGCCGTCAGGCGCTCCTTCGTCACATCAAGGAGCTGACGATTAAGCACAATGGAGCGCTCCGACAGGGCGACCCGCTGCTCGGTCAGAATGACATCATAAAAAGCCGTCTTTACCTCTCCGCGCAGCAGTCGTTCACGATCGGCCAACTGCCAGCGGTAGATCTCCAGTTCCTGACCGGCGATTGCCAGCCGTTTCTGGCGCTTTCCCGCCAGGAGAAACTCTTGTGACACCCCCAGCGCCAGGTTGTTTTCGGCACTGCTACCGGTCAGAGCGCCCGTGCCTACCTCAAAATCAAGCGTTGGGTTCGGCAGGAGTCCCGCTCGGACCTTACCGGCATCACGGATACCTTTTTCTTCACGAAATGATTTGAGGTCGCCGTTATTCTGCAACGAAACCTCGACTACCTGCGGCAGTGCCAGTTTTTGTGTCTCTGCGAACACCGGAGTTGATGATAAAACAGATACGATTCCGGGCACCAGGAGCAAAACTCCTCGTACAAATGCAGTTGTTCCCAATGGAATAACCTCCTTTTTTTTCAGTTTTGAATGATGAGATGAAAAGCGGATGCGTACGCACCACGACGTGGAGACAAGGTACATTTGTCCATGAATAAGGACTAACTACTCCCGGCGCAGTGTTTCAGGCTTGTATTTGGGGGGGGACAAACTTGGAAAGATAGACTTCGGGTAAAAACATGAAGGGGTCGTACGTTTGAAGATCCAGAACAGATGGGTTGTAACTGAGTTTAAACTGCTGGACAGTCAGGGGCGCATGACAAGTGCAGTTGATACAGGTATCGCAACCATCAAAATTCTTGTGTTGTTCATGAGGAGAACAAGGACTTTGGTGAGATGTTGTGATTTCCGAAAGCGACAATTGAGAGTTCGCCGCATTGACATGATCCTGCATAGCATGAGCACTTTCATGCACGCTATTGACCATAACAGTCAGCATGATCAAGAGGAGGAGCCGGGAAATGAAATGTAGAGGGATTTTTTTACGCATAATTATGTACTGGAATAATGTACGACTCTACTCAAACTGTCAAGAATCTATTGAGGATTTGTCCTGAATATATCATTTAGGGCAAGCTGTACAGTTATTTGCTCATAGACGGCAGAAGTTTTTCTATTGACAACAATACCGTATATTATATACAAATCGCGATCTTGTCTTACCATTTTTTTGCAGGCGCCGCAAAATTATCGTTCGCAAGGAACCGGTTCTTATTTGCACACAGTGCAACGACATGCTTTGCCGGCGCCGTAGTTGCATGAAAGCGGGTTTGTGTAAAAGGGGTTCAATGTCGCATGAAGACGGTATATCGGTGAGCAGGGGTGGATCGTACGGCGCACTGCTGATCCTGATGGCGGCAATCCTCTGGGGTACGACCGGCACTTCGCAGGCTTTGGCGCCTCCCGGTGCACACCCGCTTACGATCGGCGCCCTTCGCCTGGCGGTCGGCGGTGGGACACTGCTGCTGTTGTCCCTGTTTCGCGGCCAGATCACCAGGAGCTGTTTCAGGCAGCCGGGCGTTACGCTGCTGGCAGCGCTCCTGGTTGCAGCATATCAACTGACGTTTTTTGAGGCGGTGGAGGCCACCGGCGTCGCCGTCGGCACGATGGTGGCAATCGGCAGCGGGCCTCTCTTTGCAGGACTGCTTGCCTATCTGGTACATAAAGAGCGACCCGACCGCCGCTGGTTGATTGCGACGGCGTTGGCGATTGCCGGACTGTCGGTTCTTTTTATCCCCGCACCCGGCAGCGTGCTGCAGGTACGGACAACAGGCGTACTGCTGGCGCTGGCAGCCGGAGCTTCATACGCAGGATACACACTCGCTCTCAAGCGGCTGCTGCCCGGAAGTTCGTCGGATGCCGTCATAGCCGTGGTGTTCACTCTCGGAGGAATACTGCTGGCACCGTTTCTTTTCCGCTCAGACCTTCAGTGGGCGTCTGAACCGGGCGGACTGCTTGTTGTCCTGCATCTGGGTCTGGTCGCCACCGCGCTGGCATATCTGCTCTTTGCCCGCGGTCTCCGCACTGTTCCGGCTGTTCATGCAGTCACCCTGTCACTGGCGGAACCACTGACAGCAGCCACTCTCGGGATACTTGTCCTCAAAGAGCGCCTTACGCTGGCTTCGACATTCGGCATGGCGCTGGTTCTGGCGGGATTGATCGTTCTGGGTACGACTCGCACTAAAATACGTGAAAATTGATTCCAGATCGTTCGAGTCATCCGGATTGTCATTTTTGGCAGATTAGCGTATTGTGCTGAATTCTTAGCTACATCAACAACTGCCGCAGCTTTACATCTTCAACGAGGAGTTCCCATGTTTTTCCAGCAATTGATTAACGGTATCGCCCTGGGCAGCACCTACGCGCTGATTGCGCTGGGATATACCATGGTCTACGGCATCATCACCTTGATCAATTTCGCCCACGGCGAGATCTATATGGTTGGAGCATTTGTCGGCCTGTTCGCCACATCTGTCCTCAAGGTGAATTTTTTCGTTGCGATGCTGATAGCGATGGTTGTCTGCATCCTGCTCGGTGTTTTCGTTGAGCGGATCGCATACCGCCCGCTCCGCAAGTCGTCACGTCTGTCGGCCCTCATCTCGGCAATCGGTGTTTCGATCTTCCTTTCGACCCTGGCCCAGATGTTCTTCGGGGCCAATGCCAAAGGATACCCGGAAGGCGTCTTCCCGGTCAAACAAATCACCATCGGCTCCGCAGAGATTTCCACGCTCCAGCTCCTGATTATCGCGATATCGGCAACTCTGATGATCGCCCTTGAGTTCATCGTCCATAAGACGAAGATCGGCAAGGCGATGCGTGCAACCTCGGAGGATTACAACACCGCTGCCCTGATGGGGATTAACGTCAACATGGTCATATCCTTTACGTTCGCTCTCGGCTCGGCACTGGCCGCCGCCGGCGGTGTACTGGTCGGGCTGCTGTTCAACGCGGTTTCCTTCAATATGGGGCTGATGGCCGGTTTGAAAGCCTTTGCCGCTGCGGTGCTGGGGGGGATCGGCTCGATACCGGGCGCGATGCTTGGCGGCCTGCTGCTGGGCGTTACCGAAGTGGCCGGCGTAGCAATCGGTTTCTCGTCCTATCGGGATGCAATCGCGTTTGCAATCCTGGTGCTGGTCCTGCTGGTAAAACCGACCGGTCTGCTGGGACGCAAAATTCAAAAGAAAGTGTAAACATTGGAGCCGGAGTTATCATATGGGTGATTTTCTACAACAGCTGATGGGGAGCATAAATCCCTACTACCTGCAGATCCTCGTCAATATCGGGATCGGCATAATACTGGCACTCGGCCTGAATATCATTACCGGCCTGACCGGGCAGCTCTCCCTGGGACACGCCGCCTTTATGAGCATCGGCGCCTTTACCAGCGCCCTGCTCACGATCAAGTTCGGCATGCCGTTCAGTGTCAACCTGGTCCTGACCGGTTTTATCACAGCGGCCGTTGCGGCGCTGATCGGACTTCCCATCCTGCGCCTCACGGGGGATTACCTGGCAATCTGCACCCTTGGATTTGCCGAGATCGTCAAGGTTGTGTTCCTGAATCTCGACATCACCAACAAGGCCCTCGGCCTGACCGTACCGGCCGCGAACACGGTTGTGCCGATGCCGGTTGTCGTTTGGGCGGTTGTCCTGCTGTCGATCGTCTGTGTCACCTTCATTCACAACTCCCGCTTCGGGAGGGCGCTCATGGCGGTCAGGGGTGACGAGATTGCGGCCGAGGCGATGGGGATCAACGTGACGCTCTACAAGGTTCAGTCATTCGCCATCGGAGCGTTTCTGGCCGGTGTCGGCGGCGGGCTCTACGCCCATTTCATGGGGTACATCAACCCCTCGGATTTCGGTTTTCTCAAATCGGTCGACATTCTCAGCATGATCGTCCTTGGCGGACTGGGGAGTATCACCGGCAGCGTCATCGGCGCAACCATACTGTCGGCCGCACCGGAGTTTTTACGCTTCATGGCCTCCTACCGCATGCTTGTCTACGGCGGCCTGCTGGTCTGCATGATGATCTTCCGTCCCAACGGCCTGATGGGGAATATAAGCTTTACCGGACTGGTACTCCGCGCTCTGGGACGTAAACCGCACCTGAAAATAATCATGGAACAAAAAATATCTGAAACATCGAGACCCGGCAATGGCGATACTTGAACTTAATAATGTAACTATCCGCTTTGGCGGCCTCGTGGCCGTCAATGATGTCAACCTGAAGGTGGAAGAGGGGTCGATCCAGGCTCTGATCGGCCCGAACGGCGCCGGCAAGAGCACGCTCTTCAACCTGATAACCGGCATCTACACTCCTACCAGCGGTTCTATCTCCTTCAAGGGAAATTCCGTCAGCGGCACGCCGACCTTCAGGATTGCAGCAGCCGGTATCGGCCGCACCTTCCAGAACATCCGCCTGTTCACCGACCTGACGGTGCTGGACAACATCCTGATCGGCGCCCACAGTCGCGGACGATGGAATCTGGCCGGTGCCCTGATGCAGTTTACCCCCTGGGTACGCAAGGAGGAGGGGGAGCTGCTCGACCTGGCCAGAGACTGCCTGCAGATGGTAGACCTCTCCTATCGAGCCTTTGAACTGGCAGGCAACCTCCCCTATGGTGAGCAGCGCCGGCTTGAAATTGCGCGGGCGCTGGCACTCAAGCCGGACCTGCTGCTGCTCGACGAGCCCGCCGCCGGGATGAACCCCCAGGAAAAAAGCGAACTTATGACGATGGTCCAGCGCATCAGGGCGACCGGCATTACCGTTTTTCTGGTCGAGCATGACATGAAGTTCGTCATGGGGATTTCGGATCGGATTGCCGTTCTCGATTACGGCGAGAAGATCGCCGAAGGTCTGCCGGAAGAGATCAGGCAAAACCCTAAAGTTATCGAAGCATATCTCGGAAAAGGGGCTGCCGATGCTCACTCTTGATCAGCTTTACGTCAACTATGGCGCCATCAAGGCGCTGAAAAGCATTTCCTGCCGGGTTGAACAGGGGGAAATCGTCGCTCTGATCGGTGCCAACGGGGCCGGCAAGACAACCATCCTTAACGCCATTTCCGGGATTGTCCCGACACTTTCCGGCTCCGTATCATTTCTGGGCGAGACGATCACCGCAATTCCGCCGCACGAAATAGTCAAACGCGGGATCTCGCAGGTTCCCGAAGGACGGCGCGTCTTTGCCAACATGTCCGTTCTCGAAAATCTTGAGATGGGTGCCTACATCCGCATCGACACAAAGGCGGTCCTTGAGGAGATCGATCAGGTCTTTGCCCGTTTCCCGCGGCTGTTCGAAAGGAAGAAGCAGCTGGCCAAGACGCTTTCCGGAGGGGAGCAGCAGATGCTCGCCATGGGGCGGGCCCTGATGTCCCGTCCCAAGCTGCTGCTGCTTGATGAACCGTCCATGGGACTGGCGCCGATGCTGGTGGCACAGATTTTTGCGATCATCCAGGAGATCAACGCCAGCGGCACGACGATCATGCTGGTCGAACAGAATGCCAACATGGCCCTTTCGATTGCACATCGTGCCTATGTCCTTGAGACCGGTGAAGTTGTACTGCAGGGAGATGCCGGGGAACTTGCCGCCAACCCGGAAGTCCGCAAAGCGTATCTTGGAGAATAGGTGGATCTTCCCGCGTGAGTAACAAACCGATCGTAAACCCCTACCTGGCGGTGCTGGTAGGGGTTTTTGCCGTCTCATTCTCCGCCCTTTTTGTCAGGCTCTCGACCGCTCCGGCCCTGATGATTGCCACCTACCGCCTGCTGTTTACCTTCCTGATCCTGGCACCCTACGCCCTGTACCGCTACAGGGGCGAGCTCACCACACTGACATGGCAACAGCGCGGCCTGGCGGCGGCAAGCGGCCTCTGCCTGGCTCTGCACCTCGTCACCTGGTTCATCTCACTCCGCTACACCAGCGTTGCCAGTTCGGTTGTCCTCGTGACCACGCAACCGGTTTTTGTCGTGATCGGTTCCTGGATTTTTTTCAGGGAGCGGGTAAGCCGGATGGCACTGTGGGGAGGAGCGCTGGCGCTGGTCGGCAGTTTCATCATCGGTGCGGCCGATTTCCAGATCGGCAGAGAGGCCTTCTGGGGTGACCTGCTCGCCCTGTCGGCTGCAGTTTTTGTCTCCGGGTACCTCCTGATCGGCCGCCGGCTGAGAGGGACCGTTTCCCTGCCGGCCTACACCTTCTACACCTACGGCAGCAGTGCAGCGGCCCTGATCATCACGAGCGTCGCGACCGGCACCCCTTTTGCCCCCTACCCTGCACGCGACTGGATTCTTTTTCTGGCGCTGGCGATCGTCTGCACCGTCATCGGCCACACCGTCTTCAACTGGGTTTTGCGCTATGTCCAGGCCTCGGTCGTATCGGTCAGTGTCTTGGGAGAGCCGCTGGGGGCCATCCTGTGGGCTTCGGTGTTCCTGCGTGAATATCCGACGCTGCGCCAGACGATCGGTGCCTGTTTCATCTTTGGCGGCCTGTTCATCTTTACGCGGTTTTCTGCGGGAAGCGGAACTACGGCGCTCCATGCTGATGCGGGTGCGAAGAAGTGACGGACATGCCGAAAAAGACAGATTTGCAGCACGGAGCGGCGACAGGGCTCGGATACGGCATCCTGGCGTACCTGATCTGGGGATTTTTCCCGGTCTACTTCAAGGCTCTCGCCGGTGTCCCCCCCCTGCAGATTGTCTGTCACCGGATCGTCTGGTCGGTACTGTTCCTTTGGCTGATCATAGTCTGGCGCGGGCGATGGGGGGTCATCCGGGACGCACTGCGCGACCGCCGGGCGGTGTCACTGCTGATCGCATCGGCTCTGCTGATCGCCACCAACTGGCTGGTGTTTATCATTGCCGTGGGGCATGCACAGGTCATCCAGTCCAGCCTCGGCTATTTCATCACCCCCTTTGTCAGCGTCCTGCTCGGGTTTCTATTTTTTCAGGAACGCCTGC
Source organism: uncultured Geobacter sp. (assembly GCA_964524835.1). GTDB lineage: Bacteria > Desulfobacterota > Desulfuromonadia > Geobacterales > Pseudopelobacteraceae > JACRCG01. The sequence continues at coordinate 11,820 of CAZGEG010000034.1, forward strand.
GCCGGCTGCAGTTGGTCAGCCTGCTGATGGCAGCGGTCGGGGTTCTGCTGCTGACGCTTCAATACGGCCGCTTCCCTTGGGTGGCGATGATACTGGCACTCACCTTCGGCTCCTACGGGCTGTTCCGTAAGATCGTAACGGTTGATTCGCTGACCGGCCTGACCGTGGAGACGCTGCTGCTCGGCCCCGCGGCGCTCGGCTATCTGATTTTCGTTTCCTGGCAGGGAACCGGCGCCTTTCTATCTCAAGGACCACAGACGGTAACCCTGCTGGTGCTTGCCGGTGTCGCAACCGCCGTGCCGCTGCTGCTCTTCGCCTCGGCGGCCCGCCTCCTCCGTCTTGCCACGATCGGCTTTCTGCAGTACATCACGCCGACACTCCACTTCCTGCTGGCGGTGCTGCTCTACAAGGAGCCGTTTACCCGGGCTCACCTGGCGAGCTTTCTGTTCATCTGGAGCGGACTCTGCTGCTATTCGTATGATGCCTGGCGGGGGATGAGGGAGGCCAGGCAGAACAGCCGTTCATGCGAAGTTTTGTAATGGTAAAACGGCAGAATCACGTTGACGGTGGCTTGTCCGCAGTGATATTGTTACCGGCCGCACAAACGCGCCTTGGCTATCTTACAGGTTCCGAGAGGAACATCCCACGCAAAGTATAGGAGACATCCGATGAAAAAGATTTTGACTCTTGCAGTTCCATTTCTGCTGGTTTCCATGGTGCTGTTCTCGACCGCCTTCGCGGCGGAAGCCCCGAAGAAGGTACTGATCGGCGTTTCCAAGATTGTCTCGCACCCCGCCCTTGATGCCGTTGTCAAGGGACTGCAAGATGAACTTGCCGCGGCAAAAATCAATGCCGAGTACGACCTGCAGAATGCGAACGGCGATATCAACGCCGCCGCCTCCATCGCCAGCAAGTTCCAGTCGGAAAAGGTCACACTGGCCGTCGGTGTCGCTACTCCCACCTCCCAGTCGCTGGTGAACACCCTCAAGGGCATTCCGATCGTGTTCACCGCCGTCACCGACCCGGTAAAGGCCGGACTGGTCACGTCACTCAAAAAAGGTGACAAGAATGTCACCGGGGTATCCGACATGACCCCGGTAAAGCAGCAGATCGAGCTGCTGCTCAAGGTCAAGAAAGTCAAGCGACTCGGCCATATCTACACCAGCTCCGAGGAAAACGCGGTCGTTCTGGCCGGAATTGTCAAGCAGGTCTGCAAGGAGCTGAACATCGAGTTCGTGGAAACAACCGTTTCCAAATCCTCAGAGGTGAAGCAGGCGGTCCAGGCTATCATAAGACGCGTTGATGCACTGTACATCAGCACCGACAACACGGTCGTCTCGGCCATGAGCGCCGTTTCCGACGTGGCGATGAAGGCCAAGGTGCCGATCATGTCGGCCGACCCGAGTTCTGCAGAAAACTACCCGGTCCTGGCCGCCTGGGGCTTCGATTATTACAAGATGGGGAGGACAACCGGCAAACTGGTTGTTGAAATCCTGAACGGCAAGAAACCGGAGCAGATCCCGACCCAGTTCATGACCAAGACCAGCGACGTTGACCTGCTGATCAATCTGGACGTGGCAAAGAAACTCGGTCTGACCTTCCCGAAAGATATCGTCAAAAATGCCAACAAGATTGTTCAGAACGGTAAACTGACCAAGAAGTAATTCACCCTCTTTGTACGCGCCAGGCGATCAGTCCGATTGCCTGGCGTTCTTCTTTTCCAATCACGGATCAACTGGATAATTTCCATCGTACTAAAGGATACGCGGCACCTATGATAGAAGCAATTCTGGTAGAAGGACTGATTTACGGGATTATGGTCCTTGGGGTGTTTATCACCTTCAGGGTGCTCGATTTTCCGGACCTGACGGTAGACGGTTCGTTCCCCCTGGGAGCGGCACTGATGGTCCAATGCATTCTGCTCGGCACGAACATCTGGTTGGCGCTGCTGGTGGCATTCATCGGCGGGGTCCTGGCCGGCGTAACGACGGCGCTGATCCACAACCACCTCAAGGTGCCCAATCTTCTGGCCGGTATCCTGACCATGACCATGCTCTATTCGATCAATATCCGCATCTTGGGTAACCGGGCCAATGTGCCGGTCCTCAAGGAGGAGACCATCCTTTCCAAGGTATCGGAACTGTTCAGCGGCATCCTGCCGGACGAGTATGTCATGCTGATCTTCTTCGTTATTGTTGTTGGCATCATCAAGGTTCTGGTCGATCTGTTCTTCCGTACCGATCTGGGCATGACCATGGGCGCCATGGGCAATAACGAGCAGATGGTGGTCTCCCAGGGGGTCAACCCCAAGACTCTCAAAACCATCGGTGTCGGCCTGTCCAACGGTCTGGTGGCCATCTCCGGCGCCTTCGCGGCGCAATACCTGGGCTTTGCCGACGTTGGCCTCGGCCAGGGGATCATCATATCCGGACTGGCCTCGGTCATGATCGGCGAGTTTCTGATCATGAAGAGCAACCGTATCGGCATCCTGACGCTCTGCGCGATCACCGGTTCGATCCTCTTTCACGGGGTCATGTACCTCGGGCGCTATTACGGTTACCTCATCGATATGACCCCCAACGACCTCAACCTGATCAAGGGGCTCCTGATCATCGTGCTGCTGATCGTAACCCAGAGCAAGAAACTGAAAAAGGCTGCCATCAGGGCAATGGTGGACAAATGATAACACTCAAGAATGTATCCATGGTCTTCAACCCCGGCACGGTCAACGAGAACCAGGCCATTACCTCTATCAATCTGACGGTCAAGGAGGGAGACTTCATCACGGTCATCGGCAGCAACGGCGCCGGGAAGTCCACACTCTTCAACCTGATCGCCGGCACGATCATCCCGACCGAAGGCTCCATTTATCTGAACGACCGCACCATCACCCACGAGCCGGAATTCAAGCGGGCAAAGTACATCGGCCGGATCTTCCAGAACCCCCTGCTCGGCACAGCCTCCAACATGAGTCTGGAAGACAACATGATGATCACCTACAAAAAGGGGTTCAAGTGGCTGAGGCGAAGTCTGAACAACCGTATGCGCGAGTATTTCAGGAGTGAGCTGACCCAGCTTAAAATGGGCCTTGAGGAGCGCATGAAGGAGAACCTGGCGATGTTTTCCGGCGGCCAGCGCCAGGCACTGACCCTGCTGATGATGGTCCTGTCAAAACCGGAACTGATCCTGCTGGATGAGCACACGGCGGCGCTTGATCCCAAAAACGCCCAGATCGTGCTGGAGCTGACGCACAAGTTCATCAGGGAATACAAACTCACCTCCATGATGATCACCCACAACATGAGCCATGCCATCGAGTTCGGCAATCGTCTGCTGATGATGGACAAGGGGGAGATCATCTTCGATGTGGAGGGGGAGGAAAAGCGGTCGCTGACTGTTGAAAAACTGATAGAGAAATTCCACCAGATCCGCCACAAGTCTTTTGAAAATGACCGGACGCTGCTGTCGATGGAGTAGCCGACACCGTGTGGTACTTTATAGACGCATAAACGCCGTGCGGCAACCGCCGCACGGCGTTTATGCGTCTATATTCTGAATTCTGAACTGTTGATTGCGTTTTGATCGGTGCGCCTGACCTCGATATTTTGCGGAGACTTGGATGTCGGTGCACAAGTTCGAATATCACCCCGACAAGATCGATCTGAAATCAGTATCAACAAAAAGTAAAAATAATACATTGACCGGAAAATCGAACCTGTGACAGAGTAAAAATCTGCTATAGATCAGTGAGGTGATTAGCTGTTTGAATCAATGTTTATTGCCGGACGCACGCAGTTCCGGATTGATACAGAGGAGAGCCTTACTTGGCTGAGATAAAAAAGTATCACATTGATAGTGCCGAACTGCGCAGACAAGCTGAAAAGCGGCTTGGAGAACGCACCGCGACAACCTGCCCTTCCGGGTCGGGGGAAGACCCGCTGAGACTTCTCCACGAATTGCAGGTACACCAGATCGAACTGGAGATGCAGATTGAGGAACTGCTCCATGCAAAAGACGCGGAGAATGCGGCACTTAAAAAGTATACCGACCTCTATGAATTTGCCCCGGTGGGCTACGTTACCCTCGACCGTACAGGAGCTATCCGCAGCGTTAACTTAGCCGGCGCGGGACTCATAGGGATTGCCCCCCCCGGGTTATTGGTCGGCGTTTCGGGCTTTACGTTGCTGATAAAGACCGTTCCGTCTTTGCCGACTTCCTCGAAAAGGTTTTTACGAGCCCGGCCAAAGTCATATGCGAAGTGACACTTCAGAAGGAAGACAAATCAGGACTTTTCGTGCAGATCGAGGGAGTGGCAGCCTCATCGGGAGAGGAGTGCCTTGTTGCCCTGATTGACGTCTCCGATCGCAAGAAGGCAGAAAAAGCGCTTATTCTAGCGAAGGAAGCAGCCGATGCGGAGCGAAGGGCAAATGAGTTAACAGAGACGTTACGCCTGGAAAACGAGACTGCCGAGGCGCTGCGCCTGGCTAGAGAAGAAGCGGAGCTGCAGCGCCTGGCCAATGAGTCCTTCGCGGCGACCGCAATGGCAAGGAACCAGTTCTTTGCCAACATGAGTCATGAACTGCGCACACCAATGGCCGGCATACTCGGCATGCTGCAAATCACTCTCATTGAAGATATCGCGCCTGCGCCGCGGGAGTACGTGGAAACAGCGCTTAAATCGGCCCGTTCCCTGCTTCGCATCCTTAACGATGTTCTCGATTTGGCCAAGCTCGAGGCGGGAAAATTTCACATTGAAGAGCAACCGTTCACTCTTCATGAGTGCATCACCGAGGCGCTCGATTTAATTACTTCCGAAGTTCGTCGCAAGGGTCTTGACTTCACCATCTCGGTGGCAGAGGAAATTCCGGAAAAGATGATCGGTGACCATTTGCGATTGCGCCAGATTCTCCTCAACCTGATCGGTAATGCTGTCAAGTTCACCGAAGCCGGGAAAGTCGAACTGCGGGTAACATCCGGAAGAATTACACCAGACGGAAAACGGGAGGTAACTTTCGCCGTAACGGACACCGGTATCGGTATCCCCGATGACAAAAAGGGACTTCTCTTTATCTCTTTCAGCCAGGTTGACGCTTCTCACCATCGCTTGCACGAAGGAACGGGTCTCGGACTTGCTATCTGCAGGGAGATTGTGGAACGTATGGGGGGAACCATCAGTTTCGAGAGTGAAGAAGGGGTAGGAAGCACCTTCTCCTTCACCATCCCCCTTGAGGAGGCCGGATTAGAGAGCGAGGCCCCACTTGCGACCGAATCCCTTTCACTTGAAACGATAACTGCTCCGGAGGAAGAACGGAATCGGCATCTCCTGCTTACCGAGGACGACCCGAATAATCGAAAGGCTCTCGGACTGTTGCTGAAGTGGGCCAACTTCAGTCTTGATTTTGCCGAGGACGGCCTGCAGGCGGTCGAAATGTGGGAAAAGGGGAACTATGACCTCCTGTTGATGGATATCCAGATGCCGCATATGAACGGCTTCGAGGCGACTCGCGCCATCAGGGAAAGGGAGCGAGAGCGCGGCGGCCATACCCCCATCGTTGCCATGACCGCTCACGCTTTCAAAGAGGATGAGGATAGGTGTCTAGCCGAGGGCATGGATTATTATATCTCCAAGCCGATCGACATCGACAAGTGTGTACAGTTGATTAGACAGATCATCGGTCAGAGGGCATAAATAAGGGAAATGATCCAGGCAGCCCCTTATGAAGGGATGTCTGGAGGGACCAGGCCTAGACCTTTCTCTCCTCCATATACACATTGAACCGCCGCACATGCCCCAGGGCCATCTCCCGGGCACGTTCAGCGTCCTGCCCCGAAACCGCAGCCACGATATTACGCAGATCGTCAAAATTTTCCTGCAGCAGGGCCTTGTTCCACGGCAGGTAGTTTTCATAATAGGTGTGAATGTTGTGATAGACGCTCGTCAGCACGGCTATGAAGAGCTGGTTGCCGCTCATGCGGGCCAGTGCCAGGTGGATCTCCTCGTCGGTGCGCACAAACGCATCCCACCCTTTGCGCCCCTCTTTAAGGAACCCTTCCGCTTCACCCATAAGACCTTCCAGCAGCGCCCGGTCCGACCCAGTGGCCCGCTGGGCTGCCAGGGCGGCCACACTCCCCTCCATCCCCTCGCGGAATTCGGCCAGATCGCGCAGCGATACCGCGCGGTTGCGAATCAGCAGCCCAAGGTTATCGCTGAGGTTTTCACTGTTTACCTCACGTATGACGGAGCCTCCGGCCACACCGGTGCGAATCTCGATCAACCCTTTCTGCTCCAGCACCCGCAAGGCTTCACGCAAAGTTCCCCGGCTGATGCCGAACTGTTCCTTCAACTCCCGTTCGGCCGGCAGCAGGCTGCCGGGCTTGAGTGAGCCCTCCATTATGGCTTCCTGAATCTGCTCGACCACATCCTGATATGCCTTGTTCTGCTTAACCTGTTTGAACATTGGATGTCCTTTCGCTAATGGTTGCCACAACATATCATTGCCGCTGCATGGTGACAAGTCATTAGCATGCAGCCTGGCGCAATATCATCAGATACTGTCGCCTTGTATCTGACGGATATTGCAGTAATATTATGCTTCACAATGCTCGCGGGCAGAAACGACTTCACTTTCAGGAACTGTACCCGCTGCAGTCCGAAGTTTTTCTTGACAATTTGGTGACAGTATTTTACGAATGGTTAAACCATTTACAAGCCGAGTCACACATAACAATTCAACAAGGAGCAATGACATGGACAGCACAGAGCTCGATCAGAAGATTATCGCTCGCGGCAGAGAGTTTTTCAGCACCGTTGCCGGAGAAAAGCCGTCGCTCTTCAACAAGGGGGCCTGGATGGGCAAGGTCATGGACTGGAGCATGCAGAACGAACAGTTCAAAATCCAGATGTTCCGCTTCGTTGACGCCTTCCCGTCACTAACCACCGGCAAACTCCTCACTGACCACATTCGTGAATATTTCGGCGAGGAAAAGGACATGCCTCCCGTTCTCCAGACCGGGGCAAAGATGGCCGGCATGCTCGGCTCCCTTGGAGGAGCGGTGCTCAACAAAGTTATCTCGGCCAATATCCAGGAAATGGCCCGCCAGTTTATCGTCGGCGAGAACACCCGGGAGGCGGTCAAAAACATTGAAAGGTTGCGCAAGGAGGGTTTTGCCGCAGTTGTGGACGTTCTCGGCGAAGCGACTCTCACCGAGGAAGAGGCCGAGGAGTACGTCGGCACCTACCTGGAGGTGCTGGAGAGCCTGAAAAATGAGCAGCAGGGGTGGAAGGGGCTGCCGGGTGCCGGTGGCGACCAGAATCTTGACTGGGGTCATGCCCCCCGGGTCAATATAGCCGTAAAGCCTACCGCCCTCTTCGCCCTGGCCAATCCGCAGGATTTCGAAGGTTCGGTCGCGGCCATGCTGAAGCAGCTCCGCCGCATAGCTGTCAAGGTTGTGGAACTCGGCGGCTTTCTCTGTATTGATATGGAGTCGTACCGCCACAAGGATATCATCATCGAGCTGTACAAGCGCCTGAAACTGGAATACCGGGACTACCCGCACATCGGCATCGTGCTGCAGGCCTATCTGAAGGACACGGACAGGGACCTGAGCGACCTGCTGACCTGGGCCGGGGAACAGAATACGCAGATCTCGGTGCGCCTGGTAAAGGGGGCCTACTGGGACTACGAGGGTGTCAAGGCCAAGCAGAACGGCTGGGCGATTCCGGTCTGGACGATCAAGGCCGAGAGCGATGCCGCCTTCGAACGCCAGTCGCGGGTGATTCTTGAGAACCACCAGATCTGCCACTTTGCCTGCGCCTCCCATAACATCCGCACCATTTCGGCCGTGATGGAGACCGCAGCCGCTCTGCAGGTTCCCGAAGATCGCTATGAATTCCAGGTACTGTACGGCATGGCCGAACCGGTCCGAAAGGGGATCCTGAAGGTTGCCGGACGCATCCGGCTGTACTGCCCTTACGGGGATATGGTCCCCGGCATGGGGTACCTGGTACGCCGCCTGCTGGAAAACACCGCCAACGAATCCTTCCTCCGGCAGAGCTTTGCCGAGGATGCCCAGATCGAACGCCTGCTTGAAGACCCGGCAGTTACCGCCGAACGCCTGCGGGCCGAGCGCGCCGCACGGCCGCGAAAAACGGTTACCGGTCCCGGAGGGCTGCCGCGTTTTGCAAATGAACCGATGGCAGACTTCACCCGCGCCGACCACCGAGCTGCCTTTCCGCAGGCCGTCGCGCAGGTGCGCACACAGTTCGGCAAAACGTACCCGCTCTATATCGACGGCAGGGAACTCGTCACGGTCAACACGGTCAACACAGTCAACCCGGCAAATCCGGAAGAGATTCTGGGGAAGATCTCCCAGGCTGGACTGGATGAGGCCCAGATGGCCGTCGCAGCCGCCAGGAAGGCCTTTCCGGCCTGGCGCGACACCGCACCCAGTGACCGTGCAAAGTATCTTCTGAAAGGGGCGGAGGCGGCCCGCAGGCGCATCTTCGAACTTTCCGCATGGCAGGTGCTCGAAATCGGCAAGCAGTGGGACCAGGCCTATGCCGATGTTACCGAAGCGATCGACTTCCTTGAGTATTATGCCCGCGAGATGATCCGCTATGGCGAACCGCAACGGATCGGCAACGCACCGGGCGAGATCAACCAGTACTTTTATGAACCGAAGGGAATCGCCGCAATCATATCGCCATGGAACTTCCCGCTGGCAATCAGCCTCGGGATGGCGGCGGCTGCGGTTGTAACCGGGAATACGGTGGTCTTCAAACCGTCCAACATCACCGGCATCATCGGCTGGAACCTCGTCGAAATATTCCGTGAGGCCGGGCTGCCGGCAGGTGTCTTCAACTATATCCCCGGCAAAGGCTCCGTGATCGGAGATTATATGGTCGATCACCCGGATGTTTCGCTGATCGCCTTCACCGGTTCGGTGGAAACCGGCCTGCGCATCATCGACCGGGCCGCCAAGGTGCACCCAGGTCAAGCCAACGTCAAGAAGATCATCTCCGAGATGGGGGGCAAAAACGCCATCATCATCGACGACGATGCCGACCTGGACGAGGCGGTGCCGCACGTACTCTATTCGGCCTTCGGTTTCCAGGGACAAAAATGTTCCGCCTGTTCCCGCGTGATCGTGCTGGAAGCGGTCTACGACAGATTTGTGGATCGCCTGATCAAGGCGGCCAAGGTCTACCGGGTGGGACCGTCGGAAGACCCCCGCTACACCATGGGGGCCGTGTCGGATGCCGCGGCGATGAAGAGCATCCTCGAATATGTCGAGGTCGGAAAACAGGAGGGGAAACTGCTCTACTCCAGCCCGGTTCCGGACGGAGCCGGCTACTGGGTGCCACTGACGATCATCGGCGGCATTACCCCCGAACATCGCATCGCCCAGGAGGAGATATTCGGCCCGGTGCTCGCGGTCATGCGCGCCAAGGATTTCGATCAAGCCATCGACTGGGCCAACTCCACCCGTTTCGCCCTGACCGGCGGTATCTTCAGCCGCAGTCCCGAGCACCTCGCCCGGGCACGGCGCGAATTCCGTGTCGGCAACCTGTACATCAACCGCAACAATACCGGGGCCCTGGTCGACCGCCAACCGTTCGGGGGCTCACGCATGTCCGGCGTCGGCACCAAGGCCGGGGGGCCTGACTACCTGCTGCATTTCATGGATCCGCGGGTGGTCACGGAGAACACGATGCGTCGCGGATTCGCTCCGATCGAAGAGGATGATGACTGGGTTGAATAGGAACTGGCCGCCGGTCAACGAAAGAAGGGGATCCATTGCGGGATCCCCTTCTTTCGTTGATTAATTATGATTACTCACTTCACAGCAGGGCGGCGCGCCAGTTGAAGGCATTCTTCTGGCATTGGAGGACATCTTTCAGGGAAATACCCGCCTGTTCGAGACGTTCAGCGGCCTGATCCAGTTCGAGGCGTTCAATCATTTCGGCCAGGCAGAGCAGTTCTCCCAGATTCCCGCCACGGCCGACCAGAGCACCCTGTATTTCATCGGAAAGATTCAACCCGGAGACCATTTCGTCCATGGAAAAACCGAAACTGTCGCCAAGGAGCGAAAGGGTGCCGACCATGAACGCCTCTTCGGCAGCGTACGGCAGTGACCTGGTGCGCGGATGCAGCTGCGCCATCTCCTCAAGAAAAGCGGCACGGACGGAAATCATATCAAGCAGGGCATTATCGAGCCCCTGGCTGTCATCGTTGGCAAAGATTGCCAGCTGCACCCAGCGTTTGAGCTGTTGCAGGCCAAGCAGCGTAATGGCATGCCTTACCGTCCGGATCTTCTCGCGATGGACAACGGAAACCGAGTTGACAAGCAGCAGCAGCTTATAGGTCAGCGCCGGACTTTGCTTGAACGTCTGCTCGATTTCAGAAAGTTCGGCATCGTCGGAAAGCAGTTTCATCAATTTGAAAAAAGTGTGGGCGGAATCTTCAATCCGTTTTTTCTGCAGCGTTGACGGACGTGAAAAGAAGTACCCCTGAAACATATCGAACCCCATGCCGCGGCATCTGAGAAAAACGTGCCGTGAATCAACCTTTGAGGCCAGCAGCTTGACCGGATACTGTTTGAAGCGATCAACCAGCTGGTATACCAGTTCGAGCGGTGTCGTGATGAGGTCAATCTTGATGATATCCACGATTCCAGCATAGAGTTCTTCATGCTCTGCGGCGTATCTGTGATCATCAAGCGCCAGAACATATCCGAGGGACTTCAAATCACGACAGCGCCTGACCACATCGGGAGTTATCTTGACCGATCCAAGCAGCTCCAGTCCGATCACCCCGGCCGGCAGCAGCAAGATGGTGTCGCTCATCAGCATCTCGGTGTCAACGTTGATGAATCCGCGGTACGTTCCGAGAATATCCTTAATTCTGAATCCGGACAGGGCATTGAAGACAACCCTGGATGTGGCCTGTGTAGCATCTTTTATGCTGGCAGATCCCGGAGATTCTTGCGAACGGAACAGGAGTTCGTAGGCGAGTATCTTTTCAAACCGGTCGAGTATCGGCTGCCTTCCTATCAAATAGCAGTTATCTTCCATGCAGAAGTGCCCCTTTAACAATCCGTAAGACTGGACTCCAGACAGACATAGGAGATTCGGCGTCAGCCGGTGCAGCCTGAATTCTAGCGGGACTATACGAATGCGACGGCACTCTGTCAATGAAACATCGCCTTGGCGCGGGCTCGAATGCCGATTAAAAGGAAAAACGAGTGGAGAAAATAACCGGCTTTAGTGAAAAGCCGGGGCGAGTGACGGGGTGGTCCGCAAGTGAGGTACCGGTTACGAACTTCCTGCGATCCTGACATTGAGAAACACCGACACCAGTACGATCGCAATACCGAGAGCTTGCAGGGGTTCAATCCGTTCTTTCAGCACGACCGTTATACAGACTAGGGACAAAATCGGCACCAACAGCGCGCAGTTGGATGAACGCCCGGTTGGTATCATCCGGAGCGCCCTGTTCCAGAGGAGGAAGGCCACCGCCGTAGGAAATATGCCCAGGTAGGCCATCAACAACATATCCGCTCCGGATATCAACCACTGCATCGGATAGTACGGCAGCAGGCAGAGCAGAAACAGCATGCCGGACAGATTCAGCAGGAACATGCCGGGAGTAACACTGAAACTGGCATGTTTGATCAGCACGCAGAACAGGGCGAAACTGAAAGCGGTACCAAGCGCCACCGCGATTCCGATCGACATCCGCACGTCCCCCAGCCCGCCCCCCGCCGAAACCAGCACGAATACCCCGACAAAACCGAGAGCCACGCAGCAGAGTGCCCACCAGCCGGACTTTTCGCGAAAAAGAAGCCACGACAGCAGCAGCATCATCAGCGGATAGGTATAATGCAGGATTACCGCCTGGCTGGCCGGGATATAATCGTACGTTTTCAGGCAGAGGAACTGCTGGACGCCAAGGCCGACCGCACCCGCCACCGGGAAGAAAAACGGCCGCTGACGGAATTCGGAAACAATCGCGCCGACGCGACGTTCACTGACAAGAATGCAGAACAGTGTCACTGTTGCCCAGATGGCGATCCAGACTACAACCGAATAGCTGCTCATGCGGGTCACCGCAATCTTGAACCCGGTGCCGAGCGTGGCGAACATGGCCACCGCCAGCAGGGCATAGAGTGTTCCTTTGAATGTTTCAGTCATGCCGACCTCTTCCTAGCATGCAGCGAGCCTGATAACCGGTCTCTGCAGGGAATTACAGGCTACATGAGGCTTCCCGAGGGTACATTCGGCCGCCATCAGCGCTTCGGCCACAGCGGTCTTGCGAGCGGCCAGCTCGAAGCTGTTCCCGGCGGAGAGCAGGTAATCCCGGCCGTCACCGCATGTCAGCCAGATGGTGCCGCTGCTGCAGCGCAGGATAACACCATCCTTCCCGCCATCCAACCTGATAAGTTCGCCCCGACTAAGAGAGCATTCCATGGTCTAGTCCTCCCCTTTGTTCGTGATGGTGTCAACCTACACCGCTCAAAGACAAAAATACAGATACAAAAAAACAGTTTTGTAACCAACACAGTTGCGTGTTATACAAACTGTACCCGATCAAAAGATCTGAAACTGTACCTGCCGAAGCCGGAAAGTAGAGAGTATGCTATGGCAATGATAAACGGACAGAAAAACTGTGCTGCTGTTTCGCTGCTCTATGAACAGGTAGCCGGAGAAATCTCCGGTCTGATCGATCAGGGAACCTTCCGGGCCGGCGATCGGGTGCCGTCCATACGCCAGCTCAGCCGCCGCTTCGATGTAAGCATCAACACGGTCATGCAGGCCTACAGCATGCTGGAAGACCAGCGCCTTATCGAGGCGCGGCCGCAATCCGGCTACTATGTCCGCAGCCGTGTTCCGGAAATACGGGAACCGGACCTGCAGTCGCGCTCATTTGCCGCGCCGACAACGGTCACGATCAGTGACCTTTGCCAACAGGTCATGCGCAATATGATGAACCGCGATTTGCTGCCGCTCGGGAGCGCCATACCGAGCGCACAGAACCTGCCGATCGACAAACTTAACCGGATCATGGCAAGCGAGCTTCGACGGCACGGCGAGCAGGGGGTTCTGTACCAGATGCCCCCCGGCTATGAACGTTTGCGGATACAGATCGCGCGCCGTGCCCTCGTGGCCGGGATCAGCAGCGGTCCGGACGATATCCTGGTAACATCTGGGTGTGTCGAAGCGGTGCTGCTGGCGCTGCGGGCCACCTGCCGAGCCGGCGACACAATCGCGGTCGAGTCCCCGTTCTATTTCAATTTCATGCAGATGATCGCCGAACTGGGGTTGAAAGCGCTGGAGATCCCGTCGACTCCCCGGGACGGCATCAGCATCGAGGCGTTGCGCTATGCCATCGAACAGGGCAAGATCAGCGCCTGCCTGGTCATAACCAACTTCAGCAACCCCTTGGGGAGCCTGATGCCCGATGAACGGAAGCGCGAACTGGTGGATTTGCTGGCTCGCCACGAAATCCCGCTGATCGAGGATGATATCTACGGCGACCTGACCTTCGGCAGCGAACGTCCAACTGCCGCCAAATCCTTTGACCGTTCCGACCTCGTCATTTACTGTTCGTCGTTTTCAAAGACCATTGCACCAGGGTACCGGATCGGCTGGGCGATAGCCGGCCGTTACCAGGGTGAGATGGAACGGATCAAGATGATCATGAATGTCGCTCCCGCCTCACCGCCGCAACTCGCCCTGGCCGAATTCCTGGCAACCGGCGGCTACGACCACCACCTGAGGAGCATCCGAAAGGTCCACGCCCGCAACATCTCGCAGATGGCCGATGCGGTGGCACGCTATTTCCCCGCCGGTACCCGCATGACCCACCCGGCCGGCGGCTTTATTCTCTGGGTGGAGATGCCGGAGGGGAGCGACGCCATCTTGCTGTATCACCGGGCGCTGGAGAAGGGAATCAGCATCGTTCCGGGCCCGCTCTTTTCGCTTTCCAACAAATACGGCAATCATATCCGCCTGTCCGCGGCGCAGTGGGACGATAAAATCGAGCAGGGGATCAGGACACTGGGTGAACTGGCGCACAGACAGTTGCAGGAGTAATTTACTTTGAAGCTGGAGCGGGATTATGCCGGAACCGGGTGAGTCAAACAAAAGAGGAGTTGTGCCGGCAGGACTGGCTGCTGCCTGGCCGATCTGTCTCGGCTATTTTCCGATAGCCCTGTCGCTGGGGGTACTGGCCCAAAAGGGGGGACTGGCACCATGGCAGATGGCCGTCATGTCCCTGCTGGTATTTGCGGGCGGTTCCCAGTTCATCGCCGTTGCCATGCTGGGCAGCGGCGCCTCGGCGCTGGCGATCGTTTCCACCGTTTTCATGGTCAACCTGCGCCACCTGCTGATGAGTTCGGCCCTGGCGGTTCATTTCCCCGGTGTCTCCCGTCGTTTTCTGACGTTTTTCGCCTACGGCGTCACCGACGAAAGTTTTGCCGTCAACCTGACCCGCTTCAATCAGGGAGGATGGGACCGCCGCAGCGCTCTGACCCTCAACCATGCGGCCAACGCCGTCTGGGTCGTCAGCAGCGTGGTCGGCGTCTATCTGGGGCAACTGCTCCCCCCCGGAGCGGCCGGAGTCGATTATGCGCTGACCGGCATGTTCATCTGCCTGCTGGTCTTCCAGCTGCGCAGTCCGATCTTTACTGCTACGGCATTGATCGCGGCGGTCTGTTCCGTGCTGGCCTACCTATGGCTGCCGGGCAACGCCTATGTGATCGTCGCCTCCTGCGTGGCGGCCACAGCCGGACTGATCCTGAAACGCACCCTGCGGAGACGTGGGGGGAATCATGAATAACCGCGACTTTCTGCTGCTGACGCTGGCCATGGGAGCGGTGACCTACCTACCCCGCATGCTCCCGCTGGTGGTGCTTTCCCGCCGCACCCTGCCGGGGTGGTTTGCCGAGTGGCTCGAACTGGTCCCGGCAGCGATCCTGAGCGCCCTGATCGCGCCGACCCTTTTCGCACAATCTGACCCACGGCTCTTCACCCTCGGCAAAGTGGAATTGCTGGCTGCGCTACCTACCCTGCTCTGCGCCTGTTTGACCCGTTCCCTTGCGGGGACGGTGGTGGCAGGCATGCTCTGCTACTGGGTTTTCAAACAGGTGCTGTAGTGCCGGTCCATTCGCTTTGCAGGGAAAAGTCTAGGCGAACCGCAGACATAAGTAGCTGTATTTAGTTAAATTACAAGAATATTCATTACAGCCGGAAGTTTTTTGCTTGTTTTTTATTTTCGGCGCATGTACCATGACCAAACTTATAAACAATTACTGCTGTTACAGATACACGACAATACTAAACTATCCGCGAGGGTAGGACGGAAAGCCTAAGGGTCTCATCGAGACAGCCGGGTCGCCGAAATATCGCACAAACGATACGAAGCCCCGGCTTTTTTGTGTTCAAAATACGACACAGGAGGTGACCCATCACAACCAGGCTGTAGCGTCTGCTAAGGCGAACATTTATACCGCCGGTATGCGAATCGGAACTCGGTATAAATCAGTGGTGGTACACGATAATACTAAACCATCCGCGAGGATGGGGCGGAAAGCCTATAGGGTCTCCAGAAGACAGCCGGGTTGCCGAAATATCACGAGATTTCGGTGACCCGGCTTTTTTGCGCCCATTTCCGGTAACCGCCGATATCAACAAACGTGAACAGACCGCGAACTATCCCGTGATGGGCCATGGGACTTGATCGTAAAGACAGCAACCGGCTGCAGATCTGTTTAAGTGAGGCCGGAGGACAAAGGAGAACTGGATGAACGGAATTACCACAAATAATGAATGTCATAACAGCTGCATGACCCTAAAAGGAGATTCTATGAAAATACTCGTGAAAAAAGCTTTTGCAGCCATAACTGTTTTTTCCATCATGACGCTTGGCCTTATGCTTGCCGGTTGCGGAGGCGGAGGATCGGGAGGAGTCTCGGCAGAGGTCGTGAGCGGCAAAGCCGCTGTCGGCTCCCCGCTGTCCGGCCAGGTCAGTCTCAAGGATTCATCCTCACCACCGCTGCAAAAATCGACGGTCATCGGCAGCGACGGCACCTTTGCCATCGATGTCACCAGCATGAAAGCGCCTTTTGTACTTCAGGCGACCGGAAGCGCTGACGGGACAGAGTATAAACTGAACTCGTTTGCTGAAGGGTCCGGCACCGCCAACATCAACCCGCTCACCAATGCAATTGTTGCAGGTGCTTCCGATGATGATTCATCAGATGCATTTGACGATGCGGATTCCGGTAGGAACCATAGAACAAGGACAAACCTCGCCAAAACGGTCTCGATTTTACTGGCCAAACTGGAGCCGCTCCTCAAACAGTATAGTGTAGACCACACCAACCCGATAACAGCCCGCTACATTGACAAACGTCTCGACATGGATGACATGTTCGAAAATGTGAAAATCACCGTATCAAACGGGATTCTGTCTATTATCAATGCCAGGTCCGGAGCTGTAATTTTCTCCGGCAAAGTCAGCGACATCGCCAACGGCATCTTTGATGGCGGCGCTTTGCCGCCGACCGCATCCGCTCCAGCAGCCCCGACCGGCCTGACCGCTGTTGGCGGCACGGGACAGGTGACACTTTCCTGGACCTCCGTCAGCAATGCAACTTCATATAATCTCTACTATGCAACCACGTCGGGTGTGACTAAAACCAGCGGCACCAAGGTTACCTCGGTTACCAGCCCCTCAGTCCAGACCGGACTGGCCGCAGGCACTACCTACTACTACATCGTTACGGCCGTAAACAGCACTGGTGAAAGCGCTGCCTCTGCCCAGGTTTCGGCAGGCACAACTGCAACGCCGCCGGTGCCGACCATTCCATCCGCCCCAACCGGAGTGATCGCTACCGGCGGCACTACCCAGGTGACACTCTCCTGGGGCGCCGTCAGCACAGCCACATCGTACAATGTGTACTATGCAACCACCAGTGGTGTAACGAAGACTAACGGAACCAAAATTACCAGCGCCACCAGCCCGGCTGTACAGACCGGACTGGCTGCAGGAACCGCATACTACTACATCGTTACGGCCGTTAACAGCGTCGGTGAAAGTGCCGCATCAACCCAGGTTTCGGCCACCACCCTTCCCGCCGTTCCTAGTCCGACAGCTCCCGCAGCTCCTGCCGGTATCACAGCCGCCGGCGGCGCCAACCAGGCGACCATCACCTGGCCTGCAGTGTCCGGGGCAGCCTCGTATAACGTGTACTGGTCAGCAACTTCCGGCGTAACCATAGCCAACGGGACAAAAATCGCCGGAGTTTCCAGCCCCTACGTCAAGACCGGACTTTCCGCCGGCACCACCTATTACTTCGTCGTTACGGCAGCAAACAGCGTCGGAGAAAGTGCCGCTTCAGCACAGGTGACTGCAACCACCAATGCTGCTCCACCAGCAGTTCCAGCTGCTCCGACCGGAGTAACCGCCACCGGTGGCGCAAATCAGGTTTCCATTTCCTGGCCTGCCGTTTCCGGCGCCACCTCGTATAACATCTACTGGGCAACAACGTCGGGCGTAACCACAGCCAGTACAAGAATCACCTCGGCAGCCAGTCCCTATGTTCAAACAGGGCTTGCCGCTTCGACTACGTATTACTATATTGTAACCGCCGTAAATGCGGCGGGCCAGAGCGTTGCATCGGCACAGATATCAGCCGCCACCAATGCTCCTGTCGTGACGATCCCCGCTGCTCCGGCCGGCCTGACAGCCACCGGCGGCGCAAATCAGGTAAGCATCAACTGGTCGGCGGTTTCCGGCGCAACCTCGTACAACATTTATTACGCCACCACTTCCGGCGTCACTAAAACCAGCGGGGCAAAAATCACTAATGCCGCGCGGCCCTACGTACAGACCGGCCTTGCCGCCGGCACCACGTACTACTACATCGTCACGTCCGTAAACAGCGCAGGTGAAAGTGCCGCTTCGGCCCAGGCCAGCGCCGCCACTAACGCTCCGCCGGCGCAAACCTGTGGCAGCTGTCACGCCATTCCTCCTAACGTCGGTGCCCATTCATTCCACACTTTCACATCATGTGCCACCTGCCATGCCGGCTACAGCAGTACAACGGTAAACGCGGCAACGCATCTCAACGGCGTCAAGAATGTGACCAACAGCATCTGGAATGCTACAACTCGATCCTGCGCAAGCTCCTGTCATGGCGCCAGGTCGTGGTAACGCAGGAAACTTCAGCACAGTTAACGAACTTCACTGAACCGGGGGCTGTTACCCGGAGCTGATACACCCATGCACCATCAGTACAACGACAAAAGGGGCTCCGACAATCGGGGCCCCTTCTGCATTTCATTTCGGCATTTCCATCCCTGAATAACGCCAAATTCAGGTGCCTGCTTGCTTTTACCAACCCCCGATTTCAACCGGTCAGCGATTTATCCTCTGCTCAAGTTCCAAATCAAGCTGTTTCAACTGTTCGAGACTCTGGCGCAATTCCCGGTTATCGCGACTAAGCGAAAGGTTTTGCTCTCTCAGGCTCTTCAATTCACGCTGCCGGTTACGCAGAATCCTGGCCTCTGCCAGATGAGAAAGGAGCGGAGCAGACTGTCTCGTCCAGAGGCTGGCGGGATATTCGTCTGCCAGCCGCTCCAGCATCGCCTGCGCCCGCAGAAGGCCTTTGCCGCCATCTTCCTTCAGACTTAACAGCGCCAGGCGAAAAAGAGCCTCGTCGGTCACTCCGGCCGCAGGAGAACCATCGGCAACCTCTTCCAGAAGTTCCTTCGCCCGCTGCTCCTTCCCCGCCAGGAGCTGATCAAGCGCCCCGGACAGGCGTCGCTCCTGTTCGGAGAACATCAGGAAACGGGGCTTCCCCCCTTCAATTCCCGCACAACCGGCATTCATCGTCAATAGGGCCGTCAGCGCTATGTAGACAAAATGCTCAGACTTCATGAAGTCCCGCCTCTCGTACGATGATGTAGTTGCTGCCGGACGACTCCTTGACATGATCTTTGACTTGGGCCGCAGCAGTGGCGATCTCTGCAGCCGTATCGTAATCTCCCGGGCGGCAGTCCAGGGCCGCGATGGAGATCGAAACAAGCGGAAATATCCGCGGCACGCCGTATCGGTCGACCCCGTTAATGGCACCGGCGGAACGATCCTCGTCCGAGTAGTACACCGGGATCATGGCGTCGAAGTCGCTGATGATCTCCCTGCAGGCCGCCTCGGCCTTGTCTGCGCTGACAATGGCAACAAAATCGTCTCCGCCGATGTGCCCCACAAAGGCCTCCGGGTCATCCAGCCGTATGACTGCTTCATAAATCAGCCGCCCGGTCTCCTTGAGCAGTTCACTGGCCTTGATATAGCCGTAGCGATCATTATAGGACTTGAAATTATCGAGGTCCATGTAGCACATCACAAAAGTTGCATGTTCCCTCAGACGCCGGTTCAGAGAGCGCTCGATGGCGATATTGCCAGGCAGGCGTGTCAGGGGGCTGGCGTCGAGGCTGACCTGCTCCAGCTGCTTCAGCCGTTCCGCCATTCGTGAAAAGTCCTGTGCGAGAGTGCCGATCTCATCCCCGGGGGGGATACCGGGTTGGTGATCAAAATCGCCATCTGCTATCCGGTGGGTTGCCCGCTGAAGCTTTCCGATGGAAGCCGCAAAGGAATAGATCATCAGAAAGGCGATCACAAAGGCGATTGCGACTCCGCCGATTGCAAGTACTATCGAGATGACAACGGTTCGCGACTCCTGTTTTTCCGACTCATTCAGTTTGAGCTCCAGGGAGTGCTGCTGCTCGGCTCGCAGTCGCTCAAAAGCCTTATTAACCCGAGCGGCAGCTTGCCTCATCGCTGCAGGGGTGACAACCTGGTCGGCAAACAGCTTCTCCGCCATGCCGGCATAACCGGCGTATTCAGTTGCCAGAACATCAACTGCCGGTTCGCGGCTAACTCGCCGGAGCTGCCCCAGCCCTTCAAGGAATTTGGCCGCGTTCCGTTCGTACAATTCACGGAACTCGCGCTGATGCAAAATCTGGTATCTTCCGGCCAACCGCTCCTGGGCCTGCATGGCCTCATGCAGTGAGATGGTGACGGTTGCCGCAGTCAGATCATTACGGGCGATCCCCACCTGCACCCGGTGCATGGAGACCATGCTGGAGACCGAATAAATCAGTGCCGCCAGCATGAATAGACCACTGGCCACGAAACTGATGATCATTTTCTGAATGAGGGATAATCGGGAAAAAATGTGAACAGGCATGGCAGCAGCCCCTTGGAGAATCTGAACTGCGATGAGAGCTCCCATGACAGAGCGGGGAAGCGGGTCCATCGAAAGGAATCGGCTCTGACTCGCTTTTGTTCTCTCATGATACTGATGATAACGGTAAAAAGCAAGCAGGGGCGATACTGATAGCTCTCTGCATGGCCGCAAGCAGGACTACCGTCAGGAAAGTGCCATCACTCCGGGAAGTTTTCTTATGCCGCCGCCTTGATCTGGTCTGATGCCAGCTTAATCTGCCCATCGTCCAGTACAACGGCATGGGAGCTGTGCTCAACCAGATCATACAGGCGCAGGCAGCGCTCTATCATAGCTGTCTGGCTGGTTTTGCGACCGAAATAGGTCCCTGAATGGGGAAACACCTCGGTGGCCGACTGGTCGTCATAAATGGCGAAATCGAAGGAACCGTCGGTATCCCTGCCGCTTATCACGCTCGCTGACGGCAGTTCATCGCGGAAGGCGATGCGAACCTCGACGCCGTCAGTGTGTTGGCTCAGCAGCACTTTCTGTATCTCGGGATCAGCCAATTCTTCCCGGGACGCCACGAAGATGCGGGTTACGGCGACACCCCGTTCCAACGCCCGGAGGTTCGCCTGATAGAAATTGACCAGTACGCCCCGTGTCAGCCATCCGCTCGTGATCGGGTCCACCGCCTTGATGCGCTGCCGGGCCCCATCGACGCAACGGGCGCCCTCAAGGTAAAATTCGCTGTCGTCCAGGGGGATGTACCCTTGCTGCAGCAGCTGTATGGTGCGCTTGCTGCCCGCCAGCAGATCCTGGACCCGTGCCTGGCACTCCGGATCGCTGATTTGGGAAAGCGCAAAAGTCAGTTCGTGGGCATGGAAATACTGTTCCGAAAGGTCGCGACGGCTCTTTTCAATATCCTCACGCAGCAGATAGGTGGCCAGTGAGAGCAGGACGCCGACGCCGAAGATAATATACGCCACGTCGGGTTTATGCAGCACAAGATGAAAGAAAATGGCAAGGCCGGCGCTTGCAAGGAACTCAACGAACACAGCCAGGTTGTGGATCTTTGTGGTCAGACTCATGATAACGATTCTCCTGATTTGTTGGTGGGGCAGGTCGACGACCACCTATTGCAGCAGAGCAGGCAAAATAAAAGCCGGATCGCCGCTGCTATCGTTGTGGATGATAGTTCGGCGACCCGGCTGTCTCAAGGAGACCCTGTGGGCTTTCCGTCCCACCCTCGCGGATGGTTTAGTAGTATCGCTATCTGCATCTGTGCTGCCTGAAGATGCCACACAGTACTACAGGTATGATCCACTGTCAAGACCGGCGTGACAGAAAACCCAGTATTTATAATTGGTTGTTAATAAACCGGCACTAACACCCCTTGCTTGCAGGAGGCGTAGTCGCGTACTTTATTCTATCATGCCCGCCCCGAGCTTTCCGCATAAATAGCGCAGCAGCAGGGGAATCCGTATAATCACGGTGCTTTTCATAGGCGCAAGATTACAGCGCACTGCGACCGGAATACAAGAGAGAATGGTTGTAAACCGGAACTGAGATCGGTTTCAGGGGTACAATTCTCCGTACTGCAGTGTCCAAACAACCTCTTGATTCTTTTAAGATCATTTGTTATATTTTAGCAGTCACTTGCTCAGAGTGCTAATAGTATAGTTTTGAAGAGGTGAAGTGCCATGGTAGCCCAATTACCCGTTGTAACTGACAGTCTTCGGCTGTATATGAACGAGATTCGCAGGTTCCCCCTGCTGAGCGAAGAAGAGGAGCATCGCTTCGCAGTTGCATTTTTTGAGGACAAGGATCTGGCGTCCGCCCATAGCCTGATAACCTCCAATCTGAGATTTGTCGTAAAGGTTGCCTACGAGTTCCGTCACTACGGCCTGAAAATGCTTGACCTTATCCAAGAAGGCAATATAGGCCTGATGATGGCGGTCAAGAAGTTCAATCCGTACAAGGGTGTCCGCCTGATTTCGTATGCGGTCTGGTGGATAAAGGCTTATATACAGAACCATATCATATCTTCCTGGAGCCTTCTTAAAATCGGGACGACCCAGGCACAGCGGAAGCTGTTTTTCAAGCTTCGGCAGACCAAAAGCGCTCTGACGGGAACTAATGATGACGGGGTAGAGGGGTTAACTGCTGCAGAATCGCTGCACGTTTCGGAACAGGAGTTCTCCGAGATGGAGCAGCGCATGCGGGGTGACTGCTCACTCAACGCGGAAATACCCGGAAGCGATGGGGCCACCGCCCTGGAATCTCTTGCCGACAATCGCCTGAACCAGGAGGAACTCCTCGCTGATCTGCAGGAAAACCAGAACCTGCAGCAGAAAGTCGCCTCGGTTGTCAGTCAACTGAACGAGAAAGAGCGCTACATTATCGAGAGAAGGATTACCGCTGACGAGCCAATGACCCTGCAGGAGATTGCCACCCATTTTTCGATCTCGCGTGAACGGGTGCGGCAGATTGAAGAAGGGGCCCTGCGGAAGACGAAGCAGGCTCTCCTTCCCATGTTAGCGGCCTGATACCGGGCCCTGCCAAGTCGAGCCGGTCAAAAAGATGTGCTCCTCAAAAGTGAGCGCATTTTTTTATTTACAATTAGTACTTGACTTTTACGGATATTTTCTTTAAATACACAAGTTCCGTTTCTTTCTACCAATAGAAAAGCTTTGGCCCCGTTAGCTCATACTGGTAGAGCAGCTGACTTGTAATCAGCAGGTGATCCGTTCGATTCGGATACGGGGCTCCACTTTTAGCACGCAGCATGGTTCCGATCATCCCTGGAGGGATTCCCGAGCGGCCAAAGGGAACAGACTGTAAATCTGTCGTCAGCGACTTCGGAGGTTCGAATCCTCCTCCCTCCACCATATAATCATCGGAAGACGGTGGTTCGCTACAACCCCAGGAGACTGCAAAGTCGTTCGAACTGGTAAGTAACGGCCTCACGTACTTCCAAATATCTTCGTCTGGTAGCGCGGGAATAGCTCAGTTGGCTAGAGCGTCAGCCTTCCAAGCTGAGGGTCGCGGGTTCGAGTCCCGTTTCCCGCTCCAGTAATGTGCCCACATAGCTCAGGAGGTAGAGCACTTCCTTGGTAAGGAAGAGGTCTCCGGTTCGAGTCCGGATGTGGGCTCCATTTATTAATTTTGTACACCATTCAAAGCGGAACAATAAAAGCAACTACCCAGGAGGGCCTTTCTCATGGCGAAGGCAAAGTTTCTACGTAATAAAACTCATGTAAACATCGGTACCATCGGTCACGTCG
>CAZGEG010000035.1:0-35148 GCA_964524835.1 uncultured Geobacter sp.
AAAATCGTCCGGCACCATTTTGCCTATTGACAGCCGGGGGCCTTATAAGGGTTAGGTGTGTACTCTACTGGATAGATTGAGATTCGAACATTTGCTCCAATTGCGGAAATACCTTGGAGTGACTCAGGGCTAAGATCAGCATGAAAAGGGCAAGGTGCAAATCCGCTATCGAAACCGAAGTCAAAAATTTTTGAACTGCACTTATTCCACATCTCGCGCAGCGAGTCAGGCAACTTATCAAGCAATCCAAGAATGTGGCGGGTATGGTTCTCTGGGTTGTTTTGCCCTTCTTCAAAATATTTCGGTTCGAAAGACGTATAGAAAATGGTTTTAACTTGCTGATTACAAAGGACAAATATTTCTTCTCCTAGATGCTCGACCAAAGGCGTCAAATCATTTTCCGATTCCAGCTCTACATCAAGATTTAGGTATCTGATTGATTCTTCTGTATTTTCCATTTTAATCACCTAACTCGTTAATCAACGGTTTCCGTATATAGGTAACTTGTTACTTATATACGGAACATGTTACTTATATAAGTAACTACTGTGGTTACCTATATAAGATGCTTCTGCCAAAGCGGCTACCCTGCTGCTATTCTTGATTCAAGGGGTGTGCCGCGAATCAACCCATATGGTACAAACCATACTTTCGCCTGTGGATCCCACTTGGCCCGCATGTTTTTTAGTTGTTGCCTTAATTCCGGCTCTTCAAAGGCCACCGTCACCGGAACTACGTCATTATCCTTGTAACGCGGAATTCGCAACGGTTTTTCATCCACGATAATCTCCACCGTCTTCAGCTTCACCCCGCGAATCTCATCATAACGATACCGAACACAAAGAAGTGTCTCCCCATACTTTTCCTGTAAACGCATTGTCCCTTTCTGACCCGGTTTCAGGTGGGCATATGCCTTCATCTCCTTTAGCATGGCAATTATCTCCCTTATGTATGCGTATGCTCCGTCTGCTGCTTCACCAACGCCCCCAAATCTACCCCAGGCGAAAGCCATCTTCAATGGGTTGTTCGTTTGTATACTAGGTTCGTTCATAGCAAAATTTATCCAAAATAACCACCGGAAACCCTTTGTTATTTTAAGCAAGTATGGTGCGATCTTCAGGATGCCGGCACACCTAAATTTCATGGATATTTTTTCTACCCAGCCGCGAAAAATATGCTAATATCTCGATTCTTTTTACGTTAATCCTGATAAACAGGATAAGTGCGTTAACGAAGGTAATGTTTTCCAGCAAAGCACGGGAAATATTTTCTAACTTACTAATATCCGGGAGGTAGTCATGCCGCAATTTTTTGAAGGTAAACTTGAAGCCAAAGGGCAGAAATTCGGTATCGTCGTCAGCCGCTTCAACAGCTTCATCTGTGAACGTCTGCTGGAGGGGGCGGTCGACGCGCTGATCCGTCACGGCGTCGATGACAAGAACATCCATGTGGCGCGTGTGCCGGGCGCTTTCGAGATTCCGCTCTTCGCCAAAAAGATGGCGGAGTCCGGCAAATATGATGCCCTGATCTGCCTCGGCGCCGTTATCCGCGGCTCTACGCCGCATTTCGATTATGTCGCCTCCGAAGTTTCCAAAGGGGTGGCGACCGTGTCCCTGGAGAGCGGCATTCCGATCGCCTTCGGTGTACTGACGACCGATACGATCGAGCAGGCGGTGGAACGGGCCGGCACCAAGGCGGGGAACAAGGGGTTCGAGGCGGCGGTTACCGCCATCGAATCGGTCAACCTGCTGAAGGTGCTCAAATAATGGGACTGCGTCGCGAAGCGCGTGAACTGGCACTGCAGATGCTGTACGCTCTTGATTCCAACAGCTCTGTCGGCGTCCGTGAAACCCTGCAGACCTTCCGCGAGGAACAGGTCGAGATAACGAGTAGGGTACGGGAGTTCGCCGAAGGACTGGTGCAGGGGGTGCAGGCTCAGCGCGAAGTCATCGATGAAGCCATCCGAACCCGTTCCAAAAACTGGTCGCTGTCACGCATGCCGCGGGTTGATCTGAACGTCATGCGGCTGGCGGCCTACGAGCTGATGTTCCGCGCCGATATCCCCAAAAAGGTCAGCATCAATGAGGCGATCGAGATCGTCCGCCGCTACGGCGACAAGGAATCACCTGCATTTGTGAACGGCATCCTCGACGAGATCGAGGTCTGCGAAAAAACCGAACTGTCAAGCGAGGAATAATGAAAGATATACAGGTTGGTCTGATAGGGTTCGGCAATATCGGCGCGGGGGTCGTCAGGCTGCTGCGCGAGAACGCCGATGTCATTCGCTCCAAAGTCGGAGCGGGCATCGTACTGAAGCGGATCGCCGATCTGGATATAACGAGCGACCGGGGTGTGGCTGTCGAGCCCGGAGTTCTGACAACCAGCGTTGACGACATTTTCAACGACCCCGATATCTCGATTGTCATCGAACTGATCGGCGGCTATGAGCCGGCCAAGAGCTTCGTACTGAAGGCGATCGAGAAGGGGAAGCACATCGTTACCGCCAACAAGGCGCTGCTGGCGCTGCACGGCTCCGATATCTACGCCGCCGCCGTGCGCAAGGGGGTCGAGGTGCAGTTCGAGGCGGCAGTCGGTGGCGGCATCCCGGTGCTGACCGCGATCAAGGGGAACCTGGCTGCCAACAATTTCAGCAGCGTCTTCGGCATCATGAACGGCACCTGCAACTATATCCTGACCCGCATGACCCAGGAGGGGGCCGATTTTGCCGACGTGCTCCGGGCCGCGCAGGAACTGGGCTACGCCGAACCCGACCCGACCTTTGATGTGGAGGGTGTGGATACCGCCCACAAGCTGGCCGTGCTGGTCTCGCTCTGCTTCGGCACCAAAATTGACTTCAAGGATATCTATACCGAAGGGATCGCCGGCATCAGCGGGCTGGACGTCAAGTATGCCGCCGAATTCGGCTATCGCATCAAGCTGCTGGCAATCGGGAAACATGTGGACGGCAGGATTGAAGCCCGGGTGCATCCGACCATGATCCCGCTCGACAGCCCCCTGGCGGACATCAACGGCGTATTCAACGCGATCCGCCTGAGCGGTGATTTTGTCGGTCCGGTCATGTTCTCGGGGCGCGGCGCCGGACAGAATCCGACCGCCAGTGCGATCGTCGGCGACCTGATCGGCCTTTCGCGCAGCATGAAGGCTGGGGCTGGACGCAGGATGTCGCCGCTCGGGTATCTGGACGCGGCGATCACCGCCATACCGGTCAAACCGATGGCCGATATCGTCAGCAAATACATGCTCCGCTTCAGCGCCCTCGACAAACCGGGCGTGCTGGGGGGGATCGCCGGAGCGCTCGGCAAGCACGGCATCAGCATCGAGTCGATGGTGCAGACCGCCCATGAAGTTGATGACACATCGCCGGTGCCGATCGTCATCATGACCCACGAGGCGCGTGAAGGGTCGATTCAGGAAGCTCTGGCCGAGATCGATTATCTCGACATCATCTGCGAGAAAACCAGCTTTATCCGTATTGAAGACAATCTGGAGTAAAATAACCACCCCCACCCCTTTAGGCCCTTTGGGTCATCCTTAACCAAGGAGGGGAGCTAGTTAGGAGGGACCATGACTACCACCAAAATCCTGCTTCCTGAAGACCAGATCCCGCGCCAGTGGTACAACATCATTCCCGACATGCCCGGCCCGCTGGCGCCGGTTATCAGTCCCCGGACCATGCAGCCGGTCACTCCCGAAGAGATGCTGGCCATTTTCCCCATGTCCCTGATCGAGCAGGAGATGTCGTCGCAGCGCTGGATCGATATCCCTGACGAGGTTCGCGAAATTTACCAGCTCTGGCGGCCGTCGCCGTTGTACCGCGCCCACCGCCTGGAAAAGGCCCTCGGCACGCCGGCCAAGATCTATTACAAGTATGAAGGGGTTTCCCCGGCGGGATCGCACAAGCCGAACTCGGCGATTCCCCAGGCCTACTACAACAAGCAGGCAGGCATCCGCCGCCTGGCGACCGAGACCGGAGCCGGCCAGTGGGGAAGTTCCCTCGCCCTCGCCTGTTCGATGTTCGGCCTGGAATGCACGATCTACATGGTCAAAGTTTCCTGCACCCAGAAGCCGTACCGCAAGAGCATGATGCAGCTCTGGGGGGCGCAGGTGATCCCGTCACCGTCCGAGTTCACCAACTCCGGGCGCTCGATCCTGGCCCACGACCCGGACTGTCCCGGTTCTCTCGGCATCGCGATATCGGAAGCGGTGGAGGATGCCGCCTCCCATGCCGACACCAACTACGCTTTGGGAAGCGTGCTCAACCACGTCTGCCTGCATCAGACCATCATCGGCCAGGAAGCGCAGGCGCAGTTCAAGATCGCCGGCGACTATCCGGATGTCGTCATCGCCTGCTGCGGCGGCGGCTCCAACTTCGCCGGGCTGGCGTTCCCCTTCATCGCCGACCGTGCCAGCGGCAAAAACGTCCGCTGCGTGGCGGTCGAACCGGCCTCCTGTCCGACCTTGACCAAGGGGGTCTACGCCTTCGATTACGGCGACACCGCCAAGATGGCGCCGATCTCCATGATGTACACCCTGGGGCACGACTTCATGCCACCCGGCATTCACGCCGGCGGTCTGCGCTATCACGGCGAGTCGCCGCTGGTCTCGCAGCTCTACCATGCCGGGCAGATCGAGGCAAAATCCTACCGACAGAACGCCTGTTTCGAGGGGGCGCTTCTGTTCGCCCGCAGTGAGGGGATCGTACCGGCGCCCGAATCATCCCACGCCGTGCGGGCCGCCATCGATGAGGCGGTGCTGGCCAAGGAAGAGGGGAAGGAGCGCACCATTCTATTCGGCCTTTCCGGCCATGGCCAGCTTGACATGGCCGCCTATGATTCCTACCTCTCCGGCAATCTGGAGGATTACGAATATCCGGATGCGATGGTCAAGGCGGCGCTGGAAAGATTACCCAAGATAAGTCTGTAACACTATGGTCAGAGTCAAGATTTGCGGTATAACCAACCCGGATGATGCCCTGATGGCGGTCGAAGCCGGAGCTGACGCTCTCGGCTTCGTCTTCTTTCCGGGCTCTCCGCGCTGCGTCTCCCCCGAACTGGCTGAAGCTATCATTCGCAGTCTCCCCCCGTTCGTACAGACGGTCGGGCTGTTTGTCAACGAGGGTGTTGAAACGGTCAACCTGGTCGCCGACCGCTGCGGTCTGGACCTGGTCCAGCTCCACGGTGAAGAGACTCCAGATTATTGCGCTGCCGTCAGGCGCCGGGTGGTCAAGGCGTTCCGGGTAAGGGACGAATCGAGCCTCGACGAGCTGCCGAACTACCGCGTCGCCGCTCCGCTGCTGGATGCCTGGTCCCCGACGGCGCACGGCGGCACCGGCACGACCTTCAACTGGGAAATCGCCGCCCGTGCGGCCGCTTCCCGGGACATCGTCCTGGCCGGCGGCCTGACCCCGGAGAACGTTGCCGGGGCGATAGCTGCGGTCAGGCCTTATGCGGTCGATGTTTCCAGCGGGGTGGAGAGTGCGCCGGGGAAAAAGGATGCCGGGCTGGTCAGCCGTTTCATAAGGAGCTGCAAATGAAATTACCGGATAAACAAGGACACTTCGGCGAGTACGGCGGGCGCTATGTCCCCGAAACCCTCATGCCCGCCCTGCTGGAACTGCAGAAGGCGTACGAGCATTATCGCCATGACCGGGAGTTCAAACAGGAATTTGCCTATTACCTGCGGCAGTACGTCGGGCGGCCAAACCCGCTCTATTTTGCCGAGAAGCTCACCAGCAGGCTGGGGGGCGCGCGGATCTACCTCAAGCGGGAGGACCTGAACCATACCGGGGCGCACAAGGTCAACAACACGGTCGGCCAGGGGCTCCTGGCGCGGCGGATGGGAAAGAAGCGGGTCATCGCCGAGACCGGGGCCGGCATGCACGGCGTGGCGACCGCCACCGTTGCCGCCCTGTTCGGGATGGAATGCGAGGTGTTCATGGGGGAGGAGGATACCCACCGCCAGGCGCAGAACGTGTTCCGCATGAAACTGCTGGGGGCCACCGTGACGCCGGTCACCGCCGGCACCGCCACCCTGAAGGACGCCATGAACGAGGCGATGCGCAACTGGGTCACCACGATAGCTGAAACCTTTTACGTGATCGGCACCGTGGCGGGTCCGCACCCCTATCCCATGATGGTACGCGACTTCCAGTCCGTGATCGGGGCGGAGGTCAAGCGGCAGCACAAGAAGGTCGAAGGGCGGCTCCCCGATTACCTGGTCGCCTGCGTCGGCGGCGGCAGCAATGCCATGGGGCTGTTCTACCCCTTCCTGAAGGACAAGTCGGTCCGCCTGATCGGGGTCGAAGCATCGGGCTACGGCATCGAGACCGGCAAACATGCCGCTCCCCTCTGTGCCGGCTCACCCGGCATCCTGCACGGCAACAGGACCTATCTGCTGCAGGACCAGCATGGACAGATCACCCATGCCCATTCCATCTCGGCCGGCCTCGATTATCCGGGCGTCGGACCGGAGCATTCCTGGCTGAAGGACTCCGGCCGTGCCGAATACGTATCGATTACCGATGCGGAAGCGCTGGAGGGATTCAGTACCCTGACTCGTGAAGAGGGGATCATCCCGGCCCTTGAATCATCGCACGCCATCGCCCAGGTCATGAAAATGGCTCCGGCGCTGGGGAAGGATGCAACGATTGTGGTCTGTCTGTCGGGACGCGGCGACAAGGATATGCACACGGTCGCCGAGGCGCTGGGTTACGATTTTTAACAGTGGTGTACGTTATTCAGTGTTGCTAAAAGCCTGAGAAATCAGGCTTTTTTTATTGACCGGCGGAGCCTGTTTCGGCTATAAGCATAAACCTGTTTTATTACCCGAATGTGTAAGCAGGAAACGTTTAAACATACCAAAGGAGGCTGAGCATGCATCTTGTCGACCAGATCAAGGAGAAGGCCCGGAAGAACCTGCAGACGGTGGTATTGCCGGAGAGTTATGACGAGCGAATGCTGTTTGCCGCAGAGAAGATCGTCAAGGAGGGGTTGGCCAGAATCGTCATTCTGGGCGATCCGGCCAAGATCCAGGCAGAGGCTGCCGCAAAAGGGGTCAATCTGGCCGGTGTCGAACTGCTGAATCCGGCGGCATCCCCCAGGCTGGAACAATATGTCGCCGACCTGGTCGAGCTGCGCAAGAGCAAGGGGCTGACTGCCGATGAAGCCAGAAAACTCCTGACCGCGGACGATAACCTGTACTACGCCGGCATGATGGTGCGCAACGGCGACGCGGGCGGCGAGGTTGCCGGTGCCACCGGTACCACCGGCAACGTGCTGAAGGCCGCCTTCCAGACCGTCGGCCCGGCCAAGGGGATCAAGACCGTATCGTCCTTCTTCCTGATGATCACCAAGAACCCCGGCTTTGGCGAGAACGGCATCATCCTCTTCGCCGACTGCGCCGTCAACCCCAATCCGGATGCCCAGGCGCTGGCCGAGATCGCCGTTGCTACCGCCGGAAACTGCAAGGCGTTTCTGGATGTGGATGCCCGAGTGGCCATGCTCTCTTTCTCCACCAAGGGGAGCGCCAGCCATGCCGATTGCGACAAGGTGCTGAAAGCGCTGGAGATCGCCAGACAGATCAAGCCGGATATGCAGATCGACGGCGAACTGCAGGCCGATGCGGCGCTGCTACCCAACGTCGGGAGCAAGAAAGCCCCCGGCAGCACGGTCGCCGGCAAGGCAAACGTGCTGATCTTCCCCGATCTGGACGCCGGCAACATCGCCTACAAGCTGGTGGAGCGCGTCGCCGGCGCCGAAGCGGTCGGCCCGATCATCCAGGGGCTGGCCAAACCGGTCAACGACCTGTCGCGCGGCTGCTCGGTGGATGACATCGTCAACGTCACCGCGATCACGGCGGTACAGGCGGCGCAGGGGTAAATTACAGCTATAATAACGACAGAAGGCGCACTCTGTGAAGAGTGCGCCTTCTGTCGTTACGGCATCGGTTTAGATACCGTTATCTCTCTAAAAGATATTTCTCTGCTTCCGAAATAAACTGTTCGGCGACTGGTCTGATTTCTTCAATGTCCTTTAAATCAACTTCGGTCTCTTCCATATAATCCCCAATCTGGCGCAACTCAAACGCCCGATGAAGCGCTTTCGACAGATCTCTTGGGAAAATGCCCGGTTTGACGTATTCGCGGTCGAAAAGTGAAATTGCCCCGGAATGCTTTTACGTCCCCAGCTCCTTATTCTGCAGCAGAGCAAGGACGGTGTAGAACATGGAATAATAAAGACGGTTCATGACTGAACGAAGACTCATTCCAGAACGATGAAGAATATCAGCTTCCTTGATTGAATCCCTCGCCTGTGTGAGCCGATATTCGATTAAAGACTTTCGATTGTCCGTCATACCACGATCCCTTCACGGTAGACATTCCTGATAAAGACAGATTCACGAAGTATCCCATCGATTTTGTCTTTGCCCACAACGACAGGAACTATGTGCACGTCATGGGCAAATCCGGCCTCCCAGGCACATTCGCTTATATATTTTTCAATATCTCGGGTCGCATGCTCGACAACGACAAATACATCGAGATCAGAATCGGGCGATGCGTCACCACGAGCGCGCGAGCCGAACACCCGAACATCAAGAGGGGAAATCCGCTCTTTCATAAGCTGCTTCAAGGTGCGAGCTATGGAAAGATCTTTTTTATTCATACGTTGAACGATATATCAAACCGGAGCACTTTGACAATGATTTAATGAATTTATCATCGGGAAGCTGCGGAGTTAAAGAACCGGCTTCTCTCTTCTTGTTGAAAAATGTGGGGTGGAGAGTTGCCCCACTTTTCTTTTGCTTTGACACGGTGTGTATTGGTGTGTATAAATAACGAATGACCAGTAAAGAGATTATCAAACGACTTGAAAACGAGGGATGGTGCTGTGTCGGCGGCAAAGGCGACCACCAGAAGTACAAACACCCGTCAAAAGCTGGTCATGTAGTAGTGCCACATCCACGGAAAGACATGGCAACCGGAACCGTGCGGAATATTTACCGACAAGCTGGTTGGGAATGGAGATAAAATGTTATACCCCGCATATATTCACGTTGGAGACGATCAACACGCCCATGGCGTAACTATTCCCGACTTTCCCGGCTGTTTCTCGGCCGCCGACGAGTGGGAGGACTTGCCACGCATGATCCAAGAGGCCGCAGAAGTCTATTTTGAAGGCGAAGATATACCCGTGCCGGCACCAACATCATTAGAAAAATTGTCCATGAACCCCGAATATCAGGGAGGTGTATGGCTCTTGGTAGACATTGATCTTGCCAAGCTCAAAGTTAAAGCAAAGCGGGTTAATATCACCATGTCGGAAAATCTTCTGCATGAGATAGACCGCTACGCCGTGCAGCACCACATGACTCGCTCCGGTCTATTGGCCCAGGCTGCGGGACAATATATTCACCGCAAACAAGCAGCGTAATCAAGTCTGACCGACCGGTGATCTACCAAATAAAACATTTCTCCCGCAACTATTTATACCTGAGCGGATCGGTCAACCCCGCCTCGGCGAAGCCTTTCAGGCGCAACCGGCAGGAGTCGCACTCTCCGCAGGAGAGCCCTTCCGGAGTCGGATCGTAGCAGGAATGGGTCAACGCGTAATCCACTCCCAGCTCCACCCCGCGCCGGATGATATCGGCCTTGCTCATGCTGATCAGCGGAGCACGGATTTTGAATTTCGATATCCCCTCGACTCCGGCCCTGGTGGCCAGGTTGGCCATTGTCTCGTACGCCTGGATGTATTCCGGTCGGCAGTCGGGATAGCCGGAATAATCGAGGGCGTTGACGCCGATATAGATGTCGGAGGCGCCCAGCACCTCGGCCCAGCCGAGGGCGAAGGAGAGGAAAATGGTGTTGCGGGCCGGCACGTAGGTGACCGGGATCTCGTTCCCCACGCCGTCTTTCGGCACGTCGATGTCGGCTGTCAGGGCGCTTCCCCCCATCAGGCGCAGGTCGAAATCGACCACCAGGTGCTCCGCCGCGCCCACCCGCTTGGCGTTCTGCCGGGCGACCGACAGCTCGAAGCTGTGCCGCTGGCCGTAGGAAAAACTGATCGCATAGGGGATGAAGCCTTCCGCTTTGGCTATCGCCATGCAGGTCGTGGAATCCAGTCCGCTGCTATATAAAACTACCGCTTTACGTTGCATGATTATATATCTCCCGGTGCGTGGTCTGAACTTTAGAGTTTGCAATTTTACGCGTAATGAGTACAATAAGTCCACTTTCTCATGGATCTCCGCCGGAAAAAAGTAAAATCATCCCATAGATGAGGTCTGCCGGACAGCAGGCCTTTTTCATTTGAGGCGACATGCGACTTAGAGAAGAACAGATACATGGACTGGCTGAAAAGGTGTACAGTGACCTTGCGGCAGAGGGGCTGATAACGCCGCGCGGGGAACGGGGGGCGGTCGTTGCCGGGATTGCCCGCGCCATCTCCCAGAACTTTGCCGCCGAGCAGAAGCTTGAGCGCGATGCGGAAAAGCTGCTCGATGAAACCCTCAGTGCCATGGGGAGCGGCGCCGCCGAGATAGACCGCCGCCGCATGCTGAAGATGGTCAAGGATAAGCTGGCCAAGGAACGAAATATCGTCCTGTGATTCCAATCCCAAATAAAGGCGCTATCAGCGTTGGCTCGTCTTCGGCTCCTCAACGTGCGTAGTCCTGATAAACAGGATAAGTGCGTTAACGAAGTTATTCTCTGCAAAAAAACGCAGAAAATATCTTCTAACTTACTAATTGCACGCCTCCGGCGCCTCAATCCTCGCCGCCTTGATTTCATCCTTAATTTGGAATCGGAAGGAGATTTAAACATGTCGTTATCAGAAGACCGTATATCAACGATGGCCCACGAAATCATCAAATGCATCTGGCGGGACGACCTGGCGGACGTGTCCGATGACAGCCGGGCGCTGAGGCGGGTCAAGCAATCCCTGGAAGCCTTTTTTGGCGCGGTGGATGAAATAGAAGATGCGGTCAGGGCAAAGCTGCGCAACAAGGCTCCCGGCAGCCGTGATTATGACGTGCTCTATCAAAAGTTTTACCACGATGAAATGGCCCGGAGGGGGTTGTGAAATCAGGTCGGCATATTTCGCTCCTTTTGGCCGTCTTTCTGCTGCTGACGGGATGCGCCGCGACTCCGACGACCAAAGACTACAGTGTTCTTGACCCGCAGCTGGAGCGGGAAACGGTATACATCGTGCCGTTCGATGCGACTCTGGTGCCACCCGATTTCGGCGAACCGATCTTTGACCAGTTTGTCGATATGCTGAATGCCCGCCGCAAGCAGACAAAAGTCGGCCGCTTTGTGATCCTGAAAGAGGAGCTGAAAGAAGTCGAACCGGCCTGGCTGATCAAGCAGGTCTATATTTCGGGCGACGTCTGGGGGTATATCGAGACTTCCGGCTGCTGCTCAACCGATATGAAGGTTAAATCCAGGCTCTATCTGTATGAACCGGGCAAAAACAGTCCGACATTCGAGGTCTTTGTTCCGGTCGAGCATTATTTCGACCATGACCGCAGTGATATAACAACCGCCAAGGGGCGCCTCGGTAAGCAGCTGGCGCAGGATCTCGCAGACGCTGTTCTCAGGAAACTGACGCCGTAACCGTTGCTCTGCCGGACCGCCGTCGGCAGCCGACGAGCCACTTAAATTCATTTACCCGGCCATGAGCACCCGCTCACGGCTTTTTTAACGAAAGGCAGATCTCATGGTATATCGCTTCAGGCCGCTTCTGCTGGCCTTTGTCGGAACAATATGTATTACGGGTACGGTCCGTTCATCATCCGCCGACGACTTTTTGAATCGGGCGGCAGAGCAGTACCGCGACAAGGATTTCGGGGGCGCCTATTTGTCGGCGGGGAAATCCGCAGATCTGACGCAGCGGTCTTTTGTTCGCGGGATGGCAGCGCTGCGTCTGGACAAGTTCGAAGAAGCGGCGTCGCTTCTGGCCGAAGCGGAACAAAAGCTGCCTATGGTTGCCGATTATGCCGCATTGTACCAGGCAGAGGCGCTCCTTAAATTGAAACGCTATCCTGCCGCTGCTGCCAAAGCGGCCTCGATCCATGGCACTTATTCCTCCTCCAAAACCGTCCGCCGTTCGGAAAAACTGTATGCCGATATCCTGTATGAGGCTGCCGACTACAAAGGAGCCCTCAAATCATACAAATCGTTCATTGATAAGCACCCAACGGGGGGCGATGCCGTCGATGCCAGTTTTCAGTCGGCCCGCTGCCGGGAAGAGTTGGGAGATGCAGCGGGGGCGGTGCCGGTTTATCGGAGCATCTGGCTCAACAGTCCGGTGTCCCCCCTGGCCGCCAGATCGCAGGAGCGGCTTAAGCAACTTGAGCTACCGGATCTTGTCGTCCCCCCGTTCAGTGCTGAAGAACTACTGAAGAGGGCGTCCACTCTCTATGCACATAACGAATACAGTGCATCCCTGAAAACCCTGGAAATGATCCCGACGGCATCCCAGGCGCAAGCGATTTCAAGCCGGGTTGATCTGCGGGCCGGCATGGCAAGGTATCGCCTCAGACAATACAAGCAGGCCGAAAAGCAGTTCCTCAGGGCCGTTGCCAGCCCCCTCCCCGGAGTGCGTTCCGAAGCCCGTTTCTGGCTGGCCAAGTGTCTTGAACGACAGGATCTGAAAGAGCGGGCACTGGCGCAGTACCTGGAACTGGCGGGGGAGGGGAAGAAACTGGAGTTTGCCGATGACGCCCTGATCGAGGCGGGCGGCCTGAAGCGCAGCCTCGGGCAATATGCCGAAGCGGCCCGTCTGTTCGATCAGGCAGCCGGACTTTCAACTGAGCCTAAAGCCGTTGCCGGGTCGGTCTGGAATTCCGGATGGTGCCGATATCTGGCGGGTGAATACGCAGCCGCAGTCGAAACCTTCAAGGTGTTGCTTGCCGATGAAGCCCTGCGCGAGAAAGCCCTGTACTGGCTGGGGAGGGCGTTGGAAGCGAATGGCGACGGCAGTAGTGCCGCCCCGTATTACCGCACCCTGCTGGTTGAGTATCCGGCCGGATTCTACGCCACCTGGTACCGTGAGCAGAAGGGAGTGAAGGACAGCCGCGAGTCGCTCGGCGTTCGAGACCCTCTGGCTGAACTTCCCCTGCCGGCCGGATATGACAAGGTCCTCCTGCTGGCATCACTCGGGATGCTTGAAGAGGCCAGGTCAGAGATGGCGGCCACCCGCAAGAAGTACGGCGACAAGAAGGGGCAGTTCCCAGCACTTGCCAGGGTCTATCTCGAGATGCGGGACTTCGGTGCGGCGATCTCCCTGTTCATGCAGAACCGGCCCGTCGCCTGGGAAAAGGGTACCCTGCCGCTTTGGACGGCCGGTTATCCACGGGCTTACACGGGGCTAGTCAGCCGGAATGCCGCTCTTAACGGCCTTTCGGAAGGGCTGGTTTATGCCCTGATCCGCGCCGAAAGCGGCTTTGCTCCCGCCATCAAGTCCGGTGCCGGTGCGATCGGATTGATGCAGATGATGCCGGCAACGGCCAAGCTGACCGCCCGTGAAAAGGGGGACTTCGATCCCCAGCGACTGACCGTGCCGGAGTTCAATATCCGTCTGGGCACAAAGCACCTGCATGACCTGATGAAAGAGTATAACGGCGACGTTGTCTACATGGCGGCGGCGTATAATGCCGGGTCGGGAGCGTTGGAGAGGTGGAAAAAGAGCTTTAAAGGGTTGAAGAAGGATGAATTTATCGAGAGTATCCCCTATCAGGAAACCCGCGATTATGTAAAAAAAGTGTACGCGTCGTCGGCGATATACCGACAGCTGTACGGAATTAAATAAGCAGATCAGACATACACCACCGACACTCGCTCCAGATACTCGGACAGCTGCCGAACCGCGCAGCTGATCGTATTTTTGTCCGCAGTCAGAGCCGCGTTCTCTATGGTCTCGCCAATCTCGGAGATGTCGTCAAATCCGTAGCTGCCGCCGGCGCCTTTCATGCGATGTCCCAGGCTGCGGATATCACCGAAGCAATCCCTTTCCAGTAAACTGCCGATCATCCGGCAGTCCTTTTTACGGTTTTCGAGAAACTCAGGAACGATGGATCGTACTTCGCTGTCAACCTCAACGGTAATGGTCTCCGGATATTCTGTCGCGCTCATTTTAAATCCCCTGTCGTTTTCAATTATGAATTATGTGCTGATAAGATGGCGTTCCAGGTGTTCCAGCAGCGTCCGCTTCTTGAACGGTTTTGCTATGTGGTCGTCACACCCCGCTTCAAGGCACTTTTTGATATCAGATTCGTAGGCATGGGCGGTGAGGGCGATGATTATTGTCTTCCTGCGTCCGGAGCGTTCTTCATGCCTGCGTATCATGCGGGTGGCGGTGAACCCGTCCATGACCGGCATCTGAATGTCCATGAAAATCAGGTCGTAGCTCTGAACAATAAACAGATCAACCGCCTCCCGGCCGTTGCCGGCTTCGTGCAGTTCAATCGGGAATGAGTGTAGCAGCAGCCGCATCAGTTCCCGGTTTTCATTCGAATCATCAACAAGCAGAACGCGCTTGACCCCGCCCGATTGGATAACCCCGGAAGCTATCGAGGTCTGCCCGGTCTCCGGTGCCGATGTATTGTTGACCCGTTCCGGCTCAGTCAGCGTACTCAAAAAAGGCACGGTGAAGCTGAAGGTGCTTCCCACTCCCGGGACGCTTTCAACCTGCATGCTGCCGCCCATCGCTTCCACGAGTTTGCGGCTGATGGCAAGGCCGAGTCCGCTTCCTCCAAACCGGCGGGTGATGGATGTGTCAGCCTGGGAAAAGCTGTCAAAGATCATATCGAGCTTGGCCGGGTTGATTCCGATGCCGGTATCCCTGATCGTAAATGTCACCGGGATACGATCGCCTTCAGCAGGGGATGATGACGCCATGACAGAAACCGAGCCGCCCGCTTCGGTGAATTTGACCGCATTGGCAACCAGATTTACCAGAACCTGCTGAAGCCGGATCTGATCCCCTTTCACAACCTGCGGCATTGAAGGCGCACTCTTCAGGGAGAATTGCAGTTTTTTACCTTCCGCATCCCGACCGACCATCTCGATGACCCTCTCCAGGGTGTGCTGAAGATTGAAGGGGCGGCAGAGGATTTCAAGCTGACCGGCCTCTATGCGTGAAAGGTCTATCAGGTCATTGATCAGTACCAGCAGGCTGTCTCCAGCATGATGAATCATCGTCAGGCAGCGCTGCTGGTCTTCTCTCAATTCTGTCGATTCGAGATAGTCGGTTCCGCCGATAATGGAGTTGAGAGGGGTCCGCATTTCGTGGCTCATGTTTGCCAGGAATTCCGATTTGGCGCGATTTGCCGATTCGGCGAGGTCGCGGGCGGCCCGCAACTCTTCGGTTTTTTTCTGGCGCTCGGCGACTTCTGCCCGCAATCCCTCGTTGCCAATCGCCAACTCGGCAGTACGCGAGGCAACTATTTCTTCCAGATTCCGGTTGACTTCCTCCAGTTCGGCCTGTTTCTGTTGCAGGGTTCCCTGGATTCTTTTCAGGTTGCTGATGTTCTGGGCCGCACAAATAACCGCCTGCGGCTGGCCCTGTTCATCTTTCATGACCGCCAGCGAGTAGAGCATCGGCACAATTTCTCCGCTCGCCGTGCGGCAATTGGTTTCAACGCCATGAACCGGGCCATGCTCAAGCGCGTGTGAAAACGCAGAATACATGCACAACGGGGCATCATGCTCTTCAAATTCAGTCAGGTGGTGCCCCACAACGGCATCAATCGGTGTCCCAAAAAGACTGCTATAGGCGCGGTTTACGCTTTGGACCACGCCGTCCGGAGAAATGACGATCAGCACGTCGTTCATACTGTCGATCAGTTTTTCCATGTATTCCCGCGAAACGGTTGTCGAACGCAGCTTGTCGGTCATGCTGTTGAAGGCCGCCGCCAGATGCCCGATTTCATCATGGGAAGTGATAGCAATAGGTTCGATGATCCCTCCCCTGCTAACGCGCTCCACTCCGGCGGTCAGAAGTGCGATAGGCCGTGTTATCGCGGCTGCAAAAACAACTGCCGCGGCTATGCCGAGGATCAGGATGACGAGGACAAACGGCAGCATCCGCATTAATATACCTGTTGCGTTCCTGTCAATCACCGCCTCGTACAGGCCGATGTGAACCGACCCGAGTGCTCCCCCCTGAATAGGCGATGAAATGTCGTAGATCCGTCCCTCTTTTACCTCCAGTACTGCGGCATGATCGTGTCGCAGCGCTTTTATCGCTTCATCGATCAGCTGCCGGGGGGGCTTAGAGCCGAAGGTGTGGGCTGACAGCGAATTGTCGGGCGCTATGATATAGATGTATTCGATGTCCTTATCAAGTTTCCGGTAGTCGTTGACGAGCAGCTCAAGACTGATTCTGTTTTCGGTAATCAGCGGAATTTCGGCCGCTTCCGCGATATAGCGGGCAACAGACAGTCCGCGTTTCAGCACCTCATCTTCAAAGCGGGAATGAAGCTCATGCCTGACCAGCAGACCGAGGGCTCCTCCGACCAGCAGGATCAGGAGCGCCGTGCCGAGCATGAATTTTTTACGCAGAGAGAGGGAATTCATAGTGTGGCGGGACTCTCCTTCGGACGGTCTGAATCAGATTCGAGATTCTAGCATGAAAGTTATCAGGAGCAAATAACAGAGTACAGGCGACTCACCTCTCTCCGCCTTGAAAAGCACTGATCCGTGTGCTACAACCGGTATCTTATTCCGGTATGCGAAAGGCGCCCCTGCCATGGCAGAACAGACCCCAATGATGCGGCAATATCTTGAGATCAAGTCGGGATATCCCGATGCGATCCTCTTTTTTCGCATGGGGGACTTCTATGAAATGTTTCTGGATGATGCCCTGCTGGCATCGCGCCTGCTGGATATCGCCCTGACTTCCCGCAACAAGGGGAGCGGCGACGAGATCCCCTTCTGCGGCATCCCCTATCATTCTGCCGCACCCTACGTCGCCCGGCTGATCGAAACCGGACACAAGGTAGCCATTTGTGAACAGGTTGAAGACCCGAAACAGGCTAAGGGGATTGTCCGCCGCGAGGTCGTCAGGGTCGTAACCCCCGGACTGCTGATCGAATCGGAAAGCCTTGTCCCGGATGAAAATAATTATCTGCTGGCCCTCAGCGAAGCGGCGGGCGGCAGCTGGGGGTGCGCCTGGCTGGATGTGTCCACCGGCGAGTTTCGTGCGACCGAACAGACCGGGACTGCCGCCGCGCTGGCCGAAGCGGTCGGGATAAACCCCCGCGAGATCCTCCTTTCCGATTCCATTGATCGTGAAGCCCTGCCCGCCGACCTGCGCGCATTCCTTGGGGAGCGGATTGTTTCCCGGGCTCCTGGGTGGATCTATGACCGAGACTATGCCACGACCCTGCTCTGCGATCATTTCGGGGCGGCTTCGGCCGAAGCGCTCGGCATGGAAGGTATGCCCGCCGCCCTGCTGGCCGCCGCCGCCGCCCTCTACTATCTTCGCGAAAACCGCAAGGCGGCGCTGCCGCACATCCGCGACATCATTGTCTCGAAGCGCAGCCAACACCTGGCCCTAGATCCCGCCACCCGCCGCAACCTGGAGATCACCGCCAGCATGGCGGAGGGGAAGCGAACCGGCTCGCTGCTGGGGTGCCTGGACCGCACCGGCACCGCCATGGGTGCCCGGCGCCTGAAGCAGTGGCTCAGCTATCCCCTGATCGAACTGGAGCCGATCAGACAGCGGCTGGATGCGGTGGAGGAGTTGCTGGAGTCCCCCGCACTGCGGGAAGAGCTGGCCGGGCGCCTGAAAAACATCGCCGACATGGAGCGGCTTAACGGCCGCATAGGCATGGCCTCGGCCTCCGGCCGCGACCTGCGGGCGTTGCATGATTCGCTGGCCCACCTGCCGCACCTGCTGGAGCGGTTGGCGGAGGTGGATGCTTCGCTGCTGCAGTCGCTGAGGGTCGCAATCGACCCGCTGGATGACATTTGCGATCTGGTGTCGCGCGGCATCATTGAAAGCCCGCCATTCTCGCTCCGCGAAGGGGGGATCATCGCACCGGGTTACAATGCCGAACTGGACGAACTGCGCGCCATCAGCAGCGAGGGGAAGGGCTTCATCGCCCGGCTGGAGGCGCAGGAGCGTGCCCGTACCGGCATCTCGACCCTCAAGATCCGCTACAACCGGGTGTTCGGTTATTCGATCGAGATCACCAAAAGCAACCTGGCTTCCGTACCGGCCGATTACGTTCGCCGCCAGACTCTCGCCAATGCCGAGCGCTACGTCACGGAAGAGTTGAAAAATTACGAGGAGAAGGTGCTGGGGGCGGAAGAGCGCAGCAGTACCCTGGAATTCGCGCTGTTCCAGGAAATTCGCGAGCTGGTGGCCGGTCAGGCCGAGCGGATCTCCCGCACCGCCGACGGCCTGGCGGTCCTGGATGTCCTGCTGTCGTTGGCGACGGTCGCCGGAGAGCGCAGCTACTGCAAGCCGCTGGTGGATGAGTCGGACCTCATCGATATCCGCGACGGCCGCCACCCGGTTATCGAGGCGATGAAGCTGGGGGAACGCTTCGTCCCGAACGACACCCTGCTGGATGCCGAGACCAACCAGCTGCTGATGATTACCGGCCCCAACATGGCCGGCAAGTCTACCTATATGCGCCAGGTGGCGCTGATCACGCTGATGGCCCAGGCCGGCAGCTTCGTGCCGGCCAGTGAGGCGCGCATCGGCATCGCCGACCGCATCTTCACCCGCGTCGGCGCGGGGGATAACCTGGCCCGCGGCCAGTCCACCTTCATGCTGGAGATGATGGAGGCGGCCGGAATCCTGCGCAACGCCACCCCCCGGAGCCTGATCATCATGGACGAGATCGGCCGCGGCACCTCGACCTTCGACGGTGTCTCCATCGCCTGGGCGGTGGCGGAGTACATCCATGACACCACGACCTGCCGCAGTCGCACCCTCTTCGCCACCCACTACCACGAGCTGACCGAGCTGGCGACGACCCGCGAGCGGATCAAGAACTTCACCGTGGCGGTGCGGGAATGGAACGACCAGGTCATCTTCCT
The DNA here is from genome assembly GCA_964524835.1 of uncultured Geobacter sp. Lineage (GTDB taxonomy): Bacteria > Desulfobacterota > Desulfuromonadia > Geobacterales > Pseudopelobacteraceae > JACRCG01. Next base: position 19,073 of record CAZGEG010000035.1, read on the forward strand.
CCGCACGATCATCCCGGGCGGAGCGTCCCATTCCTACGGCATCCAGGTGGCACGCCTGGCCGGCATGCCGTTGGACGTGATCGAGCGGGCCAAGGAAATCCTGCACAACCTGGAGAGCGGCGAGTTCGAGGAGGGCGCCCCGCGACTTGCCAAGAGCAGCAGGAAGCCGTCCCGCGAGCCGTCGCCCCAGTTCTCGCTGTTCGAAACCAGCGAGGATCAGCTGCGCCATCGCCTCAAAAAACTCAACATCGCCACCCTGACCCCGCTGGAAGCGCTCAACCTGCTGGATGAGCTGAAGCGGATGGTGTGAGGCGAGGGGGACAATGGGTCCTCTTTCTCTTTGTCCTGATTAGTTGGTATCCCAAACACTTTTCCTTGGAGGAAAAATGAGAGAGCAATTCTGTTATGCAATTGTGTGTGCAGTAACTGTCTGCTCGGTTTTTTGCGGCACGGTGAACGCGGAAGAACATAAGCATGACGGCCTCTTTCTCAGGCTTGCTCCAGGTGTCGGAGGTATGTACACAACAGAGAAAGCAGGGGCAAACAAATATGAAGATAGAGGTTCGAGCGGATTGTTCAATTTTGCCATCGGAGGCGCTGTAGTCGAAAATTTCATTATTCATCTGGATATTTCCGTTGCAAGCATGTCCGAACCGAGGTCTAAAATTAACGGTCAGAGCGTAGCCAACACCCTTGACGGTATTTCCACAAGCGTTCTGGGGATTGGAGTGACGTATTATTTCCCGTCGAATATCTACCTGACCGGCGCAATCGGGACCGCTAGCACTGAATTTAGAGCAAACGGGAATTCGTACCGGACAGACGACGGTTATGGATTCAATCTGATGCTGGGAAAAGAATGGTGGGTAAGTGAAAACTGGGGTCTCGGAGTTGCCGGACAATGGTTGTACACGAACAGCCCTGACAAACCGGATGCCGGTACCACGTCCGACGTCAAAACATCATCCATCGGCGTCCTGTTCTCGGCAACATACAATTAACGGCATCGTGTTGATCAGGTGAGGCCATTTTTATGAACAGGTCAGTTGCAATGAACTCGATCAGGGGAAAAAAAACCAAGGTGATTTCCCCCCTGCGTTTGCTCGCAAGCCTGCTGGTGGTCCTTTTTTTTGCTGAAGCGTTAATAATGTTTACGCTGCCATTGTTTTTTCACACTTCGATCGTTTTTGTCGATAACTTCGCCGACTCGGTTATGCTCATATTCATCAGTGCGCCGTTTCTCTGGTTTCTGATTGCCCGGCCATTGCATAAGACCGCGAAGGAAAACGAGCAGCTGAGTGTGAGCCTTGCGGAGCGGGCCGCCGAGCTGGAAATGCAGAATGCGGAATTGCAAAGGACGTATCGCGATCTGGAAGTTGAAACCGCCGCGCGCCACCGGACGATGGAAGAGCTCCGGGAAAAGGAACAGCTGCTGATCCAGCAAAGCCGCATGGCGGCGATGGGCGAAATGCTCGGCAACATAGCGCATCAATGGCGTCAGCCGCTGAATGCTCTTGGCGTCAAGGTACAGGAACTGGGGTTCTCCTTTAAAAACGGCGAACTCAGCAAGGAACTCCTCGATGCCAACATTGCCATGGCTATGAAAATACTCCAGCACCTGTCGCAGACTATAACTGTGTTCCAGAATTTCACTGTTCCTGACAAGGAAAAAAGTCTGTTCAGGGTGGAGCAGGTAGTCGCGGATACGGTTCAGATCATAGATGAGAGTCTCAAGAAATACGGGATTACACTGGATGTCAGTTCAAGCGGTGATCCACAGACTTATGGCTATCCCAGTGAATACAGACAAGTGCTCATGAACCTCATTTTGAACGCCAAGGATGCATTTCTGGAGCGGAGAACCGCCAACCCGCGTATAACCGTGCACTCATGGACCGAGAACGGCAGGTCCGTGTTGACCGTTTCCGATAATGGGGGCGGCATCAAAGTGGCAATCGCGGATAAAATATTTGACCCTTTTTTTACCACCAAGGATCTTGGCAAAGGGACCGGTGTCGGTCTGTACCTTTCAAAAACCATAATCGAGAAGAACATGGGAGGACGCATCACCGTGCGTAATATTGATGGTGGTTCAGAATTCAGGGTAGAGGTCTGATATGGCAACAGCAAGGCCTCTCGCCTCTCTTTCGCTGTTATTTGTGGAAGATGACGCCATGGTTTGCCTGGCCATCGGCCGCATGATTGCCAGGCAATTCCCCGATGTCACGGTCTATACAGCCGAAAACGGACAACTCGGGTTGGAACTGTTCAAAAAACATACTCCGGAGATTGTCATCACTGACATTAATATGCCGGTGATGGGCGGCATCGAGATGGCCGGCAAAATAAAATCGATTAAGTCTGACACAAAGTTCATCGTGCTCACCGGTTACAGTGATTTGAATTACCTGGAGAGATTCAGCGATATAGGCTTCGAAGATTACATAGTAAAGCCTCTTGATTTAGAGAAGTTGTTCGCTGTGATTGAAAAGTGCCGTGTCGAAATTATGCTGTAACTTGAAGAAGTCACCATCATTCCGTAAGATCTTCGCCTGATAAGCTGGCTATGGTGAAGTTTCTGGTGTGCTTGACGGAATGTGGCACTAAGGGGGAGTATTCAACCATTTTTCTTTCAAAAAAACCTTGAAATAAGTCAAATATAATTTTCTCCGGTATTATGTGACTAGTAACATAACCCCGCCAAATGGGCGTATAAGGACATAATATTTAATAAAAACATCTGGTTGGTACATGACCCGGCTTAATGAAGATGAACAAGAAAAAAATCTTTGTGTATAACCTTTCGAAAAGAATATTAATTGGTTGGGCAAAGATAAAATGACGATATAACCACGTCGTTAGACGCCGCCCCAAAAGACGGGCGGGTCAAGGCCGACCCCGTTGGACAGCAAGAATAAATGAAAACTGAACTCTTGCACTGATCGTTTTATTGGTCTATATTTTGGCTATAAAAGAGATTTATATAAGGAGCCAAAACAATGAGAGCTATTTCAATCAGTAATGACATTGTCCCAATTGCGGAATTTAAAACTAATATTTCCAAGTGGTTCAAAATCCTTCAGACATCAAGACATCCGCTTATAATTACTCAAAACAGCAAACCTGCAGGAGTGCTGTTGTCCGCTCCAGATTATGATGAGCTGGTGTACCGAAAATCATTTCTCGATTCTGTTGAGAGGGGAATTTCGGACGCAGAAAGTGGGCGAACAACTACTACTGACGAACTACGGAAATCTCTACAAGCACGAAGAAGTGTGGGTAATCCATGAGCGTAACATGGACACGAGAAGCTGGCGAAAATCTGATTGATATAGAGGAGTTCATTGCACGTGACAGTTTGGAGCGCGCTATCCGGTTTGTCGATGCCCTAATTGATCATGCAGAGGCTATTTTGTCAGATAACCCGAGAAGCGGAAGGAGTGTGCCAGAAATTGGCAATCCTGACTTTCGAGAGTTGATTTACCGGGGATACCGAATTGTATACCGGTTGAATGGTGATCGCATTGAAATACTTGCTGTTTTTGAAGGACACCGGCTATTGAGACTGAATGAATTAGGTAATTAAGAAAAGATTGAGTGCTGATTCTATAAAGAGAAAGGCTGTTTTTGAAAATATTCAGGAAATAGCCTTTCCTTTTATTTACACATAAAGCAAGTGTCCAACCATCGGGTGGTGCGGTGAAGCCCGCACACCCTCAGCCGCGTTATGCATCCACACCCATAAAGTATTACAGCAGTTGCAATCGCATTCGATCAACAGGGGAGGCTGAATGAGCATCGGTGCAAAATTCAAGGATAAATTCGGCAAGATAAAGAACCATCTTACGATCCTCGATGACCAGCCGCTCGGAAAAACGGCGCTTCTAATCATCCTCTTCCTCGACATCTTCATCCTTATCGCCATCTTCAACGGCCTTGGAGATCATACCAGGCAGCTTTCCTCCCCCGACGAATATATCCCCTATTCCTGCCGGGAGATCGTCATCAACCGCCACTGGAATCCCACCAACCGGACTGACAACCTTTCGCAAATCATAGTTTCCTCCAGCAGCAGCTATTACCGGATCGAGGAGAAAAAGAAAGGCCGGCATCCGGTCTGCGCGCCATATATCGATCTCTTTGACCAGATAAAAAACGACAAGGTGTTGACCGGCGTCTTTGAGGAGCGGAACAAATCCGAACTTGAAGCAAAGGAACTCCAGCGCGGGATCGACAGGCTGAAAGGCGCCTACGATACTTCCCTGCTTGAAACCATAGCGAAACAGCAGGAAAGCGGCACAAAAGTCGATGCGACTGTAAAGGAATTCCGGCAGAAAACGAGCGCACTTGATGCCCTGAAAAGCCGGATCGCCTCCTTGGAGCAAACGATCAACGGTGATGCCAGGGTGAAGCTGCTCTGGGGGACGCTGCAGGGGCTCCAGGAGCAGGACCGGCAACGATTGATAACGGAATTGCGCACGTTGAACTTCTGGTACCCGGTAAAGAAGCTGGGAATGCAGTTGATCTTCCTGCTGCCGCTCTTCGCGGTTTTTTATTCCTGGAATAGCGCGAGCATCAGGAAAAGCCGCGGGCTCCAGACCCTGGTCTCTTCCCATCTGCTGGGAGTTTCATTCATCCCGATCTTCTGCAAAATAATTGAAACGGTCTACGACATCATCCCGAAGAAATTGCTGAAGAAGCTCATCGACCTGCTCGAGTCACTCAAGCTCGTTGCGATCTGGCACTACCTCGTCATCGCTCTCGCGGTCGCGGCCGCACTGTTCCTGATCTACATCTTTCAGAAAAAACTCTTTTCGCGCGAGAAGCTGATGGAGCGCAGGATATCGAAGGGAGAGTGCCAGCAATGCGGTAAGCGTCTCCCTGCAGGATCACAGGCGTGTCCATTTTGCGGGTTTGCCCAGTTCAAGCCGTGCAGCAATTGCAGCAATCTGATGCATGTTCACGGGAAGTACTGCCGGGAGTGCGGGAAACTGTCGGCAGAGTGATCGTACCAACAATTTCGGAATGAACTGGAAATGAATGATGGATGCGATTCAGGTATTTAAGGATGTCGCGATGAAGACCTTTTTACTTCTCACCACTTTGGCGGTATTTTCTGTCTGTTCGGGATGTGTATCAATTGCATCATATGCATTTACGGAGAATGGGTGCGTCAAGAACTGTAAAAAAGAAGAATCGATGGACTATTTTTTGGGATCACGATTGAGTTACAAGGCGATGACATCCCCGCAGGCAGATCCCGGTTATACCAAGGAAATAGCCTTGAAGAGTCTGTTTGCTTTAGATTTCCCGCTTACGGTTGCAGCCGATACGGTGCTGGCACCATTTATTGCGGTCAGGAATGCTGTTAAGTAAAGGAGATATCAGTATGAGGGGCAAAACGGTCAGATTATCTGCTTCAGCCTTTTGGGTTGCGATCGGCTTTATCATGTGTGCCGTAATGCTGGCAGTCGTTGATGTATCAGCAGGCGCGCCCGGACCCGGACAAATTGTGGAACGGTATTGTAACCTTGATCTCAAAGGCGCCCGGCTTCACAGTGATGGCATTGCCGCTGTCCAGGATATGGTCACGTGGCCGGACGAACCGGGTTGGGACGGGATAGTCGTCGTTTCGGGGTTCAAGCGTGGCACGCCGATAGAAAGCGGCGGCCAGACTGTCATACCGGTGACGTATGATGTCGCAGGTTTCCTGAACGGCTGGCAATGGACATCAGCGAACAGCAGTGAAGGCAAGACCCAGTTGGATGAGGAACAAAAGAAGGATTTTCTTCTGGTACAGGAGAGCGGTAAGTGGAAAATTACGAAACCGGTCTTCCCTCCCCACGTGGATGTCAAAACGGCACTGGAACACTGCCGGGCTGCCTGGCCCGATTATGAGTCGGGGAGTAATACTGATGGTCAAAAGGAAGCCCTGGCGAGGACGATAAAAATCCTTGAAAAGCTCACCCGCGCCAAGTGACATCGCAAAGTCCGGGTGAGGGAATACACCTGGCAAGTTGATGACCCCCGAGTTCATAAAGGTACTGTTTAGAGACAGGAGGGCATAGTATGAGCAAGGTTGTACTGGCAATTTCCGGTTCGCTTCGGGAGCCGTCGTTCACCGAGAAGATGCTCGATCTCTGTATCGAAGGGATGGGGGAAGGACTGGAAGTTCACAAGTTTTATCCGCACCGGATGGAGATCGGCCCGTGCAACAGCTGCTGGTCATGCTGGGGCAAAAAGAGGCCCGGCGAGTGTGTCCAGAAGGACGATTTCGAACAGATCCTCGAGGTGTACAAACGGGCGGATTATTTTCTTCTTGCGGCGCCGCTCTATGTTTTTGATTTCCCCGCAACGGTCAAAAACGTGATCGACAGATTCTTCGTGATTCTGGAACCGGCACAGTTCGAGTCCCCGGGGGGATACACCATGCATCCCAAACGGTTTGGGAGACACCCCAAGGCGGTTCTGATCTCGTCCTGCGGGTTTCCTGAAATCGGGAACTTCGACATTCTGCGGAAGCACTTCCGCATCATCAGCGAACACATGGACTGGAAATGGGGGGGAGAGATCCTTATTTCCGCAGCCGGGGCGGCCAATGCGCCGAAACTGTTTGACAGGAAGTATGGACTTATCAGAGCAGCCGGTGCAGAGTTGACCAACGGGGAGATCTCGCCGGAGACGACAGAGGCGATTGCCGCTCCCGTGATGTCCGCAGAGGACTACCGCCGCATGGCGACGCTGAGTTTCGAAGGCGGCCTGATGGCAAAGGCGAAAATGGCCGCAATAGCAATAAAGTCGATACGGAGGATGGTATGACGTTCATGGGCTCCTCTGCCCGTCCGGCCTCTATGCCGAACAACCGGTGCTCACGGCCCGCCTCAAGTCAGGCGGCCTTGTCGTCTTTCTCGATGTTGATCTGCCCACACTGGCATCACGGATTCATGACTACAGCACGAGAGGTCTCGCAAAGAGGGCAGACCAGGATTTTGCCGGCATGTTCCGCGAGCGTTCGGCGCTCTACACGAAGTATGCGGACATTACGATCACCGCTGCCGGGCTGACTTACGAAGAGGTCTGTGCAAGAATAGTGGCATGTGTGAAAGAAAAAAACTGAACAGAGACTGGTTGCAATGGGGCTTTGGCCGTCATTGCAAGAAAAGGAAACAGTAAATGGGTGTCGAGATCTATGTGGGGCATATCTCCGGTACGGTCACGGAAGATGAGGTGCGGAAGCTGTTCACCGTGGTCGGTACTGTCGAATCCGTCCATCTGGTAGTCGATCCCGATAGCGGCAATTCGAGGGGGTGCGGGTACGTCAGGATGTCGACCGATGAAGAAGCCAGGGAGGCGATAGACCTGCTGAATGGGGCCAAACTCGGTGACAGCCTGATCGTCGTCAAGAATGCGCCTCCCAAAATTTTCAAGAATGCAGGGCCGTCCGGCGGCGGGAAGGGGCGAAGCGGCAGCGGGTCAGCCGGGCCTCGCCGAAACCCCGGCTGTTCGACCAGGCCCCCTCGCAAGGGGGGGCGGTAGCAAGGGCGCCGTGAGTAAACTCAGTGGCGGCAGAACGGCAACGTCAAAATATCGCGGCACCACGTAGACATGACATCATCACTTTCCCCCAATCAGTTGTTAAATATTGTGATTTCTGCTACAAGGGCATGTTACGTTTTCATACAGACCCTGCTGACGGGCAAGGCGCACCCATGAATCGATACCTTCACATACTCTCCAGCCTCCTGATCGCCTTGCTGCTGCTGCCGCTTCCGGCCCATGCGGCCAGGAAGAAGAAGGCCACCTTCAGCGAACAGACCTCGGCCACTTCGCGGCCATCGGCTGTCCTCAATGAAATAAAGCACTGGTCGACCCCCGATTACACCCGTATTTCGCTGGAACTTGACCGGGATGTCACCTGGGAAGCACATGAACTTGGCACAGCCGGTCCCGGAAAACCAGGACGGGTCTATATCGACCTGAAACGGACCCGTCTCGGGAAGAACGTCAGGGATATCAGTATCGGGGACGGCTTTCTGAAGGGAGCCAGGATCGGTCAGTACAAGGCTGAAGTGGTGAGGGTTGTGCTGGATACCGAAAACATCAAGGATTATAAGATTTTCCCGCTGTCCGATCCGGCGCGGCTGGTGATCGATGTCCGTGGTGAACGTCCGGTAGAGATTTCCCGCCTGGAACCGTCCTTCATTGCCGTGCCCGAACGGATGATAGTGCCGAAGCTTGAGGATCAGCCAGCCGGCGGTGAGAAAAAGTCCCGCTCCTCCAAAAAAACTTCCATCTCGAAAATCAGGCGTATTGTGGTTGATCCGGGCCACGGCGGCCACGACCCGGGTGCGGTCGGCCCGAACGGCATTCAGGAGAAAGATGTCGTGCTGGCGATCGGACTCAAGCTGAGGGAGCTGTTCAGGGAGGAGTTGGGGGTGGATGTCGTCATGACCCGCTCGACTGATGTTTTTATCCCGCTGGAAGAGCGTACGGCCATTGCCAACAAGGTGGGAGCCGACCTGTTCCTGTCGGTGCACGCCAACGCGGCGCCCAACCGTTCCGCCGCCGGAATTGAAACCTACTATCTCAACCTGGCCAAGACCGACAAGGTGGCACAGCTGGCCGCCAAGGAGAACGGTACGACGCTGGAGAAGGTCAGTGTGCTGCAGGCGATTCTGTTCGACCTGATGGCGAATTACAAATTGAACGATTCGGCCCATCTGGCCGATGAAGTTCAAAAATCCCTCTACAAGAAAATCCGCACCCGCTTCAGCGATGTGAAAAATCTGGGGGTCAAGCAGGGACCGTTCTACGTTCTGGTAGGAGCATCCATGCCGAGCATCCTCGTCGAAACCGCCTTCCTCTCAAACGCCGCCGAAGAATCGCGACTGAAAGACCCAGTCTACCAGGATATGGCCGCCACCGGCATCTTCGAAGGTGTCCGCAACTATATCACCAGCCTGAAATAACCCCACCCTGCCTGCCAAAGGTCCCGGCTATTTCCTTGCAAGCGCTTCGGCGATGGTCACACGTATGTCCTCTTCCACAGATTCGGTCTGTGTGAGGTAGATGGAATTGACGGCCACAAGCAGGGTGTTGAGCTTGTCGAGATCAATGACGTTTGAACCGGAGAGGGATTCGGTCTCGGTAATGTTATGTGGGCAGCAGTCGATGCTGCGATGACTGTCGGTTGTAAAGATGATTGGCAGTCCATGGGTGCGGCAGATAATCGGGCGGGCTTCATACAGCAGGCAGCGGTGGTGGAGCAGGAGCGGGCAGCGCTCGTCCCCGGCATGTTCGGAAACATGACGGATAATTTCCTCGGCCTGTCGGTCGGGCAGGCTTTTAAGCGCAATCCGCAGGGCAGCCGCTTCTACCGGAAAAACAGTGATGGATGTGCAGCAGGAGCTGCACCCAGCCGAGCAGGTTATCTGATTTCCCAGACTTGATGCAATAGAAACACAGAGGGCGTCGACTCTTTCGATCAGTTGTCGGTAGTTTTTGAGAAAGTGTGACATGGCGGCACCCCGAATCAAACCAGATATCTGCGCTGCAGAAATGAATCCTGCCTGCGGATCAGCTTCCTTCGCTCTGCGCTTTCAGCGCCTCCATCTGGTAATACGCCCTCAGGGCATCGGTGATCTCGGCAATGTCACCGGCCATGATCGAATCGAGACGGTACAGCGTCAGCCCGATGCGGTGATCGGTCATGCGCCCCTGCGGGAAGTTGTAGGTGCGGATACGCTCGCTCCGGTCGCCTGATCCGACCTGCTGCTTGCGGTCTGCGGCAAGCTTTGAATCCTGCGCCTGCTGGATGGTGTCGAGGATGCGCGTCTTGAGAACCTTCATCGCTGTGGCGCGGTTCTTTATCTGGCTCCGTTCTTCCTGACAGGCTACGACCGTGCCGGTCGGCAGGTGGGTGATGCGTACGGCGGAGTCGGTGGTGTTGACGTGCTGGCCGCCGGCGCCGGAAGAACGGTACACATCGATCTTCAGGTCATCAGGGCGGATATCGATATCCACATCTTCCGCTTCCGGCATGATTGCCACGGTACAGGCGCTGGTATGGATGCGACCCTGGGCCTCGGTCTCCGGTACGCGCTGGACGCGATGGGTGCCGGACTCGTATTTGAGTTTGGCGAAGACCCCTGTCCCTTCCACGGAAGCGATGATTTCCTTGTAGCCGCCCCGCTCGGACTCGGAGGAGGAGATGGTCTCGACTTTCCAGCGATTGGTGTCGGCGTAGCGCGAATACATGCGGAACAGGTCGCCGGCGAAGAGGGCCGATTCGTCGCCGCCGGTGCCAGCCCGAATCTCCAGAATGACGCTCTTGTCGTCGTTCGGATCTTTGGGGAGCAGCAGCAGGCGGATATCGGCATCCAGCTGCACTTTTTCCGCTTCCAGACCCTTCAGTTCATCTTCGGCCATCTCTTTCATGTCCGGGTCGGACAACAGTTCCCGATTGTCGGAAATATCGCCCAGCACTTTCCGGTAGCGGCGATAGGCCGCTACCAGCGCGCTCAGATCGGAATGTTCACGGGAGAGCTTGCGGAACTCCGGCTGATTGGAAATAACGGCCGGGTCGGACAGCAGCGCTTCCAGTTCCTGATAGCGGCGTTCCAGTTCTTCTATCTTGTCCATCATCATACGTAATAATCCATGGCCGATTGGCTGTGTTTCTGTTAGATAATCTTGTTAATCTTGTAACGGAATCAAAAACAAATCAGGCAGATATAGGAATTGTTGGTTGCATAAATCAAAGAAAAATCCATCTATTTACATAGTCCTGATATACCAGTAATTTGAACGGATAAATATACCTGCATCATTCCTTCGCGGTCAATTAAAAAGCTTCAGCTACATTCTGTTTGCACAACAGGGCTACAATTGGGATCTCATCGATGTCCTCTTGCGGCCAGCCATAAATCATCAGCATGCACTCGGCGGTTTTTGCTCGTAGCGTTCAGCATCTGAAAGTTTTCTGTGCAGGGTAGATCTGGCGATGCCAAGGAGATCTGCCGCAATGGACTTGTTTCCAGTGCTGAGGCGGAGGGCTTCGCTGATCAGGAGGTTTTCGACCGATTCCAGGGTGGGGAATTGGGGGAAAATGGCATGCAGGCGGAACTGCTTGTCCTGAAAGATGCTGAATTTTCGCGAGTCAGGTGGGGCCGTTGAGTCGATCCCCGGAAAGTCCTTGAGAGCGAGGGTGCTGCTGTTGTTACAGGCAACGGCATTATGCACGAGGTTGATCAATTCACGGACGTTGCCCGAATACTGGTAGGCCATCAGGGCAACGCTGGCTTCTCCGGAGAGAGAGGGCATAGAACGACCCATGGAAACGGCAGCGTTCTGCAGGTAATGATCTATCAGCAGCGGAATGTCTTCTGTCCGTTCCCGTAGCGGCGGGATATGGATATGGTGGCTCCGCAGGCGATGGTACAGGTCGCGGCGGAACTGCCCCTGGCTGACCACGGCGTTGAAATCGGCGTTCGAAGCGGTGATGATTCTGGCGTCACTCTTGATGAGGACATCGGAACCGAGCCGGTAATACTCCCGTTCCTGCAAAAGTCGGAGCAGTTTGACCTGTGAGTCGCTGCCGAGATCGCCAATCTCGTCCAGGAACAGTGTCCCTCCCCGGGCCTTGGAGATCAACCCTTCCCGTGCCTCATGGGCACCGGTGAAGGCCCCCTTCCTGTGCCCGAAAAGCGTGTCGGTGAACATCTGATCGTCTAATCCGGCCACATTGAGTGCTACAAAGTCTCCATTAACCCCGCTGGAGCGGTGAATGGCGCGAGCGATCAGTTCTTTCCCCACCCCTGTTTCACCGGTGATCATGACGGGGTTGCTGCTCATGCTCATGGTCTCGATAATCTTGAAGATGGCCTGCATATGAGGATTGACGGTAAGTATCCCGCTGAAGATTTCCGGCGATAAGAGAGTCTCCCCCAACAGGTACCGTTTGAGCTGTCGGTTCTGGCGCGTGATCTCGTTGAACTGGCATGCTTTGTCAATGCTGGACAGAATCCGGGCAGGGTCAATGGTTTTTGTTATGTAGTCGAAAGCCCCCTGTTTTATGCAGCCGACGATGTGCTGAGGATCATTGATACCGGTCATGATGATAACCGGCATGTCAGGGTAACGCTCGATAACGATCGGCAACAGGTCAGCTCCCCCCAACCCGGGCATGATCCAATCCATCAGGAGCGCTGAGAACTCCCCCTGTTCCAGCACCTCCAGAAGCTCGCTGCTCTTATCGATGGTTACCACGTCCTTGAAGTTGCTTGAGATGAGCAATCGGCGCATTCCATCCAGGAAACTCTGATCGTCATCAAGTACCAGAATTGTCTGCTTGCCCTCAACCGTCATCGAAATCCTCCCATTTTTTCCCTTGGTTAAGTGCTGGAAATGCACTGAAAACTTGCGTCTTAGGTGTCTCAAAGTGCTACATATCTAAAATATGCTGAACTAACGAGATGTTATGCTGATATATATGTCAAGTGTCTCGATTTGCTTCACACGGTAGATATCATAGATAACAGTATGTTGCGAGCAAAAACGTCTTTGGTGTAGCAGACTGCTACATGGATAGATTGCTGATTGGGTCATCTGGAAGGGGTTTTGAGGTTTTAATCGGCTTATATTAATGTGCCGTTAAAAATATATTCAATTGATACAGTAAGTTGTTCCTCTGAACAATGGCTTGGCACGATACGTGATATATCGGGTCGATCTTACCGGTTTTCAATTGGCAGCTGTCATGTTGACAAGGAAGATACTAGTGTTTGTAGCCAGTGGGCATACTTTGTTTACCATGTGACGATTTTTTAACGGAAACCCTGTACGAACACATTTTTTATCATAGGCAATGGTTTGACATATTCTTCGCACCATGGACATGTGGGTATCACTTGAAAAATACACGATATCGGAGTTTGCAATGAAACGAAAAGGACTCACTTTGGCACTTCTTGTTGCAGGAACTCTTATCTCAGGAATCGTGTCGGCAGCCCCTCTTGACAAAATTCACTTTATCAAGGTCTCTCCTAAAGAGGCATTTGCCGTGATAAAGGGAGCTGACGGTAAGTTGATAACGATAAAGCCGGGAGATACTGTTGCGGCTAACGTCACGGTCAAGGAGATCATTCCCGGTCGCATCGTCTTGGAAGAAAAAACAGCATTTGAGATTGAAACCTTGATCGTCACGGTTGACGGCGGCAAGAACCGCATAGAGCGAACGAAAAGGATTCCGGAGAGCAGTGCAGGAGTGCCTCCCGTAAATAATGGAAAATAGATCGATCTCTGGTGAACTATTTGGAGGGCAAAAAGATGCACTTTTTACCAAACACAAATAACAGAATAGCCCGTGCTTTTCGGCGTAAGGTTCTGCTGGTATTTACTCTGGCATTCGGCTTATCCCTTCTATCGGCGCAGTCATATGCCGGCGTCAAGTCTGACCACGTTTTTCAGGGAATCGATAAACCAAAACAACAAGATCACGATCGTCACGAGCGGGCATCCAAATCATCCAGGAGGCTGATCGAATCCCACGAACGTGGTGAGGATATCACGACTCAACTTGATGCCCTTGACGCCGATAGCACCGAAATCGAAAAGGAAGAACAGGAAAATCTCAAGCGGTTCGAACAAACCGGACAGAAACTGCGTACCATTGAAGGCATTTCTACGGTCGTCACCCGCCACGAACAGGCCTTGCAACAATTCAGGCAGAAATCCGGAGAGCTTAAAGAGCACTTCAATAACATCAGGAAAGCAAAGCGCGATAAAGCGTCACCCACTGAAATCACCGGACGGGTCAAGACACTGCATGACTATCTGGAAAAACACCGCCCCCGGAAAGAATTCGACATCAAATCCACCGACACCGGTCTCCCCTGGCGCATGGTGCAACCGGGCGATCTCCAGATTCTCGGCGACATCTCGCAAGCATCGCAACAGGGTACACCAGCGGCTTCCGCAACGCCTGCATCAGTCGATGACCTGTCCGCAACCATCGACGTTCAGATCACCCCGGAAATTCAGGCTCTTGCCGCCAGTCTCCACAATAGCCCTCTCGAGATTTTCCGCTATGTTTACAACAATTACGACTACACACCTTATCACGGCTCCATGAAAGGTTCCCTTGATACGTTTTGGGAAAAGGAGGGGAATGACTACGACCTGGCCTCGCTGCTGATTGCCCTGTTGCGCGCTTCCAACGTCCCGGCCCGCTACGTCCGCGCCGATGTCATCGTGCCGATCAGGAATATTCAGGCCTGGCTCGGCATTGAAGACCCCCTGGCCGCAGCCCAGTACCTGGCCGGGGCCAAAATCCCCTGCAGCTTCTACACAAGCGGCACCAGCATCAGCCATGTGAAGCTGGAACACATCTACGTCGAAGCCTACATCCCCTACGGCAACTATCGCGGCACGATTGAGGACGACAAAGGCAAGGCCTGGGTGCCGATGGATCCAAGCTTCAAAAAATATACGGTTACGCAGAGCGGCGTCGATTTCGGCACCGCCATGGCTTTCGACTGGAAAAGCTTCTCCAGTGACTACCTCGGCACACTGCAAAACATCACTCCGCTTGACCACTATAAAAACCGCATCAACGATTACATCGCTTCCGCTTATCCCGATAAGAGCACCGACGAACTCAAACGCAAAACCGAACTTGCAAAAATGAAGTTCGACTTCCTCCCCAATACCCTGCCATACATGACGAACAGCATCATCGAGCGTTACAGTGCCATACCGTCCAGCCAGCGCCACAGCGTCAGATTCACCATACCTGGTGTCCTCGACTACAATACCACCCTGCCGGAAATATCCGGTCGCAGGATAACTCTGACCTACAGCGGAGCAACAACAGAAGACCAGATAACCATCGACAGTTACGGCGGCATCTTCAAAACCCCGCCCTACCTGATCAAAGTCATACCGATCCTGCGTATAGGCGGTGCTCAGGTTGCCCAAGGTAACGCCCAGAACGCGGGGACATTGACACCCTTTTCCGTTACTCACAGCCACCCGGATGGAATGCAAGATCCCTTCAATCACAACGTCATGACCGGCAGTCACAACGCCATAGGCCTCACCACCGGCAAAGTCAGACCGGAATTCTTAAGCATCGCCGAGGTGGAACCGTCCGACGAAGTCTACCTCCCCAAGATGCTCCACAGCCTGGTCATGAAATACCACAACTCCCTCAGCGAAACGCGCCGGACCCTGAATGACACCATGCGCATGCAGAGCCGCACTTTTCTCACCGAAGCGCTCGTCTCCACCCACGAAGAGCGCACCCTAGTACTGGGAGGCATCCCCACCACCTTCAAGCTAGAGGGATTCAAGATTGATGCAAAAGAAGTATCGATGGCCGCCCTGCCGGTTGACGGCAAGGACATGACCAAAAAGCAGATCGACTTCGCCATGACCTTCGGCCATGAGGCATCCTATCAGGAAAACCGTGTGTTTGAAGACAACATGTTCTGGGTGGAGGGTACTTCTGCTGTGAAGGGACTTCAGATGCTGAATGCCTTCGGTATCCAGCTGGATGAACCGGAGCCGCACACGACATACGCAAACGCGAACCTGCCCGCAGGTGTCGTTGAAGACATTAACAACGCTCTTAACATGGGGTGGCATGTTATTGCGCCGCAGGAGACGGGCGGGCTGCAGGCAATACCGTACATCAAATATGATGACAAGACCGGGAGTGCTGGTTTCATGATTGCTGCGGCTGCGGGGGGATTGGCGAATGAAATTATTGATATGACATGGGTGAAGGATTTATGGCAGGAAAAGAATATCAGTATGGAATATGAGATCAGGGCACCTGAAAGCCCTTACTTGGTCGCAATGGGTGATGCATTCCTAATGGTTATAAAAACTGTCGCCAAAGGGCTGGGAGGTGTTGTCGCAGAAGCAGAGGCATCGGAATATGTAACGACAGACAAGAATTATTTTATAAATAGAAACAAGCCAATACCTATGTCAGCAGTGCTTCCTGGAGAGTACAGTCTTAGATATAGTAACAGAAATCTATTTACATACAAAGTATGGGGTTTGCGAATAAC
>CAZGEG010000036.1:0-32102 GCA_964524835.1 uncultured Geobacter sp.
ATTCGGCCACGGTCAACCCGAAGCGGGGCGCCAGCAGGCGCTCGATGACCGGCTCTCCGGCACGGTTGATGAACGCGGCGAAACCGCCCTCCATACCGGCCAGCACGTCCATGTAGTAGGAATACTCGTGGTGGGTCAGTCCCAGAGCAACGAACACGACGACGAACCGTCCTCCCCCCGCCAGACGGGCGTTCCGGAGGATGCCGGCCGCCATCTCCTTGGCGGGGAGGCCGGCGCAGGAGAAGATCGGCAGTTTCTGGCCGCGTACCAGGGTATTCAATGTATCGATGGTGCTGAAGCCGGTCTCGATGAAGTCCTGCGGCCGGGCCCGTGCAGCCGGGTTGATGGGGGCCCCCGAGATGGCGCCCCACCGTTCGGGGATATAGGGCGGCTCACCGTCCAGAGGCGCGAAGGAGCCGCTGAAGATCCGTCCGATAACCTCGGGCGAGAGCGGAGCTCGTTTGACCGCATCGCTGAAAACCACGGCCGAGCCGGTATCAAGGCCGCGGGTCTCCCCCATGACCTGCACGAGGACGGTATCGCCGTCGATCATGATGACCTCGCCATCCAGCGGTTCCCCTTCGGGAGGAATGATGCGCACCCCCTCGCCGAAGCGGACCTCCCTGACCCTGTCAAGCAAGATCAGGGGACCGCGGATGGAGGAAACGGTGCGGTAGGAATGTTCACTGAGACGCATGTTCCACCCCCCCCTTCCCCAGCGCCATCTCAAGGGTCTCGCCTGCGGCCAGGTGACCTTCAAGTCGTTGGTGGTCGGCCAGGATCCCTTCGATCATGGCCATGATCTGATTCGGGGCACTGAAGGCATCCTCGCTGTAGGCGTTCTGGCAGAGGAACTCTAGTCTGATCCGTTCAGCACTGTGCAGGATCAGACGGTCATGTTCCTGCATCCCTTCCAGCCCGACGATCTCGGCCACTTCGCGCAGCGCCTCCTCCCGCTGAAGCAATGTCCGGCAGCGCCCGCGCGCCTCGGACCACCCCGAGTCAACGGTAAGGGAATAACACCCATCCATGATTCTCTCGTAGAGGGAATAGCTCTGGAACCAGTTTACGGCCGGAAAGTGGCGGCGGTGCGCCAGGGAGGAATCCAGCATCAGGAGCGCTCCTGCCGTGCGGAGGCAGGCCTGGGTGACCGGTTCGGTAAAGTCGCCGCCTGGAGGCGAGACGGAGAGGATCATGCTCAGGGAGCCTATCGTGCCGTTCATTGTCTCCACCACCCCGGCCCGCTCCATGAATCCGGCCAGGCGAGAGGCCAGATAGGTGGGATACCCCTCTTCCCCCGGCATTTCTTCCAGCGACGAGGATATTTCACGCAGCGCCTCGGCCCAGCGTGAGATGCTGTCCGCCAGCAGCAGGATATGGTAGCCCATATCCCGGAAGTATTCCGCCATCGTGACGGCGGTGTAAATCGATGCCTCGCGGGCCGCCACCGGCATGTTGGAAGTATTGGCCACCACGACCGTGCGCTCCATCAGCCGCCGTGACGTCCAGGGGTCGTTAAGGCCGGCGAACTCCTCCAGCAACTCGGCCATTTCGTTGCCGCGCTCGCCGCAGCCGACGTAGACCACCAGGTCCACATCCGAGAACTTGGCCATGGACTGCTCCAGGATGGTTTTGCCGGTGCCGAAACCGCCCGGGATGATGGCGGTGCCTCCCCGCGCCAGCGGATAGAGGAAGTCCACCACCCTCTGCCCGGTCACCAGCGGTTCGGTCGGGGGAAGCCGGCGGCGACAGGGTCGTGGGCGACGCACCGGCCACTCCTGGCAGACGGAGATCCGTGTACCGTCGACATAGTTCCCCACGGCCTGGCAGACGCTGTAGGATCCTGCTGAAAGGCTGGCCAGCTCGCCGTCCCGCGGAGCGCAGACCTGGTGGCGGAAGTCCCCCTCCTCTGCCTGTCCGATGATCTCGCCGGACGTCACCCGGTCCCCCGGGCCCTTGACCGGAATGAAGCGCCACTGCCGGGGTGAGTCGAGGACCGAAGCGCTGCTGCCGCCGCCGATGAAGGGGCCGTCCCGCTCCAGGAGCTTTTCCAGCGGGCGCTGCAGGCCGTCGAACATCCCGCCCAGCAGTCCCGGCCCCAGCTGGGCGGTCAGCGGGCGGCCGGTGCCGCGCACCGGCTCCCCCAACGCCAGGCCGCGGGTATCCTCGTAGACCTGCAGCACGGCATGCTCCCGTTCCAGCCGCACCACCTCTCCCGTCAGACCGGCATTTCCTACCAGGACGATTTCGTACATCCGCAGTCCCTTCAGGTCGACGGTTACGGTTGGTCCCGCTATGCCGGTTATGGAGCCGTTCATCTCCTCACCTTTACCTGGTAGCCGACCGCCCTGCGGATCAGCCGCATGGCATAATCTTCGCCGGCCCCGCTCACTCCGGGCGGCGGAAGCACCACCAGCACTCCTGGCCAGCGCTTTTCAAGAGAATGGAGCAGCTCCTCTCCCACCTCCTCCACCAGACGTTCGTCTAGAATCACCACTCCGTTCCCCGCCTCGTCCAGCGCCTGCGCAAGAGTCTTAACCGCCGTCCCGGAGGCGACTGCGTGCTGGAGTGCTCCGCAGCAGGCAAAGCCGTTGTCGGCATCGGCCGGTGTCAATGCCACGATCCTGTTCATCGCCGCAGCTCCGCTTCGGCGTGTTCACTCCCCATAGACTCAAGCCGTTCCAGCAGACCGATATTGGCCGCCTCATTGCCGCAGCGGCAGAGGTAGTCAAGAACCGTTCCGACGCCGTCCTCCCCGCGGGCCAGGCGTCGCATGACCCTACTCCGGGAAGCGTGCAATACCGCTTCCAGCTCATCTGACTCACTGTAGGGAGCCGCCCCTCCAAGGCGCATGGCGAGCTGAAGAAGACCGGCGCTGTCCCGGCGCCGGAACAGTTCCGTCAGACGCATAGCGGGGATTGTGCCGCCTTCAAGCAAAGGCGGGATGGTATTCAGCCGCCACCTCAGCCGCTTGGAGGCGGTGATCAGGTTGCGGCTGTCAATTTCCAGCGCGACAAAGCGACACATCTGCGGGTGAACCCGATTGCGCGACAGGATTCTCAGTGACCGTTCATACAGTGCAGCTTCCAGCGCGCCGGGCCCACCAGTACGGAAAGTCTCTGCAAGTCCGGCAAAATCCGGATCGTGTGCGGCAAGATGGAGTTCCAGTCCGTCCACCGCCGGGGCAGAGCCGACGGCTCTTCTCAGCAAATTCCTGATGCTGCCGGCAAGCAGACTTCGATCCAGCAGGAAGCCGAGATCGATCCTCCCACCGGTCAGAATCCGCAGGCAGAGCGACAGGGTGCGCAGTTCCGCCAGCCAGAAAAACGGTGCTGTATAACGCCGCAGCTGTTCGTCCATGCGCGAAAACACCCAGAAGTGCTCCTGCTGCAGGGCCTGCAGCGGCCGCCCCTCTGTGCCGGTCGAGGCCCGCCTCCAGGGAGCCGGGGGAAGCGATGAAAGCGGCTGGCGGGCCAGCACCCTGTCCCAGTCACGGATCAGAAGCGACCTGCGCCCCCTGATGCGGGCCAGCAGACATTCGGCCGGAACACCGGCCGGCATATCGCGCAGCAGTGCCCTCATGTACAGCTCCTATACATCCGATGTCCGTTCATACCGGGCGCCCCCGCAATTCTGCGACCAGCTGCGGAAGCAGGTCGGGCCATACCCTCTCCAGCCTCTTCTCCAGGCTGTTGTCGACGGTCAGGCTTCCGTCTGCGGTCGCGGCTTTGAGCCCGCCTGCCAGCGTCTCGTCCGGTATAACTGACGCGCCGGGAAAGCACCCGGAGGCAGGGAGTGCATCGCCGGGGTTGACCCATACCGTATGCCACGGCACAGCCGGCAACTCGGCCGCCAGAGCCGGAAAGAGCTGTTCTCCACCGGCGCCGCGCAGTTGTTTCAGACAGGTGCGGGCTCTCTCATACAGCCGAAGCGACAAGGCATGCTCGGCCCTCAGACGCAACAGGGCCGCTTCGCGAAGCGCCTTTGATCTGAGCGTGCGATGCCTGTCGCCGCAGAGCAGTTCGCGCTCCCTCTCATGTTCCAGCCGCATCTTCTCGCGGCGAACATCGGCGGAGGACCTCAGGCGACTCTCTTCAGCTGCGACCCTGCCGGCTATGGCGTCCATCGTTTCCCGGCCCTCACGGTGAAGGGCTTCCAGCAGTTCACGCCTTCCCATACCCCCGGACTCACTTGTTGAGGATCATGGTGGCGACAACGAAGCCGAGGATCACCATGGTTTCGGGGATTGCCAGCATGATGATGACGGTACCTGTCAACTCGGGGCGCTCGGCAATCGTCCCGGCACCGGCAGCGCCGATCCGCGACTGGGCCCAGGCCGTGGCGATGGCACAGAGGCCTACGGCCAAGGCGGCTGCAAAACAAATCAGAATCTTTTCCATGCGAGTGTCCTCCTGGATCAGTTGTTATAAACTACTTGCGCAACGGACTGAACCGTTTCCCCCCCGGTTCGATGAACTTGCTGAAAAACTCGACGAAATGTAGACGCAGCGCGTGGATTGCCGGGGCAAAGAGACCCAGCACGATGGCCACGGTATGCAGCGCAATGGCGGCCAGCGCGCCGAGGATCAGGTCCCCGGACAGCCCCGCCAGATGGTTTGCGGCATTGGCAAGCAGTGCCGAACTGAGGCCGATGGCCATGATCCGGGTGTAGGAGATGATATTGCCGACCGTCTTGACCATCTCAAGCGGGGCCAGCAGGCCGCTCGACAAAATCAGCATAGTCAGCAATAGTCCGGCCAGCAGCATGATCGGACTGGTGAGCAACCAGGGGGACGGGAACAGCTGTGATGTCACCAGACATGCCAGGCAAATGATCAGGGCGATGGTGATGATGCGGGTCGCCGCCTCACCCCGCTCATGGCGTTTGACCGCCGAGATCAGCCCGAACAGAAGGCCGATCAGTACATGAGCTGTCCCCAGCGCCAGGGAGAAGATCAACATCGGCATGACGGCCCGGCTCCGCTCCGGCAAAAGCGGAGTCAGGTGCAGCA
The DNA here is from genome assembly GCA_964524835.1 of uncultured Geobacter sp. Lineage (GTDB taxonomy): Bacteria > Desulfobacterota > Desulfuromonadia > Geobacterales > Pseudopelobacteraceae > JACRCG01. Next base: position 5,013 of record CAZGEG010000036.1, read on the forward strand.
GACGGCCGCCCGCTTCACCGAAAAACTCTCCATACAGGATACCGAAGAGTATGGCATAGCTTGAGGAGATCAGGATGATGCGGGCCGCATCTCCCGTCGTCCCATCCGGACGGCGCCACAGCAGAAACAGGGATGCCGCCAGCAGGACCAGGCCATGCCCGGCATCCCCCATCATCATCCCGAAGAAGAGCGGAAAGAAAATTCCGATAAAAGGTGTAGGGTCCCACGAGGAATAACGGGGGAGCGGCAGAAGGCGGGTAAAGAGTTCAAACGGCCTGAAATAGGGAGGGTTCCTGAGCGCCACCGGGACTTTTTCCAGATCCTGTTCAAGGATGACCCGCTGCTCTACCGCTATCCTGCCGCCGAACTTCTCTTCCAAGCGTTCCGTCAGTCTTGCGGTCTCATTCGACAGGACCCATCCGTAAATTATGAAGCACATGCCGGTCTGACGGACCGAACAGGTCACCGTCAACAGCGTCAAACGCTCCACCAACCACTGGTTTATCCGGCGGTAAAAGGCCAGCCAGCGCCGGGCAAAGTCCTCCTGTCCCACCTCGATCTCCTCCATGCCACGGCGGGCTACAGACAGGCGGTTTTCCAGGTGGCTGATGCGTTCCGGCAGTGTGAGGTTGGTCAACGACTCCGGCATGGGGAGTTCCGGCAGCTGTTCATCGTTCAGGGCTTTCCTGATGACGCCGCTGCGGGAGGAGGGGGTGGCAATCAGCCCGATAAGGGTTCCATCCCCGGCAACGGTCGTGGCCAGGGTGCACTCCCCGTTCACAAGATATTCGAGCATTTCCCTCAGACGCTCAACCAGCCCCGCTTCACGCAGGGTGATGCCGATGAATTCCAGGCCGCCCTGCGCGTCCCGTCCCTCGATGAGCCTGTCGATGGCCGTCATCATTACTTCGTACCGCCCCAGTTCATCCACTTCCCGGCGCAGGGTCCTATGCCGTATGGCAAGGTCGCGGCAAATGGCCAGGTGACGTGCAACGGTTGCGGCGATAGTGTCCAGAATGGTCAGCGGGTTGAGCCAGCTTTCGCGCGTCTCCAGCGCCGGCAGGAGCGAAATGATTTCACTCGTCTGAAGTCGAAGGTTCTCAAGGAACACCCTTTCCGCAACGGCCCGGTCATCGGGCGGAAGCACGCTGGGCATAGCCTGCTGCCGATCGTCGACGACAGCGGTGCTGCAATCCTCCGGCTGGAAGGTTCCCAGCTCCCGGATGACTTCCAGCACATCAATGAGAAGCTCCTTGGGGCCGGCAATTTCAAGCTTGCTCATTCTGACGATCATTGTCCACCTCCCGGTACGATCCGGGCAAGCTGGCGTCTCACAACCCTGTCCAGCTCCAAGGTGTCTATGTTTTCCAGCCGCCGGGCAAAAGCCCGGGCCTCGTCCAGCAGAGATTCCGACTCCCGCCCGGCAGACTCACCCGCCCTGGCACTGGCGATTTCCAGTTCTGCCTGCAGGGCCATGAACTCGTTTTCCAGCATCTGTTCGAGCTCCTGACTGAGCGCTTCCAGCCGCTCCGCAGTCTGCTGTTCCAGAGCTTCTATCTGCAGGCGGATGTCACGTTCGGCTGCAAGTATGTCGGCCAGCAGTTCTTCATCCATGGCTACCACCAGTTCCTGCAGAGTATTAAATCTCTGCGTATACATGGAAATTCTACCAGACTTTTGAGGTTTTACAGGAGTGCGGGGGAAGTTTTCCCGGTCAGGGGTGAGGCGGTTCTGTCGAGCAGTGGAGGCCGGGCGCTGAACAGCGCGGTGATGCATCTGAGCAGATGGTATCGCTTGCCGATCACGCGCCAGTCAAGCTCATGCTTTCCGCAGAGAGAATCAAGCCTGTTCAGCCGGTGAATCTCGTCCGCCAGCTCCCGGCCGACAGGACCGCCACTGTCGAGCAGCTCGACCACGATGCGGGCGCTGGCGATATGCTCCTTGATCCGGCGGGCGTCTTCCGCCGTTATCAAACCGTGGCGCAGTTTGAGGTCTACAAGGGCCTCCGCTCCGTCGTAGGTGGCATTGACGATATCATCGCGGGACATCCATTCGGTTTCGTAATTCAGGCGCTGTTTCCAGCTCGGCATCAACATGGCACGGCGGTGTTCGGCAAGGGTTCGGTGCAGCAGGCGATAACCCGCTTTCTCCGGATCTTCGAAGGTCCTGCTGCCGGGATCAACGAAGGGTGCCAGAGGGGCGATCATGGGGAGCAGTTTGCCGCTCCGGCCGTATCGATCCAGCAGCTCTCCGCAGTAGGCCACCGATTCCATCACCGAGTAGTAGCTCTGGAATGGAAGCCCGACCATGAAGAACAGGTCGATCCGCTTGCATCGGCTTGCAACCAGCGTATCGAGCGCCGCTTCCAGTTCGCGGTTGTCGAACTGTTTGCCGAAGGCGCTCCGGACACGCAGGTCATGGGACTCGGGCGACAACTCCACGTTGAAGTTTTCCACGCTGTCCGCCAGCCGCTCCACGAAACGGCGGGAGGGCGGGTGAAAAAACTCGAAGGCCAGCTCGTTGGTAATTTTGTGGCGGCTGATCGCGCGTAAAAAGGTATCGGCATACTCTCCGCCGGCCTGGAGCAGGTCGCCGATGATCATTATCGGAGCGCCGGTGTACCCGGCGATTGAGACGACATCATCGGCCAGGAGTTGCGGCGAGCGGAAGGCCGGTCTGGTGCGGGCGCAGGTGTTCCCGAAGGCCGATGACGAGCCGCCGCAGGTGGAACAGTCGTGAAGGCAGCCACGGCAGGTAAACACGGCCAGCACCGGGTGTTCGAGCCAGTTGGCATAGGGGAGATAACCTGCCGGATCGCGGTGTTTGACGAGCATCCGGAAGATGTGGGAGTAGTCGTAGCGGATATGGTCCAGATTGTCCGGGCACCAGATAATACCGTTGTCTACCACGCTGTCGCCGCTTCGCCAGACCAGGTTGGGCACATGTGCAAAACCGTCGCCGCAAAGAATAGCTTCCAGCAGCAGACGCAGCGGCTCTTCGGTGGAATCGCCGCAGACCACGAAATCGATGCAGGGATAATCCCGCATAATCTCGTCCCGGAAATAGGTGGCCGAAAGTCCTCCCAGGATAACCGGTATATGGGGGTGCTGCCTTTTCAGCTGTGCGGCCAGGCTGAGGCAGCCATCCACATGGGGGAGCCAGTGCAGATCGATGCCAAACACCCGCGCCGAGAGCTCTGCAGTAAACTGTTCCACGTCGAAGCGGCGGTCGCGGAGCATCTTGAGGGCCAGGTTGACGATCCTGACCGACGCGCCATGCCGGGTGAGATACTCGGACAGGGTCAGGAAACCGATCGGGTAGCCCTCGAACAGTGAGGTGGACGGGATGACGTCGCTGATAGGTCCCTGGAAACAGGGGAGTTCGCGAAATCGGAAAATGCTCGGCGGGTGCAGCAGGATCAGGTCGGTCACGCTCATGGTCATGGTTTCCGGTATGCGATACTCAAAACGAAGATTTGATCCTTTTCTGTTGATGATAGCAGTATTTGCACCGATTTCAACGAGTGCACCTTTTTTTTGCGGCCGGGTTGCGGAGAAATATTAGGGGGATATACTTAAAGCAACTCCATCTGAATCAAAGTCAACATTCCCTGCCATACCGGTTCAACAGGGCGGGGAAAGGGAGGGCACAATGCTCGGATCATCGTTTGATCTCTGGAAGGAAGAAGAGTCATGCGCCGAATATCTTGCACGCCAGGGGGTCAGCAGGCGCCGGTTCCTGGCACTGTGCGGACGGGTTGCCGCCGTCCTGGGATGCGGAGGACTGGTGGCGGGCGGCAGTACGAAGGCGCTGGCCAGGGAGATCGCCGCCCGCCTGGATGGCGCACGCCGCCCTGTCGTTGTCTGGCTGCAGCTGCAGGAGTGCACCGGCTGTCTGGAAAGCGCCCTGCGCTCCGGGGACAGGACCCTCGAAAGCCTGATCCTCGGCATGGTATCCCTCGAATACAACGAACTCCTGATGGCTCCCTCCGGAGATCAGGCCAACGCCGCCTTGAGCAGGGCGATCGAACAGCCGCACCTGCTGGTGGTGAACGGCTCGATACCGCTCCGCGACAAGGGGGCCTACTGCGTGATCGGCGGTGAAACGGCCGAAGCGCTGCTGCGCCGGGCCGCCAAAAATGCCAGCGCTGTGCTGGCGGTGGGGGCCTGCGCCCATTACGGCTGCATCCAGGGGGCGTCCCCCGATCCGACAGGCGCCGTGGGTGTGGCGGACATCATCAAGGACCGCCAGGTCGTCAATCTTGCCGGCTGCCCCCCCATTGGCGAGGTGATCACCGCCACGCTGCTCTATTACCTGGTATACGGCCATACGCCGCCGGTGGACCACGACGGCCGGCCGCTGTTTGCCTACAGCCAGCGGATTCATGACAAGTGTCCGCGCCGCGCCCACTACGATGCAGGGCAATTCGTGACCGGCTTTGACGACGACGGCGCCCGCAAGGGATACTGCCTCTACAAGATGGGATGCAAGGGGCCGGCCACCTTTGCCCCCTGCCCGGTCATCGGATGGAACCTGGGCACCGGTTTCCCGATCAGTGCCGGCCACCCCTGCCTGGGGTGCACCGAACGACGTTTTATCGACCGGATGACCCCTTTCTACAAACGCATTCCTGATCTGGAAGTGCCGGGAATCGGCGTCGAGCTGACCGCCAACGTGATCGGTGCCGCAGCCGCGGCCGCTTCCGTGGCCGGAGTAGCCGTGCACAGTGCCGCCACGGTGCTGCGCAGGCACAAGTCCCGAAAGGTAGAACCGGAATCCCTGCCGCTGGCCGCACTGGGAGAGGGGGACACCCCCGTGAAGGATAACGATACTACCAAAGTGTGATCGCCGACCGGCGAGAAAGGAGCGATCATGGCAACCCAGCGAATAGTCATCGACCCGATCACCCGCATCGAGGGGCATTTACGGATAGAACTGGAAACCGATGGGGGCATGATCAGTAATGCCTGGGCCTGTACGACCCAGTTCCGCGGCATTGAGAAGATCGTACAGGGGCACGATCCGAGGGACGCCTGGGCCCTGGTTCAGCGCATCTGCGGCGTCTGCACCGGCGTGCATGCCATGGCCTCGGTCAGGGCGGTGGAGGATGCCCTCAAATACCCCGTGCCACGCTCCGCCGAACTGATCCGATCCCTGATAATGGAGATGGGTACGATCCAGGATCATGTCATTCACTTCTATCATCTGCACGCTCTGGATTGGGTCGATGTGGTCAGCGCCCTCAAGGCCGATCCGGCACAGACCGCCCGGCTGGCAGGTTCGCTTTCGGACTGGCCGACCAACTCCACGGCTCATTTCAGCGCTGTCCGGAAGAAATTGCAGGATTCGGTGGCCGGCGGGCAGCTCAGCATCTTCAGCAACGGCTACTGGGGGCACCCGGACTACAGGCTGCCTCCCGAGGCCAACCTGATGGCCGTTGCCCACTATCTGGAGGCCCTGGAGTGGCAGCGCGACGTGATCCGGCTGCAGACCATTTTCGGCGGCAAGAATCCGCACCCAAATTTCCTGGTCGGCGGCATGGCCTGTTCCATCAACATGGATAACCAGCTGACGATCAACCAGGTCTCGCTGGCACAACTGGAAGGGATGGTACGGCGGGCCGGGGAGTTCGTCGAAAAGGTCTATTGTCCGGATGTGATGGCGATCGCCTCGTTCTACAGGGAATATGCCGACATCGGCACCTCCAGCCCGCAGCTGATGGCGGTCGGGGAAGCGGGGTATTCCTGCGCCGGGGCCCCGGCAGGCCTGCTGAAACCGGGCATCGTCACAAGTGACGTGGCCTTGAAGCTTCAGCCGTTCGATCTCCGCAAGGTCGCCGAATACATCACCTCCTCCTGGTATACCTACCAGGACGGAGACAAGGCCGGCCGGCATCCCTGGGACGGCGAGACCAACCCGCGCTACACCGGCCCGACGCCCCCCTATCAGCATTTGTCCGACAATCCGAAGTACACCTGGTGCAAGGCGCCCCGCTACGACGGCAAGGCGATACAGGTCGGGCCGAATGCCCGTCTTCTGGCGGCCTATGCCCAGGGGCACGCCGCCACCGTGTCACTGCTCGATGACGCGCTGCGAAAACTTGGAATGAAACCGTCCCAACTCAATTCTACCCTGGGGCGCACCCTGGGACGGGCGCTGGAATCGCAGCTCATGGCCAGCCGCATGACCGAAACCTTCAATGCGTTTGTGGAGGGGATCAAGGCTGGAGATGTGAGCACCTTCAATTCCGATCTCTGGGAACCGGGCTCCTGGCCGAAAAGCGCCCAGGGGGTCGGTTTTGTCGAAGCCGCCCGCGGCACTCTCAGCCATTGGGTGCAGATCGACAACCGTACGATCACCCGCTACGAATGCGTAGTGCCCAGCACCTGGAACAGTTCGGGTCGTGACCCGCTGGGACAGATGGGACCGTACGAACATGCCCTGGCCGGGAGCGGCAGGCATCCCCTGCGTGACCCGAAGCGTCCACTGGAGGTAATGCGGACGATACACTCATTTGATCCGTGCCAGTCCTGTGCCGTGCACCTGACCGATCTACGCGGCACTCCCGTGGGGGAGGTGATTGCACGATGAGAGACACGGCGAAAGAAGATGTGCATGTATCCCTCGGAACGCCGATTGCCTCAAGCGGAGAGAAGAAGCGTGATTTGCTGGTGGCGGCCGCGCTCGCCGCCCGGGCAGGCACGCATGATTTGGTTGATCTGGCGCTGCTGAGTGCAGCCTCCCGCCATGAGGACCTGCGGCACTACCAGCAGCTGGCATACACGCCTCCCGACCCGCAGTTCAAAAGGAGTATCACCAGGATTCGCCATACGGGTACCGGCAGGGAGGAAATGATCGCCCGGGGAGACCTGGAATCAATCCTCTACCTCTGCCGGGCCGGTGAATCGATCCGTTACCATGCGGGCATAGAGGCCGATTTGAGCGAGACGGACGGCTTCCGGATCATCGGCGTTGCGCACGGCGTCGGACCGCAGCAGGACGGCGGCGAACAGTGGAAATATCTGGGCTTCATCCCGGTCAAGGCCACCCGGCGCAAGGCCGGCCGTAAAGAGGCTCCCAACGCCTACCGTTACGTGGAAGTATGGGACTGGCAGCTCCGCTTTCTCCACTGGGCGGCCTTTGTCACCATCCTGACGCTCTGCCTGACCGGATGGCTGATCGGCAGCTCCCGGCTTGCCTATGCCGGTGCGGCCGGAGACCCGTATTTCATCGGCTATCTGCGGCTGGTACATTTTACGGCAGGCTGGCTGCTGGCGAGCATGGGCATCCTCAGGATTGCCGGCCTGTTTCTGGCACGGACAAAGTACCAGCACTGGCGGGCCCTGTTTCCGGTCAGTGTGAAAGACCTGAAGAACCTGTACCGGGTGGGGTGCAATTACCTGCTCTGCATTTTCGAACATGGCCCCCACTATATCGGCCACAATCCGCTGCAGCAGGTGGCCTACACCGGCATCTACCTGATGTCGCTGCTGGCGATCCTGACCGGTTTCTGCCTGTACTCCGCCTATGACGCCAACCATTGGCTGTTCGGTTGTTTTTTCTGGCTGAACGGCCTGATCGGCATCCAGTATGTGCGCCTGATCCACCTCTTCTTGATGTGGGTCTTCCTGGCCTTCATCCCGATCCATGTCTACCTGGCCATCCGGGCCGACACGGTGGAGCGTGAGGGGGCAATCTCCTCAATCTTCAGCGGCGGGAGATGGTGCCGCAAGGGGACCACGTTCGAAGACGATTGATGCCGGGTCGTAGATGCCGGGAAAGCCGCACTTCCCTGGGGAATACCGAAGGCTGCAGGTCTTAAGCATTGTTTCAGAGATGATGCCGGCATGCCGGAACATGCACTGTTGCCATGCGCCGGACTTACCTGCAGGCGGCGGGACCGGTTACTCCCTGTCTGTATGAAGAAGCCCCTGCCTATCTGATTCGATCAACCACACGATTTCTTCATTCTTTTTCGGCACCTCCCCCATTTCAATCTTCGTTACCTTTCATTGACTATTTGCCTCCGGCCATTTCATGAAAAACTGTATCTGCGATACGGCTCAGGAAAGCTTTTAGACGAGCGAATGTATAATAGCCGCGGCAAAGTCGGAATAAGCACTTCACGTGCAGTTCCTCCGGATTCGGGAGAACCTCGGCGTATAACTTTTCTATACGTTCCGCCAGCTTCAGAATGTTCACAATCGTCCGCACCAGTCACCATTATCTGTAACAACCTTAAATTGCTGCCTTTAAAGAATGAATAAAGGTTAGACAGCTTTTTGGCACAATCGATGCTCACAGATATAACCAGAAACAGAAAAACCCGGTACTATTTCTAACCTGCTAAAAAGGAGTACGTCATGAAAACGTTAGCCGCCCTGATAGGTTCAATGGCCCCCGCTGCAGCGTTTGCAGCCGAAAATGCCCCCGCAGCAAATGACGGGATTTTTATCTGGATCTTCCTTGGCTTCTTCGCACTGATCGTGGTCGGCCAGTTAATCCCGGCCGTCATGTTGATCATCGGGTTGGTCAAGGGAGCCGGAGCCAGGACAGAAGCAAAAGCTGAAGAACGGTAGCCTCCTGCTGCAAGCGGCGCGGACTGGAACGGGAGCCCGCGCCCGGGGACGTTGATCGATAGCGGGAGGGTTGGCCATGTGGCAGCCGAATGAAGATTTTCTTATCATGTATCATCTCGCGGGTTCAATAGCCACTCTTGTCTGCGGTGCCTGTGTCATTCTCATCTGCCTTGTTCCCACGCTCTTCCCCGACATCTACCGGTTGCTGGTTGATGACCGCATCGGTATCGTTGTGCCGTATCTGCTGTTTATAGCCCTCGGTGAATCCATCTTTTCAATCTGGTATTTTCTGTTCAGAAAAAGAGAGTAGTACGCCGGAATCCATTTCTATGGTATTGAGCAGATGATGGTGCCGTACATGCACCGCTCCCGTTTATCAGGACGCGGTGTTTTGCGGGATGATTCCGGATGAAGCAGGGGGAGAATACGTGGATATCAGTCCGGTTGACCCGGTTGCATACATGAAAGTCATGAGAACAACGAGGAGGCGCCGCACATATTTTTTCGCCACGGTGCTTCTGTATATTCCCGCCCTGGTGATTACCTATCTGATTTCACCTACCAACCGGGCCATGGGAACCGTGTTCGTCATCTGGGTTGCCGCTCTGATCATCGTCACTTTTCTGGCCGCACTGAGCAAATGTCCGAGATGCGGCAACTATTTCCATATGCACGGGATGACTCTCCTGTTCCTGCGCAAATGCCTCCACTGCCAGCTTCATATAAATGCCGACAAAAGTACGTAGATGAGATACGTTTGTATTCATGGCAGCAGCAATGCTGCTCTGACATATCTTCACCCGCAACCAAAGAAAGTGTAAAAACAAAAAGGCCACCCTCATCGAGTGGCCTTTCAAAGTTCTTCTTCGTTCATCTGTTCTCCCTTTGTCATTTCTTGACCGCCGCCATTTCCTCTTTCACGACTGAGGTGATTCCCTTGGCCATGCCGAACATCAGCAGGATTGCCGGTACTATCTGTGCTACCACGATCAGCGCGCAAAATCCGAGAAAAATCCATACAAAGATTCCACTGCTGTCTTCACGTGCCCCTGATGCTGCAAATGCTGTTACCGGAGCGATCGCTCCCATTACCATAGCCAGTGCTTTCATGACGTCCTCCTCTTACTTTCAGGGTTTGGATTGTCAAATTGCTCTTGCTATTGATATGTGCACAGCTGATGCCAAAAACGTAACAATTACATAACACTCGGTTATTGTTGGCTATTTCAGCAACGTCCGAACTACAGATAGTTCAAAGGGGTAATATTTGCCTGCTGCTGTATAAAAAGTTAATACCAATAATTCTCCGACAAAATTATTTTCCAATAATTACATAGTGTTATACAGCACAAAATAATTGGGCCTGGTGTATAAAACTCTTATACCCTTTGCAGAACCGCGATTCAGGCAGCTTCAGCGAACATCCCTATCCGGACCGGCATAGTTGATGTAATGCAGATCGGTGTTCTGTTTGTACCCCTTGCAGCATGCCGAGGCGATGAGGTTGAGGAGCGGATCGGATACGCCGTTTAGAAAGGCATAGCTGCAGTTGTCCTGCAGATGGTGTCGGGCGTGGTGCCGTTTTGACAGCAGCAGGCCGCAATCCGCCAAAAACTCTGCAACAACCGAAGTGGAGCTATGGCAGAGGTAGTGGGAAACTTCGGCCACAGAGGATAGAATCCCGACATATACCAGGAAATACATGAAGGGGTCCATTCCGGGTATGCCACGTACCAGCAGGACGGCAAGCAGGTACCCCACCAGCCAGATCTTCGATCCCGATTCGGTAAAATACACCACCGGCAGGGGATGCTTTTTATACTGCGGGGTCTTGTGGTGCAGGTGAAAATTTGCAATCAGCGGGCCGGCCGGAGAATCGTAGCGGTCGTTATTGTCCATGAACATGTGGACCAGGCCGTTGACAAAGTCGGTGACGAGGTACGCCGCAAACAGGGAGAACAGCTGCCAGCCGGGGCCGATCGAGATCGGCCGGATCAGGAACAGAAGATACAGCTGCAGGGAGACATTTGCGATCGAGACCGAGACACCGAGGATCTTGTACCTGCTCATCGAATTGAAACGTTCCATGGCATCGTTGAACTGGCGTTGCTTGGCTGTTAATTCCACGTTAGTGGCCCCTTTCAGAAGATCAGCAGGTGCAGCACTCCCCGGATCAGTATCCCGACCGCTGCCCCGGCTATTGCCGGCCTGACGACCGAAGCGGAGCGTGTGCCGGCCGAAATCAGCACCGCCACGCCGACAATATCGCAGGGATTGGTGAGAAACCCGGCCATACGGTTAAGCTCCAGCGTGGTAATGGCACCTTCCTTCAGCAGATTGAGGGTGACCCCCATCATGGCGGTTCCGCCGGCCAGATACTTTGTAGCCAGCGGCAGCACGGCCACGGCCGGGAAACCGATCAGCGCGAACAGGGGTGACAGTGATGCTTCAAGCAGGGCGATGGCGCCGACCGCCTTGAGGATATTCACAAGGAAAATTGCCAGGATCAGGATCGGGATGGCGCCGAGGATGACCTGAACAGCTTCCTGGCCGCCGACGATCATCAGGTTGAGGGCCGTGCTTTTGCGCTCCTTTCCCGCGACGGCAACAAAACCCGCGGCAGGCGGTTCATCTTCACCGGCCGAACGGGCAAACAGGTAATAGGTCAGGGCCGCAGCAGCCAGTCCGCCGGCAAGCGAGGTCAGCAGGATGACGCCGAGATCAAGGCCCACCGCCACCATGGGAAAGACCACATTGGCCTGGGACATGGTGAAGACCATGGCCAGCGTCGCGGCGATCCGCCGCCGGGAGGTGCCGTCTTTCTCCATGATCGCCAGGGTGGCCAGAGGCGCGGCGAAACTGACACACAGCAGCTGCATGATGGCAAAGGCCCCGGCACCCGGAATACCGAAGACCCTGAGCAGCGGCTGCACGAGCCGTGCGACCAGAGCCAGTATGCCGCGCGCCTCCACAACCTTCATCAGCGCCATCATGACCACCAGCACCGGCAGCAGCACATACAGCGCCAGCTCCAGGGCAGTCCGACCGGACATCAGCACAATCTTGATAAATTCTTCCAAAGCCCCACCTGTTTGCATTCAAAATTCAAAATTCAACAATCAGATTTTTCGTCACAACCAGTCGTCAATTGCGGCCATCAGCCTGCTGCAGATATCGTCAAGTTTTTCAGGAGCGGTTATCTTTTGTCCGAAGATATCCCGTACATAGAATACGTCGGCAACCTGGTCAACCTTGGTGGATATCTTGGAGACGCCGATATACAGGCCCATTTCAGCCAGCGTACTGGTAATCAGATACAGCAGCCCGACCTTGTCGTGGGTCAGGATATCGATTACGGTATACTCTTCGGAAACCTCATTATCGATATCTACCTTGGTCGCAAAGCGGGGAGCGGGACGTACCGTCAGCAAGGTCGGCCGTTTGCGCTTGGCAACGAGTTTTGAGACCTGCACCTCGCCATGGATAACCTGGCGCATATCCTGATCGATCTTTTCCCAGCGGGACGTATCGGTGACCAGATTTCCCTGCGGCGAATTAACCTGCAGGATATCCAGTGCCTTGCCGTTCTTGCTGGTGTTGATCTGGGCTCCCAGAATATTTATGCCGTTGGCCGCCATCACGCCGGTAATCCGGGAAAAAAGCCCCGGCATATCGTGGGCGCAGATGGTGTATTCGGAATAGCCCCCCTCCGGCTGGTGAGTGAGGCGCAGCAGGATATCGGACTCCTCCAGGCCGAGCAGCAGGCGAACCTGCTCCGCGATCAACGGAGGAGGATTTGACAGGAGCAGCCGCACCGGCATGGCCTTCAGCTCATTCCGGACCTGCGCAGCGGGGAGATCATGCTCCAGAAGGTCGGTCACCTTGTTGATAACGGAGGTGACCCGTTCACTGCTGGCCTCCTGCTGGAATCCGCCCCGATCGAGTACGGCGAAAGCCTTCTCGAACAGTTCCTGGAACAGGGAGGCCTTCCAGGTCGTCCAGACATCCGATCCGACCGCCCGCACGTCTGCAACCGACAGCAGATAGAGCATCTTGAGATTTTCGCTGTTTGCCATCTGGCCGGCAAACTGGGCAATCATCTTTTCATCATTCAGATCGCGCCGCTGCGAAATATGGGCAAACTGCAGATGCTGGCGGACCAGAAACTCCAGCCGGTCGCTGTCTTCCCGTGAGAGCCCCATCCTGCGGGCTATCGTCGGGATCATGGCAGCCCCCTTTTCGGCATGTCCGCCTCCCGAACCCTTGCCGATGTCGTGAAAGAGTACCGCCAGCAACAGCAGTTCCGGCTTGCCGATCTCCGCGGCAATCTTGCAGGGGAGCGGCATGATCTCCTTAAACTCGCCGCTCAGCATTTTTTCCGTCTGCTCGACGGCAAAAAGGGTGTGAATATCGACCGTGTAGATATGGTACAAATCGTGTTGTACTTTGCAGTAAATATGCTCGAGCTCGGGAATATAGCGGTTCAGGAACTCCAGGTGATGCATCAGTCGCAGAGTCTCGCTAACACCCTTGGTTGAGCGCAGGATATTCAGAAAAGACTGGTTGACCTCGCGGCTGCGGCGGAACTTGTCGTTGATCAGGGCAAGATTCTTCCTGATGACCCCCTTGACCCGGACATTGAGGGTCACCCCGTGCTTCTGGGCCAGCTCGAAAACTCTCATCATGACAACCGGATTAGCCTCAACGATAGATTCATCCGGAACGATCAATTCCCCCTTGAGCACGAAACAGCCGTCACCGACCGGCCTCCGGACAAAATAACCCAATATTTTCAACGCCCCCTCATCACGCCAGATACAGCGGGAAATCAGGCTGGAAGTAAAATGCTCGACCTTGTTGGCATGGCGGTAGTAATCCCGCATGAAGTCTTCCACCGCCAGCACCCGACCGCTGTCCCGATACCCCAGAAAACCGGCCAGATGCACCTGGGCATCGAAGGTCAACTGGTCGTTCTTGCGGCCGTTGAAGTAATGCAGCTCATTGCGGATCCGCCAGAGATAGTCGAGAGCCGCATAGTACGTTTCCATCTCATCATCGTTCATGACCCCCTTGATGATCAGCTCGCGCATTTCTGAAAACTTGTACTTGACCCGCGCCACCCAGATGGCGGTCTGCAGATCACGAAGACCCCCCTCTCCCTCTTTCAGATTAGGTTCCAGCAGATAGACCGTTGAGCCGTATTTTTCCCGGCGGCTCTTCATATCCGCCACTTTTTCCTTGATGAACGAATCACTCGATTTGGGGAGGATCTGGCTGAAAATAACTTTGGTGAGTGCGGCGAACAGCGGCCGGCTGCCGGAAAGAAAACGCGCATCCATCAGTGCGGTCTTGACGGTGCCGTCGGCCGCCGCCATTTCGATACAGTCGACAGTTTTTCGCACCGAATAGCCGACATCCAGCCGCATATCCCAGAGGAAATAGAGGAGCTTCTGGGCGATATCCTCGACCGTTGACACCGGCAGAGTACCGTCATGCAGGAACATGATGTCGATATCGGAAAAAGGGTTCAGTTCCCCGCGACCGTACCCCCCGACCGCCACGAGCGAAATATGCTCCAGCATCGAGTTGTCACCGCCCAGGTCATAGATGATGGAAAGGAACAGCCTGTTATTCAACTCGTCCATCATGTCGCTGAGCAGATGTGTTACTTCGGTTCCACTGGCTCCGTTGCTGTGCAACTGCTTGATATCTTCTCGGTACTTTGCCAGAAAGTTTTTGCAGCCGGATAGGTACAGCGGCCGCTTTTCATCAAAACCGGCCATGCCGGCATCGCCGACTGCATCGATTGTATCTGGAAAATAGGGATCAATATAAAATTGCATTCATATTCCTTGTAAAGCGGTAGTTGGGAACGGAAGGCGCCAGTGGCAACCGGTCGGGGTGCGGATTATACGTCAGACGCGCGGGCGAGTCAAAAGCATTAGCGCGGTGAGGAATTTCGGCCCCGGATCGACAGCCGGGCAAAATTCCTCGCACATGAAATGCACACTCGATTTCACCCTTTAACCATCATCAATTCAATGCTATTCTATTTGCCGTCAGGAGTTACTGGGACAACAATAAATTCTCAACAGATCAGCCTGACGCGGTTGGAACCGCCGGTGCAAATAATACATATAACGACTACGGAGGAATAATAATGAAAAGATTTTTCGCTCTTTGCGCCGTTGTCATCTCGTGTACCGCAGTGCAGGCGTTCGCCGACAATTTCCGCTGCCCCAACGGCTCTATTGTCTCCACCGGAGACAGCATTTCCACCGTCGCGACCAAATGTGACCCCCCTGCCGGCACGTTCAAACGCGAGGAACCGGTGGCATTTGATGACGGCACGGCGCGGAGAAGAATCATCTACATCGAGGTGCAGGAGTGGACGTACACTCAGGGTTCAACACTGCTGCATACACTGATATTCCGCAACGGCGTCCTCTCGGAGGTTCGTACCGGCGGTTTTGTTCAATAAATGACGATGAGTGCGGACTTGAGGAGAGGCTGGATGACGGGCAAAAACAGTAACGATCCCCTGGAGGGTGTTACCTTGAAAATGATCCTTTCCGAACTGGTGGGTCAGTACGGCTGGGAAGAGATGGGGAAGAACGTCGAGATCCGCTGCTTTATCCATGAGCCGAGCATTCCGTCCAGCCTGAAATTTCTGCGGCGGACACCATGGGCCAGGGTCAAGGTCGAGGAGATGTATCTTCGCTGGAAACTGGAGAATTCGGGATAAGTCAGCAATCTTCCGGCATGTTCCGGCAACTGCCTGCCTGCAGAGATTCATTGAACTATGTTTTTCGTTGATCCGGGTAACTGAGGAAAAAATAGTGCCCTACCGGCACGTGTTGTATCGATAGGTAAAATGTACCGTGGTTTCATCCTTTTCCATGACCGACAGTATGCACTTGCCGTCATAACTAACGACATACACCCTGCCGTTGAAGATCACGGGAGTCTGACCGCCTCTGCCGAGCAGGTAATCCCGGGCAATTTCACGGGCAACCTGTTCGTTTTCCGGATTCGGTTTTGATACATACTTGGGGCGCGTATATCCCCAGATTCTGCCGTCTCGGACCTGGTAGCCGACCACGGCATGGAACCCCTCCGCGGCACTATCCGGCGCTTCTTCAACCCTGATGAGAGCTACATTATTCTTCTGGTCGAGGTAATATGCCGTCAGGTTGTCCTGGCTGACGGTAACTCCGGCAACGGATGCCCGAAGTGCAAGTTTTTCCCGGTCGTTTGCCGGTTGCTGCGGCGTGTCCGGAACAACCCATGTGTCCGACGTATCCGTGATCAGATGCAGCTCCTCCGCAGACAATGGACAGCTCATCGACATCAAAAGGAATAGCAAAATAAGGCAGCGCATGTAACACCTCCGGATAACCTGTCAGGTTGTACTCTGTACCATCGCAGTTCGACTATATTCAACAGTCTGATACTTCATTGGCAGGTACATTATATGTTTTTTATTTTTTTTGTCCAATATTTCTCTATCGCTTTCATTTGAATAAAAAAACGGTGCCATTGAACAATGCAGACGCCCCGCCTCCTTTCGGAAACGGGGCGTCTGCATTGCATGACAGTGCTGATTCAGATCCGATGCTCCACGATGCCGGCCAGCACACCGGCCCCGTTGGGGAGGTCCAGCGCCAGGCGCCTGATCTGGCCGACTCCGGCGGCGGCCATCATCTCCTCCAGCTGCCCCTGCGAATAGGAGCGCCCCTGCGGGGTGCCAAGCAGCATATTGAGCGAGAACAGCGCAGGAAACAGCGGACCGTCCATGCTGTCGTCGAGGATGAACTCCTGAACCATGAGCAGGCCGCCCGGTTCCAGCGCCGCGGCGGCCCGCTTCAGCGTAACGGCGCACCCTTCGGGTCCCTCGCCGTGCAGAATGTGCGACAGCCAGGCGACGTCGAAGCCGCCCGGTACGTCGTCGCTGATAAAGTCTCCCTCCCGGAACGTGATCCGGTCGCCGAGGCCGAAGGAGGCGATCGTTTTTTCGGCAAAACGGCGGGTAGAGGGGAGGTCGTAAACAGTCGCCATGAGTCCCGGATTTGCCAGGCAGAACTGGATAGCATAGCTGCCGGGTCCACCACCCAGATCAAGCAGGCGTCGCCTCCCCAGCAGATCGATGCTGGGTACGATCCGCGGCGCGATCTGCATGGCAAGGTTGAACATCCCCATTTCAAAGCTTTCCCGTTCGGATTCATCGCTTTCATGAGAGACCCGTCCGCGAATCGGCGCGCCGTTTCGGACCGACTCGTCAAGACGGGACCACCCCGCCATCAGGTGATGGTGGTGCATGATGATGTAGCCCAGATAACGGGGGGAGCTGCGCGACAGGTATTCCGTCGCAAATGCCGTCGCCGAAAAACGGTCTCCTTCCTTCTCAATCAACCCCATGGACGTCAGGGCGTTCAACAGCATCTCCAGGCCGCGCTCAGCGCAGGCGGTGGCTTGCGACAGTTCAGCCGCCGTACCGGCAAGACTGAACAGATCGAGCTTCACCCCGGCATGCAGGGCACAGGCGCTCCAGTAACCGCCGGAAAGTTGCAGCAATTCGGCAGGATTCCACGATTGTTTGTCCATTATGTGCCTCCCCGGTCATATTTGACATTATTGGCACAGCGTAATCTCAAAGGCGCCTGAACGCAAGCCGATAGTGCGCATCGCAACCGCACGCCAGGCAGGTCAGCAGGCCGCCCGGAGCACGAAAGCTGTGGCAACGGATATCCCGTTGGTGTATCCTTTAACAGGAGGCATCACAACCGGAGGAGGAGTAAGCCGCCATGCCCGACGAAATCTGTGCCACATGTGAGGTCCACCGCCTGAGTATCCTTGCACAGGACGGGACGATAGACGATGCGCTCATGCCCCACTTGCCGGAGGGGGACATCCGGCGCATGTACGAACTTATGGTTCTGACACGGGTCTTCGACCAGCGGGCAATCTCCCTGCAGCGCGAAGGGAGACTCGGCACCTACCCTCCCAGCCGGGGACAGGAGGCCGCCCAGGTGGGGAGCGCCTTTGCCTTCCAGCCGGGTGACTGGTTCTTCCCCTCCTTTCGCGAAATGGGGGTCCAGCTGACCCTCGGCTATCCCATCCATCAGATCCTGCAGTACTGGTCCGGCGACGAGCGCGGACAACAGGCGCCGCCGTCTCTGAACCTGTTCCCGGTCTGCGTGTCGGTCGGCACCCACATCCCCCATGCAGTGGGCGCCGCGATGGCTGCCCGCTACCGGCACGATCCGGTTGCCGTGGCGGCCTGGTTCGGCGACGGGGCGACCTCCAAGGGGGACTTCCACGAAGGGCTCAACATGGCCGGAGTTTTCCGGCTGCCAATTGTCTTCATCTGCCAGAACAACCAGTGGGCGATCTCCGTGCCGCTCAGCGGCCAGACGGCAGCCGCCACCCTGGCACAGAAGGCGTTCTCCTACGGATTCGAAGGGGTGCAGGTGGACGGCAACGACATCTTTGCCGTCTACCGGGCCACCCGCGAGGCTCTGCAGAAGGCGCGGAGCGGCGGCGGCCCAACCTTTATCGAATGCCTGACCTACCGGGTGGCGGATCACACCACCTCGGACGATGCGGGACGATACCGTTCCGCCGATGAGGTGTCCGCCTGGAGCGCCCTCGACCCGCTGCAAAGGATGGAGCGATACATGGAGCGGTGCGGCATCTGGAGCGAAGCGTACGCCGCCGAGACCAGCCGGCGGGCGGCAGCCGACATCGATGCGGCGGTCGCCGCTATGGAGGCTCTCGCAGCTCCCGAGCCGGACGACATGTTCGTGTACACCATGTCACTCCCGGGCGGGCGCCAGGCCGGGCGGCGAAAGGGAGAGTGACATGGCACAACTCACGATGGTACAGGCGATCAATCAGGCGCTGAATCAGGAAATGGCCCGGGACGACCGGGTAATCCTGCTGGGGGAGGATGTGGGGCGCGACGGCGGCGTCTTCCGCGTTACGGAAGGGCTGCAGGAACGCTTCGGAGCGGAGCGGGTCATCGACACTCCTCTCTCCGAGTCCGGAATTGTCGGCGCGGCGGTCGGCATGGCCGCCTACGGCCTGCGTCCCGTGGCCGAGATCCAGTTCTTGGGCTTCATCTACGCCGCGCTGGATCAGCTCCTCAGCCATGCGGCGCGACTGCGGACCCGTTCCCGCGGCCGGTTCACCTGCCCGCTGGTGGTACGGACCCCCTATGGCGGCGGCATCAAGGCGCCGGAGATGCACGAAGAGAGCAGCGAGGCGCTGCTCTGCCACCTGCCCGGAATCAAGGTGGTCGTCCCATCAGGCCCGTACAGCGCCAAGGGACTGCTGCTGGCGGCGATACGCGACCCGGACCCGGTGGTCTTCCTGGAGCCGACCCGCCTCTACCGGCTGCTGCACGAGGAGGTCCCGGAAGGGGAGTACACAACCCCGCTCGGAACCGCCAGGATCGTCCGGCAGGGAAACGATGTGACGGTGGTCGCCTGGGGGAGCATGCTGGAACGGGTGCTGAAGACCTTAACGCCCCACTCCGTCGAGGTGATTGATCCACAGACGTTGACCCCTTTTGACTGGGAAACTTTGCTAGCCTCGGTCAGAAAAACCGGCCGGCTGGTGATCGTCCATGAAGCGGTCAAAAGCGGCGGCTTCGGTGCCGAGATCGCCGCCACCGTGGCTGAAGAGGCGATTCTGGACCTTCGGGCGCCGATAATGCGGGTTACGGCGCCGGATGTGGTGCTGCCGCTCCCCAAGTTGATCGACAGCTATCTTCCGACGGCGGAGCAGATCCGCGCGGCAATCGATGACGTGATGAGGTATTAAACATGATACATGAATTCAGACTCCCCGACCTGGGCGAAGGAATTGCCGAGGTCGAATTGCGCAGATGGCTGGTAACGGAAGGGGAACTGGTCAAAGAGCACCAGACCGTAGCCGAGGTGGAGACCGACAAGGCTGTCGTCGAGATCCCCTCCCCCCGTGGCGGCAGGGTCAACATACTGCATGGCCGGGAAGGGGACACCATCCGGGTGGGAGAGATACTGCTGACCATCGGAGAAGATACTGCGCTGCCGGTCAGGCCGCGACCGGCCGGAATTGTCGGCGAACTTCCAGAAGCGGAAGATGTCCCGGCGGCAGCACTGCCGGCAAAAAGCGTTGATATCAAGGCCGCCCCCCTGGTGCGGCGACTCGCCCGGGAACGGGGCATCGACCTGCAGAAGATCAGCGGCAGCGGACCGCACGGCAGCATCACCCCCGAAGATCTGGAACGGGGTGCAGCTGCCGTTCCGGCTTCCGACGAACCTTTCGGCCCGGTCGAGCATCTGCCGCTAAGGGGGATCAGGCGCGTTGCGGCCCGCAATCTTCTGGCCTCCCAGCAGCGCACCGCCTTTGTCACGGTCATGGAGGAGGCCGACGTCAGCGACCTGGCCATTCTCCGCAGCCGCGAACAGGCGGCGGCCGGAACCCACGGCACGCACCTGACCTTCCTCCCCTTCTTCATCAAGGCGGTGCAGCATGCCCTGCGCGACTTTCCCTCCTTCAACGCCTCCATCGACGAAGCTGGCGAAACGATCATCCTGAAAAAGCACTATCACTTCGGCATCGCCGTGGACACCCCGGACGGCCTGATGGTGCCGGTAATCCGCGACGTTGACCGCAAGAGCGTCCTCGACCTGGCTGCCGAGATTCAGGTGCTGGGGGAGAAAGCCCGCGAGCGGACGATCACGCTGGAGGAGATGAAGGGGAGCAGCTTTACCATCACCAACTTCGGCGCGTTCGGCGGGCTGTTCGCCACCCCGATAATCAACTGGCCCGACGTGGCGATCATCGGCTTCGGCCGGGTTGCCGAGCGCCCCTGGGTGCATGACGGCGCCATTGCGATCCGCTCGATACTCCCGCTCTCCCTGACCTTTGACCACCGGATTACCGACGGCGTAACCGCCTCCCGGTTCATGGCCCGGATTGTCGGCTACCTGGAGGATCCGGCGCTGCTGTTCATCGAGAGCATCTGAACCGCGGCTGATCATTTTCCGCATGTTAACGACAAATTACGAGCAGAAGTACGTGAGAAAGGCGAGATGATGGAACAAGGCAGCATTTGCCAGGGACGAAGTCAAGGTGTTGCAACTGCGCTGGAAGGTGACGGCGGAAAATCCTCATTTACCAAGAGATCACTTCCGGTGGCAGCTGAAACAGAGAGCGCTGCCGCCGTTGTCCATGATCAAATGGTCTTTCGTCGGGTTTTTCAGATCGTGGCACGAGGCACAGCTCACCTTGCCATTGAAGAGACGTATCCCGTTTTCCCGCAACGATTCAACCGGCGCGTAGGAATCTTCCTTAAATCGGGGAGGATACACCTTGGAAATGGAATGGGAACTTCCGAACCCGCACTCAACCGTGCAGAAGTGGGCTTCCGAAGCGACCAGGCCATCATGGCAGGCGATGCAGTCATACGGGTTGCCGCTGTTCTCGACAATCATGCCGTGATGAGCTATCTTCTCGGCGCAAACGCCGACCTGCGGAAGATTCAGCAGGACAGCGAGCAGAACAGCTGCAGTAATCCTTACCCTTGAACTCATGAGCTCTCCCCCCTTTTGTAGAATCTGTTGTGAATCCGTTAAACATTTCAAATTGTACGGTCATCATCTGCAGCAAAGTATAACACGTAATCGATAAGTTTCCATTTCATGCCTTCAGCAGGAAAATGGCAGACCATGTAAATAAAACGCCCCGCCTCCTTTTAAAAGGAAGCGGGGCATTAACACCCGTTGTATCAAGAAGCCCTACTCCGCCACGACGATCACCAGGTCTTCCTTCTCGACCTTGTCACCTTCCTTGAACTTCACGTCCGCCACCGCGCCGTCCGCCTTGGCCTTGATGTTGGTCTCCATCTTCATCGCCTCGGTGACCATCAACACGTCTCCCGCCTTGATCGTATCACCCGACTTGACGTTGACCTTCAGTACCTTGCCCGGCATCGGGGCCGCGATGTGGCAGGGATTCCCCTTGTCGGCCTTAACCCGCACCGCTTCGTCGCTCAGTACCGACTGGTCGCGGATAACAACCGAACGGTTGTTGCCGTTCAGCTCGAAATACACCGCCCGGGTCCCGTCGTTCTGCACTTTTCCGACGGCATTGAGCTTGATGATCAGGGTCTTGCCCGGTTCGATATCCAGAGAGGTTTCCTGCCCCGGCTCAAGGCCGTAGAAGAAAATCGGTGTCGGGATGACCGAGGTGTCGGAGTACATCTGGCGATGGCGGTCGAATTCGGGAAAAACATTCGGGTAGAGGATATTGGAAACCAGCGCGCGGTCGTCGACGCGGTGGCCCAGTTTTTCCTCCAGCTTGAGCTTCTCCTCCACAAAATCAACCGGCTCCAGCAGTTCGCCGGGGCGGCAGGTGATAGGCTGCTCCCCTTTCAGGACAATTTTCTGCAGCTCCTCGGGCCATCCCTGGTACGGCTGGCCAAGCATCCCCTTGAACATGCCGACGACCGATTCGGGAAAGGCCAGATCCTCCTTGGAAGTAAAGACATCCTCCGGCTCCAGGTTGTTCTTGACCAGGAACATCGCCATGTCGCCGACAACCTTGGAGGAGGGGGTGACTTTGACGATGTCGCCGAACATCATGTTGACCTTGTGGTACATTTCCTTGCAGTCATCCCAGCGTTCGATCAACCCGAGGCCGGCAACCTGCGGCTTGTAGTTCGAATACTGCCCTCCCGGAATTTCGTGGTGATAAACTTCGGCCGTGCCGCTTTTCAAGCCGGACTCGAAGGGGGAATAGTAATCGCGCACCGTTTCCCAGTAGTTGGCCAGCTTCTGCAACCCCGGAGCGTTGACGAGCGGATCGCGCTCGCTCCCTTCCAGTGTCGCGACCAGCGCATTGAGGTTGGGCTGAGCGGTCAGGCCTGATAGTGAAGACAGCGCGGCATCGACGATATCCACCCCGGCTTCACTGGCTTTGAGCAGCATGGCGCTGCCGTTCGAGGAGGTATCGTGGGTATGGAGATGGATCGGAATCCCGATGTTTTCTTTCAGCGCCTTGACCAGTTTGTAGGCAGCCAGCGGCTTGAGCAGACCGGCCATATCCTTGATCGCCAGGATGTGGGCCCCCATATTCTCCAGCTCTTTCGCCATGTTCACGTAGTATTCGAGCGGATACTTGTCCCGCTTCGGGTCGGTGATGTCGCCGGTGTAGCAGATGGCCGCCTCGCAGATTTTACCCGATTTGCGCACCGCATCCATCGCCACCTTCATGCCGGTTGTCCAGTTGAGCGAGTCGAAGATACGGAAGATATCGACTCCGGAGTCGGCCGCTTCTTCAACGAACTTCTGCACGACGTTGTCCGGATAATTGGTATAGCCGACCGCATTCGATCCGCGCAGCAGCATCTGGAACAGGATGTTGGGGACCAGTTCCGACAGCTTGTGGAGACGCTGCCAGGGGTCTTCCTTCAAGAAGCGCATCGAGACGTCGAACGTCGCGCCACCCCAGCACTCCAGCGAAAATAGGTCGGCACCGAGGTAAGAGGTCGGCTCGGCGATCTTGAGAATGTCGTAGCTGCGCACGCGGGTTGCCAGGTTGGACTGGTGGGCATCACGCATTGTCGTATCGGTGATCAGCAGTTTTTTCTGCTCAAGGATCCACTTCGAGAGCCCTTCGGCCCCCATCTGCATGAACAGGTCCTTGCTGCCGCTCGGGCGCGGCCTGGTGGTATCGACGTACGGGACGCGGGCTTCTATCAGTTCCGCCGACTTGAGCGGTTTTACGACGCCGGGAGAACCGTTGACGATCACGTCACCCAGGAAGTTGAGCACCTTGCTGGCACGATCCTGTTTTTCGCGGAAGCGGAGCAGTTCCGGATGCTTTTCGATAAAGGAGGTATCGCATTGACCTCTGAGGAAGACCGGATGGGTTATGACGTTTTCGAGGAAACTGATGTTGGTCTTGACCCCGCGAACACGGAACTCCTGCAGGGCGCGATTCATTATGTTGGCGGCGTCCGAGAAAGAGAGCCCCCAGGAGCTGACCTTGACCAGCAGCGAATCATAATGGGGGGTGATCTTGGCACCGGTAAAGGCATTGCCGGCATCGAGACGGATGCCGCAACCCGCCGCTGAACGATAGGTGGTCAGAGTTCCGAAATCCGGGGCGAAGTTGTTGGCCGGGTCTTCGGTGGTGATGCGGCACTGAATGGCGTAACCGCGCATGTCGATGGCGCTTTGCGACGGGATGTTGATCTCCGGGTCGGAGAGCTTGTGGCCGCAGGCGACCAGGATCTGGTTCTGCACCAGATTGCGGCCGGTGATCATTTCGGTCACGGTATGCTCCACCTGGATGCGGGGATTCATCTCGATGAAGTAATGCTTCCCTTCGGTGTCCACCAGAAATTCTATGGTTCCGGCATTGCGGTACTTGACGTGCCCGGCAATTTTGAGCGCCGCCGTGCAGAGTTCCTCCCGCTGGGTCTGGGTCAGCGACAGCGACGGCGCGAATTCGACAACTTTTTGATGACGCCGCTGCACGGAGCAGTCCCGGTCGAAAAAGTGCACCAGATTGCCATGGTTGTCCCCCAGCACCTGTACCTCTATATGTTTCGGGTGTGCCAGGTAGCGCTCCAGGAAAACCTCGGCGTTGCCGAAAGAGGCCTTGGCCTCGCTGCTTGCGGCAACCAGGCCCTCCAGCAGCTCTTTTTTGTTGTTGGCAACGCGCATACCTCGACCGCCGCCACCCGCCGACGCCTTGATGATGATCGGATAGCCATGTTCCTTGGCAAAGATCAGCGCATCCTCTTCCTTCTCGATCGGGTTTTCCGTTCCGGGAACCACATTGACGCCGGCGGCGATCGCCGCTCTTCTCCCGGAAACCTTATCCCCCAATGAGCGCATCATCTCGGCGGTGGGGCCGATAAAGGTTATGCCGTTGATCCGGCACTCTTCGGCAAATTCGGCGTTTTCGGCCAGAAAACCGTAGCCGGGATGGATCGCATCCACATCGGCTTTGAGCGCCAGGGCGATGATCTCGTCAATCCCGAGGTAGGCGTCGATCGGCGACTTCCCCTTGCCGATCAGGTATGCCTCGTCAGCCTTGTAGCGATGCAGGGAGAGCTTGTCTTCTTCGGAATAGAGCGCCACCGTGCCGATGCCCAGTTCCGTGCAGGCTCGAAAGATGCGGATGGCAATCTCGCCCCGGTTGGCCGCCATGACTTTGCGAAATCGGTATTTTTCCATGCAGATGTTCTCCTTGATAAATATATTTAGCAAAACTAAAATAATTCAGTTATTTTAAATAGTTACGAACGACAGTGTCGGCAATAAAACAGATTGAGAGGACTTTGTCAATTAGTAAGTTTGAAATAGATTTCTGCGGGTTTCTGCAGAGATCCATTTAGTGAACGCAGTTATAACCGCACAACGCCCACACCGGTTCGCTGAACAAAACAAAAGCAGACTGCACCCATATCATAAGCCATACAATAGTATGGTTTTTTACTTTAATTCCTGATAAGGTAATTGCATGACAACAGCGCATTTTGAATGGGACTCAAAAAAGGATCGTGAAAACCTACAAAAGCATGGGGTCTCATTCGCATTGGCCCAATATGCATTTGCCGATCCCCACCGTATTATCGCTGAAGACGTGAACCACAGCGATGATGAAATGCGTTACTACTGCTTTGGCAAGGCTGGTGACGGGATACTTACAGTAAGATTTACTTATCGAAATAATATGATCCGTATATTTGGTGCCGGATACTGGCGGAAAGGAAAGGCGATTTATGAGCACGAAAATAAAATACACCGATGAACCATTGGGCGAAATAAAGATTGTACGAGATTTTCTCCCATCTCCAGCAGAACTGGCCTTCAGCGAGGAATCAGTCAAGGTAACGATATCCCTTAGCAAGAAGAGCGTAGAGTTCTTCAAAACCGAGGCTACAAAATATCATACTCAATATCAGAGAATGATCCGGCAATTGCTCGACTCCTACGCTGACGTACAGTCGGAACAGCGAACAACGCGCTCAACCGGACGCGCAAAAAAACTGCGCGCCGGTTAGCGCCAGAACCGTTAGGGCACAAGGAAAATGATATGAAACTATTGACGCTAGTCTTCTTTATATTAATAGCGCTGTTGAGTGGGTGTACAAGCTATTTGCGACAGGTAACAGGCCTCCCAGAGGATGAAGGTAGCCGTAATAATATCACCATCCTCCGTAACTATAATTATAATGGCGCAGCAATCCGCTATTGGCCAACATTAGACGGGGAGGAGATTTCTGGGTTATTTCCAAAGCAACATATCTCCTTTATGGCATCGCCTGGCAAGCATCAGGTGGGAGTCCGTTGTATGTGGTCACAAGATCAGATGGAAATCGACATTAAAGAGAATGAAATCAGGTTTTTTAAAATAAGTCTCGATTTGTGGGGTCTGATAGGGATTGGTTGTGCAGAAATTGAAGAAATATCAAAAGCTGAAGCTATAGAACGTCTGAAAACCTCAACTCGTATAAAGACAGGATTTATGTCAAATTGCAATCGAAGAAGTGTGACATATGACAGTAAGCCTGACTACACCTGCTTTTCATATGCCATTCCCTAACCGCTTGGCGGCACACGGTCTCCACTACGCTCCGCCGGTGCGCCTCAGCCCCGTTGTCGCGACACGATGTCGCGTTGAAGACTGTCTGGCTATGGCTTTAGGATAATAGGATAATAGGGATAATAGGGACACTCCCCATTTAATTCCTTGCCGTGCCTGTCATTCGGTCGTATTATCCACTTCATGCCAAGAGTAGCTCGCATAATAGCCCCAGGATATCAGCATCACATCACGCAACGCGGCAATAACCGCTCAATCGTCTTTTTTGATGACGAGGATCGTTGCACCTACCTAAAACTACTGGCTGGATATTCACATAAACATCACTTTCAGATTTGGGCATATTGTCTTATGAACAACCATGTACATCTGCTGGTCGCACCTGAGACTGAAACATCTCTTGCCCGTGGAATAGGATTGACCAATCAAGTATATACACAATACCTAAACCGCAAGTTGAATCAATCCGGGCGAATCTGGCAAAACCGTTTTTATTCATGCATTGTTGAAAACAACTCCTACCTTTGGGCGGTTGCTCGGTATATTGAGCGGAATCCCCTGAAGGTCGGTCTGGTGGTAAGCGCAGAAGCGTATCGCTGGTCCAGCGCCAACGCTCATATAACCGGTGCTAATGATATCTTGCTGGCAGCAGATTCATGGTTATCGCATGAGCAACGGAGTGCATACGCCGAATTTGTCAGCACCGTGGATGACGAGACGGATGACGCCATTCGAAAAGCGACAAAATGCGGTCGGCCATTTGGATCTGAAAACTTTGTCGATATGCTGGAATTCCGGTTGAATCAGCCGATAAAGGCACAAAAAAAAGGTCGTCCTCGTTCGAAAATGGGGAGTGTTTGAATGCATAAGTAAGAGTTGAAGTGGAAGCCTCCGGTGGTATTGA
>CAZGEG010000037.1:0-31857 GCA_964524835.1 uncultured Geobacter sp.
CTTCGTTGGTGGCGTGGGCCACGTGGGCGGCGGCGGTGTTGCCGTCAATGGTTACCATTTTTCTGCTCATGAACTGCCTCCTCTGTTGGGTGTTTGTGGCTATTTAAAACGATTTTTCCTGTAGGGGCGGGTTTTAAGCCCGCCCGTTTTCAGTAATTATCTATTAACAGCGGGCAACCACAAGCAATTGCCCCTACAAAACCGCTACAATTCGTTTCTGCCCTGAAGCGCCCACTGCACCGTGGCGGCGTCGACAAACTCGATATCACTTCCGAGCGGGATGCCGTGTGCGAGGCGGCTGATCCTGACGCCGGTCGGTTTCAGCGCCTTGGTCAGGTAGAGTGCCGTTGCCTCACCTTCTACCGTGAAATTGGTGGCAATCACCACTTCGTTGATCGCGCCCGCTCCGACCCGCTCCAGAAGTTCAGTGATCCTGAGATTGGCCGGCCCGATCCCGGACAACGGCGAGATGGCCCCCTCCAGAACGTGGTAGACCCCCTGGTAGGCGTTGCTCCGCTCCAGGGCCATCAGATCCTGCGAGTTTTCAACGACACAGATAATGCCGGCATCGCGGTTGCCGGAGCAGATGGAGCAAGGGTCATTCTCCGTAATGGCGAAACAGGTCGAACAGGGGCGTACCCGGTCACGTACCTCACAGAGCGATTCCGCTAATGCCGTCAGGTTTCGCGGCGATTTCAGAAGATGAAACGCCAGGCGGAGTGCAGTCCGTTCTCCAACTCCCGGCAGTTTCTTCAATTCTCCGACCAATCGCATCAATGAGGATGATTTTGTTAACATAAATTCCGGCACAAATAAAACATTTTTTTAGTATTATAGCGTGGTTAAAAAAGAAGCTCCCCCGCTCTGGGAGGGCCAAGCATTGACCGGAAACCATGGAGGAGCATTAAAAACAGGAATCTGTGACCGAGCCGATACAGCAGATGATGCCACGGTATATACCTGCTACTATTAGCCGAACTAAAACATTTAGTCAAACTAAAACATTAATTTTCACCGGTACGGCGATGAAGAGTGCAACTTGCTTAAATAACTAGAAAAGTCCAGGTATGCTCATGCCGCCGGTGATTTTGGACATTTCATCGCCCATTTCGGCGTGGACTTTCTTCAAAGCCTCGTTGGCGGCAGTCATAACAAGGTCCTGCAGCATTTCGACGTCATTCGGATCGACCGCTTCTTTTTTTATTTCCAGTGAAATTATTTCATTTTTGCCGTTGACCGTGATAGTTACCGCACCGCCGCCGGATGTCGCCACTGCCGTTTTCAGGCTGGCCTCTTCCTGCAGTCTGGCCATCTTCTGCTGGATCATCTGGGCCTGCTTCATGATATTCGCTAATCCCTTTGACATCTCTTCCCCCCAATTTTTCGTTGTAACGCGGGATCCGCTAGAATTCCCGCACATCTGTAATGCTGCAGCCGAAAACCCGCTCCGCCTCTTTGATCACCGGATTACTTTCAATTTCCTGCTTCAGCTCTTTCAGGTGATGTTCGGCGTCACACTTTTTTTTTTCAGCCAGTGAGAGCGGCGCGTCGGCGAAGCCGGTTTCAATCGACTTTACCCTGATGACGGTATTCCCGCCCCCAAAGGCGCAGGCCAAGCCCTGCACGTCGGCGATAAACTCGGCGTCCTGGGCAGCGGTCAGATAGTAGCTGCCGGCGGGGAAGCCGATTTCAATCAAGCCGCTCTCCTGCTTGAGCGGGCTGCCATGCTCTAGTACCGATCCGAGCTGGCGATCCTTCTCGTTGACATACGCTACAAAACGGCCCCAATCTCCCTGTCCCCCGGAAGCTTGGGGTGGAACGGAGGGGGCGGACGTCTGCGACGGTCGGGAGGGAGCAGCGGCGTGCGGTTCGGCACGCTGCGGAGCCGGAGCGGAGACGGTTCTGGCGGTTTCCCAAGGGAGCGACGGCGTATGAACCGCCGCCGTTTCCAGCGCCTTTATCTTTTCAATCAGCTCCTGAATCGGTACCAGGGGAGCCAGCAGCGCGGCTTTCAGCAGCGCCATCTCCACGATCAGGCGGGGGAAGCTGGCGTAGGCCATTTCAGATTCGGCTTTGATGAACAGCGTCAGGCGGCGCTGGACATCCAGTGCCGTGACGTGAAGCGACTGTTTCTGCAGCTCGTCCAATTCCGCTGCCGTCAGGTCGAGGATCTCTTCCGGCTTCTTGACCGAGCGGATCACCAGCAGATTGCGGAAATGCTCGATCAGCTCCTGGCAGAACTGCCGCATGTTGTACCCGACCAGGTCAACCTGCTTGATACCCGCCAGCACACCCTGCGTATCGCCGCCGAAGACCGCCGCCGAAATCTCTGCCAGCAGCCGCCGGTCGATGGTTCCGAGCAGGGTGCCGACATCTTCGTCACTGACGGAATTACCACAGAATGCCAGCACCTGGTCCAGAGCTGTCAGAGAATCACGCATGCTGCCGTCACCTTTGCGGGCGATCAGTGTCAGCGAGGGGTCGGAGATGGTCACCGACTCTTTTTCGGCTATCTCGCGCAGGCGGGTAATGATTTTCGGCAGTGTCACCCGCTTGAAGTCGAAACGTTGGCAGCGCGAAAGAATTGTCACCGGCAGCTTGTGCGGTTCGGTTGTGGCAAAGATGAATTTGACATGTTCCGGCGGCTCTTCGAGCGTCTTCAGCAACGCATTGAAGGCGTTCGTGGAGAGCATGTGGACTTCGTCGATGATGATGATCCGGTAGCGGCTGTGGGAAGGGAGATACTTGATGTTGTCGCGCAGGTCGCGGACGTCGTCCACGCCGTTATTGGAGGCGCCGTCGATCTCGAACACATCGGTGGAGGTGCCTTTGGTGATCTCGATGCATTGTGGACATTCGTTACACGGTTCTTGTGTTACCCCTACTTCGCAGTTGAGGGTCTTGGCCATGATGCGGGCGGTGCTCGTTTTGCCGACGCCCCTGGCGCCGGTAAACAGAAAGGCATGAGCCACCCTGCCCGAATCAATGGCATTTTTCAAGGTGCGGCTGACGTGCTCCTGGCCTACCAGCTCGGAAAATTTTTGGGGGCGGTATTTTAGTGCCAGAACCTGGTATTGCGTGGCATTGGACAAAGGATCGAACCTCGAAGTAAATATGGCACCAGCCGGTTGTGTTAGGGGCAACATTCAGTTCAGGAAAAAGGAGGGAGAAGTTAAAATTTGCAGACGCATATGATAGCCGGGTTTACCCGCGGCACACAGCAGGAGCCGCTGCCGTTGCTTCCTTCCGGACCTGGCGGAGTTCACGGCGTGCCGTTGCGCGAGGCCCGGCTATCATATCCATCTGCAAACAGTCAGCTTTGCTAAAATCAACTTAGCAACAAATCTATGGTTGCATAACAGGACGCTCAAATTACCATAAGGAGAGTCTTTTGGGCAAGCATAAATGCGGAAGGGTCAACAGAGTGCTCGTGCCTTATTTCTTTGTCTTTTTTACCAACCCCAGCGGAGCTGTCAGCTGTTGATAGCGCTCAAAAAGAAACGCCACCCGTTCGGCTTCGGTCTTGAAGGTGGGCGGCACGCTCCAGATCCTTGCCGCGTGATTTGTGTTCGACCAGCAGCACCCCCTTCCAGAGCAGGTCGATGAAACTACCATGCCCGTCCCCTTTTTTGACCGGCGCTTCAAAGGAGGCCACCCGCCGCCGGGTGATGCCGAAAACGCTGAAAAAGCCATCCCAAAAGCTCTTGGCTTCGGCATCTTCAGAACATTCCGTTGCCCACTCTCGGCTGAAAGCCAGGGAGCGGTCGCGTATTTCATTCCAGGATATTGGCATGAGAGTTCCTATTGATACATTGTGTTATGCACTCTTTGAAGTTCAGTGGATTACATTTTGTAACCGGTTCAATTTCTATTGTCACTCCTACCGCGACAGCACCGGATACAACTCCGGAAAAAACCAGCCGGCGGCATGGATCGGAAAGCCGACCCGTAATTCGCCCTTGGGGGTGTCGGAAACCAGCAGTCCCTCGGTCACCAGCTGGGCCAGCAGGTTTCTGCCGGTCCGCTCTTTCAGGCCGGATTCCTCGATGACAACTCCCCGAGGTGCTTCGCCCCGCAGCAGAACTTCTTGCAGCATTCTGCCAGCTTCCAGGCGAAGATTGTCCATACCTGGCGGATTGGGGATCATTGCAGTGCCGCGCAGTTGCACATAGCTTCTGACCCGCTCCACCAGGCTGTCCAGTTGCAACAGGTTTCCCATGTATTCCACCTGATCGAGACAAACCTCAAGGAAGAACCGACAGAATTTTACCAGCCCCTCATTTGACAAGTTGCCTCTGCCGTCAAGGTCGTTTCTTCGCGGTGCATCGGCCCAGGTCAGTGCCGCCTTATAATCGGCATTTCTCCGGGCAAGGCCACGGCTGATCGACCAGAGGCCGAAGCCATGGACAGGTATCCGGTGCAGGTAGGCTTCGGTAAACAGGCGGGCAACCCTGCCGTTGCCGTCCAGAAAAGGATGTATCCACATCAGCCGGTGATGGGCCGCTGCCGCCGCCACGAGCTTGGCAGCGCCATGGTGTTTTTCGGGGGCGTACGACTCGCCGAACCGTACCATGAATGCGGCCAAGCTGTGATACTCCGGCGGATGATGCTGTCCGACCCTGACCGATTCCGTGCGCAGTTCTCCCGGCACCACACGGCTCTCCCGTCCGGTATCCGGATTTGTCATGACCTGAAACTCTTCCGGCAGCAGATTGAAAAACTCCCGATGCAGCGAACAGAGAAACTTCTGCCCGGCGATGTTGGGCGGCTCTTCCTCTTGCAGTAATGCTTCCATCTGCTGCTGTACCGAGATATGGGCAACGCTTTCCATTTGCAGGTTCCGCTTGGCCGGTTCGGCGTCGTACTGCTGCTGCATGGCCCGGACGATATCGTAGGGGTGGGTGTTGTGACCCTCGATCAGGTTGGAGTAGTAGCTGTTGATGATGCGTAGCAGTTCGCGCAAGGTGTTCAGGGTAACCGGGTGCTGTCTCGTGCCGAGAGAGGCCGAGCGCTGGACTACCTCCAAGGCCAGATCCTGGAGATCACCGGCCTGTTCCGGAAGCAACGGGGTCATCTGACGGACTGAGTCAGGCATGGCGGGTTCCTTGTTGCCGATTTATTTACCGGTTGCTACTGTGCGCAACAGTACAACTGTATTGGATTTAATGCAAGTGAACTTAAAAACATCAGAATATTATTGCCGATTTTACTGCCGATCACAGAACCGGTAAAATACGGTTCTTTTGCTTGGCTTTTTCCTGCGAGCCAGCGAATTGTATATGTATCGCGAACTGTCACGATTTGTCGTGTATTGGATTATCTGCCAGAAATCTACAACTCAGAAAGGCGGGGCTGAATGTGTTTGGACGCAAAAACAGAAAAAGCCCCTGATTGCTCGGGGGCTTTTGGACTGCATTGGTTTTCGCCAGATTATTTAAATGGCGGAGAGAGAGGGATTCGAACCCTCGGTACGCTATAAACGTACACACGCTTTCCAGGCGTGCTCCTTCAACCGCTCGGACATCTCTCCGTACAAGCGAACGCGAAATATAGTACAGGATGATATATTTGTCCAGCATTTCATATTATGCTTTGAAATCAGACTGCCAAACGGTACATTCCGGAGAGGGGTGTCGGGATATGAAAATAGCGGTGATCACCGCCATGCCGGAGGAATACCGGGCCGTGGCAGACAGTCTAGGCGCAGAAACCGCGGCGCAGCTAGGAGCGCTCCGGGCAGGTCGTTTCACTCTGGCCGGGCATGAAATCCTGCTGGTGGAATCCGGGATGGGCTTTCACAATGCCGCGCGTGCGGCGGTGATGCTGCTCCGCGATGGTCGCCCCGACCTGCTGGTCTCTACCGGATTCTGCGGCGGAATTGCCCCGGAACTGCAGGCCGGGGATGTCGTCGTGGCGAAGGGAATTATCATTGCCGCTGATGGCGGCTTTGAGGAGGTTCCGGTACCGCTCTCGCCGGCCGGCCTGAACTTCGTTGCACGCCAGGCGGCGGAGGGGAGTCGGACCGTCGGGGGGACCTTTGTCAGTACGGCGTCGATCACGTCAAAAGGGCTTCTGGCCGGCATTCTGCCCGGCTCATGCCTCAACCCGGTCGTGGAGATGGAGAGCGGCGCGGTCGCCGTCGTCGCCGCGGAACACAACATCCCGCTGCTGGCGATCCGCGCCGTCAGCGACAGTGCCGCGGAGGAACTGGGGTTTTCCCTGGATGAATTCTGCGATCCCGACCTGCGCCGCATCCGCATCGGCAAGGTGCTGCTGACGGTCCTGCGCAAACCCCGCATCATACCACAGCTCCTGCGCCTCTCCCGCAGCAGCCGCACGGCGGCGGAGAGCCTGACCGCCGCACTGTCCCGCCTATTTACCGCCCTTTAGCGCCCTTTAGCGCTTTTCCCGCCGGCGACCAGGGGTAATCCCGCAGATGGTCGCCCAGCTGCTCCTGCGTGAAGCGATTCACCCTCCCCAGCGCCAAAACGACCACCATGACAAACGGAAGTGTGTACATCAGCACCCCGCACAGCGCCATGAACTTTTCGCCGATGTACAGCGTCACCCCGATGTTGAAGAGCAGAACCGACAGATAGAGCAGCGGCCCCATCAGGGAATGGAAGGGGAGGGCGACGACACCTGCCGCCCTGTCGCCCTGCCGCCGGGCGTCGATCAGCTGGAAGGCCGCGATCAGGCAGAAACTTGTCAGCAGCCACCCCGCATAGTTGGTCAGCGGTACGCCGAAATGGATTCCCGGCTCACGATAGCCGTAGATCTGCCCCAGAAACCAGCGCCGTCCCTGAAGCGCGACCGGATCAATCACGATATCGAGGCAGGTTTGCAGGAGTGCGCCCAGCAGCAGCGCCGCAAATGACCGCCGGATGGAGCGGGTTTCCAGGGAAACCAGGTTCCAGCGCCATGCTTTGAGCGGCGAGAGGATGAAAAGGGCGGTTGCATAGCTGCAGTAGGCAAGAAACACGTAGGAGAGCGAATCGAAGAACGGCACCCCCGCCACCCACAATTCGCGGCTGCTGGTGGTGTCGATGTAATAGTACCAGCCGTAGGGGAAGCCGGTATTGATGGAAAGCCATTCCGAGCCGAAGGCGACTGAGTAGCCGGCCAGCGTGAAGGCCAGGGTTCGCTTCCATCCGACATGGGGGACGCAGACCAGCAGAAAAGCCCCGAAGAACGCAAATACATAAGGCCGGAGGGCAACGGTGCCGATGGCGAGTTCAAGGAAATGGGGCATGGTGATCGGTTCCTGGATGCCCGACCGACTTTGCCGGGCTGAAGGTGAAAATTTCGTTTCTGCCGGAATCCCGGCACGCCCCGGCACTATAGCCAAAACTCTGGAATAGCGCAAGGCCGCACCCGAACCGGATGCGGCCTTGCGCTGCTGGGCACCGGAATGTAATACCTGCCGGCAAAGTCGGTCGTTGCCGGAATGGCCGAAAAAAGGTATTGTACAGCTATGACTGCTCACCATTACATTCTCGCCCGCCGCTGCTGGATCTTTGACCTTGACGGGACGCTGACCGTTCCGGTTCACGATTTCCCGGCGATCCGGAGTGCGCTCGGCATGGCGGAGAGCGACTCCGACATCCTCCGGTTCCTCTCTTCACTACCGTCCGACGAAGCCGCATGTCGGCACGCCCGCCTGATCGAGATCGAGTACGGGCTGGCAGCCCAGACCGCCGCCGCTCCCGGAGCCGTGCGGCTGCTCGACCAGCTGCTGCGCCGCGATGCCCGCGTCGGCATTCTCACCCGCAACACCCGGGAGATCGCTCTCCACACCCTCAGTCTGATCGGTCTCCAGGGGTACTTCACCGCCGACGACATCCTCGGCCGGGACGAGGCCGAGCCCAAGCCCCATCCGGAGGGGATCGGGAAGCTCCTCGCCGCATGGGGGAACGAGCCTGACGAGGCGGTGATGGTGGGGGACTACCTTTTCGACCTGCAGGTGGGACGCGCCGCCGGCACCGCCACGATACATGTGGACAGCAGCTGCGCCTTCCGCTGGCCCGAACTGGCCGACATGGCGGTGGCAACTCTTGATGAGCTGGCTGAGGCGATGACAGAGTATGACGGCGGGTGAGATTTTGAATTTTGAATGTTGGATTATGAATTGAAAATGACGGGATCGGGGAAATCATGAGAGTGGGAAGAGTGGCTACCGGAATTGCCGTACTTGTGCTGGCCCTGCATACACCTGCGCTTTCGACGATGTATACAATTGAAAACCCGGCCGACAAGATCAAGAATCCGGCTGAAAAAATTTATAACCCTGCAACGGATATCAAGAATCCTGCAGGCAATATATACAACCCGGCAGCCCGGATGGGCAATCCTGAACCGCTCTCTCCCCCTGTCCAGCCGGAACCGGTGGTTAAGTCTGCTGCTCAGGTCAACGGGGGGGGGCAGACTGCACCAGGGCGTGCCATTCCCCATAAAAGCTATCACTTCAAAACAGTGAAGGCGTATATCAGCGCCGCAAAAAAAGCCTTCAGCCAGGACGACTATCTGAAATTCCTTTCGGTCACGGAAGATGCTCTGAGGCGGATAAAGGCCGGAAAGCTCGCATCATCTGACAAGGCGAAACAGCAGCTGGAAAAGTACCGGGTCTTCGGATACGGGCTGCTTGAGAAAGAAAAATGAGACAATTGTGTGTAGCCATGTGCGTTGTGCTCGCGCTTGCATCCCCGGCAGCTTCCATCGATCATGCCCTTGGGAAGCAGGTACTGGAGGAGATGAACCTGGCCCGCGCCGAACCGCGGGCCTATGCCGGCTTTCTCCGCGAATTCCGCCGCCAGTTCCGGGGGAAATATTACATACTGCCGGGAAGCACTACCCGCGTGCAGACCGGCGAGGGTGTTAAGGCGGTTGATGAGGCGATCAGTTACCTCTCCCGCGTAAAACCGCTGCCTCCGCTCGCCTGGTCGGACGGGCTCGCCGCGGCCGCGGCCGAGCTCGCAGAGGAGCAGGGGGACTCCGGCGCCACCGGCCATACCGGCAGAAAGAGCCGCGGGGTGCGGGAGAGGATTGAGCGGCACGGGAAATGGGAACGGCTGATCGGCGAAAATATCGGTTATGGCCCCAAAGGGCCGCGGAACATGGTCATGCAGCTGATCATCGACGACGGGGTGCCGAACCGGGGGCACCGGATGAACACCTTCAGCCGGGACTACACCACCGCCGGGGTCGCCTGCGACACTCATCCGCGCTTCGGGAGCATGTGCGTTATCGATTTTGCAGGGGGTTTCAGGGGGGACAGATAATATCTGCAGCTCTGCTCACCGGGGTTGATACGCAGAAGGCGGCCGATCGGCCGCCTTCTGCAGTTTGGTGGAAGAAGTCTGTCAGTCGCGGGGAATTGCCAGCATCCGGTCCAGCGCCCCTTTAGCCTTGAGGCGGATATCTTTCGGCACGGTGACTAGCGGCGACATGGTCTGGAGACTGAGCAGCACATCTTCCAGCGAAGTCAGCTTCATGTTGGGGCAGAAGAGGGCCGGCGAGGCGAGGATGAATTCCTTGCCGGGGCTGTCCAGCCGCAGCTTGTAGAGAATGCCCGCTTCCGTGCCGATAATGAACCGGGCGGCCGGACTGGTGCGGCAGTAGTCGTACATGCCGCTGGTGGAGCAGACATGGTCGGCCAGGGCCGAAACCTCAGGAGTGCATTCCGGGTGGCAGATGAAGAGTGCGTCCGGGTGCTCCGCCTTTTTCTGCAGCACCGCAGCCACCGTCATCCGTTCGTGTGTCGGGCAGTACCCCTCC
Organism: uncultured Geobacter sp.; assembly: GCA_964524835.1. Taxonomy (GTDB): domain Bacteria; phylum Desulfobacterota; class Desulfuromonadia; order Geobacterales; family Pseudopelobacteraceae; genus JACRCG01. The sequence goes on from CAZGEG010000037.1 coordinate 9,775, forward strand.
CAGAAGATGAACTTCTTCTCCGGGACGAATTTTGCGATCCAGCGTCCCAGGTTGCGGTCCGGCACGAAGATCAGTTCCTCCTCCCGCAGCGACCGTACCACCTTGAGAGCATTGGCCGACGTGCAGCAGATATCGGAATGGGCCTTGACCTCCGCCGATGAGTTGACGTAGGTCACGACCGGCACGCCGGGGTGTTTGGCCCGGAGCGCCTCCAGTTCCGCCGCCGTGACCATGTCGGCCATCGGGCAGCCGGCATCGGGTCGGGGGAGCAGCACTTTCTTGCCGGGGGAGAGGATCGCGGCCGATTCGGCCATGAAGTGCACTCCGCAGAAAACGATGACTTCGGCATCGGTCCGGGAAGCCTCGATCGACAGTGCAAGAGAATCGCCGGTGATGTCGGCGATCTCCTGCACTTCGTCACGCATGTAGTTGTGGGCCAGAAGCACGGCGTTGCGCTCTTTGAGAAGGTCCCTTATCTGCTGTTTCACTGCGTCGCCCATGCTTTCAGCTCCTGCTTCAGAGTTTTGTGTTGATGCAAATGCCGCGCGGGATTACATTTTTGTCACGGTAAAGTCGACGCGGCGGTTTTTGGCCTGCCCTTTTTTGCTCTTGTTGTCGGCTATGGGCTGGCTGTCGCCGAAGCCTTTTGCCGAAAGCCGCTTCACATCTACACCCTTTTTCTCCACAAGGTACTTCACGACGGCATCGGCCCGCTCCTGGGACAGTTTCCTGTTGGCATCCGGGTTGCCGACATTGTCGGTATGCCCGTCAACCTGGACATGGAAGCCGGGATAGTCGGCCATGATGGCTGCGATGGCGGTCATGGATCTGTCGCATGCAGGATCGACCTCGGCCTTGCCGGTCTTAAACTTGATCGGCCCCTTCTCGTTCTGCACTTTCTTGAGTTTCTTGGTTATCGCGCCGAGAAGGTTTTCTTTGGCCCCGGTCGCAACGGCCTTGCCCGCTTCCTTGCCAAGATCTTTGAGAGTGCCAAGCTCGGCAGAGGCAACACCGGCAGACAGGAGGGACAATACCGCGACAACAGCTACAGCTGATTTTTTCATGTGATTTCTCCTGGATTCAATATAGCAAGTTTCTCACCCGGAACTTCAGGTTGGATGATCTTAGTTGTTGCCGCTCTGCTGCGCCTTCAGCTTTTCAGTGGGACTGATCTCCAGTTGGACGCGCCTGTTCAATGCGCGGTTCGCGTCGGAATCGTTGGGGACGGCAGGGTTGCTGGAGCCGTAGCCGATCGCCGACATCCGGGAGCCGGGTACACCGTTGGCAGCGAGGAAATCGCGCACGTGGGCGGCGCGTCTTTCACTGAGCGGCTGGTTGACCGCAGCGGAACCGGTCGAATCGGTATGCCCCTGGACAATGATGTTGGTCTCGGATGCTTTCAGCGTGGCTGCGGCTTTGCTCAGGGAATCTTTCGCCCCCGGTTTCAGCACGTCTTTCCCGGTGTCAAACAGAATCCCTGAGGGGAGGGCAACGTACACCTTGTCGCCGTCCCGGACAATTTCCGCCTCGGGCATATTTTTTTTCAGGGCCGCCGCCTGGCGGTCCATGTAATTGCCGATGCCGCCACCGACAACCGCCCCGGACAGTCCGCCGATTGCGGCATTGCGGCCCCGATGCGTCTTGCCACCGATCAGTGCACCGACACCGGCACCCAGTGCGGCTCCCCCGAGTGAACCAAGCGCGGTTCTCTGATATTCATAGCTGCCGTCCGGGTTGGTTGCACAGCCGCTCGCCAGCAAGGCAACTGCTGCCGATCCCGCTATAATCTTCGAAATACATTTCATGCCCATTGATTTTCCCCTGTTTGGATAAGATGCTTTGCCTGCAGACAGGCGCCACGGCGGTCCGGTTCAGGAACGCTCGTGTGGCGGCTACAGTACCTGAAACTCCTCAAAAACACAAGATGTGCTGTACCGGATTCGCCGGTGGCCTTCGGCTATGACTCCGTCTCTCCAACGGCTTCTTCGCTTATCCCCAAAATCACTTGACAGTGACAGCACATCAACCCTAGTTTGCACAGTTGAACAATGATTTTCCTGCAAGATAGATGCATGTAAGGAATATTTGTACCGTATTAAAAGCGCCGCACATAATTACAAACTTAAGAGATAAGGAGTACAAAAGCATGAAGAAAAGCGCCAAAATAGTTGTTCTGGACGGATACACCATTAACCCCGGCGACAACCCCTGGAGCCGGCTGGAGGTCCTGGGCGACTGCACGATTTACGATCGCACCCCGCCCGAGCTCAAGCTGGAGCGTGCCAGGGACGCGGAGGTACTGCTCCTCAGCAAGGTCAAGCTGGATGCTGCCACCCTGAATTCCCTGCCGAAGCTCAAGTACATATCGATGCTGGCCACGGGGTACAACAACGTTGATGTTGCCGCTGCAGGCGCGCTCGGCATCCCGGTCTCAAACGTACCGGCCTATTCCACCGAATCGGTGGCCCAGACCACCTTTGCCCTGCTGCTGGAACTGGCGGTGAACGTCGGGGGGCACGATGCCGCCGTAAAGGCGGGCGAGTGGGTCCGCTGCCCGGATCATTCCTTCTGGAAGACGCCGATCGTCGAACTGGACGGGCTTACGATCGGCATCGTCGGGTACGGCGTCATCGGCAGGGCCGTGGCGAGGATCGCTGCGGCATTCGGCATGCGGGTGATCGCCTATGCCCCCCGGGTTCCGCTCGATCCCGGCCCGGTTCCGGTCAGTTTCGTTCCGCTGGAGGAGTTGTTTGCGTCTGCCGACGTGGTGACGCTCAACTGCCCCCAGACCCCGGAGAATACCGGATTCGTCAACTCCCGCCTGCTTGGGGTCATGAAGCCAAGTGCCTTCCTGATCAATGTGGCACGTGGAGGGCTGGTGAACGAAGGCGACCTGGCCGACGCATTACGCATGGGGCAGATCGCCGGAGCCGGCCTGGATGTGGTCGCCCATGAACCAATGCTGGCGGATAATCCGCTCCTGACCGCGCCCAACTGCATCTTCACCCCGCACATCGCCTGGGCCTCACTGGCCGCCCGCCGGCGGCTGACCGGCATTGTCGCCGCCAATGTGGCTTCCTATCTGGGCGGTTCACCGATCCATGTGGTGAATGGTCAATATCTTGTCCCGGCACGCTGATATAACTGCTGAATCTGCAAACTCTCCGGCCCCGGTTGCTTGCAATGGCGGTTGTCTGGTTGTCGGTGCAGGTTCTTTGGACTTCGGACAGGAACGCGATCGTTACGTAAAGACAGGTTTAGCGGGAGAAGGCGGGTCGCGAAGAATTGCCGCCGTCCACACCGAAGCCACTGGAGTGCTGTCTTTCCTGTTGACAAAATCCCTCGGAAGGGCTAGAAAAAGCACTCTTTCGGGATGTAGCGCAGCCTGGTAGCGCACCTGCTTCGGGAGCAGGGGGTCGCAAGTTCAATTCTTGTCATCCCGACCAGCAAATACAAGGGGTTACGGCTTATGTCGTAGCTCCTTTTTTGTTGGTACAATATGTGAGCTGCTGCATGTCCGGCGGGTTCGGATGTTTGTGCTCCTGATTGAGTGAATAAGGGAATTCAGACGTAAGTGGAGAACCCCACTCTCCCGGAAGAGGCCTTCAGCAATGTGCTTTTCTCTGAAGTCGATACTGGCGTTGATGGCTGCATGCTTTGAGGAAATCGCCTGATTTCTGATGGAGTGGTGGACAGGTGTACAATATCCTCCGGAAAGGATACGGGATTCCCTCCTCGGGAATCGGCCGTGGCTTTTGCGGGTTTATGATTCTGTCCGGATGATGATTTTCGAACCGATGCGAGGATCAGGTTTTGAGCGGTGCTGGCATCTACTGACGGCATATTTCGATGACTCCTGTTGTTCGTGTGCCGTGGCCTTGCAGCTTGATCATCCGTAAGGGTCACAATTGGGCAGTATACCCGTTCTAAAATATTTTAAAAAGACTGTTATTTCACTTTTCGGGTGCTATAATGGACTCAGCTGGAAAGATGTATAAATCGATCAAAAGGAGGGCTTACTATTTATGGATGAGACTCCGCCAGACCGTGGCCTGAAATAGGATGTACAATCAATTCGATTAAAAATTTAATCGGACAAAAGCCTAAAAGGTAAATAAGAGATAAAAAATAAAAGAGAAGCCCGCCGAATAGATTTGGCGGGCTTTTTATCTGCACCGTATTGATGGATCAAAGCCGGTTGAGAGTTGTAAGCCGGGCGATTTTCAGGCCAATAGCCTCTTCCTTCCACGTCTGTTTACCTTCCTGTCCAGCTGTTCCACATTGTTCTGCTTGTCAGCCATCTGATGGTGACGTTGTCCTTGAGCCGGGCTCCTGGTAGGAATCCCGCAGCTGGCGCCTTCCTGTCGTTTTGCCCGGAGAACCAGATTTATCCGAGTCACACCGGTCGCAGCACCAGAAGAATTGTCTTCAATCTATCGGATGTTCATTGCTGTGTTCTCCGCTCTTTTTTTTACTTTACACGACCAATATTACAAACGTGTGGAGGTCAGATAAAATCTTCGTGAATTTTTATTGACGTGATGCCCTCCCGGATGCAATTTCTACATAATCTTTATACGTCTGCAACATGATTGTAACAATTGTATGGTACACATAGGATAGAACGTGTGCGGATGTAGCTGATTTATAGATGATTCCGCAGCAGGAGCCCGTCATGAAGAGAGTGCTGATTATCGAGGACGAAAAAGACCTGGCGGAACTGCTGGCTTTCAACCTTGAGAAGGAAGGGTATGCCGCCACCTGCGTTCATGACGGGAAGGTGGGACTGGCGAGGGCCGGTGCCGAACTGCCCGACCTGATCCTTCTCGACCTCATGCTGCCTGGACTGCTGGGGACCGAAGTCTGCAAGGCGCTTCGCAAGGATTCCCGCACCGCCCGGATTCCGATTATTATGATCACGGCAAAAGGGGACGAAATTGACCGGGTGGTGGGGTTTGAGGTCGGCGCAGATGATTATATCGTCAAACCGTTTTCCATGCGTGAGGTGGCCCTGCGGGTCAAGGCTGTCATGAGGCGCTTTGAACCTGACGCTCAACTGCCGGCAGCTGAGCTTTTCACCATCGGTGATATCGTCATCGATAAGCAGCGCCATACCGTAGCCAGCGCCGGGCGAGAGATCGAACTTACCAGCACCGAGTTCAAGCTGCTGCTCTACCTGGCGGAAAAAAAAGGTTGTGTGCAGGGTCGTGAAAAACTGCTGCAGAATGTTTGGAGCTACAACAATGCCGGTGATACCAGGACGGTCGATACTCATGTGACGCGTCTGCGCAGCAAGCTGGGCGCCCCTGGCGACATCATCAGAACCGTTCGCGGTTTCGGCTACAAGATCGAGGAGTAACCATGGGAATCCGAACCAAACTGGTGCTGTCCTACATTTTCCTGATCGCATTGATCACCGGAAGTTTCTATCTTTACTTCAGCAATTCCACGCAGAAGGCAATGGTCGAAGAGAGTCGGGCCAACCTGGACAGCCAGGTTCAGCTGGCCCGCCTGCTGGTGATGAGTGACAAACGGTTTACGCCTCCGCAGCCGCTTGCAAAAACGATTGGCTCAGCCATAAAGGCCCGGGTCACGATAATAGCTCCCGATGGTACGGTTGTTGGAGACTCGGATGTGGGACTGTCACGATTGTCACAACTGGAAAACCACCTGCAGCGCCCCGAGGTGCAGGAGGCCTTAAGGAACGGGAGCGGCAGTGCCGTGCGCTATTCCGAAACCCTGAGGACCTCGATGCTCTATTCTGCCGTGACCTACGGCAGCGGCGGGGTTGACGGCATTATTCGTCTTGCCATGCCGCTGGATTATCTGGCTTCTGCCCGGAGCACCCTGCACGGCATGGTTGGCGGGGCTACAGCGGTGACGGTGCTGATCGCCCTCCTGTTCAGCTACGTCCTTTCCAATCTGACGTCCAAGCCGCTGCGTGACATGGCGGACGCCGCCGCGCGCATCGGCCATGGCGGGAACAAGGCTAAAATCCCGGTGCACTCCAGCGACGAGATCGGCATGCTGGCGGGCGTGCTGAATGACATGTCGGAACGTATCGAAGATCAGGTGCAGCGACTTTCAGCCGAAAAGCAGCGTCTGGACACGATCCTGCGCAGCATGGGCGAAGGGATCATGGTGACCGCTCCCGACGGCGTCATCACCCTGGTCAATCCCGCGTTCCGTCGCCTCTTTTCGATACCCGGTGACGTGGAAGGCAAAAAACTGGTGGAGATTTCACGGCATCCCGACCTGCTGGAAGCCTTCAACGACCTCGGCAAGCCGGATGTGGAAGAACTGGTACGGGAGATTTCCCTGCAGCCGAACGACTGTACGCTCTTTACACACTGGGTCCCTCTGGAAGTCGATGGAGTAAGGCAGGGGATTGTGGCGGTATTCCACGATATCAGCGACCTGAAGAAGGCGGAAAACATGCGGCGGGATTTTGTCGCCAATGTCTCTCATGAACTGCGGACACCGGTGACGGTTATCAAGGGATTCGCCGAGACCCTGCTGGACGGCGTTCTGGAATCAGACCCAGCCCGCGCGGTTCGTTTCGTGGAAATCATCTCCAACAACTCGGAACGCCTGACCAGTCTGATCAACGATATCCTGACGCTATCAAGTCTTGAAACAAAGGAGGCGCTCATCGAGCTCAATCCGATGGATGTAGCGGGGACGATAACCAAGGCCTGCCAGCTGCTGCAGGATCGTGCGGTGCAGAAGAATATCGCCATAACCAACGAAACGGTCGGCGGGTCGCTGCCGCGCGTGATGGCCGATCAGGGCCGGCTCGAGCAGGTCGTCGTCAATCTGCTCGAAAACGCCATCAAATACACTCCCGAGGGTGGTTCTGTCCGCCTCTTTACGGAAGATTCCGGAGAATTCGTCAGGGTGTCGGTGGCGGATACCGGCATCGGCATCCCCTTCAAGGACCTGCCGCGTATTTTTGAGCGATTCTACCGTGTGGACGAAGCCAGAACCCGCGAACAGGGTGGAACCGGTCTTGGGTTGGCCATAGTGAAACATATCGTGCAGCTTCATGGCGGAGATGTTTCCGTATCAAGCGAGCCGGGGCGCGGGTCTGTCTTTTCGTTCTCACTGAGAAAGGCTTAATACCTTAAACATTGGTAGCTTGCCCCGGCGGAAGTTTTAAAGGGCACAAAGCATTTATCCTCAAGACTGATAAAGCAGGAACTCCAACTCTTTTGTTTCTGATTTATCCCGGCTTCCTCTGTGTCCTCCGTGGTGAAAGCATATAAGGTTGTTTTTGTCGATAAGTTAACGCTGCAATACAGCAGATTTAACCAATATTTTGCCTCTTTGTAACATAGATGTAACAATGCTCTGCTATAGTGGCTACAGAATTGTAACAAAACCAAAGGAGAAATATCCCCATGTTCAAGAAATCTATCCTTGCCGCGCTGCTCGTGATGGTAACCGTTGTGTCTGCTCACGCCGAGAAACCCACCGTAGACGCCAAGATCAAGAAGTACGCCCCTGCCGCCGGTGTGGCCGGCAACCTCGGCAGCATCGGTTCCGATTCCCTCAATAACCTGATGACCTACTGGGCGGAAGGGTTCAAGAAAAAATATCCCAATGTAAACATCCAGATCGAGGGGAAGGGGTCCAGCACCGCGCCTCCCGCCCTGATCGCCGGCACCGCCCAGCTTGGCCCCATGTCCCGCGAAATGAAGAGTTCCGAGATCGAGGAGTTTGAAAAGAAGCATGGCTTCAAGCCGACCAGGATCGGCGTGGCGCTCGACTCACTGGCCATCTTCGTCAACAAGGACAACCCGATTAAAAGCCTGTCCCTCGACAAGGTCGATGCGATCTTCTCCAAGACCCACAAGCGTGGCGGATCCGATGTCACTACCTGGGGCCAGCTGGGTGTAACCGGCAAGCTTGCCGCCATGCCGATCAGCCTCTATGGCCGCAACTCCGCTTCCGGTACCTACGGCTACTTCAAGGAGCACGCCCTGGGCAAAGGTGATTTCAAGAATTCTGTCAAAGAACAGCCCGGCTCCGCTTCCGTAGTGGAAGGCGTTGCCAAGGACATCGGTGCCATCGGCTACTCCGGCATCGGCTACGCGACATCCGGCGTGCGTGCGGTACCGCTTTCCGCCAAGGAAGGGGGCAAAGTTGCCGAAGCTACCTATGCCAACGTGCTGAACGGTTCTTACCCGATGGCTCGCATGCTCTACATCTATGTAGCCAAAAAACCAGGTCAGCCGCTGCCCAAGGTTGTGGAAGAATTCCTGCGCTATGCACTCTCCAAAGAAGGGCAGGAAGTTGTCATTAAGGACGGCTACGATCCGCTGACAGCCAAGCTTGTTGATGCTCAACTGAAAGTTCTGAAATAATATTTATTCTAAACCTTACCACCCCCAACCCTTTAGGCCCTTTGGGTACTCCTCAAACAGGAGTGGGTTGGGGGGTGGTTGGAATGACCACCCATGGCAAAAAAAAGCATCGATAAATCCCGGCGCAACGACCGTCTTGCCGAACTGCTGATCCGGTTCGGCGGTCTTCTGGTCATTGTATCGGTTGTATGGATCCTGGTAATGATCTCCCGGGTGGCCCTGCCGCTCTTCTATCCGCCTTCTGCCGAAGTCGCCGCCACGGTGAAGCTGCCGGCGGCAATAGCACTCGGCACGGTTCTGGAAATCGGGTCCGAGGAAAACCAGCGGGGAGTTTTTGCTCTCGATGAAACCGGCACCTTTCATTTCCTGAATGCTGCCGATGGGTCGCTCTCTGCCAGTATCAAGGCGCCAACGGTTCCCCCGGGTGCCGTTCGCGTTGCATCGGCGGAATATACCGGTAAGTCCGCATATAACCTGCTCTGGGACAACGGCGCCATCACCTCGGTCCTGGTCGTACTCTCCGCTGCCAAAAATACCGACGGCACGGTCACTCTCACCCACGACGTAACCGGACAGGACGACATCTCCTTCGGTGCTTCCAGCGGGGTGGTGCAATCGTTTGCCCGCCTCGTCGAAGACAAGGGTGCGGTGCGGATCGACCGTCTTTCCGGGGACCGCTTGCGGGTAACCCATCAGCTGGTTGAAAAGGACCTGCTCGGCAATGAAAAACGGAGCAGTGCCAGCACCGACATTACCGAACCGCTGCCGGGCCGTCTGACTGCCGCAGCTGTCGATACGAAGGGGCATTATCTCTACGTGGGGACAGACACCGGCTGGCTGCTGCGCTGGGATATTTCCGAGCCGGGACAGATCCGCCTTCTGGACAGCGTTTCCACATCTGAGGAGCATAAGGGGATCACCTCGCTGGCACTGGTGCTGGGAGATGTGTCTGTTGCGGTCGGAGATGCCGGCGGCTCCCTGACCACCTGGTTTCCAGTCAAGGTCGCCGGCAGTGGTGAAGACCGGCGTCTGACCCGCATTCATACCCTGCGCCGCACCGTCGGTACAGTGTCCCGCATTATACCGTCGCCGCGCGACAAGACCCTGTTCTCGGGAGATGCGGGAGAAATCCATGTCGACCATATGACCTCGGAGCGGAATCTTCTGACGATCAGGACCGCCGCTTCGGTCAAAAGTGTCGCACTTTCGCCAAAAGGCAACACGCTGGCAGCCCTGGACGGCACCGGCACGCTGACGCTCTGGAAAATGGACATCCCGCACCCGGAGATTTCATTCGGGACCCTCTTCGGCAAGGTCTGGTACGAAGGATACGACAAGCCGGAGTATTCATGGCAGTCCTCGGCAGCCAACGACGACTTCGAGCCCAAGATGAGCCTGGTGCCGCTGGTGTTCGGGACCATCAAGGCAACCTTTTTCGCCATGCTGTTCGCCGTGCCGCTGGCGCTTCTGGCCGCACTCTATACGAGCCAGTTCATGTCGCCGAAGCTCAAAGGGCGCGTCAAGCCGGTCGTTGAAATCATGGCCGCCATCCCCTCTGTGGTGATCGGCTTCCTGGCCGGACTCTGGCTGGCACCGCTGATAGACAAGAGTATCCTGACGGTGTTCCTGAGCATCGTTATCGTTCCTCTCATGCTGCTGATCACCATCTTCTTCTGGAAACGGATGAAGACCGCTTCCCCCCTCCAGAGGACGGTACGCGGACACGAATTCATCGCCATGATCCCGGTCGTGCTCCTCGGGGTCTACACCGCTTTCCTCCTGAGCGGCCTGGCGGAGGTGAACCTGTTCGCCGGTGACTTCAAACAGTGGCTGTTCAGCACGCTCGGGGTGCGCTACGACCAGCGCAACAGCATCATCATCGCCATCGCCCTCGGTTTTGCCGTGATCCCGATCATCTTCACGATTGCCGAAGATGCCATCTCGAATGTGCCGCGCAACCTGACCGCCGCCTCGCTGGCCCTGGGCGCCAGCCGCTGGCAGACCGCCTGGCGGGTGGTGCTCCCTTCGGCGCTGCCGGGCGTCTTTTCGGCGGTCATGATCGGCTTCGGCCGCGCCATCGGCGAAACCATGATCGTGCTGATGGCCACCGGCAATACCCCGATCATGAGCTGGAGCCTGTTTAACGGCCTTCGCTCCCTGTCGGCCAACATCGCGGTCGAGATACCGGAGGCACCTTTGAACAGCTCGCTCTACCGGGTGCTGTTCCTTTCGGCGGTACTGCTGTTCATCTTCACCTTCATCATCAACACCGCTGCGGAAGCGCTGCGCCAGAGGTTCCGCAAGAAATACGGACGATATTAATATGTCCCCCCCCGTTTAGAAAGGGGGACTTAAACCCGAGAGGCCTACAATAAATGAAACTGTTCTGGAAAACAGGCGAACCCTATGTGCTGGTCACCGGAGCCGCCCTGGCGGTCATCCTGGTCATGTCCCTGACGCTGGTCGGGACCGTCATGACCAACGGCCTCGGTTACTTCTGGCCGCGGGAGCTCGTCAGGTTTGAACTGAAGGACGGCTCCGCCGCGCTCGGGCAGATCACGCAGCGGGAGAAAAACCCGATCAGCGGTGCCCGCCGTATCCAGCTTAAAGTGGCCAACCGTGATGTATTCGGTCAGGATTTTCGCTGGATCGACGAGAGCGACATCGTTTCACGCACCACCCCGGCCGATGCGGTACTGCTGGAGCGCCGTGAGCATGGCAATTATTTCGGTTTTCTGCATGGCATTACGGCAGAAGGGCTCACGCTGGCTGCCGGGTCGCCATATGAACAACTGCAGCAGGCACGAAAACTGGTAGCGGGCAAACTGGACGACACGCGCAAGATCAAAAAACAGATGTCCGACCTGAACCATACCGCCGAGAACCTCAGACTGAAACTGCAGAAACTCGAATATGGCGGCACGGAAAAGAATGCCGCCGAAATCGGTGAACTGACCGCTGTTCGCGAAAAAACCATGGCCGAATTCACCACCCTGAACGAGCAGGCCACCGCGACCCTGTCCGGAATCGGCCGGATAACCGCTCAGTTCAGCGATGCGGCCGGAGGGAACAAGGATATCTCCCTGACGGAGATCATTGCGCTGCAGCTCCCCAACAGCATGTCGTTCTTCGCCAAGTGCGGCGCGTACCTGGAGCGCGTGCGCGAACTGCTGCTGGACGACCCGCGTGAATCCAACACCGAAGGGGGGCTCTTTCCGGCCATTTTCGGCACGGTCATGATGGTGCTGCTGATGAGCGTCTTCTCGCTCCCGTTCGGCGTGATCGCCGCGATCTACCTGCGCGAATACGCCCGGGACAATCTTCTGACCCGCATGGTGCGCATCGCCGTCAACAACCTGGCCGGTGTCCCCTCCATCGTCTACGGCGTCTTCGGCCTCGGCTTCTTCGTCTACGGCATCGGCGGCAGCATCGACTCCCTGTTTTTCCCGGAGCGGCTGCCGACCCCGACCTTCGGCACCGGCGGCATCCTCTGGTCAAGCCTGACCCTGGCGCTCCTGACCGTGCCGGTGGTGATCGTCGCTACCGAAGAGTCACTCGCCTCGATTCCGAAGGGTATTCGCGAGGGGTCGCTGGCACTGGGCGCCACGAAGTTTCAGACCCTGACCAAGATCCTGCTCCCGATGGCGACCCCCGGCATCATGACCGGCCTGATCCTCTCCATGGCGCGTGCCGCCGGCGAGGTGGCGCCGCTGATGATCGTCGGCGTGGTCAAGCTGGCGCCGACACTCCCCTTTGATGCGAACTTTCCGTTCTTCCACATGGACCGGAAATTCATGCACCTCGGCTTCCATATCTACGACGTCGGTTTCCAGTCTCCCAATGTGGAGGCCGCCAAACCGATGGTCTTCGTCACCACGATGCTGCTGCTGGCCATTGTCGTCATAGCCAGCAGTGCCGCAATCTACCTGCGCAACCGGATGCGCAGCAAATACACGACTTCGACGTTTTAGCTAATTCAAGGAACGAATATGCCACAAACTCTGAAACAAAACGGCATCCCGCCCATTCTTACAGTCTCGAACCTGAACCTCCACTATGGTGAAGCACACGCCCTGAAAGGCATCAGCCTTGAGATGGCCCGCCACCAGGTGACCGCATTTATCGGACCGTCGGGGTGCGGAAAGTCCACGCTGCTCCGCTGTTTCAACCGGATGAACGATCTGGTGGAGAGCGCCCGGATCGACGGCAGCATCCGCTTTAACGGCGAAGAGGTCAATGAATCCTCCACCGATGTTATCGCGCTCCGGCGCAGGATCGGCATGGTCTTTCAGCAATCCAATCCCTTTCCCAAGTCGATCTACGAAAACATCGTCTACGGCCTGCGCATTGCCGGCGTCAACGACAAGGCGACCCTGGACGAGGCGGTGGAGCGCAGCCTGAAAAGCGCCGCCATCTGGAACGAGGTCAAGGACCGGCTGCATGAATCGGCGCTGGGACTTTCCGGCGGCCAGGCCCAGCGCATCTGCATCGCCCGCGCGATTGCGGTCAATCCCGAGGTCATTCTGATGGATGAACCCTGCTCGGCACTCGACCCGATCTCGACCCTCAAGATTGAGGAATTGATTGAAGAGCTTAAAAGCGAGTACACTATCGTCATTGTCACCCATAACATGCAGCAGGCCGCCAGGGTATCGGATGTGACCGCCTTCTTTTATCTCGGAGAATTGATCGAGGCCGGGGGGACCCGCAAGATTTTCACCAACCCGGAGAAGAAACAGACGGAAGACTACATCACCGGCAGGTTCGGGTAGCTTCCAAACGGGTTCAGTCGGTACAATACATGAGCAAGTTGCAAGGCAACACCGGTCTCACGCGGAGACGCGGAGAACGCGGAGAGAACCAGGATTAAAAGCTTAAAGTCTTTTTGGGTTAAACCACAAATCTTTGTTTTTGGCTTTCTCCGCGCTCTCCGCGGCTCCGCGTGAAAAAAATAGATATCAAATCCGGCGTGTCCGGGTGAGGAGAAATAATGGAACGTGAACATATCAGTACCGCATTCGACATCGAGCTGAATGATTTGAAACAGAGCATCCTGATCATGGGAGGGAAGGTCGAGCTGATGATTGCCAATTCGGTCAAATCCCTTGTAGACCGGGATACGCCGCTGGCCGAGCGTACCATTGCAATGGACCATGAGGTCAATACGGCCGAAGTGTCGATTGACGAGCGCTGCCTGGAACTGCTGGCACTGCGCCAGCCGGCCGCCCGCGACCTCCGTTTCATTACGATTGCCCTCAAGATCGTCACCGATCTGGAGAGGATGGGCGACCAGTGCGCCAACATCGCCAAGCGGGCCCGTGAGATGAACGAGGAGCCGCCGCTGAAGCCTTACATCGATATCCCCCGCATGGCCCACCGGGCCGAGGTGATGGTCAAGGAGGCGCTGGATGCCTTTGTGCGCGGCGACTCGGATCTGGCGATCAAGGTCTGCAAGGACGACAGTTTCGTGGATGACCTTAACATCCAGATCCAGCGGGAACTCCTGACATTCATGATCGAAGACCCGACGACGATCTCCCGCGCCATGAAGCTCAACTACATCTCGAAATCGCTGGAGCGCATCGCCGACCATGCCACCAACGTTGCCGAGATGGTCATCTTCATGGTCAAGGGGAAGGATATCCGCCATACGATTGCGTAGATCCGGCTCGCTGCAGTGTCCTGTCTATTCTGAAGCGGAAACCAAAAGTTTCCGCTTCAGCCGTTTCCGGACCGAACTTTTTGTACCCAACGGGAGCAGATTCGTGTACAGGAACGGTGGCTGATTAATTCCCGGAGAAAGTCCGGTTTCAGCTCGACCCTGCACCCTGGAACGGCCGATGAGCAACCACTGTCCGCAAAACCGCACCCGCTGGACTATATTCGCCACCCTGGCGCTGATGTACATCCTCGTCTATTTTTACCGCGTCTCGCTGGCGGTGGTGGCCGGTGACCTTTCGCGCGACCTGCATCTGACCCCGGCCCAGCTCGGAACGCTCTCGGGGGTCATGTTTTACGTGTATGCCGCCGCCCAGCTGCCGCTGGGGCCGATGATCGACCGGCTGGGGAGCAGGACCGTCATCAGCGGCTGCGGCGTATTGACCACGCTCGGGGGGATTCTGTTCTCACAGGCCGACACGCTTGCCGGCGCCATGATCGCCCGGGCGCTGATCGGGGTCGGCACCGCGTCGGTGTTGATGGCAACATTCACGCTCTTCAGCCACTGGTTCAGCAAGCAGGAGTTCGGGCGGGTCTCCGGCTTCATGGTGGCGATCGGCAACCTCGGCAACCTTGCGGCCACGGCACCTCTGGCGCTGGCCGTCGGGGCCTTCGGCTGGCGGAACTCCTTTCTGGTCGTCGGCGCGGCTCAGGCCGTTGTAACCCTGCTGGTCTTCAGCAGGGTGCAGGACAAGCCGGTCGGAAACCCTGCCTGCGAAGTTACCGTATCAACCCCGAAAACGGCGCTGATGGCGGCCTGGGGTGAAATCTTCGGAACCCGCGATTTCTGGCTGTTGGGGATTATTGCTTTTTCCTGGTATGGCAATTACCTGGCGCTGCAGGCGTTGTGGGGCGGGCCGTACCTGATGGACGTGATGCATCTTTCCCGCGGGGCTGCCGGCAGCATGCTGATGTTCACCTCAATCGGGTTCATCGTCGGCAGCTCGCTGGTCGATAGCGTCGCCCGGCGTTTCTTCAAATCCTACAAGAAAACCCTGCTGGCGGGGCAGCTGGTGCTGCTGCTGTTCATGTCGGCCTTCCTGGGGTGGGCGGAAGCCATACCGCAGCCGCTGCTGGCGGCGGTTTTTTTTGTCATCGGGTTGGCCGTTTCCAGCGGGGTGATGATTTATCCGATTATCCGCTCCATGTTCCCGGTGGGGATTGTCGGGACGGCGTTGACGTCGCTGAATTTTTATGTACTGATGGGGGCTGCGGTGACACAGCAGGTCATGGGGGTCATCGTGGGATCGTACGGCGATGCGGCAGGGAGCATATCGGCGGGGGCGCTTCATACGGCCTTTCTGTTTCCGGTCGCGGGTCTGGCGCTCTCCATAGCCCTGTATTCACGTGCCCGGGAATACGGACAATTGAGTTGACGTCCCACCTCCACTACTCCAGCTCTTCCCCCACCTCTTCCATCTCCCGCGTAATCTCCCTCAGGGCGGCATCCTTGCGTCTTATAAACGTTACCAGCCAATAGCAGAGCGCGTACCCGGCAAATGCGGCAAAAAAGCCGATCACCGAACTTCCGAGGATAATCGCGGTAGCATACTCTTTGAGAGAGCTCCACTCCAGACTCGCGACCTGAAACTGTGCCGGTTTGTTGCCGAGTATTATTTCACCCAGTTTGTAGCTGGCGGCCAGTACCGGCACGATCGTCAACGGGGTGTTTACCCAGGCTCCGGTGATGCAGGTCAGTTTATTGAGGCGGAACAAAAAGGCCAAAGCGATGGCCATGGGGGTATGCAGGCCGAAGAAGGGGGTGAAGCTGACAAAAACCCCCACGGCAAAACCGGCTGCGATATGGCCGGGGTGGGCATCCAGCGAAAGTATTTTTTTGAATTGCTGTTTGAGTTTGTCAATAGATATCACGGCAGCCTCGATTGCCGGCCACTCTACGATTATGAGGCCAGTTTTGTCAATTTAATAGACTTCACGATTTAGTTCATCTCTGCTATAAGACTGGAATATCTTAACGGGAGGTTGGTATGGACCTGGTAAAATATTTTGTCACCGTTTTATTTCTCCTCGCAGCCATGAGCAGTCCGGTGTCGGCAGCCGGCAATACCTGCTCATACTCTAAAAGCGTGCGGCAGGGGGGGGTTACGTTCGATATCAGCAGTCGTCCGGCAAGCGGCTGTGCCATACAGATCGTCACGGTGGGTGTGCGCCGGGGCGGCAAGAGCATCGCCGTGGTAAAGGCTGATGTCGATTATCTGGCTCGCTCCGCCCAGGCGATCGATCTGGCCGGTGACGGCAGGCCGGGTCTGGTCGTGTTCAGCCGGACAACCGGAGGGACGGTAACCGAGGCGCTGGATGTGTATCGTCTGGAGGGGACGACCCTCCAGCGATTAACGATTCCGGAGGTCGAGCACAAAAGCAGCTACAGGGGGGGAGACCGCTTCCACCTGGAAGACCGCCTGATTGTGCGTACCGTTCCGGTCTACCGTGAGGGGGACCCGGCCGGGAAACCGTCAGGCGGTACCCGCACGGACAAATACGAATTCAAGGAAGGTGCCTTCTCGCTGTATGTCCAGATGGAAAGGGCTTCTGACGCTCCAGGGGATTACACCGCACAGGGTGCCGCGTTTCCCGCACCGCTCCCGATCGTGGCGAAGCCGATTGCTCCCGCTGCCTCCGCTCTTGCGGTTGCCGGGATTACGGTGGTCGAATCAGGGATAGAAATCAAGGCTGACGGCCCGATTGAGAAATATAAAACCATGAAGCTGGAAAATCCGGAACGGATCGCAATCGACCTTCCCGGTGCAACATCAAGCCTGGTCGGCAGGAAGCTGCCGGTTAATAAATTCGGCATCACAACTGCACGGGTCGGGCGGAACAAAGGCTTCCTGCGGGTTGTGCTGGACACGAAACTGCGTGCGTTTCCAAAGTACTCCGTAAAGACCTCCGGCAGCAGCGTACTGGTAGAATTTACGCAATAACAGTGAAAGGAAAATCAGCATGAACGAAGCAATCATCGGCGTTATCGGCGGCAGCGGTCTGTACGACATGGAGGGGTTGGAGCAGGTCGAACGGGTCAGGATCGATACCCCCTTCGGTGCGCCGTCCGACGAGTATGTCACCGGCGTATTGAACGGGGTAAAGATGGTCTTTCTCCCCCGCCACGGTCGCGGCCACCGCCTGCTCCCGTCGGAAGTCAACTACCGCGCCAATATCTTCGGCATGAAGAAGCTCGGCGTGGAGCGGATAATCTCCGTTTCTGCGGTCGGGAGCCTGAAGGACGCCATCGCCCCTGGGCATATCGTGATCCCGGACCAGTTCATCGACCGCACCAAGGGGGTCAGGAAGGACACGTTTTTCGGCGACGGGATTGTCGCCCATGTCGGTTTTGCCGACCCGGTCTGCGGAGATCTCTCGAACACGCTCTTCAGCGCGGCCCAGAAAGCCGGGGCAACTACGCACAAGGGCGGCACGTACATCTGCATGGAAGGCCCGGCCTTTTCGACCCGTGCCGAATCGTTTTCCTATCTGGCGCTGGGGGCTTCCGTCATCGGCATGACCAACCTGACCGAAGCAAAGCTGGCCCGCGAGGCGGAGATCTGCTACGGCATCATCGCCCTTTCGACCGATTACGACTGCTGGCACGATTCGCACGAGGATGTCACCGTCGAAGCGATCATCCAGATCATCCACCAGAATGTGGCGATGGCCAAGAACATCATCCGCCATGCGGTGGCGGCAATCGGTGGCGAGCGGGTCTGCACCTGCGGCAGCGCGATGCAGTATGCCGTCATTACCGATCGCTCCGTCATACCCGAGGCGACCAGGGAGAAGCTGGCGCCGCTTGTCGGGAAATATCTGTAACGGTAAATGTTTGGATACAAAAAGAAAAGGCTGGCGCCTCGCGGTGCCAGCCTTTTCTTTTTGTGTTGTCCTTTAATCAGTGCCAGACCCGATAAAACTCCGCCGCATTATCGTAAAAAACCGCCCGGGCCGCCTCGTCCCCCAGTGTCTCCGCCACCAGCATAAAATCGCTGTCCGCATAGGGTCGTGGTGCGCGGGTGGAGGGGAGGTCGGTGCCGAACATCAGAGCTCCCGGATTGGCGGCGTACAGTTCACGCAGTGCGGTCGGCACATCGAAATCCACCCGGCCGAAACCGGTCGCCTTCACCCTCACTCCCTGCTCCGCCAGTTTTAATTGTGTCTTGAACCCCTCCCTTGCCAGCCCCAGGTGGTCGATGCTGACCGCCGGCAGGGACGCCAGCGTGCCAAACAGCCCGTCCAGCTCCCGCGAATCCACGTACAGCTCCACATGCCAGCCGGCCAGTCCGTGCACCCGCCGCGCCATCGCATCCAGGTGCTTTACGTCCTCGGACCCGCCCCGCTTGAGGTTGAAGCGCACCGCCCGCACTCCGGCACTGTCCAGGTCCAGGATTTCCCGGTCGGAGACCGACGCCGGCAGCTGGGTGACCCCGACGAAGAGCGGGCCGAGGGTGTGCAGGGCATCCAGCAGATAGGACTGGTCAAAGGCCTGGAACGAGCCGGAGACGACCGCCCCGCCACGCAGGTCATAGGCTGAAAGCTTTTCCCGGTAGCCGCTGCAGGTCAGGTCGTCCGGCAGGTAGCCGTTGTTTGGGGTCAGCGGAAATCTGCGGTCGATGATGTGGAAGTGGCTGTCGAAGAGCGGGTAGGCTCTGCAGCACTGTTTTTTCGGTTTGATTTCGTTCAATCGTCTGCTCCGCTCCGTCAATTTAGTGGCCGCATTATACCTGTCACCGCGACATTGGCAATCGGTATTGTGTTATGAAGAGCTTACCGCTATTGTATGCAGATAATCACGGAAGGGAGAAGCTTCATGCTGTCATACGAACAGGCCAGGAAGACGGTTCTGGAAAATATTGCCTCGGCAGGGATTGAACAGGCGGATCTGATCGATGCCGTAGGCCGCGTACTGGTTGAAGATGTGGTTGCACCATGGGACATGCCGCTCTGGGACAACTCGGCCATGGATGGCTACGCGCTCCGCCATGCCGACTGCAGCGAAATACCCTGCAGACTGAAGGTGACCGGCTACATCCCGGCCGGTGCCACTGCCGATGAAATCGAGGTCAAACCGGGGTGTGCGGTCAAGATCATGACCGGTGCGCCGGTCCCGGCCGGTGCCGATGCGGTGGTGCCGATCGAAGAGACCGAAGAGACCTCCGGCGAACAGGTTACGGTCCAGGCCGCCGTCACGGAACGGCAGCACATCCGCTATCGCGGTGAAGACGTGCGCTCCGGCCAGACCGTCATCAGTGCCGGGACGATCATCCGGCCGCCGGAAGTGAGCATGCTCGCCTCCCTCGGGCGCTCCCGGGTGCCGGTCTTCCTGCGCCCGGTCGTGGCGATCCTCTCGACCGGTGACGAGCTGATCGAAGTCGGCCGCACCCCCGGCGACGGGGAGATCATCAACAGCAATACCTTGGCGCTGGCGGCGGCGGTGCGAGAAGCGGGAGGGATCCCGCGGATCATCGGCATCGCCAGGGACAACCTGGAGAGTCACCGCGAAAGACTGCAGGAAGGGCTCAAGGCCGACATGCTGGTTACATCGGCCGGAGTATCGGCCGGAGATCGCGATCTGGTGCGGGTGGTGCTGGAAGAGCTGGGGGTCAAACAGCTCTTCTGGAAGGTCGGCATCAAGCCGGGCAAGCCGACCGCCTTTGGAGTCAGGGACGGGAAACCGGTTTTTTCGCTCCCCGGCAACCCGGTCTCCAGCCTGATCACCTTCGAGGAGTTCGTCCGCCCGGCCCTGCTGCGCATGATGGGGCTGCGCCAGGTGCTGCGGCCGACCTTCCGCGCCGTTCTGCGCGAAGACATCAAAAACAGGGAAAGCGACCGTACCGTCCTGCTCCGCATCCGGCTGGAGCGGGAAGAGGGGCGATATTACGCCTCCACATCCGGCAGGCAGCAGACCGGGCTGCTGAAGACCATGGTCAATTCGGCGGCCATTGCCGTCATCCCTCCCGGTCGCGGCTTCCTGGCGGCGGGTGAAGAGGTGGATGTCCACTTCTTCGGCAGTTTCATAGATCTGGTGTGATAGTCTATTGGTAGATTAAAGCCGTTCGCCCTGAGGTATCGAAGGGAGAACGGACAAGAAAGAGGTTTTCATGAACGATTATCTTGGCGCCCACATGTCCATCTCCGGGGGGCTGCACCTGGCGGTCGACCGGGCCGTCGCTGCCGGCTGCAGCGTGCTGCAGATTTTTACCCGCAACTCCAACCAGTGGCGGGGGAAGCCGGTCAGCGAGGCCGATGCCGCGCTGTTCCGTTCCAAGTTCGCCGCTTCCGGCCTGCGGGAGGTGATCTCCCACGACATCTACCTGATCAATCTGGCCTCTCCGCCGGGTGAAACGCGCGACAAAAGCCTGGCGGCCTTCCGGGATGAGCTGGAAACCTGTGCCCGCCTCGGCATACTGAAGGTTGTCATGCATCCCGGTTCGTACCTGGCGGACTCTCCCCAGGCCGGGTTAGGAAGAGTGGTTGAGGCGTTTGACCAGCTCTTCTGCGAGGTGCCGCAGTTCGAGGGGAGGGTGCTGATCGAGACGACGGCGGGTCAGGGGAGCAATCTGGGGAGGACATTCGAGGAGCTGGCCGCGATCATCAACGGCTCACGTTACCCGGAGAAGTTCGGGGTTTGCTTCGACACTTGCCATACCTTCGCCGCCGGGTACGATACCGCCACGGAGGATGGCTATCGCGACACGATGGAGCAGTTCGACCGCCTGATCGGAGTGGAACGGCTGGAATGTTTCCACTTCAACGACTCGAAGAAAGGGCTCGGCTCGCGGGTCGACCGGCACGAGCATATCGGCCTGGGAACCCTGGGGCTCAACCCGTTCCGCTTCATCCTCAACGACCCCCGCTTTGCGAAGGTGCCGAAGATCCTGGAGACGCCGAAAGGGGACAATGACGAGATGGACGGGGTAAATCTCGGGGTGCTGCGGGGGTTGGTCGCGTAAGCCGCCTACAGCCTGTCAAACAGGTATTCCAGTCCGTTGACCTTGATTTCGTAGACAGTCCGCAGCATGTCCCCCAGCTTTCCCGGCGGAAAGCCCTGCCCGGCAAACCAGACCACATACGGTTCCGGCAGGTCGACGAGACGGCGCCCACGGTACTTGCCGAACGGCATCTTGGTGGCCGCCAGTTCCAGCAGGTGTGTATGGTCGTAGGAGGGGTACTGCATTTCAGATTCGTTAGTAGAATTCATTCTGTTCATTCCTCAATCGGATAAGCCGGAACCAAAAACGTTTCACGCGGAGACGCGGAGAGCGCGGAGAAGTTTTGTGTTTAAGCTATAGATCTGCCTTTTGAATTTCTCTGCGGCTCCGCGACTCCGCGTGAGTCCGGTTTAGCCTTGCTTTTTCTCACATATCGTTGCAGCTCAAATTGCATGCGGCTACAGCATCTTCCGCAAGTATTGCCCGGTATATGATCTCGTGACCTTGGCCACCTGCTCCGGTGTGCCGACCGCGATGATCTCGCCCCCCCGGTCGCCACCTTCCGGCCCCAGGTCGATGATCCAGTCGGCGGTCTTGATCACGTCCAGGTTGTGCTCGATGATCACGATCGTGTTGCCGGCTTCCACCAGCCGCTGGATAACCTCCAGCAGCTTGGCGATGTCGTGGAAATGCAGCCCGGTGGTCGGCTCGTCCAGAATGTAGATCGTCCGGCCGGTGGCGCGCTTGGACAGCTCCTTGGACAGTTTGACCCGCTGGGCCTCGCCCCCCGAAAGGGTCGTGGCCGCCTGCCCCAGCTTGATATAGCCCAGCCCTACCTCATCCAGCGTCGCCAGCTTGTTTTTGATGCGCGGGATGGCCCCCATGAATTCCAGCGCCTGCGAAACGGTCATGTCCAGCACGTCGGCGATGGATTTCCCCTTGAAATGGACCTCCAGCGTTTCCCGGTTGTAGCGCGCCCCCTTGCAGACTTCGCACTCCACATAGACATCCGGCAGGAAGTGCATCTCGATCTTGATGATGCCGTCGCCGGAGCAGGCCTC
>CAZGEG010000038.1:0-28196 GCA_964524835.1 uncultured Geobacter sp.
AAATCGTCCGGCACCATTTTGCCTATTGACAGCCGGGGGCCTTATAAGGGTTGGGCAGATTGGTACAGCCGGGAACCGTACACGGTTTTGCGGTGGAAGGCAATTTACTGCCTACGTTCCGGAATGGGGGGAGTATGAATAATAGTTATCTATCCGACGTGGAATTTTGTGTTGAGCTCGACACGGCAGCTCACCATGAAGCGGGAAGATCCGGAGGTTCCGCTTTACACGATCACCTCATCAGGCAGTTCGTTCGTGTCATCCGCGTCTATCGGGAAATGTTCCTCGAGTACCCTGCCCAGCTTTTCGATGACCGAGCACAGTCCGTCAAAGGCGTGCCCTTCCCTGATGCTGCCTGCCAGTTCCCCCGCAAGTGTCTGCCAGAACTGCGGGTCAATCCGCTCGTTTATCCCGCGATCTCCCAGAATCCAGACCTTGTGTTCCAGGATGGAGATAAAGACCAGAATGCCGGTCTCCTCCCTGGTGCGGTACAGCTTTTTCTCGAAAAAAGCGCGAATCGCTCTCTCGCGAACCGCCTCCTCCAGTCGTTTTTTTCCCGCCAGCGCGAGCTTGAAACGCGGAAAGCCGCGCATGAGATACAGTGCCGGAAACCAGAAGACCATCACAGCCGGTATATATGACCAGATCGTGACATGATGCAGCGAAACGGCGACAACGAGGGCGATAAAAGCCGACAGCAGCAGAGCGCCCAGAATTTCGGCCTCCCGGTAACTGTCGCTTTCATCAACCACCATGACCGCAATCTCGCCGGACGTTTCGCGTTCGGCCTTTTTAACCAGCATGCTGATCTGCTGCTTTTCAGCTTCGCTGAGAAAATTATCGGATTTTTTTCGTGTCATCTACCAGTCTCCCGATGCTCCACCGCCGCCAAAGCTTCCTCCGCCGCCGGAGAATCCGCCAAAACCACCTCCGCCGGACGAGCCGCCACCAAAACCACCGATAAACGGCCCGCCGAATCCGCCACCGAAGCCGTGCCCGCCACCGAACAGGAACGTGACCAGAAGGCCGAGGACAAAACCCGCGGCGCCCAGAAGCGCCAGGAAAAGTATCCCGAGACCGGGAAAGGTTAAAAAGCCGATCAGCGACAGGCCCGCCGCACCGGCGGCAGCGCCAAGGAATTTTGAGAACGATCCGAGGAAAACAACCGCTACCAGCAGAAAAACCAGCAGGGTATAAACCGGTTCGGCGCTCTTTTTACCCTGCTTCAGGTCGCGCGGCTGTGCCTGGTACTCCCCCCTGACAACCTGCATGATGGAGGAAACGCCGGCCGCTATGCCGGCGTCGTAATCATTTTTCTTGAAATAGGGAGAAATATCGCCCCGGATAATCCTTCCGGATACCAGGTCGGTCAGCGCCCCTTCAAGGCCGCGCCCCACCTCGATCCTGATCTTGCGCTCCTGCTTTGCAATCAGCAGGATTGCGCCGTTATCCAGCTTTGCCTGCCCGATGCGCCACGCCTCCGCAACCTTGATGGCGTATTCCTCCAGGCTTTCACCCTCCAGAGAAGTAACGGTAAGCACGACTATCTGCGTAGAGTCACTGTTTTCAAAATCGGCAAGCGCCTGTTCCAGCCGCTGCGATGCACCGGGAGAAAGCAGGTTCGCGTAGTCGTTCACCCGGCCGCGGAGCTGCGGCACCTCAAGCGCACAAGCCAACTGCGGGAGCAGTGTCATCAGCACTATGAAGAAAAATGTTTTCATGACAGCCTTTGTTTGCATGGATGAAGGCCGGTCTAAAACTTCACTTTCGGCGCGGTTTTTGCCCCTTCATCGGCCTTGAACGGCTCTTTGCGCTCCAGATGGAGCAGCAGTGAATTGGTCAGGCTGTTGGGAAAGGTTCTGATGCTGGTGTTGAAATCCTGTACCGCCTTGTTATAGCGCACCCTCGCCACATTGATCCTGTTCTCCGTCCCTTCGAGCTGATTCTGCAGATCCATGAAATTCTGATTGGCCTTGAGATCTGGATAGCGCTCCACTACTACCATCAGACGCGACAAGGAGCCGGTGAGCTGCCCTTGCGCCTCCTGGAATTTTGCCATCGCTTCCGGACTCTTCAGCATCTCCTTCGAGAGCTGCATCGAACCGACCTTGGCGCGCGCCTCGGTGACGGCCGTCAGTGTATCGGCCTCGTGTTTGGCATACCCCTTGACCACCTCCACCAGATTCGGGACCAGATCGGATCGCCTCTGGTACGACGCCTCAACATCTCCCCAGGCGGCAAAGACCGCCTCTTCACCCGCCTGCATGGTATTGTAGCCGCAGCCGGTTATGCTGGAAACCAGAATCAGGCCAAGCAATAATGAAATAATCCTTTTCATAACTCCTCCTCAAGATTTCTTTGATGTAACTATACGTGCTTACGTCCGTTTGTCACGCTCTATCGGGAGCACTTTTGAAAAAACCCATCCATAGGAAAATCCTAACACCGGTGCCTTCATTTTGCAAATGCTGTTATTGCAGATACTTATAACTTCAGACATCGATTTCCGGCTGAGAGAGTCGTACCCCCATCTCCCGGAACCGCCGGGCCGCCTCCGGAATCACCTCCTCCCGTATGTTGCCGAACGCCAGCCGCAGGTACCCCTCCAGCCCGGGACCGAAGACCTCCCCCGGCAGGCAGAGGAGCGCGGCCTCGTCCACCAGTCGTTTCGCGACTTCGCGGCCGCTGCAGCCGTTGAAAGGATGGCGCACCCAGGCGAAGAAGGCGCCGCTGGCCGCAATCCGAAACCGGTTGCCCGGACGCATGAATTCGGCGCGGAACAGGTCGCGGCGACCGCTCATCATCTCCCGGTTGGCCTCAACCCAGGAGGCAAGGTTCTCGACACCGAACTTGACGGCATGCTGCGTGATGCGCGGCTGGCAGACCGCCATGCTGTCCTGCGCCTTGAGGGCATGATGGATGAATTCCCCGGACGCGGCGAGCATTCCGGCGCGGTAGCCGGTCAGGGCGTAGGTTTTGCCGAACGAGGCGATCTGCACGAAAGTGCCCCCCCACTCCGGTTCGGAGAACAGCTCGTGGGGACATGTCCCGCCGGGAATAAATTCATTGTAGGTCTCATCCAGGATCAGGGCGATGTTGCGGCGCCGGGCAAGGTCGTACAGCTCCCGGATCGTACCAGCCGGGGTGATGGCGCCGGTCGGGTTGCTGGGAGATACCACCAGGATCGCCTTCGTACGGTCGGTAATCAGTCGTGCAATCGTCGCAGGGTTCGGCACGCCCCCCTCCGCCTCGACATAGGGGGCATAGACGCCGCGGATGCCGAGGATGTCGAGGGCCATCGGGTGGTCGAAGTAACAGGGTGCCTGCACGACGATCTCGTCTCCGGAGCGGCAGAGGGTGACGATCGCCAGCCAGAACGCCTGGCTGGCGCCGATCGTCAGGCAGAGGTTGTCCGGCGACAGCCGCGCGCCGTATTTTCTGCCGTAATAGCCGCAGATCGCCTCGCGCACCTCCGGCAGCCCCTCGTCGAGGGAATACTTCGACAGCAGCGGATCACCCAGCAGCCGGGCGAGGTGCTCCGTCAACTCCGGAGCGGGGGGATAATCCGGCACCGCCTGACAGAGATCGATCAGCTCCCGCCCGTCATGCGGCCGCCCGGCGACCCACCGTTTCACCTCGGTTATGGGGGGGGAATGGACGTTTGAAATAAGCGGTGAAACCCTCATACTCACCCCCTTCTTCTGCAGGTACAAAATTCTGGACGCCTCGGCCTGAAATATATCAGAAATCCCCCGCCCCGCACGCACAATTTTCCCCTACAAAATTCATATTTTATATTGACACAGCCCTTGACCGACGGTATAAGTTCCCTTACCGTGGAAAAAAGTGGCAGATTGTGGAAAATAATACCAAGAAGGCGACCATGTTCAGGGGCATTTTCGAGACAACCATAGACGCCAAGGGGCGCACCAGCCTGCCGGCCAGATTCCGGGAAATCCTCGTCGGAACGCATGGTGACGAGCGCTTTTTCCTGACCAATTCGGTTCCTGTCGATCTCGGCGGCGGTTTGCACAGCTCCGGCCTGCTGATTTTCCCCTACAATGAGTGGTTCGTCTTCGAGGAGAATTTCCGCGTCAGCAGGGGATTCACCTCCGAGCAGCGCAAGAGCATCATGCGCACAATAATTTCTCCGGCCCAGGAGTGCTCCGCCGACAAGCTGGGACGGTTCCTGATCCCGCCGACGTTCCGAAAGAGCGCGGCACTCGACCGGGAGATCCAGTTCGTCGGCACGATGGACAAGATAGAAATTTGGAGCATGAGCGAATGGGACAAGGTCCGCGCCCAGGATGTGAAAAACTTCCCGAGCGGCACTGAAGCTGCCGCAGAGCTTGGTCTCTAGTGGCGGCGTTCCACCATCTCTCGGTTCTGCCGGAAGAGGTGATCCGCTTCCTTTTACCTGCGGACGGCAAAACCTATCTGGACGGCACGCTTGGCGGCGGCGGCCATGCTGCATTGATCCTTGAAAAAGCGCCGGGCGCCTTTCTGGTCGGCATCGACCGGGATCAGGCCGCACTGGACGCGGCAGGAGCGCGGCTGGCGCCGCACGGCACACAGCTCCGACTGGTTCATGGCAACTTTGCCGATGTCGCCGAACACCTGGCCAATCTCGGCATAGCGGCGCTGGACGGCTTCATTCTCGACCTTGGCGTATCGTCGCACCAGCTGGATACGCGGGAGCGCGGCTTCAGTTTTCAGCAGGATGCGCCACTCGACATGCGGATGGACACCGGCAAAGGCGAAACGGCTGCAGATCTGGTTAATGAACTTCCGGAAGCGGAACTGGAGCGGATTCTCGACGAGTATGGCGAGGAGCGCTGGGCGAAAAGGATTGCATCGTTCATCGTCAAAGAGCGTGCCGAATCACCGATAACGACGACCTACCGGTTGGTGGATATCATCAAGGGGGCGGTTCCGAAGGCCAAGTGGGATGAGCGAATCCATCCGGCAACCCGCACCTTCCAGGCGCTCCGCATCGCGGTCAACAGTGAACTGGACAGCCTGGAGAGAGGGATGCGAGCCGCTCTTGACCTGTTGAAACCGGGGGGGAGGGGCGTGATTATTTCATTCCATTCCCTGGAAGACCGGATCGTCAAGCACATCTTCCGGGAATATGCCGAAGGTTGTACCTGTCCCCGCCAGATGCCGGTCTGCGTCTGCGGCAAACAGCCGCGGGTAAAGGTTCTGACCGGCCGACCGGTAACGGCGGCGGAGGCGGAAACACATGACAATCCACGGGCGCGCAGCGCCAAATTGCGGGCAATAGAAAAGTTGTAACCTGTTCCCCTTTGAAAAATTTTCAGGGGGTTACGAAGGAGGTCATCATGGCACAGGCACGAACAGATTATACAAAAGTAGCCGCACCGCGCGCCCTTGGCGGACTGGTTATAACACCGCACCGGATTGACCTGTTTAAATACCTTATGATCTGCATGGTCGTGTTTACGGTGGTCTCCGTCTTTCACGTCTGGTCACGGTTCAAGCTGGTTGACCTTAACCTGGAGATCTCCGAAATAAGCCGCCGGTTGAATGAAGCGGGACAGGAGCAGAAGCGCCTGAGACTGGAAGCCGCTTCGCTGAAGTCACCGGCCCGCATTGAAGCCATTGCCAAAAATGAGCTGGGTATGGCGCTGCCGACAGAGCAGCAGGTCATTCACGTCAAATGAAAGACGAGCGGGAAAAATGGGCGCGCATCCGGATCATCATGATCGGTTCCGTGTTCGGCATGCTGTTTCTGACAGTGGTCGGACGCGCGTTCTATCTCCAGATTCTCCAGCACGAAAACCTCGTTAAAAAGGCTGACAAGCAGCATCAGCATAGAGTCGACCTCACCCCGGCACGCGGCAGCATCCTCGACAGCAACGGCACCACACTGGCCGAATCGATCCACATGGATTCCTGTTACGCCGAGCCGCGCCGCATCAAGGATGTAGACGGCACCGCCGGAGTACTGGCCCCGATCCTCGGTATTCCTAAGGGTGAACTGGTAGCCAAACTTTCCGTCAACAAGTCGTTCATCTGGGTTGAGCGCTGGCTGGCACCTGATGTCGCAGCACGCGTCAGGAACATGAGGCTGCCCGGAATCGGGTTTGCGCCCGAATCCAAACGGTTTTACCCCAATATGGAGATTGCCGCTCATGTAGTCGGTTTCACGGGACACGACCCCAACGGACTGGAGGGGATCGAGCTTAAATACGACAGCACCATCCTGGGCAATACCGGCTATATGATAACGGAGCGGGACGCTCTCGGCAGAAATATCACGGTGAAGAATACGGTCATCAAGGATTCCTCTCCCGGCAAAAGCGTGGTGCTGACTCTTGACAAAACCATCCAGTTTATCGCCGAGAAAGAGCTGGCCAAGGCCGTGACGGAAAGCAACGCCAAGAGCGGCATGGCTCTGGTGATGGAATCGGATACCGGCAGGGTTCTGGCCATGGCAAACTATCCGACGTTCAACCCTAACGCCTATTCGCGCTACTCGCTGTCCCAGTTGCGCAATCATGTCGTGGCGGACAGCTTCGAGCCCGGCTCGACCTTCAAGGTTTTTACGATCGCCGCAGCGATCGATTCGGGAAAAATCAAGTCGACTGATCTGTACAACTGTGAAAACGGCACCTACAGGGTGGCCGACCGGATCATCCACGACGACCATCCACAATCGCGGCTGTCCGTTTCGGAGATCATAAAGTATTCAAGCAATATCGGCTCGGCAAAGATCGCAATCAGGATGGGGGAGGATACGCTCTCGTCCTACCTGCGCAACTTCGGTTTCGGCAGCCGCACCGGCATCGACCTGCCTGGTGAATCGCCCGGGAACCTGAAAAAGCACTGGTACGGGATCGACCTTGCGACAATCTCCTTCGGGCAAGGGGTGTCCCTGTCGACGGTGCAGCTGGTGTCGGCCCTTTCGGCCATAGCCAACGGCGGCAATCTGATGAGACCGTACCTGGTGGAGCAGATTCTAGACGACAGCGGCGCCGTGACGCAGAAATTTGAACCTCAGGTCGTGCGGCGGGTCATCTCGCCAGAAACCGCGCATAAAATCACGAAAATGATGGAAACCGTCACCGGCGAAGGCGGCACCGGCACGAAAGCTGCGTTGGACGGCTATCGCGTGGCCGGGAAAACGGGGACAGCACAGAAGGTGGACCCTGTTACCCGCACCTACTCCCCCACCAAGAGGATCGGTTCATTTGTCGGTTTTGTCCCGGCCGACAAACCTAAACTGACGATCGCGGTGGTAATCGATGAGCCGCAGGGGGTCAAATACGGAGGTGTTGTCGCCGCTCCTGCGTTTCGGGTGATAGCTCAGAATTCGCTGGCATATCTTAAGATCCAGCCGAACGGACCGACAACGGCTGCAGCTAAACCGGCTGAGACGGCGGCTGCCGCGGCTCCGGCCGTCGGATCGCTCTCCGATGGAGACGGACAGGACACGCCCGCCGGAGGCGAGGTCATGCCGAATTTTCGCGGCATGAGTATGCGACGGGTCATGCAGGTGATGGAGAAGCGAGGCATCAACATCAGGCTGCTGGGAAGCGGGCGGGCATCCGAACAAAGCCCCCCTCCCGGACATAAAATCCGTGAAGTCGACGAAGTCTGGATAAAATTTACCCCTTCAGCATGATGCTGAAATCGCCTGCCGGGCACCTGGCAGGTTTTACCGTTTTTACAGGAGAACGCATGACTCTGCGTGAACTGCTCGACAAACTGCCCGATTCAGAAACTCACGGCGATACGGCTGTTCACATCGGCTCTCTGACCTGCGACTCACGCGCGGTCGTCCCGGGCTCGCTGTTTTTTGCACTGCGCGGCGCGCAGGCCGACGGCCACCGCTATATCGGACAGGCCGTCGCGGCAGGAGCAGCGGCGGTTATTCTTGAGGACGCCACCTATGCTCCGGCCGGACTTCCCTGGGCCAGGGTGACGGACGGCCGTGCCGCCATGGGACGCCTTGCGGCGCTCTTCAACGGCGATCCAACCGCGACCAGACCGCTGGTCGGCATTACCGGCACCAACGGCAAAACAACTACGACCTATCTGGTCGAAGCGATTCTTGCTGCCGCCGGAAAGCCTGCGGCGGTGCTCGGCACCATCAGCTACCGCTTCGGGGCGACAACCATCGGGGCGTCGCACACCACCCCGGAATCGACCGAACTTCAACGGGCATTCCGGCAGCTGTCGGACGCCGGGGCGCAGGCCTTTGTGATGGAGGTATCGTCGCACGCACTGGAGCAAAAGCGGGTCGACGGCTGTCATTTCGACGTCGGGATCTTCAGCAACCTGACCCGGGACCATCTTGATTACCACGTAACGATGGAAAACTATCTCGATGCCAAAAGCCGGCTTTTCACCGAACTGCTCCGTCCAACGCAGCAAAAGCAGCATCGCCGGGCAGCGGTGAACTTGGATGATCCCTACGGGAGTGAGATCGCACGCCGCTGCGCCTGCCCCGTGATCACCTTCGGAATCAAGGGACAGTGCGATGTGCGCCCGAAAGATGTCACCTCATCGGTCAGCGGAATCCGCGCCACGATGGTCACACCGGCAGGTGAGTTCCAGTTTGCTTCACGCCTTCTGGGACGCTTCAACCTTTCCAACATCCTTGCCGCTGCGGCTGCCGGAATCGCCCTCGATCTGCCGCTCACCGCGATCAGGGAGGGAATTGAAAATCACGCCACCGTACCGGGGCGGATGGAACGGGTGGAAAACGGAGCCGGTGTCACCTGCCTGGTCGATTACGCCCATACGGGAGACGCCCTGGAGAATGTCCTTGCCACGCTGAAGGAACTTGCCACCGGCAGGATCATTACCCTGTTCGGTTGCGGTGGAGACAGAGACAACGGCAAGCGCCCGATCATGGGGAGGGTTGCCGCCGCCATGAGCGACCTGTGTATCGTTACCTCGGACAATCCCCGCACCGAGGACCCGGCTGCCATCCTGATGCAGATAAGAGCCGGGATAGTTCCTCTTGCCCTGCGCGAATACCGCCGTGAGGAGCTGCCGGGCGGTTTCGGGGAACAGGGGTTTACTCTCCTGGAGAACCGCCGTGAAGCGATCCGTCTGGCGGTCAGCCTGGCGCGTCCCGGCGACATACTCCTGCTGGCGGGCAAGGGGCATGAGGATTACCAGATTATCGGGACCGTCAAGCATCATTTTGATGACCGTGAAGAAGCAGCCGCTGCCTTTGCGGGGAAAGTAGCGTAATGTTCACCATCAACGAAATAGCCGATGCCACCGAAGGCCGTATCATCGGCCGTGAAGCCGGAGAGATCAAGGCGGTATCAACCGATTCGCGGAGTGTCGCCCCTGGTCAGCTGTTCGTACCGCTACGCGGAGAGCGTTTCGATGGGCATATGTTCATCCAGGACGTGGCAGCAAAAGGGATCACGGTCATCATGGCCGAGGAGGGGTGGCTGAAAGGTCACCCGATCCCCGATTCAATCACCTGCATCGCCGTCAAGAACACCTTGCGCGGGCTGGGTGACCTGGCCGCGGTATGGCGACGGCGCTTCGATATCCCGATTATCGCCGTAACCGGCAGCAACGGCAAAACAACGGTCAAGGAAATGCTGGGAGCAATCCTGGAGTTGACCGGGCCAGGACTCAAAACGTCGGGGAACCTCAACAACCTGATCGGCCTGCCGCAGATGCTGTTCCAGCTCCGACCGGACCATCGCTGGGCGGTGCTGGAAATGGGGATGAGCGAACCGGGAGAAATCGACCGCCTGGCATCGATTGCCGCCCCCCAGGTCGGCATCGTACTGAATGCCCTTCCGGCTCATCTGCAGAGCATGGGAACCGTGGAGGCGGTGGCAGCGGCCAAGGGTGAACTGCTGCATCGCATCAGTGACGGCGGTCTGGCCGTCGTCAACGCCGACGATTCCCGTGTTGCATCGCTTTCCCAGAACGCTTCCGCCCGCCGGATCAGTTTCGGCATCGATCGGGGCGAAGTGCGCGCACGGGAAATCACGGCTATGGGGCTGGAAGGGCAGCAGTTCCTGCTTGTCACCCCGCACGACGAATCCGTTGTACACCTGAAGGCATGCGGGCGCCATAATGTTTATAACGCTCTTGCCGCAACCGCCGCACTTCTGGAGAAGATTGACCTGCCGACAATCGTCGCCGGGCTGGAAACTTTTACTCCGTACAGCGGCCGCTTCCGGATCGAGCGACTGGGCGGCATCACCCTGATTGACGACAGCTACAATGCCAACCCCGCCTCAACGAAGGCCGCCCTGGAGACCCTGAACCAGATCGCCGCCGAGGGGCATCGCATCGCGGTGCTTGGCGATATGCTGGAACTCGGAGAGCACGGGGTTGAAGCGCATCTCGCCGTCGGAGCCGTTGCAGGACGGAACGTGGACCGACTCTATCTGATCGGAGAACTGATGGTGAAACATGCCGCCGAGGGCGCCCTGCTGGCCGATATGCCGGCGAAAGCCATCGTCTGCTGCACCGACCACAGGGAGATTGCCGAACGGCTCCAGAAAACCGTAAGCGCCGGTGATGTGATTCTCTTCAAGGGGTCACGCGGGATGGCGATGGAAAAAGCGGCAGCGGAACTGAAGGACTTGATTCAGTACGCGAAAGGAAAATAGCCCATGCTCTACCACATTTTTTATCCGCTCGCGACCAACATCAAGCTGTTCAACATATTCAAGTACCTGACGTTTCGCACCATCTATGCCATGATCACGGCGCTGGTGGTCTGCTTCATTCTCGGCCCCTGGGTCATCCGCAAACTGGAGTCGCTGCAGGCACGCCAGGTCATCCGTACCGACGGCCCGGAATCGCACCTGCAGAAACAGGGCACCCCCA
Organism: uncultured Geobacter sp.; assembly: GCA_964524835.1. Taxonomy (GTDB): domain Bacteria; phylum Desulfobacterota; class Desulfuromonadia; order Geobacterales; family Pseudopelobacteraceae; genus JACRCG01. The sequence goes on from CAZGEG010000038.1 coordinate 10,843, forward strand.
CCATGGGAGGAGTAATCATTCTGGCCGCAATCGTCATCCCGACGCTGCTCTGGGCCGATCTGACCAATCAGTACATCTGGATCACGCTGTTCATCACGATCGGCTACGGCGTGATCGGCTTTGTGGACGACTACAGGAAGGTGGTCGAGAAGAACACCAAGGGGCTGTCGGCGCGCCAGAAGATGTTCTGGCAGATCCTGCTGGCCGGGATGGTGGGCGTTTTCCTGTTCCTCAAGCCGGGGTTCAGTGAACAGCTCTACTTCCCGTTGTTCAAAAACTTTCATCCAGACCTCTGGATCTGGTTCATCCCGTTTGCCACGCTAGTGATCGTCGGCGCCAGCAACGCCGTCAACCTGACCGACGGCCTGGACGGGCTTGCCATTGGACCGGTGACGATCAACGCTGCCACCTACATGCTTTTCTCCTACATCGCCGGGCACGCGACCCTGTCGGCCTACCTGCAGATCCCGCGCGTCGTAGGTGCCGGTGAACTGGCCGTGCTGTGCGGCGCGATGGTCGGAGCCGGCCTCGGCTTCCTCTGGTACAACTCGTATCCGGCCGAGGTGTTCATGGGTGACGTCGGGTCGCTTTCACTGGGGGGGACGCTTGGAACCATCGCGATCCTGACCAAGCAGGAGATCCTGCTGGTGATCGTCGGAGGGATCTTTGTCGTCGAAGCGCTTTCGGTCATCTTCCAGGTCGGCTCCTACAAATACCGCGGCAAGCGGATCTTCCGCATGGCCCCGATCCACCACCATTTCGAGCTGAAAGGGGTGGCCGAGCCGAAGATCATCGTCCGCTTCTGGATCATCAGCATCATCCTGGCACTGGTGGCGATTTCGACACTGAAGATGAGGTAAGGTTTAAGGTCGCATTTTGCGACCACCTCACCCTCGTAACAAAAAAGTAAAGTTAGATAATGTTTAAGGTCACAATTTGTGACCTTAAAGAAAAGTTTAATTTCAGTCTGTTATCAACTTGAGGTCGCAGATTGTGATTTCAAGTTTTGAAAATATCTGTTGAATATAACTGAGCAATTGGGTGGTCACAAACTGAGACCAGCTGGCGGAGGAGCAATGAAAGATATTATTCCCGTCGAATTGATCGAACATAATATTTACATGTTGCGTGGTCATAAGGTGATGATTGACAGGGATCTGGCAAAGCTCTACGACATTGAAACTCGTGTATTGAACCAGGCAGTCCGCAGACATCGCGAGCGGTTTCCCGATGATTTCGTGTTTGTGCTTACAAGAGACGAGATTCGGGACTTATCACAGATTGTGATAAGTCCCGGATTGAAAAATGCGCCGAACGTTTTTGCCTTCACGGAATATGGTGTTTCCATGCTGTCAAGTGTGCTTAACAGTCAGCGGGCTATAGAAATCAACATTCAGATTATGAGGACGTTTGGTCGTCTACGCGAAATGATCTCGACCCACAAGGATCTGGCAAAGAAGCTGGAGGATTTGGAACAGAAGTACGATTCCCAGTTCAAGATGGTTTTCGATGCCATTCGGCAGTTGATAACCACGCCGGAGCCAAAGAAAAAAAAGGCCATCGGGTTTGGCAGGGAGTGACATCACTCACACATTTCAATTATGTTGATTCCACATATCCATCAGTAATGACGGAAAATCTGAAAGTTATGGGATATAACCAGCGTATTTATAGGTAAACATCATTCCGACCGTCTGGGCAGTCAATAGAGTAGTTGTAATTACACAGAATCAATAACATTTAGCTATTCTCACATCAAATTTAAGGAGTTCCGTTATGCGTCCATTTGCACTCTTATTTTTATTTATGTTTATAATTTCGTCTTGTGGCGGTGGTGGAGGTGGAAGTGAAACCACAGCTTGCTCATCAGAGACATCTCTGATGATAACTACATCGTGGGACTCGAATGGATCCATTTCTTCCACAGTACGTGGCAAGGTCGGTGTTCCGTTGGTCGCGACCCCAGTCATCACAGGCCTTCCGTCATCGTGCAAGGGTAAAGAAACATTTGCCATCAATTCAGGTTTTTCATTTCCGGCTGGCTTGTCGCTGAATACAGCCACAGGAGTCATCTTTGGTACACCTACGCAAGGGATCAGTATAGCCGGCCCTCCGTTTGTTACGATGAAGCTTCCTGGCTACAAAGCTGTGGGAATACTTGACACCATCACCATCGCACCCTGAGCGAGGTAGGTCAGAAAAAGGGAACGTAGTCTTTTTGAGGCGTCAACGTACAGGGAGATGTAAGTACATGGAGCTGAAAAACAAAAACATCCTCGTCGTCGGCCTCGCCAAAACCGGCGTCGCCTGTGCCCACTTCCTGGCCTCGAAAGGGGCGCGGGTCACCGTTTCCGACATGCGGAGCGAAGCGGCCCTGGCGGAGCAGCTGGCGGAGCTGGCGAGATACGATGTCGTCCTGGAACTGGAGCGGCATGACGAAGCGACGTTCCTGGCCAGCGACCTGATCGTCGTATCCCCCGGCGTGCCGATGGAGCTGCCGCAGCTGCTCGCGGCAAAACAGGCGGGAGTCGAGATCATCAGCGAGATCGAGCTTGCCTCACGCTTCATCGATGTTCCGATCGCGGCAATCACCGGCACCAACGGCAAGACGACGACGACCAGCATACTGGGGGCGATCTTCAAGCATAACGGCTATCATACCTTTGTCGGCGGCAACATCGGCACCCCGCTGATTGAAGTGGCAGAATCGCCCGGGATCTACGACCAGGTCGTGGCCGAGATCAGCTCGTTCCAGCTGGAGTGGATCACAACATTCCGCCCGGCCGTGGCGGCGCTGCTGAACCTGAGCGAGGACCACCTCGATCGCTACCCGGATTATCAGGCTTATATCGACGCCAAGCTGCGCATTTTCGAGAACCAGACAGAAGAAGATTTTGCCGTGGTCAACCGGGATGACCCGCTCGTCTGGCAACATGCCCAGGGGCTCACGGCGGCCCTGTTCCCCTTCAGCCGGAAGTTCGAGCTGGAAGAAGGGATTTTCTACCGGGACGGGGTCATCACCTACCGGCATAAAGGCCGCGAAGAATGCTTCCCCACCGCCGCGATCAGGCTGCAGGGGGTGCACAATCTCGAAAACATCATGGCCGCCGCAGCGTGCGCCCTGCTGCTCGGCTGCCGTCCGGACGAGACCTTCGAGACGATTCTCTGCTTTGAGTCACTGCACCACCGCATGGAGTTTGTCCGCGAGGTAAACGGCGTCAGTTACTACGAGGACAGCAAGGCCACCAATGTCGGGAGTGTCGAAAAGGCGCTGGAAAGCTTTACCGACATCACGCTCATAGCCGGCGGCAAGGACAAGGGGGGCTCTTACGCCCCGCTGGCGCCGCTGGTACGGGAGCGGGTGCGGCACCTGATCCTGATCGGCGAGGCGGCCGGGAGGATGGAGCGGGAGTTGGGGGACCTGACCGACACCCGCCGCGCGGCAACACTGGAAGAGGCGGTGCGTATTTCGGCGGAGATAACGGCAGCGGGGGGAACAGTGCTGATGTCTCCGGCCTGTTCGAGCTTCGACATGTTCCGTGATTATGAGGAACGTGCGCAGCGTTTTATCGCTGCGGTAAAGGCGCTGTAGGGGCGACTGAGTCCGCCCTGACGGCATTTTGGTACACGGTTGCAAATCCGGGCGCATGCAATGCGCCTCTACGGGAAAAACCCTTATGTTCAAAAAACTGGAAGAATATGATCTGGTGATCATGCTGATGGCCATCGCCCTGACCTGTTTCGGGGTGGTGATGGTCTACTCGGCCTCTTCCGTCATGGCCGACAAACGTTTTCACGACGGTTTTTTCTTCCTCAAACGGCAGGGATTGTTCGCTCTGCTCGGCTTTGCGATCATGCTGATAACCATGCAGATCAACTATCAGTTCTGGCGCAAGCTGTCCGCACCGATCCTGCTGGGGTGCATAGCTCTCCTGGTACTGGTGCTGATTCCAGGAATCGGGGGAAGCGCCGGCGGAGCGTCGCGCTGGATCAGATTCCCCGGTTTCAACCTCCAACCCTCCGAGGTCGCCAAGATTGCCCTGATCATGTACATGGCCTATTCGCTGGACAGAAAGCAGGACAAGATCAAGCAGCTTGGGGCCGGCTTTGTTTCATACATGCTGATCCTGGTCGTGATGCTGGGACTCCTGCTCAAACAGCCGGACATGGGCTCGGCGCTGACCCTGGCGGCGGTTGCCGTCATCATGCTTTTTGCCGCCGGGACACGGCTGGTCTACATCATCTCTATCGTGCTGATGTCGATGCCGTTCATCTATTTCCTGGTCATGAACGTCGCCTACCGCAAGCGGCGGATCATGGCGTTTCTCGACCCATGGCAGGACCCGCAGAACAGCGGCTTCCAGATCATCCAATCCTGGCTGGCCCTCGGTACGGGGGGGCTCTTCGGCCAGGGACTGGGTGAGGGAAAACAGAAACTTTTCTACCTGCCGGAGGCGCACACCGACTTTATCCTCTCGGTAGTCGGCGAAGAGCTCGGGTTTCTCGGCGTGGTCGTCATCATCGGCATGTTCTTTCTGCTGGTGCAGCGGGCGATGCGCATCGCTGTTGCCGCTCCGGACACTTTCGGGCGGTTTCTGGCACTCGGAATTGCCGTGCTGTTCGGGATCGAGGCTTCGGTAAATATGGGGGTCGTCACCGGCCTCCTCCCGACCAAGGGGCTGGCGCTCCCATTCATCAGCTACGGAGGCAGTTCGCTGATTATCAGCCTGTTTGCCGTCGGCATCCTGCTCAATATTTCATCGGGACTGAAGATCTCCTCCATCAGCCTGAAGGAGGAAAAATGAAACTGATCATTGCCGGTGGCGGCACCGGCGGCCACCTCTTCCCAGGCATCGCCGTTGCCGAAGAATTTCTGGCGCGAGACCCGGACAACCAGGTACTGTTTGTCGGCACCGAGCGCGGCATCGAAGCGCGGGCCGTACCGGCGGCCGGCTACCAGCTGGAGCTGATATCTGCAGCCGGGATTCGCGGCAAAGGGACCCTCAGCCAGCTCAAGGGGTCGGCCATGATGGTATACGGCTATGCCCAGTCGAGAAAAATTCTGAAGCGCTTTCGCCCGGATATGGTTCTCGGCGTGGGGGGCTACGCGTCACTGCCTATGGTGCTGGCGGCACGCGGCATGGGGATCCGCCGCTTCATCCACGAGCAGAATGCCATACCCGGGCTGACGAACCGCCTGCTATCCAGGTTCGCCAGCATGGTTTTCATAACACTTGACGAGTCGTCCCGTTATTTTCCTCCGGCAACAACCGCATTGACCGGCAACCCGCTCAGGCGGCAGATTTTGGATATGGTAGGGAACAGGGGACAGGGGACAGGGGACAGGGAAGGTCCAGCTGCACCCTGCACCCTGCACCCTGCACCCTGTTTTCACCTGTTCGTCTTCGGCGGCAGCCAGGGCGCCCACGCCATCAACAGCGCGATGATTGAAGCCCTCCCCTTCCTGAAGGAGAGACGGGCCAGGCTGACGATCACCCACCAGACCGGTGAAAAAGATTGTGTCGAAGTTACGGCAGCGTACCGCGCGGCCGGCGTTGAAGCGCTGGTAACCCCCTTCATCGGCGACATGGCGACGGAATACGCGAAGGCCGACCTGATCATCTGCCGTGCCGGTGCCACGACGATAGCCGAAGTAACCGCCTGCGGCAAGGCCTGTCTGTTCATCCCCTTCCCGCACGCGGTCGATGACCACCAGCGCCGCAACGCCGAGGCACTGCTCAAGAAGGATGCCTGCTTCATGATGCTGGAACGGGAATTGACGGGGGAAACCCTGGCCGACGCCATCAGCAGGCTGGCGGAAGACCCGGAACTCGTGCGGCGAACCGGAAAAGCGGCGTACGGCCTGGCACGTCTCGATGCCGCCAGGATCATCGTTGACCAGATGACGACTCTACACTAACGGGAGAAGGTGCCTCATGTACGGAAAAATAGATAAGATTCACTTCGTCGGCATCGGCGGCATCGGCATGAGCGGGATCGCCGAGGTTCTCCTCAACCTGGGATACAAGGTCTCCGGTTCCGATCTGCGCGGCTCCGACATCACCGAGCGGCTGGCCGGACTGGGGGCCGAAATCGGCATCGGCCACAGCGCCGAAAACCTGAAAAATGTCGATGTGGTGGTGATATCCTCCGCCGTGCATGACGACAACCCCGAGGTCATCGAGGCCAAGAAGCTGCACGTGCCGGTCATTCCGCGCGCGGAAATGCTGGCCGAACTGATGCGGATGAAATACGGCATCGCTATCGCCGGCACCCACGGCAAGACCACAACCACCTCCATGGCGGCCGCTATCCTGGGGCATGCCGGTATCGATCCGACGGTCGTCATCGGCGGCAAGCTGAACGCCATCGGCACCAACGCCCAGATCGGACAGGGCAAATTCCTGCTCGCCGAGGCGGACGAATCGGACGGTTCCTTCCTGCTCCTTTCGCCCACGATCGCCGTGGTGACAAATATCGACGCCGATCATCTCGACCATTATTCCGGCATCGAAGAGATCAAGGACACGTTTGTCGAATTCATCAACAAAGTCCCATTTTACGGACTGGCGGTCCTCTGCCTGGATGACGGCAATATCCGCGAGATCCTGCCGCGGGTCAAAAAACGCTACACCACCTACGGCCTCTCGGCCCAGGCGGATATCCGCGCTACCCATATCAGGCACGACGGCTTTCAGACCACGTTTGTCGCCCACTTCAAAGGGTACCGACTGGGTGAGATTTCCTTTCCGATGCCGGGTCCGCACAACGTCCTGAACGCGATGGCGTGTGTCGCAGTGGCCCTTGAGCTCGACATACCATTCAACGCGATACAGGAAGGGTTTGCATCGTTCAGCGGTGTCGGACGGCGCTTCACCGTCAAGGGGGAGCCGGGGGGAATTATGGTCGTGGACGATTACGGCCATCATCCCGCCGAAATAAAGGCGACTCTGGCAGCAGCGCGGCAGGGATGGCCGGAGCGCCGCATTGTGGCCGCCTTCCAGCCGCATCGCTACAGCCGCACCCATGAACTGTTCAAGGATTTCGTAACGGCCTTCTACGACGCCGACGTGCTGATTCTGACCGACGTCTATGCCGCCGGAGAACAGCCGATCGAAGGAGCGTCATCCGAGCGGCTTGCCGCCGAGATTCTTCGTCACGGCCAGAAAGATGTCACCTGGATCGGCAATCGCGAACTGGTCCCCGAGCATCTGGCAGCGATCGTCCGCGAAGGAGACATCGTCATAACTCTCGGAGCCGGGAACATCTGGCAGCAGGGGGAAGCGCTGGTCCGGCTGTTAGAAAGTTAGAAGCCCTTTTCTGACAGAAAATGGCTTCGTTAACGCACTTATCCTGTTTATCAGGGCTAGGAGAAAATAACTGAGACAATGTACGCCGGAAATACGCGGGCAGCTTCGACAGTGCGAACCTATGAGCATCCATACGTCGCTGAAGGTAGGCGGGCCCGCCGACCTGTACGCGGTCCCGGAAGATGAGGAGGATCTCCGCAATCTGCTGGGGTGGCTGGGCCGGCGGAATATCCCGTGGATACCGGTCGGCAGGGGGTACAACCTGCTGGTGCGAGACAAGGGGATACGCGGGGCGGTCATCTCGCTGGAGCGGTTCGACCGGATCACCGCGTTTGGAGGAGGGCTGATCAGGGCTGAGGCCGGCGCAGAGAACCTTGCAGTGGTGCGTTTTGCCCAGAAGCTGGGACTGGGTGGGATCGGATTCATCTCCGGCATCCCGGGTACGGTCGGCGGGGCGATAAAGATGAATGCCGGTGCGTATGGAGAGGGGCTCCTGGAGCGGACCGATCACCTGACCCTGCTGAGGGGGGGTAGTGTCGCCGATTTCCGCATGGAGCAGCTCGACTACGGGTACCGCCATCTAAAACTGGATGACGGCGATATCGTTCTGGCAGCGGTCTTCAGGCTGGACGAGCGCGAACCGAGCCAAACAGAGGAGGAGATTCGCAAAGATCTGGAACTGCGGCGTTCGAAGCATAATGTCGGCCACCCGAGCGCCGGGTCGTTCTTCAAAAACCCGCACGGACAGGCCGCCTGGAGATTAATCGACGCGGCCGGCATGCGCGGCGCACGGGTCGGCGGTGCCCAGGTTTCCGAGGTGCACAGCAATTTCTTCGTCAACACCGGAGGCGCCACCGCGGCGGATTTCCTTGCTCTTGCGACAATTGTGATCAATGCGGTACGTGCAACGTCAGGCGTGACTCTGGAGGAAGAGGTACGTATCGTAGGCGAAGTTTAATGTTTATTTGTTACGGCATACTCCAGAAAGGGCAGCGGAATGATGAAATCAAAAAAAATCGGCGTGCTGTACGGCGGACTTTCGGCCGAGCGGGAGGTTTCCCTGAAGAGTGGCGCCGCCGTTCACCGGGCTCTTGTCGCCCAGGGATATAATGCAGTGGCAATCGACGTTGGGCGTGACCTGGCAGAGGTTCTGAAGCGCGAAGGTGTCGAAGCCGCTTTCATCGCCCTGCATGGCCGCTACGGTGAAGACGGTTGCGTGCAGGGGCTTCTGGAGCTGCTGGGAATCCCCTACACCGGCTCCGGCGTACTGGCCAGCGCCCTGGCCATGCAGAAACGGTACAGCAAGCAGGCCTTTGCCGCCAGCGGCATCCTGACGGCACCCTTCCGCTGCTACCGACGCGGCGAGGCCGTGATCCTGGCCGATCTGCCGTTCGGCCTGCCGCTGGTCGTCAAGCCAGCACAGGAAGGCTCCTCGGTCGGCATCTCGATCGTCAGGGAAGAGGCCCGGCTGTCACAAGCGCTTGAACTGGCTTTCCGCCATGATGACGAGATCCTGATTGAGCAGTATATCAAGGGGCAGGAGGTGCAGGTCGGCATCCTGGACGACCGTCCTGTCGGCGCCATCGAGATCGTACCCAAGAATGAATTCTACGACTTTGAGGCAAAATACACCGACGGCATGGCCGAACATGTGTTCCCGGCACGGCTGGAACCGGCGCTGTATGAAAAATCCCAGCAGATCGGCCTTGCAGCCCACCGCGCGCTCGGCTGCAAGGGATACAGCCGTGTGGACCTGCTGGTGACATCAGCCGGCGACTGCTTTGTACTGGAGGTCAACACCCTTCCGGGGATGACGGCACTATCACTCCTGCCGGAAATCGCAGCAAAAGGGGCCGGGCTGTCGTTTGAAGCGCTTGTCTCGCGGATAATTGAATCGGCGGCACTTTCGACCGGAGTAAACTGACGATGCGGGACTTTGCAAATTCATCATACCAGCGCCGAAAGGTGGCGCCGAACAAGGTAAAGGTGCAGCGAACGCCGCTGGACTTAAAGAAGTACCTGCGCCCGCTGAAAATCGCTCTTGCCGGACTGGCCGCCCTTGCGCTTGCGGGCGGCATCCTGTACGGCAGCTATCGCGCCGTCTCGTCGGTAACCCTGTTCTCGCTCAAATCGGTAGAAGTGTCGAGCGCCAGACACCTGACACGGGACGAGATCCTCGGGTTGGCAGGAGTTGAGCCGGGCAAGGACCTGCTCCGCATGAATCTGAAGCGCATGGGAGAGCATCTTCTGCAGAACCCTTGGGTGGAAACGGTGCAGATCAACCGGTATTTTCCGGATACCGTATCAATCGTCATCACCGAACGCGAGCCGGTAGCGATTGTCAACATGGGGTTCATCTACTACCTGGACAGGAAGGGAAATGTCTTCAAGGTTCTTAACCAGGGTGACAAGCTGGATTATCCGGTCGTCACCGGCTTCAGCGAGGAAGAGCTGGGAAGTGACCCGAAAGGGACCAGAGAGGCGCTTGAAGCCACCTGCGATCTCCTGAAGATATTACGAGAAAAGGGCGCATTTATCCTTGCGGATGTATCAGAGATTCATTACGATAAGGGTTACGGCTTTACGCTGTTTACCGCGGCCGGGGCACTTCCGGTAAAAGTCGGGGCGGGGGATTTTTCCGCAAAAGTGGAGCGGTTCGCCCGCATCTACCGGAGCCTCATGGTGCAGCTGCCGACAATTCATTATATCGATCTCGACTACAACGACAAAATCATCGTCAAAAAGAGCTAGTTCTTACTTTTTATACCTAATGCAGCAGGGGGGAGTGGTATGTCAGCAATAAAACGGGATAATCTGATCGTCGGCCTCGACATCGGTACAACCAAGATCTGCGCCATCGTCGGCAATGTCACGGAAGAAGGTATCGATATCGTCGGCATCGGAACCAGCCCTTCCAGCGGCCTGCGCAAAGGCGTGGTCATCAATATTGAAAGCACCGTGGGGGCAATCAGGAAAGCGATTGAGGAAGCGGAATTGATGGCCGGCTGCGAGATCAAGTCGGTCTATGCCGGCATCGCCGGCGGGCATATCAAGGGACTTAACTCCAACGGGGTCATCGCCATCAAGAATCGCGAGGTTTCCCAGGAGGATGTGCGCCGGGTCATCGATGCCGCCAAGGCGATCAACATCCCGATGGACCGCGAGGTACTCCACATCCTGCCGCAGGAATTCATCATCGACGAGCAGGACGGCATCCGCGAACCGCTTGGCATGAGCGGCGTCAGGCTGGAAGCGAAGGTGCATATCGTCACCGGCGCCGTAGCCAGTGCCCAGAACATCGTCAAGTCCTGCAACCGGGCCGGACTGGATGTGGCAGACATCGTACTGGAGCAGTTGGCGTCATCACATGCAGTCCTTTCCGAAGACGAGAAGGAGCTGGGTGTCTGCATGGTTGATATCGGCGGCGGAACGACCGACATTGCCATTTTTGCCGACGGGGCGATCAAGTATACCTCTGTTATTTCCCTCGGGGGGAACCAGCTCACGAACGATATCGCCGTTGGCCTGCGCACCCCGTTCGCGGAAGCCGAAAAGATCAAGCAGAAGTACGGCTGCTGCCTCGCTGCGCTGGTCGGCAAAGAGGACAAGATCGAGGTGCCGAGCGTCGGCGGCCGCAAGCCGCGCGAGCTTTCACGCAATGTATTGTGTGAAATCCTGGGACCCCGCATGGAGGAGATTTTTTCGCTCGTCAACCGCGAGATCATCAAATCCGGACTGGAGGATTCCATCGCATCAGGTGTCGTCATTACCGGCGGCTCCAGCATCCTGGAAGGGATCCCGGAACTGGCGGAACAGATCTTCAATCTGCCGGTGCGGCGCGGGCTGCCGCAGAAGATCGGCGGCCTTACCGATGTCGTCAAATCTGCGGTATACGCTACCGGCGTCGGCCTCGTCGTGTACGGAAGCCGCAACTCCGGCTCCCGCGAGTTCCCGACCGGCAAACCGGAAGCGAACCTGTTCGGATCGGTCTTCGGGCGGATGAAGGGATGGTTCAGCGAGTTTTTCTAGCGACTGCAGAACGGCTGCCAATGGGCACGGATCAGGCGCGCACCCTTCTAACACTCTGTTTTTTAAAGACACCTTATGCGGCAAAAAATATATTATTTTTTCCTTTGATTCTTGGTCAAATTGAGGTTACATTTCCACGAATGATAATAAAATTTAAGCCACAGAATATAGAGGAGGGGATGCATGTTTGAATTTGATGAGACCATTGAACAGAGCGCCGTTATTAAAGTAATTGGAGTCGGCGGCGGCGGCGGCAATGCCGTCAACACCATGATCTCCAGTTCCATACATAAAGTTGATTTTATCGTGGCCAACACCGATGCCCAGTCCCTGCGCACTTCGAAAGCGCCGGTCAAGCTGCAGCTCGGCCGGGAACTGACCAAGGGGCTCGGCGCCGGTTCCAAGCCCGAGGTCGGAACGGCAGCCGCACTTGAAAACAAGGAACAGCTGGCGGACGCCATTAAAGGCGCCGATCTGGTTTTCATCGCTGCCGGCATGGGCGGCGGCACCGGTACCGGTGCAGCTCCTGTCATCGCCGAAGCAGCCCGTGAAACAGGTGTCCTGACCGTCGGTGTCGTCACCAAGCCGTTCACGTATGAAGGCAAGGCGCGTTCGGTACTCGCCGAACAGGGCATTGCGGAGCTGAAGAAACATGTCGATTCACTGATCATCATCCCCAACGATCGCCTCATCAGCATGGCCAGCAAAAACATGTCGCTGTTCGACGCGTTCAAACCGGCTGATGACGTGCTTCGCCAGGCAGTCCAGGGTATTTCCGAACTGATCACATCAACCGGCCTGATGAACCTCGACTTTGCCGATGTCAAGACAGTCATGAGCGTACGCGGCATGGCCATGATGGGGATCGGTATGGGGAGCGGTGACAACCGTGCTGCCGATGCGGTCAACAACGCCATTTCCAGCCCGCTGCTGGAGGACAACGACATCTCCGGAGCCAAGGGCGTGCTGGTCAACATCACCGGTTCCGAAGCGATGACGATGGATGATTACAATACCGTCAACCGCATCGTCCACGAGAAGGTACACGAAGATGCCAACATCAAGATTGGCGTTGTCCGTGACGACGAGATGGGTGACAACATCAAGGTCACCGTCATTGCTACCGGTTTCGGCGATCGCTTTGATGTCGAAAAGGGCCGCGACTTCCGCAAGAACAGCCTGTCATTGGCTGACAAGCATGTCGTCACTCCGGTATCACTCGACCGTCCGACCTTCCAGCGAGATCGTGAAAAAAACGAGAACATCACACGCATCCGACCTGCAGTCTCTTTTATTGAAGAAGATGAAGACCAGTACGATATACCGACTTTCCTGCGTAAATCAGTCGACTAGAATCATAGCCAACACGGGGGGCGGGCTGCACAGCCTGCCCCCCGTTTCAGTTCTTCCCGGCCGTATCCGCCAGCAGATGTATCGAGTCCATCACTTAATCCACCTTTCAACATCCCGTCTCCTCACGCACATCCGCTGTTTCTCTATTCAGGCACGAATACGCATAAACTAGAGTGCCTGACAGTTATTCAGCAAACGGCCGAATAATGTTGCCCCGCTATTAATTATCTCTGCTGTCAGCTGTATTTACCGGGTATTTTTTTAATGCAATATATTTCTGTGGACTAATCACGTTCTCTCCCGTATTCTTACGTGTTGCAACACAACACTATACAAGCAATGAGAGGCAATCAAATGGCACACGCAGAAAAAGGAAACACTGTAACAATCAACTTTACCGGTAAACTGGAAGATGGAACTGTATTCGACTCGACTCTTGAAGACATGGAATGCGGTGATGACGATTGCTGCGAAGACGGCTGTGATGACGATGACGAATGCGGCTGCGGTGGGCACGAAAGCGGTCCGATGACCTTCGTCCTTGGAGAAGAGATTCTCTTTCCGCAAATTGACGCAGCTATCATCGGCATGGCACCCGGCGAAAAGAAGACCGTGCAGATCGCCGCTGCAGACGCTTTTGGAGAGTATGACAAGGAAAAGGTCTTCACTGTACCGCGCAGCGAACTCCCGGAAGACCTTATTCCGGAAGTCGGCGATGAACTGAGCCTCTCCAACGAAGATGACGAAGAGCTTGAAGTCGTCGTGCTCGAAACGACGGAAGAGCAGGTTACGTTTGACGCCAACCACCCCCTGGCCGGCGAAAACGTGACTTTTGAGATCGAGCTGATAAGCATTCAGTAGAGTAAATGCCGCCTCTGTCTAGCGAACAAAGCATAATAAAAAAACGGCCATTTGGCCGTTTTTTTTGTTACGTGAATGGCTTGGGTGTATCAGGCCAGATCAAAGTTATTCTGGTACGCCATCAGGGTATTTATCATCAGGGCGGCTACGGTCATCCTTCCGACGCCGCCGGGCACCGGGGTTATCCATGAACATTTTTTGCCGACATTTTCAAAATCCACATCCCCAACCAGCTTGCCGTTTTCGAGACGATTAATGCCGACATCGATCACCACAACACCCTCTTTGACCATATCCACCGTAATAAATCCGGGAATACCGACCGCCACAACAATAATATCGGCCCGCCGTGTCTCATCCAGCAAAAGTTCACGAGGAGTTTCGATGTGAGCGAGGGTTACCGTTGCATTGCCGATTTCGAAATCGTTGGAAAGCATGATCGAAATAGGCTTGCCGACTATGTTCGACCGGCCGATAACGACGCAATGCTTCCCTTTGACCGGAATCTCATAAAACTGGAGCAGCTTGCAGATACCATAGGCGGTGGCAGGCCTGAACGCTTTCTGCCCCAGGGTCATGCGGCCGAAGTTTGTCGGATGAAAACCGTCGATATCCTTTTCCGGATCTATCGCGTTGATGATGTTCTGCGGATTGATATGCTTCGGCACCGGCAGCTGCACGATCAGGCCGTCAGTGGCGGGATCGGCATTGATTTCGGCGATCTTCGCCAGCAGCTCCGCCTCGGAAATGCTCTCCGGAAAACGGAGCAGGGCACTTTCAAAACCGGCACTTGCGCACGACTTGATTTTTGACTTTACGTATGATTCGCTGGGAGCATGCTCGCCGACGAGGATCACGGTCATGTGCGGTTTGCGCAAACCTGAGTCGACATACCCTATAACCCGTCGGGATATGTCCGCGACCAGACTTTCAGCACATATTTTTCCATCCAGTAACTTCATGGCACCTGTCCTATGCTGTGCGCTTGGTGACTTCAATCAAATGATAGCCGAACTGGGTCTGTACCGGCCCGAGAACTTTTCCGACTTCGCCGGAGAACACGACGGTATCAAACTCTTTTACCATCTGCCCCGGGCTGAATTCACCCAGATTGCCGCCATCCTTGCCGGATGGACATTTTGAATTTTCACGGGCGCATGCCGCAAAATCCTCTCCCGCTTCAATCTTCGCTTTCAGTGCTTCACACGCTTCCTTGGTTGCCACCAGAATGTGGCGGGCAGATGCTTTGGCCATTCGAAACTCCTTTGTTGTGTGGTCTCCAGGGGTGTTCCCTGCCGATGCTTAAGGTACCCCTTTTTGACACTAATGCCGTTATTAGTCAATATGTCAATCTGACGACCGGGGCAGCGGCTGACCGTTCACGCCGGCGTGGACAAAAATCATTTCCCGTTCGTCATGCATCTCCCGACAGCAAAATTGTGTTTCGGGCCAGCGAAAGCTTCCCCTGCCGTTCGAAATCTTTCAATAATCTGCTGACTACTTCCCGCGAAGTGCCCAGATCACTGGCGATCTTCTGATGGGTGGCCAGCAGAACCCCATCGCCGGATTTCTCGATCAGATACTCCATCAGCCGCTCGTCCATCCTTCTGAAGGCGACCTCATTGACAAGCTCCATAACCTCGCCTAGGCGCAAGCTCAACAGCGAAAACACAAAATCCCTCATGGTTTCATGGCTTCCGAGCAGGCGGCGGAAATCATGGGAAGGTACCAGAACAAGCTCCCCCCCGCTTATGGTGACCGCATTGGCAGGATACAACGTGTTACCGAGGATGCAGGACGCGTTAAGAATGCAGGTTTCACCGGGGCCGATCTCGTACAGGGTGATTTCCCGCCCGTTCTCGCCGCATTTGTACACCCTGATTGAACCGGATAACAGAAAGGCAATCCCGGAACACGAGTCCCCCTCCCAGTACAGATGGCTGCCGACAGCAAAAGAGTGCCGAACGGCCTGCGACAGCAGTTGCGCCGCCAGTTCGGGCTGAGAGCGAAAGCGAGGAAAATAGTGCGTAAATTCATCCGGGGTAATTGTTGCAGCGCTCATTGCGGTCTCCTTACTATGGATACCGGTATAGTAGCCATCTCGCCCATTCCCTGCAACGTGAAAATGCCGGGTCCTCTTTGTGACAATGTCACAGACATGCACCCTGAATGGCCGTATGGTTGCATCAGCAGCACGTAATTCACCTTTGGAGGTGCACCATGAAACGGGATGTGGGAACAACGGACAGGATTATAAGAATCGCAGCGGGTTTATTTCTTCTTTTCCAGGCGGTCATCAATGGCCATCTGTGGGGCTACGTCGGCATCGTACCGCTGCTGACCGGCTCCATCGGCTGGTGCCCGCTGTACAGCATGTTCAGCATATCCACCGTGTGCGGATGTTCCGATGGCAGATGTGAGTCAACACATAAGGAGGTAACACCATGAAGAACCACTTAATCAGATCATCTCTACTTGTGGCACTTGCCCTACTGGCCGGTTGCGGCAGCAGCAGCTCCGGAAGCGGAGACAACGGCCAAATCAGCGCGGGGCGCGAGATCTTCATGGCCGAAACATTCGGTAACGAGAAATTCTTCGGCGACACCCTCGGGCTGCACACCGTTTTGAACGGCGTGGCTCCCAAGGATGCCGTAGCCTTGGGGGTCCAGGTCGACCTCAACAAAGTGCCGGCCGGTATTGTCGCAGTGATGACCGGCAGCGATCTGGCCGCCAAGGATGCCGCCCTGAATGATCCGGCCGTGACCCGCACCCTGATCAAGGCCGGAGCGGTAATCGGCGTAAAGGGATTCTATGCCACCCCGGCAGCCGGCGACACCACCCTGACCAGCGTCGGCATCAGCTGCGCCCTCTGCCACGTGACGGTCAAACCGACCGCCTTTACCCTGACAGACGGCTCCACAACGCTTCCCATCGGCGAGCCGCTCTTCAACGGCGTACCCAATGTAAAGATGGATGCCGGAAAGATCCTCTCCTTCACTCCGTTTGCCGCTGCCAACGGCCTGAGCAGCACTCTGGCCGGCTGGGGGCCGGGACGGTTCGATATCCGGGCACTCAATGAACTGGACGACAGCATGGACAATCCAACGGCCTACCCGCCATTATGGAACTTCCCCGCCCTCCAGGCCAATGGCTACGCCCTTGGCTGGGACGGAATGTTCAAGGGAGCCGATGCGCTGGCCAGCATCTCTGAAGCGGTCTATGACCTGATCATGCATGGCAGCGGCTCCTTTGCCGCCGGCCACGGGGCGATCCCGCCGGCCCTGGCCTTCCCGCCCCGCCAGGCCGTGCTCGACAAGTTTCAGGACAACCCGGCCAGCGTGATCACTTCTGACAAGCTGCTGCAGGTCCAGGCCTTTCTCCAGAGCCTGCGCAGCCCGGCTGCCGGTGGTTTTGACCAGCTCCAGGCAACGGCCGGCAAAGCTCTCTTCGAAGGAAAAGCGGGATGCGCCACCTGCCATCCGGCGGCGGCCGAGTTCATAACTGCCGGTCGCTACAGCAACATCACCGCGATACCGCCCACCGGCGACCTGGCCGGCGGCATCAAGGTACCGGGCTTGCGCGGTGTGAGCCTCACCGCTCCCTACTTCCATGACGGCAGCGCCGTTACCCTGCTTGATGTAGTGAACCGTTTCAACAGCCGTGACGCTCTCGGTCTGACCGAGACCGAAAAAATCCGGCTGGTGGAGTATCTGAAGAGTCTGTAGCGAAAAAAGATTACCGGTTGCATCGGGTAGGAGGCGGAATTACTTCCGCCGTCCTCCCACACCACCGTGCGTACGG
>CAZGEG010000039.1:0-26480 GCA_964524835.1 uncultured Geobacter sp.
ATGGGAAATCTCCGTTTCCCCCTTGACAAAACTTATCATGGATGTCCCTATTTAGCGAAAATGGGGAGTGTCCCTATTTAGCCAAAATGGGGAGTGTCCCTATTTAGCCCTAGCCTCCCTATTTAGCCCATGACAATTGCGAAACCGATCTTGACAGTACATACTTTTGTGCATACAATAAAGCCATGAGAATCACTTGGGATTCCAAAAAAGCAATAGCGAATCTGAAGAATCACGACGGCGTGACCTTCGAGGAAGCTCAGCACGTCCTGCTTGACCCATTTGCATTGACGCGGGAGGACTGTGATTCAGTAGACGAACAAAGATTCATCACATTGGGAATGAGCGGTAAAGGGCGGATTCTAATGGTTGTCTACACTTACAGAGATGAAACAATACGACTCATATCTGCATGGAAAGCAAATGAGCCGCAGCGGAGGCGCTATGAAAACCAGTTCTGACAAAATGTATGAAAAATACAAAGACTTTGATTTTGCAGAGGCAAAATCGGTGAGTGAGACCCCTCATCTAGCAAAGCTTCAAGCAGAAACCGGAGGAAAGTCACGCATTACCATGCGAGTGGACAACGACGTGTTAGCAACCTTCAAAGTACGAGCGGAGATGGTTGGAGGTAATTATCAGACTCTGATGAATGAGGCATTAAAACAGTTCAGTCAAGGATTGAAACTTACCGACATAGTACGCGAAGCT
Organism: uncultured Geobacter sp.; assembly: GCA_964524835.1. Classification (GTDB taxonomy): domain Bacteria; phylum Desulfobacterota; class Desulfuromonadia; order Geobacterales; family Pseudopelobacteraceae; genus JACRCG01. Next base: position 712 of record CAZGEG010000039.1, read on the forward strand.
ATCCATGAAACCCTTGAAACCTGCCTAACCACAAGATCAAGCAGCCGCACCAAAAAAGTACGCGTCGGCTAGAGTTCCTGCCTCAGAGTCATCTTTTAAGGAAATGCACAGAGAAAAACCGAAGTTCCAACTAGCGGCAGCACCGAACGGCGGGAAAAAGCCCCCGCCGAGCCGGTGTGCCTTATTACGCTGTATCAAACTCCCCCTCCTGTACCCCACCAAATTTCATAAATGTAGCGGCGTAAGCATATTTTTCTTTCCCGCCGTATTCGCCCGACCGGCATCTGCCCGGAATCTTATCCGCCAGCGGTTACGGCACGGCTGATATGACGGCAGCTTTTTATGTTCACATGACGGTGCGGTTTATGCTAAAAAGGTGACTTATTTTATCTAATTCGGGGGATTACATGACGGAATACAGACCACTGCAGCAGCTGCCTGAACCGGCCGGATACAAGGCCGGCGACGTACTGGTGCTGGTTGGTGAATTATTTGGACGCGGCTATGCGAACGGACTGGTTGATGAAGCCAGGCGGATCGGCATGACCGTGATCGGCACGACGGTCGGGCGCCGGGAAAACGGCGGAGAGCTGAGGCCGCTTAACGCTGTGGAGCTGGCCGAGGCGGAAGCACTCCTGGGAGGATCGATTATCAATATCCCGCTGGAGGCCGGCTTTGACATGGAGAGCGTCGATGGCCTCCCTTCCATCGCCGAACAGCTGAAAAAAGCCCGCCCTGATGATTTTGCCACGATCAGCTTTATCGAAGGGAGTGTCGAAAAGGCCCGTGCCGCCGGAACCGCCCGGTTCCGCGCTCATGTTGCACAGCTGCAATCCGAGCTGATCAGCCGCATACCCGCAGATGCCAACATCCTCATGGCGCATTCCATGGCGGGGGGCATCCCGCGTGCCCGCGTTTTCATGCCGCTTCTGAACAGGATATTCAAAGGCACCGGCGACAAATACCTGGCCTCGGAAACCTTTTGGAACAGCCCGCTCGGCCGGCTCTGCGACACATCTTTCAATGAAGTTACCGCGGACACCTTCCGCTATCTGATCGAAGGTACCGCAGCCCTTCGCAAGCGGAATGCGGCTGCCGGAGCCAGGGTCGGTTACTCGGCTTACGGCTACCACGGCACCGGCGTGCTGGTAAATGGCGAGTACCGCTGGCAATCCTATACGCCGTATGTACAGGGTTTCGCCAAGATGCGCCTTGAGGATATTGCCTCGGAGGCTGCCGCCAAGGGGATTCGGGCCACTGTCTACAACTGCCCGGAAATCCAGACCAATTCCAGCGCACTGTTCCTGGGTGTCGAAATCTCTCTCTACCCCCTGCTGAGCGCTATCCGCCTCGAAGCCGGCGATGAGAGTGCCGCTCCGCTCGAGGCACGCTGCCAGGCGATGCTGAACGAGGGAGAAACCGTGAGCGCCCTGCTGAAACGCGCCGACACTTACCTCGCCTCCCCGATCCTGGAAGGGATCGTGGACTATGCAACCTGGCCGCAGCACAATACCCGCGAACAGGCGGAACTCATGCTGGCCTGTTCAGCAGAGCTGATGGGAATGCATGCGGATCAGAAGCAGCTGGTCTGCTCGGAATTGTCCAGGATCGTGTTCCTTGCCACCGGCAGGCTGATGCTGCACAACTCCTGGAACTCTTCCTCGGCGGTCGTATGGCTTAATCACGACATCATCGGCCGGCTGCTCGCTGACCGGCGCGGTGCGGGGATTGTATAATGAAATCGATACAAAAGGGATGTCTATGAAAACAGCAGCAAAACTGATCGTACCGCTGGTCCTTGCTTCGGCGCTTTTCCTGGGATGCTCCACTCCGCAGGTAAACAAGCCGGCCGACCTGCTCTATAAAGAGGGTGAGCAGTTCTTCCAGGACGGAAAATATGAAGACGCCATCGCCCAGTGGAAAAAGGTGAAGGAATCGTACCAGTCCCCCGACCTTACCACCAAGGCGGAACTCAACATCGCGGACGCCTACTTCCTGAATAAGGATTACATCGAAGCGGCAGCCGGTTACGAGGATTTCCGCAAGCTCCACCCCAAACATCCGCAGGCCGACTTTGCGCTGTACCGCCAGGGAATGAGCTATTTCAACCAGATTCACAGCATCGATACCGACCAGACCCCGGTCAAAAACGCGCAGATCACTTTTGACTCATACCTCAAGCTCTACCCGGAGGGAGCCCAACTGGCAGAAGTGCAGGAGAAACATCGTGAGTGCCGCGACAAGCAGCTGCAGTACGAACTTTATGTCGGGCGCTTTTACATGAAGACCAATGTCTATAAAGCTGCAATCGCCCGATTTGAAGAATCTCTTAAAGTGTTTGCCGACGCGGCGCGGCGAGATGAAGTGCTGTATTATCTGGGCAGGGCATATCTGGAAGATGGCCAGAAAGCGAAAGGGCGGGAGATCTTCGGCCAGCTTGCCCGCGAATTTCCAGGCAGCGCATACATCGCTGATGCCAACAAGGCGATGGACTCCTTCTTTTAATGCTCCTCAGGCCGTTCGGCATATTCCTCGCGGCACTGCTGCTGGTATCGGGCTGCAGCAGTCCGGATCGGGAACAGGGCCGCATCCTGCAAACCCTGGCGACCCGTGCCGACGCGCTCAACAAAAGAGATTTGCCGCAATACATCTCCGTTGTTTCGACGCAGTACAACGACAAGGGAAAAAATTTAGCCCGGCTCAGGGAGAGCCTGGAAAAGAATTTCAGGGATTTCGAGCAGATCTCGTATGAACAGGGCGCTCCATCCATAACCGTTGACGGCACGACTGCCGGGGCGGTCGGCAGCTACCGCATGAAAATCCGGGTGCGGGGCAAAGAGATGACGCTGAACGGCACCGAACATCTCAGGCTGGTAAAAGAGCCGGACGGGTGGAAAATAATTGCGGGGATATAAGTCATGACAGTAGACGGGTCAACCATAGCTGCACAGCTGATCGTCATCGGAACGGCCTATCTGATCGGTTCGATCCCCACCGGATTGCTGCTCGGGAAGGCATACGGCATCGATGTCCGCAAGGAGGGGAGCGGCAACATCGGCGCGACCAACCTGTACCGGACGGTCGGCCGCAAGGTCGGCATCATCACGCTGATCGGCGACTGCCTGAAGGGACTGCTGCCAGTTGTCATCGTCAAGGCCAGCTCGCTCCCGCCTGAACTTGCAGCCTGGGTCGGCCTGGCCGCTTTTTGCGGCCACGTCTTTTCTGTTTTTCTCAAGTTCAGGGGGGGCAAGGGGGTCGCCACCGCGCTGGGGGTTTTTCTGGCGCTGGCGCCTCTGGCGGTTGCGATTGCGATGGCACTGTTTGCCGGCATGATGTACCTCTGGCGCTACGTTTCACTCGGCTCTATAACGGCTGCGGCCGTCATGCCGCTGGCGGTGTACTTTCTGGGGGGGAGCAGAGCGGTCACGGTGGTGACGCTGGTAATATCCCTGATAGTCATTGCGCGGCACCATGAGAATATCGGCCGCCTGCTTGCCGGGTCTGAAAGCAAATTCAAGGCATGAATCAAGGCGGCCCCCGAGCCGCCTTTTCAATATGTGGTTCCGGGTATCACAGCCGGGACTAATGCCCCTGCACAGCTCCCCGCATTAATCCCGGCGGCCTGATGAACGCCAGGAACCGCTCCTGCAGCAGCTCCGCCTCCGCAACATTCCCCGAAAGACGCAGTACTTCAATGACACATTCGGCCGTACAGAGTCCGGATTCTTTCTGGTTTTTCCTGAGGTTGTACGCCGATTTTTCGCCGGTATACAGGCAGATGCGGCGGATCTTTTGCAAGTAGGGACTCCGCTGATGAATCTTGCGGGCCTCATGCCAGGTACCGTCAATGATCACGAACTGCGTGATGCCGCTGAGGTCGCCGTCAGTTTGGTCTGCGGCACCGGGATAGACCAGCGCCACGCCGCCCGCCTCTATCTCCTCGAGCAGCCGTGCGGGCGGATTCATTCTGTCCCAGCACAGCTGTTCGGCGGCGCTCCCCAGAACATCCACCACGAGGCGGCCGGTATTGGACCGCTTATCGAACTCTTTAAAATGGGTCAACAGTGTGATCTTCATGCGCTAAGCCATCCTGCCCGTACAAAAGGGAGATTAATAAAGTCCGGCGGTTCTCAGCAGACCGCAACAATGCTAAACGACAGGGCCGAAGTTCCGTCACCGCCCTTCACCTCATCGCCGGTTCTGAGCCCCAGCAGGGAGCGTCCCAGCGGGGAACCGGGGGTAATGACCACAACCTCCCCCTCTTCATCGCCTATTTTCATGCCGCCGGCCAGGGGACCGAGAAAAAACCGCCGCTCCTCCCCCTCCCCCCCTTCCAGGGTGACCAGGGCCGTCAATCGGATCGGCGTGACGTCGTCGAAGTGGTGCAGCGTCAGGGTGCGGTAGCATTCCAGGGCAACCCGGATTTCCTGGGCACGGTTGGCCTGCCCCTGGGCGATGTAGGAGGCCTCCAGCGCGGTGGTGTCATATTTGTTGTCGGGAAGGCATTCCGCATGGGTGGCGGCTGCATGGGCAGCCCGTGATGCGGTGGAGAGCACCGACAGGTCTGCGGAAAGCCTCGCTATTATTTCCTGAATGATCGTATCTTTTGACATATGGGTACAGCATCTCCGCAACCGGCATCCTGTTCATTGAGGGTAAATCTGACCGTTGTCCCCCGGCCAATCCCGTCGCTTTCGGCCCAGATCCGGCCATGGTGATTCCGGACAATCCGCTTGCAGATGGAGAGGCCGAGGCCGGGTGCATCGAGATCGTGACGCGATTCATCCGCCTTGAAAAACTCGTCAAAAACATGCTCCAGGTGGGTCGGATCGAGACCGACCCCCTCGTCCTGTACCGAGATCACGACGGTTTCGCCATGCCGGTCTGCAGAGACAAACACGGTTCCTTTTTCAGGCGAAAAGTGTACTGCATTCGAAACCAGATTTAATAACAGTTCGTGAAGCTGGTCTGGCACCCCACGCACGACAATTCCGGGATCGACACTGTTCCGGCATTCAATCCGCTTGCGGGTAATCATCTCCCCGCAGTCGGTCAGGGCCTGATCCGCAACCGAAGCAAGGGGGACACCCTCCAGCTCAAACGGCGTGGCACCTGTTGAAAGGGTGGCGAGTCTTCTGGTTTTGTCAGCCAGATTTTTTATGGAGGTGGCGCATGCAATGCACATATCCACCTTTTTTATCAGTTCAGGGTCGGCAAGACGGTTCTTCAAAAGCGGCAGCAGGATAAACAGCGGGGTCAGCGGGGTTTTCAGATCATGCCCCAGGCGGATCATAACGGTTTCCATCAACCGCGCATAATCGAGCTGGGATTCAAGACGGATTTTATCCTCCTCGGCCCGCTTGTATTCGGTAATGTCCCGGATCGATTCTATGGCGCCGGCCTGTTTTCCATCCCCGTCAAACAGCGGTGTGGCAGTGGCCCAGAAATACCGGCTCTCCCCGTTGCGGAACGAGGGGACAAAGACCTCTGTAAAGAGAGTCTGCCCGTCCTGCTTTATGTGCGTATAGTTGAGGCGGAGTCGCTCCTGCTCCTGGTCAAGCAGGTCAATCAGCAGCGGCCGGCTATCGTTATAGAAGGGGATTGCATATGCATACTCGCCCTTCCCCATGATTTCCCGCTTCTCGACGCCGGTCATCAGTTCAATGGCGCGGTTCCAGGCGATTACCCGTTTGTCCCTGTCTACGACAAAGGTTGCATCGGGGAGGAACTCGACGATATCGAGCAGTTGCCGATAGGCGCTCCTGGTGGCCTCTTCGGCGTTTTTGCGCTCGGTTATGTCAAGGATGACCCCGACCATGCCGGCCACCGTGCCATCACCCTCTTCAAACGCCGCCTTGTTGAAAATAACCTCACGCAGGGTTCCGTCCGCGCTTCTGGCCCTTCCCTCATAGGCCTGCATGCCGGAACTTTCCAGCAGGGCAAGATCCTGCTGCAGGTAACTGTCCGCCAACTCGGCAGACCACAGATCGTGGGGCGTTTTGCCGAGCAGCTCATCCCGGCTGTACCCGACATACTCTTCAAAAGCTTTGTTGCAGCCGAGATAGCGGCAGGACGCATCCTTGAAAAAAACGGGGGTGGGGATGGTGTCGATCAGAGTCCTCTGGAACCTGATTTGATTTTCATTCGCTTTCTCAACGCGCTTCACTGCCCGTCCGAGCAGCAGCATCAGGAGGATAAAAACGGTCACCAGGGCGAACAGGGTCAGTGTCATATTCGTTTTCATCACGTGCAGGCGCGAGAGAAAGTCACTTTCTTTTACCCCGACAAAGAGGACGCCGATGATTTTCCCCCTGCTGTCCCTGATCGGGTCGTATGCCGTCAGGTATGTGACGCCAAGGATGGCTGCATCACCACGATACGGCTTCCCCTGATTGAATATTGAATCGTAGGCCGGACCGACAAGCCTGGTACCCAGGGCTCTTTCTCCTTCGCCGTTCAGCACGTTGGTGGAAACCCGTTCGTCCCCCATGAAGATTGTCGCCACACCGCCGAAAATTTCCTGCACCTTGTCCGGCAGTTCGAAGTTGCCGTTGACCGTATAATTTCCGGCCAGCAATTTTCCATCGGCTATTCTGAAATCCGTTCCCTTGTAACCAAGCAATTGCCAGAACGTCCGGATGCATGTTTCCAGCCTTGCATGTTCACTTTTGACCTCACTTTCATGATACTGGCTTAGTGAGTACAGCCCGAACAGGGTGATTGTCAGAATCGCGAGGAGAGAACTCGCCAGGATATATTTGGTAGCCGTTTTCATGATGTAAATACGCGCCCTTCTTTCTGTTCAGCGTCTGTTTTTCACAATGAATCCGGGTGTTCCATGCAGGAAAATCACGACTCCAGCGTACCAGGCAGATTCCAATACCGAGAGTGTTGGGTTGACCCGTTTGGCAGTAATCGACATCCCTCGGTATTGGATGGTTCTGTTCGGGCCATTCAGCCGAATGTTAATTCAACCATCGTAACCCGTTTTGGCCGCTTACACAATGCCGTAAAAAACTGGGTTGATACGGATAATTTTCGATGAGGAGAACCACCGCAAAAAAATGAAACATGAGGCCTATCTTGTGGTAGGGTATCGGCACAAATCAGATCGCCGGGACTGGCGGATTAACCGTGGAAAGCCGGGCACGGCGAACCCGATCAGTTCGGCTTCAAGCCAACAAACTGGGGGACGTATGACGGGTAATGAATTAGGAAAAAAGGTGGCTAAAATAGCGACACTGCTTATGGTAGCCGCAGCTGTTCTCTTTACCGGGTATGTCATGGCTGCCCTTAACTGGAGCTATTCCAAAGGCGACAGAGTCGGATACGTCCAAAAGTTTTCAGAAAAAGGGTGGCTCTGCAAAACCTGGGAAGGGGAGTTGCAAATGATGCCGGTGCCGGGTGCGTTGCCGGACAAGTTCCTTTTTTCAGTACGTGACAAGGCGGTTGTCAGCAAGATTAATTCGGGCATGGGCAAGAAGGTCTCGCTCACCTACGAACAGCACAAAGGCATCCCCACAACCTGCTTCGGCGAATCGGAATATTATGTTGTTGATGCCAGGATACTTGAATAGACCATTGTTATGATGTTGCCGGAGCGCTTGAATAGCCGCTTAGGCAGAATAGTGCGATTTGATGTCACACCTGCATAGGGAAAGAACGACTCAATGAAAACCTTAACAATCCTGGCATGCTCTGCCGTATTGATCTTCAACACCGCCTGCACGGCCAAAAAAGAGGCACCAAACGCAAAACCGCCGGTACCGGTAAAGACAGCTCAGGCGCTGCAGAAAGACGTGCCGGTCCAGGTCAGGGCCATCGGCACCATCGAGGCATACACGAGCGTCGCCATAAAGTCGCAGGTAAGCGGCCAGATCGCCCGTATCCATTTCGCGGAAGGGAGCGACGTAGAAAAGGGAACCTTGCTGATCAGCATCGACCCGGAGCCTTTCCAGGCGACGTTAAGCCAGTTTGAAGCAGCACTGGCCAAAGATCTGGCCCAGGAAAAGTTTGCCCGTGAGCAGGCGCGGCGCTACGCCGGGTTACTTAAGGAGGGAATAGTTACCCGGGACCAGTATGAGCTGCTGCAGTCGAATGCCGAATCGCTGGCGGCTGCCGTAGTAGCCGATCGCGCCGCCATACGAAACGCCGTAATCCAGCTCGGATACTGTTCCGTCCGCTCGCCGATTTCCGGCCGTACCGGCACGATCGCGCTGCAGCCGGGAAACCTGGTGAAGGCCAACGATATGCCGATCGTGACGGTCAACCAGATCACCCCGATCTATGTCACTTTTTCCCTTCCCGAAAAACGCCTGGCAGAAATAAAACGGGCCATGGCCGCCGGCCAGTTGAAGATTGAAGCCGCCATCCCGAATGAACCGGGGGTTACCGAATCCGGAACGATCAGTTTTCTTGATAATGCCGTGAATCCGGCTACCGGCACGATCAAGCTCAAGGGGGTTTTTGCCAACAAGTCGCGAAAACTCTGGCCGGGGCAGTTTACCGACGTGGTACTGACACTCGCCTCCCGACAAAATGCGGTAGTCGTGCCGACCCATGCCATCCAGACCAGCCAGCAGGGAGAATTCGTCTATGTGGTGAAACCGGACAACAGGGTGGAGATGCGCCAGATAACGTCAGCTGCGGCGACAGGAGAAGAGACGGTTATCGAGAAGGGGGTGGCGGCGGGTGAGACCGTGGTGACCGACGGCCAGCTGCGCCTGACCCCCGGAGCGCTGGTGGAAGCGAAAGGGAAGCAGCCGGCAGAGAAAGAGAAGTCTCAGGGTGCTGTGAAGAAGTAATGAATATACGCGTAATATTTCCGTTTTGTGCAAAGAGGAAAATGCGATATGAGCTTCAATGAAAATACCAGGGTGAAAATACCGGCAATATTGCATTTGTGCAGATTAGGATACGACTACCTTTCGCTATCCAATTCAACGCATGATGAGAACACCAATATTTTCACAGACCTGTTTTCAGAGAGCATCAGACGCATAAATCCTGAACTGGAAGAGAGCGCGATCAAGAGGTTGCTGGATGATATATCACTCGTTCTGGATAATGAAGATCTGGGCGAAGCTTTTTACCGCATGCTCACAGCCCGTTCGGGCGTGAAACTGATCGACTTCAAGGAGTTCAGCAATAACAGTTTTCACGTGGTAACAGAGTTGACCTGTAAAAACGGAGATGATGAATTTCGGCCCGATATAACGCTGCTTATCAATGGGATGCCGCTGGCCTTCGTTGAAGTAAAAAAACCGAACAATCACGAAGGTATCCTGGCGGAACGCGACCGGATGAATGCCCGGTTCCGCAACAAGAAGTTCCGAAAATTCATCAATATTTCGCAGCTGCTGGTCTTCTCCAACAACATGGAATATGACCAGGAATCCATCGAGCCTGTTCAAGGCGCCTTCTACTCTTCCACTTCCTACGGTGACGTAAGTTTTAACTGCTTTCGAGAGGAAGAAGCGTTAGATCTGTCGCTACTGCTTTCGCCGGAAGATGACGACAAGGAAAACATTGTCCTGAAGGACAACAACCTTCCTGCAATCAAACATTCGCCGGAATTTATCACCAACAAAGAGCCCACCACCCCGACAAACAGGCTGTTGACATCGCTTTTCTGCCAAGAGCGTCTTGCGCTGCTGTTGCAGTTCGGCTTTGCCTATGCGCAGGAGACCAAGGGCGTTGAGAAGCAGATAATGCGCTATCCGCAACTGTTTGCCACCAAGGCAATTCAGCAGAAAATATCTGGCGGCACGAAGAAAGGCATTATCTGGCACACCCAGGGGAGCGGTAAAACCGCACTTGCTTATTACAACATCCACTTTCTGACAGATTATTTCCAACAACAGGAAATTATTCCCAAATTCTATTTCATAGTTGACCGCATTGACCTGATGAATCAGGCCAAGCGGGAGTTTACCATCAGGGGTTTGGTGGTACACACAGTAAATTCCAAAGAAGAGCTGCTAAAAAGTTTCCGCTTACAAAAGGCGATTCACAACCTGTCCGGTAAAAGGGAGGTTACGGTTGTCAATATCCAGAAGTTTCAGGATGATACGAATCTGCTACAGGCACAAGACTACGACATATCTATCCAACGGATATATTTCCTTGATGAAGTACACCGGAGCTACAATCCAAACGGTAGCTTTCTGGCCAACCTGTTCAATTCCGACCGCAACGCCATTCTTATCGGTCTGACCGGCACCCCATTGATTCTGTCCGACAGGCGTTCGCGGGATGTTTTCGGTGACTATATCCACAAATATTATTACAACGCCTCCATTGCCGATGGTTATACCCTGCGGTTGATTCGGGAGGGGATTGAAACCAACTATAAAATCCAGCTTGAACAGGCCTTGAAAGAGGTGGAAATACTCAAGGGTGATGTGGATAAACGGATTATCTTTGCCCACGAAAAATTCGTTGAACCGATGCTTGACTACATTGTTCAGGATTTCGTCAACAGCAGAATCCGCCTGGGAGATCAGACCATAGGCGGCATGGTTGTCTGTGACAGCGCCGAGCAGGCCCGGAAATTGTTCGAAATATTTACCCGTAACTACAACCCCGATCAAGCTGCGGTTGCGGACCATCCTATTGAATATCTTAAAGCTGCCGAGCCGGTGATTGAAATCAGTGAGTATCAGAAAAACCGAAAATGCAACCTGACCGCTTCCTTGATTTTGCATGATGTCGGCTCAAAAGATGACCGTAAAAATGACGTGGAAGAGTTTAAAGCCGGGAACATCGATCTCCTCTTCGTCTACAACATGCTTCTGACCGGTTTTGATGCCAAGCGGCTCAAAAAGCTCTACCTTGGCCGGTTGATCAAGGACCACAACCTGCTGCAAACCCTCACCCGCGTCAATCGCCCCTATAAAAAGTTCCGTTTCGGCTTTGTTGTTGATTTTGCCGACATCCGCAAGGAATTTGACGCCACCAACAAGGCATACTTCGAGGAGTTGCAGGCGGAACTGGGCGATGAAATGCAGACCTATTCCAATCTGTTCAAGTCAAAGGAAGAGATTGATGAAGAAATCAGCGACATCAAGGAAAAACTCTTCCACTTCGATTTGCGTAACGCAGAAATTTTCTCCCAACAGATCAGCCTGATAGAAGACCGGAAAACAGTGCTGGAAATCAAAAAGGCGCTGGAAAATGCCAAAAACCTCTACAACATAATCCGTATGTTGGGGCATTTTGAACTGTTGGAGCGGATTGATTTCAAGAAGCTGAATCAACTCTATAATGAGACCGTCAGGCATCTGGAACTGTTGAATCTGAAAGAATCGGTGCAGAACAGCGTCGATACGACCAATCTGCTCAATGTGGCGTTGGAAAATGTGCTCTTCATGTTCCGCAAGGTGTCGGAAGAAGAGCTGATTATTGCCGACCAACTCAAGGATACCCTCCGTAAAACCAGGGAAGCGTTGGGGAATAATTTTGATCAGAATGATCCTGCGTTTGTATCGTTATATGAGGAGTTGAAACGGCTCTTTGCCAAAAAGAATCTTGATGAAATATCGCAGGAAGAAATGAAGCAGAATATCGGCTCGTTGCAGCAGATTTTTGACAAGGTGACGGAGCTTAACCGCAAGAACAATCTGCTGAAGGCCAAGTATGATAACGATACAAAATACGCCCGCATCCATAAGCGGATTGTGGAAAATGGGACGGTTACGAAGCGGGAAAGCGCGATTTACGACACCTTGATCGACATAAAAAAACTGACCGACGACAAGGTGTTGATGAACAGCAAAGTGCTTGAGAATGAAGGCTATTTCAACAGCATGCTCATGCCGATGGTCATCGATGGGTTTGAAAAAAAGGCCAGGATTGGACTTGATGTGGAAACAGCCAGATACATCAATAGCTGCGTAGTGCAGGAATACATCAAAGAATACCGGGGAGTTTCGGCGTGGTAGTACAGGATTTTACAGCAAAAACGAAAGAACTGATCGATAACCTGAAAGGGGTGTGCGCCTCGTACGGTCTGGGGAACGACGGCAATGAGTTCAAAATCATTACACAGGTGTTTCTCTATAAATTCATGAATGACAAATTCGGCTTTGAAGTGAAGGAGCTGGAGCCGAAGCTGAAAAAATCGGCCAATTGGGAGCGGGAGATAACCGGCTATTCGGACAAGCAATACGAAAAGCTGCTTCTTCGCATGAGCGCGGACAGCGCCCGGCTGAAGCGAGAGCACTACATCCCCCATTTGCACAACCGGCAGAACGAGGGGGAGTTTGCCAAGCTCTTTGATGACACGTTGCGGGACATCGCCATTTTCAACAACGAGATCTTTTCCGTAAAGACCGGCAGCGGCACAAAGATCACCCTCTTTGACAGGCTTTCCGACTATATCACCGACAGTTCCCGGCGGGATGACTTCTGCCGCGCCCTCATCAACCAGTTGGTGAATTTCAGTTTCGAGAAGATCTTTCACCAGAAGTTTGACTTCTTCTCCACCATTTTTGAATATCTGATCAAGGATTACAACAAGGATGGCGGCGGCAAATACGCCGAATACTACACGCCCCATGCTGTGGCAAAAATCATGGCGTCAATCCTGGTGGACAAGCCGGTGAGCAATGTCACCTGTTACGATCCTTCGGCAGGTTCCGGTACGTTGCTCATGAATCTTGCCCACGCCATCGGCGAGGATCGTTGCACCATCTACTCCCAGGATATTTCCCAAAAGTCGTCAAGCATGCTGCGGCTCAACCTGATCCTGAACAACCTTGTTCATTCCATTCAAAACATCATTCAGGGCAATACCTTGCTAACGCCATACCACAAGTCCGGCGACAAGCTGATGGCCTTTGACTATGTCGTTTCCAATCCGCCGTTCAAGCTGGATTTCAGCGATTTCCGCACCGATCTGGACACCAAGCAGAACCAGAAGCGCTTTTTTGCCGGTATTCCCAATATTACGCCTAAAAGTCCCGACAAGATGGCGATCTATCTGCTCTTTATCCAGCACATCATGTTTTCGCTCTCCGCCAAGGGGAAAGCCGCGATCGTTGTCCCCACCGGCTTCATCACCGCCCAAAGCGGCATCGAAAAGAAGATCCGGGAAAAGCTGGTTGCCGAAAAAATGCTTCGTGGCGTGGTCTCCATGCCGAGCAATATCTTCGCCACCACCGGCACCAATGTCTCCGTACTGTTTCTGGACAAGGCCAATACCAAGGGAGATATTGTCCTGATGGACGCTTCGAAGCTGGGGACCACAGTCAAGGAAGGGAAAAACCAGAAGACGCTGTTGTCCCGTGAAGAAGAAGATTTGATTATCACGACCTTCAACAACCACAAGGCGGTGGAAGATTTCACCGTGGTGGTTTCCTATGAACAGATCAAGGAGAAGAATTACTCCCTGAGTGCGGGGCAGTATTTTGATGTGAAGATTGAGTACACCGACATTACGCCGCAGGAATTTGAGCTGAATATGGCGGGGTACAGGAAAAATCTTGAGCGGCTTTTCGGGGAATCGAAAGATCTTGAGAAGGAGATTAAGAAGCAGTTGGCGGGGTTGAAGTATGCCTAATCTGACTACTCATAAATTTTGCAAGCTATACGAGATGAGCTCTGGGATTTCATCAAAACCGGAACAAGCGGGGCATGGCAGTCCATTTTTGTCTTTTTCGGCAGTATTTAACAATTATTTCATCCCTGAAACACTTAATGACCTGATGGACACCTCAGAAAAGGAGCAAGAAATATATTCCGTATTGAAGGGGGATATTTTTTTAACACGAACAAGTGAAGTGGTAGATGAATTGGCTATGAGCTCTGTTGCCTTGAAAGATTATCAATGTGCTACTTTTAGTGGATTTTTGAAGCGGTTGCGCCCGTTGCAGGATGACGTTACTTATCACAAGTTTATGGCATTTTACCTACGCAGTAATTTATTCCGAAAAACAATGACCAATAATGCTGTTCTGACACTTAGGGCCAGCTTGAATGAAAACATATTTTCGTATCTTGATTTAATCCTTCCTGACTATAAAGAGCAGGTAAAAATAGGTGAGTTACTCCATCTGATAAATCAAAAAATCGGCCTCAACAACCGCATCAATGCCGAATTGGAAGCCATGGCAAAAACACTGTACGACTACTGGTTTGTGCAGTTTGATTTCCCCTTCGACTTTGCTCAGGGCAAGCCTGATAAAAACGGCAAGCCCTACAAATCCAGCGGTGGGGAGATGGTCTGGAATAAGAAGTTGAAACGGGAGATTCCGGAGGGGTGGGAAGTCGGTGAGCTGAGTGACATTGCCAATATCACAATGGGGCAGTCGCCACCGGGTGAATCGTATAACGAAAATCGTGAAGGGATGATTTTTTACCAAGGCTGTACTGACTTTGGAAAACGTTTTCCTACAGTTCGCATGTTTACCACCCAGCCTACCCGTTTTGCAAAAGCAGGCGACATCCTCTTAAGTGTGCGTGCACCTGTCGGCTCTCTAAATATTGCAAATGAGGATTGTTGCATCGGTCGCGGTCTCGCGGCGTTAAATAGCAAGTCCGACTGCATTTCCTTTTTGTACGGTGTGATGGCTGATTTCAAGCAGGTATTCGATCGAAGGAATGTTGACGGAACAACTTTTGGCTCCATTACAAAAGAGGATTTATTTTCTTTGAGTGTAATTAAACCGGGAAAATCGATTCTGGATAAGTTCCAAAAAAACCTGGCTCCTGCATTCAAAAAGCAAAATCAGATTGAGCTGGAAAACCTACACCTCTCCTCCCTGCGCGACTGGCTCCTCCCCATGCTCATGAACGGGCAGGTGAAGGTGAGTTGATCTGAGACGATAGCTGTCCCAAAGGCTTTTTTACTGGAGTGTCCATGAAAAATACGATTCTTAGGCTCTTGAAAAAAACTGACCATCTGCCGATGCTGTTTGTCGGTTCCGGCATATCAATCCGCTATCTCGGTCTGGAAAACTGGAAAGGTTTGCTTCGAAAATTTGCCCGGCTGGCGACTGACAATGAGTATGCTTATGAGATGTATGAACAACAGGCAAAAGGGCTGGAGTGTAAGGACGGATTGTTGCCGAAGGTGGCGGAACTGATCGAGCGGGATTTCAATGTGCGCTGGTTCAGGGACGAGCAATTCAGGGAAAGCAGGGAGCAATCGGTAGACGAGATCAGCCGCTCTGTCTCTCCGTTAAAGATCGAAATTGCCCTCCATATGCGCGATAAGAGCATGGTGCATGACGCTGAGTATGCGACTGAAATTGAACTGTTCAAGAAACTGGAAATGCGCAGCATCGGCGGGGTCTTGACGACCAATTACGACAGCTTCATCGAGGACCTGTTCCCCAGCTACACGAAATACATCGGCCAGGAAGAACTGATCTTTTCCACCCTGCACGGTGTTTCCGAAATTTACAAAATACATGGCTGCTACACCAAGCCGGAATCCATCGTCATCAACGAAGCTGATTATGCCGATTTTACAGAAAAGAACGCCTATCTGGCTGCAAAAATCCTGACGATTTTTCTCGAACACCCCATCGTGTTCATTGGCTATTCCATCAATGATCCCAATATTGAAAGCATCCTGAAATCTATCGTCAAATGTCTGTCTGCTGAAAATCTTGAAAGAATCAAGGAGCGTCTCATTTTTGTAGTGCGAGCTAAGGTAGGAGATGCTGAAGGAATTTCGACCCACAGCATATCTTTTGAAGGCGGAAAATCAATCGAGATGACACGTGTCCGCTTGAATAACTACGAGCCGCTTTATCAGGCACTGCTGGAAAACCAAGCCAAATACAGTGCTCCGATGCTACGGCGGCTGAAGCAGGATATTTACGAGCTGGTATTGACGAACAAGCCGACGGGCAGAATGCGTGTAATGAATCTTGAAGACGATAAACTGGAAGATGTGGAAGTTGTTGTTGGTGTGGGAGTGCTGGCGGAATTTGGGCAGGTAGGGTATGCGGGTATTACGGCTGCAGAACTTTATTCCGATGTGGTTTTTGATGACGGAGGGTTTGATGTCGAGAAGATTGTCACGCTTTCCCTGCCTACATTGCTGCCTACCAACAGTATTCTTCCCGTTAACAAGTATCTTGCCCAGTACGCCGGAGAAGTGCCCGACAAAGTCCAATCTGTTGTTAAATCCAACTTTGACGATTTGCTTGCCTCTTCAATCAAGAAAAACCGTGAGGGGAGTTCTTACCGGAATGAAACAATTTTATCGTTGAAGCGTCGGTATTCGTCTGAAAAGTGCCTTCAGGTGCTTCAGTATCTGAAAGAAGAAAATATCAATCCATCGGAATTGTTGAATTTAATACGTGAAGTCCTAACGACCAATCCATTTGCGCTTTCAACCACCGAAAAAGAAAAGCAGAATTTAAAATCGGACATAAAAAGAGCCATTCGAATTTACGACTGGCTCAGTTACTACAAAAACAAAGGAGCCCTAGCTGCAGCGGCCACGAACTGTCCACCTTGCTAGAACCCCTTTAACTTGTTTCTGGTTACTCATGTCAGTTGGCAAGCACGAACTGCTCACGCTGACACGGCCCCCCGGTTGATTTGATATTTACATGAATCAGGTTTAAATTCAAGCAGTAAGTAGCTTAAGGAATTCGTTATTTCCTCTCATCCCTCCGCGACTGGCTCCTCCCCATGCTCATGAACGGCCAGGTGAAGGTGGGGTACGCAGATACGGAAGCGAACGAATCTCCACCAAGGGGGACTCCTTGAATATTCAACTCGATGAACAAACCATGAATAAACGGGAAAACCGCATTCCACAACTGGCGGAAAGCGCCGTCAGAAAGGCCCGCACCAGAACGCTGACCTCTGGTCGAAATGTGGTGGAAGCCATTGATGGTAAACTGATTGAATCTTATCCTGACGGCTCCTGCAAAGTGATCAGGTCGCTTGCGGCACCGATCCCTGTTGCTCCGGGACAAAAACTACTCCGGAGATACAAATGAGTAGAGCACCCGTA
The DNA here is from genome assembly GCA_964524835.1 of uncultured Geobacter sp. Lineage (GTDB taxonomy): Bacteria > Desulfobacterota > Desulfuromonadia > Geobacterales > Pseudopelobacteraceae > JACRCG01. The sequence goes on from CAZGEG010000039.1 coordinate 17,690, forward strand.
ACGACCACAACGCATGAACTTGCGCCGCTCATCACCGAACTCCGCAGGCTCATCCACTCTGCGCATCACGCTGTTGCCACTACGGTTAACACCCTGCAGGTGATGACCAATTTCGAGATTGGACGGCGGATCGTCGAGCATGAGCAGAAGGGGTCGGAGCGGGCAGAATATGGGAGAGAGTTGCTGAAAGAGCTTTCTGTGCTATTGGTAGAGGAGTTCGGGAGCGGTTTTTCTCAGACCAATTTGAAGCTGATGCGGCAATTTTTCATTGAATTTCGCGATAGGATTAGTCAGACGCCGTCTGACTTATTGCTACCACATCAAATTGGTCAGACAGTGTCTGACCAATTCAGGATAACTTCGCAGACACCGTCTGCAAATTTTGCAGTTCCAGAGAAGCAGTTGCGAAAATCTCCATTTACACTAAGTTGGTCCCACTATGTCCTGCTCCTCACCATCAAAAGCCCCGAAGAACGCAGTTTCTACGAAATCGAAGCCTTCCAGTCAGACTGGTCTTTCCGTGAGCTGAAACGCCAGCTAGCCTCCGGCCTTTACGAACGTCTCGCTCTCAGTAGAGACAAGGAAAGTGTCCGCCAACTTGCCAAAGAGGGACACGTCATCGTCAAGCCGGAGGATATGCTCAAAGAGCCCTACGTCCTCGAATTCCTCGGGCTTGACGAAAAAACGGGCTATTCCGAGTCCGACCCGGAAACCGCTATCATCGATCAGCTCGAACACTTCCTGCTCGAACTCGGCAAGGGGTTCCTCTTCGAAGCCCGCCAGAAGCGCTTTACCTTCGACGAGGACCATTTCTTTGTCGATCTCGTCTTTTACAACCGGCTGTTGCGCTGCTATGTGATTATCGATCTCAAGCTCGACAAGCTCAGTCACCAGGATCTGGGGCAGATGCAGATGTATGTGAACTACTTCGACCGTTTCGTAAAGACCCCCGACGAAAATCCCACTATCGGCATTCTTCTCTGCAAAAGGAAGAAAGAGGCCATCGTCGAACTCACCCTGCCTGTTGACGCCAACATCCACGCTCGGGAATATCAGCTCTACCTGCCATCCAAGGAACTGCTGCGACAAAAACTGTTGGATTGGGTTCTGGAGCAGGAAACGGGTAACAAACCATGAACATCGCGGATATCTTCATCCGCCGCCCGATCATGACCTCGCTGGTCATGATCGCCATCTTCATTTTCGGGGTGGTATCCTATCGGCGGCTGCCGGTGAACGACCTCCCCAACGTGGATTTTCCGACCATCCAGGTCAATGTGTCATTGCCCGGCGCCAATCCGGACACCATGGCATCGGCGGTGGCAACCCCGCTGGAGAACCAGCTCTCGACCATTGCCGGCGTCGATTCGATGACCTCGACCAACGGCGTCGGCACGACCAGGATCACCCTCCAGTTCAACCTGGACCGCGATATCGATGCGGCTGCCCAGGATGTCCAGGCGGCCATATCGCTGGCCACCCGCTTTCTGCCGAAAAACATGCCGACGCCGCCGTCGTTCCGCAAGGTAAATCCGGCTGACCAGCCGGTCCTCTACCTCGCCCTCAGCTCCCCCACCCTGCCGCTCTCCGCGGTTGACGAGTACGCCCAGACTCTGATTGCGAGCCGCATTTCCACCATCAGCGGCGTGGCCCAGGTCAATGTGAACGGTTCGCAGAAATACGCCGTGCGGGCCCAGCTCGATCCTAAGGCGCTCGCCTCCCGCAGAATCGGCATCGACGAGGTAGCGACCGCCATCGACGCGGCAAACGTCAATCTGCCGACCGGAACCCTGGACGGCACAAAACAGGCCTATACCATCGAGACCAGCGGGCAGCTGTTCAAGGCGTCCGCCTACCGCCGGATGGTGGTGGCGTACCGGGACGGCTCGCCGGTCCGCCTGGAAGAGTTAGGGAAGGTAATCGACAGCGTCGAGAATGCCAAAACCGCAGGGTGGTACAACAACACCAGAGCCATCGTCCTGACCATCCAGCGCCAGCCGGGTACCAACACCATCGAGGTCGTGGACAACGTCAGGAAGCTGCTCCCCTCATTCCGGAGCCAGATGCCGGCCTCGGTCGAACTGGATGTGCTGTTCGACCGTTCGATCCTGATCCGTGAATCGATGCATGACGTCAAGTTCACCCTGGTTTTGACGATCTGCCTGGTCGTCATGGTGATCTTCCTCTTCCTGCGCAATCTTTCCGCCACGATCATCCCGTCACTGGCGGTGCCGATGTCCATCGTCGGCACCTTTACCGTCATGCATCTGCTCGGCTTCTCCCTCAATAACATCTCGATGATGGCCCTGACCCTGGCGGTCGGCTTTGTCGTGGATGACGCCATCGTCATGCTGGAGAATATCGTCCGGCACATGGAAAAAGGGGAGAGCGCCATGGAGGCCGCTTTCAAGGGCTCTCAAGAGATCGGCTTCACCATCCTCTCCATGACCATATCGCTGGTTGCGGTCTTTATACCGGTCCTGTTCATGAAGGGAATCATGGGGCGGCTGCTGAACGAATTCGCCATAACCATCAGCGTGGCGATTCTGGTCTCCTGCTTCGTTTCCCTGACCCTGACCCCCATGCTCTGCAGCCGCTTCCTGAAACCTCCGGCGACCGGACAGCACGGCCGCCTGTACATGATCATGGAGCGTTTCTTCGACGGCATGCTGCATCTGTACCAGCATACCCTGAAACAGGTGCTGCAGTATCGGCGCACGACGGTGGTCGTGACGCTGCTGATCACGCTGCTGACCGCCTGGCTCTTTGCGAAGATACCGATGGGATTCCTGCCGCTTGAGGACACCGGTCGGCTCAACGCCGACACCGAAGCCGCCCAGGGGACATCCTTCGCGGAAATGAAACTGCACCAGGAAGCGGTGGCGGCCATCATCGCCAAGGATCCCAATATCGACGGTTTCATGTCCTTCATCGGGGGAGGCGGCGGCAGCAACACCGGGCGTTTTTTCATGCGGCTGAAACCCCGCGATCAGCGGAAACTTTCCGCGGACGAGATCATCCAGGAACTGCGCCCGAAACTGGCCAAGGTTGCGGGGGTCCGTACCTTCCTGAGAAACGTCCCCTCGATCCAGATCGGCGGCACCAGCTCCAAAAGCCTGTACCAGTTCACCCTGAAGGGTCAGGATACGGAGGAGCTGTACCGCTCGGCCACCGATTTCGAGGCAAAGCTGCGGGAGATTCCGGAGCTTCAGGACGTGACCAGCGACCTGCAGATCAGCAATCCGCAACTGCATATCGAGATCAACCGGGACAAGGTCGCAGCCCTGGGGCTCACCGTGCTGCAGGTGGAGGAAGCCCTCGCCTATGCGTACGGTTCGCGTCAGGTTTCCTCCATCTTTGCGCCAACCAGCCAGTACCAGGTGATCCTCGAACTTGACCCGCTCTACCAGGGGGACCCGGCAGCGCTGGGAATGCTCTACATTCGCGCCGATGCCGGGGAACTGATACCGCTCGAAACCATCGCGACCATTTCCAAGACCATCGGCCCGCTGGCGGTCAACCACCTGGGACTGCTCCCGGCGGTAACGCTCTCGTTCAATCTCCGGCCCGGCGTGGCGCTGGGGGATGCGATGAAGCTGGTCGACGCGCTCGCCTATACGGAGCTCCCCGAATCCGTCAGCACCAGTTTCCAGGGTACCGCCCAGGCCTTCAAGTCATCGTTCAGCGGGTTATGGCTGCTGCTGGCAATGACCATCTTTGTCATCTATGTCGTGCTCGGCATACTCTACGAAAGCTACATCCACCCGATCACGATCCTCTCCGGGCTGCCGGCCGCCGGATTCGGCGCGCTGATTACCCTGATGATCTTCAACTGCGACCTGAACATCTACGCTTTTGTCGGGATCATCATGCTGATCGGCATCGTCAAAAAGAACGCCATCATGATGATCGACTTTGCCCTGGAAGCCGAGAGAACAGAAGGAAAGCGGCCGCTGGACGCAATCTATGAGGGTGCGGTCGTCCGTTTCAGGCCGATCATGATGACCACCATGGCGGCCCTGATGGGAACCCTGCCGATCGCCATGGGGCTGGGCGCCGGAGGGGAGTCGCGGCAACCGCTGGGTCTGGCGGTTGTGGGGGGGCTCTTGACGTCGCAGCTGCTGACCCTCTACATTACGCCCGTGGTCTACTACTACATGGATCAGCTGCTGATCCGGGTGCGGCCGCGAAAAGCGGTTGTGGTGGAAAGCCCGTGACTGCGGCGGAAGAATTGTTTTTCGTCTCATACAACGCTAAATTTTACTAAAATCAGAGGTTATTTCATGCCCAGACAAACCATCGCCAGCTACCTGCTGGCCGTAACAGCAGTATTTTTCGTCCTGCGCTTCCACCTGGTGCCCGCAGTGTTCTCCGGCCTGGCGGTGTATGTGCTGACGTTGAAGCTCGCCCGTCACCTTCCCAAAAACATGAGCCGCTTTGCGCACAAGCTCGCTCTGGGAGTCGTGGTGATTTGCGTCATAACCTGCCTGACGAGCGTCTCTGCCGCCATCTGGTCATTCGTCGGCAGCAGTCTCGGCATCGCGGCCCTGCTGGCTACGGTGGTAGATACACTCGGAAGCCTGCGGAGGGCGCTGCCCGCCTCGGTTGCCGATGTACTGCCGACGACGATAGAAGGGCTGCGCCAGCAACTTGTTGAAATGCTGGGTGAGCATGTCCAGAAAATATCGGTGGTGGGCTTGGAAGGACTCAAGGTCTTTGCCCATATCCTGCTGGGGATGGTAGTTGGCGGGATGGCTGCCGTACATCACTTCAAGGAGCATGACACGGTAACACCATTTATCGGCTCACTGCGCTCAAGACTGCGCAATCTTGCCACGGCCTTCGACAAGGTGGTTTTTGCGCAGGTAAAGATATCCTCCCTCAATACCGCCCTGACCGCCCTCTACCTGCTGGTGGCGCTGCCGCTCTTCGGCATTCACCTCCCGATGGCGATGTTCCTCGTTTTGCTGACGTTTACCGTCGGAATGCTGCCGGTGGTGGGAAATCTCGTCTCGAATACCGTGATAGTCGTGATCAGCCTCGGCGTATCTCCGGGGGTCGGCGCGGCATCGCTGCTGTTTCTGGTGCTGATCCACAAGGCCGAATATTTTATGAACGCCCGTATCGTCGGACACGAGGTACAGGCAACTGCATGGGAGCTTTTAAGCGCCATGCTGCTCCTGGAGACGGTCTTCGGTGTTGCCGGGCTGGTGGCGGCCCCGGTCGTGTATGCATGGCTCAAGGCCGAGGTCAAGGAACAGGGGATGATCTGATCGTTTCAGCATCACTTGTCAGCACCCCCTTCCATTGCATGGAGCTATGTACTTCTTTCAGTTGGCAATCAGCCCGTCCTTCACCCGGATAACCCGTCCGGCCCGCCTGGCAACTTCGTCGCTGTGAGTAACGATGACCACTGTTTTACCCTGCCGGTGCAGCTCCTGCAGCAGATCCAGCACTTCGGCCTCAGCTGCCGAGTCCAGGTTACCGGTTGGTTCGTCCATCAGCAGGATATCGGGATCATTGGCCAGCGCCCGGGCAATAGCCACCCGTTGCTGCTGGCCGCCGGAGAGTTGGCCCGGCTTCGCGCCTGCTTTCTCCGCCAGCCCCACCAGGTCCAGCAGCTTCTCCGCCCGCGCCCGTTGTTCACGTTCGGACACTCCGGCCAGCATCATGGCTATTTCCACGTTCTCGATGGCGGACAGCCCCTGCAGGAGGTTGAAGAATTGAAAGACGAAACCGACCCGCTTACCCCGCAGAATGGCCAGGTCGTTGTTGGATATACGGCTGATCTCGATATCAGCGATATGGACCGTTCCGGCGCTTGGCCGGTCAAGCCCGCCGATCAGGTGCATGAGCGTGCTTTTGCCATGACCGGATGGACCGACGATACAGGTGAATGACCCCTGCGGAATCTCCAGAGAGACGTCTTTGAGAGCGGTCGTTGTGACCTCGCCGGTTTTATATGCTTTGGCTGCATGTTCCGTACGGATGATGTTATTCATAACTGATTGCCTCCACCGGCGACAGTCGCGCCGCCCGCCAGGCCGGATAAAGCCCGGCCAGAATGGCTATGACTGTTGAAAACAGAATCGATGCGGCCATAATCTTCGGATCAAGCAGCGACCCGCTGCCGGACCCCTTGACCATGGTGGTGAAGGCGTTCTGGGTTATATAAGGTGCTGCCACGGCAGCGGCAAACATGCCGGTTGCAACTCCGCATACTCCGCCGATGATCCCGTAGACCCCAGACTCCATCATGAACAGGGCAAATATCATGCGCTGACTCGCACCAAGCGCCTGGAGGATCCCGATTTCACGCTTGCGTTCGTAGGCGGCGGCCATCATCGTGTTGACGATGCCGAATGCGGCAGCCAGAACCGCAACCGCCGCGATAAGCTGCAGGGTGATGTTGACGGTGCCTACGATTCCAAGCACCGACTTGAGCATCTGCTTGTCGGAAACCACTCCCAAACCGGTCGCGACCTTGATCGCTTCGACATATTTGTCGGATAGGGCAAGATCATCGACGCGGATCGCCGCGTAGGAGACCTTGTCAGCCGCCTTGAACAGCCGCTGGGCGACCGGCAGTGCAAGAAACAGCGTGGCATCGTCCCGCCCGCCGGTTTCGCCGAGAATGCCGATGACCGGCAGCTTTTGACCGCGGACGGTAACGGTCTCCCCCGGTTTGAGGTTGAACTGGCGTGCGGCCACGGCGCCGAGAACTACGCCGTTCTCCCCCGGATTGCTGAAATATGCTCCCTGGCTGACGCTCCATCTTTTGAAGGCCAGTGTAGCGGCCGGCTCGATACCGCTGACGGTCACCGGTTTGTTATTGATTGCGGTCTGCTGGGCCAGGAATGGGACTACGGTCAGTCCCTTGATGCCCCGGATGCTCGCAACCTCCGCCGCTGATATATTGGTCGGCATCTGGTCGCCGGTCAGGATCGAGAGCTGTTCGTAACCGCACGACCCTTTCGGGATTACCAGCAGGTTGGCACCCAGCGCCGCCGTTTCACGATGGATCTCGCGCTTGAGGTTGCCCCCCATGGCCATGAAGGTAACGAAGGAGGCGATGCCGATGGTAATACCGAGCAGTGTGAAGACAAGCCTTCCCTTGCGCCTGGTAATATTCTTAAAGACTAGTTTGACCGGTGTCATTTACCCTCCGATCTGGTGATGGCGTACCACCTTGACGTCTGTGGCGGAAAAGAGGAAGCCGCCGGTCGTGTTTATGAAACTGCCGCTGACACGGACCTCGTCACCCGGCTTCGGCATGCTCCCCTGGTACTTGACCGGCAGGTAGAGCTTGTTGCAGTTGGGAGTCGTGCACTGGAGTTCTTTCAGGTCAAACATGCCGAAGATGCCCGGGTCCTGCGGAGACGTCCCCGCCATGATGCCGGTGACTGTTATCATGCCGCTGTAGGCGGAAGGGTCGGCGCCTACCTGATTTACCTGGAGGGCATTGGCGTCCCCCCTGAAGAAAAGTACGTACGACAAGGCTATGCCGACCGCAATGGCGACGGCGATAATGATGTTTTTTTTCATTGTTTCTCCTGTAGTTGCGCATGGCAAAGCGCTGCCGGGCGGAAAATACGCGGCAGGTTATTCGTCATGACATGATGGTAACTGGCAACGGGATGAACGGAAAACTTATGTCAGGAAAATTCGGGAGGATAGTCAATGGTCTTGAAATATTCCAGCGAAGGTGCCGTGGCAAGACGGTTGAATGTTGAAGTGGCAAAAATCCCATTATATGCCGGCTGTCGCGAATACGCCGGCATCATGAAGGCAAGGCAGGAGATACATTGGCAGTCGGGTACGGAGCAGGGAACATCAATAGGTGCGGTTGAGCGATCCGTGTCGGTCTCACAGCAGGCCGGAGGGATTTCTTCCTGATGAAGTGCCGCAGCCGCCGCATTGGTTGCGCCTGGCAGAGCCAGCGAAATGACGAGAAGAACACGTACGAATAATAAACGGTAGCGGGCCATGTCGAGATCATATGCTATTGTTTGAATGTCGTCAAGATTCTTGACCAGATCCATTGGATATGCACAAGCGCCCGTATGAAAGCTGATCATGGCATCAAGGCAGCTGTCATTATCATCAATATTTCCATGCAGGACGACCTCCGTGTGCAGCAGTGACTGTTTACCCTGCTAGTCACACACCCAGCCTAGCAGCGGGGTGTGTGACTAGCTCAAGCTTTCCGGTTCAAATTACTTCCCTGGTTCCTTGCCGAATTTCAGGTAAAGCGACGGCAGCACCACCATGTTCAGCACGGTCGAACTGAGCAATCCACCGAGTATTACAATTGCCAGGGGAGAGAGAATCTCGTTGCCCGGCTTGTCGGAGGCAATGGCAAACGGCACCAGCGCCAGACCCGCAGCAAGGGCGGTCATGATGACCGGCCTGAGGCGCTCCATTGAGCCCTGCAGCACCGCTTCCTGCAGTTTTTTACCCTCCTTCTCCATCAGGTGCTTGTAGTGGGAGATGAGCAAGATGCCGTTTCGAGTGGCGATACCGAACAGGGTGATGAAACCGACCAGCGATGCGACACTGATGACCCCCGAGGTGAAATATACGGCTAATATGCCGCCGATAAAGGCCAGCGGCAGGTTGACCATGACCAGGAAAGCGTCTTTGAAGGAACGAAACTCAATGTAGAGGATCAGAATGATGAAGAGCAACGATACCAGGCTCAACAGGCCGATCGTCCTGGTTGCCTCGGCCTCGCTCTCGAACTGCCCGCCATACTCCACGTAATATCCCACCGGGAGCTTGACCATCCGCT
>CAZGEG010000040.1:0-17741 GCA_964524835.1 uncultured Geobacter sp.
CGATTGATCTTGTGAATTATGAAGAAAAGGCCCGTGAAGCTGTAAAAGCATTTTGGGGTAGCCGTGAGGCTGCCCGACAAAAACAGGTTGAAAGCGGCAAGCAGGACCAGGGCGAACGAGCCGGCGTAACAGCCGGTAAAAACATGGATGGCTTCCTGGCCTTGGTGGAGGATATTGTCCACGCCAACGGCCTTGAGCATGCCGATATTCACCTTGCCCGCCGGGTGCTCACCCTGCCGGGTTATTTCAGACCTACCAAGCTGTGGGATATGCTGGTAATTAACCAGGGGCGGCTAATAGCTGCTTTGGAATTCAAGAGCCATGTCGGGCCTTCTTTTGGTAACAACTTCAATAACAGGGCTGAAGAGGCAATTGGAACGGCTCATGACCTCTGGACCGCGTATCGGGAAGGTGCTTTTGGGGAATACTCGCGCCCTTTCGTAGGCTGGATGATGATGCTTGAGGATGCCAAAGGTTCCAGTTCTCCTGTGCGTGATGCTTCCCCTCATTTCAAGTTGCTCCCTGAATTTGCCGGAGCTTCCTATGCTGAACGGTATAACATCATGTGTCGGAAGCTCATGCAAGAGCAGCTTTATTCAACGGCTTCCGTGATTGTGTCGCCGCGTTCCGCTTCCGGTACTGGAGAGTATAAGGAACTTTCTGAATTGACAGGGTTAAAAACTTTTGTGACCACCCTTGCAGGACATATTGCGGCGGAAGCGGCTAGAAGCTAAAAGCAAATTTTTTGACTTGGTTTTACGTAGCGTCGTTGCGCCGTCGAGTGGTACAGGTTTTGTATTTGGATTTTCACTTTTTGTTGAACGACCAGAAGGAGCTGATGCACGACAATCAGCTCCTGAAGATAGCCCACTGTACAGGGGATGCAACAGGAACTCTCATTACATCTCTTTAGTCACCGATGTCGCCTGAACAGAGTATGAATTCTTATCGCCCCTGCCGTCTTGCCGGTACATCACAACCGCCGAACCATCCCACGCTATCCAGCGCCTGGCTTTTTTGTTCAGGTCTGAAAAATCAATAATCCGGCAGGGGACCTCCCTGCCTCCGATGGAATAAACCGTATTTTTTACGAAATGGTAGTCCCGCTTGACCACGGCCATTTTTTCAACATCAAGAATCCTCAGGGTAAACTGCGTTTTGTCTGAAAAATCCAGTTGTGCTTCCGGGCATTCCATGGTGGTGTAGTCATAACTGCTGCGCGGTATAACGATGGAGCGCGTCGCCCCGCGCTCACGCACGTCAAACCGGAACGAGGAACGTTCATGCCGTCCCTCAACGTCGAATGAATCCCCGTTCTCTCTGCCTTTGCGGGAATAACGAACCAGTTCTCCACTTTGCAGTGTTCCCTTCTCCAATGTATCCAGATGGTATCCCATCCACAAAAACGATGCCTTGACCGCCGTTCTGGTTTCGAAGTCCACGCTGGCCACACCGCCGTCTCCTGAGCTGCGCTGGATGGTAGTGACATCGCCAATATCGAAACCCCTGGAAGTGACAGAATAGTGCGCAACTGTTTTTACGGAATTGCCTGCCGAATACGCGAATAGCGGCAGCAGGCATACCGCCACGAAGCAGGACCACAACAAGACAGAGCGGAACAGGGTCACAGTTCCTCCCTGATGCGGCGGGGAGAAAACCTGACGGCAATGATCCTGATGCAGGCAAGCGAGAGCACCAGCAGAATGATCATCGCAACCTCCTGCCACTCCATCTCCTTGTACCAGAAAGCCATTACCTCCGTTAAGATCGTCACTATTACCGTGTCGATGATATACGTGACCTTGACTCGACCTTCGGTAAAATAGGCCAGTGCGGTACGGAGTACCTCAACAATGGCAAGCACCGTCAGCATATCCACCATTATGGTTTTGAAGGCAGAGTGAAAACTTAGCTGGAATATCAGTCTCAAGTCGTAAAAAGTGCAGCCGATTCCTGCCAGAATTGTCACCAGGATGGCGATAATCAAAAACGACAGGACGACACGGGCAGACATCTCGAAAAACCGGCTGACATTCAGGTCAATAGCATCTTCTTTCCACATGGCACATATCTCCTTCGTACGTTGGAATTATTTCTGCGACTTCTTTGGCAGAAATGATTTCGTAAACGTTCCCGATCTGTTTTTCAGAGCGATGATCGTTTGACATCATTCTAACAGGATAAGATGAAGATCAGGTTGTGACGCGGTTACGATTGCGCAAAAATTGAGAGCATGGAATGCGGCATATATTTCTACACAACAATTACACAACCTCAACATGCCTGTAACATTGCCATGCTATAGATATCAGGCATGAACCCATACAAAGCAGACCTGCACGTCCACTCCAGCCATTCCAACAAACCCACCTACTGGGCCATGCGCAAGTTCAGCGTCCCGGAGAGCTATACCTCTCCCAGGCACCTGTACCGGGTCGCCCGGGAACGGGGCATGGATTTCGTCACCATTACCGACCATAACGCCATAAATGGAGCTCTGGAGATTGCCCATCTGCCGGATACGTTCGTCAGCGCCGAAATTACGGCCCACTTTCCTGAAAACGGCTGCAAGGTGCACGTAGTGGTACTGCATATCTCCGAGGCCCAGTTCCAGACGATCATGAAGACCCGCAAAAATGTCTACGAGCTGGTAGCGTACCTTCATTCCGAGAAGATAGCCCACTTCCTGGCTCACCCTCTCTATGCGCAGAACGAAAAACTGAACGTGGAGATTATTGAACGGTCTCTGCTGCTCTTTACGACGTTTGAAATCAAGAACGGCTGCCGGGCACACCGTTTTAACGGCTTCACCAAACGCCTCGTTTCATCCCTCGACGAAAAGGTCATCGAGCGACTGGCCAACAAACATAATCTGCAGCCGTACGGCTGCACCCCCTGGGTCAAGGGTGTTGTCGGAGGCTCTGATGACCATGGCGGCCTGTTCATCGCCCGGGCCCACACCACCGTCTATGATACTCCGACGGTCGAAGGTTTTATAGACGCTGTCAGGTCAGGCGAAAGCTGGGCCGACGGCGAGGATGGCGGTCCGCTTACCATGGCCCACAGCCTGTACGGCATCGCCCACAGTTTCTACCGTGAGCGTCTGGGACAGCGCCGTCGCGGCGCCACTCCCTTTGTCAGTGCCCTGCTTGACCGTTTCTTCAACATAGGTGACGACAAGGGGTCTTTCATCGACAAGATTCGTCTCTTCATTCTCAAAAACCTGCCTGCTTCGCGCAATCACACCGGAAAAAGCTTTGAAGAGATCCTCGACTCGGAGGCCCGGCTGCTGCTGGGTGACAGCCGGTTTCTTGAAAGCATCAGCAACGCTGACAGTAACCGGAAGATTTTCGCGGTAACGAGCAGGCTCGCAAACCGCCTGATTTTTCACTATACGAACCGCCTCATGACGTTGCCCCTAAACGCCGGTTTTTTTGACTATCTCAATACGGCCGGCACCATCGGACTGATACACACCCTCATTTCCCCGTACTACCTGGCGTTTCATCACCAGCACAAGGGAAAAGAACTGATACGCGATCTCACTAAAGCGCTGCCGGAAATGCACTATAAGGAAGTCCCGGAAAAAATTGCCCTGTTTACCGACACCCTGGACGAAATCAACGGTGTTGCTATCACCATCAAGCGCCTGATAAGTACCGCACGGAACCGCGGGGTCGAGTTGACGGTCATCACGGCGGGCGATGATGTGGCTGATGCTGTTGAAGGCGTTAAAAAGTTCCAGTCGGTCGGTGATTTCGTACTTCCGGAATATCCGGAGTTGAAGCTCAATTTTCCGCCGATTCTGGATGTGATGGATTTTATCGAGCGCGAAGGCTTTACCCGGATCCATGTCAGCACCCCCGGAACAGTAGGTCTGCTCGGCCTCCTGATTGCCCGCATGATGAATATCCCGGTTGCCGGCACCTACCACACCGACATTCCCCAGTATGTACGCAGCCTGACCAATGACGAATTTCTGGAGCAGGCAGCGTGGAACTACATGATCTGGTTTTACAGCCAGATGGAAGAGGTCATGGTGCCGTCGGTCGGCACCCGGAAACAACTGGCCGCACGCGGCCTGCCGCCGGAACGGATGAAGCCGCTGCCACGCTGGGTTGACACTGAAGCATACTCCCCGGAAAAACAGACTCCCGGATTCTGGAAAAGCCGTGGTGCAGGTTGTGGCAGCACTGTTCTGCTCTACGTGGGCCGCGTTTCCCGTGAAAAAGGGTTGGAAATGCTGGCGGATGCTTTCAAAGATCTCATTGATAGCGGGGCGTCTCTTGAACTTGCCGTTATTGGTGATGGTCCGTATCGGGAAGAAATGGAAGCGGCCCTTTCAGGGTATCCGGCCCTTTTTACCGGTTACCTGGCCGGGGAACAACTCCAGCGCGGGTACGCTTCCGCCGACATTTTCGTGTTCCCGAGCGCAACCGATACCTTCGGGAATGTGGTACTGGAAGCGCAGGCTTCCGGGTTGCCGGTAATCGTATCCGATGAGGGTGGCCCGCGGGAATTGATGGTTGACGGTGAAACCGGGGTTGTGTTCCGCGCCGGCAGTAAAAACGATCTGGTTTCAGCAATCAGGTTACTGATATCCGACCCGCAGCGAATTCCTCTCATGGGAGACAATGCCCGCCGCTTCACGCTTGCCAACGCTCCCGACAGCAGCAGAACCTACAGCACCATACTGCACCTTGACGAACAGCAACTTGCAGAAACGAATGATACCGATACCGGGTTCGCACCTGTTGGAGTTTAACCAATGTCAATCTCAGTAGCTTCAAAGTCACGAAGAGCCAGGAAACCCGGCACCGAAATCAATCTTTCTGACTCCAGCTGGTATCTCAATCGAGAACTGACCTGGCTCGAGTTCAATAACCGGGTTCTGCACGAAGCCGAGGACGAACGGACGCCGCTGCTTGAACGGCTCAAGTTCATCGCCATTGTCAGCGCCAACCTTGATGAGTTCTTCATGAAGCGCATCGGCGGGCTCAAGCAACAGGTCGGCGCCGGTTTGCGTGAAGTCAGCCTTGACGGGATGACACCGCTCCAGCAGATACAGGAATGTCACCGCTTCATCCGGATTTTTGTGCGGAGAAAATATGATCTGCTGAATCGGGTTCTGGAACTTCTCAAGGAGCAGGGCATTATCATTTCCAGGATGAAGGATCTGACCGCACGCGAGCGAAAATCACTGAAATCGTTTTTTTCAACCAATATCTATCCGCTCCTGACCCCCCAGTCCATTGATCCGGCCCACCCGTTCCCTTTCATCTCCAATCTGTCAATCAACCTGCTGCTTACCTTGAATAGTGCTTCCGGACTCGATATGCAGCTGGCCCGCGTCAAGGTGCCGGTCGGATCCAGCACCTCCCGCTTCATCCCGGTACCGGGCAAACCGGGTTGTTTCGTGCGCCTTGAAGAGCTGATCTGTTTTAATCTGGATATGCTTTTTCCCGGTATGGAGGTTATGCGCTGCGACCTGTTCCGGGTTACCCGCAATGCAAACACGGAGATGGACGAAGAGGAAGCGGACGATCTGATGGAAATGATTGAAACCGAACTCAAGGAACGGCGCTTTGCACCCATCGTGAGGATGGAGGTGTTTGAAGATATGCCGGCTTTTCAACGCGGCAGGCTGGCTGCGGAGCTGAAAATAAACGAAAATGACGATGTGTTTGATGCCCCGCAACTTCTGGCCATGCGTGACCTGTTCGAATTGTCCCGGCTCGATTATCCGCACCTGCATGACCCGCCGCATCATCCGATTGTGCATCCGCAGCTGGAATCACAAAGAAATATTTTTCATATCATCAGGGATGCCGGCTCCATCCTGCTGCAGCATCCCTATGAATCATTTTCGTCTTCGGTAGAACGATTTCTGCGTGATGCAGCGGTTGATCCCAAGGTACATGGCATCAAGATGACTCTTTATCGCACCTCCAGCCAGAGCCGTATCATCGAAGCCCTGCTGATGGCCGCCCAGAACGGGAAACAGGTGGCGGTCGTGGTGGAACTCAAAGCGCGTTTCGACGAGGCCACCAATATCCGCTTGGCCGAGCAGATGGAACATGCCGGCATCCATGTCACCTACGGCGTCGTCGGCCTCAAGACCCATTGCAAGGTGATCATGATAGTTCGCCAGGATTATAACTCCCTGCGGCGATATGTTCATATCGGCACCGGCAATTACCACGCCGACACGGCACGCATCTACAGCGATGTCGGCCTGTTGAGCTGCAGCGAGCACCTCGGCAATGATGTAACCGAACTGTTCAATTACCTGACGACCGGATTCAAACCACGCAGAAAGTACAGCCGGTTGCTGACCGCGCCCCGATTCCTCAAAAAAGCACTGTTGGCAAAAATAGAGCGCGAAACCGCTCTTCACCGTGAATCCGGCGGGGGGGTGATCCAGTTCAAGATAAACGCCCTCGAAGATGGCGATATTGTCAAGGCGCTCTACCTGGCTTCCCAGGCCGGGGTCACCATCGACCTGATCGTGCGCGATACCTGCCGTCTTCGCCCCGGCATTGCCGGGCTTTCGAAAACTATCCGCGTCGTCAGTATTGTCGGTCGTTTTCTTGAGCACTCACGGATCTATTATTTCAGGAATGGCGGTGCGGATGAATACTTCATTTCGTCGGCCGACGCGATGAAGCGCAACCTCGAAGCGCGGGTAGAGGTGCTCTGCCCGGTGGATACACCGGCTCTTGCCCGCGAGATTCGCGCCATTCTGGATGTTCATCTCCATGATTCCCGTTCTGCGTGGGATATGCAGCCGGACGGGAGCTACATTCAGCAACTGCCGGCCGATCCAGATGCAGCCGGCGGCAGTCACTGCCGGTTGATCGAGCAGGCGGAAAAACGGGTTGAACTGCACCGGAAAAGGGCAAAGAAAAAAGGTACTTCAATCAATACCGCAGAGGTATAACGGTTCACTAATTCTATTTCAGAGACAGACACTCACAGAGAGAGAAAGGGAGGACAAAATGAAACTGGAAGAGATCAAGGAAATGGCAAAGCAGTACAACATCAAAGCGGGAAAATTGAAAAAGGCCGACCTGGTGAGGGCCATACAGCAGGCGGAAAACAATGAGGTCTGTTTTGAGACAGGCGTGGCAGACAACTGCGGGCAGGATGCCTGCCTATGGCGCGAGGTCTGCGCATAAGGAATTTCAATCATGATAGGAAAATATAGCGATCAACAGATAAAGACCGCGGCGGCGGCTCTGAATGCCTATCAGGAAAAACCGTTCGTCAGTCATCAATGGGAAGAGCTCGTTCTCCTTTTAAGCCGGGACAACGACCCGCATATGCGCGAAAAAATGTACCGCGAAATGGATGCCATTCTGGATAAAGATCCGGGGTTCAAAATATTCCGGATGTTCTGATTCAATTTTATTGATTACGGAGACATCATTCGTTCTCTTGATAACCGTTGTCCTGCCACTCCCGTGGGAAAGGCAATTTTCAAGAGCAGGTGATGTTGAAAAGAAAAAGTCGGGTTCTCGTTGTGGGAACCCGGCTTTTCATTTACCGGAAGCCTGGAATGGACGGAAGATAATAAAAAAAATGAAATTTACATCAGAGCCTGAACATCCGCCTCGGTAACGTAACTGTCCCGGCCCAGCAGTTCGTAATCCTCGCTAATCCTGCGATTGATAACCACCGATGATCCCGGCAGCCTCTTGGCGGCCTTTTTAACCTCGGTGGAGATCGAAGCCAGCTGGGCGTATGAAGTAACCGGCGTCAAGCGGGTATTGACGATGCCGATGGAAATAGAGAGCAGCCCGAACGTTTCCTGTTCCCCCTTGCGGTTTACGGCACTGTAGCACCCGGCGGCAAAATCGTCCTCACCATGGAACAGCGGCAGATGGCTATCAAGCGCCTTGATGACCTGTGCCGAGATGTACTCCGCATGGTGGGCACCGGTGATGATTATGAAGTCGTCGCCGCCGATATGCCCGCAAAAACAGGAAAAACCTGCATCCGACGACCGTGCCACACCGGAGATGATTTCTCCGATCGCCTTGATGACCACATCTCCCCGCTGGAAGCCGTAATAATCGTTGTACGGCTTGAAATTGTCGATATCGACATAGGCGATGTCGAACCCCTCTCCCGTCAGGAGCCGCCCGTTTATTTCGCGCTGGATACTCTCGTTGCCCGGCAGCCCGGTCAGCGGGTTGGCGCCTTTGGCCAGTGTCAGGTTGATATCGGTAATGGCGCTGATGAAGCGGTTGACATCCACGACCCCGTGATAGACTCCGCTGCTGGTAACGCAGATGTTGTCCACCCGGACATCCATCTCCTGCGATTGGATGGCCTGGGCGGCGTCTCGGATGCTGACATTTGTTTCGAGAACCAGCTTGACCGGTACCATCAGGTCGCGCATTTTCCTGGAATGGTTGATGTGGAAACCGAAGCCGTTCATACCGATGACGTGCTCTTCCAGAAAGGTCGAGCGGTTGATAATGCCGACGGCGCTGCCGTTATCCACCACCGGCAGTACCAGGAGGGCCGGATCGCTCTGAAACCGCTTGAGAACTGCAGCAAGGTTGTCGCCGGGATTTGCAGGCGCTATCGGAACCGATATATCACCGATATACTCCGTACTGCCGGCTGCAGAGTGCGGAGAGTCTGCAGAACCGGCTTGATGAGACACTTCCATGCAGGAAATTGCGTCTGCACCGACCATGGCGGGAGTCATGTCAGGTGTAGAAACAGACATGTCTCCGACCGGCATTCCCTGGGCTACAAACGCTTCAAACTGCCGGGGGTCGAGCGGCCGGGCAAAATAGTACCCCTGCGCCTGCTGGCATTTGCGCTCCCGCAGGAATTCAAGCTGTTCGAGTGTTTCCACCCCTTCGGCGATCACGTTCAGCTTGAGTGAGTGAGCCATGGCAACGATGGCGTCCACGATCGCCGCATCGTCGGCGTCATTGACGATATCCCGGACGAATGACCGGTCGACCTTGATCGTGTCGATCGGCAGATGCTTGAGATAGGAGAGCGAAGAATAACCGGTGCCGAAATCATCGACCGAAATGCTGATGCCCAGCTCTTTCAGGCGGAGTAGTTTGCAGACCGTATCGCCGGCATCACCCATCAAGGCACTTTCGGTCAGTTCCAGTTCGAGATAGTGTGGATCCAGTCCAGTTTCTTCAAGGATCTGCACCACCAGCGGCACGAAGGAGTTGTCTCGCAACTGGCGGGCAGAAAGGTTGACGGAGACCTTGAGTTTCGGCAACCCTGCTTCCTGCCAGGCCCTGTTCTGCCGGCAGGCCTCCTGCAGCACCCATGTCCCCAGCGGCACGATCAGACCGTTCTCTTCCGCTACGGGGATAAACTTGTCTGGCGGAATGATGCCGTGGCCGGGGCGCTGCCAGCGTACGAGCGCCTCCATGCCTACGATATCCCTGCCATTGATGTCCATCTTGGGTTGATAACAGAGGAAAAATTCACCATCATCCAGAGCCCGCAGCAGACCGGTCTCGATACTGAGGCGATCGACCGCCTTCTGGTTGAGTTCTTCTGAATAATACTGGAACGATACGCCATTCTGTCGTGCCTGATTCATGGCAATATGGGCACTTTGCAGGAGGGTCTCGCTTGTCACGCCGTCTGCCGGAAAACAGGCGACCCCGAAACAGGCGGGAATCATGATTTCATCCGTTCCCAGGCGGAGCGGTTCTGAGAATACCGCCTGCAGTTTGTTCAGGATTATGGGAACATCACCCTCCAGTACAGTTCCCCCTAAAACGATTACGAATTCATCGCGATGAATGCGGGCGACCGTATCATATTGACGTACCGTCGAGACCAGGCGTTCGGCGATGCCGCACACCGCCTCGCACCCTCCGCTATGCCCGCGTGCGTCGACAACGGCCTTGAAGCCGGTCAGGCTGATATAGATGACCGCCGTGTTATTGCGCTTGCGGCTGTTGAAGGCGATTACCTGGTTCAACCGGTCCAGCAGCAGGTTATGGTTGGGCAGGCCGGTTTCCCGGTCGTAATAGGCCAGCTTTTTTACCTCCTGCTCAGCCTGATGGAACGTTTCCTGTGATGTTCGGAGTTGTCCGGCATAATAGCGGATCAAGAGGTGTAGCAGACCGGCGGAGACTAAAATAAACAGGATCCCCTTCAGCATGGCAAGATGTTCGAACTGTCTCAGGTCCTTCACGAGCCACGCTGTCGCGGTATCCGAGAACAGGATCCATCCAACCCCGATAACCGCGTAGAGCAGCACAATCCTGGCCGGGGACAGTTTCTGCTCAAGCGAGAAAAAGACTCTGCTGGTTGTTATAGACATACGGGTAGCACTCCTCAGTAACACTGCACATTACATGCACGCCGGCAGATCAGTGGTTACGGTCCGATATAATACATCGATTTGTGGAGGGGAGACGTTACAAGTAGGCAAAAAGATTGTGTCGGTTTGATGGTGACACGAGAACAGGCGGGGTATAATCAAATGGATATGATCATGACGTGGCAAAGATGACCGTGCTGCCGAAGGCTTTTTCAAAAAGGTCTTTCTTGGCGTTGGCACCGAATATTTCCACTGAAACGTCTTCCGTCGCCGTTACGGCGATCGTTATGGTAGTGCCGCCGAACAGGCAGGAAACTTCCTGGATCAAACCATTCCTGCGACGGTCGAGCCCGTCAGCCAGGCGCAGGATGCCCCCCAGGCGGGCCACTGTCTCCTGGTCCCTCCCCTTCAGAGCCAGGAAAGCGTCATGTTTCCGTTTGGGGAGTGATTTCCGGTGATAGCGCGCAATCTGTGCTATCAACTCCCGCTCACGCGGGGTAAAACCAAACAGCTCGGCGTGGCGGATCAGATGGTAGGAATGCTTGTGATGGCTGCCGTAGCTGATGAAATATCCGCTGTCGTGGAGGATAGCCGCCGCTTCGAGGAGCTTCCTCTCAGACGCCTTTAACCCGAAGGGAAGCGCCAGATCATCAAATATTGAGAGCGACATGCCTGCTACATGCAGGGCATGCGCTTCGTCAACGTGACAGGAACGGGCAAAATCTTTTATTGCATCTTTCCACGTCGGCGGATGGCTGTTTCCGGATGCAATCCCCAGCCGTTTCATCGCCCTGATGAGCAGACCCTCGCGGATTCCCCGTTCATTGACCAATACCCGGTTGGCGTCAAAGAATCGCATCAGTTCATCGACCAGAACCACACCCGCCACTATGATGTCTGCCCGGTCCTGGTTAAGTCCCGGAATAGTCCGGCGCCCTTTCAGATCCCTGTGGATCAGCATGGCCAGCAGGTGGACAACTTCGGCACGGAGCACCTCGGACCCATGTATGGAGACGTAGTTGTCCTTGCGCATCTGCATGGCCATGCAGCCGATCGCCGTCAGAGTCCCGCCGGAGCCGATCAATGAATCAACGGATATTTTTTTACCGGTGAAGATGCGTTTGAGATTTTCCCTGATATGACGCTGAAGCTTCCGCAGTTCGTTCTCAGCTATCGGGTCGCTGGTCAGAAAGCGGTCGGTCATGACAACCGCACCCAGGTCGAGGGAATAGAATTCTTCCACATGGTTCCCGTACGCCGTTACTATCTCGACACTTCCTCCGCCGATATCGACCATGGCGAAGCGTTTCCCGTACATATCAAAGTTGGCCAGAGCCGATGTTGACGTCAGTTCGGCTTCTTCTTCACCGGATATGATCGTGATCGGGTGTCCCAACTCTTCCGAAAGCTGTGCAACCAGCTCTTTGCCGTTGGCTGCGATTCTGACGGCGCTGGTGGCAACCGCCTCGACCGCTTCGACATTCATTCCGGCCAGGAGTTTTTGAAACCGCTGGATGGTTTCAAAGGCACGCTTCGAAGCCTCATCAGAGATCACCCCGGTCATGGCCAGCCGCTCCCCCAGTCGTACCGTTGCCTTTTCATCATCCAGTATCTTGAAGGTGCCATCAATGGAGGCTTCTGCAATGATGCAGCGTATGGAGTTGGTGCCGATATCGATAGCGGCGATGCGCGATTTTTTCATGAGGCCTCTTATATGAGAAAGGTATAGGGGAGCGCTTTCAGCTCGATGAGTTCCGTGAAGCTTTCCAGCAGGCGGGCATCCTCTGCCCTGAGGGTCGCTTCGAAACAGTCCTGATCTGTCGGGGGAAGGCGGATTTTCCCGAGCAGCAGTTCAAACTCGGCAATGTCATTCATCTTCCCCAGGATTGACTGGTACTCTTTGATCATTTCCAGAACAGGATCGTATTCACGGTTCAGAATCGGCGCGAGAACCTCCAGAAAATAGCGCCATTTCTTGATGGCGATACGGAGGTCGTGGCGGGAAGCGCGATGTTCGGGCACTGTCGCAACCGCAAGAAGCTGGTGTATCGGCTGATACAATCCGATGGAAACATCAGAAAAATACGCCATGAGGGAGACGTTATGACGTTCTGTTATGGAATCAACATTCAGTCCCGCAACGATACTTCGCACAGTCCGGTCGAGGGTACGCTGGTTAAATGCCTTGAGCGACTTCTCTATCCGCTTCAGTTCCCTGGAACGCTGCCCGGCAAGTTTGCGGCAGAGCCTGCTTTCGGACGAAATGCCGGTCGTGACCCGTGACTGGAAGAAAAGCAGAGCTTCGTCGATATTGCGCAGACCGCCCAGTACCCGTGTTAATGCACGGACGTTTTTCTTCAATTCCCTTTTTAAACCGTTCGGCGTAAACGGATAAAACAGTTCCAGGGCAGCCCTGAAACGGCGCGATGCGACCCTCAGGTCATGGATGTCATCCAGGTCGGATGTTTTCATGACAGCGCGGCGCAACCGGAGCAGCTCTTCCCATTGGGCAAAGAAGACGCCTCGGGAGCGTTCCAGAATGGTAGCCGAGTCAGGCCATGATCGTGCAGGCTTTGGTGACATCAGTTCAGGCTGCTTGCTGAGGAAAGGCCTTTTTAAACGAAGTGGTCCTTTTCTTGCCTGGTGCCAGATACCCGAGAAAGCCGGCCGGTTTGTCAGCACTTTCAGGGTCGAACTTCAATGTTACGCAGGCCCCTTTTTTCAGCGAGATCGACCCCTCTTCCCGTCCGAGCAGCGAAGCAACCAGCGAACCTAGCTGCGGTTCGTGGCCAACCAGCATGACCCGCTTGGAGTCCTTGCACCCCTTCAGGTGGGCAACCAGCTCACTGGCGTCAGCTCCCGGCAGGAGAAGCCCGCTGGCGACGACCACATTTTTACGGCAGGCTTTTTGAGCCGCGATCTCGGCTGTCTGTACCGCCCGGGTCAATGGGCTGGTGATGGTCAACCGCGGCTTGGGACCGATTTTGGCAACTGCCGAGCAGATTTTCTCAGCCATCGCTCTCCCCTTGTCAGTCAGGTATCGCCATTCATCCTGCAACGTGTCGTTTGCCTCTACCGCTTCGGCGTGCCGCATAACATACAAAATCATGGTATCCCCCCAAAACGTCGTAGTAATGGAGTTCAGTATAGACCAGTTTGCCGATAATGTAATGCCGGCAACAGAACTTTTACCTGATTGTAACATTAGAGGAGTAATCGCCGATTCGCTCCATCTTAGCTAGTTTCCGTCCGGAAACTAGTTAATAGCATGAGTGGACATGGAAACTACGCAGGCTTTCTATCATTGAAGAATCCGGGGTCGGATCGATATGCGGAATTTTCGTCTGCCCACCCAGCTTGCCCCGTTCCACCTGCGACCAGAGATAAATGCCGTCCTCCGGAACCAGCAGCACATCCGGTGCGTTGATGCGCCCCTGGCTCCTGAACGTGCCGTAGTCGGCGTTCAGACCGCACAGGGTTTCATCCAGTAACCGTGCTGCATCATCAACATCCTGACCTCCGTCCTGCACCGCCAGAACCCACTGATGGCGCCGGGTGGATACGTCAGCGCCGACCATGAACTCGCGTATATTCCACTGCCCGTTCCGGTTAAGGGTGGCAACCGCCTGCTCGACCTCACCCTGGGTGACCTTTTCCTCCAGCTTGTCCAGAAAGCGGTCCCGGCCGGTGAACTCGATAAAATGGGGAGATGTGGAAGTGAAGCGGATCGTGTCACCAATATGGTACCGCCACAGCCCGGAGCAGGTGCTGAGGATAACGGCATAGCGCTGCCCGACTTCAACGTCTTCGAGAGGGACGGCATCCGCATACGGCGCCGGTTTGCCCTGCCCGTCCAGATCTTCAAAACGGACAAACTCGAAAAAAACACCATAGTATGGCGTTAAACGCATCTGCGTTTCGCCCGGTTGCTGGAATGCCATGAAGGCTTCTGAAGAGGGAAGCAGTTCCAGCAGATTGGGCAGGTTCCCGCCGAAGAGGCTCTCAAATTCGTTTCGATAGGGCGATAAGCTGGTGCCGCCGTGGATGATCAGCTCCAGATTCGGCACCAGTTCCCCAAGCGGCTTACCGCCAATCTCCACGCAGCGTTTCAGCAGCAGGATGATCCAGGGCGGCACGCCGGATATCACGCGGATACTGCCGTCGTTCAGCAGCAGTTCAGCCATTGCCTGCAGCTTTTCATCCCACGGGAGAGAGGATATCTCCGCTTTCGGTTCCACGAACGGTGTCAGATACCAGGGGCGGAAACGAAGCGTCAGAGCGCTCATGTCTCCGGACCAGACTCCGCGCCTCACCCTGGTCAAGCTCGTTGATCCGGACATGTAGAGAATTTTGCCGTTCAGAAGCTGTGATTCCGGATGTGCAGCCAGATAGCAGGCCATCATGTCGAGAGCTGCCCGACGGTTCTCTGCAAACATCTCGGTTGAGAAGGGGATGAATTTGGTCGGTGCGGTCGTTCCGGATGTCTCACAGAACATCTTGATGGCGCCGGGCCAGGTGATGTTATCCAGATTCGGAACTGAGCGCCCGACCGATGATGTCGGTTGATTATGATAATAATAGTCCGTCACAAATTCCTGGTAGGAACGGATCGGCACCCGACTTTTGTAATAGCGATACGCTATTTCAAACGATGTGCCGTGTACACGGGCAAACATATTGTCCCTGCCGAACTGGGTAGTCGCTGCAGTTTCAAGCAACTCCCGAAATATTGTCCGTTGGGATGCCAACGGATCCCGCAGGTTACATTGCCCGGCCCGCTTGACCGCCTGGGTCTGCAATAGACTCTGCAGAACTCCGGTTTTCTGTATTCTTGCCAGGATACCCATCTAAACCGCCAACTTGAGCCGTGGATAGAGGAGTTTGTCATACCAGCTTTCCAGCAGTGTGTTGTATGCTTCGTGATGAAAAATGAGCGAAGCATGGGCAACCCCGTCACCGGCTATATGGGATCTTACCGTCTTAACTATGCAGGATGGAAATAACCTGCTGTAAAGTGACGGCTCGCTGAACAGCTTCAAGGTCGGTGACGATGGCACCAGAATATCGGATTCGTTTTCAGCCAGCAGCGTCAGCACCGGGCCGGAAAAGAGCGATCTGGAAAATAACGGGAATCTGAAGTCCCTGAGTGCAACTACGCGTTCAAAGCCACCCCGCGCCGATGTGTATTCGATAACGTCGTTTATTTTCTTTCTGATGGCAAGGTGTCGGACGCTGAGGGTCCTGTTCTCTGCCCCTGAATTGAAAAGGGCCTGAAAACAGCGGCGTGAACGTTCGATGTGCTTTGAAATATCCGTTTCATTGTCCGGGTCGGCAGCCACGATTTTCTTGAGGTTACTCTCCAGTATTCGTACGCCGTCACGTTTTTGCACGGCCGGCCTGATCAGGTCGTCGGTAGTGATGACCGGACTTACCAGAATGAGACCCCGCACGTTTTCATGAACCCGTTCATCAGCCTGTCTCAGGAAGTTTGTGAGCAGGCCGCAACCAAAGCTGACTCCCATTATCAGAGGTTTTTGCCCTTTAAGCACCAGTGATTCGATCAGATCGGTTAACTGTGCAGTAAACATCTCCTGGCAAAAGCCGTTACGTCCATAATTTACGTAGTAGACAGAACCATGCTGACGCAGCAGTTTGCGCTGAAACTCGACGGTCTCGGTTGCGTCCGGTACAAAACCGCCCAGCACGATTGTCGGTACATTGCCGGCCCCTTTTTCCCGGAATATCTGACAGCGCATGCGATGAGAGTCCCGGTTCCGCCCAATAACGTCAAATTCGCGGCGACGAAGCCTGGGGACAAAGCGTTTGATGGAGATGCCCCGCATGAAACCAGCAGCTGCAGTAATGGCAGTTACTACATGACTGCTGTCCTTGACTGCACGAAGCTTTGTCGACTTGTCGCTCATATGACCTCCCGAGGTTGTTTAGTATGTTAGAAAATATTTCTGCAGCTTTTTTTGCAGATAATATTTTCGTGAACATACTTATCCCGTTTACCGGGGCTGGAAGGCATCGTAGCATTGTCAGGTTACATACATATTGCGGTCGGGTAAATGTTTTGAAAATATTGAGAGAGACAAGGGGAAATGCATGGAGGTAAACTGGAGTTGTATTAGAGATCAGGGATTTCACAGTCTAGTTTTAAAAAGGAACCCCGTAAAAACCAAAAGGGCTAGGCATATTGCCTAACCCTTTGTTTTTATTGGAGCGGGAAACGAGATTCGAAAACAGCCGATAAAAGCCATAACGTACATTAATATTATATAGTTAGCTACTAAACCTCACCTTCTAAAGTCCAGTAATGTCCATTCAAATCCACCTCAATATAACCGGAATAATGATAGCTTCATTCTTACTTTTCTTGCTGGCTCCCCCAACTCTAATGAAAGTTAGGTACAAGAAAGTTCACAATTAGCTTTCAGATAGAAACCCTCTTTTAATACGCTGAGATCGATTAACTTTTTTAATGTCCAGCGCTTCTCTGTAGCAAGGATGAATCTCCCATTTAACATTAAAATCAGCGTTAGTACGCGACGAAAGAAAATCTGGCATGTCAGAGAAATGATAGTGTGTATATCCATTTTCATCCTCATCTGATCTCGCAACAATAAATCCTACCCTAAACAAAAAGTGTGCTATCTCAATAGAAGAAGTACGGGCTTTACCTTCAATTATTACATTCATATGATTTAATATATGCCTTTGAATATGTGAACATAGTTGATCGCGAGTTAACAACCTATCTGCTCCTCTAAAAGCATTAATTAATTCTTCTATGTCATTGCATTGATGTTTATGCTCGGAAACCAAATCAGATATCCTTTTTTTCCCATACTCACCCCATACATCATCAATATCTTGCTTTATTATTTTTGATCTATCCCACCTACTTGCATTCTTTTGAGCTAATTTACATAGCTGTATCGCCCATCTTGGTCTGAAATAAGATAAGGTATGAATAACTTTATAAGTATAAATATCTTTTTGTCCCCATGGCATTTTGGGCTCGAAGATCATCGAAATAATTCTCTCCTCATATTTTTCATCACTATCTTTTTGATGTCTCTCTGGCAAGTCAAATTTGGACTCTATAGATTCAGATAATATTCGACGGGAAAGTAGTTTTCTAAAATCTTCATTATCCCAATGAATTTCATACATGTATTGTTCTGTCTTATCTGATGCCTCGTCATATCGTCTGATTATAGGCCAAACATCACTCCGCATAGTTACACGAAAATTTATACCTTGAATATCTTGAGTGAGATAGCGACAGGCTGAAAAGAAAGTACCTAATGACAAACATTCTCCATCTGTATTTTGAAAAGTTGCGTCTAAATCATCTATTACCTGACTCCGTGACGACTACTTAAATAAATTAATTCATACCATTTGTAACACA